>JAUIHP010000030.1 GCA_030431975.1 bacterium | reverse complement strand
TGGACGCTCTCGATCGCACCATTTGCCGAGTCCAAGCCGCGCACGGAGAGGACAAGCCGGAGTGGTGGTGCCTGGAACTCATGATTCTGTACGTCCGCAACGGATGGGTCCTGGGCGACCGCGACTTTCGCCGCCGAACGGCTGAGTTCAACATCCTGGCTCGCGACGGCTTCCAGTGTACGTCTCCGCGGTGCAACGCGCGCAGCAATCTAAACGTCCATCACATCGTCTTCCGGTCCCAGGGCGGGAGCGACGATCCGTCGAACCTGACGACACTCTGCGCCGCGTGTCATCTGCAGGGGGTCCACACTCGGGCAACGATCGCGGTGGGTGGGATGGCTCCGTATGACCTGCGATGGAGTTATGGTGCCGATGCCAAGCTGGGCTTTGTCTAGAGCTACGGCGCCGACGCCAAGCTTGTTTCTATCTAGAACCCAACTATCGCCGAAGCTGACGCTCCAGGGCCCGCAGCGAAGAGTCGGGAGCGCCGGCTTGGATGGCGGACTGAATCACGGCGTAGGCATCACTTTCCTGTCCTTGTCGATGAAAGAACAGTGCGAGCAGATGAGCCAACTCCGCGCTTTGCGGCAGGACCTTGCGGCCCT
The DNA here is from genome assembly GCA_030431975.1 of bacterium. Lineage (GTDB taxonomy): Bacteria > Eisenbacteria > RBG-16-71-46 > CAIMUX01 > CAIMUX01 > JACKCR01. Next base: position 55,315 of record JAUIHP010000030.1, on the reverse strand, counting down.
CCTGCAGCGCACGGATGCCGGCTTCGGACTGGCCTGCCCGTTGCGCGGCGTAGGCGTAGCCGAGGTAGGCGTCGACCTGAGTGCTGTCCGTGGTAAAAGCTTCGCGGAAGTTGGATGCAGCCGACTCGTACTGACCGGCTTCGAGTTCGGCTCTGCCCACCGTGATGTGCGACTGCGCGGTGATACGGATCCGTGCGGCTTCTACTCGTTCCTTCGGATCTGCCAAACCGAGGATGCGACCTCGCTCGGCTTGCGCAAAACCGAAGACCGCGAGCGAGTCGCTTTCCGCCGAGGTGGCCGAGCTCGGAGTGATGTAACCCAGGCTCTGCAGCTTCTCCCGCTCTTCGGTACTGAGTTCGAGGTTATCGCCGTAGCTTCGTCCGCGCCGCACAGCCAGAAAGGCCACGGTGTCCAGAAGACGCGACAACGAATCACGAACCGCCGGATATCGCGAGGCGAGATCGACCTGTTCGCCGGGGTCTGCCTGCAGGTCATACAACGAGTAGGACGGTCCCTGGACAAGCTTCCATCGATCTGTGCGAAGCCCCCGCAACTCACTCCAGTGGTGTGTCAGGCGAGGACGGAACGCTTCGAGATACGCCGTGTTCCGCAGGCGTTGGCCGATATCGCCACCGACCGCGACTCGTTGAGGGACGCCCGGAAGGGGTACGCCGATCGACCACGGTGGGGCTGCGGTTCCGACGAGTCCGCAAAGAGTCGGGGTCACGTCGGCCGTGCGAACGACGGGCTCGACGCGCTTCCCGCCCGGCACTCCGGGTCCCGCTACGATGAGGGGAACTCGGGTCGTCTCCTCATAAAGAAGATCTCCGTGGAGAAACTCTTCGTGCGTGCCCAAACCTTCGCCGTGGTCGGCAACGAAGAGAGTCAGCGACCGACCCGGAGAGTAGAGAGACTCGACGCCTTCGAACAGCTGGCCCAGACAGTGGTCAACGTAGGCGATCTCTCCATTGTAGAGATCCGCCTCGGGCCTTTCCGAAAACGGCGCCGGCGGATCCACCGGGACGTGCGGATCAAAAACATGGACGAGGAGGAAAGCCGGCTTGCCGTTCTGCTCGCCCAACCACTGCAGAGCTCGTTCAATCGTTACTTCGGCTCGACGCTCGATTCCCTGCAGCGATCCGCTCATCGCCTGCAGCCTCGGATGGGCGGGAACGTACTCCATGGAAACGTCGTCGTCGTAAGCGTCGAATCCCTGGGTCAGGTTGTGGTTCTTCGAAAGTACGGCCGCGGAGACAAAGGCGCCGGTCGCGAACCCTTGGGCCTGAAGCTTCTCTGCCAAAGTCAGCCAATCGTTGCTGAGTTGGAACGGGCCGTTGTCCCGGATGCCGTGCTGTGGTGGATACGCACCGGTGAGAAGGGTCGACAACGAAGGAAGGGTGACGGCCACGGGGGAGATCGCGTTCTCGTAGAGGGTGCCCCGTTCCGCCAGGGCATCGATGTTCGGAGTTTCCGCCCCGGCGTACCCGTAACAGCCGAGCCGATCGGCGCGGAGCGTGTCCACGACCACCATGAGGATCACCTCCGGCGGACCTGAGGGGGCGCAGCACAGTCCGGCGCCGAGCAGAACCAGCAGCGAAACCATGAGCCCGAGGGAACGAAGGGCCGACATGCCGAGCAGAACCAGCAGCGACACCACGAGCTTGAGAGAACGAAGGACCGTCATGCCGGGCATGATACCTTCGCTCGGCCCCGTTGTCGAAACGGGCATCTGGTTCGCTGCAGTAGACATCCGAGAAGAGTCCGGGCTAGTCTCCCGATTCATGTCCAATAGAGCTACGATCATCGGAACCGCCGGTCACATCGACCACGGGAAAACGAACCTCATCCGCGCACTGACCGGCGTCGACACCGACCGCCTGAAGGAAGAGAAGAAGCGCGGAATCTCGATCGAGTTGGGGTTCACCTCTCTGACCCTTCCTTCCGGACGGACCTGCGGCGTCGTCGACGTTCCCGGTCACGAACGCTTCATCCGAAACATGCTCGCTGGAGCCGGCGGAATCGACCTCATCCTGCTGGTTATCGCCGCGGATGAGGGCGTCATGCCGCAGACGCGTGAGCATCTCGACATCATCCAGCTCCTGGGTGTCCACCAGGGGGTGGTGGCTCTGACCAAAGTCGATCTCGTCGACGAAGAATGGCTCGAGTTGGCTCGATCCGACATCGAGGACTACCTGGCCGACACGTCTCTTTCCGGCGCCAAGATCGTGCCCGTTTCCTCGATTACAGGTGAGGGCATGGATGATCTGAAGGCGGAGGTCGATCGCGTACTGGCGGACCTGGAGATGCGGCGACGTGGTCGCTTCACGCGTCTTCCGGTCGACCGGATCTTTACAATGGAAGGGTTCGGGACGGTGGTTACGGGCACCCTTTGGGGCGGTCCTCTTGCGGTAGGTGACTCGGTCGAGGTCGAACCTCGCGGGTTGGAGAGCCGCATTCGCGCCCTTCAGGTTCACAAGGATTCCGTGCAGGAGGCTGTCCCGGGACAACGAGTCGCCGTCTGTCTGCACGGCGTGCACAAGGAACAGGTCAATCGTGGCGACTGGGTCGTGCGTGGGGACACGTTGCAGCCTGTCCGCAAGCTGGACGTTCGACTGCAAACCATTCGTGATCTCCACCGGCCGGTCGAGAATCGAATGCGGATCCGTTTCTATCTCGGCGCCACGGAAGTGATGGGGCGAATTCTCCTGCTCGAGACGGAGGAACTCGGCCCCGGCGAGTCGGGTCTGGCCCAGATTCAGCTGGAAGCTCCGACCCTGGCCGAGCGCGGTGACCTTTTCGTCATTCGCAGCTTCTCCCCGATGTACACCTTGGGCGGAGGCCCTGTTCTGGACGTTTCGGAGACGCGCCGCCGACGTTACCGCGAGGAAGACCTGGGTGCGTTGCGTCTGGCCGAGGAAGGAACTCTCGACGACCGAATCCATGAAGTGATCCGTGCTCAGGGGGGAATCGGGGTCGTCGACTCGGACCTGACGCAGCAGATCGGCCAGCTTCCCGAGGAGATTTCCGAGGTCACGACCGAGCTGATCGAGAGCGGAAGACTGATTCGCGTTGGTCGCAACCGATTGATTGCGGACGAAGCCTATGCCGGTGCCGGCCGCGCGGTCGAGGCCCTCATCCTGGAACATGAAAAGGAGCACCGACTCCGCTTCGGTCCGCAGAAGAGTGAGCTCAAGAGCCGGTTGGCCAAGACGGTTCACGGCGATGTCGTCGAGACTTGGATCCACGAAGAGGTCGAGCGTGAGCGGGTCTTCGTCCGGGGAGACCGTGTTCGGAGGTCCGGTCCGGGCTTGAAGTTGACTCCGCCGATGAAAGAGCTGCGGGCAAAGATGCTCGGCGGTTTGGAGTCGGTCGGATACTCCGGACCTTCGCAACGGGCGATTCTCACGGAGCACAAGGCAGAGAAACTCGCGCCCGAAATGCTGGGACTGATCCTCAGTGAAGGCGAAGCCATCAAGCTGCCGTCCGAGATCATCGTTCACTCGCGTTTCGTGCGGGAACTCAAGAACGAGTTGCGTAAGTTCTTCTCGAAGAACTCCGAGATGAAGATCGCCGATCTCAAGGAGCAGATCGGGGTTTCGCGAAAACAGGGTGTGCCGCTTCTGGAGTACGCGGATCAACAGCAGTGGACCCAAAGAAACGGCGACGTTCGCGTGGCCGGTCCGCGACTGATGGAAGAAGAGACGACGTGAGTCCTCTCCCGTTTCTGGTTACGGCCCTGCTTACGGTCGCGGTCCGACTGGTCTATCTCCTCGAATCCGACAATCCGTTCTGGAGTTCGCTCGGGCTGGACCTGGAGATCTACCACGCCTGGGCCCAGGACATCGTTGCGAACCCGTTGCTCGGCTCCGATCCTTTCACGCAGGCGCCATTCTTTCCCGTGACGTTGGCGGCCGCCTACGGCTTGATCGGTCCGGACCCGGTCAAAGCTCTCTTCTTCCATCTCATCCCGGCGCTGATCGGGGTTTTGGCCACGGTTTGGGTGGCCTATCGATGGAAGGGAACTGCGGCCGCCTGGATTGCGGGCCTGCTCTTCGCCCTCTACAAGCCGGCAATCTTCTACACCGGAGTACTCCTGCCGCCGACGTGGGTGCTGGCGTTGTCTTCGTTGCTACTCGCTGCGGGATGGTGGTTGCTCTACGAGAAGGATGCTCGTTCGGAAACGAAGGACACGATCGGGAGAGTGGCCGTTGGAGTTCTGCTTGGAATTCTGACTCTGGCCCAGCCGGTGTGTCTGCTGCTCGTTCTGCCTCTGATCGCGTTCGGAAGCGTCGACCAGCCGTCTCGGCTCTACAAGGCGCCGACGGTCGCTCCCGCCGACGCCCGGCGGTCGTGGTCGCGTACGGGGTTCCTTCTTCTCGGGCTTGTTCTGCCTCTCGGGATCAGTCTGATTCACAACTCCACGCACGGCGGGCCCGCTCTGATCTCGCACAACGGCGGGATCAATCTTTACATCGGGAACGGCCCGGAAGCGAACGGTGCGTACGTACGACCCGCGGGAATGGAAGAGAACCGGGATTTGCTCGGAGTGACATTGGCGGCTCGGCGACTGGCCTTGCGCGACGCCAACCTGGTTGCGGTTGGGGATCAGTCGGGCCCGCAGGCAGTGGGTCTTCAGGAAGCGGATCGCTACTGGTACGAAACGGCCGTCTCGGCGATGGCGCAGAATCCGGGGCGGACACTCGGTCTCTTCGTGCGGAAACTCGGTTTCTTCTTCATGCAGTACGAGATACCACAGGTCGAGTCACTGCGTTACGAAAGCCGGTTCAGCCGGATTCTTTCGCTTCCTTTGCCGGGGATGGCCTTTCTGCTGAGTGCGGCCATCTTCGGTGCGGTTCTGTTGTTTCGGAAAGATCCCCGGTCCCGTTGGATCGTCGCCTCCATCCTTGTGCTTGCGCTTGGTGTATCCGTGTTCTTTGTCACGGCCCGGTTTCGTGTGCCGGTCGTGCCGTGGCTGATCGTTCTGGGATCGGCTGGGATTGGGTCACTCCTTGCAACCGCCAAAGAGCCGTCCAAGAAGCCGGCCAAAGGGGCGGTCATGAAGTCCGGCGCGAAGCCCGGTACGAAGCCCGACGCGAATTCCGACATGAAGTCCGGCACGAAGTCCGACATGAAGCCCGACCTGAAGCCCGGTAGGAAGCACCTGACGTTGGCAGCGGTGTCCGGCCTCGTTGCCGGTGCTGTGTCTCTGGGCCTTTCCGCAGGCATCAACGCCGCGGCCTCGGATGGGCAACACGTTTTTCGTCTGGGCGTCGTGGCCGAGCGTGAGGGCCGAACCGGTATCGCCATCGAACGCTACAAGGAAGCACTGCAACTCAACGACGAGCTGGCCAAGGCTCACGTCAATCTCGGAACGCTTCTCGCACGCGGGCAACAATTCGAAGAGGCCCGGCCTCACTTGGAACGAGGTGTCGCCCTCGATGGAACGAGCGGCATCGCTCAGCAGAATCTGGGCCAGCTCTACCAGACGCTCGGCCGGAAGGAAGACGCCATCGTCCGTTTCGAGCAGGCCATCGCCATGGAGCCCGAACTTGTCTCGGCTCGGGAAAGTGCGGCCTATCTTCTCTACGAGATGGGACGGGTTCCGGAAGCCGTCGGGCACCTGGCCGAAGTTCTGAAGCGGGCTCCAAAAGGTTCCCCGCCGGAGATCCGTGCCAACACGCTCTACTCGCTGAGTGCAGAACGACAACAGCGGCTCGAAGAGTTTGCCGAACAAGGCGCAGAAGAGGACTGGTCCAAGTCCCCGAAGCTACTTCAGGCGGATGTCTTCATGGCCCAGCAACGTTTCGACGCAGCGGCCCGGCTCTATCGGGACGCGACGATGACACCGGAGTTTCGTCCCTATGCGCATGCGGTCCTGGAGCAAATGGAAGCGTCGGGTCTCGCTCCGAGGTCGACGTTGAAGTAAGCGCAGTTTGCGCTACGAGTTCCATTCCGGCGGCGCGTCCGGTTCCGGATTGTGTGGCCGAACCATGACCGACTTTTCTCGCGTGCAGGTCACCAGCCCCGCCTTGGCCTTGCGTGGCTTCGTCACGTACTTCTTTAATGTGTAGATGACGGAGACGCGCGAGGAGTTGCGCGCCTTACTGTAGAACGCCGCGATCGCTGCCGCCTCCTCGATCGTCTTCTTGCTCGGGTTGTCCTTACGTCCATCCCGCTTCAGGACGACATGACTTCCAGGGACGCCGTGGGCATGAAACCAGTAGTCGTCCTGCTTCGCCACTTTCAGGGTGACGTAGTCGTTCTCGTCGTTGGTCCGGCCGGCGACGACCGTCCATCCGTCCGATGTCTCGTAGATCCGGGGGCGGTACTTTCCCTGAGCGAAACGCGAGCGTTCACTACTACTATGACCGCCACCGCCACCGCCACGGCCATCGCCTTGGTCGCCGGGCCGATCGGTCGGGGAGCCTGCTTTGTTTCCACGAGCGCCTGGGCCTCTCGCACCGTTGGCTGCAGCACCGTCACGCGACTTGCGCTTCCGTCTGCCGGAACTCGAGTCCGCCCCACTCGATTTCGTGTTCTGAGCAGGTGTTGCGCCGAAGATCTCAGGCGCTCCCTTGAAGAACGGGCCGAGGCCGTCTCGAAGGGCGTCGACAAACTCTCCCTGTGAACCCGGCAGTGTCTCGGACCAATCGGTACTCGCGGTGTCCAGAAAGGCCAGGGCCCGCTCGACATGAGCCAGACGTTGCTCGCGAAGTGGGCGCCCTTTTTCGGATCTTCGCGCGCGGCGGAAGTAGGCATCGGCGGCTTCCGTTGCAGGTTTGCTCGGATCGAGAGGGATCCTCAGTTCCGTCGGCTCCTCCGCTTCCAGGTCCGGACAGACAAGTTCCTTCGCACCCTTCTGGAGGAGATGCAGGTTGTTGAGAATGGCCTGTCCGTACTTGCGAAGAACGGGGCCTTCGTCATCGGAGAGCTCGACGTGCAGTCGGCGCTCGATCCCTTCCAGGCGTTTACGAATGGACTGAAGGTACGTGCGAAGTCGGGCTTGCTGCTCACGTGAGGTCGCATCCCGTTCCAAAGCTCGATGAGTCTTGGAGAGCAGATAAAGCAGTCGATCCCCTTCGTCGCGAGTCAACGGACGATCCGGAACTGAGCCTGCATCCGAATTCGAGTCGTGCTCGTCGGGCCTGTGGATCTCCCAAGGTTCGAAGAGCGCGACGTGATGAGGCGATACTTCCAGCCTGGGGAGGCCCCAATCCGATGCAGTCGCACGGGTCTGGCCGACCTGAATGGTGCCCTCCGTGAACTCGTAGACCCGGGGATCCCATGGCCGCGCTCGTCGCAACTCGATCAGCACTCTTTCGGCGACGCTGGGTAGCTCACCGGCCTCCAGCGCGGCCGTTTTCCCGGGTACTCCCGCCGCTTCGTTTTGGCCGTTTCCAAGGTCACGGATGGCTGCTTCGACGGCAGCCAGTGCCTGCAGTCGCGTGACGCCGCGAAGGGCGCGGGCCGTTCGCTTCGGCCAGGACCTCATCGGGTCGTCCCGCCAAGAGTCGACCAGGTGTTCTGCCGTCGCCGAGAGCGGATCGGGACGGCGATCCGGCGGCAGTGAAGCGAACGGCTCTCCCACTTCGGCGCCGCTGGGCCGCAACTTCTCCAGGACATTCCCGCTGGCGATGTCGACCAGCCACAGATTGCCCGACCGTCCTGCCCAGGAGACTTCGAGCCGGAACTTCGGCTCGATGGTCTGAAACGAGATGTCCAGGGTGGCGTGTCGATCATCGGGAGAGGGGCGAAGGTCGACGAGATACCCTCCTCGCAAACGCTGTCCGAACCCACCGCGCCAGTCCTCCCTCTTCGGAACGCGCTCGAGATGCAGCGAGGGATGCTCCGGATCCACGCATAGGACGAGCCGGTGGCGATGTCCGCCCTCGTCGACGATAAGGCAGAAAGTTCGCTCGGAGACCTTGTCGGTTCCGATGATGCGCATGGGAGAAACGAGCCGGTTCTGTAGAGCCCGTGCTGCCTGATGTTGGATTCGATCGTCCACGATGAGTTGGGTTCCTGCCTGGATTCTTCTGACGCTGACGCGACAGTGTACTCGGGCAGCGCCGTGACGGCGAGTGGATGTGAGATGAGACGTGAGATGAGACGTGAGATGAGATGTGAGATGAGATGTGAGATGAGACGTGAGTGGGGGCTACCCGCGAAGGTCGTTCTGCCGCTTCCGATCGTCGGCCGCAGAGCGCGATCGCGCCCGCTGGTGCACAACCCGGCTGCACGCCGCCGTCCGTTTCGGCTATGTTCCAACCCATCGAAACCTACGTGCCGGAAACGAACCTCCTCCTTAACAGGACGCCCATTGAAGCCCATCCAACTCATTGCCTTTGACGTCGACGGAACGCTCGTCGAACATCCGGAGAAGCTCGTCGTCTGGCAGCTCATGAATCGGCGCTACCTCGGCAGCCTTGAAGTCTCAGACCAGCGTTACCGCGACTTCATGGCGGGCAAGTTCGACTACGAACGTTGGGTCGATCTCGACGTTTCCGACTGGATGTCCCGCGGTGCCACTCGGGCCGAAATGGCCGAAGAGGTAAAAGCACTCGAACTCATCGGTGGCGCGCACGAGACCCTGGCTGTTCTCAAGGAGCGAGGCTACAAGCTCGCCGTCATCTCCGGCACGTTGGACCTGGTCATCGAGGAGTTCTTTCCGGAGCACCCATTCGAAGAGATCTTCACGAACAAACTGCACTTCGACGAGGCTGGCAAGCTGGTTGGCGCAAAGGCCACCAACTACGATATGGAGGGAAAGGCCCACGCGTTGGAAGAGTTGGCCCAACGCTTCTCGCTGTCCCTCGAGGAATGCGCGTTCGTCGGTGACCACGCGAACGACGTCGCCGTTGCCCAAGCGGCAGGGTTCAGTGTCGCCTTCAATCCGAAAACTCCACGTCTCGAAGAAGTGGCCGACCACGTGATTCGCGCCGATAGTCTCGCCCCGGTGGCCGAACTCTTTCCGGGTTCCCACCTCTGTCCCCGCAAAGAGTGATACACTGTTTGGCCGGGGCGGGCAGCGCAAACACATGGAATCGGGTAGTAACCGGACGTCAGGCCGCGACGGCCGCGGAACTCTATCCGACACACACGAAACCAGCCGAAAGGACCGCCATCATGCTCCGACTGCTGAGCGTCGTCTTGCTCCTTCTGCCCGCCGTTTCGTCGGCGCAGGAACGCATCGACGGTTCGTTTCCCTTTCAAACGGACCCCGCCAAGAAGTACTCCCTCTACGTTCCTTCAAACTATGAAGAAGGCGTGCCTCACCGCCTCATGGTCGGGTTTCATCCTTTCAACACGTCCCGATGGGACGCGGCGAGCTGGTGCGACACGCTGATCGTGTTCGCAGAGACCAACGGTCTTCTCATGGCCTGCCCGGACGGCGGCGTGGACGGCCGGGTCGACGACCCGATCGACCTGGACTTCACCACGGCTCTGCTCGACTCGATGGCGGCCTGGTACGACGTCGATGAGGCCAAGGTCTATGCGATGGGCTTTTCATGGGGCGGCCGGGCGACGTACCGCTACGGGCTGGCCAACACGGACGTTTTCGGCGGATACATTCCGATCGGCGCTGCCATCAACGGAACGAACGAAGTCAACGATGTCATCGAGAATGCGACCGACGAACCGTTCTACATCGTTCACGGTGCGAACGACGCGCCGAACACCCGATATTTTCCGATCTTGAATGCGCTCATCGCCAATGACGCTATCGTGGAGAGTATTCTCATGGGTGGCGTCGGCCACACCATCGACTTCCCGAATCGCAACGAGATTCTGGGCACGGCCTTCCAGTGGGTCGATTCCGTGAACTGCGCGCTGGATCCCGCAAGCCTCGACCTATCGGACGAACTCACCGCAGAGCTTCTTTCGGCCGAGCCGATCGGGGTCGAGCCCCATCCTGCATCTCCGGGGCAGTCGGTCCAGTTGCGATTCGGGTCGCCGTTCGATGCCGGACGCCGTGTCGAGTTGTTTGATAGCACGGGGCGCCGCGTCGGGAATTGGCTGACCCGGCAGGCCACGTTTGATTTTCCTGCGCCCGCAACACGCGGCGCTTATCTGATTCGTGTCGAGAGCAGCGATGAGCTTCGTCAGGGGAAACTCGTCGTCCGATGACAGAAGGACAAAAGACGTCAATGATCGCATTGAAAGGGAAGGACCGGAGGCACCTCCGGTCCATCGGTCACGAGCTTCGACCGGCAGTGATGGTGGGAAGAGAGGGACTGACGGACGCGGTTCTGGCCGCCATCGATCAAGCCCACAACGGAAGCGAGCTCATCAAGCTCAAGATTCTCGAGCCGGGGGAGGTCGATCGCAAAGCCTTCGCCGCCGAGCTGGACGAGCGCTCGGCCTCGCAGGTGGTCGGGATGGTCGGCGGGGTTTTGCTGCTCTTTCGCCGGGATGAGGACAGTCCGAAGATCAGCCTTCCGTCAGAGTCGTCACCGAAGGTCTAGCCGGAGCCGCGCGCGCGGCCACCGGCCTTCGAATCTTCGTCGCTCGTGAGGACGGGAGTCACGAGGCGAGGGTTGAATCTGGCTGCTGGCTCGCCATCTGACGGACGTCGAGGTGCTTTGATGAACGATTCGCTCGCTATCCATTCCAAGTCGGACGACCTCTCGGTTTTGTCGCTTCAGGTGGAGCTTCCCGCAACGCCGGCCGAGGTGTTTCGGTGCTTCACTGAGCCGACGACACTCACGAAATGGTGGCCGCAGGAGGCTGAGATAGAGCCGGGGACGGGTGGCAGCTACGTGTTGAAGTGGCCCGCGATGGGTTGGACGTTGCGCGGAAGCTACCTTGTCTTCGAATCCGACTCGCGCCTGCGCTTTACCTGGAACTGGGATCATGGGCCGAACCTTCCGGAGAGGATTGTCGAAATCAGTTTCCACTCGGCTGAACGGAACTCGTGTCGCTTGGAAATCACGCATGGTGACTACGACTCAGGTTCGATCGATCAGGAAGATCGTTCCAGCCATGAACAGGGTTGGCGTCACTTCCTCGGCCAGCTCAATGAGCTCCTCGTTCACTAGCGATCCTCTACATGATCCAGTAGCAGACGCAGAACCTCCGTGTTTCCATCCTCGACTGCGCGCTGCAGGGCCGTGTCATCTCCGTCGACGTGGGCTTCCGGATCCGCACCGCGCGAGAGAAGGAACTCGATCAGTTCGCGATGATCGTGCGTCACCGCCATGATGAGGGCATTGCCGTCTCCATCGACTCCGGCGTTCACATCCGCACCCGCGTCCAGGATCATGCGAGCGATCTCGACACGACCGCAACGTGCCGCGGCAATGATGGCATCTCCGTCGCCGTCGAGTGTGACGTGCACATCTGCGCCGCGATCCAACAGAAGCGCCACGATGTCCTCATGCCCACCTTTGGCCGCTTCCTGGGGCAATCGGATTCGGTCCTTCGATCCTTCGGTCGGGATTTGCCAACTGCGCTGTTGCGGTTGGATGATCCGACTTCTTCCGCGAGCCGCCCTGGAGTAGAATTGCCGGCACTCCCATTGATACGGCTTCATCGGGGCCGCTCCGCTTCGACCCTACGCACTGGAGGTTGACAACATGACGCTCGGATCCAACTTTGCGAAAGCACCTTTGATTGCTTTAGTCGCCGCGTTTGCGACTTCGGTCCCCGCTCTGGCCGATGAGCCGGTACTTCGGTTCGAGGTCGGAACGTTCGACCCATTGAACGAAGCGGCGCCGATCGCTTCGGGGCTCGTGTTCGCCGAGCGGCCTGAGTCGGGAGCTTGGATCATCCAGTTCGCCGGCCCGACCGGGGTGGAGGAAACCGCAGCTCTTTCCAGTATGGGGCTCGAGGTCCACGGCTACATTCCCGACTATGCCTACCTCGTCACAGGAGACCGGACCAACGCGGAGAACGCCATGTCCTTGGGTGGTGCACGTTGGGTCGGGCCGTACGAACCCGGTTTCCGGCTGGCGACGCGCATCGGAACCCTCGAGTTCAAGAATCCGGAGCGCGCAGAGTCTCCGAACCTTCGCCTCTTCGTGCGGACCTTCGGCGAACCACAGGCGGTCGCTCAACGTCTGACCAGCCTGGGTGGCGTGGTCCTCGAAGTCATCGAGAACGAGTACGAAACCGCTGTTGTCGTAGAGATCGCCCCGGATCTCGTGGAAGACATCGCGAAGGAGCCGCTGGTTCGGTTCGTCGATGAGATTCCGGAAGCCATCCTTCACAACAACACCACCGGCTGGGTCGTGCAGTCCAACGTCAGCGGCCAGACTCCGATCTGGGCACAGGGCATCGACGGAACCGGTGAGATCGTCACCCTCATGGACTCGGGGGTCGACTACAACTCGTGCTTCTTCCGCGAGGACGGCAACGCACCTCCCGGACCCACTCATCGCAAGATCATCGACTACTCGACGTTCGGCGGGCAGGAATACGATGGCTGCGGCACCGGACACGGAACGCACGTCGCGGGCACGATTGCGGGCGATCAGTCCTACATCACGGGAAGCACGCAACACTCTGGCATGGCCCCGGGCGCATTGCTCACCGTTCAGGACGTCGGAAACGACGGCTTCTTCGACTGCCTTTTCGGATTCGTCAACGTGCCGAGTTCCCTGATCGGAGCGTTCAACGCGTCGTACGATCTTGGCGCCCGTATCCACTCGAACAGCTGGGGATCTTCGTCGAACGCCTACGACAACTTCGCAGTCAATGTGGATCAGTTCATGTGGAACAATCCGGACTTCCTCATCGTGTTCGCGAACGGCAACGCCGGATCGGGAGCAGGGACGGTCGGTTCGCCGGCTACGGCCAAGAACCTGATCTCCGTTGGGGCGACGCAGCAGGCTCCGAATCAGAACACGATCGCGGGTTACTCCAGCCGCGGACCTGCTTCGGACGGTCGGATCAAACCGACGATGGTTGCGCCGGGCGGGGATTCCAACGGCTACATCGTTTCCGCCAACAACCACACGGGAGATCCACCGAGTCCGACCTGCGCCACGCAGGGGAGTCCCTTTGCCGGCACCTCGATGGCAACGCCGGCCATCGCCGGTCTGGCGGCACTCACGCGGCAGTACTTCCGCGACGGTTTCTATCCGCAGGGAAGTGCAGGTGGGGATGCACTCGAACCAAGTGCTGCACTGGTCAAGGCCGTCCTCGTTGCCGCGACTACCGACGCGGGGTCGGCGAATGCTCCGAACAACAACGAGGGATTCGGTCGGGCATTGCTCGACGATGCGCTGTACTTTGACGGAGAAACCCGGGAGCTTCGTGTCGAGATGGAGTCCGGTATCTCCACCGGAGAGACGCGTACGTTCGAGTATGAAGTCGAGTCCTCTTCCGAGCCTCTCGAGATCGCGCTCGTTTGGACGGATTCCCCGGCTTCGCAGGGAGCGGGCGTCGCACTCGTCAACAACCTCGACCTGACGGTGACGGCCCCGGGTGGGCAGGTCTACCGCGGCAATGTTCTCTCCGGCGGGGAGTCCCAGACCGGAGGCAGTGCCGACAGTCGCAACGTCGAAGAGATCTTCCGGCTGAACAACCCGCCGGTTGGCACCTACACGATCGAGATCGACGGAACGAACGTCCCCGTGGACACGCAGCCGTTTGCGTTGGCCTCGAACGGCGCTTTCGCCAACTGGCCCGAGAACCCGGCCAGTACGCCGGAGCTGTCGGGTGGCGTCACGGGTTGGCAGATCCTCTCCACGGATCCGAACCCCTTCACGATGGAGACGACCATCGCGCTTCGCGCTCCGGAGAGTCGGGGTGACGTCTCCGTCGGAATCTATGACGCAACCGGACGGAAGGTTCGCGCGCTCTGGGCCGGAACCGTGGATCCGGGAGTCCAACATCTGACCTGGCAGGGCCGCGATGACGACAACCGTCGCGTCACGCCGGGAGTCTACTTCGTTCGTGTCATGGCCGCCGGAAGCGTCGCGCTCTCGGACAAGGTCGTGCTCGTGAAGTAGAGAGTCACAAGCGCAGAAGAAACGACGCCGACGCGGTCCTGGCCCGACTGGGATTGCGTCGGCGTCATGCTTTCACTTGACTGATCACTCAACTCATGCTTGAATGATCACTCAAGACTATGAGTAGCACCCGCGACACCCTCATCCAAACCGCAGCCCGTCTGTTCCACGAACAGGGCTACGCCGCGACCGGGATCGCGACGATCCTGCGTGAGGCGGAGGCGAATCCGGGATCGCTCTACCACTCGTTCACGAACAAGGAGGCTCTCCTGGAGGCCGTCCTGAAGTGGTATGAGGAGCACCTCTGGCCGGTGGTTTTGGGACCGATCGAGGAGGCTCAGCCTGACCCGATCGAGCGGATCTTCGATCTACTCGCGTGGTATCGCGCCGGTATGGAAGAGACAGAGTGCCGCTTGGGTTGTCCCATCGGGAACCTGGCGCTCGAGGTGAGCGATGCCTATCCGGAAGTTCGTCCGCACATCGACGTCAACTTCCACAACTGGGCGGCCGGCATCGAGAAGTGGCTGAACGAGGCGCGTCCACGTTTTCCGCGAGGCTACGACACCCGGGCGCTCTCGCGTTTCGTTCTCACGATCATGGAAGGCGGGCTGATGCAGGCGCGCGCCGCCAACGACCTCGGACCCTTTGACGACTCGGTCGCGGTTCTGCGTGACTACTTCAAGCGACTTACGAATCGAACCCAAACCCGCAGGAAGGCAAGGTAGGGATGCAAACACCGATCCTCATCGCTCTCGCGCTGTCCACGACTCAACCGCCGCTTCAGGGCGAACTCGCCCGACTGGAACCGATCCTCGGAACGTGGGAGATCGATGCGAAGTGGACCGGCGGCATGGCCATCTGGTCTCGGGCCACCTACACAGTGGGGATCGGCGGCAACTCCATCGAAGGACGCGTGCGCGTCCGCGACGGAGACGGGGAGCCTTACGACCGCTATCTGTCCGTGTACACCTACGACGCGGAGCGCTCGCAGTTCGTGGCCCACACGTTTCAGAACGACGGCAGCTACAAAGCGCAGGACATCCAGCTGGACGGGGACGTTCTGACCACCGAGTGGGAGGAGAACGGCGTCCAGATCCGTGACGAATCCACCTTCAAGCCGGGTGGGTTCCTGAACTGGAAAGTCGGAGTCAAGCCGCCGGGCGCCGAAGAATACCAGACGATGATGGATGCGGACTGGACCAAGCAAACCACCTCCAGTTCGATGATTCCGATCGACTCGAACCAGATTGCTTCCGCGGGCAAGGACGTGCGCTCGTTTGTGCGCAAAGAAACGATCGCGGCCAACATCGCCGACGTCTACGCCGCCTGGACCGACGGACCCGCTTTCGTTCGGTCCTACGATCCTACCCGAGCCGAACTCGCGGCCAACATCGACCTGGCCATCGGCGGGCGTTACGAGTGGCTTTGGGACGGAAAGACGGGAAGCAACGGCTGCCAGATTCTGAGCTACGTCCCCAATCGCATGGTCAGCTTCACGTGGAATGCTCCGCCCAGCCAACCGGAGAGTCGGGCCAAGCAGACCTGGGTGGTTGTCGAGTTCGCAGAAGTGGATGCCGGCACCGAGGTGACGTTGACACACCTAGGCTTCGGGCAGGAGAAACATTGGGACGAGACGTACGACTACTTCGGCAAGGCTTGGACGCACGTGCTCGGGCAGTTCAGGAAGAATTTGGAGAACGCAGAAGGGTAGAGGATCCGTCTTGGCAGCGTGTGTGAGTCCTCGCGGAAGTGTGCGTCAAGGACTCTCATTTGTCGGAGTCTCCTTGAACTGTCGTGCGTTCGTCCTGTCTTGAACATCAAGTTCTTGCTACGGTGACTGACGGCGGGGATGCTGTCTGTGCTGTGCCTGCGGCCCTCGCGTTCCGTCGTAGTCCACTTGGGAGGTACGTTCCATGTCGGAAGCTCCTTCTCATTCCAGATACAGGTTCCTTACCGCCATTTTCTTCGCGCTCATCGCGACCGGGCTTCTTGCATCCTCTCCGAGTCGAGCGGGTGACGCCGCCGGGGAAGGGGATATCTGTTTGTTTGTCGACTTCGATGACGATGATGACCCTTGGACCATCGACCCCGAGGCAAGTGAATCGACTGCGGAGTTCAAGTGGGTCTTCGAGTGCCAAGTTGAGAACCCCACTGTCTTGGAGGTAGAGATCCATACGCATTGCTGCGGAGGCGTCGACATCGATTTCAGGGACTTTGAGTTCAATCCCGTACTGGTTGAACGGGCGCTGGAGATCACGACTCGCCCCATCAGCGGCAACGATTGCTGGAGGACGGGCGTTTTTATGGAGCTCGTTCCGGGTGCATTTGTCGTGGGCGAGCGATACTTCTTGGCGACCGGGCTTGCGGAAGGACGCTGCAGTAGTTGCGACCCTGAGGACGCTTGGTTCCGGTCCTACGCGTTCGGCGAAGAATGTGAGGGGGCCTACTCGCAGGCTCTTGTCCGATGTCTCGGACCTGCAGATACGGAGACCGGCGATTTCGACCCCCAAAACCTGATGCTGGCCGCTCCCCAGCCAAATCCGGCGACTGAGGTCTGCACAATCCAGTTCAATCTTCCCCATGATGGTTTGGTTGAGCTGGCCGTCGTCGACGCGGGCGGAAGGTTGGTTGCAACGCCGATATCCGAGCACCGCGTTGCAGGTCGACATTCGCTGGATTGGTCGGGTCACGATCGCGCCGGGAGTCCGCTATCCAGCGGTGTGTACTACCTCATTCTGCGCTCGGGTCGGGAGGAGAGCCGAGCTCCGCTCGTTTGGCTGCGATAAGTCAGACTCTACTTGAGCTCCGGCTCCGACAGCCGGATATCCACCGTCAGCTCCGCTGCGATCTCGTCGAGCGCTTCCTGAAGCTCTCGAAGATCGGTCTCTGTCGCGACACCGAGCCTGGCGTGGATCTGAAAGATGGTGCCGCCGGCCATGGGCGCTTCTCTCTGCTTGGTTTCCAACGTTTCGACGTTGGCTCCCCGTTCTGCCAGAGCGTGGGAGACTCGGGAGACGATTCCCGGTTGGTCGTGCCCGACCAGGTCCAGGTTGACGATGCGAGAGCGGCCGGCATTCTGCGCGGCTTCCTTTCCTTCCCGATCCACTTCGATCTGAAACTCGTGGCTGTCCATGCTCTCGAGTTCAGCCTGAAGACGAGCGCTCTTCTCGCTGTCGATTTCGACGCGGATGACACCGGCGAACTTCCCGGAAAGTCGGGTCATCCGGCTTTCCAGCCAGTTGCCTTCATGTTCGCGGACTCGCTGGGCAATGGACTCGACCAACCCGGACCGATCTTTGGCGAGGACGGAGAGGACGAGGTGCTCTTTCACGAGAATGGTCTCCTTGGCGCGGTAGCCTTAGCGCGTTAGCTGGACAGGCCGGCTGTACTGAATTCCGGCCGCCCGAAGACGGAAGTAGTAGACGCCCGCAGGCAGCATTCTCTGCGAATCGTCGCGTCCATCCCAGCGGATTTCGTTGCGACCGGCCAGGCCCTCACCGGAGAAGAGCGCGCGGACCTGACGTCCACTCGCGTCGAAGACATCGAGCTGGACGGCGTCGGCGTGGGCGAGCTCGAACGCGAAGGTGGTGGACGTGTGGAACGGGTTCGGGAAGGTCGAAGGCTCGTTGTTTCGGCTGGGCACGTCGGCCGAGGCCGGGTCGGGTGCGTGTTGGAACGTGTACCAGTGGTTGGGAGCAACCCGCGGCATTCCCTCGGACCGACCCGTGTCGTCCTCGAACTGCACGTAGTAATCGGTCGACGTGACAGCGGTCGGCTGAGGAATGGTGGCGGCGAATTGCCCGCCGCCCTGCGCGACCAATGGCGTGGTCGTCCAGGAGCCGCCGTCTCTTCGGTAGACCAACTCTGCGGTCGTTATCGTCCCACCGCTGTGGGCTTCGGCGAAGGCCTCGATCTCTACCGGATCGGACCGTTCTTCGAGTACCGGAATGTGAGCGACCCGCAGCATTCCTGCATCCATCATGCCTTTCGTGCGGCAGTGCAGGGCGTCATCGGTGAGCCAGCCGCCGTAGACGTAGCCCGACACTTCGTAGCCCGGCGCCGCGGCTTCGTAGACCGCCAGGGCGTCGTTGTCGTACGTCGCGTTGCCGAAGAGGGGAACGTAGATGTGGTCGTTGACGACCAGACTGTTCGTGTACGAAGCCGGAGAGTTTCCGCCGATGTTGTGGCAGTAAACGCGGTGTACCCGGTAGTTGCGTCCCGTCGACGAGGGCAGGGACGCGAGCAGCGTCGAGCGTTGCTCCAGGTCGTCGTAGGTGTGGTGGCTCGTCCAGACTTCTTTGACCAGCACATCTTCCTCAGTCAGAAACTTGGCCCAGGTATCGATGTGATGGATGCCGCCTGACTCGATGTAGTCGAGCACCTGGTAGCTCGTGATGCCGTAGTAGTCGTCCATGAGCTGGTCGACGTCCGACTCGCTCATACCGTTTTCCTGCGCGGCCTCGTTGTAGACCAGGGCGGTGGAGGAACTGATGTTGGCGCCGTCGGTCATGTAGTTCCCGCCGGTGTGCCACATGTCGTGGCCGACGACCGGAATGCCCTGCTGGTTGGCGAAGGCGATCGGGATGAGGTTGTCGTTCGGTCGAAACGGACGGTTGTAGACGTGATCGACGACGGTGAGATCTCCCGCTCCATCGAAAACGAACCACGGACCGTAGTCCCGCGTCCAGATCGAGTTGCTCGGCGCGATGAGGAACTCGACCTGATCCATGTCGACCCCGTTGGCCGAGAGATTGTTTTCCGCGACGGTCTGCTGGCTGCTCGAGACGATGACGTGCAGCTTGACCTGGTCGTCGATGTCACGGAGCAGGGCGTAGGGGAGACCCAGCGGATAGCGGACGAGGACACCCGTGACCGGCTCCCACTCGGCGCAGTTCCGAATCGGCCCCGTCGGCGGCGGGTCGGCCGCAGTCGAGCGGCGAGGCATCTCGTCTTCGCGGC
Source organism: bacterium (assembly GCA_030431975.1). Classification (GTDB taxonomy): domain Bacteria; phylum Eisenbacteria; class RBG-16-71-46; order CAIMUX01; family CAIMUX01; genus JACKCR01. The sequence continues at coordinate 36,401 of JAUIHP010000030.1, read as the reverse complement.
CCTTCCAGAAATCGCGTTCCCTTTGTGTCTCGTGTCGGGGAAGGAGTTCCTCGAGACCGTCGACGTCCCATTCCACGACCCGGTCGGCCGGCGGGACCGGGTCGGCTTGGGCATCGGTCGGCGGAATGAGAGCGATGGAGAACGCTACGAAACCGAGCACCAGACAAAGGCGACAAGACGAGTGGAGCGAATGATGCAGCACGAGAACCTCCTTCAGAGCCAAGCACTCAGGATATCAGTTGGAGCTGGCTGTTGTCGCCTGCTGAGCCGAGCTCGGCGCCAGTCGAAATCCCTTTGCCCTACTCACCGGCTGTCGCCCACTTCCCACTCCGCCACCGCGCATCCATGACCACCATTCGCGCCACCATGAACACGGCGATCCCCATCCACACCCCGTGAAGCGTCCCGGAAACGTAGTACCCCATCCAGGCGCATCCGACTCCGAAGATCCCAAGCAGGACCATCGAGTTCCGAAGGAACCGCATATCCGACGCTCCGATGAGCAGCCCGTCCATGACGAACAGCCAACCGTTCGGAATCTGCATCAACGCCAACAGCAGGAAGATGCTGTCGACCTGATCCAAAACGTCGGCTTCCTTCGTGAACAGTCGAGGCAATGGGTCGCGTAGCAGCAGAAAGACGACTGCGAACACAGAACCCAGAAACAGCCCCCCGATACTGAGGCGAAAGCCGAGCTTCCGTGCCGCTTCGATATCCCCTGATCCGAGAAGCCGTCCGATGAGGGCCTGCCCTGCAATGGCCAGACTATCCAGCAGCAGCGCGAGAAAGTACCAAAGCTGCCAGCCGACCTGGTGGGCGGCCAACGCGGCGGTGCCGACGGACGCGGCCATCCGAGTCCCGGTGAACAGCGCGGCCTGCAAACCCAGTGTGCGAAGAAACAGATCCCGACTCAGTCCCGCCAGGTCCAACAGCAGATCTCCGCGAAGACGGAACGAGATGCGACCGTGTGCACCCAGCCGTTGCAGTCGCCTTGGTAGCCCTGCAAAGAGAACGAGCGGCCCGATAACGGAAGCGATCGTCGTCGCCCAGGCCGCACCGGCGATGCCGTACGCGGGGATTCCCGCCGACTCCCAACCGAAGATGAGCACGATGTCCAGCACAGCGTTGACCAGGTTCATGGCGATGACGACGTAGAGCGGGGTCCGCGTGTCCTGCAAACCGCGGAACACTCCGTTGGCCACCCGAAAGAGTAGAACCGGAATCGTGCCGAAGGCGCGGATGGTCAGGTAGGTGGTGGCCGGCGCGACGACGTCCTGCGGGATCTGCAGCAACGAGAGGACGGCTTCAGGATAGGTCCGAAGGACGATGGTGATGCCCGCACCCAGAAGGATCGCGAGCCACGCCATCTGCATGCCCTCTTCGACCAGACGGTCCAACTTTCCCGCGCCGAAGAGACGCGCGACACGAGCCGTCGTTCCGTACTCGAGGAAGATGAGGGAGGTGGCCAACAGTCCGAAGAGAGCGTTGGCCGCGCCCAGGGCGGCGAGTTCGACGGTTCCGATGCGGCCGACAAGAGCCGTGTCGAGGAGGCCCATGAGCGGCTCGGCCGCCAACGAGCCCAGCGCGGGAACGGCCAGAGCCAGAACTTCCCGAAGGCTCGGCTCGCCCGCTGCTTTCCCCGGCCGATTCGACAAGTCGGGAATCAGGCCGTGCCGGCGAGCCAGCGCTCGATCTGTCGACGATGACGCAGTAGGTGGACGATGGCGTGTTCGAGAATCATCTCCGGGTCGTAGGTCGGCCCCCAGTGGGCTTTGAAAGAGAGTCCCAGCACCGTCTCGTCGTCCGCGTCATAGAGACCGTCGAGCGTCTCTTCGCCGTACTTGAGTGCGTTCTCCAATAGCCCGCGAACATCGACCGGAGTGGCCGGCTCGTCTTCGGGAAGTATGTGTTCGCGGTGAATGTCCCGCTTTCGCGCTTCGCGAATCATGAACGAGTAACCGTACGCTGCGTTCACGCAGTGTCGGCAGATGGATCGATAGGAAACCGTATCCGGATCTTCCGAAGAGCGTGCCTTGGCGAACTCATCGGAGGGAATCGTTTCCACGACGCGACAGAGATCCTCCGCCGCGCGCGCATACTCGTCCATGAGGGCTCCGAAGGGACCGGCCACGCCGGGGTTGTCGAGAAATGCCATTCTTCCGTTTCTCCTTGTGAAGTCTCAGCGCGATGTCTCTGCGTGAAGTCTCATCGCCGGTTCAAACGTCGCGAGCCATCTTGATCAGCCGGTCCAGAATCTTTGCGCCGTCCGCGCGCAGTCCGTTGTGGTCGTACTCATTCGTGATCCAGGTGGCGAAACGAGGAATCCCTGCCGTCGTTTCTTCCGAGAACTCTCTCTCGACGTACATGTCGTCGTGATAGGCCACGGCCGCCGAAGGCACGTCGTTTCCATGAAGAACCTCGACATCATAGAGCAGAGACCAGTCGTCGAAGTCGGCCAGAAGATGTGCAGCTTCTGCCAACGGCCGAAGCTCCAGGTAGTCTTCGCACATCGAGGGATAGACCATCTCTCCCGTGAAGAGGGGATGGTCCGTATCGAGACCGAAATCCGGAAACTCAGATCGCACACGTTCCGCGGACCAACGAGTGGCCGGGCCGTCGGAGTAGATCGGTTCATGCAGCAACGTGTAGATCGGATTCGTCTCGAACGAGACGGCGCTTTCCACACCGCGCAGGAAGTTTCGTGAGAGCTCTCGGCCGGACGCGCCATCGACCCATGCGGACTCGAGCAGATAATGAACGGCTTCGAATCCGTCGCTCATCCCGAAGGCGGATCCCAGATGGAGTAGCCGCCGCGCGGTCAGGTGTCCACCTGCGGGCAGGATCACTTCGTTGTCACGTAGGTACCGGTACAAGTCGCTTAGGAGTTTGCGATCCTCGGGATAGCGCTGGAAGTAGCGCCGATTCCGGTCGTGGACGCGTCGATAGGTGGCTCGGTAGACATCGTCGACATCCCGATGCACAGGCGGAACGCCACCCGTGATGTAGACGTTCGAGAGGCCTTCGGGCGCGATCGAAAGATACGTCGTGAGGCAGAACCCACCGTAGCTTTGACCGAGCCCGGCCCATCGTTCGCCGTCGGCCAGCCTTTCCCGAATGAGCTCGGCGTCCCGCACGATGGAGTCGGCGCGGAAATTCCGAAAGTACGCGGCCACGGCTTCCGGCGAACCCAGTCCGGCGACAGTTTGCGCGGTCAGGGGAGAGCTACGGCCCGTGCCACGCTGATCGAGAAGCAACACCCGGTAGTCTTCGAGAGCGCGGTCGATCCACCCGCTTCGCGTGGTCGGACGGGGAGACGGCGAGCCGGGGCCACCTTGATAGAAAACCAGAAACGGTTTCGTCGAATCAGGTTCCTCGGCCGGACGGACCTCGCGGGCGAAGACCTGGATCGTAGGGCCGCTGTCGGCCTCGTGGTCCAGCGGCACCTCGAAGTTATGGTCCGTCAGGATGAGGCCGGGGATCCGGTGGGTGCGGTCGTTCACGTCCGACTCCTTCTTCACGTCGAGTTCTCGTCCAGCTTCTGTTCTTTCGTCCGCGGTACGGTATCCTACCCGACGGTTTCCGTTCGAGAGATCTGTGAAGACGGCGAAGGAGCCCCGCTTTGTCCCATTCCGAAAGCCATTCGACCACGGTCGTCGAAGTCATCGATTCTCACACCGGCGGAGAGCCGACACGAACCGTCGTCTCCGGCGGACCGGATCTCGGTTCCGGCTCCATGGCCGAGCGGCGCAGGATCCTGGGCCGGGACTTCGACACGTTTCGCACCGCGGTAGCTGATGAGCCTCGTGGATCTTCCGAGGTCGTCGGTGCTCTGTTGTGCCCGCCGGAGCATGCCGGGTCGACCGCGGGCGTCATCTTCTTCAACAACGTCGGCTACCTGAACATGTGCGTCCACGGCACCATCGGAGTGGCGGTGACGCTCGCCCACATGGGCCGTATCGAACCCGGGGCCATTCGTTTGGACACTCCGGTCGGCACGGTGACGGCGATCCTGCATGACGACGGCGAGGTCACGGTCGTCAATGTACCGAGCTACCGCTACAGGCACGCCGTCGAAGTCGAGGTCCCCGAGCTCGGACGTGCCGTGGTCGGCGAGATCGCGTGGGGCGGCAACTGGTTCTTTCTGGTCGACGAACACGGGGAGGACCTCTCCCTGAAGAACGTCGACCGCCTGACCGACGTGACCTGGGCGATTCGGCAGTCACTCGAGCGAAACGGGATCACCGGTGAGAACAACGGCGAGATCGATCACATCGAGCTCTTCGTGCCGTCCGGTCACGCGGGCGCGGACAGTCGAAACTTCGTCCTTTGTCCCGGCAAGGCCTATGACCGATCTCCCTGCGGTACGGGGACGAGCGCCAAGCTCGCGTGCCTCTACGCCGCCGGGAAACTGAAGCCGGGTGAAGAATGGCGACAGGAAGGAATCGTCGGCAGCGTCTTTCGCGGAACCGTCGCTCTGGACGGAGACGACGTCGTTCCCCACGTGCGGGGCTCCGCGTTCATCACCGCCGAGTCCCGGCTTCTCTTTCATTCCGAGGATCCCTTTCGAGACGGCATCCGCTCATGACTTCGCTGACGCGCGATGTCGTCATCGTCGGATCCGGCATCGTCGGTGCCGCCGTCGCTGCGGAACTGGCTGGACGTGGGCGCGACGTGCTCGTTCTGGAAAGTGGAGAGCTTGCTGGCGGCGCCACGGCCGAGGGAATGGGACACGTCCTCTTTCTCGATGACCACCCCGAACAGTCGGAACTTTTGCGCGTCTCATTGGAACGCTGGCGGAGCCTTCAGGAGGAACTGCCGAACGACGCCGAGGTCGATGTTTGCGGCACGTTGTGGGTCGCGACGGATGACGAAGAGTTGCAGGGAGCAGAGCGCAAAGCGGAGGCGCTCGGTTCCCAGGGCATTGAGTGTGAGCTGATTTCGCCCAGACAACTGCGAAACCTCGAACCCGCGCTGTCGTCCTCGGTTCAAGGCGCGTTGCGCTTGCCGAAGGACTCCGTCGTCTACCCGCCCAACGTCGCCCGTCATCTTCTGAAGTTCGATACACGGGGGAGCGGTTGCCGTTCTGCCGGTCGGATCGAAACACAGCTTGGTGTTCAAGTGGTCGGTGTGTCGGCCGACGTTTCCGGAGCCGGAGGCGGAGCTGGAGCCAGAGCCGGAACCCGAGCCGGAGCCGTCGAGGTCCGGCTGCGAGATGCGCCCTCGATTCTGGCGAGAGACGTGGTCGTAGCCGCAGGCATAGCAACGCCCGAACTCCTTCCCGACTGCCTTGTGCTTCCGCGAAAAGGGCACCTTGCGATCACCGATCGCTACCCAGGCCTCCTTCACCATCAGATTGTCGAACTCGGTTACGTCAAGAACGCCCACGCGGGCGAAGGGGACTCCGTTTCGTTCAACGTGCAGCCGCGCCCGACGGGTCAGTTGCTTCTCGGATCCAGCCGGCAGTTCGCTGGACGCGACCGTTTCGTAGACCCGTCTCTTGTCTCCCGTTTGATGAAACGAATCCTGGAGTTTCTTCCCGCGCTCGACCGTGCGCGGATACTGCGCATATGGACCGGCTTTCGACCGGCCACCCCGGATGATCGACCCCTCATCGGGCGTTGGCAGGGGGACGGAGTTTGGGTCGCAACCGGACACGAAGGCCTTGGGATCACAACCAGTCTGGGAACGGCGGAGCTTCTGGCCGACCTCATGGACGGACGTTCGCCGCGGATCCAACCCGACGTCTTCGATCCCTGCCGGGTTTGGAGAGCGACTTCGTGACGATTCGTGTTCACATCGACGGGCGTGTTCATGAAGTCGAGCCGGGACAGAGTGTGGCCGCTGTGGTCCTCAATGCCGCCGGCGCCCCACGCAGGCTCGGCGTCCCCGACGGGCCGGGCGCCTCCGGCGTCTCCGACGTCTCCGCCGCCGCTTGCGCCCCCGATGGTCCCGGCGTCGCCTTTCGTCGCTCGGCGAACGGTCAGCCGCGAGGACCGATCTGCGGGATGGGCATTTGTCATGAGTGTCGTTTGACCATCGACGATGTTCCCCATGAACGAAGCTGTCTCATCGAGTGTCGCGACGGGATGAACATCCGAACGGCGGAAGACCCTGGCGATCGGAACGGGTCGATGGGGGACTGGTCGGCAAAGGACAGGTCGCCAGAAGACAGGTCTCCAGAAGACAGGTCTCCGGAGATCGGGCTTCGCGAAGCTGCGGGGCCGATCTCGGCCCACCTGGACACCGATGTTCTCATCCTCGGCGGCGGCCCGGCCGGTCTCGCTGCTGCCGCCGCTCTCGCCGATCACTCGGTGGAAACGATTCTCATCGATGAAAACCCTTCGCCCGGCGGTCAGATCTGGCGGCGAAGCGTTCGGCCTCCTCATCAGGAAGACCGCGCCAACAAAAGCATTCGGTCCGCGATCGCCCGCTCCACCTTTCTCGGCTCCACGACTGTCTGGGACATCCAGCCACGGGAATGTCGCGCCCATTGCGGCGCCTGGCAGGGTCAAGTCGGCCGCGAAGCCTACCTGCGCGTGCGCTTCCGCCGCGTCCTCCTTGCATCAGGCGCGCGCGAGCGTTTCCTTCCGTTCCCCGGTTGGACCCTGCCCGGAGTGATGGGGGTGGGTGGGGCGCAGGCTCTGGCCAAGTCGGGCTGGGACGTCTCGGGGTTGCGCATCGTTGTCGCCGGCTCCGGACCGCTTCTGCCGGCAGTGGCCTCGAGTCTTCGCCAACGCGGAGCGGAGATTCGTCTCCTCGCCGAGCAGGCAAGTCGCTCGAACCTTCTTCCCATGGCGGCCGCGCTGCTTACGGACCGCACGAAGCTCCGCCAAGCCGTCCGGCTGCGAATGGACCTCGGAGGAGTCCGGTGGAGGTTCGGAACCTGGCCCGTCCGCGCCGAAGGTGACGGTCATGTGCAATCCGTCGTGATGACCGACGGACGTTCCGAGTGGAAAGAAGAGTGCGATCTCCTGGCGGTTGGGTTCGGCCTGGTTCCCAATGTCGAGGCTGCGCTTCAGCTCGGCTGCCGCTTGTCCAAGCGCGGCCTCCCGGGAGTCCGGCGAGAATTCCGGGGACGGGGCCAAGGCGGTGTTCACTGTGGAGTCCAGGGCGGAGTTCACGACAAAGTCCCGGGAGACGCTGCCGGCGTTGCGGTCGATCCTTGGCAGGAGACCTCCGTTGCCGGTGTCTATGCCGCAGGCGAAGTCACCGGAGTCGGCGGCGTCGACCTCGCGGAAGCTGAAGGCCGGATCGCCGGTTTGGCGATGGCCGGTGAACGGGCGGCCGCCGAAGAACACTTCCAATCGCGAGCCCGTGGCCGAGCATTCGCCGCAGCACTAGACGAAGCCTTCGCCCTCCGGCGGGAACTGTTGGTTCCGCCCGACGATGCGGTTACGATCTGCCGCTGCGAAGACGTCGCATTCGGACAGGTCGCTTCGCACGAGTCGTGGAGAGCGGCAAAGTTGGCCACGCGATGCGGAATGGGCTCCTGCCAGGGACGAGTCTGCGGGGCAGCGCTCCGGACGCTGAAAGGATGGATCCATGACGTGCCGAGACCGCCGTTGTCGCCGGTCCCGGTGGGTGCGTGGATCGACGACCCCGAAGAGTGACGCGATCTGGAGCCAACAGAAAGGATCGACATGCAGTGGACCGGAGTGATGCCCGCCATCACCACCCCGTTTGCCGAGGACGGCTCGATCGACCATGGTTTTCTCGCGGAGCACGCCCGATGGCTCGTTGAGCACGGCAGTCGCGCGATCGTGCCACTGGGCTCACTCGGTGAGGGTTCCTGTCTCTCGTTCTCGGAAAAGATCGACATCCTTTCAACCTGCGTCACCGCGTTGGGAGACTCCGCACCCGTTGTCGCGGGAATTGCCTCGTCCACGACGGCGGAGGCCGTCGATCTGGCCCGAGCAGCCAAAGAGGCCGGGTGCCAAGGACTGATGGTTCTGCCGCCATACGTCTACCGTTCCGACTGGCCGGAGATGCGCGCCCATGTTTCGGCCATCTTCCGAGCTACCGATCTCTCGGCCATGCTCTACAACAATCCCATCGCCTACGGGACGGACTTCCTTCCCGAGCACGTTGAAGAACTCGCGAACGAGCATGACAACCTGGACGCCATGAAAGAGTCGAGCGGGGACGCGCGGCGTATCTCCGCTGTTCGGGAGCGCCTGCAGGACAAGATCGCGCTCTTTGCCGGCCTCGACGACATCATCGTCGAGTGCGCTCACGTCGGCGCCACCGGTTGGATTGCAGGATTGGTCAATGCACTCCCGAAAGAGTCGATGCAACTCTTCGACCTGTCCCAGAAGGGTCCGTCGGAAGAACTCGACAAACTCTATCAATGGTTTCTTCCGCTTCTTCGACTGGATACCGTGCCCAAGTTCGTGCAGTTGATCAAACTGACCCAGGCCGAGGTGGGGATGGGTTCCGAGCGGGTTCGTGCTCCAAGATGTCCCTTGGTCGGTGAAGAGCGGGAACAGGCCTTGGACATCATTCGAACGGCTCTTCGGACGCGGCCGAACTTTTCTTAGGAGAACAACATGGACGTCAGTGGCCTTTCCATCATCGCGGGAGTGCCCGCCGCCGGAGGAACGAAGACCTTTCATGCAGCCAACCCGGCGACCGGAGAGGAACTCGAGCCTCAGATTCTGACCGCTACACCCGACGAAATCGAGCAAGCGGTCTCCGCTGCTTCCGAGGCTTTCGATGTCTTCGGTCGGACGAGTGGCGATCAACGCGCGCTTCTTCTCCGCACGATCGCGGAAGAGGTCGAGAACCTTCTTCCGGAACTGCGCGAGCGCATGCCGCAGGAAACCGCGCTGCCCGTCGGCCGTGTCGAAGGAGAAGCCGCCCGGACCTGTGGACAGCTTCGTCTCTTCGCGGACCTGGTCGAAGAAGGCTCCTGGGTGGATGCGCGAATCGATCGGGCGCAACCGGATCGCCAGCCCCTGCCCAAACCCGATATCCGATCGATGTATCGCCCGCTCGGACCGGTCGCTGTCTTTGGCGCGAGTAACTTTCCCCTCGCCTTCTCCGTCGCGGGTGGGGACACGGCATCCGCGCTCGCTGCGGGGAATCCGGTCATTGCCGTCGCACACTATGCTCACCCGGGCACGGCCGAAATCGTCGGTTGGGCCATCACGCAGGCGGTGCGTGCCTGCGACCTTCCGGCCGGTGTCTTTTCTTTGTTACAGGGAAGAGGAGAGGACATCGCCCCAACCTTGATCCGGCATCCGGCACTCCGCGCCGTCGCGCTCACGGGCTCACGCACCGCCGGAACCGCATTGACCGAACTTGCGACGGAACGCGACGAGCCGATTCCGGTCTTTGCCGAGATGAGCAGCGTCAATCCGGTCTTCCTTCTTCCCGATGCGCTCGAGCACAACGCTGACGCCATCGCCGAAGGTTTGGTCGGCTCGGTCACGCTCGGCGTGGGACAGTTCTGCACGAACCCCGGATTCGTCTTCATTCCCGCCGGAGCGCTGGGAACACAGTTTGCCGACCGGGTCGCTACTTTGGGAAGCAACGCGTCCGCTGCCCCCATGCTGACAGCGGCCCACCGGGAGAACTACGCGGGTGCGCTGGCGAAGATGGCCGACCGCACCGAGACGGTCGTCCGCGCGGAGGACTCGAAAGGCCCGGGCGGCCAGGCCGTAGGGCTCAGCGTGCTTCGAACGAGCGTGCAGGACCTTCTAAGTGGTCGCGTCGATCGGGACGAAATCTTCGGTCCGTGTACGGTGTTGGTTGAGTACGACGACGTTCGTCAGTTGGTCGAGGTCGTCAAAACCTGGGACGGGCAACTGACGGCCACGCTCCACGCTTCCGCGGCGGACCTGGAAGGGTGCGGTGACTTGGTCGCCGCATTGGAAGACCGCGCCGGCCGCATCCTCTTCGGCGGCTTTCCCACCGGTGTCGAAGTCTGTGCGTCGATGGTTCACGGCGGACCGTTCCCGGCCACCAGTGATGGCCGTACGACGTCCGTCGGCACACGGTCCATCTATCGCTTTGCCCGGCTCGTCTGCTATCAGAACGCGCCCACGGATTTCCTTCCGGAAGAACTTCGGGATGCGAACCCGCGGCGTGTGCGCCGACTGGAGGACAATCAGTTTGTCGATCCGAAAGCCTAGCTCGGCCCTGGTTCTTCGCTCCCTCCTGGTTCCGTTCCTGTGCGTACTCGCGACGCAGGCGGATGCACAGTCCACATGGACCGCCGGCTGGGCGACCCGCGGAATGGTGGTCTCGGACTGCGGTCTCGCGTCGGAAGCAGGCGTTTCGATTCTGGAGTCAGGAGGCAATGCCGCCGACGCGGCTGCGGCGACTGCCTTCGCCCTGGCTGTGACCTTTCCCGCCGCCGGGAACATCGGAGGCGGCGGCTTCGCTCTGGTTCACAAAGCGGACGGTGGCGACGCCGCCTTGGATTTTCGTGAAGTCGCTCCCAACGCGGCCCACCGTGATCTCTACTTGGATGAACAGGGAAAGGTCGTCAACGGCTTGTCGACCGACACGCACCTGGCTGCGGGCATCCCCGGTTCGGTCGACGGACTGCTCCGGCTTCATGAAGATCACGGTTCCGGTCTCGTCGATCGGGCTCAAGTTCTGGCCCCGGCCATCCGGTTGGCCCGGGATGGATTCCCGCTCAGTTTCTGGGCGGCGTACGTCCTGAATGCCTACCGCGGGAAACTGGAAACGGACGAAGCCGCCCGTCGGATCTTTCTTCGTGGGGACGGTCAGCTCTGGCAACCAGGAGATGTTCTCAAGCAACCGGACTTGGCGGACGCCTTGGAGCGAATCTCCCAACAAGGTCGGGACGGCTTCTACAAAGGCGTGACCGCGGAGCTTTGGGTCGAAGAGATGGAGCGCGGAAACGGCATCGCCACCTTGGAAGATCTGGCCGGCTACGATTCGAAGTACCGGGATCCTGTCCGCGGAGAGTTTCGCGGGTACGAGATTCTCTCCATGTCGCCACCGAGTTCCGGAGGCATTCTCGTTCTTCAGCTACTGGAAATCATGGACGGTTTCCCGCTCGAAGAGTGGGAGTGGAACTCGTCGTCCTACGTTCATGCCTTCGCCGAAGCCTGTCGGCGAGTCTACGCGGATCGGGCGGAGCACCTCGGCGATCCCGATCATTGGGAAGTGCCGGTTCCCGGACTCCTCGACCCGGAGTATCTAGAGGCGCGCATGGCCGACATGTCCCTCGAAAGGGCGACCCCGAGCACCGCAGTTTCATCGGGAACTCCCACGCCTAGGGAACCGGATGAGACGACCCACTTCTCAGTCGTGGACAAGGAAGGAAACGTAGTTAGCTGCACGACGACCCTCAACGCTCGTTTCGGATCCGGGATCGTCGTCGACGGAACCGGCATTCTCCTCAACAACGAAATGGATGACTTCTCGGCCAAGCCGGGAGTGCCGAATCTCTACGGGCTGGTCGGAAACGAAGCGAACGCGATCGCCGCGGGAAAGCGCATGCTCAGCTCGATGTCTCCGACCATTGTGCTTCACGACGGGCATCCTCGATTGGTCCTGGGTTCGCCCGGCGGCTCACGAATCATCACCTCGGTGGCCCAGGTCATTCTCAACCACCTCGTCTTCGAAATGCCAATCGCACAGGCGGTGGCCGTCCCTCGGGTTCATGCACAGTGGTTGCCCGACCGCGTCTACTACGAACCGTTCGGAATGGCGCTCGACACCCGGAAGCGACTGGAAGAACTCGGCCACGAGTTGGCAGAGATGGAAGAGATCGGAAGGGTCAATGCGATCGAGGTCCAACCGAACGGATTCTACGCCGGGCCCGATGTTCGCGGAGGTGGTGCGTCCGCCGGTTATTGAGCGTGAAGTGTGAAGGTTCGACCCACACGTGAACTCCTGAGTACGCGACTGGGCATGCAGCGACAACCATGCATTCCACTTCAGACCTGCACACGCACCTGGTCAGACTTCGATTCACGTTGACAAGTGAGCCCGGGGGAGGGAGATAGCGGCTTCCCGCCCATCGATGCGCGGGCAATCGCCCGGTCGGCACGAAGCTTTCTAGTGAAGCCTTGAGCAAGAGCTGATGATGAAGCCATCGCGGCGGCACGAGGTATCTCAGGCAGCGGCCTGATGGTGCCTTCGTGTCGGAGATCTTATTCCTGAGATCACCGATTCTTTCAGCTTGGTTGGGTCCGCTGCCGAGGCGTACCCTTGTTTCACTCGACACGCCCCGCAGGCAGGAGGGATTCCTATGCTCGCTACCACGCGCTCGCTGTGGCGCGGTCGCCGGGTTCCGAGAGTGCGCGTCGCTTTGACGGCGCTGTCTCTGCTACTCGCCTTCCCCGCATCCGGCTCCTTTGCCGAGGAATCGGAAACAGACCACTCCGAACAGATCAAAGTCATGGACGGCATGCGGCAACGTAGCGAAGAGCTTCGAGCGCTTCATCCGTCCGATGCGGTTCGACACGATGTCGCGCGTCTTGGGTCTATCGAGATTCGACGCGAAGACATTCCTGTCATGGCCGCCCCGACGACAGGCGGCGGTACTCAGTCGACGACGACGACCTGGGCGCCGTACACCGGAACGTTCGGACATGCGGAGGCAGCCCACCTGTTGCACCGCACCGTCATCGGAGCGTCTTTTGCCGAGATCGATCAGGCGGTCCAGGACGGCCTGACCCAGACGGTGGTGAGCCTCTTTGCTCCGCAAGCTTTCCCTGCCCAACCGGGACCCTGGGCGACAGAGCCCATTCCGGACGTTACCGGTTGGACTCAGGAAATGATCGATGAGCTCATCATGCAGTATCAGATCTACGGAGAACTCAACCGGCTCTGGTGGACCGAGGTCATGATCGACGCACCGATGAGCCTGCGCGAAAACATGGTCCACTTCTGGCACGACCACTTCGCGACTGGGCAGGAAAAGGTCTTCTTCCCGCAGTCGATGTACATTCAGAACGATCTCTTCCGGCAGCACGCGACGGGGAACTTCAAGGACCTCGTCCTTGCGGCCTCCCTCGACCCGGCCATGATCCTCTGGCTCGACAATCAGCTCAACACGTCCGGAAACATCAACGAGAACTTCGCGCGCGAGCTCCTCGAACTCTTCACCCTGGGTGAGGGGAACTACGAGCAGGAAGACATCATCCAGACGGCCCGGGCCTTCACGGGTTACCAGACGTACGACGCCATCACCGTCAACTTCAACGAATTCCTGCACGATCACGGGTACAAGACGATTCTGGGACAGAGCGGCTACTGGTTCCCCGAGGATGTCATCGACATCATCTTCGATCAGGATGCCTGTGCGCTCTTCATCTGCGAGAAGCTCTACAAGTGGTTCATCGACGAGTATCCCGATCCGGTTCTGATCGCTGAGCTGGCCCAGGACCTGCGGGACGCGAACTACGAGATCGAGCCGGTGCTCGAGAAGATGTTCCTGAGCGAACACTTCTTCGACGCGGAGTTCCGTGGATCCGCGATCAGTGACGGAGTCGACCACTACGCCGGGGTTCCCCGGACCTTCGGTCTCGCGTCACAGATCGACCTTTCCGACTATCTCTCCAACCAGGCGCTGCTCGTTCGCTACGGCATGCAGGTTTACAGCCACATGCTTTTCGATCCACCCAACGTTTCTGGTTGGGACGGTTACCGGACGTGGGTCAACTCGTTCACCCTTCCGTGGCGCAAGACGCTGGATGTGGCCTGGGTCGACGGGCAGGTCTATGGAGTGCCGACCGACGGCGCACAGGTGGATGCCATCGCCTGGGCCAACACGTTGACCAATCCACATGATGCCTATGCGCTTGTCGACGATACCGCCCTCCTCCTCTTCGGACTCGAACCGACCGAGCTGGTTCGCCAGCGCATGCTCGATGAACTTCTTCAGGGCGCAGAACCCTGGGAGTGGAGCTTGTTCGATCCCGGAGCCGAAGCACAAATCCAAGGCCTCATCCGGTTGGCGATGCGCCTCCCGGACATGCAGTCCAAGTAGGAGGGTGGAATCATGCAAAGAAGAGACTTTCTCAGACGCACCCTCGAGCTTTCGGCGGCTGGACTCATCGTTCCGAGTGCGCTGCAACGGGGGAGCTTCCTCAGTCCGAAGACGGCGTCCGCGTCGTCAGGCGATCCTTTCGCGGGTCAGATCCTCGTCATCATCAATCTGAATGGTGGAAACGACGGCCTGAACACGGTCGTGCCTTACAACGATGCGGCCTACTCCGCAGCCCGGCCGACCCTGGCGTTCCAGCCTGGCGAGGTGCTCCAGATCGAACCTCTCATGGGGACAGGCCTTCATCCTGCGATGACGGGATTCGAGTCGCTCTACAACTCGGGTGAGCTTGCCATCGTTCAGGGTGTCGGGTATCCAAACATGAACCTCTCCCACTTCCGGGGAACGGACATTTGGTTCAGCGGGTCATCCGAGGACCAGATCGTAGAAACCGGTTGGTTGGCTCGGTTCATCGAAAAGATCTTCGTTGAGTTTCCGGATCAACTACCGACGGCGCCATACGGATTGCAACAGTCCTTGGCGCACCGCATTCCGATGCAGGGAGACCGCGGAGTCACCGGAGTCATCGTCGACAATCCGGACACGTTCTATCAGCTTGTCGGCACCAACTACACCGGCGAGTACAACGACGACCCGCCGGAGACGCGCGGCGGCGACGAGCTGGAGTACCTGCGCGAGATCGATACGGCTGCTTTCGAATACGCCGAGGCGATTCAGGACGCGGCCGACAACGGTACGAACACGGTGAACTATCCGGCGACGAACCTGGGGTTCCAACTGGAGATCGTGGCCAAACTGATCAGCGGATCACTGGGTACGCCGATCTTCCTGACTGCGGAGTACGGGTTCGACACGCACGCAACCCAGGATGCGGCACACGCCGGGCTCCTCGGCTCACTTGGAGCCTCGGTTCAGGCCTTCATGCAGGACCTGGAAAATCAAGGTCTCAAAGAGCGGGTCCTCGTCGTCACTCAGTCCGAGTTCGGACGGCGGGTCGGTGAGAACGGAAGCTTCGGTACGGACCACGGGACAGCGGCGCCGATGTTTCTCATTGGTCAGCAGGTGCTCGGGGGAATGTACGGAGCCAATCCCGATTTGCTGAATCTGGATCAGAACGGGAACCTGCTCGTCCAAAACGACTACCGCGCGATCTACTCATCGATTCTGCAAGGTCACTTCGGAGCCAGCGCGTCGATGGCGCAGGAAGTGTTGTTCGGAGACTACGGGACTTTGGACTTCCTCAACCCCGTCAGCTCGACCGAAGGGAACGGACTGCCCAGGGCGCACAAGCTCCACCCGGTCGAGCCGAATCCGATTCGCCTCGCCGACAAACCTGCGGTGCGGGTGCGTTTCGATCTGCCCGCCGACGAGCGCGTCCTTCTCGAAGTCTTTGACATCCAGGGGCGTCGCGTCGGTGATCTCGCCGACCGGGTCTTCCCGGGAGGCGCACACCAGGTGCAGTGGCAGCCCGAGAATCTAACCGCGGGAACCTACATCCTGCGGATGACGGCGCGGGGTTGGCAACGGTCGACGAAGGCTGTGGTCATCCCGTAGGAATTCAGCGGTTTGTCGGTTCCCTCCCTCGCCTCTCTGCCGGGGAGGAGCCGGCAAACCGCGCCTTTACTCTCATCGGAGGCCAAGTAAGTGTCCCGATCTTTGTCGTATTCCAAGCAGGTCTTTTCGCTGTTGGGTCTTGCGCTCTCTTGCGGTGCAGCATCGAGTTTCGCCACGGCCGCAACCCTCGTCGTCCCGACGCAGTACCCGACGATTCAGGCGGCCCTGGATGCCACCGTGGATGGAGACATCGTCGAAGTTCTCCCCGGCCTCTACACCGGTCCGGGAAACCTCGACCTGACCTTTGATGCCGACGTGGAACTGCGCTCTACCGATGGACCCGCGTCCACCGTTATCGATGCGGGGTCGGATCTTCTGGACCGACATCTTCATGCGTCGTTCGGATCGGGTTCCGCCTCTCCAGTCATTGACGGCTTTGCGCTGCGCGGAGGGACGGGAGGTGTTCTCGAGCTTGGGGGTTCCCTCTTCATCACGGCGGGAAGCCCGGTCTTTCGCAACTGCGTGTTTGAAGAGAACTTCGTTCGCGCGTCCGGGGGAGCGGTCTTCGCTTCCGGCGCGACGGTCTCCTTCCAGGACTGTGAGTTCCTTTCCAATCGGGCCGAGAACGAAGGCGGCGCCGTCCGTGTGGAGCAGGGAGCGGTCGTCACGTTCGAGGAGTGCCGATTCGCCGGAAACGAAAGCACGGTTGGTCGCGGTGGCGCTGTGGTCAGTCGGGGCAGCTCGTCGACCTTTGAAGCCTGTCTTCTGACCGGAAACTTGGCTTCCTCCAAAGGAGGTGGAGCTCTCCTCGTCGACGGCGGCACCGCCGAGTTCCGTCGTTCGATCCTGGCCGGAAACCGCGCCGGCGACACACCGAGTGACTTCGGTGGCGCGATCCTTATCGAGGGCGGCGCGGACGTCACCTTCACCCGGTCGGTCGTCTACGGGAACGAAGCCTTTGCCGACTTCGATGAAGCGGCCGTCATGTCCGGATCGAGTGCGAGTTTCGATTGTTGCGTCCTTGGACTGGACGAGATCGGAGGCGCCGGGTCGGTCGAACTGACCGATGCGACGGATGACGTGCCTCTTTTCTGCGACGGAAGATCTCCGGTGGAAGCTCCGACCACGGAAGGTGCGTACACGGTGGAGGAGGGGTCCCCCTGCCTGCCGCCGAACAGTCCGTGCGGGTTGACCATCGGTCCGTTTGACGAGGGCGGTTGTGCCGTGTCGACGGTCGAGTCACCGGATCTCTACAAGACCGCGATTGTCTTTCCGAACCCGACCCGCGGGCACTTCTCCATCCAGTCCGAGGCAACGATCCGCGACCTGCGCGTTTTCGATGCGATGGGACGAGAGGTCGAGGTCGTTCCCGTCTCGAACTCGACGAGTCAGGATGCCGAGTATCGACTAAAGAACGTCCAGACCCGGGGAGTGTACTTCCTTCGGATGCGTACAGAGGCCGGTTCAACGACGACCCGGATTCAAGTGCTGAAGTGAGTCGCGGGGCGGCTCCGTAACGCATCGAAGATGGATTGACGCCCCAAGCAGCCATCGCTCGACCGCATGACCTACCTGAGGATCGTGATTGGACGGGTTACGACATGTCCCGAGTGACTCGTCCAACGGATCCAGTAGAGCCCGGACGGCCACGAATCGACGTCAATCTCGAGATCGTCGCCTTCGACATCCGCACGGAATCTCCGCCGCCCTTCTACATCGAGGATGAGCAGGCGCCCTCCAAGTTCGGACGGGAGTGCCGGATCTCCGATTGATTCCGATCGGCGAGGATTTGAGGGGTGTCCAACCGCCGTGTTCCAGCGTCGGTTTAGCCGGAGTGTTCCCGACTGAACCGGGTTCTCGGAAACGGAGAACGGAAACTCGAACCGAAGTTCATGTTCGCTGACACCCGTATCGTCGCTGACATCCGTCGGAGCGTTTCTCGTCTGAGCGATGCGGAAGCCCGCTGCCTGTAGCGGCAGATCCGGCGGATCCGCATCCCGATTCGAACAACGCATGTAGACATTTCCGTAGAAGAACCCACCGCCGTGAAGCACCTTCTTTTCGGCGTCGGCCGGTCCGACCGGATCGATGACGTCCCCTTCCGGAAGCGGGCAGTCGTGCCAGTCGTTGCACCATTCCCCGACGTTCCCGGACAAGTCCTGAAAGCCCAGTGGATGATTTCCCGCTGGACGCAAACCGACCGGTTCGGTCCAGTTCCGGCAGGCGGAGCCGTTCGGGATGAAGTTAGCCCGTGAACAGTCGGCCGGTTCGTCGCCCCAGGGGTGCACCCGGTCGTCGTCGAAACTGGCCGCGTACTCCCACTCCGCATCGGTCGGCAGGCGGAAACCGACGGCGCCGTAGGGGTCGCCACCATTGCAATCCCAGGTCGTGTGATCGTAGGAAAGAGGCAATCCCTCGCGCAGGTTCAACCAATCGCAGTAAGCGGCGGCGCCTTTCCAGGAGATCCGTTTCACCGGATGGAATGTCGGGTCGTAACCTTCCGGATACGCGAAGGTGACGGCGAAAGGCGCCTCACGTAGCGCGAAGATTCCGTCAGCGAATGTGAACTCCGTCAGCGGCGTCTCGAGGTCCAGAAGAAAGTCCCCGGCTCCCAACCCGTCATAGACAGCATCTTCGCGAACGTCCAGGAGCCCTTCGTCAAACGCCCACTGCAACGCGTCGAGATACTCGGCGTTGGTCACTTCCTGTTTTCCCATTCGGAACCCACGGGTCAGCGTGACATTGCGGATGGTCTGGGCGCAGAGAGCGACCCCGTCTCCCATGACAAAGTCACCCGGGTCGAGTTCGATCGTTTCCGGGATCTGACCGCCACGGCGCTGCGTGACGTCGTCGTGTTGAAGGGTCGAAACTGTCCTCTCGAGGAGTCTTGAGTCTGCAGAGTAGGCGTCAGAGTAGGTGCCCCCAACGCCAACGCCGATGAGCGTCGCGCCCAGTAGGCAAGTCCGCATGTGTCGCAAGGTCATCGCGATCTGGGGTCGCCGGCCGCAATGGATGAGGATGAGTTTGAGCAAGTTGTGTCCCTTTGTCGTGTGGGTCGGACAGACGCTCGTGCTTGCGGTGGGCACGTTCCTGCGTTCCAAGACTGCGTCTGGTTGTGGTTCGCGGCTCCGGTCTGCGACCGGTTCCGGCACGTCGCGAACTCCTGCTCTCATGTTACCGTACGCGGCCCGGTTCTCCCGACCACGGAATCCCGTCCTCCTGTCGTTTCCCCGCATCCTCCTGTCGTATCCTCGGCCCATGCGAATTGGAATCGACCTCGGCGGAACCAAGATCGAGGCCCTGCTTCTCGACGAAGACGGCACGGAGTGCGCACGTGAGCGGGTCCCGACACCCCAAAACGACTACGAAGGGACCGTCGGGGCCATCGTCGATCTGGTTCACCGGGTCGAGGCGTTGCCGGCCATGGATCCCGACGGACCGGCCGCCACTGTCGGAGTCGGAACCCCTGGAGCGATCTCGCGGGCCACTGGAAAACTCAAGAACGCGAACTCGACCTGGCTCAACGGTCGCGCGTTGCAACAGGACATCGAGTCCCGGCTCGGCCGGGAGATTCGAATGGCAAACGACGCCAACTGTTTCGCTCTGTCCGAGGCTGTGGACGGATCCGCGACGCCTGCGGCAATCCACGGCAACCGTCCAGGTGCTCGGGACCTTCCGTTCGTCGTCTTCGGCGTCATCCTGGGTACGGGAACCGGCGGCGGCATCGTCGTGAACGAAGAGGTTCTGGTCGGCCCGAACAACGTGGCCGGCGAGTGGGGACACAACCCGTTGCCTGGACTGGAACGCGAGCCGTTCCATCCGGAGTGCTACTGCGGAAGGCACGGGTGTGTCGAGACGTTCCTCAGTGGTCCAGGAATGTCACAGGATCATCAGAGAAGCACGGGGCAGACCCTCACCGCCGAAGAGATCGCGGCCCGCGCCGCCGGGGATGACCCGGATGCCGAAGCCACACTGGTTCGCTACGAGACGCGTTTGGCGCAAGCCCTCGGCGCACTGATCAATACCCTCGACCCCGACGTCATCGTTCTTGGCGGTGGTCTTTCGCAGATCGAAAGACTCTACGAGAACGTCCCGAAGCTCTGGAGCGAGTTCGCGTTTTCAGACACGGTCGAGACGGCTCTGGTTCCTCCGCTCCATGGCGACTCCAGCGGCGTGCGTGGGGCGGCCTGGCTCTGGGGACGCGAGCCGCGCGGCCTTCGTTGACCGCGTAAACCGGCGAGGTTAGGCTCGCCCGATCGGGAGGAAGGAAACGCACGATGCAAACGGTTCCTCCCGCCGAATCCATGCCTACCGCGCTGAGCGCGAGAAAGCTCTCACATGTTGCGAAGTATGACCGGCTACGGGCGGGGCGAAGCCATCCTTGGTTCGAACAAACTGGTCGTCGAAGCGCGCACGGTCAATCATCGCTTCTGCGAGGTTTCCGTGCGACTTCCCCGGACCATCAGCAGCTTCGAAGGCAAGATCCGCGAGATCATCCAGGGACGGATCTCGCGCGGCAAGATCAACGTCAACATCAGCCTCGACGGCCAGGAAGCGCCGGTCAACAAGCTGGTGCTGAACGAAGACGTCGCCGACGCCTACTTCAAGATTCTCGGCGGTCTTCAGTCACGCTATGACCTCGGTGGATCGATCGACATCAACACGTTCCTGACCTTGCCTGACGTTCTCTCCTGGGAGCAGGAAGAGATGGACGAAGGAAAGACGTGGAAGGTCGTCGAAGCGACCGTCACTGCGGCGGTCGACGATCTGCAGCAGATGAAGGAGCGGGAGGGAAACAATCTCGCCAAGGATCTGCTGCTTCGTCTCGATCTCATCGATAAGAAAGTCGACGACGTCGTGGCGCGGGTTCCGGACATGTTGAAGCACCATCGTGCCCGAGTCTCGGAACGTCTGCGCGAGATCAGCCAGGACACCGAGTTCAACCAATCCCGCCTGGAAGCGGAAGCGGTGCTCTTCGCCGATCGCACCGACTGCACCGAAGAGTGTGTTCGTTTGAAGTCGCATACGGAGCAGTTCCGCGATCTCGTGCACGCGCCGCAACCGGCCGGGCGAAAGCTCAACTTCCTTCTTCAGGAAATGAACCGGGAAGCGAACACGATCGGCTCGAAAGCTCAAGATGTTCCCATCGCGAGAGATGTGATAGAGATCAAGGAGGAGATTGAGAGGCTTCGCGAGCAGGTGCAAAACTTCGAATAGGCGCGGTCTCGATGGCGCGGCCTCGATGGGCCTCGATGCAGCCTCGATCAGGATTCAGGCAGGGAGCAGGGCTCGCCTTGTCCACACGGGATGTGGATAAGACGCGAAGTTCTCCACAGGAATCCACATCCTCTGTTCACAACTTCTGAAGAGTCGTTCGACGCCGTGCCAGGTGGAGGAGACGCACCGGCCATGAAGGACAGTCCGCAAAACACCTTCCCAGCATTTCCCATCGTGGTTTCGGGACCGTCCGGGGTCGGGAAGACCGTTCTCTGCCAGGCTCTCTTGGAGCGGCTCTCGTGGACGGAACGCTCCGTATCTGCCACGACCCGTCCTCCCCGGGGAGAAGAGGTCGACGGCGACAGCTACTTTTTCCGAACCGAAGACCAGTTTCGCCGTGACATCGCCGCCGGCCAGATGGCGGAGTGGGCGGAGGTGCACGGACGGCTCTACGGAACACCGAAGGACTTCCTCGACTCGCGGCTCGCCATGGGCAAGTGCGTTCTGCTGAACATCGACGTGCAGGGAGGAGTGTCCATGAAGGAAAGCTATCCGGACTCTCTTCTCATCTTCGTCCTGCCGCCGTCCTGGACGGTCCTCGAAAGGCGCCTCCGGCAACGGAAGACCGATTCGGAAGAGCAGGTCGCAGTGCGACTGGAGCGCGCTCGCGGTGAAGTCGCGGAGAGTCGTTTCTACGACCACTTCGTCATCAATGATGATCTCGAAGACGCCGTCGCGCGTATGGAGCGGATCGCGATCGACGAGCGAACGACACGGGAACGGTCGGAAGAGGCAGGACTGGGACGCCGCCGGGAGCAGGTATGAAACGTCGCGTACTCCTTGGAGTGACCGGTTCGATTGCGGCCTACAAGGCAGCCGAGTTGGCGCGCCTTTTCATCAAGGCCGGCGTCGAAGTCGAGTGCATGATGACCAAGTCCGCTACCGAGTTTCTGACTCCCACGACCTTGGCGACCCTGACCGAACGTCCCGTTACCGTGGGCCTGTTCGCATCGCCGGAGGGAGCGTCGGCGACCTACGAAACCTCGGCTCCATCTTCCCAGGCCCCGGCGTCTCCATCCTCGGCTCAATTCCTCGGGACGGCACCACTCCAGGACGATCGCGACCACGACCCGGCCCCGAGCCGGGAAGGGTCCCCGACGACCGACGGAGCCCCCCTCGACTGGACGGGAACCACGTCCTCCACCATCGGCCACATCCAGGCCAGCCGCAGCGTCGACCTGATCGTCGTGGCGCCGGTGACAGCCAATCTCCTTGGAAAGGTGGCCTCCGGGATCGCCGACGACGCGCTGACGACGACGCTTCTCGCATCCTCCGCGCCGACCCTCTTTGCCCCGGCCATGAACACGCTGATGTGGAACCATCCCGCCGTGCAGGAAAACGTGGCCAAGCTTTCGTCATGGGGCTATCACTTCGCCGACCCCGACTCCGGCGAACTGGCCTGCGGTGAGTACGGGACCGGTCGCATGGCCGAACCCGAGGCCATTGCGGACCGGGCTCTGCGACTGATGTCGGAGCGCCGCTCGATCGGCTCCCTTCTCGTGACCACCGGCGGGACGGAAGAAGCCGTCGATCCCGTCCGCGTCCTTGGAAATCGCTCGAGCGGACGCATGGGGTACGCCGTGGCCGAAGCCGGCCGGAACCTGGGGTACCGCGTCACCGTCATCGAGGGGCGAACGACGGCTCCGCCGCCCTACGGAGTGGAAAGAGTTCCAGCGACTACGGCGAAAGATATGGCAGCCGAGGTGTCCCGCCGCCACAGGGACCACGACATTCTCGTCATGGCCGCGGCCGTTGCGGATTACCGTCCGGCCAAGGTGTCCTCGGAAAAGATTCGAAGCGGTTCGGCATCGATGTCGCTACAACTGACTCCGACGACCGACGTTCTCAAGTCGGTCGCCTCGAAGAGACGAGATCAGGTCACCGTCGGGTTTGCGCTGCAGACCGGTGGGACGAAAGCGAAGCGAGTCGAGGCCGGTCAGGAGAAACTGCGGAGGAAGGGTGTCGACTTTCTCGTGCTCAACGACCCGACGCAGCACGGTTCCAGGTTCGGGGGAGAGACCAACGAGGTGAGTTTTCTCTTTTCCGACGATCGACGCGAAGATCTTCCGCAACAGACCAAGCTCGAAATCGGGTATGAGATTCTGAACCGAGCCGCCGCGATACGTGCGGCCAAGAGCGACGAGTCTTCTTCGCTGGACGGGAACCCGGGACCGGCCCCGCGGAAGAAGGTCGCGAGCAGGAAGGTCGCGAGCAGGAAGGTCGCGAACAGGAAGGTCGCGAACAGGAAGATCGCGAACAAGAAGGTCGCGAACAAGAAGGCGCCGCAGGAGAAGGCCGCTCGAAAGAAGCCGAATGCTCGGGTAGCCAAGGTCAACCGGAAGGCACGAAGAAGGGGAGGCGCAGAGTGACGGAAGACAACAGTGCCGAACGGACTCCCCTGCAGATCCTTCAGGAGCTGACCACCCTGGCCTCTATGGACCGCCGCCGTGGAATCGATCATTGGCACGACGCCGAACTGACCGAGGAGCTGCGCCAGTTGGCGTTGGAAGTGGCGAAGGGGATGGCGCCGGCGACGTCTGCCGGGAAGCCGGCCGGGAGGTCGGCCGCGAAGGCGACAGGGCCGGGCGGCGCTACCGCCCGTGCGAACACTCGCCCCGGCAGTGCCGGCAGTGCCAGCAGCCCGGCGGGCGGGTCGGCTGCAAAGAGCGGTATCGACCAAGTACGGCAGGCCATCGGTGGAAAGGCCGGGAGCCTAAGGAAGCCCTCGTCCCGAACGGGAACCACGAGTTCGGCAGGACGGTCGTCCAGCCCACCCCCGGCCGGGTCACAACCCCGGCCCGCACCTGCTCGGAGTCCCAAGGTCCCGGACTGGCCCGCGCCACCCCTGGCCGCCGGCCGGGAAGGAGACTGGGAAGAACGACTGCGCCTCCTCGACAATCGCGCGCAGAAGTGCGAGAAGTGCGGTCTTTGCGAAACGCGGAACAAGGTCGTTTTCGGTGTGGGATCTTCGGCAGTGCCGTTGGTCTTTGTCGGAGAAGCGCCTGGGGCGGACGAGGATCGTCAGGGTTACCCGTTCGTTGGCCGGGCTGGACAGTTGCTCGACAAGATCATTCAAGCCATCGGCCTGTCCCGCGACGAAATCTATATCTGCAACATTCTCAAGTGCCGGCCGCCCGGGAACCGGAATCCCGCGCCGGACGAGATCGCCAGCTGCACTCCCTACTTGCAGGAGCAGCTGGAGATTCTGAAACCCAAAGTGATTTGCACCCTCGGCCTCTTTGCCAGTCAGTTTCTCCTTGAGAGCACGCTTCCGATGGGCAAACTCCGTGGACAAAAGCTCTCTTACAAGAACGTGCCCGTCATCCCGACGTACCATCCCGCGGCTCTGCTTCGCAATCCGAGCCTGAAGGCAATGGCCTGGGAAGACGTGCAGTTCGTTCGACGCACGCTGGACGAATAGAAACATGAACAGACAAGACTACAATGGGCAGGGGCGCTCATCGGAACCCCGGCCCCAGGGCAACGGCGTCTCCGGTCGTGTTCCACCGCAGTCTCTCGAAGCGGAACGTTGCGTTCTGGGCGCGATGCTTCTCGACAAGGAAGCGATCGGTCGCGCGGCGGAAACGCTCGAGCCCGACGCCTTCTACCGGGACTCACATCGAAAGATTTTCGAAGCGGCCGTCGAACTCTACGAAAGAGAGAAGTCGGCCGACATCATCACTCTGACGGACGAACTCCGAAAGCGCGGCCACCTCGAAGCGGTCGGCGGCGCGGCCTATCTCTCCAGCCTCATCGACATGGTCGCGACCGCCGCCAACGTGACCTATCACTCAGAGATCGTTCTCGAGAAGGCGGTGCTCCGACGTCTCATCGAAGTTTCGACCAACATCGTTCAGAAAGGTTACGAAGCGGCGCGACCTTCCGGAGAGCTCATCGATGAAGCGGAGCAGATGATCTTCGAGATCAACGACCCGCGGATGCGAAAGACCTTCGTGCCGATCAAAGACCTGCTCTCGGACGCGGTCGACATGATTCAGGAAGTCTTCGACAAGAAGCGCGCCGTGACCGGAGTTCCCAGCGGCTTCCTCGATCTCGACAAGATGACGGCCGGCTGGCAGAACTCCGACATGGTCATCGTGGCCGGGCGTCCCTCGATGGGGAAGACCTCGTTTGCCCTCAACATCGCGGAACATGCGGCAGTCGTGGAAAAGATTCCGATCGGCGTCTTCTCCCTGGAAATGAGCCGGGAGCAGCTCGTCATGCGTCTGCTCTCGTCGCAGGCGCGGATTGCACAACACAAACTTCGGACCGGTTATCTACGGCCCGAAGAGTGGGAAGCTTTGGCCGGAGCGGCCGGCGTTCTCTCCGAAGCTCCCATCTATATTGATGACACGCCCGCCATCACCGTGACCGAACTTCGCGCGAAGTCGCGTCGCCTGAAGAAGGAAGCCGATGTCGGCATGATCGTTGTCGACTACCTCCAGCTCATGCGCGGTTACAGCAGCAACGAATCCCGGCAGCAAGAGATCTCGACGATTTCGCGCTCACTCAAAGCTCTGGCCAAGGAGTTGGACGTGCCGGTCATCGCACTTTCGCAGCTCTCCCGCGCCGTCGAGCAGAGAGACGACAAGCGCCCGATGCTTTCCGATCTTCGTGAGTCGGGAGCCATCGAGCAGGACGCCGACATCGTCTGCTTCATCTTCCGAGAAGAGTTCTATAGGCCGGACAAGGAAGAAGTGAAAGGGTTGGGAGAAGTCATCGTCGGTAAGCACCGTAACGGCCCGGTCGGCCGTGTCCAGGTCACCTTCGTCGGAGAACTCGCCCGTTTCGAGAACTTCACCGACCGGCCGGACTTCGGCGGCGGCGGAGTTGGGATGGAGCCCGCCATGCCACCGCCGGGAATCGGCGAGGACGTGTTCTAAGGATGGGTCTTAACTGATGGCGTCCAGCAAGGGAAGCAAGTCGAAGAAGCCGAAGGTCACGTTCCTCTGCGGCGATTGCGGAGAAGACTTTCCGCAGTGGTTCGGACAGTGTCCGAACTGCAAAGAGTGGAACACTCTGAAAGAGTACCGCCCGCCCGCAGAGACGGAGGGTCCCAGTCGAGGCTCAGGAGGCAGTTTACTCTCGCGATCTCGGGGAAGCGGATTCTTCGAGGGAGATCGCGCCGCGCGCGGAGCTGCGTTCGGCGATCGCAGCCCACGCCGTTCACCGTTCTCGGCAGGCTCGTCGTCAGATCGGGACTCTGCATTCAAAGGTACGGAGCCCGGCGCAGCAAAGGCGGAACCGGCTTCCTCTGCTGCCGCGAACCCGACTGCCGCGAACCCGGCCGCATCGAACGCCGCTGCGTCGAATCCAGCTGCTGAAAGCAGCCCGGCCAACAGCCCGGCCAACAGCCCGGATGCTGCGGCCTCGTTCGCCGCGACTCCGCCGACACCACGCAACGAAGCCGCGAACGAGGACCCGACCGAAACCCGCGTTTTCCACGAATCCAATACCGCGAATTCCCAGTCGTCTGGCCCGCATCGACCGGCGGCGGACGGTCCCCCCGGAATGGACGAATTCGGTAAGCACCATCTGGATTCGCTTCCCCCCGAAAGCACACTGGTCCGTCTCGGAGACGTTCCGGCGTCGGCCATTCCACGCCTCGAGACCGGCATCCGAGAGATGGACCGCATCTTGGGCGGCGGGCTCGTTCCCGGCTCGGTCGTCCTCATCGGGGGCGATCCTGGGATCGGAAAGTCGACCCTCCTGCTGCAGGCGGCCAGCCGGCTCGTGACCGGAGGAGCCCGGGTGCTCTACGTCAGCGGAGAAGAATCGGCCTCCCAGGTGCGTATCCGGTCCCAGCGTCTTCGGGACGCCTCCCCGGACCTGCTTTTGCACACGGAGACCAATCTCGAACGCGTCATCGATGTGGTCGAGGAACTGCGGCCACACGTCCTTGTCGTGGACTCGATCCAGACGGCCTATCTGCCGGCCGTCGGCTCGGCCCCCGGGAGTGTCAGCCAGGTTCGCGAATCTGCCCTGGCGCTCATCGAGGCGGCGAAGTCTCTCGACATGGCGGTCCTCCTGGTCGGTCACGTAACTAAAGAAGGCACGATCGCGGGGCCAAAGACGCTCGAACACATGGTCGACGCCGTTCTGCACATGGAAGGCGAGCGGTATCAGCACTACCGAATCCTCCGAAGCATCAAGAACCGCTTTGGCAGCGTCGACGAGCTCGGGGTCTTCGAGATGGTGGAGTCCGGTCTTCAGGAAGTCGCAAACCCCAGCCAGATCTTCCTCAGCGAGCACACGGCGGGCGCCGTCGGCTCCGTCGTCAGTGCTTCGCTCGAGGGAACCCGTTCGCTCCTCATGGAAGTGCAGGCCCTGGCAGGCGACGCCAAGTACGGAACTCCGCAACGGCTGGCCACCGGCTATGACCGCCGGCGGCTCGAGATCCTTTTGGCCGTTCTCGATAAGCGAACCTCGCAGGAGCTGTCCAAGAAGGACGTCTTCGTGAACATTGCGGGCGGTCTTCGCGTCGTAGAACCTGGAGTCGATCTCGGGGTCCTACTGGCCGTGGCTTCGAGTGTGACCGAGCGACCGCCGCATCCGGACCAGGTTGCGGTCGGAGAGGTCGGTTTGGGCGGTGAGATCCGTCGCATCTCACACCCGGAGCGTCGGATTGCCGAAATGGCCCGCCTTGGCTACAAGCGGGCGCTTCTGCCGTTGGCCAACGTCCGCGATCTCGGAGATGAACGTGAAGGAGTCCGGCTCCAAGGCGCAGCAACCGTCTACGACGCCCTCGACCTCGGTCTGCAGGGCGGTCACCGCTAATCCGGTCCCTGCCAGCGCGGTCCCTGCAGTCCGATCCTTGCCCGTTCGATTCTTGCCAGTCCGATCTGCCTTGGCGCCCTCGACCGAAGAATCCTCCCGCGGTGGCTGGTCAGACACCTCCCTAAGAGAGAAGATAGCGATCTCAGGACTCGAGGCTGCGGGAACCGTCCCGTGGAACTCGAAGAGGGCGAATTTCGTCCCTGTCTATGGGGTAGGAGACTCTGAATGATCGCATGTGACGCGATCCTCCTCGCCGGAGGACGTGGCGAACGACTTGGGCAGGATCGTCCCAAGGCCATGGTGACCCTGGGCGGCCAGCCGTTGTTTGTGCACGCTCTTCGCAAGCTGGACCAGCATCCCCGGATCGGGCGCATCGTCCTGGTTGTGCCGCGCGAAGCAGAAGCCGCGGAAGAGGTTCGCAATGCGGCGGCTGCAAGTGAAGTCGAGGGTCTGGAAGTGGTCAAAGGCGGGGAGTCGCGCCAGGCTTCGGTTATGGCGGGACTGCAGGTGCTGAAGCGACGGGGAGTGGAGCGTCACCAGTTTGTCCTCGTCCACGATTCGGCCCGGCCCGTTCTCAACTCCGGGCTCATCGACCGATGCCTCGCCGGTTTGGAGGGGGAGGGGCCCGGAGCTTCCGGAGACGTCATCCCGGGCATCCCGACCGCCAGTTGGGGACGGGGCCCGGCCGGTGTCATTCCGGGGCTCCCGGTGCGGGAGACGTTGAAGCTGGTCTACGAAAGCCGCGTCGTCATGACCCAGCCGCGGGAACAGTTGTATTCGGTCCAGACGCCGCAGGGCTTTCGCTTCGGCCCGCTCTTCGATGCTCATGAGCGGGCGCTGCGTCAGGGCCACGACGTCACGGACGACGCCGGCCTTCTCGAGTGGCTCGGCATGACCGTAACCGTGGTTCCCGGCGATTCCGACAATCTGAAGGTGACCTATCCGGAGGACCTTCTGCTCGCCGAACGCATTCTGGAAGCCGGGGTGCGTTGAACCGGCCGTCGAACCGGCAAGGGGGACAGGTGTCGAGCGTTCGAATCGGACTGGGGTATGACATTCACCGCCTGGTATCAGGCCGCCCGCTCATGCTCGGTGCGATCGAGATCCCGTTCGACTGGGGCCTGCTGGGCCACTCCGACGGGGACGCCGTCGCCCACGCCCTTTGCGATGCCCAGCTCGGCGCCGTCGGCCTTGGAGACATCGGCGCGCAGTTCCCCAACAGCGATCCCAAATGGAAGGGAGCCGCAGGCGCGGATCTCCTGACTCGAACGAGAGCGCTACTCGCCGACCGGGGCGCCCGTCTCGTCCAGGCGGACGTCACGATCGTTGCCGAGGTCCCCAAGTTGGCGCCGCACCGGGACTCCATGATCGATCGATTGATGCAGCTGACCGGCGCGGACACCATCGGGGTGAAGGCCCGGACCAACGAGGGCCTCGGACCGATCGGACAGGAGGAGGCCATCGCGGTCTACGCGGTCGTTCTGCTCGACGTGGACCCCGCCAACACCGGGAGTCGGCCGGGACCCGGTCGGGACTAAGCGATGATTTTCTTCGTCCTCGCTGCGTTTTCCGTGCTTCTGGCCGTCGTCCGGCTTCAGACGCAGCGAGTGGGCGATCCCGGAGTCATCAAGAACGCCCTCATCCGAACCGGAGCCAGCTACTTCGGTTTCTGGCTCCTGGGAACCGGTGTCTTCGGACCGGCAGGGCCGCTACGGATCGGCCTCCCTCCGAACGTTCACATGAACCTTCTCTGGGTGCTGGAAGGTTTGCTGGCGCTCGTGCTGTGGACATCGATCGTAGAGCTGGCCCTCTACCGTTTCCGTCGACGCGATCTCATTTGGATCGTGCCGTTCGCCACCCTTTCCATCCTCTTCGGAATCAGCCCGGAGGTCGACCATCTGACCGCGGGACTGGTTGCGCTACCCGCGCTGGCCCGGGTCCGCTGGCGACGCGAAGTTTCGACCAGCACCCTCAGCATTTCCGCGCTCTTCGGGTTCCTCTTCATCCTGCTCTACTTCTTCTCGTTCGAGTTTCAGGGACATCCCGGCCCTGAAGGCGGAGCGGTCCTGGAACTCGTCAACTACTCGATGTGGGTTCGCTCCCTGGCCCTGGTCTACTTCATCGTCGCGCTGCCCCGCCTGGCCTGGGGAATCGACATCGAGATTCCGAGCATCAAGTGGCGTCTCTTCGTCTCCCATCTGTTGGCCGGGCTCGTTCCCGTGGTCCTCGTCTTCGTCTTCTGGGGGTTGTCGACGTACTTGTCGGTCAACGCCGACCGGGCCCAGGTCGCCGCCCTCCATCTCAAAGAGGAGTACTACCAACTGGGCGCCCACCTCGACGCGGGGATGGAGAACGCCGAGTTTGCGATGACGCGTCTACGCTCGTGGGCGCAGGTCCGGGAGGGAGTTCATCCGGGAACGCGCGTCTACGTCCAGGATCCGGAGCGGGCCGTCCAGCTCGACCTCTTTCGGACCCCGACCGGCGACGCTCCGTCAGGCTCGGAAGCGCCCGGCCTGACCCAGGCCGACCCGACCGGATCCGATCCCTCCCCTCCAGATCCAACCGGAATCGGAGACGGGCTGGCCGAGGATGCGGCGCGAACCCTCGAGGAAGAGATCCTCAAGAGCACGAGTCCTCTGCCGCCGGAGTGGCAACGACTCTCGGGAGCGGAGACCCGCGAAGAAGGCGGGGTGGCCTTCCTTTCCTCTGAGTTCTCCGAAGGCGTGCTCGTTCTCGGAGGCGAGGCCTTTATCGCCGCTCGCCGAGAACAGGAGACGCCGCGCGGCACACTGATCGCCACGGTCCTCGTTCCGGTACGCGAGGTTCTGGGCGGAGAGTTCGAAAGACGGCTCGAGGCCCGGGCCATCCTCGATGCCCAAAGCGAAGTGCAGTCGAGCGGCCTCGTCGTCAACCTTCGTTCGGACGCCCCGAAAACCACGAACCGGCCCCGGGCTTCGGGTGCGGCGGTCGTTACCGTCGACGAATGGTCCAATGGGGAGTGGGTGACGAAACGCTCCGCTCTTTGGACCTCGGTTGGATTCTTTCAGGCTGTCCGGGGACTGACCCGCAACCTGAGTGAGAATCCGTTCAACTTCATTCCGCTTCTCTTCCTGGCCATGGTCGCGTTCCTCTTCGTGCTCGTCGAGGTGTTGACCCTCGGCATGGTCATCTCCATGGGCCGCGCCGTGACCCGCGCGTTGACCGCACTCCATCAGGGGACGGCCCGACTTCGCGAAGGCAATCTCCGTTACCGCATTCCGATCGAAGGACGGGATGACCTTTGGGAGGTTGCCGACTCCTTCAACCGAATGGCGGTCAACCTCGAGGAAGCCCGCGACACCGAGATCGAGAAGGAGCGCCTCGAAGGCGAGCTCGCGCTGGCCCACCAGATCCAAAACCGGCTCCTTCCGGCGGAAGCCCCCTCGGTGCCCAGAACGGAACTGGCCGGACTCAGCCTGCCCGCCCGCGAGGTCGGCGGCGACTACTACGACTTCGTCCCCATGCCGTCCGGGAGAATCGGTCTCATCGTGGCCGACGTTTCCGGAAAGGGAGTCCCGGCGGCGCTTCTCATGTCCAGCTTCCGAGCGTCCCTCCTTTCGCAGGATCTGGGTGACGGGCCTGCCGAGATCCTGGGCCGTCTCAACAGCTTCCTGCACAAAAGCGTCGAGCCCGGCCGTTTCGTCACCGCGTTTTTCGGCATCCTCGATCCCGACACGGGCTCTTTCCTCTACTCGAATGCCGGTCACAACCCTCCGTACCTCATCGGCGCCGACTCCAAGGTGACCACGCTTCGGGAAGGCGGCCTGGTTCTCGGTCTCTTCGGGGAAAGCCACTACGAGCAGGCCGAGGTCAAGCTGCAGGCGGGCGACACCTTGTCCCTGTTCACCGACGGAGTTACCGAAGCTCAAAACCCGGACGAAGAGCTTTGGGGCGAAGACCGGTTCCTCGAGGTCATGCTCGAACACGTGAAGTCGCCCTGTCGTCGCATTGTTTCCGAGGTCCTGCGAGAACTGCGCCGGTTTGCCGGCGATGAGGCGCAATCCGACGACATCACGATTCTACTGGCCCGCTGGCGCGGCGTGCCCGTCGAGACGGAGAAGCAAAAGGTGGGCGCGACCGGCAAGGGGCAACCGCAGGCCGATCCGGGCGCGGGCCCTTCGTCGTCCGACCCGGCTCACGCCGCCGAGGCAGAGCCGGAACCGGTAGCCGTCACACCCGACTCTTCGGGCACCGAGTCGTGATCCGGGTCTCTTGGGCTCTGGTATCCGTCTTCCCCCGCCCTCTATACTGCCTCTCCAATGGAAACCGCGAAACGCATCCGAGATCGTGCCGGTTACGGCGCGGGTGACGGGAAGGACACGCCTTCCCGGAGTTCCCTCAGTGCCCTGAAGGTTCTCATCCTGGTCGGAGGAGACGCGACGGAGCGCGTCGTATCACAGGCATCCGGCATCGCGGCCGCCCAGGCACTGGTTTCCCGTGGACATCAGGTCCAGCTCCTGGACCCGGCCACTTGGATCCGTGTCGAGGCCGGTCCCGAAAGTGATCCGGCGGAGCTCTCCCGCGCTCTGGGGATGAAGTCGTCCCGAGCAGCTCTCGTTCGGGAAGACGTCCCGCCGGAAGAAGCCCGACGCCGCGGACGAGCCATCGTCCCTGCCTTGTCTTCCCTGGCCGACGGCTCGGTCGATGTCGTCTTCAACCTACTGCACGGAGGCGCCGGCGAAGGGGGCGTCGTCAGCGGCGTCCTCGACTTGTTGCGGGTTCCCTATGTCGGTTCCGAAGTCGGCTCCTCGGCGGTCGCCATGGACAAAGCCCACGCCAAGTCCGTGCTTGGCGAGTTCGGAATCCCGATCGCGCCCCATTTCCTCTGGGATCCGACTGGAACGGAATCCCGTCCCGAAGTGGTTCGCGGAACCCCGGGAGACGAAGACATCGCGAAGCTTGGGGGCTATCCGGTCGTCGTCAAACCGATGGCCGAGGGCTCAACGGTCGGAATCACCATCGTCCGCTCGCCCGACGATTGGGAGGCGGCCCGCAGAACGTCGTCGCCCTATGCCCACCCGACTCGCGGACTCATGGTCGAACGATTCGTTCCCGGCCGTGAGTTGACCGTCGGGGTCGTGGGCGAAGACGTCCTTCCGGTGGTAGAGATCGTCCCGGGGGAGGGCTTCTACGACTTCGAGCGGAAGTACACATCGGGCGCCTCGCAGTACATTTGCCCCGCCGATATCAGCGCGGGTGAATCCAAACGCATTCAGGATTACGCCCTGTCGGCCTTTCAGGCCCTCGGCTGCCGTGACTACGCACGCGTCGATTTCCGCTTGGCGGATGACGGCGAGTTGGCTTGCTTGGAAGTGAACACTGTTCCCGGAATGACCGCGACGAGCCTGTTGCCGATGGGGGCCAAGGCCGTCGGGATCGACTTTGGAGAGCTGCTGGAGATTCTGTGTCGCATCGCTCTGTCGCGCGCGGCAGGGGAGAGGAAGGACTGAGGTAGGGATGAGCATCAAGGTCTACGATACGCTTCGCGCCGACCGCTTTGAGTTTGAACCGGTTAAGCCGGGGAAGGTCGGTATGTACGTATGCGGCATGACCGTGCAGGACAAGCCGCACGTCGGTCACATGCGCGCCGCAATCTCCGGGGACATCATCCGTCGAACGATGCTCTACTTCGGGTACGACGTCGTCTTCCTCAACAACTTCACCGACGTCGACGACAAGATCATCGAGCGCGCAAACAAGGAAGACTGCGGCTTCTCCGAAATCGCGCAGCGCAACATGGATGCCTACCTGTCCGCCGTCGAGAAACTCAATATCATGCCGGCCACGATGTACCCGTGCGCCACCCAGCACATTCCCGAAATCGTCGAGTTGATTCAGCGGCTGGAGCAGAAGGGCGTGGCCTACGCGTCCGGAGGCGACGTCTACTTTCGCGTCGAGAAGTTCCACGACTACGGCAAGCTGTCCAAGCGCAAGACCGACGACCTTCGCAGCGGCGCGCGGATCGAACCGGGTGAACACAAGGAAAGCCCTCTCGACTTCGCGCTCTGGAAAGGAGCGAAAGAAGGTGAGCCGGCCTGGGACACGCCGTGGGGAGCGGGACGGCCCGGTTGGCACATCGAGTGCTCGGCTATGGCCATGAAGCATCTGGGCGAGTCGTTCGACTTTCACGGAGGCGGACTTGATCTCGTTTTCCCGCACCACGAGAACGAGATTGCGCAGTCGGAAGCCGCCACCGGATGCGAGTTCTGCCGAAACTGGACCCACAATGGTCTGGTCACACTCGGCGGCGAGAAGATGTCCAAGTCGACGCAGCACTTCTTCCTCATCGAAGACCTCTTTCAGCGCGTCGATCCGGATGTGATTCGTTTCTATCTGCTCTCGACGCACTACCGGAGCCCGATCGAGTTCAGTGAGGAACGACTGGACGAAGCCGGGATCGCATTCGGGCGGCTCCGCGCCACCGCGGAATCGTTGAAAGAGGCGATGGGAGACCCGCCGCCTCCGACCGACCCGACCGATCGAATCCACCCCGAGCAGGTGGCCGATGCCGAGGTCCGCAGCGTGCTCGTTCTCTTCCAGGAGGCGATGCAGGACGACTTCAACACGGCCAAAGCTCAGGGGCACCTCTTCGAGCTTTCACGTCTCCTCAATCGGTTTCTTGCCGAGCCGGCGAGCGGAGCCAAGGACGAGCGCCTGGAAGAAGGACGACGGGTCTTTCACCACCTGGGCGATTTCCTCGGACTCGAGCTTCGTGAATCCAGAAAGATCGACGTTCCGGCCGACATCGAGCGGATGGCCGCCGAACGGGTCGAGGCGAGGAAGAACAAGGACTGGGCGCGTGCCGACGAGCTTCGGGACGAAATGGCCGCCCAGGGTTGGATCGTCGAGGACCGGAGCGGTGACTACGTGATCAAGCCGAAGTGATCCCGGGTTCGGATCTCCGGTTACACAGAGTCTTCCGCAAAACCTTGCGATTGTCCGGTCGCGGTCCCTCGGATACCTTCAACGGTGAAGTAACCCCTCTCATCACTGTGAAGTCGGCACTTGAGGACCACAAGAATGCGTAGAATGTACACAAGGCGGACCTGGATCCGCTGGCAGTCCGCCCTGCTGGGCCTGGCCGTCCTTTCGATGACGGGAGCATTCGGCTGCAGCGACGACGACAACACCGTTGCAGAGCCGCAACCGAATCCCTACCTCGCTCAGGTCACACCCGAGAACGTGCTGCGGAACCTGATCACCGCCTACGTCGAGGAGGACCTCGACGAATACGAGAAGCTCTTCGATCACGACCTTTTCGAGTTCGTCTTCGACCCCTTGGACGTCCAGGAAGATCAGGACCTTCCTCCGTTCTGGCTTTGGGATGAGGAGAGAGAGTCTGCGAAGAACATGTTCGACTCCAACCTCGTCCTGGACATCCGCCTGGAATACGTTCCGGGGATGGCCGTCCAGGTGGACGAGGGCGATGATGTTCCGGATCTCAGCTGGATGAAGGTCGAGGTCACCAACATCGAGCTGGAAATCGAAACGAAAGATCCACTGGGCGGGGAGAACATCATCTACAAGGTCTCCGGAGACCGCGGGGTGTTCTTCTTTCGGGAGTATCCGAACGAAACAGTAGGCGGACTGCCGCTTGTGAGGATTGTGGAGTGGCGCGACCAGCGCACGGCTTTCCGACTTCCGTCCGTTGAAAACTCTTGGGGCAACATCAAGTCGGTCTTTTCCTGACCGAACGGGGCCCGGTGACGTTGCGACAGGCGCAGAGCTGCGGTGAGCGACGTAAGGCATTGTATTTCAATCGCATGGGGGCGAGGTGCCGCCGAGTCCAACCATCGAGTCGAACACCCGCTTCGATGGTCCGTTCCGGTGCCAACTCGGCAAGACGCTCGGTCGATCCCGGCGTGGCGAACCGTCGAGTTATGGGCTCGGTGAGTTCCTAAGTGCCAGCGTGGCTACGTCTTGAGGCTTTCGGGGGCGAGGTCTGAAGTTGGAACCGATCCTCTCCGTTGCGGGTTCCTCTACCTTACGACCGTGACGCCTTTCCTGGTTGACATGCCCGAGATGGCTGACTAACATGCAAGGCTTTGGCGGTGGGCGCGCTAGACCTGTCCTAAGTTTACGCGTTGAAAACAGCAGAGATCTGCGGTACAGACTCTTAGCTCTGTCCGTTCCCGGGTTGCCGACGACGCGGCCCGGGTCTTCGTGTCTGCTGGCGTAGCTCAGTTGGTAGAGCAGCTGATTTGTAATCAGCAGGTCATGGGTTCGAGTCCCTTCGCCAGCTCAGTTTTGCCGAAACGGCAAGTTTCCGTGGCGAGGTTCCCGAGTGGCCAAAGGGAACAGACTGTAAATCTGTCGGCGAACGCCTTCGAAGGTTCGAATCCTTCCCTCGCCACCAGTTGAAATAGCTCGCCTACGACAGAAGGCGAGTGGTTCGAAGAGTGAGAAGCGGGCGGGAATAGCTCAGTTGGTAGAGCTTCAGCCTTCCAAGCTGAATGTCGCGGGTTCGAGTCCCGTTTCCCGCTCCAAATTAGTGAGCGACGCCCACGTAGCTCAGTCGGTAGAGCATCTGCATGGTAAGCAGAAGGTCACCAGTTCGATTCTGGTCGTGGGCTCCAGTTTTGTCATTCACTGACCCGATTCATCGGAGGATGTTGAAAGAAGATGGCCAAGGAGAAGTTCGAGCGCAATAAGCCACACGTGAACGTCGGGACGATCGGTCACGTGGACCACGGTAAGACGACGCTGACCGCAGCGATCACGATGGTTCTGGCTGAGGCCGGTCACGTGGAGGCTCGTTCCTTCG
>JAUIHP010000057.1 GCA_030431975.1 bacterium | reverse complement strand
CATCTACAACGATGCGGTTTCCGGCCCGAATGCCGATCCGGATGGTGACGGCCTGACCAACCAGGAGGAGTTCGACCTCGGGCTGGATCCGACGGTTCCTTCGCTCGGGCCGCTGGTGGTTGGATTTGTCGCTCCGGCAACGCCTCCGGGAGCGAAGGCGCTCACGACCGGTGCCGATCTTCCGCAGGTCCGCTACGAAAAGCAGCAGACGAACTCGACGACCGTCGCCTACTCGATGGAGACGAGCGCCGATGGTTCGGAATGGGATCCGATCGATACCGACCTGTGGACCGTCGATGAAACGGCGACCGATCTGACCGCCACCTACTCAGGTGCGGAAGCCCCGCCCGAGCGGATGCTCTTCCGTGTGAGGCTGACGGAAATCGAATGACCGATGCGGAGAGTTCCGAATCGGTAGAGATGTCCGGAGGACGGCGGTCGCGGCATGCGGTCGTTGGGGGAGCGTCCTTCCGGATCGACCGGCGGATCTGCCGTCGGGCACTGCGATGCAGACGACCTTATCCTTCCCCATGATCGAAACCAGAGAGGCGCTCCGTCAACTGCTGGAGCAGGCGGAGCCGGCGACGGTGTGTGCGGTTGATACCGAAGCCGATAGTCTTCACCGGTATCGCGAGTCCTTGTGCCTGATCCAGTTTGCCTGGGACCAGGAGTCGGTCCTCATCGACCCGCTCGCGATCGATGACCTGTCGGAGTTCTACGCCTACCTGAACCGTCGCACCGTGTGGATGCACGGTGCCGACTACGACATGACGATGCTCCGCCGGGAGTGCGGCGAGATCCCGGAGAAGGTCTACGACACCCAGATCGGCGCGCGCCTCCTGGGCGTTCGCAAGTTCGGCCTGGGCAATCTCGTCGAGCACTACTTCGACGTGAAACTGTCGAAGTCCTCCCAGAAGGCCGACTGGGGCAAGCGCCCCCTTTCGGCGAAGATGACGGAGTATGCGATCAACGACGTGCGCTACCTGATCCCGATGGCGGAAAAGATCGTCAAGGGCCTCGAGGAGAAGGGGCGCTACGGCTGGTTCATCGAGAGTTGCGAGCAGGCCCGGGCCAAGGTGCTCGAGCGCGACGAAGGGAAGGATGAACCGTGGCGCATCCAGGGTGCGGGTCGCTTCGACCGCGCCGGCCTCAATCTTCTCAAGCACCTGTGGGAGTGGCGGGACCGGGAGGCGGAACGCTGGGACCGCCCGTCGTTCATGGTCGTCACGAACAAGCAGCTGGTCGAGTGGGTCCGCCGCCTCTCGGACGGTGCCCGGGTGGAGCTGCCGCCCCACTTCCGCTCGGACCGGCGGCGCCGTTTTTCCGCGGCGTTGAAGCAAGCGGCCGAAGTCGACGAGTCGGAGTATCCGAAGCGCCAGAGAGGCACGAGACGCCGGCGCGACCGGGACTTCGACCAGCAGGTGGCGCAGTTCATCAAGCGTCGCAACCGGGTCGCCGAGGAGTTGAACATCGATTCATCCATCCTCGGCTCGCGGGCGATGATCGAGGCGACCGTTGCGGAGGATCCGGGGCACGAGGAGCAGTGGATGAGCTGGCAGAAGGAGTGTCTCGAGCTCGAATTCTGAGCGGCTTCGGCAGGGCTTCAAAAAGCTCGCGTCGAGTTGCTGTAAAATTTTGGAAATCAGCGATTTGGATTCGCTGAGCGGACTCTGAAAAATGTCCCTTTCGAGGACAATCGCCCTTGTCTCGGGGGCGGGATTTTCGGAACGTTTCGGGGTTCATGTCCGACGAGTCGAAAGAGCCCGAAAAGGAGGAAACCAAGGTCAGC
>JAUIHP010000056.1 GCA_030431975.1 bacterium | reverse complement strand
GCAAGAACTTCCACTTCACATTTGAGCTCTCCACTGAATTTCTCTACGAAGAGGGCGCCAATCAGATCTTCAGCTTCACCGGCGACGACGATGTCTGGGTCTTCGTCGACGGCTACCTCGTCATCGACCTGGGCGGCACACACTCAGCTCTGACCCAACAGGTCAACCTCGATGATTTCGGCTGTTTCGAAGACGGCGAGACCTACACGCTCCACCTGTTCTTCGCCGAGCGAAAGCTCAATCAGTCCAACTTCCGCGTCGAAACCAACTTCGACCTCCGAACGGTGGATCTGCCCGCCGTCACAGCGCTCCATGACTAAGCCTCTACGCTCCCAAGACTCCGCAGCCCAGGCCGTCGCGCTTGTCGTTTCCGTGCTCCGACCCAGCAATCGCTACATCCGGCACCACCCTTCCAGCCGTACCGTCTCCCTCAGATTGACGACGCGTTCAACTCGCACTTTGCCACGCATATTCGAGAATGTCAGTATCGCGCGATGCGGGTCGCGCATCGCCGGAGGCTGAGGGGACTATTCGAATGCCAGGACTCACAAGCACAGCCGGTCGCGCCGGGCTCGCCCTCGCGATCTTCTCGCTCTGCGGCACCGCAGCCGCACAATCCAGCTCGCCGGACTCGCTTACCTTGACCGGCATCGTCCGGGACTTCAAGGAACGAGGCGAAACCGGAGGCCACACCGACTTCGAATGGCGACCCGCCAACGGATTCGGACAATACGCCTACATGGTTGCCGACGAACTCGACGACGATGGCAAGCCCGTCTTTGCCAGCCAGGGCTACAAGATTCGCAACCAGTGGAAGGACTCCGCCGGTCGCGACATCATGCCGCCACGCCCCCACTTCCCGACCAAAGAAGGGGACATGATCGGAAGCCGCCAGTCAGCCACCGGTGGAGCATGCCACGCCGCATCGGACTTCGCGCAGTGGTTCCGAGACGTCTCGGGAGTCAACGTATCCAAGCCACTGCCGATCACGCTCGTCAGAGGCACGAACGGGGTCTACACCTTCGATGACAAGCAGGACCCCCACTTCCAGAATCTTGGCGGGTTCTTCCCCATCAACGGCGACATGCTCGGCAACTCCGCCGGCGAAGACCGAAACTTCCACTTCACCTTCGAACTCGAGACCGAGTTCACCTACGAACAGGGCGCCGGCCAGGTCTTCCGGTTCATCGGTGACGACGACGTCTGGGTCTTCATCGACGATAAGGTCGTCATCGACATCGGCGGCGTCCACTCCGCCGTCTCACAGACGATCGATCTTGACCGCCTCGACTGGCTGCAGGACGGCGAAACCTACTCGCTCAAGTTCTTCTTCGCCGAGCGACACCGCACACAGTCGAATTTCCGCATCGAGACCACGCTCTCGCTCAGGTCCGTCGACCTGCCGACAGTCACAGCTCTCTACGACTGAGTCCCAATTCGATCCAACACGCGCACCGGCGTCCAGCCCGCTTTGCGGGCTGGTCGTCGTGACGTCCCGAAGCTACCGATACCAGCCGCGATCACTTCGCCGCAGCGGCCGGGAGTAGATGTAATCCTCCGGGTCCGACGAAAAGTGTTCCCGACGCGTATTGCTCAGATCAGGCCGAGCATCCTCAGGCCACTCGTCAAGTGCCGTGCGAGCTTCCGTCGGACGAAACGCGAGAGCTTGGTCCCGACGCGCCAGCCACGGATCCTCACTGGCAAACGGCTGCGACCGCGAAGCAGGCCCTGCCATCACCAAGTCCCATGAGCCCCCGCCAGCCCCGACGACCGGACCCCGGGCCCGCTGCTCCACCTGAGCCTGGCATCCCATCAAAGCGC
>JAUIHP010000029.1 GCA_030431975.1 bacterium | reverse complement strand
CGTCATTGCTCTTCCTGCGTCGCGAGGGCCTTCTCCAGGGCGGCCAGGCGCACGTCGATCTCCAGCAGCTCCCGAAGGCGCGTTGCGTGCTCCAGGATCGCGCGGGCGGCACTCAGGGCGGTCTGCTCCGACTCGGAGTCCAGCAGGTCAGCCAGCTTGTCCGCGGCGGCCTGCGATGTCTCCGTCAGCTTGCCGGCTGTAGCCTCAAACATGTCCGCGCGACGTTCGCGGACGTACTCCATGAACGCGGGATCCTGTCGCCGCACGAAGAGCGTCCGTCGGTTGATCCCGGCCAGGTGCGCGGCATCTTGGTAGTTCTTGCCTTCGGCCAGGGCTTCGGCGGCGCGCTTGGAGCCGCGGAGTTCCATCACACCGCGATTCTTCCTGTTTTCTGGGAGTTCCTGAGGATCTGCACTCATCGCAACCTCCATCGGGTGACAGAAATGACACTTTTGAGGTCGGTAGGTACACCTCCCTCCCACGCGCGCGAGAAGGGTGTCCAACTAGGGTCTAAAACTGTCACTTTTGTCACCCCTCGACTCAGAAGCATGTTTGGTCCTCGATCAATTCAAGGCCGACAAAGAGCCTAGACTGCTTCGTTCGCGTCTCTTCGTAGCCTCTCTCCGTAAGTGATTCGTAGAAGCTGGCCTTTGCCAGCGGCTTCTCTTCAGCGTCGCGGCACCAGCTCTTGTAGGCATCCCACAGGGCCGTTTTCTTCGCGCTCCCTCCCGATTGCGTCCGTTCGGATAGAAAGGCCCCAAGAACGTCCTGCTCGGCTTGGTAGGTCTGCGTTGCCTCGAGAACGATGTCAGGTGGTTGGAGTCCGTCGCGAAGCCAAGCGAGGGTTCCCTGGATTGCCCATGCGAGGATGCCCGGCAATTCCTGCTCCAGCTTTGCGGCCAGCTGCTTGTCCTGCTTGCTGCCTTCGAACCGAACTCGAAAAGGAATGAGGTGGATGCGGCTCCATAGGGCGAAGTCCTGGCCCTGCACCTTGGGCTTGTGATTCGACGCGAGCCAAAGCTTTGCCTCCATCGCGAACTCGATCATCTTCGCGAAGAGGTCACGCGCTGCGATCGTGTCGCCGCCCGTCAGCTGCTTGATCAGTGCTTCGGCCAAGCGCCGGTTCTGGTCGGCCTCAACGGCTGAGACGAAGCGAACGCCTTTGAATCGGGCCAGCTCTGGCGAGGCCCTTCCCGCCTTCTGGCCGCCGGCGAGAAGTGTCTCCGCGGGTGTCTGCTGGCCGTAGTCTCCCAAGATCTTCAGGACGATCTTCTGGAAGACGCTCTTGCCGTTCCGTCCCCCGCCATGCATGAAGAAGAGCTTGTGTTCCCGCGTGTCTCCGGTGAGCGAATACCCCACCGCGCGCTGGAGATAGTCCGCGAGTTCCACATCTCCGCCCGTGACCTCATCCAGGAACTGAAGCCAGCGCGGACACTCGGCCTCAGGGTCATAGGCCACCGGAACCAGCTTCGTAATCCGGTCTTCCTGCCGATGTGGCCGAAGCTCTCCGGTCTGCAGGTTCACGGTCCCGTTTTCGACCGTGAGCAACCAAGGGCTTCGGTCCAGGTTCGTCGGCTCAACCTGAATCCCAGCCTCGGACCGACACATCTCGATCATGGCGCGGAGACTCCGAAGGCTCTCCGATTGGCTCGCCCAAGCGCGCAGTTTCTTGCGTTTGTCAGGGTCCGACGCCTCGGCAACTTCGCGATCAATCTGCCTGACCGTACTCTTCGCGCGCCGATCAATTTCGCAGGTCTGGTCGAGTCGCCAGCGGCGGGAATCCCAATAAAACCAGCACTTCATTGGGTCGCAGTAGAGCACCGTGCCCCGATGCTGATCGGCCATCCGTTGCCCGTTGCCCATGTCCGTCAGGGAGTAGACTCTTTGTCCTGGGGGCTCGTGTGTCGTCGGGGTTGTGGGCTGAAAGCCCGGACTGTCATCTCTGGCCCAGGCGATCAGCGAGCCCAGGCCGAGGCCGCCATCGCGGCGGAAGGAGTTCCACTTCCTCTCGCAAGCTCCCGGCTCATACTTGTCTGAAGGTCGGGACCATTCTTCCCACGTCTCGAGCATCTCGGCGCTGTCGTCAACGGAGTGAAGTGCCTGGCCGACCTTGAGCCACTGCGAATAGTCCTCGCGGCGATACGAACTTAGGGCCTCGATCGCCCGGAGCGCCTTTGCAACGTCTTCAGTATCGACCGGCCCCGCGGCCTGCCGACGACTCGGCCTGTCCGGCTTGCGAAGCCAGTCCGGGAGAGCCGCAAGGGAGACGCTTCGTGGCGATCGACCTTCCGCGAAGTCGTAGCGCTTGCCGGTCGGATGAATGGAGCCAGGGCCGACGACATAAGAGCCGGACGCACGGAGCTCCATGCCTGGCCCCGGCTCCCATGAAGCCACCTGTTGGGCTTCGAAGTAGTAGTGACGGCCGTCCGCAGTCTCAACCGTGACGCTATCCGGAAGTGCTCCGTGCTCCACCTCCAAGCGCTCGAGGTTGAGGTGGCCGCTGTGTCGCTTGTCCATGTCCAGGACGACAAGTCCGCTTCCGAGCGCGATCCCGTAGTTGCGTTCCGGATCGGACCGCCACCATTCTCGGATCTGCTCGGCGTCGGTCGTCGCATCGTGGACACCTCGACCGCCCTGAATCGCCGGCACCTTCCCCCGTGGAACCAACGGAAGGACAGGCCAGCCGCGCGCTGCCGCCGCAAGTGCAGAGGCAAGCCGCGGGTTCGCCGTGTGCGGCGACGTGTGCGGCATTTAAGACTCCTCTTCGTGCCCAACGGGCACCAAATCCGGCGAAACCGGACATCGAAGAGAAGCGAACTATGAGGAGGAAACGTCAGTTGGCATCGTAACTTGCTGCGATCTCCGAACGTGTCTCGTTAGGTTTCAAGGGTGGGGGTAGAGACTTCCTAAACCGTAGGCCACAGGTTCGATCCCTGTCGGGGGCACGTTTTTCCTCCCCACATCCACCTCCCGTCCACCCCATGACCGATGAACAATGAAAAGTCTCACCCTCCGCAGCCCGTCTCGTCCCCGGTAGCCGGACCGGACGCCAACCGAACCTGGACGAGCGCCTGCGAGCACGGTCGCACTCGCGCCCGTGGAAATCTTTGCCTTCCGCATCGATCAGAATCCTTAAAGAGACGCCTCGGCGACGACGATCCCTAAGCCGGACTCGGGTTAGGCGTCATTTCGGAGGAGGCTCGGTCGTGGCTTTCAGCTTTGGATTTCGGGAAAGAATCTTGGTGTCGGTCGGAGTGGCGTGTCTCTTCTGTACTGGAGGCGCGGCCTGGGTTTCGACCAAACAGGTGGAGAAAGTCGAGCTCAAGGAGCTGGAAGCCAAAAGTGAGGCCATCCTCTCTCGCTTGGAGTCCGCCCGCAAGTTCGTTGCAACGCAGGGCACGGCGGACGCTCTCATGGCCGATGCGGTCAAAAGCTACCCGGACGGGAATCTTCCCCGTCATGCCAAGGAACAGATTCTGCGTAGCGTTCCCATCGTCGCGTCGATGTCGATCGGATCGGACAGGGCCGAGGAGAACCACTACGAGTTCCGAATCGCGGCCAACAACCCCCGCAACGAAAAGAACACGCCGACTGCAAAGGAGCGTGAGTTCCTCTCCCAATTCGAGCGGGACCCGAATCTGGACCAGATCACGTGGAGGAACGAGGACGCGAACGAGCTCTGGGTCATGCGCCCGGTTCATCTCAGCGCAAACGAGGGATGCCTGACCTGTCACGGGGACCCCAAGACGAGTCCGTGGGGCAACGGGAAGGACATCCTCGGCTACCCGATGGAAAACTGGCATGACGGAATGCTCCGCGGAATGTTCGCAATCCGCTCGGACCTGGAGCCCGTGCAGGCCGCAGCCACGGCCACGGCCTGGACCATCATCAAGTGGGCTTTCGGCTTTCTCGTCATCGCGGTGGCGGTCGTCGGCTTCGTCGTCGGTCGTCCTCTCGGCCACTTCGTCGACAGCATTCGCCGCGCATCCCACCAGCTGACTGAGATCGCCACGGATCTGAAGGCTCAGGCCCGTGTTGTCCGGCAGAACAGTGACACTCTGGCGGAAGGCTCCGCGCGCCAGGCGGCCTCACTCGAGGAAACCTCGTCCGCCGTGACCGAGCTGGCTTCCTCCGCAGAAGAAAACGCCGCGACCTCGCAGAAGGCTCACTCCACCGCACTGAAAGCGCGGGAGGAAGCGGCCGCCGGTGCGGCCGACGCCACGAACATGCGCCAGTTCCTGAGTGAGCTTCAGGAAGCCTCGAACGAGATGGCGGAGATCATCAACAACATCGAGTCCGTGGCCTTCCAGACCAAGCTGCTCGCCCTCAACGCAGGAGTCGAGGCGGCCCGCGCCGGAGAAGCCGGTAAAGGCTTCGCCGTCGTCGCCGAGGAAGTGGGAACCCTCGCGCAGAAAACGGCCGAGGCGGCCAGCGATACCGACAAGCGCATTCGCCGATCCATGGAGATGTCCAAGAAGGGCTCTGCCTCGGCGAAGGACGTCTCGGAAGGGCTCGAGCGGATCCAGCACTCCGTTCAGACGTCCACTG
The DNA here is from genome assembly GCA_030431975.1 of bacterium. Taxonomy (GTDB): domain Bacteria; phylum Eisenbacteria; class RBG-16-71-46; order CAIMUX01; family CAIMUX01; genus JACKCR01. The sequence goes on along the minus strand of JAUIHP010000029.1, from coordinate 55,965 downwards.
ACCTTGTCCAGGGAATCGCTGCCGCCAGTGACGAGCAGTCCAAGACGACAGCTCAGGTGAGATCGGCTCTCAACCAGATCGACCAGGTCACACAGAAGAATGCCGCCAGCGCCGAGGAAGCATCCTCGGCGGCGAACATGTTGAGCGATCAGGCCGAAGCCATCGGAGAACAGATTCAAACGTTGCGCGATCTGGTCGGTAGCGACGGAGGTGGCTCGCACGCCGGCTCTTCCGGAGGCTACTCCGGACTCCACGTCGTCGAAGGCGGCGGGAACTCCGGCGAGGGTCTCGTCTCGAAGCTGAAGTTCTGGGACAAGGCCGCGTAGTTCGCGGAGACCGTGTGGCTAGGGTTGGAACGGGTTCCCGGGAACGGGAACCCGGAACCCTCCTCGGGTGGATCAGAGTTGCCCGAAGAGAATCCTCACCAACCACCAGACGCCGACGACTCGAAAAATCCAAAGTGTCCAGCCGGCCCCAAGCAAACCCAGGTTGTGCACCGGGGCCGCCAGGACTCTCCCCTCTGCTTCCCCAGAAACCGAATCGTCCGACCGTCGGTACGCCAGATAGACGACTGAGATGCTGACCACGGTGAGGGCGACGACTCCCTTGAAAATCTGAACCGTGGTTGCGGAGCCCGTCCAGAGTTCTGTGCCCGTCGTTCCGCGAACGAGCTCGCTTCCCAGCAGATAGATGACCGGAATTCCGATTCCCAAGCGAATCAGAAGCCGAAAGCGGTCGGCGAGCGTGTAGAGCGCGTCCCATCGGGAGGCACAGGAACGGCCGGCTCCCCGACTGCACACGGCGTAGGTCCCGCTTCCGGTGACCGGCGACAACACCTCGAAGTCCCGCAGTTCCGCGCGATCCCCGGCCGGACCGATCTGACCGGGCCGGCCGCACCACAGGCACCGCTGGTGACGATGCTTCTGCACGAACGGGACAGCGACGAAACGGTGTCCGAACATGAGGACGATTCCGATCAGAAGGCTGGCCACCGTTCCGAGTGGCTGCGCCAGAAACAGGATGAGGACGATCGGGATGAAGGCGAAGAGGGCCAGCCCTTGCAGACGAACGCTCACGGAATCTCCTTTTTCGCGCAGTCTACCCTGAGTTGAAGAGGAAACCACGCCGGATGCCTTGACGGGTGCCTGCTGCTACCATCCGCCTCGCCATGCTCATCGCCAGCCTCCAGGACGCCGGTTGTCACTACGGCACACAAACGATTCTCGAAGGAGCGTCGTTCAAGCTCTCTTCCGGCCAACGACTCGGTCTGATCGGACACAACGGCGCCGGAAAGACGACCATTCTGCGCCTTCTTCTGGGAGAGATCGAACCCACCTCCGGGTCGGTCAGTTTGTCCAAAGCTGCGCGCATCGGCTACGTGCCTCAGCACGTCGAGTTCGAGCCGGAGGACACCGTCATGGACTGCGTCTTCCAGGACTATCGAAAGCTCGTCGAGCGGCTCCGCGCAGAGGAAGACCGCCTGGGGGAAACCTCCGAGGACGACTTCGAGTCGGCTCTCGCCCGCTTCCAAAAGGTGCGGGAGGAGTACGACGCCATCGACGGCGACCAGATTCCTCAACGGGCGGAGGCCATGCTCGACGCTCTGGGACTGCAGGATCGGGCCGAGCAGAAAGTCGCTCAGCTGTCCGGCGGCGAGAAGGTCGTCGTGGCCATGGCCCGGGCCTTGTTAGCCGAGCCGGACCTTCTGATTCTCGACGAGCCCGGAAACCATCTGGACTACCAGGGTCTGGACTGGCTCATCTCGTTTCTCAACCAGCACAAGGGCGCCATCCTCATGGTTTCCCACAACCGCTATCTCCTCGATCGAACGGTCGACGGGATCCTCGAGCTGGAGCGTGGCGCGCTGACCTACTACGACGGTGGGTACTCCAGATACCGCTCGACCAAGCTTCGGAACCTGCTCTCGCAGCAGGCCGACTACACAGCCAACCAGAAGCGGCTCGAGCGGCTGGAGCAGCTGGTGAAGAAGTTCGAACAGATCGCGCGCGTCCACGCGGATAAAGCCTGGGGACGTCGACTGCGAGCCCGCCGGTCCCAGCTCGAGCGCGAACAGTCCCAGGCCGTGGACCGTCCCGAGCTGGAGGCGCCGAAGCTTCGAACGAAGTTTGGATCCGAGAAGACGCGCGCCGACATCGCCCTTCGAATCCGGGGGTACGACAAGTCCTTCGGGGAACTCTCCCTTCTTCGGGGTGCGGAACTCGATATCAGCTGTGGAGAAAGGGTCGCGTTGGTCGGCCCGAACGGTTGCGGAAAGACTTCCCTCCTGCGGGACATCGTCGAACACGGCTCCTGGGACTCGCGAACGATTCAGATCGGACCGAGCCTCCGCGTCGGCTACGGCGCACAGGAGAAGGAGCTCCCGAACGCTCGCGAAACGCTGCTCGACGAGATCAAAGCCACGGTCCCGATGACCGATGGCCAGGCCTTTGCCCTGCTCAGTCGTCTCGCCTTCTCGGCCGAGGACGTACGGAAGAGCGTGGCGGATCTTTCCGGCGGCGAGCGGAACCGCCTTCAGCTGGCCAAACTGATGGTCACGCAGCCGAACTTCCTCATCCTCGACGAGCCGACCAACCACCTGGACATCCCCTCGCGCGAGGCCATCGAGGAAGCGTTGCAGGACTTCGAGGGCACTCTTTTGGTCGTCAGCCACGACCGCTACTTCCTGGAGAAGATCGTCGATCGGGTCGTCGAATTCCGGGACGCCTCGCTTCACTCGTTTCCAGGGAGCTTCTCGGAGTACTGGCAGTCGAAGAGAATTCCTTCGGTTCGAAAGTCCTCCGGCCGCACTTCCCAGCGCCGGAAACAACGAGAGCAGACCGCGGCGTCCGGCAGCGCGCCGTCTTCCGGTTCTTCGGTTTCTTCGGGTTCCGCTTCGCCCAAGATCGAACTGCTCGAGCGCAAGATCTCGGCCGCGGAAACGGAGAAGGAAGAGCTGGAAGCAAGAATGGCCGAAGCCTTCACGCACAATGACGTCGAGTTGGGAAAGAGGCTGCAGAAGCAGGCAACGAGGCTGCAGGCGTCGTTGGACGAACTCTTCCAACAGTGGGAGCGTGCGATCGACGGCTAGCGGGAACGATCAGGAAAAGGGTGCGGCTCGCCGGGATGGTCACGAACGGCGCGGGCTGCAGGCGCGGTCACGAAAAAGGCTCACCGATCTTTGTCAGTCGGTGAGCCTCCCTGTATCGGATCCTGGCCGGCTTGAAACGCACCAAGTGCGAGCCAAGACCGGAATGCGGACTCACGGCGAACTCGTCGTACTGCGGGTCGTACGAGTTCGCTCGAGAAATACGCGGTTCTTAGAGGGCCATGTCCTTCAGCTTCTTCAGCGGGAGGACCTTGACCTTGGTCGTCGCCGGCTTGGCGGCAATGTCCATCATCTCGCCCGGACGGAACGGGTTCGGAACGTTCTTCTGGGCCTTGCGGGCCGGCTTCTTCACGGTCTTGATCTTGAGGAGTCCCGGCAGCGAGAACTGACCGCAGGATCCCTTCTTCACGTGGCGTTCGACGACAGTGCTCAACTCCTCGAACACGGCCTTCACTTCCTTCTTCGCGAGGCCCGTGTTGTCGGCGATCGTGGTGATCACTTCCGTCTTCGTCATCGGCTGCTTTACTGCCGACGTCTTCTTCTTGGCCATTTAGCCCTCCATGGAGTAACCAGTTTTCCTTGCCTACGACGGGTCAGGAAAGCGCCCGACGCTTGCGGCACCGATAATATAGGGTCTTTTCGTATTGCTGCGAAGAGCGAAGTCACAAAAACCCGAAAAAAATAGGCCCGGAGGGATCTGACGAGTTTCGGGTTTCCCGCACTCGATCGGATGACCCGTACCCAACCCTGGCGAGCGCGAATCTCGACTGGCGGGATGGCCTTCCGGAAAGCATCATTCACCCGCGAGTGGGACTGTTCGACCGCGACTTCGATGGGTCGAAGCCGGCGGTCTCCTTCGTTTGCGTCCGCTCTTCGCGAATGCGATGGTCGCGTCGCAGAGAGTTCAACGTATGGGGAGCCCAGTGGCACAGAGTCCGAGATCGAGCCAACCGACCGAGGCATACGCGCCCTTTAGGCGGCTCCCTAAGCTGTCCGCAAGTCGTCACTTACGCTTCGCCACTCAACCAACTTGCGCAATGCGCGGGACCGTTTCGACCCTAATTTTCCCGGGTCGGCTGCTTGCGGAACGTCCCAACGAACGGACTCGGACGGCCACGCAATGAAGGGCCGGCAACGCATCCTTCGCGTCAGCCTCGGTGTGTTCGTGGCCTTGGCGATCGGCGAGATCGCCTTGCGGATTCCCGGACTCCTGCCGATGCCACTTCGACTCACCCCGATGCAAATCGACGCCGAAGATCCCATCGAGATTCAGCCGCTCGGAGGGCCTCTCTTCACCTACAAGCCGAATTCGACGTTCACCGCCCTCTACGATCCGCAGGGTGATCCGGACGGATACTTCGGACCCGAGGGCAGGATTACGTACCGGATGAACGGGTTCGGTCTCCGCGGCGCGGACTTCGAGCCCCGCAAGCCCGTCGGGACCTACCGCGTACTCTGTCTCGGAGACTCGTTCACCTTCGGCGAGGGCGTTAAGGAGGAGGACTCCTACCCCGCTCGGATTGAGGACCGGATCGGGCCGCCGGGAGGCGAAACGCGGGTCGAGGTCATCAATGCGGGCGTCCAGGCCTTCGGGACGAGACTCGAGACGATGTTGCTGCAACGTTTGCAGCCGATCGATCCCGACCTGGTTCTGGTCGGATTCGTCCTCAATGACGCGACGGACGGAGCCCGCACCATCGCGATGCATGAGCAGCTACGCGACGTCCCCGTCTCGGCGTTGGGCCGGCGGCTTCGTATCGTCGGGCTTCCAGAGACCATCTTGAAACGAGCCCGCCTTCAACAGGAGTACGTCCGGACGACCCGCGAAAGCTTCACGGAGTCGTCGCAGGAGTGGCAATTCTGCCAACAGGCCTTCTCCATGCTTGCAGAAACGACGCGAAACGAAGGCATCCCCATTCTGGTCGTGATCTTCCCGCTGTTCTGGGAACTGGACGAAAACTATCCGTTCACCGACCTCCATGAGACCGTGACCGACGCGTGCGCAGCGGCGGGCCTCCCGGTACTCGACCTGCTGGAAACCTACCGGGGTCGGCCTGCGGCGACCCTGTGGGCTCATCCGACCGATCAGCATCCCAACGCCCTGGCCCACGAACTGGCGGCAGATGCCATCGCAACGGAACTCTCGAAGCGAGGATGGTCGCAGTGACGCGTGGGACCAGGCGAGGTGGCCTCGCTGCGGTGGCGGGTTCAAGGAACCTGCAGCGCCTGGAGGTCGCGACCTTTGCCCTCCTCTTCGGCTGGCTGCTCGCTGCCGCCCTTCTCGTCGGTGTCGATTACTACGACGGCTACGATGCCACCAGCAACGCGCGTTACTTCCTGGGAAGAGCAGAGTCGTACATCGCCACGCGCGGTCCTCTTTTCGGCGCACTGCTCGTTCCGTCGCAGTGGTTGCAGGAGCAGTTGGGGCTTCACCCGCTCGAGGTTCGTGTTCACCACCTGGTCTTCGCCTTCCTCCATGGCGCGTACCTGCTTGGAAGCTACGTCCTCCTTCGCCGCCACTTCGGTCGTTCCTACGTGACCTGGCTCGCCTTCGTCGCGGCGGTTCCAACCTTCGTCTTCTTCACCTACGCGCGAACCATCAGCCACGACCTCTTCCCCGGCCTGCTGTTCCTCGGGCTCTTGCTGGGAGCCCGGTCGTTCATGGAGCGAAACCGCCGGAGCACATGGTGGGTTCTGGTTCTCCTGGGCGCGGCCGCTCCGTTGATCAAGCACACCTACGCACTGTTCTGGATCGTCATCCTCGCGGTGGAGGCGACCCTGCTCTTCTTCGAACCGGCACAAGATGGAGACGATCGGAGTCACTCGGATCGGTCCGGCCGACTCCGCGTGTTCGGCGGGCTGGCCCTGGCAGCCCTCGGCAGCGGAGTCCTCACGGTCGCTGTCTTGGGTGTGGTGCTCTCGGGGGCCTACCCGGAACTCGGCTTTTTCGACCGCATCGCCCAACAGGTTCGCTTTCTGATGTTTGAGGCGGGAGAGCAGACGTCGACTCAGCCTCTCTGGGTCTACCTTCGGAATGCGCCCGCCTTCGGCGTTCTTCCGTGGGTCCTGGTTCCCCTCGGGCTGTTCACGGCTTGGAGAGGGTCCAGGCTTCAGCGCGCTTTCGCCTTGGCGTGGATTCTGTGTGTCGTACTCATCCACGCATTCTCATTGCGACAGGTTCGCTATCTGGCCTTCCTGGCCCCGGTCACGGCGGGTCTGCTCATCCCGGCACTCGAAGCCATCTTTTCCCGCCTGCGCGGTCTCAACCCCGGGTCCGGGTCCGAGTCCGAGGCCGAGCCCGAGTCCGAGGCCGAGCCCGAGCCCGAGCCCGAGTCCGACCCCGAATCCGAATCCAAGTCCTACCCCGAATCCGAGTCGGAGTCCGACCCGCACGGCCGCTCGCGGAGAATCGTCTGGGTCACCGCCGCACTGCTTGTGCTGGCCGCCTGGCTGCCGGGAACGCCGTACTCGATCGGAATGGAAGCCGCCCGCATCTTGGGTCCCGCCTATCGGGAAAACGCCGCCCGCAGGTTCCTCGAGCCCCTCTCCCGGTCGGGGTACGAGGTGCGTCCGATCTTCGTCAACTGGGGCCTGCTGAGCTTCCCCGCTCCGGAAAACGCCGCCCTGGCCGGCGACATCTACCACGAGATCTATCACCTCGGCCCGCACCACCTGGTGGACCTGTTCCCCTATACGCAGGAAGACGTCGTGCCGTTCGACCCCGCTGCCCTCACCGGTTGGCAGGACTGGCCCACCCGGAGTGCTCTCATCACCACGACACACGGTCCGGTTTTCAACGAGACGACCTGGGAGCGGCAGCCCCCGCGAAACCGCGCCGAACAGACGCAGTCCCTCTTTCTCGCCCAAACGCTGAGCATTCAAACTCGGCCGGGATCCGTTTGGACCACGGCCGGAGGAAGCCATCTCGACGTCAGCGCATCGAGTTCCAGTTCGGGACCGGTGCTCGTACTGGAAGGGAGTGACCTGAACCTCGAGATTCACCCGGCTACGCCGATGCGCGCTGTGGTGGAGGGTCGCAGCTTTCCCGTTCGCATTCTGTCGCCGGGTCGCTGGGGGATTGCCGGGCTCGACGCTGCCCGGCTGGCACGCAGCGGGATCGACTTCGAGATCCGATTCTTCGAGACCGCGAACGTGCATCGAAACGGCGATACTGACCGCCGCTCAGGCATCCACTAGGTCTCTTCGTTCATGACCTCGGCCAGCCGAGCCAGGCCGCGAGTGATCTCCATCCGGACAGCATTGGGTGACGGCCGTCCCAGAGCCTCACTGATTTCCCGATAGGTGAATCCGAACTCAACCCGCAGCACGATGGATTCCTGCTGATTCTCCGGAAGGCGCGCCAGCGAGCGTTCGTAGACCTCGACGAGGTTCGATCCCATCGTTTCCTCGAGCATGGCTCTGCGGTCATCCGGAAAGTCGTCTTTGATCTCGTCTCCGGATGGACGCCGGCCGGCCCGCCGAATCTCGTCGCGTACACAATTGATGAGGATCTGATGCAGGTAGGCCAGAAACGCGCCGGGTCGCCGGGGGTCGAAGCGCTCGATCTGGCCCAGAGCCCGAATGAGCGACAGTTGGACGATGTCCTCCGTCTCGACGAGGCCCCTCGCCTGCGGCGGGATTCGGCCCGACGCCCATCTTTTCAGCCCCGGGACGAACCGACGGTAGACCCGTTCATGGGCTGCGTCGTCGCCCCCCTTGACGCGGGCCAGCAGGTCGCGGGTCGACTCGATATCTTCGATGGGCTTTCTCTCCGAATTCTCCACCAACGGCACCTGCTGCGTTTCACGAAGTCCCCAGGCGGCGGCAAACGCGCCCGACACGGCGGCTCGCCGTCAAAAATGCCTGGGACAAGGATACGTCAATCGGGCGGGCTTCGCTTCGCCCGGACCGGAATATTCGCAAAGCCCCAGGGGCCAGGTTTGGGTGATTGCCGGCCAGGCGCGGCTAGCCCGACGAGGGTCCCATCCGCGTCCGGCATGCCTTGCCGCGGGCCGCGGGCCGCGTGTCGCTTCTCGCGTGTCGCGGCGCGTCCCTGAAACATGCGGCCGGGATGGAGCCGGGTGGTATCATCTGATTCTGGAGTTTTGAAATCCATGGAAAGGAAAGGATCGAGAATGATTCGGAAGTTCGTCGTTGCCTGCACCGCCCTGGCCCTCCTCGCCCCGGCCTCCCTCCGCGCCCATTGTCAGATTCCATGCGGGATCTATGGGGACGAGACGCGGTTCACGATCATGGAAGAGCACGTGCAGACGATCGAGAAGTCGATGGCTCAGATCGCCGAAGCGACCAAGGAAGGCAACTGGAATCAGGTCGTCCGCTGGGTCGAGAACAAAGAGGACCATGCGGACGAGCTGGCCCACATCGTCACCTACTACTTCCTCCAGCAACGGATCAAGCCGGCGGATGGTGGAGACAATGCCGCGTTGCGCAAGTACATGACCGAGCTCTCCGCCTGCCACCAGATTCTCATTCACGCGATGAAGGCGAAGCAGACGACGGACACACAGCACGTGGAGGCGCTTCGTCGTTACATCCACGACCTGGCCCATTCGTACATGGGAGACGCTCACAAGCACTAGCCCGCGCCGGCCGGTTCGGAAAATTAGGTACGTGGATGCGCCCTGAGACGGGGGCATCCACCCAACCGCGACTTCGCCCCCCTCTCCGGAAGTCCGAAGGAGAGATCCATCATGCAGACGCAACAGAAACGACGCAGAGCCTCGCTGACGCTTCGAGGCTTCGCACTGTTCATCTCGATCTGCTGGGCGACAACGTCGGAGTCCGCCATCCATGTCGTTTCACCGGATGGAACGGGTGACTTTCCCACCATCGCGGATGCCGTCGCCGCTGCCGTGACCGGAGACACCGTCGAACTGACCGACGGCGTCTTCACCGGACCCGGGAACCGGGACATCCTGATCAGCGGAATCCAACTGACCGTCCGGAGCCAGAGCGGATCGGCCGCGTCGACCACCATCGATTGCGAGGCCAACGCGGCATTTCGTCGGCGCGGCTTCCTCCTCGAATCGGCTGAACTCAGACTCGAGAACGTTCGCATACGGAACGGGTTCGCACCCGGCACGGCAGACGAGTCCAGTGGCGGCGCGATTCGGTCCATTGGTTCGGTCGTCGACGTCAGCGGTTGCATCTTCTCGCAGAACAACGCCCGACACCTTCAGCTGTCGACGGGCGGCGCCATTCTCGCCGATGGCGGCGAGCTGCGAATCAAAGACTCCATCTTCTCGCAGAACGAGTCCCACGGCCCCGGCCAGGCCATCCGGGCCGTCAGCCTTCAGGCGCCGCTCGACCTGAGCGGATCCATCTTCGAGCAATCGACGCAGGGTTGGGATCTCGTCCGCGCAGAGGAGTCCAGCGCCATCGTGAGGGACTGCGGCTTCTTCAACGCGAGCGCCGAAGGGCTCCGGGTGTACTCCGCGGACTCCGTGCACGTAACCGACTGCGAGTTTCGGGACAACGGTGACTACGGTCTCTTTGTACAGGAGTGCGCCAACTTCAAGATGGAAGACTGCCTTTTCCATCTAACGACACCGGTCTGGCACTTCTACCAGGGAGCGCTCATCTCGGACGCCACAGGAGTCATTGAGAGAACGGACTTCCGCGGGATGACGTCCCAGAGCGCGGCCCTCAGCCTCAACAGTTGCTCGATGGAGATCCGCGATTGTCTTGTCGACGGCAACTCCGGACTCTGGACGGGAGGCATCTTCGCCAACGACGGCAGCGTCCTCGTCGAGCGCTGCACCGTCACCCGAAACTTCGGAGCGACCCAGGGCGGCGCGCTCCGTTCCTTCAGCGACAACGTCATGACCGTCCGCAACTCCGTGATCTGGGGCAACTGCTCGTCGTCCGGACTCAATGACGTCACAGAAGCCGCAGACATCTCGTTCGAATGCACCGTCGTCGACCCGGAACAAGTACCGGTCGACGTGACGTTCATCGGCCCTCCCATCGTCAGCGACCCGCTCTTCTGCGGCCCGGTCGAATGCGACTCCGCCGCGGTGGTCCTCGGTGACTACACCGTGTCCGCCTCTTCGCCCTGCCTTCCAGAGAACAATGTGTGCGGCGTTCCGATTGGTGCACGCGGGCAGGGATGCGGTCCTCTCGGCGCCTGCTGTCTTCCCGACGGAAGCTGCGTGATCGAAACACAGGAAAGCTGCGACACGGTCGGTGGCGCCTACCTCGGCGATGCCACGACCTGCGACGACTCGCCCTGCCAGTCCCTGGGAGCCTGCTGCAGCGTGCTGGGTGCGTGCACGATCCAGTCCGATGAGATGTGCCTGGCAGCGTCCGGACTCTTCCTGGGAGACGGAACCATCTGCGATGCGCCGTGCAACGGAAACAACGGAGGCGTTCTCGTCCTTCATACCGAACCGGGAGTGCTCTACACCCCGGACGAAACCAGCTACTGCGGAAACGCCCTTCCCTCCCGCTGCGAGGAAGTGAATGCCCGCATCGACGGTCTGGAGACTCGGGTGGTCTGTATCCTTGCACTGTTCGATCCAGAGTCGCCGTCTTCCGTCGCGGGAGTGACCTTCGGTCTCGACTACGACACCGACGACATCCTCATCGTGGACTCCGGATCCTGCGGAGACTTCCAGTTTCCGTCCGCGGAGTGGCCGGCCCCGGGATCAGGGACGCAGGTTTTCTGGAACGACGGTCAGTCCGGCAGCGCGGTCGAGGCCGTCTGGCTGGCTCCCTACAGTTACTCCGGAGGCAGCTCACTGCTGTCCCTGGTGCCGCACCCCGAACACGGCGCGTTCTTCCAGGACGACAGCGTTCCCAGCGTCGCAGTGCCGATCTTCGACCTGGGAAGCCTGGGCTTCTCGACCGATGGACAGGTCCCGTGTCCAGCCAGTCCGGGCGGCGCATGCTGTCAGTCGGATGCGTCCTGCGAACTTCGAACCGCTGCCGATTGCGCTGGGATCGGCGTCTTCTTCGGCGCGGGCTCAACCTGTGAGCCGGACCCGTGCGACCCCGCCTCCGCGGTTGTCGCGACGCCGGAACGTGACGTCGTGCAGCTCCGGGTGAAGGGCCCGAGTCCCGGCTTCGGACCCATCGAGGTCGACCTCTACAACCCTTCGGGTGGTCGCGACATCCGGGTCGAATGGATGGATGCCTCCGGCCGTCGGATGGGCTCCGCCTTCACGGTGCGGGCAGATGCAGGATGGTCACGACACGAACTCGACTTGGAAGACCAACTTCCCGACGCTCCGGCCGGCGTCTACTTCCTGCGGGCGGATTCGGAGAGTCGTTCGTCGACCGCTCGCGTCGTTCGGGTGCGCTGACGAGAAGGAAGTTCGCAGCCCGGTGGCTACTCGTAGATCAGAAGGCTTTCGATCCGGTGGTCGCCAAGCTGAGCCCGCCCGCCCAAATGCGCGAGTTCGATGAGGAAACCGAGACCGACCACCTCTCCGCCGGCCTGCTCGACAAGACGGGCCGACGCGGCTGCCGTACCGCCGGTCGCGAGCAGATCGTCGACGATGAGGACCCGGGCGCCTTTGGGGATGGCGTCCTTGTGGACCTCGAGGGCGTCGTTTCCGTACTCCAGGGCATAGGAAACCTGATACGTCTCCCCCGGGAGCTTGCCCGGCTTCCGCATCGGAACGAAGGGCATGTGACGCTGCACGGCGATGCTGGCGCCGAGGATGAAGCCGCGCGACTCGATTCCGGCGATGATGTCGACCTGCCCGTCAAAGGGCGCCCAGAGGGCTTTCAGGCTGTCATCGACGAGCTTGCCGTCCAGCAGCACCGGCGTGAAGTCACGGAACAGGATGCCGGGCTTGGGGAAATCTGGGATCGAGCGCACGGTGGAGCGAAGTCTCTGGACCAGTTCGGACACGGTTCACCTCGTCGAAAGGACGGACTGGACGAAGGACGAGCTAATGGACCGACCAAAGTGCGGGCCGAAGACCGGCCCGGGTAGATTCCAGCCCGCGGGCTTCCGGCTTCCGCTTCCGGATTCCGCGCGCTGACGATGGGGAAAATAATGGTCGGGGCGAGAGGATTTGAACCTCCGACCCCCTCGTCCCGAACGAGGTGCGCTACCAGACTGCGCTACGCCCCGACCGATCCCCTTGGGTCGCAGATCCAGGAATATACACAAACGAAAACCGGCATGTCCATCCCTCGATCCCATCGGATTCTTGCGGACATCGATGTCGGCAGGGTCGAGTCAGGAATCGGACTCCGGCCAGGCCTCCGCACCCCGCAAAGGCACGAAAGCGCAGGGCAGGGTCTCGAGCAGCACACACTCCCCGTCCGAAACTTTCTCGTAGACCCGAAGTCCCTGCTTCCCGATCGGACCGACAGGAATGACCAGACGAGACCCCAATCGCAGCTGACTCACCAGCGAATCCGGCAGTTCGGGGGCTCCGGCCGCGACGAGGATTCCGTCGAACGGCGCTTCTTCCGGCCAACCCAGACTGCCGTCCCCCGTCCTGTACTCGACGTTGTCGAGCCCCAGACGCCGGAGCCGCTCCTCGGCAAGGCCGGCGAAAGCGACCAGGCGTTCCACGGTGTAGACCCGCCGTACGAGTCGGGCCAGGATCGCAGTCTGGTAGCCGGATCCGGTTCCGATCTCGAGAATGCGATCGTGCGGAAGGATGTCAAGCCGCTCCGTCATGAGCGCCACCATGTACGGTTGGGAGATCGTCTGGTCGAGGCCGATGGGTAAGGCACGGTCGCTGTAGGCTTCGTCGCGCAGATCCTCGTCGACGAAAGCATCGCGCGGAATCTCTCGCATGGCCTCGAGAATCCGGGGGTCGGAAATCCCGCGCCGTTCGAGCTGCTCTTCCACCATCCGCTCCCGGGAACCGGGAGATGCGTCCGCGTCAGATGCCATTCGTATCGTTCGTGAAGCTCGTGTGCCTACGGGACGACGACCCTTACTTCGGGAGTTTGAGATTCCATGCTTCCAGAGCCTGCATCTTCGTGGTGTCGGTCAGCGCCAAATGCATCGGGGTCACCGAAACGTATCCCGCCGTCAAAGCGGCCATGTCGGAGCCGTCACCGTCGTCCCAGGTCGGATGGCCTCCCAGCCAGTAATAGTTGCGACCGCGTGGGTCGGTCCGTTCCTCGACGACGTCCTCGTAACGCCGATGCCCGAGGCCGCAGATTCGGAAGCCCCGAAAGGTCTCGATATCGGGAAAGTTCACATTGAGCAGCAGGTCCGAAGGCACGTCCTGCTCCGAAAGCTGCTGCACGAGTTGCAGCGCCGCCTGCGCGGCCTTTTCAAAGCCGGCCGACGCATTGACGTTGGAGAACGCGATGGAGGGATAACCGAGGAGGTGCCCTTCAAAAGCCGCCGCCACAGTCCCGGAATAGGTGACGTCGTCGCCCAGATTGGGACCGTGGTTGATTCCGGAAAGTACGAAGTCCGGCCGAAACCCCTCGCGCTCGGCCACGGCGCGGATTCCCATTAAAACGCAGTCGGTGGGCGTGCCGTCGACGGCATAGACCCCGTCCCGGTCCTTACGCATCCGAAGAGGGTTGTGAAGGGTCAGTGCGTGGCTACTGGCGCTCTGCTCTCGTTCCGGGGCGACGACCAGGATCTCCGCATGCTCCGCGAACGCATCATGCAGCGCCCAGAGCCCGGTGGCCCTCACGCCGTCGTCATTGCTGAGAAGAATTCGCAGGGTCACGTATTCGGCTCCTCGTCGATTCGAAGGGACATGGAGAAGCCTTCCGCACAAACGTCGGAAGGCTTCTCGAGAAGGTGGTCGGGGCGACTGGATTTGAACCAGCGACCACTTGCCCCCCATGCAAGTGCGCTACCTGACTGCGCCACGCCCCGACCGCAGGCGTGTCGACCCAGAAACTACGGTCAGTTCGATCCGTGGTTCAAGCGGATTCTCCGCGCCGACTCTCGAGCCATTCTTTCAGCTCGACGATCTCGGAACGGAGTTCACGAATCGGGGCCAGATCGAGAACCTTTGCCGGCTCCGGCGAGGTGCTTGGCGACGTGTTCGCCGCTGGGTCTTCAGGGGCCGAGGACGAACCATTCCCGGTGGACGACTCCGCAGAAGCTGGAGAGGCCACCGAGGCCGTTGACGCTGCGGATGCTGCAGAAGACGTGGTGGCTGTGGAGCCTGTAGAGCTTGTAGAGGGTGTAGAGCCCAAGGAGCCTGTGGAGGCCGCAGATGTGGACGACTGGCCCGCTGCCTGCGTGGCCCCCGCAGGGTCCGAAGTCTCGGATACCGAACCGTCGCCGGAAGCCGAGGCCGCGTCGGAAAGTTCCGTGGCCCCCCCGTTCTTGCGCCGATCCTGAAGCTCTTTCCGAGCGCCTTCGATGGTAAACCGACGGTCGTAGAGCAGCTCTTTGATCTGCTCCAGGATCTCCAGATCCTTGTCGCGGTACGACCGGTTTCCCGCCCGGTTCTTCTTGGGGCGCAGCATCCGAAACTGCGACTCCCAGTAACGCAGAACATGGGGCTTCACGTCGAGGCGTTGACTCACCTCGCTGATCGAGTAATAAAGCTTCTTCTTCTCGACCATGCCTACCTCGGTAGCGACCTTGTGTTACTCCGCGCGGAGCGGTCTCGTCATCAGCGATTCCAGAGCGTCCGACGGGTCCAGTCCCTGGAAGAGGATCTCGGAGACCTTTTCCAAAATGGGAACCTCGACTTCCACCGCGTCAGCCAACTTCACCGCTGCCTTCGTCGTCTTGACCCCTTCGGCCACCATCGTCATTCGCGACATTGCCTCGTCGAGGCTCAAGCCCTGACCGAGCATGCTTCCGAGCTTGTAGTTCCGGCTGAGCGCACTGGTGCAGGTCGTGATCAGATCGCCCACACCGGCCAGTCCCTGGAACGTCTCCCGCTGTCCGCCCAAAGCCGTGCCCAATCTCGTAATCTCCGCCAGTCCCCGAGTCAGGAGAGCCCCTCTCGCGTTGTGACCGAGTTCCAAACCGTCAACCACGCCGGCCGCAATGGCCATCGGATTCTTGAGCGACGTCGCCAACTCGACCCCAACCGGATCCTGGGACCGGTAGACCCGAAATCGGTCGGAGGCGAAAACTTCCTGGACCTGAGCCGCCGCGTCTTCGGAAACCGAGGCCGCAAGAATCGCTGCCGGCTTTCCTTCCGCAACCTCCTGGGCCAGGCTCGGGCCGGCCAACGTCACGATCTGCTCCTGGCCGATTCCCGCGACTTCTCCCACCACCTCACTCATCCGGTGCCCGGTCTCGACCTCGATTCCCTTCGTCGTGATGACCCAGGTGGCATCGTCCCGACCGGGAACGTCCGCCAGAAAGGAACGAACCCCGTCCGAAGGAACCGCCAGGACCGCCAACGGACCGTTCGGCGCCGGTGGCTTCCCTTCAGGCACCACGTGAATAAAACCAGGAAAAGGAATGCCCGGCAAATACTTCCTGTTCTCCCGGACGGAACTCATCTCTTCTCTGTGGGCTTCGCTTCGTCCCCACAGAAGAACCGGGAGGCCCTTCCGGGCCAGGTGAATCGCCAGGGTCGTTCCCCAGCTTCCGGCGCCGTATACGGTGATGGGTTGTTCCAGATCCATGGTCTCAGCGCGTTCCTTCCCCGGATTCTGCGCCGCCCGATTTCGAACCTTTGAGGGCCAGAGCCTTTTCCTCACCCCGGATCAGGCGGCTCATGTTCCCCCGGTGTCGCCAGACGACGAAGCCACACGTTACGACCGACAACCAGAAGAGCGGTTCCCCGAGAACCGGGGGCGGGATCGTGGCTGCCACCGCGAACGGTAGGACGATGGCTGCGGCAATGGAAGCGAGCGATACGATGCGCCGAAGCATGAAGAAGAAGATCCAGGCCGAGAGGGCGATGAGGAATGCCATCGGAACCAGCGCCGCCCAGGCTCCGGCCCCCGTCGCGACTCCCTTCCCGCCTCGAAAGCCCGCCAGCGGCGTGAACATGTGCCCGAGGAACGCGCCCAGCATTCCGATGAGACCGGGCCAGCTGGTCCCGGCCAGGTCCGTCGTCTGCGCCAACAGAACGGAGAGCGCAACGGCCGCGGCGCCTTTTCCGGCATCGAGGAAGAGAACGAGCAGACCCCACTTTGGACCGAGAACGCGGTAGACGTTGGTCGCGCCCAGATTCTTCGAGCCATGCTCGCGCACGTCGATGCCGCGAACGAGACGCCCCACCCAGAGTCCATGCGGGATCGAACCTAGGAAGAAACTCGCGGCAAAGGCCAGAACCATCCAGAGCATTCGGACTAACTCTTTCTCAGGGCCAACCGGAGCTGGGCCCCTTCGAAGTCGAAGTTCTCGCGGAAACGGTTGAGGAGATAACGCCCGTATTCCGGTGCGAGACGTCGTGGATCGCTGACCCAGATCGCGACCGTCGGGGGCGCGGACTTGATCTGATTGGCGTAGTAGATCTTGATCGGCCGCTGTCCCCCGCCACGCGACTTCGGCGGGTTGTGCTCGATCGCCTTGGCCAGAACTTCGTTCCAGCGCGGCGTCGGGATCTCGCGCGAGTTGTTCTCGTGAACGCGGAGGATCTCCTCGGGCAACTTGTGAATCCGCTGCGACGTCACGGCGGAGATGAAGACCAGCGGCGCATGCGACAGGAACGGAAGGTCGTCGCGAATCCGCCGCACCCACTCGCCCATCGTCCCCTCGGTCTTGTCGAGCAGGTCCCACTTGTTTACCGCGATGACCACGGCCGCTCCCGCTTCGACGATGAGGGATCCGATCCGGGCATCCTGCTTGTGAATGGGCTGGGTCGCGTCGAGGACGAGGACGGCGACGTCGGAACGGTCGATGGCTCGCATCGCTCGAAGCGTGGCATAGAACTCGAAGTCCGGGTGATGGCCGAGCTTCCGGCGGATCCCGGCGGTGTCGACCAAGACCAGGTTCTGCCCGTGGAACTTGAACGGCGCGTCAATGGCGTCGCGCGTCGTCCCCGGCTTGTCGTCGACGATCATCCGATCTTCACCCAGAAGAAGATTCGTCAGTGAGGACTTCCCCACGTTGGGCCTTCCAACCAGGGCCACCCGAATCCCCTCTTCACCTCCGACCGACGCGCGAGGGTTCTTGATCCGCCGTGGCTGATCCTTCAGCCGCGAGACGACCTCGTCGAGGAGATCCCCGACGCCTCTTCCTTCCGCCGCCGAGACGGGGTACGCCTTCTCGAAACCGAGCGAAAGAAACTCCGGAATGTCTTCTTCGAGCTTGGCGTGATCCACCTTGTTCGCCGCCAAGAGGACGGGAATGCCCTCCCGAAAGAGTTCGCGGGCGATGGTCTGATCGTGCGGATGAAGACCCTGCCGGGCATCGACCAGGAGGATGGCCAGATCACACACACCCATGGCGTGAAGGACCTGCTGCAGAATGCGCCCATCCATGGCCTCGTCCGAGTCCGGGACCCATCCACCGGTGTCGACCAGGTGGAACTCCGTCCCGGTCCACTCCGCCCGACGGGAGAGGCGATCGCGCGTGATCCCCGGAAGATTGTCGACGACAGCCAGCCGCGTTCCGATGAGGCGGTTGAAGAGGGTCGACTTTCCTACGTTGGGCCGACCGATGATGGCCACGACGGGAAGACTCATGGCACTCACCAAACCCGGTCCCGGAACCCCACCTGCACGGGGACTCCGAACCGTTCCTCGACGGCCGACAAGGGCACGTCGTCCAAAAACACATCGTCGTCGTTGAGGACGGCGGGCGGAAGATAGATCCGGTCTCCCAGATCGGGAACAGAAGCCAGGTCACGAAGGATGTCCGAGCCGGAGAGCAGTCCCGCGACCGTGACGGTTCGACCGAAGAACTCGTTTCCGACACCCACGATCTGCACATCGAGATCTTCACCGGTCTCTACGAGTTTCGCCCGCACCATCGGTTCCAACGTTTCCTGAAAGAGTTCACCGGTGACCAGGGTGACGCGCCGCAAACCGTTCTCTTTCGCGTCGGGGAACAGCGACTCCGCTTCTTCCATCTGTGTCGTGAAGAAGCGTGTCATCCCGATGCCGTTCTCGAGCTGCGGGAACCCGTCGTACTCCGCGTCAGACGGAACGGGTCGCCCGACTTTGCGGTACCACTCGTCGGCCATGTAGAGCCAGCGCAGACCCCACTTCGATTGGAACTCGTCCTGAAACCCCGCAGCCAGAGACAGGGTCTCCTCGGCCATTTCGACCGTCACCGGTTGCAGCTCGGTCAGTCCCTCCCGATGCATGGTCATCCCCAGTGGAACCACGGCCAGAGACTCAATCTTCGGGTAGTAGCTCGCAAGGTCGCGAACCGTCTGCGCCAGATCTTCCCCCTCGTTGTAGCCGGGGACGAAGACAACCTGAGTGTGCATGGTGATGTCGTTCTCGGCGAAGTAGTCGAGAATGGGAAGGATGTCACGGTCCTGCTTGGCGCGGATCATGCGTTGCCGAGTCACCGGATTCGTGGAGTGAATGGAGAGATAGATCGGACTCAGTCGCTGTTCGACGATGCGCCGGATCTCCCATTCCTTCATGTTGGACAAGGTGACGAAGTTTCCGTAGAGGAAGCTCAGACGGTAGTCCTCATCCTGAACGTAGATCGTCTTCCGCATGCCCTCCGGATTCTGGTGGACGAAGCAGAAGACGCAGTCGTTCCCGCAAAGTCGAACCTTCATCGGGACGAGCGAGATTCCGAGATCGGGCGGACCCTCAGGGATGACGTCCAGTCGGAGCTTCTCCTTGCCCCGGAACAACTCGATCTCGAGTTCGTCGTCCGCGACCCGAAAGTGAAAGTCCAGGACGTCGCGGACCGGTTCGCCGTTGATGCGAACGATCTGATCTCCGGGGCGAATCCCGAGGGACTCGGCTTCGGAGCCGGTGGCAACTTCGTCTACTTGGACCATGACTTCACTTTGACTCGGTGGACGTCCGACTTGCGGACCCGCGGACGGACAAGGTGGCGAACCTCACGAATCCGTCAGGGTAGTCGCATGGTTGAGGAATGTCAATTTGAGCTGACAATGTCGTCGAAACGGTCGGAGGAAACTGGAGCGGGCAACGGGACTCGAACCCGCGACATTCAGCTTGGGAAGCTGACACTCTACCAACTGAGTTATGCCCGCTCCTCAGACTCGTGCCGGAACGGTACCACCTGGCCCTTTTCTGTCAAGCGAGATGGAGGCAGCGCGCGACCTCCCCCACGATGTCACCCAGCTCCATCCCAAGGCTCAGCTCGATCCGGTGGGCACCAGGCATTCGGTTCTGAAACCAGGTCTCCTGACGTTTGGCGTAGCGTCTGGAGTTGCGAACAAAGAGTTCCCTGCACTCGTCCAGCGACGCGGTGCCATCAAGGAACGGAAGGAACTCGCGGTAGCCCACCGTTCGAAGTCCGGGTGCATCCGACGAGACGCCCTGGTCCAGCAGAGAACGCAACTCATCGATCAATCCGGCGGCAAGCATCGCGTCGCATCGCTCTTCGATCCTGCGATAGGTTTCTTCCCGCGGACGTAGAAGGATCACCTCGGGCGGCACGGAGTCGAGTCCGCCAACTCGCGGTCCGGAGTACAGGTCCCGAAGCGTCTTCCCCGTCGTCTCCACGAGTTCCAGGGCACGTAGGACCCGGTGAGGGTTGTCCCTTTCGACGTCTTCGGCGCCTATCGGATCGAGTTCCACCAGTCGATCGAAGACGACCTCCAGCCCTTGCTCTTTCCAGACTCGTTCCCACTTCGCGCGAAACTCCGGGGACGACGGCGGCAGAGGATGCATGCCGTACGCGCAGGCTTCCCAGTAGAGTGCCGTGCCTCCGACGGCCAAGGCTCTGCGCGACCGCGCCGCGACGTCCTCGAGCGCAGCTCGAAACGATTGCTGAAAACCGCCGGCGCTCGAGAACTCATCGGGCGAAAGAAGGTCGAGCAGGTGGTAGCGGCACCGACCGCGTTCCTCCCGAGTCGGCTTGGCGGTGCCCAGGTCCAGGCCGCGGTAGAGTTGCCGGCTGTCGATCGAGAGCAACTCGAGGTCGTAGCGCTCGGCCAGGTATTCGGCGACCGTGCTCTTCCCCGTGGCGGTCGGACCGGTCAGAAACCCGACGAGCGTGCCGTCAGTGCCGGCCGAAACGTCGGTCGAAGTCATTGAGATCCACCTCGAAGAAGGTCGGTCGTCCGTGTGGGTCGCCGTGGGGTACGTCGGTGGCGAAGAGGTCGTGTACGAGCCGCTGCATTTCCCTCTGGGACAACGGCCGTCCGCTCTTGATGGCGCTGCGACACGCGAAGGACGCGGCCAGTTGTTCTTCACGACGGGCAAAGCGGCGACCGATGCCCGAACCGAGGTCGGCAAGAACATCCCGGAAGGTCGCTTCGGGATCCTTCGACCAAAACGTCGGCGCTCCGCGCAGGAGAACCGTGTCGTTTCCAAACTCCGTCGCATCGAGACCGACCGCTGCGAACTCACCAGAGAAGCGGCGGAAGCACTCCATCTCGTCGGGTTCCAGAGTCAGGGTCAGGGGTGCGAGAAGCTGCTGCACGGGAAAGCCCCCGGTGCGGAATCTCTTCAGCGTCTGCTCGTAAAGGATGCGTTCGTGCGCTGCGTGCTGATCGATGATGAGGGCGCCGTGCTGGGTTTGAGCGAGGATGTAACGACGATGCAGTTGCCAAAGAACACGTGCATCGCTCGCAGAGGCCTCCGGGTCCCCCGGATCCGCAGGGTTCGGCAGGTTCGGCGGGTTCGCCGGGTTCGCCGAATCCGCCGGGTCGATAGCGACATCCGGGTCCACCGGGTGGGAAGCGACATCCGCGTCCGAACGTTCCCATGGCAACTGTGTTTCGAGCGAAGGATCGTTTCGGACCCACTCGGGCGCCTGGGTGTTCGAATCGGAACGCTCTCCCGGACTCGTATGAATTCCAAGATCTCCGCGATCTCCGTGCTCCCCGCGATCTCCTCGATCCCCGTGCTCTCCGTGCTCTCCGCGACCGTCGAAGTCACCGGGCGTGAGCGCATCGGAAGTCCGCACCGTCGGGCCGCGATACAGTTCATCGATGAGCGGCGCTACTTCCCGAATCTTGGACGCCGAGTCTCTTCCCGCGCGTGACCAACCTCCACCTCGGTTGCCGGGCTCCAGGTTCCAAGTCGGTACGAGGGTCTGCACCTGCGCTTTCACGACGCGAACCAGCCACCCGAAGATCTCGCTTTCGTCGAGGAAACGGATCTCTCGCTTCGTGGGGTGAACATTGACGTCGATCCGCGAAGGATCAATGTCGAGGAGCAGAACGGCCAACGGATTCTTTCCGGGAGGAAGCAGATCCCCGAATGCCTGACGCAGCGCAGCGCTCAACCACGGTGCCGTGACCCATCGCCGATTGACGAGCAACGTCTGGTGTTGGGTTCCGCCTCGAGCCAATTCCGGCACTCCGACGAATCCGTGCACACGAAAGCGCGGCGCCGCATCTTCGACGGCCAGCAGTTGCTCCAACTGTCCGGCACCGCCCAACTGCGACATTCGCTCGGCAAGACCGTCGGCGGGCGCCAGGTCGAGTTTCTCCACCCCGCCCTCCACCAGCCGCAGATGCAGATCCGGATACGCATAGGCGTAGGTCTCCACCATCTTGCGAATGGCCCTGCGCTCTCCCGCCGCAGTCTTCAGAAAGCGCTTCCGAACTGGTGAGTTGAAGAAGAGATCCTCGGCGCGCACCGTCGTCCCGCGACGGCGCGACGTGGGCTCGATCGCACGCAGAGTGCCACCTTCGACGCGGGCCCGGAATCCGGCCCCGGACTCGTCGGAAGCCGTCTCGATCGTCATTCGCGATACGCGACCGATCGACGGGACGGCCTCGCCGCGGAAGCCCAGCGAACCGACCCGAAGCAGGTCTTCTTCCGAACGAAGCTTGCTCGTCGCGTGCGTTTCCAAAGCCAGACGAAGGTCGGCTTCGGTCATCCCGATCCCATCGTCCGTGACCTGTAGCAAAGCGTCCGGGCGTTCCCCGACCTCGACGACGATGCGGCGTGACCGTGCGTCTACGGAGTTTTCAAGGAGTTCCTTGGCCACCGAAAGCGGCCGCAGGATCATCTCGCCGGCCGCAATCTTGGAGATCACTCTCGGATCGAGTTTTCGTACCTCCGGTCGAGGATCGCTCACGAGGATCCGTCCTTTACCTGATCTAGTCCTGGTCCCAAACCTTCACCTGACTCCTGTCCTGGTCCCAAATCCTGTCTTTGTCCCGGCTGCGCCGGCCTTTGCGATTGGCGTTTCGCCGAGTCCACCAGACGAATCCCCTCGTCCACGATACGTTGGGGCGAAACGTCGAGGCAGGGAAATCCTCCCCGCCAACAATGGTTGCGACCATGGACTCCACACGGCCGGCACCAAACATCGTGTTCCAGTACACGGACGTCTGAGACTCTGGGAAAGAAACCGAAGCCGCGCACGGAGGAGCCGAACACGGCCACAACCGGCGTCCGCATGGCCGTGGCCAGATGCATGGGCCCCGAATCCCCACTGACGACGAGGTCGCATCCGGCGAACGCCGACTTCAGCGCGGATAAGGACACCGCCACCCGCGTCCCGACCGGAGCGTCCCCGGCCTGCCCCCGGTCTTCTTCCACCCAAAGGACACTCCAACCGCGATCCTGGAAAGACCGGCCGACGGTTGCGAACGTGTCCCTCGTCGGCGCTTTGCTTTTTCGCGAGGCGCCGGTGATGAGCGCGACCCGCGGGCCCGGTAGTTGTGCCGCCGGATGCACGGACCACTCGGCCCGGCCCTTCTCGTCCTCAAAGAGTGTCGGCGCCAGATCCGCGTCTGTCAGGCCCGCGAACTCGTCAGGAAGAAACGCCGCTTCCGCATAACGGCCGATCGCGTCGGGAATCCGGCGGGGCGCGCGCCCTCCCGTCAGGACGAGAAGACGCCGCTCCAAACTGCGGGTGCGAACGGAACGAACGCGAACGGAACGAGTGTCAGCTCCCGCCGCGGACCGCAAGTAACGACGACTCGTCGGGCTCGCCTGCAAATCGACAACCCTGGAGTAGTCCCCGAGACTTGGGATCGCCTCCCCTCGTCCGTGAATCCTCGACACGAAGGGTGCGCCGGAGAAGAGAGAAGCGAATCGTTCTTCCGTCACCAGCTCGACGCATGGCCGGGACGGCAGGTCGCCCAACGCGCGAAGGATGCCCGCCGTCAGAATGACATCCCCGAGCGAATGAAAACGAAGCACCAGAATGTGCGGTCGACCAGCGTGACCGGAGCCCAAGTCGGAGCCCGAGCCGGAGCCGGAGCCCGAGCCGGAGCCCGAACCGGAGCCCAAGCCGGAGTCCGAGCCCGAGCCGGAACTCATCCCGCCGTACCCACCGTCGGCCCGCTGCGGCGCGAAAGGCTCTACCACTCGTACTGATCGATGAGTGCTTGTTGCAGATCGTGAACGTCGTCGAAGTCATCGATCGAATCGTCGTCCGTCTTCCGGAGAAAACCGCTTTCGACCAATTCGAAGACGATGGATCCGATGTCGGATGTCGTCTCCAGACCCCAGTGCGTAAACACTTCCAGGGCCATGGGACCGAATTCGCGACGCGCCAGTTCCAGGTTGCCCTCGAGAAGCTCGACGGCAGTGATGTGATCTTCCCGCTCGAGCTTGCGACGCGTCTCCTCCAGCACCCGTAGCACCCACAAGTAGGCGGAGACGTGATAGGGACCGCCGGTCGCCACCGCTTCCAGGCGGGCAAGGTTCTCCGACTCATTCATCGGGATCTCTCCATGTTCATGGAAAGGCTGGCCTGTTCGAACGGCGATAGGACGGTCGGCCCGCTCTCGGTCAGCCGATCCGGATAGTCCTCGTTGAAGTGAAGGCCCCGCGACTCCTTGCGGGTCTGCGCCGACTTGACGATGAGGTCGGCGACCAGCCCGAGATTACGTAGCTCGACAAGATCGTGATCGAGGACGAAGTCCCAATAGTACGACTCGATGCTTGCGCGGAATATGTCCAGATAGCGAGCGGCCACATCGAGACGATGGTCGTTACGCACGATGCCGACGAACTCCCACATCATCGTTCGAACGAGGTCCCAGTGCGCGTCGATGAGCACGGTTTCGCGCGGGAGCGTGGCGTGGCCGGTATCCCATGGTTCCAGTTCGGGGACTCGGACCGTGGTGCGATCGATGTCGATCGCCTCCGCGGCCGCCCGCTCCCCCATGACCGCCGCCTCGAGCAGAGAGTTCGAGGCCAAACGGTTCGCACCGTGCAGCCCCGTGTAGGCAACCTCACCCGCGGCCAGGAGCCCGGCAAGGTCCGTTCGTCCCTGAAGGTCGGTCACGACCCCGCCGCATTGGTAGTGCGCTGCCGGCACCACAGGAATCGGCTGCTTCGTCGGGTCGATCGAGTACTGCAGGCAGGTCTCGTAGATGGTCGGGAACCGGTCCCGCACCATCTCCGCATCCATCTCTTCCATGTGGAGAAGGACCGAGTGCTCTCCTTCCCTCTTCATGGCCTGATCGATGGCCCGGGCGACGACATCGCGCGGCGCCAGATCTCCCATCGGATGCGGAATCTCCAGTCGCGCGCCGTCGACCGTGGTCAGGAACGCGCCTTCCCCGCGGACTGCCTCGGTGATGAGGAAGTCCTTGGCATCGGGATGGTAGAGACAGGTCGGATGAAACTGCACGAACTCGAGATTGGCCACCCGGCATCCGGCGCGAAAGGCCATGGCGACGCCGTCACCGGTGGCCACGTCCGAATTGGAGGTGTAGCGATAGGCCTTCCCGGTTCCACCCGTGGCCAGGAAGGTCACCTCGGCGCCGTAGGCGTCGATCTTCCGCGTGGCCGAGTCCAGAACGTAGGCTCCCCAACAGCGACGCCGGGTCGGATCGATCTCGCGCTTGTTCTCGACGATGAGATCCACGGCGCAATGGTCGGCCAGGACCCGGATCTTCGGGTGCGCCGCCACCGCAGCCAGAAGCCGCTCGATGATGGCCCGCCCGGTGTGGTCCTTGACGTGAAGAACCCGGCGCTCGGTGTGACCGCCCTCCCGGCCGAGTTCGTAGACCCCATTCTCGTTGCGGCTGAACGGAACCCCGAGGGCCACCAGCCGCTCCACGGCGGCCGCCCCCTCGGCGAGGATGCTCTCCACGACCTCCGGGACGCAGATCCCGCCCCCCGCCGCGAGGGTGTCGGAAATGTGGGAGGCGACATCGACCTCCCCGCCGATGGCCGCGGCGATCCCGCCCTGTGCGTAGCCGGTATTGGTGTCCGCGGGGAGGCGCTTGGTCACGACGATGACATCGCCGTGCTCGGCGGCCCGCAGGGCAAAGACGAGTCCGGCAAGCCCGGACCCGATAACGAGGAAGTTGCTCTTTTTCATAGACTTGGGGCGGAAGGAACCCAACCGGGCTTTCCGCTTCAGGCGAGTATACGGAAGGCCGATAACGGGAACAAACGATTCACTGAGTCGTTTCCGCGCGCCTTTCTGCCCGAAAGCGCCGGTCGATTCCTGAGAACGAAGGGGGAAGGCTCCACGGGCTGGAGGCCTCCCGGTGCCCGAAGGGGAAGGATCGCCAGATCATGAACGTACGTCGGATTCTCATCAGTGTGGCTCCTGTGTGCCTCCTTGCCTTGGCCATGGGCTGCAGCAGCGACAACGTGCGGCAAACGGTCCACGTCTGGGAGATCAACGAAGGTCTTCCGGTCAACAGTGACGTCTACAACTTCGGCGTCGACGGCGTGGCGTCGAATGACGACTACATCGTCGAGGACCAGGTCGAGGTCGTCGTCTGGAGCCAGGCTCGGGACGGCATCGTCAATACGGACGTCGCCTACCGGCACACCGTCGTCGAGAGCTACGAGGTGATCTACGAGTCCGAGGAGGAGATCGAAGGATTCTCCGGTGGCCTCGGTTGGCTGGTGCCGGTGCGCAACACCTTCACCGGATACATCACGGTCGTCCCGGCGTCGGTCAAGACCAGTCCGCCGGTCAGCTCCCTCGCCTATGGAGGAGAGATCATGGCCACGGCCCGGATCATCTTCCATGCCCGCGAGGTCGACTCGAACAACACGTTGAGTTTCGAGACGAGGATCCCGGTTCACTTCGCGAACTGGGCCGACTCTACGAACTAGTTTTCGGGGCGGAACCATCCGCCCCCTTCCTTCGAACCCAGTCGTTCGAAGAGATAGGCGCGCGTCCGTTTCCCCGCACTGGCCAGACGCCTGGCCGCGCGGAGAGCGGACCGTTCCGTTTTTTGCGCTTCTGCCGGATCGAGCAATCCCTGGATCCAGCTCCATACGTCCTCGGGAACCCGGAAGCGCATTCCCCCACCCTCTTCCAGTAGGGCTTCGGCCACATCTTCCACGTTGGCCGTAAACGGCCCGAAGGAAACCGGGACGCCGAGGCTTGCCGGTTCGAAGAGGCTGTGTCCCCCGATCGGAACCCAGGTTCCTCCAACCGAAGCCGCCGACGCGTGGCCGTACCACGCCCGAAGCTCTCCGTGAACGTCGACGACCAGGAGCCGATCGGGTCCAACCTCGTCGCGTAGCCAGTCCATCGGTCGCTCCCAGTCGATCGGGACGTTGAGAGTGCTCCGCATGCACGGCTCCATTCCCGCCGCCCGGACGGCTTCTGCCCAGTGTTCCCGTTCTCGCAGATGACGTGGGGCGAGGACGACGTGTAGACCTTCTTCCCGGGCGCGAGCGACGGCGCGCAGAAGAGCTTCCTCCCCCTTCCTCAGGCTACCCACGACCCAAAGGAATTCACCTGAGTCAGAGAGAGACGGGACCAAGTCCGGTGAGTCGGGCGAACCAGAGTCGGGTGAAGGAGAGTCGTCTGGACGGGAACCGCGCGAGTCGGGTGAAGGAGAGTCGTCTGGACGGGAACCGCGCGAGTCGGGTGAAGCAGCGTCGGCTGGACGGGAACCGCGCGAGTCGGGTGAAGCAGCGTCGGCTGGACGGGAACCGCGCGAGTCGGGTGAAGGAGAGTCGACTGTACGGGAGCCGCGTGAGTCGCGAACGGAGTCGGCCATCGGCGATGGCAGCTCATACTTGACGTTGCCGCAGACCCGAACGTCCGTGAACCCCAGCCGACGAAAACGATCCGCGTCCTTCGACGACTGGGCAGCCACCGCAGCCACCGCAGCCGCGACGGCCGCGAAGAGGGCCCGGAAGCGTGACGTCCGCGGCCAGGCCCGGTCCGAGATGCGGGCACTGATGAACGCTACCGGGATCTGTCGACGACGACAGTGGTCGAGAAGGACCGGCCAGATCTCGGTCTCCGCGACCAGGAGGAGCCGGGGCTGAACGCGGGCCAGGAACGACCGGACCGCGAAGTCGAAGTCCAACGGAACGAATCGCACTTCGACGCCAGACCCCAAACGTTCCGCCGCCTGACGGCGGGCTGAAGTCGATGTCACGGTCAGAAGGATCCGGACCGGTACGGCCCAAGGCTCGGTCCCAAGCCAGGCCCGAACCGCCTCCACCTCTCCGAGAGACGCCGCGTGCAGCCAGACTGTCGGAGTCCCGTCCCTGTCGGCGTGTCGGTCCGCTTCCCGGCGGATCCCGAAACGCTCCTGCATCTCTGCCGGATGACGAAGCCGGCGGTAGACGACGTAGGGCAAAGCCAGGATCAGGAGAAGCCCCGTCGCCACCCGGTACAGGAAGAGAACGGCCGCGGTCACAAGGCCCCACTCTCGAATCGATCCGTTTGCGCGTAGAGCTCGTCGAGCGCAGTCTGCAGACGCGGGCTGTGAATCTCTTCCACCTCTTCGGCGCTGGGACGTGGCGGCACCTGGATCGGATCTCCGGCCAGGATGAGGATGCGCGTGAACGGACGCGGAATCTGAAAGCGGTCCCAGCTGGCCAGTCGTTTGCTCGATCTCGCGCCGACGGCGAAAGGGACGATCGGGCACCCGGACTTGGCCGCGATCCAAAGCGCTCCCGCCTGCACCGTCCTTCGCGGGCCTTTCGGACCGTCCGGAGTGATTCCCAGTGGATGGCCTTGCTTTCCGAGCTTGGCCGCCTCCATCAAGGAACGCAGTCCGCCGCGCGTGCTCGACCCGCGAATCGTTCCGTAGCCGAGGTGGTGAATGATCTGGGAGATGTACTCCCCGTCCTCGCTCTCGCTGACCATGACGGCGATGGGACGGCCATGAAATCCGTAGGCCATCCCCAGGATGTTCTCGTGGTAGAAGGCGTAGATCATCGGGCGGCCGGTATCGAGCAGGTCCTGCGCGCCGGGGGCCAAACGTTTCTCGAAACGCCAGGTTCGACCGAGCGCGCGAAGGACCGCGGCGCCGACCCGTCCTGCCCAAACGAAACGCTGCCGCGTCGAATGGACCGTCTGCGGACGTGGCGGAGGCGTCACAAGCCGGCCGCTTTCAGGACGGTACGCGCGGCCCGCCCGATGGCGCCGGGCTCACCGAGAGCCGCCCGGGCCGCCGCGAGTCGGGTCCGAATTCCCGCCAACACGCTTTCGCTTTCCAGCCACTCCCGCGTGATCGAAGCCACCGTCTCGGGCCGTGCTTCGTCCTGTACGAGTTCGGGAAAGACACGATCGCCGGCAACGAGGTTGGCCATGGCGATGTGCGGAACCCGAATGGCCCGTTTCGCGATCTGATACGTCAGTCCCTGCACGCGGTAGACGACGATGGTCGGTGTCTCTACGAGAAGCGCTTCGAGCGTTGCCGTCCCGGACGCGGCCCACGCCATGTCTGCGCAGCCCAACGCCTCAAAGCCGTCGAGCACCGCCGCCTCCGGAAGTCCGAGAACCTCCCGCACGTCCAACTTCAATCCAGAGGCCTGGCCGACGACCAGCTGCGGCGCCGGCGAGAGGGTCTCACGCAAGCGACTGACGGAGTCCGCAAGCACGGGGGCGATGCGGCGAATCTCCGAACGACGGCTTCCCGGCAGAATAGCCAGGACCGGCTTCGCGTCATCGAGCCCGGCGTCTGTACGAAGCTCGCGGCGCCAGGCGCTCTTGTCCGCCGGAACCTTCTCGACCAGGGGATGTCCAACCCAGGTCACCGGCACGCCCTTCGATTTGTAGAGGTCCTCTTCAAAGGGAAAGATCACGATCATGTGGGTTAGATAACGGGCCAACCAATCGAGCCGTTCGCGACGCCAGGCCCAAAGCTGCGGCCCGATGTAGTAGACGATGGGGATCCCGAGCCGGTAGGCATGCGGGAGCAGGCGCAGGTTGAAGTCCGGATAGTCGATCGGAATGAAGACGTCGGGCCTTCGCGCGGACAGAAAGTCGCGTACCTGATCGAGCGCTTGAAAGATGTGCGGCAACATCCGAAGAACTTCGACGAGACCGACGACGGCCAGCTCATCACTTCGAAAGATGAGCTCGACGCCCGCCGCTTCCATGCGATCGCCGCCGACCCCGTAAAGCTCGATATCCGGCCGCTCCCGTCGAAGTTGCTCCGCGAGCAGCGAGCCTTGCAGATCTCCGGAGGCCTCGCCGGCCAGGAGAAACGCGCTTCGTTTCATTGAGCGTCGGCGAGTACGCGGGAAAGAGACTCGCGCACCTTCGTCCGGATCTCTTCGGCCACGGCCAGGGCGGCCAAGCCATCCGCGCCGGAGGCTCCACGCAACTCCGCACCGCGGACAGCCCCCAGAAAGTCTTCGATCTCGTCAAAGAGAGCGTTGCGGGACGCCACCTCCATCGCCCCGTACTGCAGAGTGAGACCGGCGTGAGTCAGATACGCACGGAGGGCAGACCGGTCGGCGTCGGTCATGGACTCCGGAACCGCGGCCGCCGCGTCCATCTCGGGTTCGGCGCCCGGACCGCGTCTCCCGCCTCCCGAAGACTGTGTGTTACCCGCAGCATCCGTCTCGCTGGAAACAACCGGATCGGTGAGGATCTCCGGCAATGGATAGGAGGCTCCGTCTCCCTGGGTCAGGATGACCTTCTTGCCCTCTGCCGAGAACAGATCGAGGGAGTGATAGCGTCCCTTCCCGAAGAACCGGATCTTGCGGACCTTGTCCTGCGAAACCCGACTCGCGGTCAGATTGGCGACAGCGCCGTTGCGAAAATGGATGCGTGCGCTCGCAATGTCGGCTCCCCCGGTCAGAACCGGAACACCGGAAGCATCGATCGAGACCACTTCGTCGCCGACCGTGGCCAAAGTCAGATCGATGTCGTGAATCATGAGATCCAGAACGACATCGACATCGAGGGAACGCGCCACGAACGGCGCGAGGCGGTGAGCTTCGATGTAGCGCGGCTCTACGATCTCGTCCCGCGCCGCCTGGAATGCCGGACTGAAACGTTCGACGTGTCCAACCGCGAGAACCCGCTCCAGAGAAGCGGCCTGTTCCACGAGTTCGCGGCCCGCAGCCTGCCCGTCGGCGATCGGCTTCTCCACCAGCACGTGACATCCCGCTTCCAGACAAGCCTTGGCCACTTCCCGGTGCGTCACCGTGGTCGAAGCGACGGAAACGGCTTCGGCCTCTTGCACCGCCTCATCCAACGACGCAAAGGCGCGCGTCCCCAGTTCGGAAGCGACCGCCTCGGCCCGGTCCTTCCTCGGGTCATAGACGCCGAGGAGGCGGGCCTTTTCTGACTTCGCATAGAGTCGGGCGTGGAAGGTGCCCAAGTGGCCACAGCCGATGACGGAAACGGGAATCGGTTCCAACCGCAGGTCCTTTCCTCAGGTCCTTTCCTTCGGACTTGGTCGTTCAAAGCAATGAGTAGAGTCACGATCCTGGACCGAAAGCGCACTCGTTCCGATCCCAGTCGACTCTAGAAAACGCGAACCTTCCGTCTCAATTGGCAGGACACGGCCCGATCTGTTCCCGAAGGCCTACGGCGGTGACGATTCATCATCGTGGTAGTCCTTCATAGACCTTCATGAATCGATCGGGTTAGCGGTTGATGCCCCGCTCTGAGCTTTCGATGAACTCGACGAAGGTGCGAACTTCCGGGAGGTCGGGAACCTCGGCGCGGATGGCCTCCAGCGCTTCTTCCTTGAGCATCGAAGTGCGGAAGAAAATCCGGTAGACGTCCTTGAGAGCCTGCTGTGCTTCCTCGCTGAACCCGCGCCGCTGCATCCCAATGGTGTTGAGACCAAAAACTTTCAGAGGAGAGCCGGCCGCCTTGAGGTAGGGCGCAACGTCCATTGGAACGCGCGAGCCGCCACCGATGATCGAGTGGGCGCCGATCTTGACGAACTGATGAACCGGAGTCACACCCCCGATGATCGCATAGTCGCCGATCTCGATATGGCCTGCCAAATTCACCGAGTTGGCGAGGATGACGTGATCGCCGAGCAAACAGTTATGGGCAACGTGTGCATAGGCCATGATCAGACAGTCACTGCCGATCGCGGTCAGCTCCCCCGCCGCCGTCGGCATGTTGACCGTCGAGTATTCGCGGAAGACGGTGCGGGAACCGACCCGAACGGTACCGATGTCCCCACGATACTTGAGATCCTGCGGGGTCGAACCGACGACCGCACCGTGATGCAGATGACACTCCGTGCCGAGCGTTGTCTCGCCGTCGACCTTGACCATGGAATCGAGGATGCAACCGTCGCCGAGTTCGACCTGTGCGCCGACCTGACACCACGGACCGACGTGAACGCCGGCTCCGATGACGGCTCCGTCTTCGATCCGTGCCGTCGGATCGATGAAGGTCTCTTTCTTCTTCGAGTCGGCCGCTTCCATCTGCCCGCGCCTCAGCGATCGACGATCGTGGAGCTGAGATCCGCTTCGGCGACGAGATTCCCGCGAACATAGGCTTTCGCGTTCATCACGCAGATTCGCCGGCGGAGGCGGACCAACTCCAGATCGAAGATGAGGGTATCTCCCGGAAGAACGGGCTTCCGGAACTTGGCGTTGTCGATCCCCATGAAGTAGACGAGCTTGGAATCCGGATCGTCGACGGTGTTGAGAAGAAGCACCCCGCCCACCTGGGCCATGGCTTCGAGTATGAGCACCGCGGGCATGATCGGGTGTCCGGGAAAATGTCCCTCGAAGAAGGGCTCATTCATGGTCACGTTCTTGAGCCCGACGACTCGCTTCCGTTCCTCGAGTCGAAGAATTCGGTCGACGAGCAGAAACGGATACCGATGCGGCATGATCTTGGAGATCGCGTTGATGTCGTAGTGCGTCTCCCCAATCAGGCGGTCGAACGACGACGGACCGTTCAGTGCCTCATTCACCGTGTGCACGAATCGTACGTTCGAAACGTGACCGGACCGGTGCGACAGGACGTGCCCTCGAAGCGGCCGTCCGAGTAGCGTGAGGTCTCCGAGAAGATCGAGCACCTTGTGGCGAACGAACTCATCGGGGAATCGCAATCCCCCCTCGTTCATGACCTCGTCACCCTTGACCACCACAGCGTTGTCCAACGTCCCGCCCCGAATCAGGCCTCGCTCCTGGAGGCGCTTGATGTCCTCATAGAGAGCAAAGGTGCGAGCGGGAGCCACCTGTTCGACGAATGTGTCCGGAGTGATGTCGAGACTGATGTGCTGTGTACCCACAAGAGGGTTGTCGTAAACAATGGTGAAGCTGATCTGGAACCCGTCGTGCGGAAGGGCGATGATCCGCGCGGTCTCATCCTCGAACGTAATCGGGTGGTCGACCTGCAGGTAGTTGCGAGGAGAGTCCTGTTCCTCGATCCCAGCCTCTCGCAGCGTGTCGACCCAAGCCTTGGCGCTTCCGTCGGTCGGTTCCGGGATCTCGGTTCCGTTGACCTCGATCGAGATGTTGTCGATGCCCAGTCCGGTCACCGTGCCCAGAACATGTTCGACGGTGTGGACTTCGGCGTCGCCGTAGCCAAGAACCGTCCTGCGCATGAAATTGATGTCCTTACGGGCATTCTCCGGACATACGCGAATCCGGGGAGACCCTTCCAGGTCGACGCGAACGAACTCGATCCCGTGGTCGACGGGCGCGGGCTTGAACGTAACGGTGTTTTCTTCGCCGGTGTGAAGTCCCACTCCCGTCAGGGATCCGGAACCTTTGATCGTGCGCTGCCGGTCGCTCAAGTACGAACTCTCCCGTTCCCTGTTCCTTCGTCGGTGCCTTCCGTGGCTCCGATGGAGGCATCTCCCTCCAGCTCTGCGATACGCCGCTCGAGGTCACGCACCGTCCTCAGAAGATCCGGAAGGTGACGCATCGAAGCGTAGACCCGCTGCGCGCGGGAATGATTCATGGCCGGATATCCGGAGACGCTTTCCTCAGGAGGAATCGACTTCGTGACGCCCCCCTGGGCGCCGACGCGAGCACGATCGCCGACCTCGATATGGCCGATCAACCCGGCCTGCCCGGCCAGAGTCACCTGCCGACCCAATCGGGTGCTGCCGGAGATCCCGACCTGCGCGCAAAGAATCGAATCCGAACCAATCTCGACATTGTGCGCCACGTGGACCAAATTGTCGATCTTCGTTCCGCGACCGATTCGGGTCACTCCGGTGGTGGCCCGATCGATGGCGCTGTTGGCTCCGATCTCGACGTCATCGCCGACGATGACCTTTCCGATCTGCGGAATCTTCATGTGGCCGTCCGGGCCCGGAGCGAATCCAAAACCGTCCGACCCGATGACGACACCGGGATGCAGGATGCAGCGATTCCCGATCTCCACGTCCTCCCGCAGAACGACATGGGGATAGAGAAGGCAGTCCACGCCGACGATGGTCCGATGTCCGACGTAGGCGCCGGCCATGAGCGTGACCCCGTTTCCGATCCGGGCGCCGGCCTCCACCACGACGTGTGCACCGATGGCAACGTTCTCGCCGATCTGGGCACTCTCTGCGATGACCGCCGTGGCGTCGATTCCGGCCTCGGGTCGATCGGGCTCGTCCTCGAAAATCTGCAGGACTTCGAGGTAGGTCCGCATCGGGTCCTTGGTCTCGAGAGCCGGGATAGAGCCGGAAGGAAGTCCGGGCGGGACGATGACGGCCGAGGCTTGCGTGTCGGAAAGGTAGGCCTCGTACTTTCGGTTGGCGACGAAGGTGATGTCTCCCTCGCGAGCCTCGCGAATGCCGGCCACGCTCCGGATTACGACGTCGGCGTTCCCGTGGAGTTCGGCATCGAGCCGCTCCGCGAGTTCACCTAGCGTAAGGTGCATCCGGTGTGTTTCCTCCTGATGGGGCTAACTGATGGGCTAACTACCGTTCAGGCGCTCGATGACCTCGTCGGTCAAGTCCAGAGCCGGGTCAGCATACAGGATATTGCCATCAGCTGCATCCAAGATCAGGTCGTAGCCGCGCTCGTCCCCGATCTCGGAAAGGATGGTCTGAATCCGGCGGATGATGGGTCTCATAACCTCTTCGTTTCTCTGGATGACGAGTCCGTTCGGGCCCCAAACGCTCTGCACGAAACGGTCGTACTCGGAGACCTTGGACTGGTGGTCCTCTTCCTTCTCCCGCCGCTTCTCATCGCTTAGACCCGGTCCCTGCTGCGCGAGTTCCGTGGCCAGTCGATCAATCTCTCGCTTCAGGTTCTGGGCCTGCT
This sequence comes from bacterium, assembly GCA_030431975.1. Classification (GTDB taxonomy): domain Bacteria; phylum Eisenbacteria; class RBG-16-71-46; order CAIMUX01; family CAIMUX01; genus JACKCR01. Next base: position 21,494 of record JAUIHP010000029.1, on the reverse strand, counting down.
CGTTCCAGGCCCGGATGTCGGCCTGGTAGTTGTCCTGAACGTTCTTCACCTCGGTGTACCCCTCGAGGATTCGTTCGGAGTCGACGAACGCGATCTCCTGGGCTGAGGCCGAAACAGCCAGCCCCAGGACCAGGCAGAGGCCGCCGAGGAAGGCGGCAAGGATGGGACGAGTCATGACTCTCTTCTCCCTACGCGTCGAAGCGCGGAGTTCGGATTGACTGCGGCACGGGACGGACCGCGTCGGTGAACCGTACATCGATCGAGCTTCACGCACCCGGATTCGGCGACCCGGACGGCGTTCATCAGAATGCCGGTCCGATGATCAGGTGAGGCTGCCACTCCCCACGATCGATTCCATAGGCATAATCGAAACCGACGTTGCCAAGCAGCGGAATCTCCAGACGAATTCCCGCCCCCACACCCTTTCTCAGATCGGAGAACGAAAAGTCACGCGGAGAGTTCCACGTGTTTCCGGCGTCGAAGAAGAAGAGTCCATGAACGGGATTCACCAGATTGAACTGATACTCGGCCGTAAAGCTGTACATGACCTTTCCGCCCGGGAAGCGGATCTCGTTTCCACTGGAACCGACGGTGATGTTGTCTTCGGGTACGACGTACCAGTCATCGTACCCGCGCAGATAGTCGGTTCGCGTTCCACCCAACCGGAACGTCTCGTTGCCGGGAACGGAGGCGCCCCGCGAATAGCCGAGCAGGTATCCCAACCGGTGGCGCAACATGAGGGCCGGCTTCCAAAACGGGACGAGGTAGTTCCTGTGATCGAGCGTCGGCTTCAGATACTCGATCTCGCCGCCGAGGAGTCCGCCGGCAAACTCCGTTCGGAGAACCGAACGACTACCCGCGGTTGGATAGAACGGATTGTTCGTACTGTTGCGCGAAAACGAGACGGTCATTCGGGAGATCGTCCCGTTCGACTCGCGCAGGAACTCTTCGCTCGTTTCGTCCAGATCCTGGAAGTCGCGGAAGTCCAGATCTTCGAGGGCATAGCTGACAAAGACGCGGGTGTAGTCGGGCGTGCGGAAGAACCAGGGACGACCGACGTTGATCGAGAAACCGCGACGTTTTTCGTCGTAGAAGTCGAGGTCCCTTGTCGTATCGAAGACATGAAAACCGAGTGAGGTCGGCGTTCCGAAGGCCCACGGCTCGGTGAAGGAAATGTCGTAGGTGCGCCGGCGTGAGCCGCGCTCCAAATGAAGGTTTAGCGCCTTCCCGGTTCCAAACAGGTTGTTGTGTCCGAACTCGAGGAATCCGGTGATCCCGGTTTCGCTGGAAAACCCGGCGCCCGCGGTTGCCGTACCTGAACTCTTTTCCTTGACCGCCATGATGACGTCGATGTCCGAGCCTTCACCGGCCAGGTTCCAGTCGATGGCGACATCCTCGAAGAATCCGAGCGCCATGACGTCGCGTTGACTGCGCATCAACGTCGATCGACGAAGCAGGTCACCGGGCACCAGAGTGAGCTCACGCCGAATGACCCGTTCCTTCGTGCGGGTGTTCCCGACGATCTTGAGTTCGTTGACGGAACTCGGGACCCCTTCACGGATCTGGAAGGCCACATTGACCGTGTCCTGTTCGATGTCGACGGCCGGGAAGATCTCGAGGTCGACGAGATATCCCTTCTCCGTGTACAGACCGTAGGCCTCGCTCAGGGTGAGATCGATGCGCTCCTGGCTGAACGGATCGCCGGTCCGAATCTCCGCGGCGCGATCCAGCATCTCCGTGGAGACTTCCGTGTTTCCGATCCAGGTCAGGTCTCCGAACTGGAAGAAGGTCCCTTCGGCGACCTCGAACTCCAAATGGATGTCCTTGTTGTCCTCGGAGAATCGGACCTGGGTCCCGGTCACTTCGGCGTCGCGGTAGCCGTGGTTCCGGTAGTAGGTGACGATGCGGAGTTCATCTTCGCGCATGCGTTCCGCGGTGTACCGTTTTCTGCGGAACAGGCTGTTCGGCTTGAGTTCCAACTCGCCGCGAAGGTCGTCATCGCTGAACGCTTCGTTGCCGGCAAAGGTGATGGACTTGATGTTGACCCGAGGGCCTTCGGTCACCTGAAAGACGAGGTCGACTTTGTTGTCGTTCCCCACCTTTTCGACCAGAGCCAAGGCTTCGGCCGAGGCGTACCCCTCGTCCTGGTAGTACCTTTGCAGAGCGTTGCGGGCCGCAAACATCTTTCGCCGGGACAGGAGGTCGCCGACACGGATGTCGATCTCGGCCTTCAGGTCTTCCTGGCCGATCTTGTCGTGGCCCTCGAAAGCGATGCTTTCGATTCGAGGGTTCTCGACTACACGCAAGCGGAGGCTGCGCCCCTCGGCGTCCTCCGGAGTGTCGTCGTAGAAGGAGACGTCGGAGAAGAGTCTCAACTTGAAGAGAGTTTTGGCCGCGTTGGCCACCGCCGCCTTGCTCGCCGGATGCCCGATCTCGAAACCGGTCGATCGGACGATGAGCAGCGATTCGGCTCGGGCGTTCCCCTCGATGCGAAACTCTGACAAAGGGAGCGCCCAACGAGGATCGTCGGGCGCCTTGGGTCGGGTTGGAGCCGTTTCGGGCGGAGCGAACGCGCCTTGCGAGTACGCGGGCGTCACTCCGACGACGAGGCCAAGGACAGCTCCACACAACCCCGCGACAACCCCCGCCTTCGCCAGTCGTTTGATTCGATCCATCTTTCCCCTGGGTTACTCCTTGTGGGTCACTTCCGGCGTCCTCTCCGGAGTCCGTTCCTCGATCGCGATCTCGTTGCCCTTCTTGACAACACGGATCTCGGAGCCGGCTTTGATCTTCCCCATGAGCACCATTTCGGCCAACGGGTCCTCGATCAGCTTTTGGATGGCCCGACGCAGCGGACGCGCTCCGAGATCGGGATCATACCCCTGATCGATGAGAATGCCCATGGCCCCTGCGGTGACGGACATGGTCATTTCCTGCTCGGCCAGGCGGGCCCGAACGTGACCGAGGAGGATTTCCACGATCTGCTCGATGTGGGACTTCTCCAGCGGACGGAAGACGATGAGCTCGTCGATCCGGTTCAGGAACTCGGGATTGAAGACCTTTTTGACCTCGTCCATGACCGTGTCTTTGATCGATCCGTACTGGATGTCCGCATCCTGCTTGGAGAACCCGAGCTTGCCCTTGCCGCGAATCTGCCGCGCCCCGATGTTCGAGGTCATGATGATGACGGTGTTCTTGAAGCTGACCTTCCGCTTCAGCGAGTCGGTGAGCATTCCATCCTCGAACACCTGCAGCAGGATGTTGAAGACGTCCGGGTGGGCCTTCTCGATCTCGTCCAAAAGGACGACCGAGTACGGCTTCCGGCGGACTTTCTCGGTGAGCTGGCCACCCTCTTCGTAGCCGACGTATCCGGGAGGAGCCCCGACCAGGCGGCTGACCGAGAATTTCTCCATGTACTCGGACATGTCGATCCGGATCAGAGAGTCCGGGTCGTCGAAGAGGAATCGCGCGATGACTCGGGCCAGTTCGGTCTTCCCGACACCCGTAGGGCCGAGGAAGATGAACGTCCCGATCGGACGCATGGGATCGCGGAGACCGGCCCGGTTGCGACGCACTGCCCGCGCGATGGCCTGAACGGCTTCGTCCTGCCCGATGATGTGGCCACCCAACTCTTCTTCCATCCGGACGAGCTTCTGCTGTTCCTTCTCTTCCAGCCGGGTCACCGGAATCTTGGTCATGCTGGACACGACAGCAGCGATGTCGTCTTCGGTGACTTCGATCCGCCGGGTCGACTTCGACTCGTTCCACTCTTTCTTCAGACGGTAGTACTCCTGGCGGAGTTCCTTCTCCCGGTCCCGGAACGAGGCCGCCTTCTCGAATTCCTGGGCCCGGATGGAGGCTTCCTTCTCGGAGGCGACCTTTTCGATCTTGGCGTCGAGATCGCGAAGCTCGTTCGGCAGGGTCGAGACGGAAAGCCGGGCGCGTGCGCCGGCCTCGTCGATGACGTCGATGGCCTTGTCCGGAAGGTGCCGGTCTGCGATGAAACGGTCGGAAAGCTTGACCGCCGCATTCAGCGCCGGTTCGGTGTACTGGACCCGGTGGTGGGCCTCGTACTTGTCGCGGAGACCGAGGAGGATCTGCGTCGTCGTTTCAAGGCTCGGCGGATCGACCATGACGGTCTGGAACCTTCGCTCGAGGGCTCCGTCCTTCTCGATGTACTTGCGGTACTCATCGAGTGTCGTGGCCCCGATGCACTGCAGTTCGCCGCGGGCCAGGGCCGGCTTCAGCATGTTGGAGGCATCGATGGCGCCTTCCGCGCCGCCGGCCCCGACGATGGTGTGAAGCTCATCAATGAAGATGATCGTGTCCTGAGATTCGCGGATCTCGTTCATGATGTTCTTGAGGCGCTCTTCGAACTGACCGCGGTATTTCGTTCCGGCGACGACAGATGCGAGATCCAGCGTAATGAGCCGGTAGTTGCGGAGGAGTTCGGGGACCTTGCCCTCGACGATGCGCTGGGCCAGTCCCTCGGCGATGGCGGTCTTGCCGACCCCAGGCTCGCCGATGAGGATCGGGTTGTTCTTCTTCCGGCGGCAGAGAATCTGAACGACGCGTTCGATTTCCGTCTCCCGGCCGAAGATCGGATCCAGTTTGCTCTCCCGGGCCAGCTGGGTCAGGTCGCGACCAAACTGGTTGAGGGACGGCGTATCCGCCTTCTCCTCCCCTTCGGACTGCTGCTGCTGGGGATGGCCGCCCAGGAGCTTCAGGGTCTCTTCACGGACCTTCTTCCGGTCCACGCCCATGTCACCCAGGACCTTGGCCGCTACGCCCTCACCCTCGCGGATGAGTCCGAGCAGCAGATGCTCGGTTCCGACGTAGTTGTGACCGAGCTGGCGGGCTTCCTCGACGGAAAGCTCGAGAACCCGTTTGGCATTCGACGTGAACGGAATCTCCCCGATGGTCAGGGTGCCGCCCGTCTGAGCCACCATGCTCTCGACCGCCTGCCGAATCTGGTCGAGATCCAGTCCGAGGTTCGAGAGAACGGTCGCCGCAATCCCTTCGCCCTCGCGTAGGAGGCCGAGAAGCAGGTGCTCCGTTCCGATCGAGTCGTGCTGGAGACGACTGGCCTCCTCGCGGGCGAGGAAGATGACTTTGCGAACTCTTTCCGTGAACTTGTCGTGCATCTGAAGCTCCCTGTCCGGATCTTTCCTTAGCCCTCGCGGCTGGGAACGTCCTGGACTCCCAACGCTTCTTGGACGGTGTGGGCCCGGAAGGCGTTTCGCTCCTCCGAGGTCATTTCCTTGCCGGCCCGTCTTTGCAAATGGGCCGGCTGGCAACGGAGAAGTAGGTCATTCAACACCGGAATCGGCGGAACGTTCCGAAGTCCCAGCGTGTGGGCGAACCGGACCGCCGAAAGCAAACCGATCATTTCCTGGGATCCAAGCAGCCTCGAGTACTTGAGCGTACCCAGGGCCCTTAGGATCTTGTCCTCGACCTGTAGTTGAGCGTCACGAAGGAGGACCTCCTGGGCCTTCTCTTCCCAATCGACAAGCTGCTCGACGATCCGCTCCAACTTGGTCAGGGTCTCTTCCTCGGTCTCACCTAGAGTGACCTGGTTCGAGATCTGGAAGAAATTGCCGACGACCTCACTGCCCTCGCCGTAGAAGCCGCGCACGGTCAGTCCGACCTGCTGGATCCCGGTGAGGATCTTTTTGATCCGCTGGCTGAGCACGAGGGCCGGAAGGTGGATCAGTATCGAGGCGCGCATCCCCGTCCCGATGTTGGTCGGGCACGCGGTGATGTAGCCCAGCTCGTCGTGGACCGCGTAGTCGATCTTTTCTTCCAGAGACTGGTCGATCTCCCGCGCGGCCTCGAAGGAAGCCTTGAGCTGGAGGCCGGGGGCCATGGCCTGAATGCGGACATGGTCTTCTTCGTTCAGAAGGACGGAGCACTTCTCGTCCGGCGCCAGAACGAGGCCACGGGCCCCGGCGTCGCCGGTCAGGTCGTGGCTGACGAGATGTCGTTCGAGGAGAAACTGCCGGTCCAGGATCGGAAGCTCGGCAAGCTTGACGAAGTGGCCGTCGGCGAAGGCTTCCGTCTCCATGAGCCGTTCGGCGATCTGCTCGCGAAGCGATTCGAGTTCTGCGGGGAGCGCCTTTCCGACGAAACGAACTCCCTTGGCATTGCGGGCCATTCGAACCCGAGTCGAAAGCACCCGATCGGCGGAAGGGGCGTCTCCGGAGAGCCATCCGACCGGACCGGTCACCATGTCGAGGATCGGAATCACGCGTCCTCCTCTGGCCGGCCGGTCTCCCGCTCCAACTCGCGAATCTGATCACGGATCGTGGCGGCGGATTCGTATTCTTCGTTTTGGATGGCGCGCCGGAGCTTTTCCCGCAGATCAGAAATGCGCGGTCCCGGAGGCGCTGCCGTTTCCACAGCGGTTGCGGCGTCCCCTAGGGATCCGGGCGTTCTTCCCTTGTGTCGGGTGGCGCCGTGAACGCGGACGAGAATCTTCTGCAACTGGGGCTGGAAGGCGTCATAACAGGCTTCGCAGCCGACGCGTCCGGCCCGGCTGAATTGGCTGTAGCGCATCCCGCAGCCCGAGCACTGAACGGCGCCGACTTTCCCGGAACTCTCGGGATAGAGGTTCTCGGCCATCCAGATGAACTGGGAGGCGATCGAGAGCTTGTTGTGCTCGATCACCAGGTGAAAGCCTTTTTCGTTCGCGCAGGATTCGCAGAGATGGATTTCGCGCAGCTCTCCGCCGCTCACCTCTTTCAGATGAACCGTGGCGTCTTTATCGCTGCACCTCTGGCACTTCATCCTTGAAAAACTCCGATATGTTTGTGCGGCACTGCCCCGGGGCGCTCAGTCGTCCTTCCTGGACTCTGCGAGCCGCCCGTCCTGGAGCCTGCAATGAGTATCGGCCATTCGCGCAAGCTCTTCATTGTGCGTAACGACAACCCAGGACTGACGGTGCCGGCTGGCCAGAGTATACATGAGTTCATGGAGGCGGCGAGCGGACTCCGGGTCGAGATTTCCCGAGGGTTCGTCGGCCAGAACCAAGCGGGGCTTGGAGAAAAGGCCCCGGGCCAGGGCCACCCGCTGCTGCTCCCCTCCGGACAATTCGTCCGGCTTGTGATCGGCCCGCTCGCTGAGTCCGACCTCGGACAGGAGGTCTCGGGCCCGCGATTCGGTCTCCTGACGGTTCATTCGCTGGATCATCCCCGGCATCATCACGTTCTCGAGGGCGGTAAATTCCGGAAGAAGATGGTGAAACTGGAAAACGAACCCAAGGTTCCGATTCCGGAAGCGGGCCAGTTCGGCCTCGCCCATGGCAAAAAGATCCTTACCGTCAAAAACGACCCGCCCGGAGTTGGGACGGTCGAGCGTTCCCAGAACGTGCAGCAGGGTGCTCTTTCCCGACCCGGAGGCGCCGGTCACAGCCCGCATCTCACCCTCGTGCAGGACAAGGTCGATGCCCCGGAGGATGTGCAAATCTTCCCGAATGCCGCTGTAGGTCTTCTCGATGCCTTCCGCGCGGAGCAGCACCGGGCCCAGTTCCCGCCCCGTCACCGCGACGGGCTCGGATCTGTCGCTCGACGGATGCTCAGGCCTCATACCGAATCGCTTCCACCGGATCGAGACGCGCTGCGCTCCAGGCCGGATAGATCGTCGCCAACAGGATGATGATCAGCACCGCGAAGAGGACGGCGAAGACGTCACCCATTTGGACCTGAATGGGCAGCGTATCGATGAAGTAGACGTCCCCGGGCAACTTGATGAACTCGTACTTCTCGAGTAGGTAGCAGAGAAGAAGTCCGCCGACGGTTCCCAGAGCCATTCCGATCCCACCGATGACCGCCCCTTCCAACACGAAGATGGTGCGGACCTCATTGGCCGTCGCTCCCAGCGATCGCAGGATGCCGATGTCCCGTTTCTTCTCCATGACCAGCATGATGAGGGCGCCCATGATGTTGAAGGCCGCGATCAGAACGATGAGGGCCAGGATGACGAACATGACCCGCTTCTCGGTCTGCATCCACGCGAAGAGGTTCGCGTTCATCCGAATCCAGTCGTTGGACTGGTAGGGAAAACCTCCAAGCGTTTCCAGGACCCCAGCCGCCACATCCGGCGCCCGGTACATGTCGGCCACTCGCAGCTCGACTCCAGTCACTCTCTCTCCCATTCCGAAGAGGGACTGAGCCTGCAGCAGGTCCACGTAGGCAAAGGATGCGTCGTATTCGTACATCCCCGACTCGAAGAGTCCAGCCAAACGGAAGTTGCGAACACGCGGGACGTAACCGAACGGTGAGTTCGAGCCGCTCGGTGACGAGACCTGCACCGTGTCCCCGAAACGCGCGTCGATGGCGCGGGCAACATGAACGCCGAGGATGATTCCCGGTCGACCGGACTCGTCGGGCTTCAGCGAGAGCGGGGCGCCGGGGGCTTTCGTGACGTACTCGAGCAGGTCCGTGACTTCCGTCTCGTTGTCGAGATCGATTCCCTTGATGGCCGCACCGTCCGAGTCCTTGCCCTGACTGACCATGGCCTTCCCGTAGACGAAAGGGCTCGCGGCCACGACTTCCTCGTGGGCACGTGCCGCCTCCAGGACCTTGGCAGGTTCCTGGATTCCCTGCGTGCCGACACGAAGAATGAATGCGTGGGCATGGGTCCCGACGATGCGCGTCTTCACTTCGTTCTCGAAGCCGTTCATGACCGCAAGCACGACAACCAGCGCCAGGACGCCGAGGAAGACCCCACCGATCGAGATCCAGGTGATGAGGGAGAGGAAACCTCTCCCCCGTTTCGGCATGAGGTATCTCTTGGCGACGAAGAACTCGTACATAGATGTCCGTCTGTCAGTCGATGTCGAAAGGAACCGAGGTGGCGAGCTCCGGAGCCTCGATCGGATAGTCGCCGGTCCAGCAGGCGTAGCAGAACTCGGACGGTTGGCGGACGCAGTTCTCGAGGTCGTCGAGTTCCAGGTACCCCAGAGTCGTCGCTCCGATGTACTTCCGAATCTCTTCCATTTCGTGGGCGCTCGCGATCAGTTCCTCGCGGCTGGGCGTGTCGATGCCGTAGTGACACGGATGGGTCACGGGCGGGGACGAAACACGAAAGTGGACTTCCTTGGCGCCGGCACGGTAGAGGAGTTCGACCAGTCGTCGGCTTGTCGTCCCGCGAACGATCGAGTCGTCGACGGCAACAACGCGTTTCCCTTCGAGGATGCTCCTCACCGGATTGAACTTCACACTGACCGCGTCGACACGGGCCGCCTGGTCCGGGCCGATGAAGGTTCGACCGACGTAGTGATTCCGGATCAATCCCAGTTCGAAGGGAATCCCGGCTTCTTCGGCATAGCCCTGGGCAGCGGAGTTGGAGCTGTCGGGAATGGCGATGACGACATCGGCATCCACCTCGTGACGGCGGGCCAATGCCTGCCCCATCTTGCGACGCGCTTCGTTCACCGGCTCGCCGTAGACCGTACTGTCAGGACGGGAAAAGTAGACGAGTTCGAACATGCACTGGGCCCGCTTCGGAGCCCGGCCCACCGACTGCGACGTCACCCCGTCCTTGTTCACGATGATGAGTTCACCCGGTTCGACGTCGCGGATGAAACGCGCGCCGATGAGGTCGAAGGCACAGGACTCGGATGCCATGACGGTCATCCCGTCGACGTCTCCCAGAGAGAGCGGACGGACACCCGAAGGATCGCGATATCCGATGATCGAGTCCTCGCTCATGAACAGGCAGGTCAGCGCACCCTCCAAGGGAGCGACCGCTTCCTTGATCCGCTCGACCAGGGTCGGCTGTTTCGAACGCGCGATGAGATGCAGAACGATCTCGGAATCGGTCGTCGTTTGGAAGATCGAGCCGGTCTCTTCCATGTGCCGTCGAATGGCGCCGACATTGGTCAGATTGCCGTTGTGGGCAATGGCCAACTTGCCGCCCTTGTAGTCGACGAGCAGGGGCTGGACATTCCGCAGCTTTGTCGATCGCCCGGTCGTGGCGTAGCGGTTGTGCCCGATCCCCATGTGACCCGACACGGTGGAGCGCTTGTCGTCGTTGAGAGCTTCGCTGACCAACCCGAGGCCTTTGATGACCCAGGTCTTCTTCCCGTTGTGGACACAGATCCCGGCGCCCTGCTGCCCCCGGTGCTGGAGCGCATAGAGGCCGTAGTAGATGAGGTCGACGATGTTTCCCTCTCCGTAGATTCCGAAGAGTCCGCACTTCTCGCGAAAACCATCCTCTTGTTCCAACGGACGCTGCACGTTCTAGGCCTTCCTTTCAGTGCGCCAACGACAAGAACCGATCCGCCGAACGCAGTCGGCGAGACTCGGAAACCCGGACACTAACACGATCGAACTCACTGGCTACCCTTTCAGACGCTGGCAAAGAGCGGAAGTCTCAGATCCGACCGAAAGAGGCGATGCGCCTGGTACTGCGGCTGCACGAGAAGTCCTTCCCCGCGATGACGAACCGCGGCCACACCCTCGACTCTTTGGTCGCGCTCGGCCGGAGCCATGTCGGTCGACCAGACCAGGGTGTAGATCCCCGAACGCCGGACCGAAACGCCGTCGGGAAAATCTCGCGGCCGTCCCAGGCCGGCCATGGGGGCGTCTTCCTGAGCGGATCCCAGGGCGGACGAATCGCTACGGGGCCACAGCACGATGTGGTCGACCCTGGGACCTGAAAGTCCGGGAACCTCGGGCACCGGACGAGGATCCGAACCGGGAGAGATTTCCCACTGTCCGCCCTCGGTGCGCAGCCAACAACGTTCCTTGTTCGAGTTCCACAGTTCGAAGGTACGACCGAGGTAACTCTTCAGATCGACGCTCCGGTCGGCATCGGCTTCGACCTCGAGAAGCTGATACCGGTAGAGAGTCTGCAAAGCATCGCCGTAGCCCAACAACGTACGGATGGCTTCCTGCGCCGTCAGTGCGACGGCGTCGGTTCCTTTGGGCGCCAACAGGATCTGTGCGATCAACTCACTCTCCTTCCGTGGCGACGACGCCGAAGTGACGGGCCAGGCTGCGGAACGGCGCCATTCCCGGACCGTCGCCCTCCAGGGCCCTCGTGTCCCGCGCCGCACGGCGTTTGTCCCCCCACGGACCCGGCAGCCACTCCGGAACCTGGGCCAGCCGCAGCGCGCGATCCGGATGGGGCATCAGTGCGAGAACGTTTCCGCGATCGTTGCAGAGCCCTGCCGTTCCGAACTCACTTCCGTTCGGCAACAGCGGGAAGTCACCCGCGGGCTTCCCGTCGTCTCCGGAGAAACGCAGGCAGCTCTGTCGTTCGAGGGAGTTCTTCCCCGAAGCTTCGAAGGCGCAGAACCGTCCCTCGGCGTGAGCCGTCGGCATGGGCAGCGCTTCGGTCCATCCGGCGGTGAACAGGCAGTGGTCGGCATGCGGACCTGGGGCCAACCAGACCCAGCGCGTGAAGTATCCCGAGCGATGCGGTAAACGGTTCGGCCCCAGCGCGACCGAGATTTCACTTCCGGTTCCCGGGACCAGGCCCGTCTCGACCAGAATCTGTGCGCCGTTACAGATTCCAAGAATCGGCGCGCCGTCTTCTGCACGCTCGACCAGGAGATCTGCCACGGGCAGGCGTGCGGCGACCGCTCCGGCGCGGATCCGATCCTGGTAACTGAATCCGCCGGGCAGGAAGTAGGCATCGAACCCACGAAGCGTTTGCACGTCCTCATTCCACCGGACGATGCGGCCGGAAAGGCCCGCGCGCTCGACGGCTTCCAGGCTTTCCGCTTCACAGTTGCTGCCGGGGAATCGAATGATGGCCACACTCGCCGTCATCGTGCGCTTCCTCCTCCGAAGATCTCGGCCAGCGATTGAGACCAGGCTTGATGCATGGCGGGAACGTCGAATTCGACCGTTCTCTCAGGAACTTCGACGACGAACTCGGGCCGCTCGGTGACGTCTCCGATGACGAAGGTCTCCTTCGCGGAAAGGAACTCGGAAACACGGTCCGCATCGACTTCGAGAACGAATCCGGGGGTTTCACTGAGCAACCACTCGTGCAGAGGAAGACCCAACGCATCGTCCGCCGGACGAAGATGAACACCCAGCCCCGACGGCCGGTCTTCGTCGATGATCATCTCGAACAGCGCCTGAAGAAGTCCTCCGTCGGAGATATCGTGGGCCGAGAGGACCCGGCCCGCATTCGACCATTCGAGCACACGCGCGATTTCCTCGGCCTGCGATTGCAGGGGACGATCCGGACTCCGTCCTCCGATCGCGTCGGTGGGACGGCCCCAATGCCGCTGACGCTGCCCGACCAGAATCAACTTCGAACCGGGCGTACCGAGACGCGGCGTGCTCGCATTGCCATAGTCGTCCAGAACGCCAAAGCAGGCGACGATCGGAGACGGCGGGATGGCTCGCCCTCGTTGTGACTGGTTGTAGAGAGAAACGTTTCCGGAAACGATAGGAAGGGCCGCATAGGAACCTTTTTCGGCCCCCGGAATCTGCAAGGCCTCGCCCAGCGCCGCACACGCTTCGGACATTCCCCGAAGCGACTGTTCCATCTCTCCCAGAGCGACGGGATCCTCCGGGTTGCCGAAGTTGAGACAGTCCGTGATCGCGATCGGCCGGGCACCGGTGGCTGCGACGTTCCGCGCCGACTCGAGGATGGCCGATGCACCGCCCCAGTAGGGATCGAGTCGTCCGTAGTCCGGATTGCCGTCGACGCTCACGGCCAGCCCGAGGCGGGCGCCGGGAATGGGACGACAAACTCCGGCATCGGACTCACCTGGTCGAAGGAAGGCCTGACCGCGCACTTCCTGGTCGTAACCTCGAAAGATGGGTGCGCGGCTGGCGCGGTTTACCTTCGAGACTTCTTTGACGGCCCAGTCCGACCAGTCCTGCGGCGCAACCGGGTCGGCCACCGGCGGGGTTTGTGTGCGCGGCGCCCTGGGGCGTTCTTCGATCGGCGCATCTTCCAGCAGGTCTCCGCGAAGGTCGACGACGGTCTCGCCTTTCCAAACGCAGCGATAGACCGGTTCCGGAAGGACCCGGCCGATGACGGCCGCGCGCGCTCCGGGATAGGTCCGCGAGAGTTCGTAGTCTTCGTTGAAGATACGGCACACTTTGTCGGCCCAGCCCTCGGGAATGGCCCAGGCGAACCGTTCCTGGGTCTCTCCGCAAAGGATTTGGTGCGGCTCCATCCCGGCCTCACCGGTCGGGACCGCTTCGAGGTTGATCTCCAATCCGAAACCACCGGCCAGGACCAATTCGGAGGAAGCACCGCCGAGTCCGCCCGCTCCGAGGTCTTTGCATCCGATCGGGACACCTTCCGCTTCGGCCAGCGCCCATACATCCTTCGTGGCCTCGACGAGCACGCGTTTGAGAAACGGGTCGTGGACCTGAACGGCGCCGCGATTCTCTGCCGCTTCCTCTTCATCGAGAATCTGCGAGGCGAAGGAGGCCCCGCCCAGTCCCGTCGAGTCATTCGGTTTGCCGACGAGAACGACGACGTAGGGTTCGGTGCGAGCGACTTCCGGGACCCGACTGCGAATGATCCGGGACCGGCGCATGGCGCCGAAGGCGACGACATTGACCAGGCAGTTGTCGTCGAAGCCGCCGTCGAAGTAGACGTCGCCGCCCAGGTTCGGGACGCCGAGCGCGTTTCCGTACTCCGCAATACCCTGCACGGCGCCACGGGCAATCGACTGCACGTGCGGCCCGTCTTCTCCGTACGGATCTCCGAAGCGAAGTGGATCCAGAACTCCGGCGACATCACAGCCCATGCAGTAGACGTCACGAACGATTCCACCGATGCCGGTGGCCGCGCCTTCAACGGGAAGAACCTGCGAAGGATGGTTATGGCTTTCGTGCGCCACCACCAATCCCCACTCCTCACCGTTCCACTCGCCCAGCGACACAATGCCCGCATCTTCCCCAGGGCCCAGGATGACGTGTGGCGCCATCGGGGGCAGATACTTCTTCAAGAGGGGACGACTGCTCTTGTAGGAGCAGTGTTCACTCAGAGACACGTCCAACAGGAACGCTTCGGGAAGGGTCGGGTTGCGCCCGAGTCGGGAAACCAGGCCTCTCCACTCCTCGGGCGAAAGCGTGAGACCGGCCTTCGCCGTCTCTTCGCGAATCTCCGCGTCGCTGCGTCCTTCGATGGATACGATCACGCGTCCTCCCAACGCACCGCCAGGGTGCGTTCGTAGATGGCATCCAGGTTCTTTAGATAGTGATGCGGATCAAAGAGATCCCTCAGTTGCTCCGGACTCAGAAAACCGCGCACTTCTTCGTCGGCACTCAATCGTTCGAGGAAGGTGCCGCCCTCCTCCCATGTCTTCATGGCATGTGATTGAACGATGCGGTAGGCCGTCTCCCGGCTTCCCGTCGCTTCGGTCAGCGCAAGAAGGACTCGTTGCGAATAGACCAGTCCTCCGGTGCTTTCCAGGTTCGCGCGCATCCTCTCCGGAAAGACGCGAAGCCCGGACAGGACGAACTTCAGTTTGTCGAGGACGTAGTCGACCAGCTGCAGACTGTCGGGCACGATGACGCGCTCGACCGAGCTGTGACTGATGTCCCGCTCATGCCAAAGAGCGACGTTTTCCAGCGCGGCATGTGCGTTGCCACGAAAGACGCGCGCCAATCCCGTGATGCGTTCGCAGAGAATCGGGTTCCGCTTGTGCGGCATGGCCGAAGAACCCTTCTGTCCGCGAGCGAACGGTTCCTCCGCTTCGCGAACCTCACTGCGCTGCAGATGTCGGATCTCCACGGCAACTCGTTCCATGGAGGCGCCGAGATTGGCCACGGCGCCGAGCAGTTCTGCCAGCCGGTCACGCGGGACGACCTGCGTCGCGATCGGCTCGGCTTGAAGACCGAGACGGTTCAACGTTTCGGTTTCGAATTCCGGGGGAAGATGAGCCGCAGTACCCACGGCCCCTGAAATCTTCCCGTAGCGCATCTGGTCGAAGGCGGTGTTGAGGCGGGAATACTGCCTTCCCATCTCGGAGTACCAAGACAGTGCCTTACAACCGAAACTGCTGGGCTCCGCCTGAACTCCATGAGTTCGGCCCACGCAAACTGTTTCCCGATGTTCCGCGGCCAACTCGCGAAGTCGTGCGCCGATCTCTTTCAACGTCGTTTCGATCGGCCCTCGCGACCGTTGGACGAGTAGCGCCTGAGACGTGTCGACCAAATCCGATGAGGTCATGCCGTAATGGAGGTACGTCTTGTCCTCACCCAACGACTCGCCAACATTGGTCAGAAAGGCGACGACGTCGTGATGCAGTTCTCTTTCGAGTTCGTCGATGCGTTCGATCTGAAACGTGGCCTTGGCCCGAGCGCGTTCCGTCGAACCTGCAGGCGCGATGCCATGGTTCTCCAAAGTTTCCAGGTGCGCCAACTCGACCTCGAGCCAGACCCCGAAGCGATTCTCATCGGCGAAGAGTGACCGGAGTTCGGGGCGGGTGTACCTTGGGATCACGGTTCGATTCCTTCTGCATCACGACTGCCATCCGTCGAGTCTTTGACTTTTCGTTGCGCTCTGACCGGAATCTCCAGGATTTCGCCGTCCCGCTCAACGGTGAACGTAAGGACCTGCCCGGGCTGCGTACCGAAGAGGATTCGGGACGCCTCGTGACGGGAAGAGACCTGCTGATCTTCGATCTTTCGAATGATGTCGTAGGCCTGAATCCCGGCGCGCTCTCCCGGAGAACCGGATTCGATGACATGGACGAACAATCCACGCATGTCGCGGATCCGAAGCTTGGCGGCGAGAACCGGGTTGATCTCGACGACTCGGATGCCGGTGACGATCTCCTGGACCTCTCCGTACTGGATGATCTCGCGGGCCACGCGAACGGCGGTATCAATCGGCATCGCGAAACCGATACCGACCGAGCCGCCGCCGGAACTCAGAATGAAGGTGTTGATCCCAACGACTTCCCCATGCTGGTTGAGGAGCGGGCCGCCGGAGTTGCCGGGGTTGATCGCCGCGTCGGTCTGGATCATGTCCTTGTAGACGGCGTTGGCCTCCGGAGTCGCCGCCACGTAGTTGACATCCCGGTGGAGAGCCGAGATGACGCCGACCGTCACCGTGTTCTGCGTGTCGTTATAGATAAGACCGAAGGGATTGCCGATCGCGATGGCCCATTCCCCCACCTTGAGGATCGAAGGGTCACCGATCTTCACCGGTGGGAGCGGTTCGTCCGACTCGACCTTGAGCACAGCGAGGTCGTAGCCGACGTCCGATCCGGCCAGTTCGGCGGTCAGGAGCCGCCCGTCATCCAGGACGACCTGTAGCTGCGCGGCATCCCGGATCACATGTTCGTTGGTGAGAATGATCCCGGACTCATCGACGATGAATCCGCTGGCCGTGTTCGGCTCGACCGCTCTTCCAAAAATGGGATCCCGGACGGCGTTACCGTACAGTCGGCTCCGCACCGGCGCCGGTTGGCCCGTCGGAACGTACGCGATGACCGAGACGACGGAGGCTGCGGCGGACTCGGCGGCGGTCACGATGGCGGATTGCTGCGACGCCCCGATCGCGTCGGCAACCAGACCGTCGTTCCCTCCCGACCGAATCGGAGTTGCTCCCGCTCCGTCTCCGCGGATGGATTGCCCACTACCGGGCAGGTCGGTAGGTCCGGGCCTCCGTCCGCTCTTCCAGTCGAAGTAGACGTAGCTCCCGAAGAGTCCAACGAGGAAAAACACGAGCATCCAGGCCGCAGTGCTGGAACCGGCCAAGTGCTTGGCCCGCGGGCGATCCGTGCTCATCGACCTCCCTTTGCCACGGTTCCGCCAAAAGAAGACTGTACCGGGCCGCATTGGGGTTGGAAACCACTTCTTTCATCTGCTTGAAGCGAGAACACCTACGTTGCAGAACGCGTTCCCTATCCGGGCGAATTGCAGCGAAAAGCAGCCATTCCGGCCTTCGAAGGACGAGTCCGGTCCATATCGGACAGATTCGTCTTTCGCCCAAATTCCTGCGGCGCTATGGTCCGCGCTCAGGGGCAGAACCCGTCACCCTAGCAACCTTGTGAGTGGCATCATCCTTGCGCGTCGTTCGCGTATGAATCGGGTCTTGGGTCCGTTCCAGCGGAGCATCGGGGTGCTCCTGCTCCTACTTGCGTGCGTTTCCGTCGCCCACGCCGACGGTCCCTCGTACCCGCGAGTCGGTCAGATCGTGAGCAGCGTCGGAAACTTCAGCGAGGCGCAAAAAGACTCCCTCGCCTTCTATGACCTCGTCTGTTTCAACCAGCCTCCTGCCATCGTCGAAGAAATCCGCGGCCGCAATCCCGATATCGAGCTCCTTTGGATCTGGATGCCCCAGTTCATCGTCGACTGGAGCGAAGACGAGACCTTTTGGCATGCCGACACGACATGGAGTCTGGCCCGTCTAACCCAGCTCTATGCCCTGGAAAACGACTGGTTTCTCTACGACACGAACGGTGAGCGGATCGGACTTTGGAACTCGTGGATTGCAAACTGGACCGAAGACTGTCCGGTCGGCACCTACGGAACCTCGGTCGGTATGACCTACGCGGAATGGCTGGCTGAAGTCGCCATCCCTACATACGTCCACGGGAACGAAGACTGGGAAGCTTGGGGACCGGGAAGCAGTTCCTATCAGGGCATGCACTTCGAAGTGCTGTCGGACTGTTTCGGTTCCTTCGGATGGCAGCTCTTCGCCGACGCCGACCCCGACCGCGACGGAATCGCGGAGGGGGTCTATGGCGGCTGTTGTTCCGGCGGCGGCGAGGACCCGCTCAGTCTCAAGATGAAGGAAGTCAACGAGTGGTTCGGACCGGCCCTGTTCGACGCCGTCCCGGACGACATGACGATGATCATCAACGGCACGAATCAGTGCATCAATCCCCCATGGCAGACCCAGTTCAACGGAATCAAGATCGAGGGCTGGTACAGCTACCCTCCCTTCCCGGTTTGGCAGGACTGGTGGGATTTCTTCCACAACCTCCACGACTACGGCGGGACCGAAGACTGGGAAATGGGATACCGGTGGGCAGAGTACAACCTGCATCGAACCGGTGAGGACGATCGGGACGGCTGGGACCAGAGTTGGATCCAACTCAAGATCAAGAACTGGGCCCCATCCGACTTTGAACGACGCCGCCGATTCGGCCTGGGTACCTCCATGCTCGGCAACGGCTACTTCATGGCCTCGACGGCGCAGGAAGTTCCGGAGTGGCAACCCGAGTACGAGTGGGACTTCGGGCGCCCTGTCGAAGACTACTGGGTCGAGACCTTTGCCGGCGAGTCGGGGCCGGACTCGGTGTACGTGCGCCGCTTCGATGACGGAATGGTCGAGGTCAACCCGAACGAAGCCCTCGTTCACGGCATCCTCGCGGAGTCGGCCCGGTTCAGTTGGTGGAGTCCGGTCGAAGATCTGGTCGCAGAGTCGGCAGGTGGAACGGCCGTGCGCGTCACC
This sequence comes from bacterium, assembly GCA_030431975.1. GTDB lineage: Bacteria > Eisenbacteria > RBG-16-71-46 > CAIMUX01 > CAIMUX01 > JACKCR01. The sequence goes on along the minus strand of JAUIHP010000029.1, from coordinate 3,101 downwards.
TACACCGCGCCGACCGATTCCGACGTGACGGGGCAGGAACTTCGTTACTCGACGTCCCCGATCAATGCGGACAACTGGGACGAGGCCACGGTGTGGCCGGAGGCGCTCGCACCCGCTCCCGGCGCTCATGTCACCGTGCTCGTCCACTCCTTGCAGCCGAACCGCACCTATCACTTTGCGATCAAGAACCACGTTCACCAGTGGGAAAGTGCGCAGCTCTCGAACGTCGATACCGCGCTGACGGGTTCGGACGTCCCGGACTCCGAGGAGCCGGCGGCGATCGACGACGTTTCCGTCCTTCTCGTCGGTGAGCACGAAGCGACGGTTCGCTGGACCGCCACCGGTGATGACGGCGATACCGGCCAGGCCGCGGTGTACGCGGTTCGAACCCGCCACGGCGGCGCGATCCTCGATGAGTCGGACTGGAGCGAGGCAGAACCGATCGGTGACGCCATTCCCGCGCCTGCTTCGTCCGGAACGGATGAAGAACTGACCATCACGGGACTCGCTTCCGGCACCGTGCAGGCCGTGGCCATCCGCGCCATCGATGAGTACGGCAACATGGGCCCCGTTTCCAATCCGTTCACGGTACTCACGGACGGAAGCCCCCCGCCGCAGATCGACAACACACCGCCGGCAGGTATCGACGATCTCGAGGTCGTCTGGGTCGACAGTGTCAGTGTGGAGTTGGAGTGGACCGCGGTCGGAGACGACGGCGAAGGCGGCGGAAGCGCGACAGCCTATGAGATTCGCGCACTCGCGGGCGGGTCCATCGTCACAAAGACGGACTGGAACGGATCCTTTCTTCCTGCGACAGCGATGCCGGAACCCGGACTTCCCGGTACCACGGAACGATTCGTCTTCGACGGACTGCAGCCGGGGACACTCTACGGTTTCGCCGTCCGCGCCATCGACGACGGGGGCCTGATCGCGACGAGTTGGAATTCTCCGACCGAGACGACTCTGGAGTCGGATGACGATCCGGACGACCCGCCGCCGCCTCCGCCGCCGGACGATCCGATTCCACCGGAGGCGGTGGACGACCTCTTCATCGCCGGTATCGACACGACCGCGGTGCTCCTGCGATGGACCGCTCCGGATGACGGTGAGGAGGACGCTGTCGTCGCGTACGAGATCGCGATCCTGGCGGGCGACTCCCTGCATGTTCCGGATGACTGGGACGACGCCCTGATCGTTCCGGGTCCGGCGCAGCCGGAGCGTCCGGGCACCATCGAGTCTTTCTGGGTGAGCGACCTCGACCCGGGAACCCTACACGGCTTCGCGATTCGATCCGTGGACGCCGACACGCTTTGGTCGGATATCAGCGACCCGGTCCATGCGACAACCTTGGAGGCCGAAGACGATCCGCCTCCTCCCCCATCGGACACGACACCGCCGGCGACGGTCGATGACCTGGCTGCAACGGACATCGGCCTCGACAGTGCAGTCCTGAGCTGGACGGCCAGCGGGGACGACGGAAGTTCCGGCACTGCGACTCGTCTCGTCCTCTACTTCGGAGTTCCCGACGCCGCGCCGGACTCGCTTGTTTTCGACGATCCGCTTTCGGGCGGTTCGACCGAGTCCCGAACGATCGACGGACTGGAGCAGGCAACCGCGTACGAAGCATTTGTCGTGGTCGAGGACGAAGCGGGCAACCGCAGCGAACCGAGCAACCTTGCCGTCTTTGAAACCGAGACTCCGCCCCCGCCGCCGGAGGACACGACTCCTCCGGAGACCGTCGACGACCTGGCTGCAGCCGACGTCGAAGTGAACGAGGCCAGGCTTTTCTGGACCGCTGCCGGTGACGACGGCGCGACTGGACAGGCCAGCTCCGTCATTCTCTATTACGGTCCGCTTGGCGCCGATCCAGATTCCGTCGTCTACGAAGACCCCGCGGCCGGCGGTGAGTCCGAGTCCCGGGTTCTTTCTCCACTTCTCGCCAGTACGAACTATCAAGCCTGGGTGATCACCGAGGACGACGCGGGGAACCGAAGCGACGCGAGTAATCTCGTGACCTTTGCCACCGGTGATGAACCACCGCCCCCGCCGCCGCACGACAGCTATCCGCCTTCGCCCATTTCCGTCGAGTCCGTCGACGTCAAGGGACCGGACGCTGCGACGGTTGGTTGGTACGCCGTCGGCGATGACTTGGACCAAGGCCTTCCCTCCGCCTATTGGGTGGCGGTCCTGGAGGACGCGTTGATCGAGGAGCAGACCGACTGGGTCGCTGCCGAGAAGCACCCCATCCCGATTCCGTTCCCGCCGGCCGGTGAGTGGATGGAGCGAACGATCGAAGGACTGAACGCGGACACGATGTACGGAGTCGCAGTTCGCGCAGTCGACGAAGCCGGCAACTGGTCAGAGATCGTGCCCGGAAGTGAGTTCCGCACGGACGTCGATCCCGAAACCTATCCGCCCAAAGCCATTCTCGACCTGCAAGCGACGGAGATCCTCTCCAACGCTGTCGCGGTCACGTGGACGGCGCCGGCAGACTCCGTGACCCTGGCGGCGGTCAGTGGATACCGACTGGGACTCCTCGGCGATGGCGCAATCGAAGACGAGGGTGACTGGAATGCGGCAAAAGTCTCCGTCGTCTCCGGCGCAAACGATCCGGGTGAGTCAGAGAGTTTCGAATGGACGAACCTGAGCCCGAACCGGAGCTACGGGCTTTCCGTTCGGGCTGTAGACGACGCAGGCCGACTGGGACCGCTTTCCAACGTGGTTGTCATCGTGACCTCGGACATCGTCGAGGATGACCCCGACGGTGGAGACGACGGCGGGGACGATCCTGACGGTGGGGACGACGGTGGCGACGATCCCGACGGTGGGGACGACGGCGGCGATGACCCCGACGGTGGGGACGACGGCGGAGATGACCCCGACGGTGGGGACGACGGCGGCGACGATCCCGACGGTGGAGATGACGGCGGCGACGATCCCGACGGTGGGGACGACGGCGGAGATGATCCCGACGGCGGTGATGACGGCGGTGACGATCCCGACGGTGGGGACGACGGAGGAGATGATCCCGACGGTGGGGACGACGGCGGAGACGATCCCGACGGCGGTGATGACGGCGGTGATGACGGCGGTGACGATCC
>JAUIHP010000005.1 GCA_030431975.1 bacterium | reverse complement strand
AGAAGCCGTCGCGAACGTAGTGCCACTGCCGTCTGTTCCCTAAGTGGAAGGAACAGTCACGGTTCGGGCAGAAGGGGGGACTGTAGGTCGAGTAGATCGCCCCGGGTGACGGAGTTCGGTCGGTCATACTCGGAGAACAGCGAATCCCGTTCCCGAACGTCACCAATCCTCAGGCCACAACCTACGGAACAAGGTTGGGGAGCGGTTTCAGCCCTCCAGACTTTCGCAGGATGATCTGCGCCCCAGGTCCGCCGCGAGCTTCGTTAGCTCCGGTCACGAAGCCTTCCGCCCAGGCCACCGTGTAGAAGTCGATAACCGGTCGGTCATCGGTGCAGAGCGGCGCGTCTTCGACGAAACTTAGGAGCTCCTCCCGATTGCAGATATAGGTCGAGACCAGGTCCTCGGCGCTCTCGATTCCGTAGCGCTTCATCTCCCGACTCATGACTCCACGGAAGGCCTGCTCGACCGACGACCGGCTGACCTCGAAGGGTTCGTTCGATCCCAGGAGAAAGACCCGGTTGTAGACGCCGCGGTCCGGGTGGGCCAGCATCAGAACATGGGGAAAGCTTTCGCAGAAGGTCCGAGCTACGGTCCGGTCCGTTCCCTGAAGGTTCCCGACTCCCACCGACATGATCCCGCCCTCGGCCAGTCTGGATCGACAGAGATTGAAGTAGTCGAGGCTGTAGAGGCCCGAGGTGCCGGTCACGGCGGAGAGGAAAACGTCCGTGATGAGGATGTCGTACTTCTGCTCCGTGGTGACGAGGTAGGCGCGGGCGTCGTCAGCCAGGATCTCGATCTTGGGATTGCTGTGCGCCCCGTAGTTGTCCTCTTCGAAGTGGAGTTGAGCGGCCTCGATCACTTCAGGTGAGATCTCGACGCAGGTCACGCGGTCGGTGCGCGGATCCAGGCCCGCCGCGCCCGCAGTGACACCGGAAGCGAGGCCGGCCACGAAAACATTCCCGGGGTCGGAGTGGAGCAAAATTGGGATGAGCGAGATGCTGGCGTAGTACTGCTGGTGGAAGGACTCGTCATCGATGATGCTCGCACCGAGGAGATTGATGTGGAGTTCACGATGCTCGCGCGTCCCATCCTCCCGGAAGAGATCGGTGACGGCGACCGTCGCGGTGTGACCTTCTTCGTGCCACACCAACGTCGGTTCGTTTCGTTCCCAAACGGCGGTGTGCGTGATGAAGGGAGCCGGCCGAATCCAAACGGCGGCGGCCAGCGCGACGACCGCGCCGAGAAGAGAAATCCCGAGTCCGAATCGCACGGATCCTGAAACGGGTGCGGAAGAGGCAGTCCCGTGCTCGTTGACCCTGGCGCCTCCGTGGCGGAAGAAGAGCGCAGCGAGAATGAGGTTCAGGCCGACGACGATGAGAATCCCACGCGTTACGCCGACGGTCGGAAGCAGGATGTAGCCCCCCAGCAACGATCCGATGATCCCCCCGACAGTGTTGACGGCGTAGGCGTCTCCGATGCTGCGGCCCAGGCTGGATATGCGACGGCCGACGACTCGAAGGACGAAGGGAAAGGTCAGGCCGATGATGACCGCCGGTAGAAACAGCGCCGCTGCGGTTGGAAGCACCTTGGTGATCACGTCCGAGAACAGGGTACCCGCACCAAATCGTTCGACCATGGCCGAGGTCATGCCGGGAAGCTTGGGCGCCTGCGTATAGAGGGCAAGGACCGCCGCCGCGGTTAGGAGCTGAATCCATCCCAACGTACGCATCGGCTGCTTCGAACGGTCTGCCAGCCAACCGGCGAGGAGTGCTCCGGGAACAAGTCCGGCCAGGAAGACGGCCAGGATCGTCGTGTACGCATAGACGCTGTTTCCGATAGCGAAGTTGAGAGCGCGGGTCCAAAGGACTTCGTAGGCGATCGAGGTGAGTCCGCTGAGAAAGAAGCCGATGTAGGCCGTCCGGATCCATCCAGGTACGGGTTCGATCGAGGGGCGGGCGGTCGACGTCGCCTGACCGGAGGCCGGACTGTCTCCGGTCGAACTCTCTCCGGTCGGACTGTCTCCGGCCGGACTGTCTCCGGCCGGACTGTCTCCGGTCGAACTCTCTCCGGTCGAACTCTGCGTTCCGCCCGTTGTCCTTGTCTCTTCCACGCCATGCCCGATGTCCTTGGAGGCGGTGAGGACGTGGATGAGAAACGCTCCAAGCGCGGCAACGAGGTTCGCGCCGACGGCATAGAAAAACGATGTACGAACGCCGAACTCGAGAATGGCGTAGTAACCGACGAAGGCGCAGCCGAGCACGCCTCCCAATGTGTTCATTCCGTAGAGAAGGCCGAGTCCGCGGCCGAGTCGGTCGAGACTCCGGATGTAGTAACGGCTGATGAAGGGAAGGGACGCTCCCATCAGCGTCGTCGGAATCAACAGGAGGAGGGCTGTCGCCAGAATGCGACTGACGAGGACGAGAGCCGGGTCGCCGCCGAGCAACTGATAGAGGCCGAGATAGACGCTACCACTTGCCGTAAGGAGGAACGGTGTGGCCAGGGCCGTGACCGCGATGCCGACCTCTGCGATGGCATAGGCGACGAGCGGACGTTCGACCTTGTCGGCGATCTTGCCCCCGAGATACCCGCCGAGTCCGAGACCGGCAAAGAAGGTGGCGATGATGGTGCTGATGGCGAGCGACGAACCGCCGAGGACGAAAGACAATTGCCGCACCCAAAGCACCTGATAGGCCAAGCCGGCGGCGCCGGAGAGGGTCAGACAAAGGAGCAGGGTCAGGCGGATCCAGAAGGGTATCGATCCGGTCATGATGGCGCGGAAGTCTCCAAAGGGTTTGGCAAAAGAATGAGTTTATCGCAGATCGGGGGCCGGAACACGTGGAGGCTGCGGATCCTCGACCCCGTGCCTCAGCTGACCGGTTCTTCCTGGCCGCGATACTCCAGATCGTAGTAGCGGGCGTAGATGCCGTTGCGGGCCAGAAGCTCTTCGTGAGTTCCCTCCTCGGCCAGCCGTCCTTTGTGCAGGACGAGAATCCGATCGACGTGCTTGATCGTGGAGAGTCGGTGAGCCACGACCAGACTAGTCCGGCCCCGCAACAGTGCCTGAAGGGCGTGGCGAATGCGCTGCTCGGTCTCCGTGTCGACGTTGGCTGTCGCTTCGTCGAGAAGGAGGATCGGAGGATCGTGGGCGAGCGCGCGGGCAAAGGAGACCAGCTGTCTCTCCCCGGCGGAAAGGAGCCCGCCGCGCTCACCGACATCGACCGAATCACCACTTTGCAGCCGAGCCAGCAGGTGGTCTGCCCCGACCGTCTCGAGGGCCCAGGCCACCCGATCTTCCGGCAGTCCGGAGCGTAGGCCCACATTGAGGGTGAGTCCGCCGCTGAAGAGGAAACTCTCCTGCTGAACGATGCCGATTCGGCGCCTCAGTTCGCCCAGATCCCATTCGCGCACGTTGATTCCGTCAATGGAGACCGCGCCGGAGTCGACGTCGTAGAAGCGGGCCAGGAGTGCGGTGATCGTCGTCTTGCCAGCTCCGGTGTGGCCGACCAGCGCCACCGACTCGCCGGGTCGAACCCGGAAGGAGATACCGCGGAGAACATCCTCGCCTGGAACGTAGGAGAAGCGAACGTCTGTGAATTCGACTTGCCCGGTCGCGGCTTCTCGTGGGGGCGAGGCGCCAGAACGGGGCGCGGTGACTGCCTCCGAAGGCTTGGGACTGACGATCTTGGGTTCCGTGTCCAGCAGCTCGAAGATCCGCTCGCTCGAGGCCATCGCTCCCTGCAGAACGTTGTAACGCTCGGACAGGTCCCGAATGGGTCGGAAGAAACGCGCGCTGTACTCGATGAACGCAACGAGAGCACCCAGGGTTACGGCCTCCTGGATGTAGCGTCCGCCTCCGTACCACAGAATGAGCGCGGTCGCCGCGGATTCGAGGAACGTCACGACCGGAAAGAAGACCGAGTAGTACCAGACGGTGCGAAGGTAGGCGTCCCGGTGATCGGCATTGTGCTCGTCGAACTGCTCGGCATGTCGACTCTGTCGATTGAAAAGGTGGACCAGAGAGATCCCACTCAGGTTCTCCTGAAGGAAGGCGTTGATCTTGGCCACTTGGATCCGAACCTCGGCAAATGCGCGGCGCACCTTGCTCCGAAAGACGATGCTGGAGATGAAGAGCAGGGGCACCACCGTCATCGTGACCAGCGCGAGCTGAACATCCAGATAGAAGAGAACGAAGGTGATCCCGACCAGCGTAACGACGTCGCCGAAGATGGAAACGATTCCCGAAGTGAACAACTGGTTCAGTGTTTCGACGTCACTGGTCAGTCGGGTCATGACGCGGCCGACCGGGTTGCGGTCGAAGTAGCCGATGTGAAGTCGTTGCAGGTGCGCGAAGATCTCTCCGCGCATGTCATGCATGATGCGTTGCCCGAGCAGCTGCGTGAAGTAGAGATGGGCGTAGCGAATGGCGTAGCTCACCGCCAGCAGGCCGAGATAGATCCATGAGAGACGGACGAGTCCGTCCATATCGCCGGGGCGGATGTAGTCATCGATTCCGCGGGCGACGAGAAGCGGAAAGGCCAGGTCAATGAGGGACGTCAGGAGCAGAAGGAGAATGGCCAGCCCGAGAAGGCCCTTGTAGGGTCCGACGAACGCGAAGAGACGACGGACCAGTCGGTGGTCGAGCTTTGGCTTCTCGACTTTCTCGTCTTCGAAGTTCGAGCCTGGGGTGGGGCCGATTCGTGCCGCGAGTTTGCTCATTCCGAGTTCCCGCCCGCGGATGCGCCGGCCGTCGACCAGTCGACGTCGCCTTCGCTTTCGAACACGTCCTTCAGGGCCTGTCGCCGCGCCATCTCGGCGTACGAACCGTTCCGGGCCACCAGTTCATCATGCGTCCCGGACTCGACGACCCGGCCGGCATCGAGAACGACGATGAGGTCGGCCTGCCGCACCGTGGAGATCCGGTGGGCAATAAGGATGAGCGTGCGTCCCTGGCGAACCTGCCGGATCGTTTCCAGGAGGCGTTCCTCGGTGACCTTGTCGACGGCCGACAGCGAGTCATCGAGAACGAGAATGGGTGGGTTCTTGAGAATGGCGCGGGCCAAAGTCAGACGCTGGCGTTGACCACCGGAGACGGTGATGCCCCGTTCGCCGATTCTCGTTTCCATTCCCCGCGGAAAGTCGCGGACGTCGCCGGCGACCTGGGAGAGCTCCAACGCCCGCCAGAGTTCGTCGTCCGTGGCCGACTCTTTGCCGAATCTGAGGTTGGCCTCGAGCGTGTCGGAGAAGAGAAAACCGTCCTGCGGGACGATGCCGATCTCGTCCCGGAGGTGTCCCAGATCGAGGTCCTTGCTGTCGACTCCGTCGATTTCGATTCGGCCCTTTGTCGGATCCTGCAGCCGGGCGAGAAGCTGGACGAGCGTCGTCTTGCCGGATGCCGTCCGCCCGACGATGGCGACGGTCGTCCCGGCGGGGATGTCGAGACGGATGTCCTGCAGGACCTCCGGACCGGTTTCGTAGGAGAAACTGACGTCCCGGAATGTGATGCGCCGGGAGGCGGCGGGAGGAAGCGTGATCGTTCCGCTTCCAATGTCCGGCGCGGTGTTCCAGATCTCCAGCATTCGTTTCATGGCTGCTTCGCCACGTTGAATGACGGAGACGATCCAACCGATGGAAATGAAGGGCCACGTCAACTGCCCGAGATATCCAATGAACGCGACCAACTCTCCGATGGTGACCTCTCCCGAGATGACCCGGGTACCGCCCAGCCAAAGCAGGATCAGGGTGCTCGCCCCGGCCAGGATCGCGGTCGTGCTCATGAAGAGTGCACGGTAGTGGACCAGATCCATGTTGCGATCGAGATAGGTCCGGCTCGAGTCACCGAAGTGCTCTGTTTCGGCGGCCTCCTGCCCGTAGGTCTGAACGACGCGCATGCCGGCCAGGTTTTCCTGGGCGATGTTGGAAAGCCGGCCGAACTCTTCCTGCACATCGATGGAACGCTCATGCATTCGCTTGGCAAAATGGGAGACCGCGTAGGCAAGGATCGGTACCGGCGCAATGGACGCCAGCGCCAGGGTCGGGTCGAGACGAAACATCAGGATCGCGCTGGCGATCACGGTGACGCTCGTGTTGAGGCCGTACATGATGGCCGGACCGAGGACGTCCCGAACCGCGTTGAGGTCGTTGGTCGCTCGGGCCATGAGATCGCCGGTTCGGTTGCGATCGAAGAAGGGCATCGAGAGCCGAACCAGATGTTCGAAGAAGTCCTTCCGGATCTCGTACTCGACCTTGCGCGAGAGTCCGATCAGGCTCCAGCGCATGAAGTAGAGGAAGACTCCGGAGATGGCCGCAGCCGCGACGATGGCCAGGGCATATCGCAGAAGGACCCCGGATTCGGCTCCAGCCTCCAGCTGATCGATTCCCTGCTTGAGGATCCACGGTACGGCCAGGATGCTCGCCGACTTCAGAAGGACCCAAACCGTTCCCTGGATCAGGGTGGACTGATGCCGCCGCAGGTAGGGGCCGAGGGCCTGGAGGTAGGGAAAAACGTGGAAACGCCGGCGCCCGCTGGTGTCGTCTCGGGCCACTTAGAGCGCGCCCCCCGCCCGGTGGGGGGTCCCCCGCTGATACCGAAATCCGTGCATCAAAAGAGGATAACCTGGCCTATGGCGGTGAACCACAGAAAGCGCAGTACTTCGTGGAGAAAGGGTTCCCCGGAACCGAACGTTCGTGGTAGATGTTTTCGTGTTGGTATGTGCACTAGACCTGCCCAGGTGATTCCCGTTGTTCGTTGAGACTCCTCATTCGTACCGAGACCTCGCCCCAGTTCAATGTGACCGTACCGATGGGACCAAGTTGGTCCGCCGAACCTTGTTTGACGCACGGACGCGTGTGTTTGCCGGGTTTGGAGTTCGTTAGAGCATCGGAGCCTCGGGGCGCCGGTGCTGGTCAAGGAGTCTGTTCTTTGAATATTTTCGTTGGAAATCTTCCCTTCTCAGCCACAGAAGACGAGATTCGTGACCTCTTCTCAGCGCACGGTCAGGTCGATCGGGTCAGCCTGATCACCGACCGGGAAACCGGCCGCCCCCGCGGGTTCGGTTTCGTCGAGATGTCGAGTGGAGGGGAGCAGGCCATCGAAGCCCTCAACGGGGCCGATCTGGGTGGCCGCAGCCTGAACATCAACGAGGCTCGTCCTCGGGAGAGTCGCGGCGGTGGCGGCGGCCGCGGCGGTGGTGGCGGCGGTCGCTGGTAAGTCCGGTCGACCATCTCCATGCTTTGAAGGCGGGCGCTGCGTTTAACGTAGCGCCCGCCGTCCTTTTTGAGGGTTCCTACCGACTCCCCGGTTCAGTCCTCTACCGGCAGGCCGCTCGGAACGGTCAAGGGGACCAAAGCGGAAACACTCCGCGATCCCTCGTCCGTCAAACTCCGGAGAAATGCGACGAGAGACGCGACTTCCTCATCACTCAGCGAAACCGGTTGTAGCTGATTCGCTTCTGCGATCCGACCGCGTAGGGGTGGGCTCTGTTGAACCCACGTATCGCGGAGCATGAAACCCGCTTGGCGGACCGGGCTCATTTCTTCCTGATCGAGTTTCGAGCCCGTGGCCGTCGTTTCGGCGATGCGGCCGATCTCCGGCAGAACCGCCATTTCCGGGTCGTATTCCTCGAGACTTCCCACAGGATCCAGGTGGTGACGGACCACGTCCTCCAGTGTCGCGTAGCTTCCGGCATGCCCCCACGGACCAGTGAGTTCGACATTGCGTAGCGAGGGTGTGCGGAACTTGAAGTCGTCCTCGTCGCGACCGGTGACACGTCCACGTCCGTGGTCTTCGACGAACGCGGAGTGACCGCTGGCTCTCCAGTAGCTGCCGTCGTTTCCGTCGCCCTTTCCCGGTCCGATCTGCGGCATGGCGATGGCGTGAAACTCGTGATCCGTTTGAAACTTTCCGGAGTGACAGCGGGAGCAGTCCGCCTTTCCGTAGAACAACTCCATGCCGTGTGTGGCGTCTTCCGAGAGAGCTGCCGTCTCCCCGTTCAAGTACCGGTCGAAGGCACTCCGGTCAGCCCGGAAGGCGACGGTCTCGAAAGCGGCGATAGCGTTTGCAGCGAGGACGAAATCGATGTCCTTTGCCTCGGCCACCTGCTCTGGGAAGGCCGCTTCAAAGAGCGTCACGTATTCGGGTACGTCCCGCAGACGGGCCGCCAGCCGTTCCCAGGCGCCGTGCGGTCCAGCCATGCGGCCGAGGGCGACGGCATCCGCGACTTCGTTCTCGCCCTGCTGCCCGGCCATCTCCATGGAAGAGCCGATGGGAAACATGGCCTGCGCGGCCAGGACGCTTTCCAGTCCGGACGGAAGCTTCCACTTCGCCGGCGTAATGAATCCACCTTCGTAGTAACCGTTGGGATCCGTTTCGACCCGGCCGTCGTGAAAGAGACGTTCGAATTCGACTGCGCCGACGTTGAAGAGCGCCGGTGCGTTCCGTGGAATGCGTCCGTGAACCGCGGTGGCTTCATCCCCGGCCACGTTGCGGTCCGGTCCCGTTGCCAGTGCGCCTTCCCCGAGCGACAGTGCCAGGCCGTCTCCGGATCCGAAGTCCGGATGATGGCAGGTCGCGCAGGAAATGTTGCGGTTCCCGCTGAGAATCTTGTCGAAGAAGAGTGCCTGTCCCAGCTCGAAGCGGGCTTCGGCCCTGGGGCCAGCCTCGTAGTAGTCCGCGTCGTTAACCGGGGCGGGGAGTTGTGCGATCCCCGGCGCGGCCCCGTCCATTGTCGTCCGGTCCTCGGCCAGTGCCTTTGCGACGATCGCTGCCGTTAGGATCGATCCGGCGATGAGGATGAAACCAAGCGCACGGTCTGGCTTCGTCATCTTCCTTCCTCCTGATTCATTGAGTGACTGTTTGTGGATGCCGACCAGAATGCCCCCGTCCAGACCGATCGCCGGCCCGCGAAGGCCGGACGCGATCTGCAGGGGGCCGGCTTAGTTGATCTCGCCCGTCTTCGGCAACATCGCGAAGATCGGCACGTGGGAGTTCAGGCCGAACGAACCCGGAGAAGCTTTGTAGGTCTTGCCGTCGCTGTGATAGGCGATGGCCAGCATCGAAGTCGTCCAGTTGCCGGACATTTCCAGACACGGAGCGAACTCGTGCTGGAACCGAGCCGTTCCGTCGGCGGCGGCTACGAAGACGCTTTCCGAGCCGTCGCGCGCTCCGAGCGGAAGGTCGAGGATTCCCGTGAACGGGTCCGTCGGCGGTAGTGCGATGAAGGAGTGCCACATCGTGTAGACCCCGTTGGGCACGAGGCCTTTGAACTCGAGGTCCAACCGCCCGACGCCGTTCTCGCACGTGTAGTTGCCGTAGCCGGTGTGTTTCAGCCACTGGCCGAGGGTCATTCCGAGCGGCTCGCCCTTCGGATGGGGGCCGACCGCTTTCGGATCAAAGGGGTTGTGCTCGACCTCGACCGCAGTCGCATAGAGCGGCGCATTCATGTCGTGGTCACCGGTCGTGACGCGGTAGACGTCGTTCGATCCGGAGGTGCGTTCGATGTAGACATCCTGTTCCGGCAGGTTCATGTCGAGATGGGTCATGAAGGCGATCTCGAAGGACACGGTTTCGGCCAAGGCCGACGTCGGGAGCGCTCCCGAGCCCGAGGTGGCCAGTGCGACGATGGTGAGCGAGGCGACATGGGTACGGATCTGATTCAACATGATCGGGTAACTCCTGATTCCTGCGGCGATCGGGGCTCTTTGTCGAGAGGTCCTCAGCGCCGCGGGTTGGCTTTCTCTTGGATCTCATTTTGGCTGTCACTGGGAGATGCGCAGGGGGGCGGGGGATCCCGACATCGAGATTCGGAGATTTTTCAAAGCGTGCGGGCAAGGTTGGAGCCGCGCGGTGAGCGCCGCGTGCGCCGTGAGGGCCTCGGGACCGTGAAGTGCCTCAGGACCGTGGGGTGCGTCGGGACCGTGGAGTGCGTCGGGACCGTGAAGTGCCTCGTCGCCTTACCTGAGGAGCGTCAGTTTGAGGCCGGCCTGAGCCCCGGGAGTGGCGGCCCGAGCCAGGTAGACGCCGGAGCGGCAGGGCCGGCCCTGCTCGTCATTTCCGTCCCATCGGAACTCGACGGGATCCGTGCCCCGCGAGTCCTCGGAGAGACGGCGAACCTGTCGTCCCCGCACGTCAAAGATTTGGACCGCGACTTTGCCGACGACGGGGGACTGGAGGGCAAACTCGACGGTTCCCCGAGCGGGGTTCTCGAGGGCCCGCATCCGGAACGGCGCGGAGGGATCGGGCAAAGCGGAGACCGACGTCACGTCGCCGGGGAATTCGAAGGCCCCGATGTCGACGAGAGGCGGCGTTCCCATCCCGGTATCGACGGTTTGAGGATCGTCGACGAAGCGCGGGTTTCCGGCGAAGTCCAAGGGCAACGGTTCCAGGCGGTCGCCGTCTTCGTCCAGGTCACCCACGTCCGCGGGGACGAGCGCGTTGGTTCCGGCGTCGATGGCAATCGAACCCATCCCAACGCGAAAGTCCAGCGTGGAGGGATCTGTGAACATCGGGTCGCCGTCGATGTTTCCCTGGCCGGGATCGACGAGTCCCTGAACCAGACAAAACGTCATGTTTCGGGGCTGCCCAATGATCTGGTCCTCCTCGGTCTGACCGCCCGCGGCGTCGTTGTTCCACAGGATGTTGTTGCTGACGGCAGCGGCGGCTGCACCTTGGTTGAAGTGGACAGCTCCTCCGGTTCCCGTGACCGAGTTCTGGGTGAACGTGTTGCTTCCGATGCGGAGTTCGTCGCAACGCGATGCGAAGACCGCTCCGCCGTGTTGTGCTTCGTTGCCATGGAAGAGACTGCCAAAGACATCGAGATCGCCGGCGCGCGAATGGATGGGGGATTGAACCTGACAGAGTCCGCCTCCGAAAACGCCCGAGTTGTTGACGAAGTGGGAGCGGATGACCGCAGCGTCCGCACTCCAGAAGAGGATTCCGCCCCCGACCCCACCGCTCGTGCTGTTGTCTTCGAAGTAGCAGTCCTGAAACAGGGCCATCTCTGAATCCGGCTCGGCGGTCGTCCTCCAGTGCCAAACAGCTCCAGCCTGCACGAGGGACCGATTGCCGACGAAACGGCAGCCGAGGAAAGTCTTTGAGGCCGGCTGGCGGGGCTCAGAGTCGATGATCGCGCCTCCGTACTGGGCGAAGTTGTCGCGAAAGATGCAGTCGATGACGACCAGGTCGAGGACGGAGGCGGACCAGATGGCCCCTCCTGTCTGTTGCTCCGCAAAGTTGCCGTCGAACTCGCAGCCTGCGATCCGTGCGGTGACAGGTTGGGTCTCGCCCGGGGAGTAGATGCCCATCGCGCCTCCGTTCATTCCCCGGTTCGTGAGGAAGAGGCAGTCGGTGATCTCGTAATCACCGACACGGAGGAAGAGCGCACCACCGAACCCGCCGACGTCGGGTTCTTCCAACCCGCAACGGTTGAACTCGAAGACGCAATCGGAAACGGACGCATTGCTACGTTCGAGAATCATCCCGGCTCCACCCGTGAAGGCGTCTCCATCGAAGTCTGCGTTTCCACCTCGGATCGTGAATCCGTCCACACGGGTCGGCATCGTGAGATCGCGTCCGCTGACCACGTGATGCGCGTTCTCGTCGTAGTTCTGAAACTCCGGAAGGTCGGGGATTTCACCTCGGCCCTGCCCAGTCGGGGGGACGACGACGTCGTTGCCGTCAAAGTCGCCGGAAAGAATCGTCGAGTGTGCTCCGGGAACACGGTCATCGAGCGACGTCTCATTTCCGGCGAAGCCGCCATACAGAGAGACGCCGTCAACCATCTCGAAAGTGTCTTCGCGATCGCCCTGGCCGCGGTCCGGTGTGTAAATACCTTCGGCAACCCAGATCTGATCGACCATCTCGTCGTTGCCGGCTGCGTCCAATGCCACGAATAGGTTCGTGTAGGCCGTCTCCCAGCTACTTCCGTCGCCGCCGGGCGAGGCGTCTCCATCCACATGGAGGACGGATTGCGCCGAGGCAAACCCGACAAAGAGTGCGGTGGCGATGCCGGCAATGGTCAATCCGGAGACGACGGTCGCGGTGAATTCTATCGCCGGGTTCCGTCCAAAGACGGTGGATGGGACGGAGAGGAACATGCTGAGCCTCCGGAGATTGGGGACGCAGGATTCGATCACGAGTGAACCGTCGCCGTGGAAGCGGCGGTGATTGGGCGAGAAGAGCCGCTCAGGCACCACTGATTCCACGGTTACGGTTCACTAGTCGAACCAACCCGGAAGATGATACCGAGAGACTTCGTGAGCCCGAAGTCGGGACGCGAAGACGCCTTACGTTCGGTCGTCGAGCCGGGGCGCCCCCCCCTGCGGACCCCTCTGCTGACCTGCCGAATCAAACACTTGCTGCCCTACCGCGAGCATCGTCGCGGCCCAGACGCCGAGCGGAACCAGGGTCCGGACGAGAGAAATCGCGGCGGGGGTGCCGGCGGCATACGACGGATTGTCCGTATCGAACAGGAATGCCGAGAGGCTGAAAAGGAAAAGGACAATCCACGGGATGCCGTGTCGACGTTCCAAGGGGAGGTGAAGGAACAGCCAGCCCACCGGCAGAAACAGGAGGCATTGATAGTCGAGCCAGGACGTTGGCATGCTAAAAAGCAGAATGGGTACGGCTAGGCAAACGCTTACGACGAGCCGCCGACCTTCGTCGACTCTCGTCGACACGAGGCGAAACGCGCTCAACGCCATCGCGAGCGAGATCGACGCGATGATGATTCTGACGGTCCAGACCTCCACCGGACTGCCGAGAGCCTCCAGCGTCACCCCTTCCTCTCCGCCGGTAGCTCCCATGTACTGCTGATATCCGGACACCACGATGGATCCGAGCTGTCCCATTCCTCCGAGGTTCTCACGCTGCAGGCTCGTGCCTCCCAATCGAGGCAGAACTTCCAGGAAGTAGGTCGAGGTCTCCGCCCAACCCATCCGGACGGCTCCGAAAACCAAGGTGAGCGCGAGGCTTGCTACCGCTGCTCCAATGGATCTCGCTCGTTGTTGCAGCAGGAGAAGCGGGCCGAGAAGTAGAGGGTAGACCTTGAGGGCTGCGGACACGCCGAGACCGGCACCCAGCAACCAGGTATGGCCGCGTTTTGCGGCGAAGACTCCCAGCGACAGGAAGAAGAGGATAATCGGCTCGAGTTGAATCCCGGCGCAGGACTCCCAGAAGGGCTTCCAGCTCCATGCGAGCAGAAAAATCAGGAAGACCCGCAAAGGCGGCGCCCTCTCGGCTCGGGACATGAGGCCGACCGAAAGGAAGATCAGTGCCACGTCGAAGAGCAGCCATCTCTGGGCAAAGCTCTTCCAACGGTTGGTGGCCCCAAAGGAAAGGAGGGCGGCATACGGCGGCGGGTACTTGTAGACCAGCGACCCGGGCCGGAAGAAGTGCGGCTTGTCGGTCCTGTAGAGCGGGTCTCCCTTTAGGGCTCCGAGAGTTGTGCTGTTGAAGATGCGAAAGTCGAAGAACGTTCCGTCCCGCGGCGTGATGTGACGCCACGTTTCGATCTTCTTCGATGAGTGAGGAACCGAGGGGATGAACAATGCTGCGACGACGAAGATGAGCAGGAAGTCGGAACGCCGAATCATGCGGGAATCATGTCCGCGGCTCGCAAGGTGAACGGCAGGTCAACTTGATGTTCCTGATCATCCACCACTCTGGCGACCGCGTCCTGAGCCAGCCTCAAGTTGCCGCTGATGATTCGGTCGGCGGGGTAGAGCTGGGTCGACTCGATTAGATAGAAATTCTTCATCGGCGTGTCGATACTCGGAACCTTCTGAGCAAAGCCTACGCCGCAAATCGGCTGAGCGTGAGGAGCCCGGAAGACCCTGTAGGAGTCGACCCAGGTCCGATCGAATTCCGGCTGAAACACCTTCATTGCCTCACAGTACTCGTGGAACAGCTCTTCATTCGACGTCGAGTAGCGGGGATGGGTGGAATCCAGGTAGAAGGGGATGTACACGATGCTCTGGTTTCCCAGTGCCGGATCCTCGTTGAGATTCGTGTATTCGATGATCCCGTTGAATGAGATCCGCTCGTCGTGAACATTTGTCCAGAAGTTCCCGGAGAGTCGACGGTTCAGACGCAACACCATGCAGACAACTCCGATGGATTCCAGTTGCGACAGACTCGTTCGCAGGGAGGACTGCGAATCAGGCAGGATTCTGGGAACGAGGGTCAGCGGTAAGGCACAAATGACCGCGTCGAAGACTTTCTTCTCTGAAGAAAGGCTCACCCCAAGACACGTGCCGTGACGCTCGAGGACCTTGTCGACGGGCGAGTTCAGATGAATCTTCGCGCCGCCCTTTCGAAGTTCGGACTCCAGTTTTCCGATCAGTGCGGCGGAGCCACCCTGTAGATATCCGAACTCCTCGGCGTGAAACGGCGACGGGCGGGACCGGGAAACACGATGGATTCGGTGCCACATCCAAGCGGCTGAGATTTCCTCATGATGTTCGTGAAACTTCACGCGCAGGAGTGGCTCCCAGATGATGGAATAGGCCTCCTCGCCGACGGCTGCAATCAACCAGTCCTTTGCGCCGAGCGACTCCAGCGATTGCCAGTCCGTTCTTCGGCTGGCCTTGAGCATGCTGATCCCAAACCGTAGTCGGTCTTTCATGGAAAGTGGGGTAAACCGAAGGAGGTCCAGGGAGGTGCTGAACGGGTAATGCTTCCCGTCGTAGAAAAAACCGGTTCGAGTGCGACGCCAGTTCAGCTTTGAGTCGAGGCCAAGCCTGCCGAGGGTGTGAAGAAGCGTCTCATCTGTCTTGCAAATGAAGTGATAGAACCTTTCGATCTCGAAACCGTCGAAATCAAAGGAACTCGCCAACCCCCCGAGCCGGTTGGCCGCTTCGAAGATCTCAACTCGGTAGCCCAGCTGGACAAGTTCCCAGCCTGCCATCAAACCGGAAACGCCGCCGCCGATGATTGCGACTCTCGTTGAATGCCCTCGAAGTGTCGTCATGAAAGGTGCTCAGGATCCGTGCTGGTAACTTCTTGGGGTGATTGGTATTCCAAACTGTGCTGTCTGAAGTCGCCGGCGATTCCGTTTGGATCTGTGCGTCGAGCCATCCGCATCGCCCAAAGTCCGGATTCTCGTCCACCGGCAACACCTCTTTCCTCTAGACTGGGCCTGGTGTCGCTAGACGGAGCGAACCTGAAACTTGATACATGAGTGAGACCCAATTGCGATGTCGGACGATGCCTGGGTTCGAGGGCTCGAGGCCGGAACGGCCTCTGCGTGGGAACGTTTTTTTGACGAGATCGGCCCGATCATTCAAAACCTGGGTGCGCGACTCGGCCTTGACGAAGACGACTGTGTCGAACTCCTTCAGCTGACATCGATACGAGTGCTGAAGAGGGTGGGGAGCCTCGAATCTTCCGGTTCGCTTCCTTCCTGGGCGTACCGGATCGCGCTTCGTATTGCCTACGACATGCTCCGCAAGAGAAAGAGCGAGACGCGTTTGGCGCGAACCGTGTGGTCAAGTGGGGACGGCCGGGTGGATCCTTACGTGTTGGAGGAGTTGGAGGGAGTCGAAGAGATGGCTCGCCTTCACGATGCCCTGGACGAGCTGGGTGATCCTTGTCGCCGTCTACTTTACGAGCTGTACCTCTCTCCATCGCCAGCGAGCTACAAAGAAGTCTCAGAATGGCTGTCGATTCCGATGGGTGGGATTGGTCCGACCCGCGGCCGCTGCCTGAAGAAACTCAGAAACTTGCTGTCCCAGGTATCAGAAACAGACCCGACTCCGTCCAACGACGAAGCCGATGTCCAACCTCGATCATCCGGCCGGAGAGGTAGTCGTGAAGAGTAGAACCCACCTCAGTTGGAACGAGCACGTCGACGCGGTGCTCTCCTCCGACCTCGAGAACGAGCAGAATCGTGCCCACCTGGAAGAATGTTCCTCATGCCAAGCGGTTCGACAAGAGCTGTCGGATCTCGTACAGATCATGGAGGCGCGACAACAATTGCGTCCTGTGACCCGGGAGACCCGACAGGCTGTTTTCAGCGCCATTCAGTCTGAGTTGTCAGCACGTCATGCGCCGACGACAGGTTTGAGTGCATCGGGCGCCGGGCGTACTCCGCATCGACTTGTCGCGAAACTTGTCCACCCCACGCGCGAGCTAGCGCTTCGCGGTGCCGAGTCCGGTCTCCGGCGAACCTATGAGACGGATGCCCTCAGAATCGTGATTGCGGAGTTTCAGGCAGACGAGGGCGGTTCGCTGCGGGGACATGTCTACATACGGTCCGAGTCGATGGAAATGCCGCGGTCGGGAACCATCCACGGTGTAGTGTCGGATTCGGACTTCGAGATCGATGAGACGGGAGAGTTCTTCATTGATCCCGTGCCTGATGGGACGGACTCGCTTACGATCTCGGCTCCTACCTGTACGGTCGAACTCGACCTACTGGAGCGGTAGCGTAGGCCAGTCGCGGCGAAAGGGGGCCGCATCACAAGTTGCCCTTTGAGAAGAACGCTGACTCAACCATCCGGTCCCGACGCAACATCCGGACTCCCGCAAATGAGAACGAAGCCCGACTGATTCGCAACGAGATCGCAGACCTCGTGCGATCGGATCCCTCCAAGGCCGAAGACCTCGCGTCGGACTTCGTGGATCAGGTCGTCCGCAGTGGAAGCGATCCCATCATCTGTTCCATCGCGTGGAGGTCCCGCGCAGAGGCCGCGCTTTATCGTGGAAACCCCACGGCGGCCGACGAAGCGTATTCTCGAGCGGTTGACCTTGCGACGGAAGCCAAACGCCCGGACCTTGCCGATCAAGTTTCGGTCGGTTGGGTTCATGTCCAGGGGCTGCTCGGCCGGGAAGAGCAGGCATCGCGCCTGGCGGCGGGTCTTCACCGGCGGCTGAAGAAGCGTGGAGACTCCGAGTACCTGGCAAAGCTCCAGATGAACCGCGGGAATCTGGCCTATCACGCGGGGGAGTTCCGGGCCGCGGGTCGGCTCTACGCCGAGGCCGCTCAGGCATTCCGGTCCGCCGGCATTCAGGACAGCACCCTGATTGCGCTCGAAGTGAACCGAGCAATCGTTCTGACGAACCTGAACCGTTTCGAAGAAGCGATCGAGGTTTTGATCGGCGCGGAAGAGCTTGCAAGAGCGGGACGGCTGGAGTACCTGGTCGCGCATTCCCGGTTCAATCGGGTCCACATCGAACGGATCGTCGGTCGCTATCACGAAGCCCTGGATGGATTGAGAGAGTCCGGGGAGTTGTTTCACTCCCAGGGAGCGGGGGATCTCGTCGCCTCGGCTGACCGGGCACGTGCCGAGCTACTGCTGGAGCTGGGGATGCCCGCAGAGGCCGCCCGTATTGGTCTTCGAGCCGTTCGGCAGTTCGAGGCGCAGAAGATGCCGCTCGACGCGTTGCTGGCCCGTGAAGTCGCGGCGCGGGGATTCAGGGAGTCGTCCGAGCCGCAGAAGGCGATCGAGCTTTTGTCCGCGGACTTCGATGGGTCGAGTGCGAGCAACTATCGGAGAATGGGAATCGAGCTGGAGCGAGGCGAGCTTCTGCTGATGTCGGGAGATGTCGAGGCAGCGAACGCGGTTGTGCAGAGTATCTCCAGCCGCAAACCACGGGACCCCGGTTTGAGGGCGCGTCTGGGGCTCCTGGGTCTGCGCACGTCCATGGCCGGAGGTCGCGAGAGCCGGACTCGGGAAGTCGCGGAGAGGTTGATCGGTGAGTCGCGATCCTGGAGTCGTTCGTCCGGGATCGAACTTCGTGTGCTTTGCAGCGAACTCGACCTCCAACGGGGTGATCTGCGACGAGCCCGCCAGGGACTGACGCGAGCTGCCCGACTTGTGGAAGAGCATCGAGCGTTGGCCCCCAATGCCTTACTGCGCAGTCGGTCCTTTGATCGCCACCTGGCGGTCTATCTCCAACTCCTCCGAACTGAACTCTCGGAGGTTGAGCCGTCGACGCCTCGTCTACTGACCTGGATGGAGCGAGCTCGCTCCAGAGGGTTCCGAGACCGTTTTCACGAACGCGGCCGCGCAGCGAACAACAAGAGGTTGGAAAGGATGCTGCACGAGCTACGCCGTGTCCACTTCGATCTGGAACAGACACACGACTCGGAAGAACCACAAGAGACCGAGCGCCTGGCCATCCAAGCCAAGAATCTGGAGGCGAAGATTCTCGAAGCGCGGATGGGTGAGTCAGAACGCCAAGGGGTGCCGATGGCCCCGGCGGAAACGACTCGGATCGCTCGCTCACTTGGCAGAAACGAGGTGTGCATTGCGTTCTTCATTCTCGACGATCACGTTCACGCTCTTTGCATCCGTGAAGGCCGCGTCCGCCACTCGAGGCTACCGACCACGTGGAAGGAGATAAGAAGGGAACTCGATAGATGCCGTTTCTATCTCGAGGATGCGGACCAGGCAACGCCAAGCGATTCAGATACCGATGTCTCCCTGCTCAAGGTTCGTGACAGCTTGCGTCGACTCTACGATGGCCTGGTTGCGCCGGTAGTAAACAGTTTCGATGGCGTGGAGCGGCTCGTATTGGCGCCTCACCGGGAGCTGCATGGTGTTCCCTTCGAGTGCATGTTTGACGGAGTCGCGGAAATGGAAGGCGTCGTGGTCTCGCGCGTTCCGAACCTTTCGTCATTGGTCGCGCGTAAGCGCAGAGTGCCTTCACTCTCTCCCTACAGTCTCTTTGCTGCCAGCCCCAAGGGGTTGCGGGTAAGCGACGAGGTCCGAACTCTCAAGCGGATTTTTGGCTCCCAAGCCCGCCGGGTCGAGGCCAAGTCGACCCAATTGCTTTCGGCCTTTGCGGAGGCCGGGAGTGTTCATTTTTCCACCCATGCCGAGTTCCGATCCGACAACCCGGAGTTCTCTCGGCTGCAGACTCTCGACGGATCCCTGTTTGTCGGCGACATATCAAAGATGGATGTTTTGAGTCCGATGGTCTTTCTCAGCGCATGCGAAACAGGAGTCGTTCGTCCGGGACCACAGGATGAACTGGACGGGGTCGCGTACTCTCTGCTTGCTGCGGGCGCCCGACGCATCGTCGCGAGCCGCTGGAGAGTCGAGGATGAAGCAACAACCCACTTTGTGCGTTCCTTCTACCGGGCACTGAAAAAGAGCCGGCGCCCGGATCCTGCACTGGCATTGCACGAGGCGATGCACGTTGGGAGGGCGGCCAGGCCACATCCTTTCTTTTGGGGTGGCTTCAGCGTCTTCGAGTCGTGATCTCCAAGGTGGTCGTCCCGGTGCCGACTCCTCGGTTACGGTCCACTGATCATTGACGCGGCGGTGAGGGGGCTCGTACACTAAAATGTCGCTGTGAGTACTTGGTCGCCGTAATAGAGTTGCATTCATGAAACATCTTACGTTGTTGTTCGTCTCACTGTTCCTCTCACTGTTCGTCGCTGCCGCTCCGGCCGCAATGGCCGACCACCAGGAGTACGTGTCGGGAGAGCTGTTGATCGAGCTCACCGAACCCGGATACGGCGATGTCGTTGCGTCGCAATACGGACTCGAGGTCGTCGCCACCTCCGGCGAGATTTGGCATCTCCGGGGCGATGAGGCCATGTTGGACGACATCGTCGAAGAACTTTCGGAAGATCCGCGCGTACGCTGGACGGAGCGCAACGCCCACCAAAGGACTCCCGAGGCGGTTCGGCAAATGGTTCTCGCGGCGATCGGCGGTACGGTTCAGGACTTCCACGACCAGCAGGTGTCGGAACGCATCGGTCTCGACATCGCACATGCCGTGACCATGGGCGCGGGTGTCAAGGTAGCCGTGCTCGACTCCGGTATCGACCCGATGCATGAGCTGTTTCAGCAGCGTGTCGCGCTCGGGTATGACTTCGTCGATGGAGACGGCACTCCCTGGGAAGAGTCGAACGGTATCGATGATGACGGAGACGGGCTCGCCGATGCGGGCTTTGGTCACGGTTCCATGGTAGCGGGACTGATTCGACTCGTCGCTCCGGAGACGATCCTTCTCCCCATCCGCGTCCTCGATGATGAAGGCCAAACCGATGCGTTTCGCGTGATCCAGGGTATTCACTGGGCCGTCGAGAACGGAGCGGACGTCATCAACTTGAGTCTCGGTGCGTACCGAACGATCGCGGGAATCGGCAAAACCATCGAGTTTGCTCAGGAGCAGGGTGTGTTCGTAGTTGGAGGGGCTGGGAATGACGACCGGCCGGCCCCGGCTCTGTACCCTGCGGCACTCCCGACCGTCGCCATGGTGGCCTCTGTCGACGCGGAAGATGTCAAAGCCGACTTCTCGGACTACAGCACCAAGGTTTGGGTGTCGGCCCCGGGAGAGGGACTGCGAAGTGCCTACCCGGGTGGCTGGGCCATCGGCAGCGGGTGCTCGTTTGCGACCGCATTGGTCACCGGCGAGGTGGCCCTCTGTTTGTCGGAGCGGCCCGGTGCGAGCGCTTCCGACCTGGAGGCATCGGTTCTTGCCGGGGTGGTTTCCATCGATGACCTAAGTGGCAACGACGGCTACGAAGGCCGGCTGGGAACAGGGCGGCTCTACATTCCAGCCGCTCTCGAAGGGTCCGCGGCATCAGTTCCCGACGGACTCGAGGCGTCACCGACCTGGGTGACGGCGAGTCCCAATCCGACCACCGGCGAGGTCCGCTTCGATGCGGGCGCCGCGGTTACCGACCGGTTGGCGCTCAGAGTCTTTGACACGGCGGGTCGAGTCGTCTTCGAGTCGTCCTTCTCAGGCCGGCAAGTCTGGCGGGCGATTGACGAGAACGGTCGCGAGCTGCCGGAGGGTGTCTATCTGTACGAGGTCCGGCGGGACGATCGCGTTGTTGCCGTCGATCGGGTCGTCAAAGTACGGTGAATCGATCCCGCGTCGCGATTGTTGACACGGGCAGCAGCGTTACTGAAGCCGTCCGAGCCGCCATGGAAGCGGCCGATTTCCGATCGGCCATTCCCGAAGGATCGGTGGTTGCCCTAAAGCCCAACCTGGGTTGGGATCTCTTCCTCCCGGGAGCCGTCACATCTCCGCTTGTCGTCGAGGGTGTCATTCAAACCCTGCTCGGCCACGCTTCGAAGATCTACATGGTCGAAGCCGATCAGGTTCTGGTCAAGGTCGAGACGGCGTGGAAGCAGACGGGCATGGATCGTTTGTGCGAGAAGTACGGCGTGGAATGGGTCAACCTGAGCCGCGCTCCCTTCGTCAAGGTCGCCGTACCTGATCCGCTCGAGGTTTCGGAGATCGACCTTCCGGAGATTCTCACGAGGTCTGTTCTCGTGACCATACCCGTCATGAAGACCCACGCGAAGACCGTGCTCACTGGCGCCATTAAGAACCAGTGGGGCTGCCTGCCCACATTTCGCCACAATTATCACCCCGTTGTGAATGAGGTCCTGCGCGATCTCGCCTCGGTGCTCAGGCCCGCCTTCGCAGTTATGGACGCGACCGTCGCTCTCGAGGGGAACGGTCCCAAGTCTGGGCGGCCCCGAGTTTGCAACCTCGTGCTTGCCTCCTCGGACCCCGTCGCCACGGACACCATTTCCGGGGAAATCATGGGCCTTACCCGCTTTCGGGTGCCCCACCTGGAGAATTGTGAAGCGGCCGGCATCGGGAACCACGATCGCTCGAAGATCGACGTCGTCGGGCCGGACGGAGCAGAACGCAAGGTTCCTGCGTTCGTGTTTGCCACAGCCAATCACAATGCGGTGTCCTGGGTGGAAACGGTGCTCCGAAAGAGCTTCGTTCGACGGGTCGTCTTCGATGGATTCGTCCTGAAGGTCATGTGCTTCGGGGCAAGAATTTGGTACTGGATTTGGTATCACCTGGTGCGGGGAGCACGTCTAAGAGACAAGGCCATTGAGGAGAGTCCATATGGGTCTCAGTGGAAACAATTGTCTCCGTCCGACAAGGGATGACGCTCTCGAACCCGTTCACGACACGCCGGGGGCGAGTGCCGCGTTCAAGCTCGCCCTGCCTGGGTCGGAATCGTTGAGGCGAACCGCCTTCGACTCGCGCCAGAGCAAACCATACGACCGTTCCCAGGTAACCCGGTGGGCTCCAGCTCGGTGGCGCCCCCTTTCCTTGCGGACTTGCGTCCGTTGGTTGCCTCCGTCGAAGTGGCGCGTTGGGCTTGTCCTGTTCCTTGCGCTCCTGTGGGAGCCGGGCGTTTCTCAGATGTCGACGCCCTGGGCCTCGGGTCCGGTTCCTCCGAACGTGATCGTTCTCACGGTGGACACGCTTCGTGCCGACCGACTTCCGACCTACGGCTACGAGAGAATGACCATGCCGCGGGTGGCCGAGTTCGCGAACGAAGCGACGGTTTTCACCCAGGCTGTGGTGCCACGGGGACTGACGCGACCGAGCTACGCCTCGATGTTGACGGGCCTCTACCCATTTCGTCACGGAGTGCGCAGAAACGAAGTCGTTCTTCACGGCGACAACGTGACTCTGCCCGAATTGCTCGGGAGTGCGGGATACACAACGGCTGCCTTCGTCGCCAACTTTCAGCTGTTGGGGGACTTCAGCGGAATCGATCAAGGCTTCGACCTGTACGACGACGAAATTGCCGGAGACGACCGCGGCGTGACCTACGAGCGTTCGGCCGGGCCCACGCTTCAGCCGATCCTGCGTTGGCTTAAGAACAAGCCCGATGGCCCCTTCTTCTTGTTCGTCAACCTCGTCGATCCCCATGGTCCGTACCTTCCGCCACCTCGGTTCCGCTCCGCCTTTCAGAGTCAGGAGACCCGGCTCATTTCGAAGAATGACATTCCTCACTATCAGCGGACCGACGAAAGTGTCGACTTCTTCGACTACTCGGACAGGTATGACGAGGAGATCCTGTACACCGATCAAGTCCTCGGCGTTCTGATGGACCAGCTGAAGGCAAGCGGGGAGTGGGCCAACTCGCTTGTTGTGTTCACCGCAGACCACGGGGAATCGATGGGTGAGCACGGCCTCTACTTCGATCATCGGGTTCATGTGTGGGAGGAAACCGTTCGAGTTCCTCTCCTGGTTCGTCTGCCGGGCCAAGAAAGTGGCGTCGCAAGCACGGATCAGTTGGCATCCCCTATGGATCTGGTGCCGACCGTTCTGGACCTCCTGGACATCCGAGCGGATAGAGAATTCGACGGCACGTCTCTTCTACCGCTCATTCGTGGGCAGGATGCTTTGGCCGCGGATGAACGCGCCCTGTTCCTGGAAGGCTTTGGCGACGAGTTTCGTCCGCGCTACTACGCATGGAGAACGAAGTCACACAAGTTCATCCGTGAAGTCTGGCCCCACGACGGTTCTTTGGTCAGCGAGCAGTTCTTTGACGTTGGCGTAGATCCGCTCGAACAGCATCCCCTTGCGGACTCGCCTCTCTCCGCTTCGGCATCTGCGGCCCTCAGCCGGAAGATCAAGGAATCGGAGGCGCACACCCTGGAGTTCGAAGTGACGGAGTACGTGCTCCCGGGGCAACGGATTCCACGGTCCGCTCGCGGTAAGGGCCTGAAGCAACTCTCCGACGAACAGATCGAGAAGCTGAGAAGTCTGGGATACGTCAACGACTGACTCCCGCAGCGACACCGCGCAGCTACACCGCGCAGCTACATCACGCAGCTACATCAGGCCTACATCACGCCTTCGAACTCCTTCGAGTACTGAGTGTGCGGCTTCCGGTTGATCCGGTGAACCATTCGGATGAGTCCGAATGCCGCTTTCCGGTGGGCTGAGCTTTGCACGGTGGAGTTGACGTGATCGAAGGTTGCCGTCCGTCGGTCGAGACGAACGTTGGAGATCTGCGGGAACGCAGCCGGATCCTTCTCGAAGCGGCGATGAAACGGTGTTCCCAACTGGAGTGCGAAGGGACTGAGAACAATGCGATCCACGTACTCCTGGTGAGCTTCCAGGAACTTCGTCGTCGCCTCGACATCCGACGGTTCTTCTCCGGGGTAGCCGATGATGGCGGTCATCCGCATGGTGATTCCCGCCTGATGGGCGTTGCGCAAAAACTCTGAGGTTCGCTCCGGGTCCGTCCCCTTGGCCATCGCCGCCAGCATTCGCGGACTGCCGGACTCGAGCCCGGTTGTCATTCGGACGAGCCCGGCCTTCCTTGCCTTCTTCAGCTCGGCGAGGGAGAGCCCTTGATCGTCCTTGGCGCCGACATGGACCGATGCGGTCCAGGTGGCCTGTGGGACGATACTTGGTGTCGACTCGATGAGTCCGCGCCAAACCGCCAGGTCGGAGTTGAGCTTCAGGTCAAGGTAGGTGAAAAGCCGGGACTGATAACGTTCGTGTTGCTCCTTCATCTCGGCGAGGACGTTCTCCGGACTTCGCGAGCGGTAGCTTCGTCCCGATGACGTGACGACATCGCTGCAAAACGTGCAGACGCCCCAGCCGCAGCCCCGTCCGGTCAGGATGGGCACGATGCGGTTGGGATAGGCTTCCCAGGGAAAGTCGCTGAAGTCGGGAAACGGAATCTGGTCCAGGTGAGTCAGTGGCGCGGCGTTGGGCACCGGCTTTGCCGATGTCGAGATTCCGGCGATCTGCTCAAGGCGGGAAACGTCCTTCGCAGCCAGCGACTCGACCAGGTCGACGAGGTCCATCTCCGGCTCGCCCGAGTGGACGGCGGTCAGACCCGGCAAAGGCAGCCAGTCTTCCACGATCTCCGGCTGCGAGAAGTAGGGGCCGCCAACGCAAACGGGAATGCCCGCATTTCCCGCCGCCTCACAGATCCGGCTGCAGACATCGAAGTACATCGTGTAGGCCGAGATGAGAATGACGTCCACATCCGAAGTCATCGCCCGCGTGGCCCCATCGAGAATTCTCTGCGTGCTGTCGTCGTTGGTCGGGCGCACCCGATGAACCACGGCCTTCCGCATGCGACGCACCCGCTGGGAAGAACTGGTCGCTGACCAGTATCGCAACCAGTGGTCGTACATGCCCCAGGGCCTGGGCCGCGTTTTTCGCGGATACCCGGCCACCCCCACGGTCAGCGGCGAGAAGATCTCGACTTCGACACCGGCGCCGCGAAGGATGGAGGCGGCGTATCCGACGGACAGGGTTGGATAGCGGGAAAAGTTGTTCAGGTCGATGATGAGCGTTTTCAAGGGCGGTGTGTCTCTCCCGGGCAAAGCGGAGTCGAGGCAGAATCGCCTCCGCGTGTCGATGCAGGTCCTGCTGCGGCGGGCCAGGAGAGAGGTGTGGCCGACACCGTGCCTTTTATTCTCGTCTAGTTTCTCACCCTGGACAATGATTCTCGGCCTCGACGGCGTGTCCTCTTTCCGGCCAGACCTCACAGGGAATCTGCGGGTACCGTCAGGTCTGGGTCAGCGTTGAAAGATGTTTAGCGACTCCGCCGACCTTCGCCGCTCTTTTTTGGCGGCTTCCTGATACTCTCCGGACTTTGCTGGATCGTGGGCGCGAGCGGGTCTCGTTCCGTCCCTGTCGGGTCCGTAGTTTCGGGAGTCGGGAATCGTGGAGCGGATCGACCGCTACGTCGCCATCGGGGACAGCTCGACGGCAGGTTGGAACGATCGGGACGAAACCGGCCGGCTGGTCGGTTGGTCTCGTCGTCTGGCGGTACATATCGCATCGTGCCAGGGCGGTGTGCACTACGCCAACTTCGGCGTCCGCGGGCTGACCACGCGAGAGATCCTGGACCAGCAGCTTGCCCCCGCCTGCGAGTTGAAGCCGGACCTCGTTACCCTCTTCTCGGGAACGAACGATGCCATTCACCGTTCGTTTGACGCGAAGTCGTTGGAGCGCGATCTCGTCTTCATGCACGAGGGACTCTTTGGGGCCGGGGCCCGGACGATACTCACCTTCACACTTCCCGATCTCACACCGATCATGCCGGTCGCTCGCCTGGTCGAGGCTCGCATCCGGGAACTGAACAGGATCATCCTGGAAGTGTCATCGCGGACTGGCGCGACTGCACTCGACTTCGCTTCCTATCCGGTGGCAACCCATCCCGCTTTGTGGCACGAAGACCGAATCCATGCGAATTCTGAGGGCCACCGGAGGATCGCCGCAGCGTTGGCGTCGGCGCTTGGACTCGGTTCCGTCGATGAGGACTGGGCAAGTGGCCTTCCGCCTCAGCAACCCGGCGGCTTCTTGAAGCGGGGTGCGCTCGAGTTTCGTTGGATCGGGAAGTACCTCGTTCCCTGGATGCTGAGAGCGATTCGCAACGAGGCCGTGGGCAAGCGGGATGAACGGAGACAGGGGGGACTTCAGTTCATCGAGGGCGCGTCCTTTCCGAACGCCGAAGCGACCGAACGGGAGTCCATTCGAGTTCGTTGAGCCGAACCGAGGCTAGTGTCCTGTCTCAGAAGTTTACTAGCATTCCGGCACATTGACCGGGATGTTCGAGGCCAGTCCGCCCTCCGAGGTCTCCTTGTACTTCCGGTTCATGTCCTGCGCCGTCTGCCACATTGTGCGAATGACCTGATCGAGGCTGACCCGTGCAGCCGACGGATCCCCATCCAGCGCAAGGTTCGCGGCGTGGATGGCTTTGACCGCCCCCATGGTGTTCCGTTCGATGCACGGAATCTGCACGAGCCCGGCAATCGGATCGCAGGTCAGTCCCAGATGGTGTTCCATCGCGATCTCGGCCGCCATCAGGCACTGTCCGACCGAGCCTCCGTTAACGGCGGCCAACGCGGCGGCTGCCATCGAAGAGGAGACGCCGACCTCGGCCTGGCAGCCTCCCATCGCGGCGGAGATCGTCGCGTTCTTCTTGAAGAGAGTTCCGATCTCGCCGGCGACCAGCAGAAAGTCCCCGATCTCCTTCTCGGTGACCGGCGTGTCATGGAAGCAAACGTGATAGGCGAGTACAGCGGGAAGAACTCCAGCCGCTCCGTTGGTTGGCGCGGTTACGATGCGTCCAAGATTCGCGTTCTCTTCATTCACGGCCAGGGCGAAAGCACTGACCCAACGAAGAACGTCACGGAAGCTGGACCGACGGTCGCGAACAGCGAGCAGCCAGGCCGAGGCCTGCTCCTCCAACGAGTCGCCGCCGACGGCCGACTCCCCCTCCAGCTCTCGCTCTTGCCTCCGCTCCGGCTCCCGCTCCGCGTTCCGTGACGAATGCGGCCACGAAGCGTCCTCCGGGCCATGGTCGGAAACCCCGCTCGGGACTGCGTATGGAATGTCCACATCCAAAGGGGGAGGAGGAGAGTCCGGCCCCGGCTCTCCCTCCACGATGAGCGTTTCGTCCGGGTCGTCCACGGCAGCGACCAGTTTCGCGACCAGTGCGGGAGCACGTCGGCTGACGTCCAAACCTCCCGGGAGGACGCCGCTACTGTGACAGCCTCGAAAGATCGAGTTCCGCATGACGGTCCAAAGGCGGAACAGGGATCGATCGATGTCCTCGTCCGAACGCCAGGTCCGTTCGTTGATGCGAACGAGTTCGGCGATGGAAACTCCGATGGAGTTGGCGTGACTCTCCAGGTCGGCTGCGGACTGACAAGGATAGGGAGGCGACTGGGCGCGGTGTGCGATGTCACTCTCTCCTCCACGAACGACGAACCCACCGCCCACCGAATAGTAGACCGCCTCGATGACCTCACCGCTCACAGAAGCCAGACACTTCATCCCGTTGGCGTGAAGAGGAAGTTGCTCGTGCTTGACGTAGATGATGTCGGCCACGGGGTCGAAGGGCACAGCCTGTGGAAGGTGAAGCGTTCGTTCCAGGCAAAGACGGTCGACGATGTCGTGAATCTCCTCGACGGGTACCGTCTCCGGATCGTAGCCGAGAAGGGCGAGGCAGATCGCCTTGTCCGTGCAGTGTCCGCGACCGGTCAGCGCGAGCGATCCGTAGAGCCGGACCTGGACGCCCTCGACGCGAGTCAGACGGTCCTTCTGCTCCAGCTCCTGCAGCCACCGTTGGATGGCGCGCCAGGGACCGAGCGTGTGGGACGAGGACGGTCCGACCCCGACTTTGAGCATGTCGAAAACGCTGATGACTTCGGCTTCCGCCATGACGATTGGAACCTCCCAGCCCGGTCCAGCCCGGTCCAGCCCGGTCTATCTCCGAAGGTCTACTGCAATGCCGGCCTTCCGAAAACGGCCGGGTGAGGACGTCCTCGATGGACGTCCTCGATGGACGGCCTGCCTTCGACTCTATCCGAACCAGCGAACGATGCCACCCGCGGTATCGGGTCATGGATGACATTGCCGGGTCTGCGTAGGTGCCTTCCGCCTTGCGAGCGTCGGCGGATCGTGGTTTCTTGACGGTCGTGACTTCTTGACGATCGTGGTCTCTTAACGATCATGATCTTTAATAGATGATCGTGATCTCACAACCATCGTGGCCTCTTGACGATCTGGGGCGAGTTGATGGATGCGCCCGAGTTTCCAACCGCTACTGACGAGCGCGGAGACGAGTCTTGCCCGTTCCGATGACCCGGGATTCGAAACCGGTCCGTACCCGCCTGACCAAGGACCTGGTTCGAGATATCAAACGCGGCCACGCGTGGCTCTACTCTCATGCGGTCCGGCCGTTCGACTGCGAGCCCGGATCGGTGGTCCACGTCTATGATCGAAAGGGAGACCGCCTCCTCGCCTCGGGGATCGGCGATCCCGGCCACGCCATTCCGATCCGAATCTGCCGGACCCAACCGAGTTTCGATCTTGGCGACCCGTGGTTGGCTGGATGCCTGGACCGTGCACTGGCTCTTCGCCGCGCGGTCTTTGACGAAACGACGACGGGCTACCGACTGGTGGCCGGGGAAGGAGACGACCTCCCCGGACTCATCGTCGACGTTTACGACTCGACGGCTGTGATCAAGCTGGACGGTGGAGCGCCCCGGTCGTTCTATCAACTGCCCGGTCTCGCGGAGTGGCTTCGGAAGAATGTGAACGTCGACCGGGTCATCCACCGACCCCAGGATCGTGGGGCGTCAGGGCGCGTTCTCATCGGAGACGCTCCGGATACCGTTTCGTTCTTGGAGAATGGGCTGCTTTTCTCGGCCGACGTGATGCGAGGGCAGAAGACCGGATTTTTCCTCGATCAACGCGACAATCGAAATCTCATTCGACGCGTCTCGGCGGGACGAACGGTCCTGAACCTGTTCTCGTTCAACGGCGGTTTCTCCATCGCCGCTGGGATGAGCGGTGCGCGGCATGTCACGTCGGTAGATATCGCGCCGCAAGCGATCGAAGCGGCGGGAACGCTGTGGGAGGCGAATGGACTGGATCCGTCCGCTCACGAGGGCGTGGTTTGTGATGCCTTCGAATACCTGGAGCAGGCCGCGAGAAACAACCAGAAGTGGGACATCGTCGTTTGCGACCCGCCGTCGTTTGCCCCCAATGAGAAATCCCGCCCGGCGGCCCTTGCGGCCTACGAGAAGTTGGCGAAAGCAGCGGCCAAGGTTACGACGCAGGATGGCCTGCTTGCCCTGGCTTCATGCTCGAGCCACGTCGATCGCGATGCGTTCTATGGAGCAAATTCAGAAGGGTTGGGCCGGTCTCGACGGAAGGGGCGTCTGCTTTCGGACAACGGTCTACCTTTGGACCATCCAACGCCGCTCGCGATGAGCGAGTTGCGCTATCTGAAGTTTCAGCTCTTTCAGTTGAGTTAGTCGAAGGTCGCTTTGTTCCAGGCTCTCCCGGGTTTCGAGATCGGCGGCGACCCCTCAGAGGTGGTCGCCGCCGATGCTTGCTCGCGAACAGGTGATCTTAGCTGCAGCTCACAAACCGGAACTACCTCTCGCTCAGGTGGACGACGCGCTGCGACGCACGGAATCCATCCGTTTGCATCCTCACATAATAGATCCCATTCGCGGTGGGGCGGTTCTGTTGGTCGCGACCATCCCAGGTCAGGGAGTGGCTACCTTGGTCAAACTCGCCTTCCGCCAGGCTGCGGACGAAGCGCCCGCGCACATCGTAGATCCGGATCGAGACGGGAGCTGTTCCCGAGATTCCGAAGTGGATCGTCGATGGACCGTTGGAAGGATTCGGTCGAACCGTTTGGAGAAACGTGGAGTGAAGGGTGGCAGACTCCGTGACATGTGCCGCCGTTCCCATGTCGGCGATGATGTAGAAGTCGTCGACCGCGGCTTCCACGATCGAGTCGGCCGCATCGTCCGATGCCACGAATCGAAACTGAACGGTCCCGACCTCGCTGTGGAAGAGATCGAGCAAGTCGACCTCAGCAGACTGCCACGAACCCTCCGATTCTCGCGTCGACTCCACGGTCACCCAAGGTGAACCGTCGTTGCGAACCTGAACGAGCCACAGATCGTCGCCAGCTTCAGTCACTGTGTTGACGAACCATCGGTAGTAGTTCGCCTTCGCGATGGTCGCCCCGGAGAGATCGTAGGTTGGACTGTACAGACTTGTCGAGCCGCCGTCGACGTCAGCCTCGCCGACCGGCGCACCCTCGGTTGCGTTTCCTGTCACCCAACAAATGGTGCCTGGTCCGGGTGTGTGATCGTCCTCGGGCTGGGCCACCGTGCCCGTCGGGTCGACTCGAACCCACGTGCCGGACGTGGCCGTGTCGACGCCTTCTCCGTCAGCTGTCCAACCCGCGTCGTTCTCCATCGGGGAGAAGATAGCTGCCACTTCGAATCGATGAACAGCATCCGGCGCGGTGCTGGGTTCGAGCTTCTGATGGCCGGACAGATCTCGGGCCGCTATGTAGTACTCGTATCTGTCCGGACTGGTGAGCGCCGGCAGGGCTGCAGAGTATTCTCCTCCCTCAAAATGCATGGAGAACGGCGCGAAGTCTCCGCCCTCCTCGCGCAACCAAAGCACGGCGCTCTCGTTATCGATCTGGTCATCCAGGGAGACGATGGAAGCCGTGACAACGGTCTCCTCGCCAGCTACGGCGACGGCGACCGGTGAGTGGCCGATGATGATCCCTTCGGTCAACGTTGGGACTGGATAGGTGTGCAGCAGGGCCGCGGACTCGAGCTGGGAGAAGTGGGGAGTCCCGTTGAGGACGTTGCCGTCGTCATCATCGGCAATGAAGCTCGCGAATACCTGATCCGGACCATCATGAGGTTGCATGAGCACTCGTCCGAAGTGAAAGATGCGAAGCGCTTCCGTGGCCCCGACGTCCATGTCGCCATATAGTGCCCCCAGGTTCTTGTAGGTGTCCCAGTGGAAGGCGGAAATTGTCTGTCCGGCGTAGTGCTTCGGCTCAGGATCACCGTTCCCGTCGAAAACGTCGTCGGGATACCTCCACTCGTCGCTATCCGGCGAGATCTCAGCGTCACGCGCCCAGAACGAGCAGCCAGGTCCCACAAACATGCCCAGAAGAATCCGGGAGTCCTGAAGGACCAGTTGCGCGAGCACATCTGC
This sequence comes from bacterium, assembly GCA_030431975.1. Classification (GTDB taxonomy): domain Bacteria; phylum Eisenbacteria; class RBG-16-71-46; order CAIMUX01; family CAIMUX01; genus JACKCR01. The sequence continues at coordinate 265,736 of JAUIHP010000005.1, read as the reverse complement.
GTTGCCTTCAGATAATTGGAAACCTACATCCCCCAGCTCGTGTTGGACCCCGTGCCCGTACTCATGGATCGTCACACTCATGACCCGGGCGAAGTCAGAACAGGTTTCTCCGCCTAACGTTCCGCCGGGCGGTAGAAAGTGTATCGCATCGCTCCAGCACGCGTTGCAGTCGGTGTAGGAACTACAGGTTCCGTCGTAGTTCAGGATGACGTCGACTCCCGTACGAAACATGGTGAAGTCCGGGTCGATGTCTGCGAATGCCTGGTGGATCAGATTGACGCCCATGAAGACGTCCCGCTCGGCGTCTGTCGCGGTCGTGTGGAGGCGGCTGAAGTAGACGTCTTCCGGAACTCCCTGCTCGATCGATTGCACGATTTGGGCGTCGTCGCCGGCGTCGTCCTCGACACGAGCCAGGCTGCCTTGAAAGTCGACGACCAAGTCCAGGTCACCAGTGCAGGATGGACAATCCTGATCCGTCACTTCCCAGTCGCCGTTCTCGTCCGTGTAGGTTGTGTACAGATCGATACCTTCGTCCTGGAGTCGGACGCGGGCGTTCGGGAATGGAACGTTCAGCCGCCATCGACCCGTGTCACACCACGAGGTGGCCTCGTAGTCGCCCGTTACCTTCCCGCTGTATTCCACGGCCCTGTGAATTTCGCTTTGTCGCGATAGGACTTCGCCACTATGGGCATCGACGAAGGTTGTCCACCGGCCGCCGGGGTCATCGGTTGTGAACCTGAGTTTCCATGCAAGACGTGGCTCGATTTGGTCAACGGCCAGCGGAACGCGGATGATGCGCAACTCCGGCCGCGCCAGATCTTCGGTATTGGGGAGTGTCCCACCCAGGTTCGCGGTCGCCCGAATCCGAGCCGCTTCGGCGGAGAGAGAAGGAGATACCGGCAGTGTGAGGTCGGCGAGTGCATCCGAGCCGATACCAACCAAGGCTCCCGTCTCGTGAAAGACGATGCGGACACGCGAGCCCTCGACCAAGGTTTCCTGATGCACCTGATCGAAGTGAACGACCACCTTCCCCAGGCCGCGACGAACGGCGGAAAGGCGAATGCCCGATGGGTCCACCCCGATCACGTCGCTGAGATCGCCAATGACCTCGAGTGCGGTTTCGGTCCAGGCCTCATCCGAGTCTCCGAAGGTTTCAACCCTTACGCCTCCCGCAAGGGCAAGGCGTGGAGTTCGAGTCTGCGGGTTCCAGTAGGGTACCTCCCAGATGCCGCCCAATCGCCCTTCGAGGCTCGCTTTGGCAGCAGCCCGATCGGACTCGACCTCCGGGTCTGTGAAGCTGAAAAGATCGTACTCTGGAAGGTCTATGGTGCCATCAACGTCCCCGGTAGGGATGATGGTGGCTTCTGCGGGTCCGCCCGCAAGCCAAAGTCCGATGAACAGTACGGTTGAAAGGGCTGCGAACCGTCCCACTCGACTCGTGAGTGTCGGCACAACAAAGGAACGCCTCTTGAAGCGGCTGCAGTGTGAGTCCTTCGACATCGAAGCACCTCCTAGCGCAAAATGACGAGCCGGTGGCTCTGGTTCTGGGTTCCGGGTGACTGAACGAAGAGGAAATAGATACCTGTCGGAACGACTCGACCGGAATCGTCCCGTCCGTCCCACAAGATGCGGTGGGAGCCTCTGTCCACAGATCCGTCGACTAGGGTCCGGACCGTGCGGCCCCCGGCGTCCGAGACGAACATGCGAACCGGCCCGTCCAGCGCGGACCGAAGTCGAATCTCCGTCGATGATCCCGTCGGATTCGGGCGAATGGACTCGAGGAGAAGTGAAGGCGGAGGAGACGGGGCGGTCCCCGCTGCGGACGTCAAGGCGGTTACGGGGTTTGGAGGAGCGACGGTCGCACCAAGATCCCAGATCCCAAGGTTGTGGCTATCAAGCTCACCGTGGTCCCCGACGCTTCGGAATATTCCTCCTGCTACGAGACTCGTTCCGAATCGGACCAACTCTGTGGCCTTTCCTCCGCTGAGTGCGCAGCCAGAATCCACCGCCAACCAATCCGTCCCGTCGTGAACAGCAACGACTCCGCGATGGCCTTCGTCGAAGTCGCCCGCGACATACAAAGTCGTCCCATCTGCGATCAACTTGTTGACGGTCCCGGAGAGTCCGCCATCCAAGGGATCCCATTCGACAGGATCCCCCCCGGTCCACACTGCTATATGCTCGAGGGGAGTAGGCGTGGTCAATTCGCCAGAGTTCTCGAAGCCTCCCGCGGCGACGAGCGAGGATCCCCAGACCTCGAGCGCCACGACTTCTCCATCGAATCCAGTGTCCATCGCGCTCCAGCTTTCGTTGTCTCCGTCGTAGCGGGCGATGTTGTTGACGTCGGATGCACCCGGCGCGTTCTCGAACAGTCCTCCGACGAGCAGATCACCGGCGAAAGTCTCCAGAGCGTGGACAGTCCCCGGGAGCAACCCGGTCGGCCCGGTCGTGACACCCCCACCCATTCCGTCCCAGCTCCCCGTGCTTGACGTGCCGCTCCATCGAGCGATCCCGTTTACGGTCGTACCGGGCGAGTTGGGGAGCGAGTTGAACGTGCCTCCAACGATCAGTTCTCCGTCGTGCACCGCGAGGGCTCGGACCTTCGGCTCCATTTGTCCTGGCCCACCTCCGGTGAGGTCAACACCGCCTTGGAACTCGATCCAGCCAAGCAAAGGGTGACGGATCATCAAGAATTCCTCACCGCCCGCCACCAGACTTCCGTCGAAATGGACAAATGCGGTGGCGGGAGACGGCAGCGTACCGAAGGCGCTCCAGTTCGAGCCGTTCCAACGAGCGATCCGGGAAACTGAGAGGGTTCCAACTCGATCGAACTGCCCGCTGACAACAATGTCGGATCCGTCCACGATCATCGCCGTGACCATGCCGTTGGGAGCGAGTCCACCGAGTTCCCGCCAGACCTCTGCGTTCGGTTTCCAATGGGCCGCGGAGACCGTCTCTACACCGCCGCTCTCGTCGAAGTCTCCCGCGGCGAACAGGCCCTCGCTGGTCCGAGCGATCGCATTGACCGAGCCGCCGGTCAATCCGGCGCCCACCGTATCCCAACTGGTTCCGTCCCATGTGGCGATCCCGTTCGCCGTCATACCACCGGCATCCGTAAAGTCGCCACCGATGTAGAGAACCTCCGTCTCACCGGGGCCGTTGAGTGCGTTCAGTGCTTTAACGGTGCCGTCAGTTCCATCGAGATGGATTCCGGAGAGTGGCTCCCAGACCGGGCTTATCGCATGGATATCGAACATCGCGACGTTGTTGGCAACACCGTTGCCGAGAGACAGCGACCCCGCCGTGAAAGACCCGCCAGCGACAAGCACTTCATTGGAGTAGATGTCGTTCATCGTCGTCAGGGCGTGGACGGTCCCGGTGGTGCCGGCGTGTAGTTGGTTCCAGGCACTCCCGTCCCATCTCGCCACGTGGCGGACTTTCAGGCCACCCGCCCAGCCGAACTCTCCGCCGGCGATCAGGTCGCCGTCGTATTCCGTGAGAGCCCGGACGGGTCCGTTGAAGCCGTTGAGTACCGTCGAGAAACTGACGCCGTCCCACCGAGTGATGTTGTTCATTCCGCTGGTACCGACGTAGTCGAAGTCACCTCCGATGTAGAGATCACCGCCGCTCCCATCGTCGTACACGGCCATGGCGTAGATCGGGCCGTCTGTTGACTTTGGAGACACCGTCTCCCAGCTCCACTCTGCGCCGTCCCATCTGTAGCGCGCGAGATTGACCTGGACGGGGGAGCCGGCCAGGGCAAACGATCCTCCCGCGTAGAGTGCAGGTCCGTGGCCGTCGTTGTAGACGGCCAGAGCGTAGACGGTGCCGTCGAGACTTTGCTCGAGCAGGTTCCAGCCCTCACCATCCCAAGTCGCAATGTTGGAGATCCCAACAGCACCGGAGTCAAAGTCTCCGCCGGCAACGAGCACGTTTCCGTAGAAGGCGTCGGGGAAGTTGACGAGGGAGTGAACCGTGCCGACCAACCGACCCGAGCTGCCGAATCGTAGGTCCCAGTCGCAGTCCGCCCCACCGGAGTTGAGAATCGGTCCCGCACCGTCCGCCGGAATGCGAACATCCCAACCGCTGAGGTCAACGGGGCCTTCCAGACCATTCCTTACGGCGAGTGCCAGCTGGAATCGACCCTCTCCATCAACAAGGTCGGTAGGGTCGATCGACCCCTGGACTGCGGGACTTCCCGCGCCAAGAACGGCTGGTGCTGCCAACGACAGCCATGCTGCAAGAGCCGCACCCTTGCTGGTGCGACTTCGAGGCCCGACCATCCGACATCGACGGGGGCGATGCTCAGGGCGGTCAAGAAGTGACAAGTTGACTCGAGTCATGAGACCTCCATCCTGGGTACCGGAGAACGCCGGGAAAGGCGATTCCCCGAAAGGTTGATGCTGAAACCAGAGCGAACCAGACGATGGCGGTGTCAAAAGGACCGTGCCGAAGAGGGGCGGCACGTGGAATTGATAGGAGGCAGTTCGAAATAGGGGACGCGAATGAGATCGGCCGGACAATGGACCTGATCCAGAGGAACGAAACTGTGTGGTGAGGGTCAGGAGCGTTCGAATTCGAACGTGTTCGGTCCAGCGCTCACCGCGTTACCGAAAGGACGTTGTGTCACCGTCACGTGTTGGAGCCTTGCCGGATGGGTTCGGAAGAGCTTCGGCAACTGATTCAGCGTTTCGAAAGAGAAGTGCAGGAGACCGCCGCCCCGCAGACGCTGTTACGCCAGACATGCAGGGGCAGCCGTGCTGACAGGAGTCGTCCGCTGTCCGCCGTTGTAGGGAAGCCGTCTCAGGCGATCAGCGTATCCTTGAACTCCGCCCCGTCGTGCGTGAAGAGGATTTCCTTGTCCTCGACGTAGGAATGGATGTGCACTGGACGACCCCAAATCTTGTGAACGTTCCCCAGCGTCGCGCGGGCGTAGTTGACGTCCAGATCGAGTCCCTGATGATCGTGCTGGAGGAGCAGTTCACCGCGGTTCTCATAGTTGGCGTCGCCCACCCGAATGACAGGTTGGCCGCCGTTGGTGAGGCTGGTCAGCAGCTGCAGTTTGATCGCGTCGAACTCCCGATCGGATATCTCACGTCGGCGCGTCCGCTCGTTGTAGCGGTGGACGAAAAGCTGCTGCTCGTTGCAGAACTCGGGCGTGAGGAATGTGTCGAGGAAGGAGATGTCGTTGTAGAGCCGCCGGACCTCGAAGATCTTCTCCCGACCGAGACCGGTGGCCGTGTCCCAGCGCATCTTCTCTTCGTAGTCCTCGCACTGCTCCCATTCCTTACCGAACTGGCCGCGGTTCCAGCGGCGCTCGATGTCGCGGAAGAGCTCGATCCCAACCTTGTAGGGATTGAAGTTGCCAGGAGGCATGGAGAAAACGCCGGCGCACTTGTCGGCGTAATCCAGAACCTCGGAAGCTTCGAGAGCAAACTCGGTCATGATCTTGGTGTGCCAGTAACTGGCCCAGCCTTCGTTCATGATCTTGGTCTGCATCTGCGGCAGGAAGTAGTAGGACTCTTCGCGGATGATATCGACGATGTCCTGCTGCCAGCGTTCCAGCGGTGCGAAGTGGATGAGGAAGAGAAGGACGTCACGTTCCGGACGTTCGGGGAGGCGTTGCCGCTCTCTGCGCTCGGCTTCGAGCCGCTTCTTCTCCTCGGCCATGTACTCCGGCGGATTGAGATACGAGTCGAGATATTCCTTGCCGCGAATACGTCCGACCTGGACGGGCTCCAGATCGGTTTCGGGTAGGGAAACACGGTTGGCCTTGTCGTCGAGGAAGACCCGATTCGGATCGATCAGGTTCTCGATGGAAAGTACGGCGTCGATGAAGTCCTCGACCGTTTCCTGTCCGTACTTGTCCATGTGCCGGCGGACTCGCGCGGCGTGGGCGGCCATGGTGTCGACCATCTTGCGGTTGGTGTGGCCGAAGTAGATGTTGTTCTTGAAGAAGTCGCTGTGCCCGTAGACGTGGGCCATGACCAGCTTTTGATCGACGAGTTCGTTCGACTCCTGCAGATAGGCGATCGACGGATCGTTGTTGATGACCAGCTCGTAAATCTTGGAGAGGCCGTAGGCATGGCTTTTGTCGAGCTGTTCGAACTCCATGCCGAAGCGCCAGTGGGGATAGCGCACCGGAAAACCGCCGTAGGCCGCGATCTCGTTTATCTCGTCCCCACTCATCAGCTCATAGACGACCTCGAAGAAGTCGAGCCCGTGGTTCAGGGCAACGGCGCGGATCTTGTCTCGCCACTCGATGAGTTCCCGTGTCAGCACGCCCATCGCTAGTTGCCTTTCCCGAGGAAGTCCTTGATCGAGCCGTAGATTCCATCCTTGTCGGGGATGTTGGACGTCACGACTCTCTCATCGTCCTTGAAGTGTGACTTCAGGTCCTTGAGAAACTGCCCGGATCCGTACGGGCTCTCCACCTGTCCATAGCTGAACTGGTTGCTGATCGGAATGAGTTCCTCTTCCATCAGCTTGAGACAGAGTTCCGTGTCTCCGCTGCCCCAGTTGTCGCCGTCGGAGAAGTGGAAGGGGTAGATGTTCCACTCGTCCGGGGCGTACTCCTCGCGAAGCATTTTGGCCAGCAGTTGATAAGCGCTCGAAATCTTGGTCCCGCCGGACTCGCGGAGGTGATAGAAGGTGTGCCGGTCGACTTCGCGCGCGGCCGCGTCGTGGACGATGTAACGAATCTCGATTTCTTTGTACTGCTTGCGCAGCCAGGTATCGATCCAGAAGGACTCGATGCGGACGATTTCCTTTTGCTCGTCGCCCATCGAGCCCGAGACGTCCATGAGATAGATGATGAGAGCATTGGCTCTGGGTGCGCTCGACTCGCGGCGTGAGCGGTAGCGCATGTCGTCCTTGATCGGAATGATCCGGGGATCGCGAGGATCGTACGTTCCCGCGGCGATCTGGCGCTTTAGTGCCCGCTTGTAGGTGCGCTTGCTGTGGCGGAGGGAGTCCGGACCGGTCGTGCGGATCCCCGTGTAGCGATCGCGCGAGTCCTCGATCTGCTTTTCGCCCTTGGGCTCGATGTTCGGGAGTTCGAGTTCTTCGCCGAGGATCTGGGCGAGTTCTTCGAGGGTGACTTCGACTTCGAGCAGGTGCTGTCCCGGGGCTTCTCCGGCATGGCCGTGGCCGTCTCCCGGCTGTCCGGCGTCCGTGCCTTCGCCGACTTCGCCTTCACCCTGGCCGACGCCGCCGCCCTGGTTCTTGCCGTGTTTGAACCGGGGGAGGTCGATCTGGGGGACAGGGATGGAAACGATCTTGCCGTCCTGGCGGCCGATCATTTCACCCTGGGAGATGAACTCCTTGAAGTTCCGCTTGATCTTGCCCTTGACGATCTCTTTGAAGCGGAGCCTGTCTCTTTCGATTCTTAAGACCATGGTTCTGAGTAGATCCTGTGCCTCCTGCACGTGCGTTGGGGCTACATTGATGCGGCTCGCCGCGTTCGCGGCCTCGCCTCCGGAGCGGCGCTTTGCGCCGGTTGTGCCGATCTCGTGGTCTTGCCTCTTCGGCTCGCCGCTTTCGCGGACTCGCCTTTGGTTGGGACCCCGCCAGGGAGCCTGTTGATCTTTGTTGCCTTGGGCGGCTACATGGGTGCGGCTCGCCGCGTTCGCGGCCTCGCCTCCGGAGCGGCGCTTTGCGCCGGTTGTGCCGATTTCGTGGTCTTGCCTCTTCGGCTCGCCGCTTTCGCGGACTCGCCTTTGGTTGGGATCCCGCCAGGGAGCCTGTTGATCTTTGTCTTGCCTTGGGCGGCTTGCCGCTTCGCGGCGTTGCCTTTGGTGGTCTTGCCTGCTGCGGGGGCCGCGTTGCGGCGTCCCGCAGCGTGGGGGACTAGCTCTTGTTTGAGGCGCCTCGGGCGAAGATTGAGGCTACGTAGTTGAGGACGTCGGTGGCGCTTTCCTCGTTGTAGCCGTACTTCTGGATGAGACGCTGTTTGACGATGTCGATTTTTTCCTGGGTTGATTTGTCGACGACGGACGAGACGAGGCTGGTCAGCTTGATCGAGTCTCGCTGGTCTTCGAAGAGTTTGAGCTCCAGGGCCTTCATCAGGCGGGAGTTCATTCGGTAGTTGAACTGCTTGCCTTCGAGGGCGAGGGCTCCGATGTAGTTCATGATCTCGCGGCGGAAGTCGTCCTTGCGGCTTTCGGGGATGTCGATCTTTTCCTCGATCGACCGCATCAGCCTCTCGTCCGGTTCCTCGTCCTGGCCGGTGTACTGGTTACGGACCTTCTCGCGCTGCGTGTAGGCCTTGACGTTGTCAATGTAGTTCGAGCACAGGCGCGAGACGGCTTCCTCGTCGGCGGCGATGGCTCGTTGGACTTCGTTCTTCACGATCTGCTCGTACTCTTCCTTGACCACGTTCAGCATCTCGCGATACCGCTCGCGCTCTTCGTCGGTCTTGAGCAGCGCGTGGTGCCTAAGTCCGGACTCCAACTCGTTGAGAACGACAAAAGGATTGATGGAGTTGCCGGCGCGGTCGGAGACCAGGGCGTTGGCGATCTTGTCCTGGATGTAGCGTGGCGAGATCCCTTCCATCCCTTCACGCTCGGTATCCTTGCGGAGCTCGCGGATGTTGTCGCTGGTGTAGCCGGGAAGGGTCTTGCCGTTGTAGAGCTTCATCTTCTGCAGGACGGAAAGGTCGGCTTTCTTCGGCGGTTCCAGACGGGTGAGGACGGCCCACATGGCCGCCATGTCCAGTGTATGCGGCGCGATGTGGCGACGGACCTTTTTCTCGCTGTAGTCCTTGCGGTAGATCTTGACCTCGTCATCCAGCTTCGTGATGTACGGAATGTCGATTTTCACCGTCCGGTCGCGCAGAGCCTCCATGAACTCGTTCTTCTGAAGCTTGCGGTACTCGGGTTCGTTGGTGTGACCGACGATGACCTCGTCGATCGACGTCTGGGGAAACTTCTTCGGCTTGATCTTGTGCTCCTGGCTGGCGCCGAGGAGATCGTAGAGAAAGGCCACGTCCAGCTTCAGAACCTCGATGAACTCGACCATGCCGCGGTTGGCGATGTTGAATTCGCCGTCGAAGTTGAAGGCGCGCGGGTCGGAGTCGGAGCCGTACTCGGCGATCTTCCGGTAGTTGATGTCACCGGTCAGTTCCGTCGAATCCTGGTTCTTCTCGTCCTTGGGCTGGAACGTACCGATTCCGACGCGGTCCTTTTCAGACAACACGAGGCGGCGGACGACGACGTGGCGCATGACGCTGGTCCAGTCGCCGTTGTAGCGCAGCATGAGTTCGTCATAGTTGCGCTGGCAGTACGGATTGAGATCGCCTTCGACTTTGATGCGGTAGTCCTGGCCGTGCTTCTCGTTGAGCGCGTCGATGAAGTTGTCCCGAATCTCGATCGGAACGAGAAGCAGCGGATCCTGATTCATGGGGCAGGCGTCGAGGTGGTCGCTTTCCAAATCCATGCGCCAGGAGTAGCTGTACATCGCGCCTTCGGGCTGGCGGGAATAGGCCTCGATGCCCTTCTTCAGAAGGCGCGCGATCGTCGACTTGCAGCTGCCGACCGGGCCGTGCAAAAGCAGCACGCGCTTCTCGGCTCCGTAACCCTGGGCGGCCGCGCGGAAGAATCCGACGAGCTTCATCAGCGGAACTTCCAGGCCGAAGATTCCGTCGGCTCCATCGTCGATCGGATCTTCGAAGAACCGGTAGCGATAGATCTTCTTCTTGAACTCGATGAAGTCTTCGACGCCGTGCGACAGGATCATGTCGTACATGCGTTGGAACGCATTGCGCGTGACCGTAGGTTGGCGGAGGACGATGTTGACGTAGTCTTCGAAGCTGCCGGTCCAGGTCAGCTCCTGGAACTGCTCGACGCTTTGGCGCTCGCGGACGAAGTCATAGGGATCGAAGTGCTCGGACATGACGCTTTCTCCTTCGGTCAACCCCAGGTTGTCGCCGCCCGGCCTGCGAATCCGGAAGACGTGGTTTCCCCGGCGCCCGACTTCCATGCCGGCTGCTCTCATTGTGAGAAAACCGAGAAAGCGGGGTCAATGCGCTTTGTAGGAACGACCGGTACACTCGTACAAAGGACTTATCGGCGAGCGTGGGTGGGGCCTCCACCTTGGGAGGCTGAACTTGGCCGTTCCGGTTCCCCGTGCTAGCCTCGCGGGACGTTAGCCGACCGAACGATCTGAAGTTTCTCGCCGCGAGCAAGCACCAATGGACTCTCATAACTCGTTACCCCCGCTTCCCGATGAGGGTCCGTGGAACGATCCACTTCCCGGGGAAACCGAACGCCCCTGGGAGGAAGATCTTCGTCCCCAGGGACTGGACGAGTTCATCGGCCAAGACGGTTTACGGGAAAACCTACGCATTCTCATCGAAGCGGCGCGAATGCGGCAGGCGCCTCTGGAGCATGTGCTGCTGACGGGTCCACCCGGACTGGGTAAGACGTCGATGGCGCGGCTTCTCGCCAACGAAATGCGGGTGGAGATCCGTCAGACGAGCGGTCCGGTTCTCGAGAAAGCGGGAGACCTGGCCGGACTCCTCACCTCGCTGCCTGCGGGCGGGGTTCTCTTCGTCGATGAGATTCATCGTCTCAACCGATCCATCGAAGAGTATCTCTATCCCGCGATGGAGGACTTTCGTCTCGACATCCTTTTGGATCGCGGCCCCAACGCGCGCAGTGTTCAGATCAAACTGGAGCCGTTCACGCTGATCGGAGCGACGACGCGTTCCGGCCTTCTGACCGGTCCGCTTCGGGCGAGGTTCGGGATGGTCGGCCGCGTCGACTTCTATCCGCCGGAAGATCTGGCCGAGATCGTGCGACGCTCGGCCCGTCTGCTCGAGGTTGCGATCGAGGACTCGGCCATTGTCGAGATTTCGCGTCGCAGCCGGGGCACACCACGCATCGCGAATCGCCTTCTGCGTCGGGTTCGTGACTATGCGCTCGTCAAAGGGGACGGCGCGATCACGGGTGAACTCTGCCAGCGGGCGCTTCGCCTGCTCGACGTCGACGAGCGTGGACTGGACGAAATGGATCGGCGCATCCTGCGCGCTCTGGCGGTGACCTTCGAAGGCGGTCCGGTCGGAATCGCTTCTTTGGCCGCGACGGTTGGGGAAGAGCCGCACACCTTGGAAGAGGTCCACGAACCGTATCTGGTGCTGCAGGGTTTTCTCCAACGAACCCGGCTGGGTCGATGTGCGACCCGAACGACCTACGAGATTCTGGGTTTGGAGGCCCGCCCCTCGACGGGAAGCGGGCCGCAGCAGGAGACCCTCCTCTGAACGCTGAGGCGGACTGGCTTTCCGACTACGACTTCGAGCTTCCGTCCGCGAGAATCGCACGGGAACCGGCCGAGCCCCGCGGTTCGAGTCGTCTCTTCGTCGCTGGGCGTCACGACGACGAAGTCGTCCACGACCGGTTTGAGCAGATCGGAAACTACCTTCGGCCTGGGGACCTCCTCGTTTTCAACGAAACGCGCGTGCTCCCGGCCAGACTCTTCGCGAAGTTGGAGCGGACCGGCCGGGAGATGGAGATCCTGCTTTCGCATCCGACCTCCGCGGAGCCTGGCGACGCAACGGATGGTGACGATTGGTTTGCGATGCTCGGGCCGTCAAGGCGTCTGCGGTCCGGGGATCGCCTCTGTTTGACGGAGACCGACGGAACGTTCGAGGTCGTCGAGCGTGCCGATGGTCCTTTGTGGCGCATTCGTCCGACGGTGGAACACAGTGACAAGGTCCGGGATTGGATGGCAGCGGCTGGCCACCTTCCGCTACCTCCGTATCTGGAACGGTCCGACCGGTCCGAGGACGAGGACTGGTACCAAACCGTGTTCGCCCGGCGGGAAGGCGCGGTGGCGGCGCCGACCGCGGGGCTTCACTTCACGGAAGAGCTCATCGCTCAATTGGAAGCGGGCGGCGTGCGGACGGCTCGGGTTGTTCTTCACGTCGGACCGGGAACCTTTCTTCCGGTTCGAGCGCAGTCCATTGAGGAACATCGTGTCCTGCGCGAGCGGTTTGAGGTCGGGGAGCAAGCGGCTGCGGCCATTCGCGCGGCCCGACACGACCAAGGACGCATCGTTGCTGTCGGCACAACGGTCGTTCGGGCCTTGGAGAGTTGGGCGCGGTTGCAGGTAGACCTCGAACGCGGCGAGTCCTCTGCGGACGCGGCTTCCATTGGATGGGCTGACCTCACGATCACTCCCGGCTACGAGTTCCGGGTCGTCGACGCTCTCGTCACCAACTTTCACCTCCCGCGTTCGAGTCTGCTGCTTTTGGTTGCCGCCTTTGCCACACGCAGGCGAGTTCTTTCCTACTACGAGACCGCGATCGCCGAGCAGTACCGTTTCTACAGCTACGGTGATGCGATGTTTTTGAGATGACGATTCCAGACTTCGGATACCAACGGTTGGGAACGTCCGGGCGTGCGCGTCGCGGGCGCGTCACGACGGCGCATGGCACCTTCGAGACTCCAGCCTTCATGCCGATCGGGACTCAGGCCACGGTCAAAACGTTGGACTCGAAAGAGGTCGAGGGCACAGGCGCCGAGATCATTCTCGGCAACACCTACCACCTCTATCTCCGTCCCGGTCACGAGCTCATCGAGCGGCTGGGTGGTCTGCATCGGTTCATGTCGTGGAACCGGCCTATCCTCACGGATTCCGGCGGCTATCAAGTCTTCAGTCTGGCTCGTCTGAACAAGATCGAAGAAGAGGGCGTGACGTTTCAGTCGCACCTGGACGGCTCCCGTCACCATTTGGATCCGGAGCTGTCGATGCAGATCCAGATCGCTCTCGGTTCCGACATCATCATGGCCCTGGACACCATGTCCCCCTATCCCGCCAACGAGGAACGGGCCCGGGAAGACCTCGAACGTACGACGCGATGGGCCCGCCGCTGCCGCGACGTTTGGCTGAAGCACGGACACCCCGGCACGGCTCTTTTCGGAATCGTTCAGGGCGGAGTTCACGATGCTCTCCGGCTTCAGTCGGCGGAGGAGCTGATTGAGTTGGATCTGCCCGGCTATGCCATCGGCGGTCTTTCGGTGGGAGAACCGATGGAGGAGTGCTTCCGCGTGCTCGATGGAGTGACGCCGGCTCTTCCCGAGGACAAACCGCGCTATCTGATGGGAGTGGGTCGTCCCGAAGACCTGCTCGACGCGGTTGATCGGGGAGTGGACATGTTCGACTGCGTGCTGCCGACGCGGAACGCCCGAAAGGGATCGGTTTTCACCTCGCGGGGGAAGTTGGTCATCCGAAATCGGCCCTATGCGGAGGACACGGGCCCCATCGATCCGGACTGCGACTGTCCGGTCTGCACGACCTACTCCCGGGCCTACCTTCGCCATCTCTTCTCGACGCGGGAGATCCTCGGCCTCAAACTGGCCAGCCTCCACAGCGTGAGCTACTATCAGCGGCTGATGCGAGACGTACGAAAGGCCATCGAAGAGGATCGATGGGACGCTTTCTACAAGGAAACGAAGCAACGGTTGGGTCTCGGCTGGGACGACGGCCGATGAAGGACCTCTCGCGCGGCCCAGGCAGGTCCGCCCTCAAGGACGAACAGGAAGAAGCGGGGAACATGGTGCGATTCGGAACACTTTCGGTAGTGATGGCGACGGCGACCTTGGCGTTGGCGGGCGATGCCCTGACGGCAATGGCGCAGGACGGTGGGGCGGCGGCACGTCCCAACCCTTGGCTCGGGAACATCTTCGTCTTTGGTTCTCTCATGCTCATCTTCTACTTCCTCATCCTTCGGCCTCAGCAGAGGCGCCAGAAGGACATGCAGAAGATGATCGAGAGCCTGAAGAAAGGCGACAAGGTGCTGACCAACGGCGGCGTCTACGGAGTTGTCTCGGCCATCAAGGAAGACCGGATCGTCTTGGAAGTTTCGAAGGACGTGCGCATGGAGTTCGCCAAGTCCGCCGTCGCTTCCGTCGACGCGTAGGCCACCGCTTCATTCGTGCGCGTACTCTTTCTCGGCACGCCGGAGTTCGGCAAGGTCATCCTTTCCCACCTGTTGGGTAGCGACCACGAGGTCGTCGGTGTCGTGACGCAACCACCTCGGCCCCGTGGGCGCGGTCTCCAGGTCGTCGATCCGCCGGCAGCCCAATTGGCGCGAGAATCCGGGATTCCCGTCTTTCAGCCGGAGAAACTACGCGTGCGATCGGTCCGGGAAGAGTTGGCCGCACTGGGTGCAGACATCTTCGTTACCGCGGCTTTCGGCCGCATCCTTCGGCCCAAGCTATTCCAAACTCCTCCCCGGGGCAGTTGGAACGTGCACACGAGCCTGCTTCCAAAGCATCGGGGCGCGGCTCCCGCGGTATCGGCGATCCTCGCAGGCGACCTTTGGACCGGCGTTTCCGTCTTTCAACTCGATGAAGGCATGGACACGGGGCCACTCATTGCCCAGCGCATGACGCCGATCGGCCCGCAGGAAACATCGGGACAGTTGACGGAACGTCTGGCGGACTTGGGAGGGCAACTTCTCGTCGAGTCGTTGACGGCGGAAGAGCGCGAGTCTCTCCCTCGCCGGCCGCAACTGGAAGCTTTGGCGACCCATTCCCGGCTTCTCACCAAGGAAGACGGCCGCGTCCGATGGAACCGGTCCGCGGTGCAGGTCGATCGACAGGTTCGTGCGGTCACTCCGTGGCCGGGCGGGTTTTCCTTCCTGGACGGTGTTCGTGTTCGCATCCACGCGTTGGAGCCGTGCGATGAGATTCCGCGGGACGCGGTTCCCGGGACGGTGCTTTCCATCGACGAATCACAGAACTCCGGCTCACTCGCTCCCGGCTCCGGAGTTGTCGTTGCCTGTGGTCGCGGCGCGGTTCGGTTGACCGAGCTGCAACGCGAGGGCAAGAAGCGGCAGGACGCGTTGGATTGGGCGCGCGGAGTTCGCCTGCAGATCGGTCAACGCTTCGATGCGTGATCCCGTTCGGACGCGAGCGATCCAGCTGCTACTTCAGGTCGAGGAGGGAGTCCCCCTATCCGGTCCGATGGAGCAGGCGGAAGCGCAGCTCGACGCGGTTGCGCGTCCTCGTCTTCGTTCTCTGGTTTCCTCCACGCTGCGAAACCGTTCCAGGATCGACGCCGTACTCCAAACCTTTCTTCGGAAGAACAAGATTCGGAAGCTTCATCCGCCGCTTCGTCAGATTCTTCGGCTCGGCGCCGGAGAGTTGATCTTCGAAGACAAGCCCGACGCCGTCGTCGTCGATGCCTGGGTAGGGGAGGCGGGACGCTTCGGCCACCGAGGGACGCGCGGACTTTGTAATGCCGTGCTCCGACGAGTGGCCGAGTCGGGATCGGTTTCCTGGAACGAAGTCGTCGAGTGTCGGGACGGATTGGAAAAGTTGGCTCTCGAGTTTTCGCATCCGACTTGGATGGTGGAAAGGTGGGCGTCTCAGTTTGGTGAGGAGCGTTGTCGGGAGATTCTGGCCTGGAATCAGCAGCCACCCGAAATCTGGCTGCGGCTCCAGGAGCACACCGCTCTTCCGGGGCAACCGACCTGGATTCCCGGGACGAGCCGTTTGCAGCCGGGGGTTCGCGCAACCGAGCTACCTGGATTCCGGCAAGGCCACTTTACGATCCAGGACGGCAGCGGCACGCTGGTCGGCTTCCTCCCGCCCGAGGTTCGAGGGACCGTCGTGGATCTGTGCAGCGCCCCGGGCACGAAGACCGGGCACCTGCTCGAACGCGCGACACCCGGTTCCCGGATCGTCGCCGCGGACCTGTCGGTCGGCCGGCTGCGGCGTTTGGGTGAGGGCCTGTCCCGAACCGGACCCGCCGGCTCGGAGTCGGGAAAAGACGTTGCACTCCATCGTGTTGCTGCGGATGGAGCGCACCCGGCCTGGGTTCGGGCCGTCGACGGGATCCTCGTGGACGCACCCTGTTCAAATCTGGGGGTCGTTCGTCGCCGTCCGGATGTTCGTTGGCGCGCCCGCGAAGACGAGATCGGCCGCCTGGCCGAAGTCCAACGAGGACTGCTTCAGGCGGCGACCGCGACGGTCGCTCCCGGGGGGTGGCTCGTCTATAGTGTATGCACGATCGAGCCGCAGGAAACTTGGAACCACCGGGAGTGGTTTCTGGAAACGCAATCCGGATGGTCTCCGGTTCCGGTGCCCGATTGGGTTCCGGATTCGGTCCGTCGCGACGAAGGTGAGACCTTTCTCGTCCCCGGGGAGCATGGAACCGATGGCGGCTACGCGTTTGTGATGCGAAGGGATTCGCGGTGACCGAAGCAACCCAGGAACCTCGGCGTAAGGTGAACATCCTTCCGAAGCGGAAGGAAAAGTCGCAGTCCCCCGGATGGGGTCGACGTCTGCTGACCCTTCTCTTCTGGTGCATCCAGCTGGGTCTGGGCGCCATCGTCGGCGTTCTTCTCTTTGACAAGTTGCTGATGCCTCGGGTCGTTCGCTTTGGAGACGACGTTGTCGTTCCGAGTGTTTCGGAAATGGCCGTGGCCGACGCCGTCGAGTCGCTACGAGCCGCGGGCCTGGAGCCTGAGGTCACGGAAGGAAAGTTCAGCCCATCCGTTCCCGGTGGACTGGTCCTTGCGGTGTCTCCGGAAGACGGCATCCGGGTCAAGACCGGGCGGCGGGTGTTTCTGACGCCCAGTCTCGGGATCGAAAGCCGCGTCGTCCCGGAACTCAGCGGAATGACGCTGCGCATTGCCAAGACAAAGCTGCGCTCCGTCGGTCTCGAGACCGGTGAGATTCGCTATGCCGCCGTCGGCGGAGTCCGCGACGGTGAAGTGCTCGCTTCGTCTCCCGGCCCCGGCGAGCCGGGTCCCGAAGGCGGAAAGGTCGAGATCCTACTCAGCCGTGAGAAAGCGGCGGTTCCTTTGTGGATGCCGGACTTCTCCGGGCGCAACGGAGTCGAGACCGCAGCCTGGTTGGAACAGTGTGGTTTCGAGGTACAGATCGAAGAGAGCAGCTTTCCCGGAGATCCGGGCGAAGTGCAGCGGCAGGATCCGCCTCCCGGGGCGGGTGTCTATCCGGGCACGACCATCCAGCTTGTCGTCTCGAAGGAACGAAACGAGATGGATGAAGAAGACTCCGGTTGGCGGGATCGTTTCAAGCGGCGGTTTGGCCGCTAACTTCCAAGGAGGCGTCCGTGTCGCAGAAGACTGACCCGACTCTTTCCAACGGTTCGGGAACCGAGACACGCCCGGAGGTTCTTCGTCGACTGACGGCGCTCGGCACGGGAGTGCGAGCGTTGCCCTCGATTCTCGCTGCGGACTTTGCCCGTCTCGGTCCGGCCGTGGACCCGTTGGTGGAAGCCGGGGCCCAGGTACTCCACGTCGACGTCATGGATGGGCACTTCGTCCCCAACATCTCGCTGGGCGTCCCCGTCGTGGCGGGGTTGCGTCGGTATGTGGGCGCGGAAGTGTTTCTCGACACTCACCTCATGATTTCGAACCCGCTCGAGTACTTCGAACCATTCGCCAAGGCCGGGTCCGACCTGTGTACCTTGCACGTGGAATGCAGTGTGTCACCCGCATCCGCCCGATCGGAAGCGGATCGCGTCGGGATCGGGTTGGGAGCGGCGATCAAACCGGGAACGCCGCTCGAGAACAACGTGCGACGCTGGGCGCCGTACGTCGACCTTCTTCTCATCATGAGCGTTGAACCCGGTTTCGGCGGACAGTCCTTCATTCCCGAGTCGAACGCTCGGTTGGCTCGCGCCGCCGAGATCTGCAAGGAACTCGGAGTCCGCCCGATTCTCGAAGTCGACGGGGGAATCGATTCGAAGACGGCTCCGGGAGCGGTCGAGGCGGGTGTCCAGTGGTTGGTCGCCGGCAGTTCCATCTTCGGCGCCCCCGATCCGGTCGCCGCCTACAGGGGACTCGCGAACTAGTGGACTGATTCCTCGGTTACGGTCCACTAGGCTTTGGATGGCGCGGCCCGATCGAAGATCTCCGAAAACGCTTCAGGATTCTCGAAGATCTTTTGGAAACGCCGAATGATCTGAGCGCCGTGGGCGCCATCGGCATATCGGTGATCGTATGTGAATGTGATGGTCGCGATTCGGCCGACGACGACCTGCCCGTCACGCACCACGGGCGCCTCCCGGACTCGCCCGACGCCGAGGATCAAAGGACAGCGCGAATAGGGCGACAGCGGAATGAGCGCCTGATCGATGCCGAGCGCGCCGATGTTGGAGATCATCACCGACCCGAAGCGATCCCTTGCCAACCCCAGTTTCGCCGCGGACAGATTGAGTGTGTGCACCACGAAGTCGCGCGCACGAAGCATCGGCCGTAGTAGGAACGTCGGCAGGGCACGGATCCATTTCTGCTCTCGCCTCGCAGCACGGTCGTTCTCCTGTTGAAGAGAATCCACCCGATCCGAGCAGAGTTCGGCGACGTCCTCCAAACTGAGCTTGGGCGTGTCCCGAAGGACGAATCCCGAGAGGTCCTTCCCCTCGTCACCTCGAACGAGCGTCGTGATGAAGACGTCGGTGCGCGCGCGTTCATAGAGTTGATCGAGCCGGAGCAGATGGTTGAGCTGGGGATACTTTTCGAGGCAGTTGGCGATCGCTTTGGCGACAAAATGGGTCAGGGTGATGCGGACATCCTTCGAACGCTCTTCCAGGAAGGACAGGACCTTCTCAACCGGAACGTCGACGGAGCCGTAGGTGCTGGGATCCCTTGGGTGATCCCAACTGGCAATGGAGATTTTGCGATACGTGGTCAATTGCTGGCGGCCGAGCAAAGGAATGTTCTTCATCGGGAAATCCTTCCCACGAACCCGATCCATTCATGAAGGTCGCTGCGGTGACGAATTGATCGGGTTCAGACTGGTGTTTCACTCGAGGTGGGAGCATACGGGTCGACCAAGGCGGAAAGGTGCGCGCTTCGGTGACGGGTCTACGCTTAGATGTCACCTCGTTTCGGGGATCTCTACTGTCCGGTGTCTCCGCGCCGCAAGGACGTGCCGGGTCGATGCATCTGACCACAGGGTTGTCTTCGTAGCAGTCGATGCTGGCGGAAGCTCAAGATCTGAGCCGTTTGGGCGACGCTGCAGTTTTCTAATCTATGCGTGGATGTATCCGTCGATGCATCTACTGAAAGGCCGGCTCGCCGAGAAGATGGAACCCACCCTCGCGCGTCCGATGCCCATGCGGCTTGTGCGCCGGATCGATCCAATCGTGAACGAAACCCGAGTCCACGACGTCGTCCCTTTGCTGCAGGTTCGGAAGATCAAGATGAAGGACGACCAGCGAACGCTCGGGATCGGTCGGGTTCGGAAAAATGGTTTCGCGGGCGGCGGGAGTCTGAAGGCTTCGCATCGACTGCAGCCGTCCCGTCCGGAACGTCTTGAAGGCGGACGGGTCGCCGACAAAGGTCAGGCGGGCGAGAAGAGACCCGGGGTTCTGTTCCGGGCCGGGTCCCAACGAGAAGTGGGCGCTTTGCGACCGGGCAAAGATGACGAAGAAGACGTCGGTGCTCGCGGGAAGCGGTTGCGTGAGCTCGGCCCGGGCGACCTGGAACTCCGACCGGCCATACTGGCCCTCCAGTGCCCGAAGCCAGCGCGCGGACTGGCCGTCGACATCGACGCGTCCGTCGGCGCCACCCCACCCGAACCTCTTCAGCTGAAACTGCTGGATGGCCCCGATCGTCTTGGGGCCGATTTTGCCGTCCACGGTGAGAAGAGGTGAGGCGCCTCCTTCGAAGGTGGGGATGAGGTTGAGCAGCTCCTGGACCTGGACGACGTCCAATGAACGGTTCGAGCCTCCCTGGCCGACCGAGGCCGAGATGGTGCGTCGCTCAGCCCGGAGCAAACCCGGGGATCCGGCGGTGAGTAGGGTCATGGCCAGCCTCCTCTCGACTCAATTGGCCTTCGGGAAAGGAACTCGGGAGAGGCTGAAAAGCGCACAGGTTCTCGTTCGGATGGACGGATTCGGGGCGAGGCCCTCGGTGGAGGGGCCTGGGACCTCAGAAAACTCCCCGCAGCTCGGGGCAACCTCTGCGGATCGTCGAGGACCTTGTTGTGACAACAAACAAATGTTCGCATTTGGTCGGGGCGCCCCAGGGGTTCTGCCCCCGCGAGACTCCCTTGTAGAGGCCGGACCGGGAGTGGTATTCTCCCCGTTTTGTGCGCCCAGCCGAGTCGGTCTGGGCACGGCTCCGCCTACGCGGATCTGAACCCCTACCGGGAACGAAAACGCAAGATCACGAATGTTCGAGCAGCTCTCTGACAAGCTGAACGGTGTCTTCAAGAACCTTCGCGGACACGGCACGCTGACCGAGGACAACATCAAGGAGTCCATGCGGGAAGTGCGTCGCGCGCTGCTCGAAGCCGACGTCAACTTTCAGGTGGCGAAGGACTTCGTCAAGAAGGTGCAGGAGCGTGCCGTCGGGACGGAGGTTCTCAAGAGCCTCAATCCCGGAGAGCAGGTCATCAAGGTCGTCCACGACGTCATGGTCGAGACCTTGGGGAGCGTGGCCTCCGAGCTTGCGGATTCAAAAAAGAAGCCGACGAGGATCCTCATCGTCGGTTTGCAGGGTTCCGGTAAGACGACGTTCACGGCCAAGCTCGGATTCCATCTGAGAAAACGTCGTAAGAAGACGGCCCTTCTCGCCGCATGTGACGTCTACCGTCCCGCCGCCATGGACCAGCTCGGCAGCCTCGGCAAGCAGATCGATATTCCGGTTCACATCGAAAAGGGAGAGACCGACGCAGTCGGCATTGCCAAGCGCGCTCTCGAGGTTGCAGAGACCAAAGGTCACGATTACCTCCTCATCGATACCGCTGGCCGCCTTCATATTGACGAAGAGCTCATGGACGAACTCGCTCGGATCAAGAGCGAGCTCAAGCCGCATCAGATCGTGCTCGTCCTCGACGGTATGACCGGCCAGGACGCGATCAGCGTTGCCGAGAGCTTCCACGAGAAGTTGGGTGTCGACGGATTGGTCCTGACCAAGATGGATGGCGATGCGCGAGGCGGCGCCGCGCTTTCCATCCGTTCGGTGACGGGGATTCCCATTCTCTTCATCGGTACGGGCGAGACGCCGAACATGCTCGACGTCTTTCATCCCGACCGGTTGGCGCAACGCATCCTTGGCATGGGCGACGTGGTTTCGCTGGTCGAGAAGGCGCAGGAAGAGGTCTCGGAAGAAGAGGCCATGCAGCTGGAAGAGCGCATGCGCAAAGAGACCTTCTCGCTCGAAGATTTCGCCGGTCAGCTCAAGAAGATCCGCAAGATGGGTCCGCTGACCGAGCTGGTAAAGATGATTCCGGGACTTTCCAAGCAACTTCCCTCCGACTTTCAGATCGACGAGAAGCAGCTGACCCGGGTCGAAGCGATCATTCAATCGATGACGCCGTTGGAGCGCAATCGCCCCGACGTCATCGACTCGAGCCGGCGTCGTCGCATTGCCAAGGGCAGCGGGACCTCCGGCTCTGACGTGAAGAAGCTGATCAAAGACTTCCTGGCCATGCGTAAGATGATGGGCCAGATGAGTCGGATGAGTCCGAAGGACATGATGAAGATGGCGCGTCGCTAGGAGACGCGCGTTCGACAGGTCGCCGAGTGATCCAATCGGAGACTGGAGAAACCTGGCGGCCTTTTTTGGCCGGAAGGAGGTGAACGGATGGCCACAATGATCCGCATGCAACGGGCGGGTGCTCGCAATCACCCAACCTACCGCATCGTGGTGACCGACTCGCGCAACCCTCGCGACGGACGTTTCATCGAGAAGGTCGGGTTCTACAACCCGCGCTCGAACCCCGTCCTCATCAACATCGACGAGGAGCGCGTTTCGCATTGGATGGGACACGGCGCCAAGTGCTCCGAGTCCGTCGCGTCGTTGCTCAAGCGCCAGCAGGAAGGAAAGCTGGGTGAGCTGACGGGAGTTCCCAAGGCGAAGGAGCGCAAGCGTGCGGCCAAGGCGGCGACTGCCCAGGCAGCGGCCAAGGCTGAGGCGGCAGCGAGTGAAGGTGACAGCGCCGAAAGCGGCGAGTAAAGGGAGTAGTTGATGGCAGAGAACGGTGAGCCGGACCTCAAAGGTCTGGTCGAGTTCGTCAGTCGTTCGCTCGTCGAGCATCCGGACGATGTCGACGTGCAGGTGGTCAACGGTGAGAAGACCACGGTGTACGAACTTCGGGTGGCTGACGGCGATCTCGGAAAGCTGATCGGAAAGAACGGGCGCACGGTTCGTGCGATCCGCACTCTTCTTTCGGCCGCGGCCGCGAAGACCGACCAGCGACCGGTGCTGGAGGTACTCGAGTAACGTGGGACGCGTCGTCGTGGGCCGTATCGTCAAGGCCTTCGGCGTGCGAGGCGATGTCGTCGTAGCGCCGATGGGAGAGGATCCGGACAGATTTGCTCCGGACGTCGTCCTCTATGGGGCTGCGGAAGGGGGCCGGGAGTTCGTGATCGAGTCGGGTCGTGTACAAAGCGATCGACTGGTCGTCCGGTTCCGGGGCATCGACGACAGAAATGAAGCGGAAGGGATGCGCAATGTCGTCCTCTATCAGGACGAAGAGGCGCTGCCGGAACTCCCGGACGGAGAGTTCTACCACTTCCAACTCATCGGCCTTCGAGTGGTCCGGGAAGATGAAGCCGAGTTGGGCAGGATCGTGCGAGTTCACGAGCTTCCCGCGTCGGACGTCTTCGAGGTTCAAGGGTCGGAACACGAGTGGATGATCCCGCGGACGGAAGAGTTCGTCTCCGGCATCGATGTCGAAGCCGGGGTCGTGCATCTGATCGCACGCGACGATCTGCTCGAAGCGGTGGGGCAGGCGCGTAGCCAAAAAGAGTCGCCGGGGAAGATCCGGCGCAAGGCGCGCGAGGAAGCCCGACGAAAAGCCAAGGAGCGGAACGCCACCGAGCGTGATGCCAAAGAGCGTGATGCGTCGACGTCTGCAGAGGGCCGGAAGAAACGGAACTCATGGGACGCCGACGTTGTCGAGGGGACGCCGACCGATCTGGACGCTGGATCGAAGCAGCGATCCCGAGGAAAGCGCGGCGGCAAGCTCGAGACCGAACACGGAGTTTAGGTAGAAGGTGGACGCAGAGACTCAGAGTCCACCGGAGCCGCAGCTTCGGATCAGCATCCTGACCGGGTTTCCGCGCATGTTCGAGGGGCCCCTCGAGGAAGGGATGCTGCGGGTGGCCCAATCCACCGGCAAAGTGGAAATCAGGATCGTTTTCCTGAGGGACTTCACCGACGACCTTCACCGGTCGATCGATGACCATCCCTACGGCGGCGGTCCGGGCATGATCCTCAAGATCGAGCCGGTGGTGAAGGCCTTGGAGTCGTTGCCGCCGCCCCTCGGGGGAAGCCGGGAAGTCATTCTCCTGAGTCCCCAAGGCGAGACCCTCGATCAGAAGATGGTGCGGGGCCTCCTCGAGTCCCGGGACATCGTCCTGGTTTTCGGGAGGTACAAGGGGATCGACGAGCGGGTCCGTTCCTTCATAACGAAGGAAATCTCGATCGGCGACTACATCCTCTCGGGAGGGGAGCCGGCGGCTCTCGTCCTGGCGGACGCCCTGGTCCGGTTGGTCCCGGGGGTCCTTGGAGACATCGAATCGGCCGAAGGCGATTCCTTCGAGCATGATCGACTGGATTCGGGTTACTATACTCGGCCGGAAGAGTTTCGCGGCCTGACCGTCCCGGAGGTCTATCTCTCGGGACACCACAAGAAGATCGAGGAAGCGCGGCAGCGCGACGGGCTCGAACGGACGCTGGAAAAGCGTCCCGACCTGTTGGAAACGGCCGAGCTTTCCGATGAAGAGATCAGGTGGCTGAAGTCTCAGGGCTGGTCGCGACCGGGTCAGGAGGGATAAGAAAGTGGAAGTGTTGAAGGCAATCGAAGATGCGCAAAAGCGCAGCGACATCCCCGACTTCGGACCCGGGGACACGGTTCGTATCCAGGTCCGTGTTCGCGAAGGTGACAAAGAGCGCCTGCAGCGATTTCAGGGCACGGTCATCCAACGCCGTGGTTCCGGTCTGCGGGAGACCTTCACCGTCCGCAAGGTTTCGGACGGAGTCGGCGTGGAACGAATCTTCCCGCTGCACTCCCCCTCGATCGACAATCTCGAAGTGCTGAAGCGCGGTCGGGTTCGTCGGTCCAAGATCTACTACCTGCGTGAGCTCAAGGGGAAGAAGGCGCGGATCCGCGAGAAGCGTCCGCCTCGGAAGTCGTAGCTACGGCCTCCGCACCTGCGTTCCTGGTTCTGTCGAAGCCCTGCGAGAATCTCGCGGGGCTTCTTGCGTCAGGTGGTTGGGACGTTCCGGACCACGCTGCCGAAGTGTTCCGTCCGGGGATGTGCGTCGCCTGTCGTTGAGGCGTTGCCCGCAGTGCTTCCCGGCGACTCACGACATAGCAGCGCGAGCGGTCCTGCCACAGCCCCCGCTACGGTCGCCATCACCTGTACTTGCGTACGGGTTTCGTGATCAGTGGAAGACGTGCGCGTTGTAGTCGGGAAACGTGCAGTCGAAGGTGAAGTTCTTGAGTTTTAGCTCAAGCGGCGACTCGGCATCGACCCACATGCCGTCGTCGATATCTTCAAAAGCCCCATAGAGCGTCGCCGTCTGCAGCGATCCTGTGATGCGTCCGTTCGGGGACGGATCGAAGACATCGAAGCGGACGATGCCGTGTCCGCCCCCGGCCGGAGTGTAGGTAAGAATCTGCGCTTCACTCATGCGGTGGCCGCGCGCCGGCCGGTAGTGAACGCGGACGGCGCAGTCCCACGAGTCGTTGATCTCGATATCGCGTCCTGCTTCGATTCTGCTTGGATCGAACTGGATCTCAACGCCCGGATAGAGAGTCGCCATCGTGGTGCCGGTAGGGAAGCGAATGCCGAACTGCGGTTTGCCCCCGAGGGCCGTTTCGTGATGGTCCACGAAGGCGGCGCCCGGCTTCATCGGAACCTCGAAGGGTGCGCCGTTGAGTTCCATCTGAAAGGGAGCGTTGGGGTCGATCTCCTTCTGCTGACTGCATCCGAGACCGGAAACCGTTGCCAAGCCGATGGATCCAAGCAGAGCGAAGCAGAACTGTCGGGTTTGCGCAATCGGTGACATGGACCCCTCCTCGTAGAGCGAAACACTTCCTTATGGTTTCGGGCGCGAAGGTTGCGAACTGTATCGAAAGCTCATCGATGTCAAACCGAACACGACTCGGCGACTCACGGCGTCTCGCTTGACGTTTGCCGCACGGTGATGATTTACTTAAGGCTCCCCTCTCCGTTATGGAGGCCCCTATGCGAAACCGCATTCGTGCCTCGGCCGTGTTCCGTGTGTTCGGAATGGTAACTTGCGTCCTTCTTGTGGCCGAGGCGACCGATGTATCCGCTGATTCGCCGAATGACCCCTTGTTCGACGAGCAGTGGTACCACATCAACACCGGAAGCAATCCAGGCGTGCCGGGTACACCCGATGCCGACCTGGACACTCCGGAGGCGTGGGATCTGACCACGGGAGCGGTGCTGGTTGCGGCTGTGGACTCGGGTGTCGAGTGGTTTCATCCTGACCTCGTAGAGAACCTCTGGCGCAATCTTGGGGAAGATGCCGACGGAGACGGAACCGTCCTGGAGTGGGACTCGGGCCAAGGCCGCTACGTTTTCGACCCGGGCGACTTGAACGGCGTTGACGATGATGGAAACGGTCTCGTCGACGACCTTATCGGATGGGACTTTACCGACGGGGACAATGATCCCGTCGGAGAACACGGTACCTACGTCAACGGAGTTCTTGCGGCCCGGGGTGACAACTCACTCGGCATCGCCGGCATCTGTCCGACTTGCACCTTCGTCGCTATCCGGGGGTCTTGCCGCCCGGAAGCCATCGACTACGCGGTGGACCTCGGCGCCACGGTCATCAACCTTTCCTGCGTCTCGAGCCTCACTCCGGGACTCGTCGCCTCGTTGGACTACGCTCGGGACATGGGTGTGCTCGTGGTCGCAGCGAGTGGGAACGGAGAACTCGCCGTTCCCAACAATGTCTGCTCCCGGCCGGAGGTATTGTGCGTCACGGGTTCGGACTCGTATGACCGTTCATGGCAAGGGTCCTCGACGGGGCCGATCGTCGATGTCGCCGCTCCCGCGGATGACGTCAAAACGACCCAGTTAGGGGGAGGCTATCGCCTCATCGGGGGGACGTCCGTTGCGACGCCGATGGTTGCAGGTGTCGGTGCTCTCGTTCGAAGCGTCGCCCCGGCGCTAACGGCTCCCGAAGTTCAGTCCATCATCACGAGTTCAGTAGACCCGTTGGTGTCGCCCAGCCTGTACGTGGGTGCGGGAAGGGTGAATGCACAAAAGGCCGTCGAGGCCGCGGACACCGCGGAAACTCTCGGGTCACATCCGGTTGCTGTTCTGGATCCGACCCTGTTTCAAATGGATGGCGGGCTGCTCGAGGTCTTCGGGACCGTTCTCTCGCCGGACCTCCTGGATTACGTCATCGAGGTCGGTTCCGGAGTGTATCCGCTGGACTTCGACGGCCCGAGCACTGGAGGGACGTCCGAAGTTTCGGGTGGAAGTCTGGGTACGATTCCCTTGGTCAACCTTCCGGACGAACCGTCCCAGGTTCGTCTTACGGTCCGGGACGTTCACGGACAGACCGCGACGGCGACGGCTGCGTTGCAAACGGGAGTCACGCTCGAGGCGGGATGGCCTCTTGAGCTGGGCGCTTCCGTCCGGTCGAGTCCGGCGTTGGCGGACCTCGACGGCGATGGGGTTGCAGAGGTCATCGTTGCGACCTCTGACGGCTGGCTCCACGCTCATCGTGCGGATGGATCTCCGGTTTCGGGATGGCCGCAGTTTTTGAACCAGTCGTTGACGACGTCGCCAACCGTCGCAGACGTCGATGGCGATGGAGCAGCCGAAGTGTTCCTGCAGGCAGACGAACAGTCTGTCTGGGCGTTTGACGGGGACGGTAGCCAGCTTGACGGCTGGCCGATCTTCCACCTCGATCCGACGTTTACGGCGCCGATTGCAGACGTGGATGCCGACGGTGAGTTGGAACTCGTTGTCGCGACCCGGGCCACCAACTTCTTCAATCTCGTTCTGTACGAGAAGGACGGAACCATCTCTCCCGGGAACTGGCCCCGCTACGCCTTTGGTTTGCCGGCAGGAGCTCCCGCGACAGTGGATCTGTCGGGAGACGAGCGACTGGAAATCGTGGTTCTCTCGACCATGGGAACGGAGACGCGATTGGAGGCCTTCGACTCCTTCGGCCTTGACGTGTGGTCGACCTCGCTGCCGGCTGCAACCTACACGTCCCCCGTTGCCGGAGACCTGAACGATGACGGCTCCGCCGAGATTGTCGTTGGCGACTCCCAAGGGCGACTGCACGTGTTCACGGCGTCGGGAGCGTATGTGACCGGCTGGCCCATCGACCTGAGCGATCTGGCCCTCAACGAGCCGGCAATCGCAGATCTGAATGGCGATGGAGTGCCGGAGATTGTGGTAGGAAAGTCCGACGGACAGACTCTTGCGATGGGTTATGACGGGACTTTCCTGGAGGGTTGGCCGAGTGGTCACGCCGGAGAAAACCTGGCAACCCCTGTTTCGATTGCAAACATCAACCTGGACGCCGAGTCCGAGGTGATGTTCGGAACGACCTCCCGTTTCTTCGGCCTTTCTCACACGGGAAGGTTGGAAGCCCCGTTTCCGTTGACCTCGACCGGAACGATACGATCCGTCCCCTCCGTAGCAGACATCGACCTTGATGGACGGGTGGAGATCGCCTTCGGTACCGAAGACGGCCGTGTCTACTTGTTTGAAAGCCCTGCGGGAGTGATGGCAAGCTTCGAGTGGCCGACCCACCGAGGCAACTTCGCAAGGACAGGGGCATACGAGCCCGGAGCATCCACCACGTCTGTGGAAGAGGCTCCGATTCGAAACTTCCCGTCTCTGAGCTTCCAGCCTAACCCGTCGTCCGGCGAAGGATTTCTCCGGTTCTCCCTGGCCGTTCCCGGTCAGGTTCACGTTTACGTCGTCGACGTCCTCGGACGGCGTGTCCTTTCCCTCGACCGGAACTATCGTCAAGCGGGGGATCACGAGATCGTGTGGTCGGCCGAACAATGGCCTAGCACGGCGCCGGCGGGAGTCTACCTCCTTCGGCTCGAGGCGTCGGGCCTGACCGCGGATCACAAAATCGTCGTTCGCTAACTCCTCTCCGTCACCGAATGAAAACCAAGCAGCAAAGGAGACCGCATGAAGAACAGAACGCAACGCCGACGAATGACGGAGCGGTTGTTTCCGATGACGTCCGGAAGGAGAGCCGAGTGCGAAACACCTGCGTACCTGGTGGTACTCGTCGTCCTTCTTTCCTTCAGCAGTCCCACCGTGAGTGGCGCCGAGCGCGTCCTGCAAGCGGAAGCTGATGCGGATGGCCCGATCTTTGAAACCACGGGAGCGCAGAGGGGAATCTCAGAAGCGCTCTCCTTCGGGTTTGTCGATGAGGATGGATTTGCGGTCCAGGGTGAAACCTGGACCTTCGATCACGGGGGGCCGGATCCGCTCGAGGGAATCTCAGTGCTCAATCTTGCCGGTCAGGCGGGGACCTTCGGTCGACGGATCGATGCGGCGACATGGATCTCGGATCCGGAGAACAGTGTGGATGCGCCCATCCTCACCGGAACGGGCTCTCTCTGGTTCGGGTTGTTTCAAAGTGAAGCCAACGAAGTTTGCTACGAGAACGGCCTGGGCTACGGGAATCGATGGGTTCAGCAACTCAGGTCGCCGGTTTTTTCCCGGTCCCCCGGTGAGGCGCTCGACATCGACTGGCGGTTCTTCAGCGAACTCGAGATCAATGATGATGAATTCAACATCTACCTCGAACTGCTCCCCAGTTCTGAAGTCATCCCCTTGGGATCGTTCACCGGCCCGATCGGGCTTGCGGGCAATCATCCCATCGACCCGCCGCCGGGGTCCCCGGTCGGAGCCTTCCTCCTGGATACGGACCTGATGGGTGCTCTGGACTTTCGCCTTCTCTTCGAGGTGGTCTCTTCTCCAACCGGATCCGATGAAGACGGCGGTCACGATTCGTTCTACGGTGCGGCCGGTTTCGACGATGTCAAGGTGACGGAGATTCCCAGTGGAATGGTCGTTGCGGACTTTGACTTCGATTCCGGACTGGACGGGTGGGAAACGGTTGCTCCTCCCTCCCCTCTTTCGAATGTCGGAGTGGCCCCCCTTGGGAACTACGTGATCGAAGATGACTGTTGCGACCTCGCGGGAAACGTACTCGAGATGCACGATGAGTTTGGCGAGCATCCGGACGGTCAGAACGTACGCCTGACCACTCCGCCGGTCGATGTCGTCAATGACGTCCTTCCCTTTTTCGGGGATGGCAACCTGATCATTGAGCTGCGTTGGGACCAGTACGCACTTCTTCCGAGCAGTGGCGGCATGAGATACCGGATTGGCTTTCAGTATTATCCCTACGAGTGCCCCGCAACCGGGGATCCGGTTTGGTCTCCTCCCGTCGCGGTCTCTCCCTACGGGTTCACGCCGAACATCCCAAGCTGCCAGAGTTTGATCTTCCCCGGAACGAACACCAGCGATCCAGTCCCCCAGAATGCCGAGCAGGTGCGGGCGATCTACGAGATCTACTCATCGTGCGACCACTTCGGCGTGCCCCCGGAGGACTGCCTGCAAAGCAATGAGACGCCGCTAATCGACAATGTTCGGATCGACTTCCGAGAGGATGTCGTCGCGCCATACATCGGGCTCGATGCGGGGAGTCGCTACCAGGATGGTTTTTCCCAGGCCACGTTCAACGATCTGTCGACCCCAGGTCGTGCGGATGTCACCATTTCGATTCGAACCGACGGAGAGAATCTCTTTGTGTTGGGAGATTCCTTGGTGATCTCGGGTGAACTCGTAACCGGGTCGGAGAACAGCTGGGAGCCTCGACTCTGGTTTCGGATGGCCGAGACCAGCCCTGGGCACAGTGCCACGTATGACGATTGGATCTCCCGGGTCAACTCGGCACGCGGTGTCGATGTCGAGGCCGGGGAGTTTGCCTTTGCATACATGGACTCGGTACAGATCGGTCCGAATCCCTTCAACTACAGGTTTAGCGGTTACCTCCGTGAGGACGAGTGGGCCTCGTTCGGGGTTGCGGGACCGGAGTTGTCCGAGTCCGTGGAGATCATTCCCGACAACGTGCTGCTACCCGGCAGCCAGGTAGAGTACTTCCTATCCGCACGCTACCTGAGTGGTGGGGAGGAGTACCTCCTGCCGGATACGTCGGGTGGCAACTTCTACGAGTTCGAAATCCTGCCAAGGTGGCGTGACCTTGGTGACGACGTCATCCGCTTCCCTTGCCTACTCTTTGTGGAGACCTATCACCGCGGTACAGGCCGATATGTCAAGTCCGCGCTGACTAACCTGGGAATCGACTACGACGAGTATGACTACCTGGATGCAACTTCGAGTTGGAAGAGCCCGTTGGCTCGGGGTGCCAATGCGCTCTCCAACAACGGCGCTACCTTGGCTCAACTGCTCGGCTACCGCACGGTGCTGATTTCGACCGGAGCGTCGGAGTCGAGCAACCTCATGTTCCCGTCCGACTACGAACTCCTCCACAGTTGGTTGTTGGAGGATACGTCGCTCACCGGGAAACGAATGTTGATGATCAACGGCACTGGCGCGCCGTCGGTCGTGGAGGAGAAAGCTCCGGGGTTGGCGGCAACCTTGGGATTCACGGTTCTGGATGACCGCTACAGCGACTTCTCCGGAGACTTCGCGCCCTGTGTCGAGATCGACACACCTTCCGGTGGTGGCGAGTTGTTTGGCACTTCGCACTCCGGGGGAGACTACGACATCGATGCGTTTTCCACCCGATGCCCTCCGGAACTGAGGACCGATGTACTTCAGCCGACCGGTTCGGGAGTCGGCAACCGAAGCTACCACCAGGCATCGGGAGGCGCCGAGACCGGGTTCTCCCAGATCGTGTCCGCAGGAGAAGGGGATACTTGGGGAGCCGTAGTCGATGGAACCGCATGGCATCTGATGGTGGACCGGGATGTCTCCGGAAACTGTACGACGGGCGATGCTGAGATCATCGACGCGATCTCCAACGAAATCCGTGCGGCCAGGGA
Organism: bacterium; assembly: GCA_030431975.1. GTDB lineage: Bacteria > Eisenbacteria > RBG-16-71-46 > CAIMUX01 > CAIMUX01 > JACKCR01. The sequence goes on along the minus strand of JAUIHP010000005.1, from coordinate 234,711 downwards.
GTGGTTCTTCGGAGTGGGAGGCGCCGCGGACTACTGTGAGGACCCGACGCTTCCACCTTCGAGCACGCCTGATCTGCCGGGATCCGGGGTCTCGGCGCGAACCCATCTGGAACGCATTGAACCCAACCCGTTCCATCCCAGGACGACGTTGAGCTACACGCTTGCGGTCGGGGAGGCCGTAGAGATATCGATTTACGACGTGAAAGGGCGACGAGTGCGCAGGCTCAGTCAGGGGACGCAGGAGGCCGGCCGGCATCAAGCCGTGTGGGACGGGACTGGCGATGACGGCCAATCCCTACCGAGTGGAACCTATTGGGCAAGAATGGAGACGGAGAGCTACCACGGTGCGTCAAGGCTCGTCCTGTTGAAATAGAGTCAAGGAGAAAGGGACCAGGTGTAGACAGCGGTCTCGGCTCCGTCTTCCTCCATGATCCGGTCCGTTTCGAACATTCCGGCCTTCGCCAATACGTTGGTGGAGGCCGAGTTCTCCGGAGCCACCGTCGCGATGACGCGTTCGACCCCGAACTCTCGACGCGCGTACTCCAGCATACCTCGGACGGCTTCCGTGGCGAGACCTTGCCCCCAAACCGACCGCTTGAGGGCGTACTTGATCTCGACGTCCTCCTGTCCGCCGGGGTGGACCAGTCCGCAGAAGCCGACGATGTCGCCAGTCTCCTGCAGAACGAGCGCTGACATTCCGTAGCCGCGTGCAGCGTAGTTTTTGTGCGTGATCTCGATCCAACGGAAGCAGTCTTCGGCTTGGATCGGTGTTCCGTCATCGACCCAACGCATCGCTGCGGGATCGCTGTAGACGGCGTAGAAGTCGTCGTAGTCCGGATAGTCGAGATGACGGACGACCAGCCGGTCGGTGCGGAAGAGTTCCCTGCTGATGAGAAATGGTCGATTCGCGACAGGCACTTGAGTCGAATCGGAATGAGACTTGGCCCTCTTCCCGTCCGGCGAATCCGAATCGTCCTTTGCCTGTGGCGTCGCTGTCGACGCTGGACGACGTTCCTCCAGAAACTTCCGGCCGATCCCGCTCATCTCGAACCAAACCAAACCGCCGGCCTTGTGGTGCGCGTCCACGAGTCCGGCTTCCTGCGCGTCTTCCCAGACCGTCAGTTGCGGACAGCTGGTCTTCCACGTAGCCATGACCTCGCTGTGGGAGCGAGGACGAGCGGACATCCATTCCAGCAGATTCAGGATGAGGGGTTCGAGCTTGGGGTCCACAGTAGTCCTCTATTCGTCAGATCCGCACAGCCAACGCAGCGACTCCCAGAAAGAACGCGTAGGACACGACGGCACCCAAAAAGGTGAGGAGGTTGCGTGCCTCCCGACTGTAGCCCTTGAAGTAGGTTCGCCGCGACGAGATCGTCAGGGCGATGAAGAACGAAGAATAGATGAGAGCCTCGGCATAGATGGAGTCGCCGAAGGCTTTGTCCAGGACCACGGCGGTTGAGACGAGAAGGAGACTGATGACGATCATTTCGATCGAGCTCTGCCGAGCCTCCTCTCTGGACACGTGGACCGGTTCACAACAGGGCATGGCGACTTTCATGATTTCTCCCTTCAATGATGTCGAAGGCGAGGCCTCCGGGAACCACTCTGGATGACGCCAGGCGTCGACCGCCCCGGCGATCAGGTCGACGGCCGTGCGGAGGCTCCAGGACGATTCTTCTTCCAGGTGCGCCGCGACTTCGTCCCGAAAGCGGTGTTGCCACCTCGGCGGGTAGAGGCGCAGCAACCACTTCATGGGCGGGCCAACCGCTTCATGCGCCGGCCAGCCTTTGCTGACCGATCTGGGTCACCGAGGCCATCGCGGCCAGTCTCGCTCGCAGAGCTTTCTCTCCGGCGGCCGTGAGTTCATAGGTGACCTTCCGGTCTCCGGTGGACTCGAGTGCGCGGACGAAGCCACGGTTTTCCAGACGGGCGATGGCCCCGTACAGAGTTCCCGGCCCGGGCCGGTAGCCTGTCACGTCCTCGACGTCCTGGGAGATGGCATAACCGTGTCTCGGTCTTTCAGCCAGGCTGATCAATATGAGCAGGGAGGGCTCAGCGAAGCGCCCAAAGTCCTCCAGGTCTTCTGACTTTCGGCCCACGGATCTGCCTCCTTCAGAGTTACTACGTAATACGTAGTATTACGTTTTACGTAGTAGGAAGGCAACCGAAAGGTTGTGGACGGAAGATTGCGGACAGGATCGGGCTAAGTGCTTTTGATTGGTTGAGGCTGCCGCGACGATCCGGCGTCTTGGTTGCTCCCCCCGATTGGATCACCGAGGACGCTGTGTCGTCGCTGTTTAGGAGTTTGGCGTCCGCAATCCTCCGTCCACAACCCTAGTAGTGAGCGGAGAGGCCGATTGTCGGGACGACCCCAGCCTGCAACCCCCGATCGAGCAGGGAGAAGAGGGCGCTTCCGTAAATCTGGAAGTCCTGGCTCAGCGCATACTGGAAGCCCATCGCCGCATCGAGACGGTGGTCCCGGTCCACGCTCGGGATGGAGCTGCCGGCCACGGTCAGTGCGTTGCCCTGGGTACCCACGGGCACCTCATCATCGATCAACTCCAGGAACGGGTCGCTCTCCAGGTCGAAGTCGCCGAGCAGGTCGAAGCTGAACGAAAGCTTGTTCGCGAAGAGTTGAGTGAATCCGACGGCCGCGTTGATGCTGCTGGTGGCGTCGCCGCTCCAGAGCCGTGTGCCGAGGTTGACGTACGGCGTGAATCCGCCACGGGTCGGGGCCTCACCGATGAAGGTCAGGAAGCCTCCGAACTCGCTTTCACCGAGCAGGCTGTCGCGAGAGCGAACGGGCAATCGGAAGTCTCCGACCAGAGCGACGCGTCCCGAGTTGGCCAAGTAGGGAAACCGGTACTTCAAGCGTACGGCAATCGTGCTCAGAAACATCGGATTGAGGTCGTCTTCGGATACCGAGGAGCTGACCGCGTCCAGAGTCAGTTCGGGTGTGCTGCGGACTCCCTGTGGATTGCTCGAGTTGCAGTCGAGGGGGCCGTAGCGGCAGCCGGAGTCATTTCCGTTGACGGTGAAGACGGTACCGCCGGACTTGACGGACATGTCGACGATGGGAAAGGCCATTCCAATGTCGAACTGATTGGTGATTCCGAATGTGCTGTAGAGCGTGAAGACGTTGGCTTTGACCTCGAGCGGCATCGTTACGGAGACGACGTCCGATCCGTTGTCCTGTGCAAACGAGAGTGAGATGTCGGACAGGTCCTCGCCACGTACTTTCGTAAAGTCGAAGTAGGAGTAGTTCGCTCCGAAGAAGAGCTTTCCGGCCCCGACGGTTGCGCTGTTCTCCGTAAAGATGGGGGAGAAGCCGGTCACGACGTTGACGATGCGCCCGTCTTCGAAGACGGATTTTACGGCGGGGGGAGTCATCGGGATCGAGGCCAGATTGTTCTCGATGAAGCCCGTGATTCCCGGGGCCAGCGCACTACGGGAGAGGAGCGCCGCGCCGGCGAACGGATTGCTCTGAACCGGTTCGAAGAGGCAGATTGCGTAGAGATCGCCGAGAGCGTCTTCCAGGGGACCACCGGCCATGGCGCTCGTTCCCGCGACGAGGATGGTGCCGGCCACAAGGGATTGGCGTAGGAAGCGGATGGCGCGATGTCTCATGTGAGAGTCTCCAGGGTGGTTTCGGAAGAGGGAATCGCCGTGTCGGCAGGATCCGTCAGCGAGCGGTCTCGACGGCGGAAACTATAGGTTCCCCACCGTTGAGGGTCCAGATCCAAACCATGGGGATGTCGACCGGCTCGTTGGTGTCGTCCCGCCCCTTTTGTTGCTGGACCACGGTGAGTCGGACCCTTTGCTCGACGGTGCCGCCCTCGGCGCGAAGGATGTCTTGTCGGACCCGGGCGTCGCGAATGATGTGATCTTCACTCAGGGCGCGCGAGAACGGTTCGTAGGTGTTTCGAACGGTTTGTGGTACCTGGTTCCAGCGGCCGTTCTTCATCGCGTCGCAGAGAGACGCACCGACGTTTTGGAACTTGGCCACCACGAGTTCCCGGGCGGACAAAGCGGGAGTGGCCGCTTCCTTCGGGGGCGGCGGCGTGGAGTTGTCCGTCTTCTTCGGAGTCGCGTTCGGATTTGCGTTCGACCCGGAGTCACGGGAGGAGTTGCCGCGTGGCGCATCGCCGGAGTTTCTTGAAGCCGTCTCGGTTCGATCGGAAGAGGACTTACCGTTCCCGGCCGGGCTATCAACCTTCGCCTGACCCGTGGTTCGATCGCGAGGTGTTCCGTCGCTCCCGGCCGAATTGGCAGCCTTTGCCTGACCATCCGTTCGGTTGCGTTCGTCGCCGGCGTCAGCGTCGCCTCGGGTTGGAGTCGTTGGGCTCTTGTCGGCGACGGGCGACGACTCGTTTCGACGAAGAGAACTCTCGGCCGCCTTCAGATCGAAGCGGGCCCGCTCGAAGCCGGCCATGGCTTCGGCGATCTCACAGTCCTCGGCAAGCTGTTCGGCTCTTTCGAATGCAGAGGAGGCTGAGCGCCATCCGGCTTCGTTGGCATCGGCCAGCTTCCAGCCTTCGCCCAGCTGGGTTTCAATGTTCGCGATCAGACTCTGTGTTTCCTGTTGGAGGGCGGCGAGCTCCGAAGCTTCGTCCTGCAGATGTCGCGTTCGCGAGTACTCGTCATAGGCGTCGGCAAAACCGGCACGCGCGGCGATGAACTCCTCTTCCTCCAACAGCGCAGTGGCTTCTTTCCGTGAAGACTCCGCCGTTTCGTAGCTGGTGGAGGCGCAGCTCGAAAGCGCGTCCGGATCGAAGTCGCTTCGCGCCTGCTCGGCAGCACCTCGAGCCCAGTGGGCGGCGGACTGGGAAAAGAGCGTTTCGGCCTGATCTTCGTTGCCCGCTTCCAATGCTTGCTCGGCTTGAGCAAACAGTCGGGCAGCCTCCTCGGTGCTGGACGTGGTGAACGTACCCCACGAGTCTCGCGAGTCCTCGGCCAAGGTCCGGACTCGACGAACGGCTTCTGAGACGGCGGGTGTTTCCGTGCCTTGTGAGGGCTCGGGCTCGGTCGTTTGTGTGTCGGAACCAGACCAGGGACGCGTGACCAGAAGAACCGCCACGGTCACGGCGGCCAAGCCGACCAGAGACCAAAGAGCAAGCTTGGCCGGGGAATTTGGGGTTCCCTCTCCGGCGCTGTCCACACTTTGGAATGCGCCGCGCTGGGGAGACTTGAGCCGCGATGGGTCGGACTCGGCAGATACTCCGGACCCGGCAGATGCTCCGGAACCCGCCGCCGTCTGTGGGGAAGCCGGGGCACCCGCATCGTTGGCGGCCTGATCTCCGAAGAATGCGACGGTAGAGCCGGCTCCCTTGCCGGGTGCGCCCGCGCTCGGACCTGATCCTGCATCCGCACCCGGTCCCGCACCCAAACCTGATTCCGCGCCCGCACCCGCACCCGTACCCGATCCCGCACCCTGAACCGGCTTGGCTTGCCCGGGCAACAGCGTGCCGGGTTCGCTCGCTTCCTCGACCCGGTCGATCGCGCGGTCCAGCAGCAGAAGCCGTAGCCGCGTCAGGATGCCCTCAAGGTTCGGCGCGCGGGAGTCGATGTCCTTGGCCAGGCACTCCGCGATGATGCGGTTGAGTTCGGATCCGATGTGTTCGGGCAGCAGATGCAGCTCGGCCGGCTCTTCGTGGATCACGTTGTACATGACCGATGTTGCGGTGTCACCTTTGAAGGGCACCCGCTCGGCGATCACTTCGTAGGCCAGCGCTCCGAATGAAAAGATGTCCGAACGCCGGTCGACGGGATCACCCTTGATCTGCTCCGGCGACATGTACCGCGGGGTTCCCAGACTGGAGTGAGTCATCGTCCCCGGATCGGAATCGAGTCTTGCGATCCCAAAGTCGAGGATCTTGACGCGACCGCTTTCCGTCACCTGGATGTTGCCCGGCTTGATATCCCGGTGGACGACCTTGTTGTCGTGCGCGTACTCCAGTCCGCTGGCGATCTGGATGAGAATGTTGATCTTCTCGCGGAACGTCAGCTTCTTGTCCTGGATGAGCGACCGGAGATCCGTCCCGTCGAGCAGCTCCATGACCAGGTAGGGGCGGCCGTCCGACTCATCGAAGTCATAGAGGGTCATGATGTTGTCATGGGACAGACGACCGGCGGAGCGCGCTTCCCGGCGAAAACGGTCGATCGCTCCCGGAGTGGAGACGGCGGACTCGTGGATGACCTTGATGGCAACGTCACGACCGATGATGGAGTCATGGGCCTTGTAGACCACGCCCATCCCGCCTCTTCCGAGTTCCGAGTCGATCTCGTATTTTCCGAGCTTTTCCATCCGGTCTCCGCTGGTTTCCGCTGTGCGGCCGGGAGCATAGCACGTGCCTTGAAACGGCTCTCCCACCCGACTTGAGGAAGATCAAGTCCGGACTTGAGACCCGACATCGACTCTCGGAAGCCAGACGCTAGCTTCCTCTCAAGTGGCTCCCGATGGATGGGAGCCCGCAGGGCTCGAAGGACGGGCCCGAAGAAAGGCATGGAAACGAAAATGAAACGGCTGTTCATCTTCTTGGTTGTGACGGCCCTCGTGGGATTGGCGTCTGCGGCTCACGCCGACATCCTTCCCTCGGAGCATGACGGGACCCCGGGCGGATCCGGCGGGGGCCATTCCGTCACGGGCGATGACTGTTGCTGTATCACCGTCGGCTGCCCTTACTGGACCGCGGATTGGGGAAACAGCTCGGAAGGCGACTTCGCGCCGCCGACTCCGCAGGGGTCGGTCCTGGATGAGGACCTGCCTCCGAGCGACTCTGCCTGTGTCGAGATGTGTTGCCGCCAGGAGGAAATGGGCAGGATAGCCCGCCTTCTTCGCCACCTACAGGGATGGCTTCAATAGCAGCATGAACGAAAGGTGACGAAGAATAACCACAGGTGACGAAGAATCAGGACGGAGGTTCGAGACGAGCGATTCGGTAGAGAAGAGGACGGTCGAGGAGGCATACGTCACCTCGTTTCAACTCGACGGCGTTCCTCCTCTCGAAGTCATGAAGCACCCGCGAGAGGGTCTCCGGAGACGTTCCGACAAGTGCGGCCAAATCTTGGTACTTGAGGGATCCCAGTACTCCTGTTGAGACCTTAGCGCCCTCTAGCGGCAGAGAGGCATCGAGGTGCAACAGGGCGTGAGCCGTTCGTCTCGGCACCGTCTCCTCCGACCTTTCCACGAATCGGTCGTCGGCGAGCCGAACCTCGCGCGCCAACCAACGAATGATGTGCTTTGACAGATTCGAGTCCTGCTCGAGGACGTCGAGCAGGGACTCCTTGGGCAGGGTACAGATCGTGGCCGTCTCGATCGTCTCTGCGGTCGATGCGTACGCTTCCTCGCCCAACACCGCGCGAAGCCCAATGACCTCCCCAGGACCGAGAATGCGCAGGATGAGATCGCTTCCGTGTCGGCCGTGTCGATAGAGTTTGACCCGCCCGTAAGAGATGCAGTGGACCGCGAAGGCGGGATTGCCTTCGTAGAATACGACCTCGTCGGGTCCGTGACGATGTGTCGAGGCGTTTCGGGTCAGGGCCCCGAACTGCACGGAATCGAGGCGGGAAAAGATCCCGGACTTGCGGGACGGACAGTCGCGACACACATCAGTCGTCGGCATCGCTCGGACTCCGGTCCGGAGTGGCGTGGAGTTCGGCCAACTCCGTCCGCCATCATACAACGTGGGGTGGGGGAAGCGAGCGATAACGTCGGCGCGGCAGCCGGCGAAGGACCCTGGCTACGACCCAATGTCCTTCGTGCCGCCCGCCGGCCGTGCACGCGGTGGCACGGCGACGAATGCTGCGGACTCAGCCCGTCGCCTGAGCTTCTTTCGATTTCATGACGGCGACGGACACGGGGCTTCCATCGCACGTGGCGTTGGCGAAGATGATCGAAGAGGGTTCGTACTTGTCGAGCTCCGCCGGCCACTCGCGGCCTCCCGTGGGCAGGAGTAGGCGTGCGCTGTCACACACCATCGACTTGACGAGGCCGCCGACCATGTTGATCAGTTCTTCCATGGCATCGTCGATGTCGTCCTCGGTCACATTCTCCGGCTCAATGTCGAAGAACGCGGTCGTGGCCAGCCGGGCCGCATCCTCAGAGCACTCCAGAAGGATGATGCTCGGATCGAGACCGACGGTTTCGCACCATCCAAGCCGCTTCGACTCGGCTCCTGTGCCGAAGGAGTCCCCGCCCGTTTCGTCGACCATCCGTCCGAGAACGGAGGTCCAGACCTGGTTGAGGATGTCGATGAGTTGTTCGGAGTCCCGTATCATCAGAACTTTCCTTCCATTTCCTCGGGGCGGTAGAGGACAGTCCGGGCCAGTCTCTGCGGAATGAAGGCCGTGTCCATGCCGATCGTCGTTTCCGCTCCGCCGAGGAGCAGATAGCCGTCGGGCTTCATGATCTTGCGGACCCGTCCGAGGATGGCTTCCTTCGTTTTGACATCGAAGTAGATGAGCACGTTGCGCATGAAGACGACGTCCTGCGGAGGCATTCCCGTCAGATTTTGGGCGAGGTTTCGCTTCTCCACGGTCAGCATCCGACGGATCTCGGGCTTGACCTGCCATTCCAGTCCGTTCTTTTCGAAGTAGCGAACCAGATTCTTGGCGGGGAGTCCGCGGTTGATCTCGACCTGGCTGTAGCAGCCCGACCGAACTCGTTCCAACATTTCGTCAGAGATATCACTCGCACGAAAGTCGACTTTGTAGCTCCCGAGCTTGTCCTTGAAGTGCTCGTGCAGAAGCATGAGAACGCTGTACGACTCCTGGCCGGAAGAACTGGCCGCGCACCAGAAGTTCAGCTTTTTCTCGGAGGCCCGCCGCTGGAAGAGATCAGGGAGAATGACGTCGCGAAGCGCTTCGAAGACGTGGAAGTCGCGGAAGAAGCTGGTCTCGTTGATCGTCATCGCTTCGACGACCTTCGAGATGATGCCGCGGTTTCCTTTCTTCATCTCGAGGAGAACCTTGTCGATGTGGTCGAGACTCTCGCGGAGAGCGAGGTCCCTCAGCCGGTTCTCGACGAGGTAGGCTTTGTCCTCGGGGATGATGATGGCGGCCTGGTCCCTGACGATCTCCTGGACCTGTTTGAACCCAACCGCCCCGAGTTTGCTTTGCGAGCTCCCGGGAGCCCTTGTTTTAGACTGTAGTGACACGTTGTGCGACCCGCCTCATGATCTCTGGACCGATTTCTCCGATAGGTTTGGACACGTAGGGCAAATCGGAGTCGGCGATCGCGCCTGGCATTCCCCAGACGACCGAAGTTTCTTCGTCCTGGATGAGGATTTGGCCTCCGGCCTGATGAATCTTGTGGCAGCCGAGCAAGCCGTCCTGCCCCATGCCGGTTAGGACAACGGCGAGGACGTGCTTCCCGAACTGCCGGGCCGCGGAGCGAAAGAGAACGTCGACAGCGGGACGGCAGAAGTTTTCTTCCGGTCCCTGATTGAGTTTGAGAGTCCACGGAGCCGAGCGGCCTTCGATCTCCATGTGATAGTTACCCGGAGCGATCCAGACTTCGCCGGGACGCGCCTTCCGTCCTTCCGCCCCTTCCTGAACGTGGATCCGGGACTGTGCGTCGAGGCTCCGAGCCAGGTTGGCGGTGAAGAGGGCGGGCATGTGTTGAACGATGAACACCGGCACGGAGAGCTCCCGCCCGAGTGCGGGTATGACCGTGGCCAGAGCGTTGGGACCGCCGGTCGAGGCTCCGATGACGACGGCGTCGATCCTTGGGGCCTTGGTGATGGTTCCGGTACCGCCGGATCTTCTGGCGCGGGCACGGGGTGCTGTCGCGGGTGCTTTCCCCTCGCGGCGCCGGTACGCGGCGGAGCGGTCGGCGACGGCCAGGACCTTGTCGGCAATCTTCTCGGCGCTGCCCGGTCCCGTCGACTCCGGTCCTCCGGGTTTCGTGATGTAGTCGAGAGCCCCGCTCAACAGTGCCTTCATCGTGATCTGGGCTCCGCGCTCCGTGTGATCACTGACCACGATGACCGGGAGCTTGGAACCGGCGGCTTTCAACGCATCCAGCGTCTGAAATCCGTCCATCTCCGGCATCTCGATATCCAGAGTGACGACGTCCGGTTGAAGCTCTTCGATCCGCTGAAGAGCAATGCGTCCGTTTGGTGCGGTGCCCACGACCGTGAGGCGGGGATTCGATTGCAGGACTCTTTCCATCACTTTGCAGAAGACGGAAGAGTCGTCGACGATGAGAACGCGTCTACGGGGTTGGTCTGAGTTGTTTTTCACGATACCACCACGCCGAGAACGGCAAGTTTGTCATGGAGTGCGTCAGCGGTGAACGGCTTCATCAGATACTCGTCGGCTCCGGCGTCGAGACATCGCATGACCTGAGACATCTCGGTTTCGCTGGTCACGACGACGACGGGAACGTTGGCGTAGTGTTCATCGGCGCGCATCGTGGCGACGAAGTCGTAGCCGTTCATCACCGGCATGTTGATGTCGACGAGGACGAGATCCGGAAGTTCAGTGGAGTTGTCCAGGCACTCGAGCCCGGCCTGACCGTGCTCCGCCGTCTCCACTTCAAAGCCCATGCCTTTGAGCATTCTGGAAATCAATGCTCGCATGGCCCGGCTGTCATCGATGGCAAGTGCTTTTGTCATAGTTTAGAGCTCGAACTTCGCGACGATCCCCAGAAGGTTGTCGGCGATACCGTTGAGAGTTTCCGCCGATCCCTGGATGAGATCGACCTGTGAACGAGTCTCGCCCGCGACGGTCGCGACCCGGGTGACGTTGGCGGCGATCCCGGCGGTGCCGTCGGCGGCCGCCGTGATGTTCCGCCCGATCTCGCTGGTCGTGGCAGTTTGCTCCTCGACAGCCGTGGCGATCGTCGTCTGGTTCTCGTTGATCTGATCGATGATCTGACCGATCTGCTGGATCGCGTCGACGGAGAGCTTCGAGTCGTCTTGAATGGCGTGGATCTTCCGACTGATCTCTTCGGTAGCGACGGCGGTCTTCTTCGCCAGCTCCTTGACCTCGTTCGCAACCACGGCGAAACCCTTGCCGGATTCACCGGCGCGCGCGGCTTCGATCGTGGCGTTGAGAGCGAGAAGGTTGGTCTGCTGCGCGATGGACGCGATGACCTTGACGACGCTCCCAATCTCCGCACTGCTCTCACCTAGCTTGGTCACCATGTCGTTCGTGCGGATGGCAGCTTCGACCGCTTCCCCGGCGATCGTCGTCGCCGTGGACGTGTTCGTTGCGATCTCCGCGATGCTCGCGGACAGTTCCTCCGCGGCCGTGGCGACGCTGCCGACGTTGGTGTTGACGGCCTCGGCGGAGTTGGCGGCCTCCGACGCGCCGGTCGCGGTGGACTCGGCTGCGTGGGCCATCTGGGAACTGACGGCGATGAGTTCGCCCGAAGAAGCGGCGATGGAGTCGGCGATCTGTGCGACGTCCTCCAGGACCTGTCGTTGGGTGGAGATGTCGGTGGCGAACTCAATCACCTTGTACGGCTTCCCGTCGATCCCGGCGATCGGATGGTAGGAGGCGTCGATGAAGACCTGCCTTCCTCCTTTTCCGACGCGGCGATAGTTCGCCGAAACGGACTCGCCCTTGCGGAGGGAACTCCAGACGGATTGGTTCTCCGTCTTGCAACCGCTGTCCGTCAGAAGATCATGGGGCTTGCCTTTGAGTTCGGCGAGGGTGTAGCCGAACGTGCGAAGGAAGACGGCGTTGGCGTCCAGAATGGTGCCGTCGATCGAGTACTCGATGATTCCGTGTGTCTCACGCATGGCGGTGATGCATGCGGCAGACTCTCGTTTCTGCTCGAGAGCGTCCGTCACATCCATCGCCGTTCCAAGGACCTGGATGACTTCGCCGGAAGCGTTGAGGACGGGGTTGTAGGTGGCGTGTAGCCAAATGGGTCGTCCGTCTTTTCGCACGGCCTTGAAATCGCCACTCTGGGCCTTACCGGCCTTCAGTCCGTCCCAAAGGCGACGGAACTCCGGTCCGAGGGCGTACGACTCTTCGAAGACGATCCCAAGCTGTTTTCCGACCATACTTTCCTCGGAATGCCCGAGGAGTTGAAGAAAGGTGTCGTTGGCCGAAAGGATCTGTCCATTCACATCGAGTTCGATGATTGCGAGCGATGTGCCAAGTGCAGCCAGCTGCGCTTTCTCGATGTGGAACCGTGGCTTTGAGCCTGAGCTCTTCTTGACGCCAGCCTTCTTCGAGACCTTGGCGGGCCCCTTCTTCTTGGCGACGGCTGCACCCATGGGATCGTTCTCCTATGCGCGCGCCTCCGAGAGGCGCACGTGCATCACACCACGCTTGCGTCGAAACCGATCGTCTTGTCCACGTCGAGAACGAGAATCAGACGGTCGTTCATCTTGTAGACGCCTTCGATGAGTTCCCGGGCGCGCCCGGTCAAGGTTTCTGGAGTGGCCTCGAGCGATTCGTCGCTGAGCTCCTGAACGTCGCCGATGGAGTCGACGAGAAGACTGACCGGTCCGCTCTCGGTTCTGATGACGACATTGGTCGGACGCTTCTCCGGATCCCGTTCCGGCATCTTCATCCGAGCTCGGAGTTCGATCGCAGTGACGATCTGGCCTCGAAGGTTGATGAGACCGCCGACCTCTCCGTTGGCCAAGGGGACCCGAGTGGATTCCTGGTGCCTCAGGATTTCCTGCACGCAACTGACGTCGACGCCGAAGCACGAGTCACCGAGGAAGAACGTGCAGATTTGGTTGTGGATCATTTCGTTTCTCCCTACGCCGCCATCAGTCGCAATGACGATGCTTCCGGTTCGATCATCGACTGAAGGCTGAGAATGTCGGTGATCCGACCTTCGATGACGGCCGAGTCGAGCATGGACGAGCCCGACTCTGCATCCTCGGTATTGATGTGCAGGCTCTCTTCGACCACGCCGAGGATCTCGTCGACGACGACCCCAACGCTGTGCCCGTCCCGATTGGTCACGACGACGGGAATGATCTCCCGGTCGGCTGCGGAACGGCCCACTCCCATCATTTCGTCGAGGTAGATGAGAGGCATGATCTCGCCTCGATACTGAACGGCAGGGTGGCCGCCTGCGATCTCGACCTGGTTGCTCGGCAGTTCCTCGAGGCGGGCGACCTCGTGCAGTGGGGTTGCCATCCGCCGGTCCTCGCCGACGCGGAAGAGGAGCAGAGACTGTGTTTCTTCACGGTCGCCGCGCTTCTCGTCGGCATCGTCCTTGACGCCGGCATCATGTCCATCCGTGACGACGCCGGAGTGTTGGGCCAGGCCCAGGACGTCGAGGATGAGAGCAACCTTGCCATCACCCATGATGGCCGCTCCCGCGAAGACTTCCAGGGTCTTGAGCTGGGGCCCGAGCGGCTTGACGACGATCTCTTCGGTATCGTCAACTGAGTCGACCACCAATCCGAACTGCGTGTTGTCCGCCTGCAGGACGACGATGTTGACCACGGGGTCTTCGTCTTTGCTCTCTTCCGACTTCTCCTCTCCGACCTTGAGCAGCGATGTCAGGTCGATGAGGGGAAGGAGCCGGCCCCGCAGTCGGTAGACCGGCTTGTCGTGAACGAGTTCGATGCCGGACTCGGCCCCTTCGCCTTCGAGGCGGACGAGTTCCTTCAATCCGACCTGCGGAATGGCGTATCGATCCCGACCCGCGTTCACGATGAGTGCGGGAATGATAGCCAGGGTCAGAGGAATCTTGATCTTGATCGTCGTGCCCCGCCCGACCTCGCTCGAGAGGTCGACCGTGCCGCCGATTTTTTCGATGTTCGTTTTGACGACGTCCATCCCGACACCTCGACCGGAGACGTTGGTGATGGTCTCGGCAGTCGAGAGTCCGGGAAGAAAGATGAGGTTCATGAGCTCGCGTTCGCCCATGCGGTCTGCCTGGTCGACGGTGATACGCCCGTTGCGAATCGCTTTCTCACGGATCTTGGCCGCGTCGATGCCCTTGCCGTCGTCTGCGATCTCGATGTTGACCTGGCCGCCTTCATGGAAGGCGCGGAGCCTCAGTGTGCCTTCCGGCTCTTTGCCCGCAGCCTGACGCTCTTCCGGCAACTCGATGCCGTGGTCGGCAGCGTTGCGGACGATATGGGTGAGCGGATCCTTGATCGCCTCGAGGATGGTGCGATCGAGTTCCGTGTCGCGTCCTTCCTGCTCGAGTCGAACTTTCTTTCCACAGGCGCGGGAGACGTCCCGAACCATTCGCGGCAACTTGCCCCAGGCGTTTCCGATCGGTTGCATGCGGGCTTTCATGACGCCTTCCTGCAACTCGGTCGTGATCAGGTTGAGGCGTTGCGTCGCGCGCAGGAACGAGGCTTCACGGTCGTTTCCGACGTGCTGCACGATCTGATTCCGCGCCAGGACGAGCTCACTGACCAGAGTCATGAGCTGATCGAGAAGTTCGACGCCGACGCGAACGCTGGCGTCGGCGACGTTGGAATGTGCGCCTTCGGATTTCGTCTCGCCACCGGCCGGGGAAGAGGCCGCGGACTTGGGGTCCGTTTGGGGCGCCGCTACTCCCGTCGGCGCGTCCTCGGCGTCTGCGGCTTTACCGGTGACGTCCCCAGCTGTTTCAGCGGCCGCGGTGACATCACATGCGTCCGTTTCCTCGGTCGGCTCGGATGCCGCTTCAGTGGACGAATCGGAAGCGTCGCCGTCGGCCGGAGCCGCGGAAGTCTCCGCCTCCGCAGAGGACGAAGCCGGAGTCGCGGAAGCCTCCGCCTCCTCAGAAGACGAAGCCGGAGCCGCTTCGCCGCCTCGCTCTACGATTCCCTTCAGCTGTTCGATCAGATCTTCGTAGCGCTGCGGCCCGTCGTTGTTGCTGGTCTCGACGTGGGCCAACATGATCCGCACGGCGTCGACGACGGTCAGAAGGGCCGTCGTGATCTCCTGGTTGAGGAGAATGTCGCCGTCCCGGAGCCGGGAGAGCAGGTTCTCCGCAGCGTGGGTCAGGGTCTCCAGTTTCTCGAAAGCGAGAAAACCGGCCGTTCCCTTGATCGTGTGGATGGTGCGAAAGACGCTGGAAAGCAGTTCGCGGTTCGTCGGATCCTCTTCGAGGTTGACGAAGTCGTTGTCCAGGCGGTCCAAATTCTCGTGACTCTCGACCAAGAACTCTTGGATCAGAGCGTCGTCTTCCTGAAGCATTCTGCGTACCCCGCTTAGGCGGCCGGAGCCGGGTCTCAGGTTTTCGTGCGTACGGACACGGCGGCGACGCTTGCACGCCGCCGCCGGACTCGCCTACCAGGACTTGATCTGCTCGAGGAAGCCCTCGACCTGTGATTGCAGGGCGTCGGATTGCTTCGAAAGCTCCCCGGCGGCCTCGAGTACCTGTCCCGAACCGTTCTTCGTTTCGGACGAGGACTCGCTGACCCCGGAGATGTTGCGCGCGACTTCCTGAGTGGCCGCACCTTGCTCTTCGATCGCAGATGCGATGTTCGTCGTGATGTCGCTGATCTCTTCGATCGTCTTCCGGATCGATCCCATCGCCTCGACGGTGCGGTGGGTCGCCGACTGGATCTCTTCGATCTGCTGTGCGATTTCTCCGGTCGCCGTCGAGGTTTCCTTGGCCAGTTCCTTCACTTCGGAAGCGACCACGGCGAAGCCCTTCCCGGCCTCACCGGCACGGGATGCTTCGATCGTCGCGTTCAAAGCGAGAAGGTTGGTTTGGCTTGCGATGTTGGTGATGAGCCGGACGACCTGGTCGATCTTTCCGGCGGCCTCGGCCAACGAGTCGACAAGCTCGGAGGAGCGATGGACCTGTGAAACGGCTTCCTGGGCGATCGAGTCGGAACGGGTGACCTGCGAGGAGATCTCGTTGATGGCCGCGCCCAGTTCTTCGGATGCGACACTCACGGAGTTCGATCGGTTCATCGTCTCGTCGGCCGTGCTGGAGAGACTACTGGCCGTGTACTCGAGTTCCGAGGAGGCACTCGCAACCGTCTGGACGACGGACTGGATCTGCTCCTCGAAGCTGCTGGCCAACCGTACCTGATCGGAGACGACAGACCACGTCAACATGGCGCCGATGTAGTTCTGCTCGCGGTCGCGAACGGCGGAGATTCTCAGATCGAGGTGCTCGTCGCCGAGCTGGATCCGGGCGGAGTGGGGGAAGTGATTCGGGTTGCTCAGGATCTGTCGCTGATGCGCAGGGTTCTTGTGGAAGATGTCAACCGAGTTCCCGACGATTTCGTCGACCGGAACCGGCAACAGGTGAGAGAGGCCGCTCAGAGTCTTGAGGCTCGTCTCATTGGCGAAAGTGATCGTGCAGTTTTCTGGCTCCATGAACATCACGTTGATCGGCATCTGATCGATCATCTGACGCTGCTGCATGTTCTCGCGCTCGGCCTGAACCTTGTCCGTGACGATGGACCAGGTCACCATGGGTGCCACGTAGTTTCCGTCATCATCGATGATCGCGCTGATGTTGAGGTCGAGGTGCTCGTCTCCCAGCTGAATGTGGGCGCGGTGCGGAAGGTTTGCCGGATCGGAAAGCAGCCGCCGTTGTACCGATGGATCGCGATGGAAGATATCGATGCAGCTACCGAGAAGGTCGTCAGCCTTGCAGGGAAGTAGGTGCTCGATCTCCCGAAGCTTTTCCCGGGAGAAACGATTGAGGTAGTCGATCCGGAACTCTTCAAGGTCGCAGGTCATCACCCCAATGGGCATGTTCTCGACCATCTCTCGAAAAATCTTCGTATCTGCAGGCGTCGTAACCGCGCTCATTGTGTGCCTCTCTGCCGTGTGCCCAAGAACATTCGACATCGCGGCCTTTGGCGATGCCCCGGAGCTCGAATGACCCACCTCGAGTCGGAAGTCGCGGTGGAAATCATCGGTACTAGTAGCGGCCGTCGCGAGGCGGGGGTTTAGCGACTTCGCGCAAATGCGCGAAATCCGTCGATTGCCTGTCCGATTTGGTGGCTAAGGCACGTTGTATCAACAGAAAGACTTGGCTGTGAAAGATGCTCCAGGAAGTCGGCCGCCGGGAGCGTGCCTGAAGGATTTCCCTCAGCCCATGAGGGGAAACCCTACGCATTGGTGAAGGAACGCTTCCGGGAGACCGAAAACCCGTGCAGCCGTTTAAGCGAGGGAGGAGCCGCGATCTCCTCTGAAATGGCTGGGTTTACCTCACTCCAACGTGCAGAGGAGGTCCCTATGGTTCGACGAAAGGTCCCCCAGCCGGTGACGGCTCTTTCCCCCGAGTCCGTTGGCCCCAAAGCGGGACTGCGGCGCTGGTTGCTCGCCGGCGTCGGCGTTCTCTGCGTAGGACTGGCGGGTGTCGGAGTTGTCGTGCCGGGTCTCCCGACGACGGTGTTCCTGTTGCTCGCTTCCTACTGCTTCACGAAGAGTTGTCCCTGGTTGGAAGAGCGGCTCATCCGGACCCGGTTCTTCCGGCCCTATCTGCGGTTCCTGGACGGAGACGCCGAGATGCCGAGAAAGGCGAAGGCGGCAACGATCCTTTTGATCTGGGTCGCCGTCGCTGGCAGCTGCCTGATGATGGCCAGTCGAGGCGCCGTTTCTCCCTGGTTCGTCATCCCCGTGGTCACAGGAGCCGTCGTGGGTTCCGCGTTTGTTTGGCGTGGGTTCTCCAGCGGGGCGCGGCGGTCTCGGTAGGCGGAACCTGGTTAGTCTAGTCTAACGATTTGCTGACGTGACTAACTTGCCGCAGCGAACAATAACTTGCCTACGAACTCGCGGCCCCAATACCATTACGACAGTCACCTCTCCGTGTAACAGCCTCGATCCGTCAATATTTCTCGAGGCGAATCGCTATGGCGCGAGCCGAAGGCGATTTCAGCCGCGAAAGATTGTCGAGTCGAGGATAGATGGTGTCCCTCACTGTGCCCGTCCCTGACGGAAATGCACGTGGTCGAGCTGATGGTAAAGCGCCGCCAATCCATGCTCCTGCTGTCGGTCTTGACCGGCAGTTCCGGAATGTTCGTTGCAGCCTTCGTCGCCGAGGCCGCAACTCTGACATTGCGTACCGTCGATGAACTCGGAAATCCCATACCGGCCCGAGCTCACGTCCGCGACCTGAACGGGTGGGTTCCGGATGGGCCGGACTCCACGTTGCATGCACACCGCTCCTGGCCCCATATCGGTGGCTACATCTACTCTCCCGGGGTCATCGATGTCGAAGTAGCCGCGGGTTGGGTCAATGTAGAGGTAGGAAAGGGCTTCGAGTCCCCGCCGCAGTTCTGGGAAGGAAATGTCACGACCGATCGCGAAGTGGAGTTGACCCTCCCCAGGTTTTTCGACATGCCCGCCGCCGGCTGGTACGGAGGCGACGTCCACATGCATTCTCATCACACACCCGATGACTATGACATCTCGCCGGAGGAGATTCTGCTTATCGCCCAGGCAGAAGACCTGTCGATGTCCTGGGTGCAGGACGCGTACCGGCACTTCACCGGCGGTGTTCACAGTGTGAGCACTTTGGATCATCTCGTCTGGTATGGGACCGAACACCGCAATCAGGTCTATGGACACGCCTGTCTCATCGGTCTGCACGAAGTCGTGAGCAATGGCTGCTGCACGACCGGCGGGGCTTACCCGATGCTCTCCGACACTCGCGAATCGTGGGCGCCCGCACCCGACCAGGCCATGGTGCTGGCCCATCCCTGCAATGGGGGGCAGTTCATGGGCGATGGGGGATGGCCGGAATGGGGACTCGCGCGCGGAACGCCGGTACTCGCAGCCTCCGGCAATCTGGACGCCTACGAGATCGTCTCTCACAGCAACGTCGATGACATTCAAATCGACGACTGGTACCACCTTTTGAATTCCGGCTTCCGGGTCCCGCCCGCCGCCGGAACGGACTCTGCGGTCAACAACTACCTGACCCGTCCGCCCGGATCCTACCGGGCCTACGTCTATACCGGAGGCGCAACCCTGGACGCGGAGGCTTGGGTGGAGAGCCTCCGAGGAGGGCGCGTCTTCGTCACGAACTACCCACTCATCACTCAGTTCACGGTCGAAGGTGAGATGGCGGGAGCCACGCTCGATGTGACGGAAGAGTCCGATGTCCTCGTCAACTTTCGCGTCCGGTCCGTCCTCGACGTAGATCGGGCGGAGGTCATCGTGGGTGGCGAGATCTACTCTACCCACGACCTCCCGATGACGGGCCCGGTCATCGATCGTGAGTTCGATGTTCAGGTGCCGATCGGCGGTCCGACCTGGATTGCCGTTCGGGTCGAAGGTGAGACCGAACTCTTCCATCCCGCAAACGACCGTCTCTTTGCCCACACCGGCGCGGTCTACGTCGACGTTGGGAGCGAGCCGGTGAGAACTCCGGAGTCGGCCTTGCACTTCATGGCGTGGACGGACTCGCTCGATCTCTTCGTCAACCAGAGAGGGGGGTGGTCCCAGTCTTGGCATGCCGATCACGTTCACGGGCGGATCGCAGAAACACGGGATTACTTCCGCGAGGTCTTCGCGGAGCCGCCTGGCGGAGTGGAGCTTCTGAGTCCGGCGCCGGGAGCCACGGTCGACCCTCTCGTCCCCACGACGTTCACGTGGACCGCTGCCACCGATCCCGTTGCTGAGGATCGCTTTCAGTACCGCCTGGAGATCCTGAGGCCGGACACGACGTTGGCCTACGTCGCACCGGCGGGGGAGCTCTTGAGCATCGAAGTCGTTCCTCAACCGCCGGCTTTCGGAGATCATTTCTGGCAGGTCGTGGCGACGGACCTGGCTTTGAACGAGAGCTATCCAGCCGAGGGGCTTCGCTCCATTCGATTCGAGTCCGGGGCGGCGGAGGTGGCGGAGGATGGGTGGAACACGGGGGCGCTTCGCCTGGCGGTCTCACCCAATCCGTTCATGGAAAGTGTCTGCCTACGCCTCGTGGGACCGGATGTCGAACGGGAACGGACGTTGGAGATCTTCGATGTGCTCGGACGAGTGCGACATCGTGCGGTGGTGGCTCGGGGTCAACGCGAAATCATGTGGGATGGTTCGGACGTTTGGGGGCGACCGGTCGCCAACGGATCGTACTGGGTACGACTGAATGGGGAGTTGGAACGTCCCTCAGATGGAGTTCGTGTGCAGATCGTACGAATGCGGTAGACGTTCCGCCGATCGGCTCGTCATCCGAAGACGGAAAGTGAACAACGAGCCGACGCCAGTCGGCGCCTCGGCGTAAAGCACCTTGGAAGGAAGTATGAAGATGAAGGGATCGGCTCTTGCCCTGGTTCCCGTAGAACCGGCCCGGATCGGGCTGGTTTGGCGAATCCGAGTCGTCTGTTACAACATGACGATCGTCTTTGCCGTCGCGTTGATGGGGTTGGCTTGGGGCGCAAACCGGGCAGATGCCGCCGAGGTCATTCGCGGTCCCTACCTGCAGCACCCACGGACCGACGCCATGGTCGTGAAGTGGAGGACCGACGACCCGGTGACGAGCGGTGTGTGGTTCGGGACTTCCCCGGAGTCGCTGACGGAGTCGGTCACGATGGGTCCCGCCAAGACGGACCATCGAATCGAACTGACCGGGCTGGAGCCCGAGACGCAGTACTACTACGCAGTGGGCACGGCGACGGGGCAGTTTCCGACACAGAACCCACACCAGACGTTCGAGACTGCGGCTCCGGCGGGGACCGTGAGGCCGTTCCGGACCTGGATCTTCGGAGACAGCGGTTGGGTTGGGCTGGTCCAGGCCCAGCTCCAGGCGACCTACCTCGAGTACTCCAACGGTGAGACTCCGGATGTCTGGCTTCTGCTCGGGGACAACTCGTACCCGGATGGTTTCGATGATGAGTACCAGTTCGCGTTCTTCGATCCGTTCGCGAACATGCTGGCGGCGACCCCGGTTTGGTCGACCCGTGGGAATCACGACGAAGAGTGGCCGGGTGAGAATAACGACTACTACGAGCACTTCGAGTTTCCTACCAACGGGGAGGCGGGAGGCGTCCCGTCAGGGACCGAGGCCTACTACAGTTTCGACTACGCCAACGCGCACTTCGTCTGCCTCGACTCCGAAGGCAGTAGCCGTGAACCCAACAGCCCGATGTTGAACTGGTTGGCGGCGGATCTGGCGGCGACGACACAGGAGTGGGTCATCGCCTACTGGCATCATGCGGCGTACACGAAGGGTTCACACGATTCGGATTCGGAGTACCGTCCGATCCAGATGCGAGAGAACATCATGCCGGTGCTCGAAGACTACGGCGTCGATCTCGTGCTCACTGGACACTCACACTCCTACGAACGCTCCTTGCTCTTTGATGGACACTACGGGGCGTCGGACACATTCGAGCAGGGGATGGTCGTGAGCGGTGGTGATGGAGACCCCAATGGCAATGGCGCCTACGTCAAGCCGATGGGACGCATCCCGCATTCCGGTTCGGTCTCTGCGGTGGTCGGCACTGGTTCCATCGTCTATCCCGGCGACTTCGATCATCCGGTCATGGTCCGCGGCTTCATGGAGTACGGCGCTCTCATCGTCGAGATCGACGGACCGCGGATGGACGCCGTTTTTCTGGATGAGACCGGTCAGGTTCGCGATCAGTTTGCGCTGCAGAAGCTGGAGCCCGCCTCGACACCGGATGAGGGCGAGGCCTCGACCGAACCCTCGCCTTCCAGGCTGATGATTCGTGCGACCCCGAATCCGATGATTGGAGAGGATCTCCGCATCGATCTCGCGCTGCCGGAACCGGCCACGGTGCAGGTCGCGGTGTATGACGCTTCCGGGCGCGAACTCCGCGTCGTTCACCAGGGAAATCTCCCTGCGGGACGCCATGACCTTCTTTGGGACGGTAAGGATTCGAGCGGCGTTGATGTCGGTGCGGGAGTCTACTTCCTCCGTTTGAATACCGGTGGTGAGGAGATCCCGGTCAAAGTCGTCCGGCGGGCCCCTTAGCCCGAACTCGGATCCCGGGCTTCGGCTAGACTTCCTCCACACCAAGGAGGTGGTCGTGTCTTTCATTCCGCGAATGCGTCCGGACTTCACCGCGCCTCTCGACACGGAGGGGCGCGACTTCCTTCGTCTACTTCAGAATCGCCTCTCCGAGCCGGACTGTCCTCTCGAGGGACAGGTGTTGGGAGGCCACGCCTCGATCCGCCTCCCCGAGTCCGAACGCTCGATGCTTTCCCCGTACCTGGAGTTGGAGCTCGTCGGAGAGCACGGTCACGAACAGGTGCATGGCCGATTCAGTCCGCAGCCGAACGTCTGGACGGGATTCATGGCTCTTTTCGGGACGTTGGCATTGTTGGGGTTGGCCGGAGTCATCTTCGGCATCTCCAAGATGATGCTGGGGGAGGGGTGGCACTGGCTTCTGGCCGGGCCGGTTTCGGTCGCGCTGATTGCCTTCGTCTATGGAGCGGCGTTTATCGGTCAGGGACTCAGCACCGACGACATGTTCACCCTTCGGTCCTACGTCCAAGCCCTGGCCCGGGGTGATGAGCCGGGCAGCTCGCCGCCGCATCTTCGTTCGAAGCCCGACTGAGGTTTCTCGGTTTGCGCGATTCCGCGCGCGTCCGCGGTGTCCGCGGTGCCCGCCGCGCGTGTGCAGCGTCGTGGCACGAACCATGCAGAAACGTCCGTATGGATTCACGAGAGATCGTCGCTCCCAGCCGCCGGGTGGCTCGAGGCCGGGCGGGCGAAACGGTAGCCCAAGGTTTCCTCGAACTGATGGGCTTCGAGATACGCGGCCGCAACCTCAAGGTCGGGCCGCTCGAGGTCGACCTGCTGGCTTTGGAGAACAGCGACCTCGTCGTTGTCGAAGTGCGTAGCCGCCGTGGGAGACGTCAGGGGCGGCCCGACGAGACGCTCAACGCTCGGAAACGGCGGGGGCTGCGATCGGCGGCGAGACGTCTCTGGGAACGGGAAGGCAATCCCGAGCTGAGACTGCGCATCGATCTGGTGGGAATCATCGTCGAGCCCAAAGGCTTGGTGTTACGACACTGCCGAAACTTCCTCGACCCCGCGGGACCGGGACGGGAGAGCGGTTGAGATCCATGCGGCCATCACGACGACACGCCCATCCCGGCACGCCCATCCCGACCCTCATCCCGACCCTCATCCCGACCGCCATCACGACACGCTCATCTTGGACGGCAATAGAGAAAGCCCTCGTCCTGTGCAGAACGAGGGCTTTACTTGTGCGGGGATTCCGGGCGGGTTTCGGTCGCGGCGTACCTAGCGACGGAAGCCTCCGCCCCCTCCGCCACCACCACCACGACGATCCTCGGCTTCATTGACCCGAAGGTCGCGTCCACCCATCTGCGTTCCGTTGATGGCGTCCATCGCCTGCAGAGCGGCGTCGTCATCCATCTCGACGAAACCAAACCCGCGGGGACGGCCGGTTTCGCGATCGTTGATCAAACGGACGGAGTGCACGGTGCCGTGCTGGGAGAACAGCTCTTGGACTTCGTCGTCGGTTGCGGAAAAGGGCAGATTGCCCACGTACAGTTTCTTCACGGTGATCTCCACGGGTCGCTGGATCGACCCCGAAGCGGCGCCCTGCCAACGACAGGGCGTCCAAACAAAGTGCGCTCCCACGAGTAGACGGATCCTTCGGAGAGCCGATGCCGTCGGTTCAGACGTTCGAACGGGGAGGGACACGTGTGGAGAGGGAGTCCGACCTCGTCACCAGACCGTTCCAAACAGCGGACTTAAAGGTTACGTTGGGGCTCCGAAGTCACCCAAGAGGTTTCTTTGCTAGAAGTTGGACAGGAAGGCCGGGAGTGGCCGGATTCCCGGGCGACGGCTCGGCTCCGGCTCGGTGCTCGTACCGGCGCGGCTGCGAAACCGGGCTGGCTTCACCGCTCCTCTCGACCGAAGTCCGAGTTGTCCGACCCGTCTAAGTGGTTGGGCGTTTCCTTTTGACCTTCCGGAAATCGCTCTGTTATCGTGCTCTTTTGCAATAACTTGGATGGATCCATCCAACCCTTCACTCGCCACGAAAGGAACCCTGATGGGACTGGACAAACGCGTGGCTTCCGCCGACCAGGCGCTGGAGAAGGCCGGGGTCAGCGACGGCGCTCACATCATGATGGGCGGTTTCGGGCTCTGCGGCATTCCCGAGCACCTCATCGCGGCGCTCAAGCGCCGGGGCTGCAAAGACCTGGTCGTGATGAGCAACAACGCAGGTGTCGACGATTTCGGCATCGGGCTGCTGCTGCAGACACGGCAGGTCCGCAAGATGATTTCGACCTACGTCGGCGAGAACAAACTCTTCGAGTCGCAGTTCCTAAGCGGCGAACTCGAGGTGGAACTCGTGCCGCAAGGAACCTTCGCCGAACGCATTCGAGCCGGAGGCGCTGGCATTCCTGCCTTCTACACGCCGACGGGTGTCGGAACCAAGGTCGCGGAAGGAAAGGAGATTCGGGACTTCGGGGGCACGGACTACGTCTTGGAAAGTGCGCTCAAAGCCGACTTCTCTTTCATCAAATGTGACCAGGCGGATCACTGGGGCAACCTCACGTACCGCAAGACCGCACGCAACTTCAATCCGATGATGGCCACCGCCGGATCGGTGGTCATTGCGGAGTGTGAGTCACTGGTCGAGGTCGGGAGCATCGAACCCGACCACGTCGTGACTCCGGCCGTCTACGTCGACTACGTCTTTCAGGGAGACCAGTATGAAAAGCGGATTGAGCAGAGAACAACTCGTTCGTAGGGCGGCCACCGAGTTGGAACCCGGGTTCTTCGTCAATCTCGGGATCGGGATGCCGACGTTGGTGTCGAACTATGTTCCTGACGACGTCGACATCGTCCTGCAGTCGGAGAACGGGCTCCTCGGTATCGGTCCGTTTCCTTTCGAAGGTGATGAGGACGCCGATCTCATCAACGCGGGAAAGCAGACGATCACCGAGATCGACGGATCGTCCTATTTTTCGAGTGCCGACTCCTTCGCCATGATTCGCGGCGGCCACATCGATCTCTCGATTCTGGGCGCGATGGAAGTAGCGGAAAACGGCGACTTGGCCAATTGGATGATTCCGGGAAAGATGGTCAAAGGAATGGGTGGAGCCATGGACCTGGTCGCGGGAGCGAAGCGAGTTCTGGTCCTCATGACCCACACTTCGAAGAGCGGGGCGCCCAAGTTGCTCGAGCGTTGCTCGTTGCCGCTGACCGGACGCTCCGTTGTCCATCGGATCATGACCGAGCTGGCCGTCATCGACGTGGTTCCGGGGAAGGGATTCGTTCTCCGCGAGATCGCGCCCGAGTGGACGGTCGAAGAAGTGCAGGAAAAGACGGGGGCGACCCTTCACGTCGAAGGCGAGGTGCGGACCATTCCGGTCTGAAGCCGGCGCCCACCGAAATCCGGCCGCATAAGGGCCTCTCTCAAACAGACTCTTCGTCGACGAAGAGCAAACTCTTGGAGACGCAGGAAATGACAGAAATCAAGGATCGTGAGGCCTACGTCGTCAGCGCCGTGAGGACTCCGGTAGGAAAGTTCATCGGTAGCCTCTCCGGATTCTCTGCCACCGACCTCGGTGGCTTTGCCGTCAAGGCGGCGGTCGATCGCGCCGGAGTCGCCGGAGACCAGATCGACGAAGTCTTCATGGGAAATGTGCTGCAGGCCGGCGTGGGCCAGGCCCCGGCCCGTCAGGCTGCTATCAAGGGCGGAGTTCCGGACGACGTTCCCGCCATGACCGTGAACATGGTTTGCGGCTCGGGCCTTCGCGCCGTCATGTTGGCCGCGAGCGCCATCGCGGCCGGTGAGTCGGATGTGGTCGTAGCCGGCGGTATGGAAAGCATGTCGAGTGCACCGTTCCTGCTGCCTCAGGCGCGGACCGGTTACCGCCTCGGGAACGGACAGCTCCTGGACTCCATGGTTCACGACGGACTTTGGTGTTCGTTCGAAAACTGGCACATGGGCAGCGCCGCCGAACACATCGCGCGCGAGTTCAAGATCAGCCGCGAAATGCAGGATGAGTACGCTCTCGGCAGCCAGCAGAAGGCGGTGGCGGCCATCGAGGCCGGCAAGTTCAAGGACGAGATCGTCCCCGTCGAGATTCCGCAACGCAAAGGCGACCCGATCGTCTTCGATACGGACGAAGGTCCGCGCGCGGACTCGAGCATGGAGGGGCTGGCCAAGCTTCGTCCGGCTTTCGAGAAGGATGGAACGGTGACCGCAGGCAATGCGCCCTCCGTCAATGATGGTGGCTCGGCCCTCGTGATCGCCTCGGGTGCGAAGGTGAAGGAACTCGGTCTCAAACCGATGGCGCGTATCACCGGCTATGCCACCGGAGCAACGTCTCCGAAGATGATCTTCTACGCTCCGGTCTACGCAGTGCAGCGTCTCATGGAAAAGACCGGCGCCAAGATCGACGACTATGACCTGATCGAGGCCAACGAGGCATTTGCCGCCCAGGCATTGGTCGATGGCAACGAGCTCGGTTGGGACTGGGACAAGTGCAATGTCAACGGCGGAGCGATTGCCCTCGGACATCCGATCGGAGCGAGCGGCGCACGTGTTCTCACGACCTTGCTCTATGCCCTCAAGGACCGTGGCAAGAATCATGGAATGGCCACGCTCTGTCTCGGCGGAGGTAATGCCGTCGCGCTCTCCGTCGAAATGATCTGATAGTTCGGATTCGATCCACGGGTCCGACCAGGAAAATCTCGCAAGCCCGGTGTCCTTCTTGAACCGGGCTCGAAGGAACGAAGCGGAGGAGTCACTCATGGAGAAGAATCGCCGAATCGGGGTCGTCGGAAGCGGGACGATGGGCAGCGGAATCGCCCAGGTCTTCGCACAGACCGGCTATCCCGTCGTTCTCCTCGACCAGCATCCCGAAGCCCTCGATCGTGCGGCTGCGACGATCGAGAAGAGTCTTGGCCGACTGGTCAAGAAGGGAACTCTGGGACAGGAACAGGTGCCGGCCATCCTCGAACGGATCACCCGTACGACGAAGACGGAGACGGCCCGCGAGTGTCAGCTTGTCGTCGAAGCCATCTTCGAAGACGCAAACGCCAAGCGCGAGATCCTGACCAAGCTCGACGAGGTCACGGCCCCGGATGCCATTCTCGCGACCAACACCTCGTCCATTTCGATCACTGAACTCGCCTCGGCGACCCATCGTCCGCAGAAAGTCATCGGGATGCATTTCATGAACCCGGTTCCGATGATGAAGTTGGTCGAAATCATCCGAGGCCTGGCCACCTCTGACGAGACCTACGCGGCCGTCGAGACCCTGACGCGGGATCTGGACAAGACGCCGGTCGAGGTGCAGGACTACCCGGGCTTCATCTCCAACCGGATTCTCATGCCGATGATCAACGAGGCCTTCTTCACGTTGATGGAGGGCGTGGCCTCTGCCGAGGACATCGATACGGTGATGAAGTTGGGCATGAACCATCCGATGGGACCGCTCACGCTCGCGGACTTCATTGGCCTCGATGTCTGTCTCAACATCATGGAAGTCCTGCAGAACGGCCTCGGAGACGACAAGTACCGGGCCTGTCCGCTGCTGCGCAAGATGGTGGCGGCCGGACATCTGGGTCGAAAATCCGGACGGGGAGTCTTCGACTACTCAGCCTAGTCGGGCTAGTTCGGGCTGGCGAGAGCCCCGGCCTCGAAGGCATGACGAGGAAGGAGTGATCATGAAACGGTTCGATCCGATCGAGTCCCTGGCCAACGCCCGCCATGAGTTCGGCGAACACGGCGGCGTCAACATGTCCATCGAGGCCAGCACGACCTTCACCTTCCTCGATGCCGAAGTGATGCCGGAGGTGTTCCGCGGACTGCACGGCCCTGAGGGAGGCTGTTACCTGTATGGTCGGCACTACAACCCGACCATCTCGGTGCTTGGACGACAGATCGCGGCCTTGGAGGGAGCGGAAGCGGGATACTGCACCGCCAGTGGAATGAGCGCGATCGCGGGGGCCGTGCTTCAGTGCTGCTCGAGTGGGGATCACATCGTCTCGAGCCGTGCCGTTTACGGCGGAACCTTCGCCCTGTTGCACGACTATCTGCCGCTCAAGGCGGGTATCGATGTGACCTTCGTCGAAGCCACCGACTTGGGAGAAGTCCAGGGCGCCATCGGCCCGAAGACGAGAGTGCTGTTCGTAGAGACGCTCTCCAACCCGACGTTGCGAGTGGCCGATATCGAAGGACTCGCACGGCTGGCCAAAGCTCACGGGATCACCTTCATCGTCGACAACACCTTCTCTCCGCTGGTCATCTCGCCGATCCAACTTGGGGCCGACGTCGTCGTGCACAGCCTGACCAAGTTCATGGGAGGCGCATCCGACATCATCGCGGGATCGGTGTGCGGCACGACCGAGTTCGTGGGTAGCCTCATGGATCTGCACACGGGTTCCTTGATGCTACTGGGACCGACGATGGATCCACGCGCAGCTCACGCCATCAGTTTGCGACTGCCCCATCTTGGAATTCGAATGAAGGAACATGGGCGAAGGGCTCAGTACTTCGCCGAGCATCTGGAAGCCTTGGGCCTTCCCGTCATCTATCCGGGCTTGCCCGCGCATCCGGACCACAACCTGCTTCAGAAGTCGGGCAACTCGGAGTACGGCGCCGGCGGCGTCTTCTGTGTCGACCTGGGGACGCGCGAACGGGCCGACGACCTCATGGAGCATCTGCAAAACGACTCGCGTTTCGGTTGGATGGCCGTCAGCCTCGGGTACTTTGACACGCTCATGTCGTGCCCATCCGCGTCGACGTCCAGCGAGATGCCGGAGGAAGAGCAGGCGCGTGCCGGGATTCGTCCGGGGCTCGTCCGAATCTCCATCGGTTACACCGGAAGTCTGGAGCAACGGTGGGAGCAGATGGAGACCGCGCTTCGAACGGTCGGAGCCCTCGTCACGCAAAGCTGACCTTCGTTCGCCTTCGGGCCTTCGCCGTCACCGCTTCCTTGGCTGGACCGTGACTTCACGAGGCTCGCCGTCTCGGTGGATGGTCAGGACGACCGCTCGGCCGTCGCGCAGGGCTGGCTGCAGCATCTCCACAAGGTCTGTCGAGTCTGTCCCGACGTCGTCGACGGCATGAATCTCGTCGCCGGTTTCGAGCCCCGCCTCTTGGGCCGCGCTTTCCGGGGCCACGCCGGTGATGACGAAGACGCGACGGACTCCAATGGCTTCCACTCCGATCGAGATGCCAAGAGTGTACGGACTCATCGGCCCGCTTGGTGGAGCCGCCAGTCCGACCAGGTCGTCGATCAGACGACGCCAGGATCGCTGCCTTTGGGCCGGGACGGCGTTGCTCATCAGGATGAACGTGTCCTGCGGGTTTTGCATGTAGGCGATTTCGAACCCGAACATGTCTCCGCCGACCAGGAGCGCGCCGGGCGGCGCCCAGTAGAGGTCGAGCCACTCGTCTTCGAGGATGCGTCCGGAACGTAGCGACTCGTGCCAGCGATGCATATCGTCGATGGTCGAGGTTTGTCCGCCACTTCCCATGACCAGCCACGAAGTCCGCCCCCAGTATGGCGGAGCGTTGATCTTGCCGTCGCTTGCGTCGCCGTAGCCGATGGCGAGTCTCTCTTCGGGGATCGGTTCACCAAAGAAGCCGGTGTCGTTCATCCCGGCCGGGCCGAAGAGATGTTCCCGGGTGAACTCCGGATACGTCTGTCCACTGACGATCTCGACGACGGCGGCAAGGACGCCCCAGGCAGAGTGCGAATGTTCCTCGCCCTCTCCCGGCGCGAAGAGCAGCTTGTGATTCCAGATCCGACGGATCGCTTCGTCACGGTCGATCCAGGCGTGATCGGGGTCACGATCGCCCGGCAGGTCATGAAAGTCTCGAAGACCGGATTGACCGGACATCAGGTGCCAGAGAGTGATTCCCGTCTTGTCGGACGGAACGTTGTCGAAGTACCGGGTCACCGAGTCTTCGAGTTTCAGTTTTCCACGCTGAGCCAACAGGAGGATCGAGGCCCGGGTGAAGTCGATGGGTGTCGAACCGATGGCAAAGATCGTCCTTGGGTTTACAGGGATTCCCTTCTCGCGGTTGGCCAGCCCGAACGCTTCTCGAAAGAAGGGCTGCCCGTCGCGGAGGACGAGCAGCGCACCCGATGCGCCGTCCCGTTCCTCGGCTTCCAAGCGCTCCGCCAGGTTCTCATAGGTCAAAGGAGGCAAGTCGCCTCCGTCTCCGAAGGCTGCTTCGACCTGCGCCTCGAGACGTGGATCGGACTGGATCGAAGCGAGCTCCGGATCCGTCCGAATAGATTCGAGATCGTCATAGCCGGCTTCGATCGCGTCCGTGAGCGCGGAAATCGCCTCGTCGGTTCGTCCCAGCTGAGCGTTTGCACAGGCGATGTTGAAGAGAGATGCCGGCCGTGCCGGCGGAAACTTCGCTGCCTCGCGGTGGGCCTGTATCGAGCCTTCGAAGTCGCCTGCAAGGTGCTTGCAGTGCGCGAGCCGAAAGGCGGACTGCCAATGATCCGGATTCCGGCGGTAGAGCTCCTCGAAGAGCGGAACCGCGTCGGCCCAGCGACCGTCCTCGAACGCTTCGTTAGCCCGTGTGCGCAGAACCTCCAGAGACCCGCTCGGAGACCCGCTGTCGTTCGCTCGCACAGGGGTCACGAGAACGGTGAAGAGAACGAGCAGAACCCATGCGGCCCTGCTGTGGAAATACATCCACTGGGAATGGTGTCTGTCGTCGGCGGACTTGGAATAAACCATGAACTCTCCGAAGGCTATGTGGATCGAAACCGAGGATCCGAACGCGGGTGCCGGATCGCAAACCGTGTTAGAGGCCGCACTGCAGGGCCGCATTGCCGGGCCATACTACAGGCCGTATCGCAAACGCTCCGGCGACCGCTCCTGCAACGTCGCCGCGAATCTACGTGTGATGCAAGTGCGGTGCCAACGAAATGGCGCTAAGGGAACCCATGCACAAACGTTGAACTGAAGAGAGGTTGGACCCGGAACCGACGTGCGTGGGCAGCCTGGTGAGTCCACGGCGCGAGAGGATGAGACCATTTCGGTCGTCCCAGAAGGGGAGTTCGACGGATTGGGTAGCCAGCCACTAGCTATGCGGCTTCGGAATCCTTATCTGTCCGTGGGCGGACGAGTCGATCCACGACTTCGCCGAGCCGGCGGGCATCAATAGGCTTCGCCAGGTGCTCGTTCATTCCCGCACCGAAACAGGCCGCCCCCTAATTGGTCGATGACACCGATCGGAATCGCTTCGTCGCGAAGAGACCGAACCTCCTGCGCGATGTCGTCCGTCGTTTCTTTCAGCAGGTCGGAAGAGAAGAGAATCGCGTCCACGGGAAGGGGACCTGCGAGATCCTGTCGGAATGGACAAGACTGGAGCCACGGGCTCGAGTTCACTAAAATCCGGGTTTGAATCATTCTGGGACGGCAGCGGAAAACGAGTGGGTAGCTCGGACGTAACTGTCTGAACGGTTGTTGGATACGGCAGGAAAAGGTCCTATCCGCCTTTTGAAGGAGCCTCGAACATGGACTTCGCGCTCACCGACGAACAACAGATGATCCGCGACACCGCCCGGGACTTTGCCGAGCGGGAACTGGTTCCCAACGCCCCGAAATGGGACCAGAACCGGGAGTTTCCCAAGGAGGCCATCGGCAAGCTGGCCGAGCTCGGTTTCCTCGGGATGATGGTCGATCCGCAGTGGGACGGCGGGGGGATGGACTCTGTTTCCTATGCCCTGGCCATCGAGGAGATCTCGCGCGGCTGCGCGTCGACCGGCGTCATCATGAGCGTGAACAACTCGCTGGTCTGCGATCCGCTGGAGCGGTTCGGCACCGACGAGCAGAAGGAGAAGTTCCTCAAGCCGCTGGCCTCCGGTCAAAAGCTCGGCTCCTACTGCCTCACGGAGCCGATGGCCGGCTCGGACGCCGGTGCGACCAAAACCACGGCCGTTCGCGACGGAGACGACTGGATCGTCAACGGCGTGAAGATCTTCGTGACCAACGGAGCCTATGCCGACACCTTTGTCGTCTACGCCTCGACGGATCCGGCCCAGAAGACCCGCGGCATCAGCGCCTTCGTCATCGAAATGGAGCGCGACGGTGTTTCCGTCGGCACACGTGAGAAGACGATGGGAATCCGCGGATCCTGCACCTCCGAGATCATCTTCGAGAACGTACGCATTCCCGACTCCCACAAGCTGGGTGAGGAGAACAAAGGCTTCAAGGTCGCGATGATCACGCTGAACGGCGGACGCATCGGGATTGCCGCACAGGCGCTGGGAATCGCGCAGGCCGCGTTCGAGCGCTCCATCGAGTATGCGAAGACGCGGCAGCAGTTCGACCAACCGATCGCCAACTTCCAGGCCATTCAGTTCAAGTTGGCCGACATGGCGACCAAGATCGACGCGGCCCGGCTGCTCACGCTCGAAGCGGCGCATCTCAAGGACCGAGGCGAGGACTATTCGATGGCGGCGGCCAAGGCCAAGCTGATGGCGTCGCGCGTTTCGGTCGAAGTGGCGGACGATGCCATCCAGATTCATGGCGGTTACGGCTACGTCGAGGAGTACCACGTCGAACGTCACTTCCGGGACGCCAAGATCACCGAGCTGTACGAAGGAACGAGTGAGATCCAGCGCATCGTCATCGGACGCGGGGTGACGAAGTAGACCACACGTTCGAGACGAGCCTTCGAGGAAGAACATGAACCTGACTTTCAATGACGAAGAACGGATGGTCATCGAACTCGCCCGCGACTTTGCGGAGAACGAGCTTGCTCCCATCGCCGAGAGTATCGACCAGGAGAAGCGCGTTCCCATCGAAGCGCTGCGCAAGATGCAGGAACTCGGTCTTCTCGGCCTCATGATTCCGGAAGAGTACGGAGGCGCCGGCGTCAGGACGTCCTGCTACGCGCAAGTCATCGAGGAACTCGCGCGCGTCTGCGCGGCCGTGGCCATCGTGCTTTCCGTGCACAACTCGGTCGGCGCCTACCCCATCCTGCGCTTCGGAAGCGAAGAGCAGAAACAGAAGTACATGCCGAAGCTGGCCGGCGACTGGATCGGCGCCTTCTGTCTTTCGGAGGCGGCCTCCGGTAGCGATGCCTCTGCGCTGGAGCTCAAAGCCAAACGCGATGGCGATGACTACGTCCTCGACGGCAGCAAGCTCTGGGTCACCAACGGATCGATCGCCAATCTCTACCTGGTCATGGCCAAGACCGCGGACGTTCCCGACAAGCCGCACCGGGGTATCAGTGCCTTCCTCGTGGAGAAGGACACGCCCGGACTCATCGTCGGAAAGCTCGAGGACAAGATGGGACTGCGCGGTTCCGACACGGCGGAGATCCAGTTCGACGGTTGCCGCGTTCCGGCCAGTGCTTTGGTTTCGGAAGAAGGCGTCGGGTTCAAGATCGCCATGCAGGCCTTGGACAACGGCCGAATCGGTGTGGGTTCCCAGGCGGTGGGGATCGCACGCGGCGCTCTCGAGGAAGCGATCAAGTACGCCAAGGAGAGGGTGGCTTTCGGGCGCCCGATTGCCGAGCACCAGGCGGTACAGTTCAAGTTGGCGGACATGGAGACGGAGATTTCCGCCGCCCGCAATCTCGTCCGACGCGCGGCATGGCTGAAGGACTCGGACCAGCCGCATGGAAAAGAGGCGGCGATGGCCAAACTCTACGCGTCAGAGATGGCGCATCGGGTCGTCCATCAGGCGGTACAGATTCACGGAGGCGCGGGTTACATCAAGGAGTACCCGGTCGAACGCTACTACCGGGATCAGCGAATCACGGAGATCTACGAAGGCACGTCGGAGATGCAACGCATCGTCATCGGGCGGGCCGTCATCGCCGAGTAGCCTCGACCTTACGAAGTGGGCGCAGCGACGTGGAGGCAGCGACCGACAATTGAGGGCAGCGACCGATTCGGGTCTGAGTGCTGCCGGTCCCGGCGCGTTTCAGGCTACGGTGTGACGTCGAGCCGAACTTCCCGCAGGAAGTTGTGATCGTGGAAGTGTTCCTGGATGACTTCGGCCATTTCTTCCGCCGTGGCAAAGCGATCGTAGTCAACGGAGATGACCGGGATGACGCGTGAAATGTCGTTCACGAAGTCTTCGTAACCTTTGTAGAGCGCGCGCAGGTAGTCCATGGAGATGCCGGTCTCGACGTTGCGTCCGCGTGCCTCGATTCGTTGCATGGATCGTTCCGGCGAGACGTCGAGGTAGACGATGAGGTTCGGCTTGCACATGAAGTTGCTCATGTTGCCGAAGAGCTCCAAATAGGTGCGGTAGTCTCGGGCATCCATCAGTCCCGTTTCGGCCAGCATCTTGGCGAAGATGGAGTCTTCATAGATGGTCCGGTCCTGGACGGCCGGGCGACCTCGCCAAATGATCTCCTGATGCTGTGCGAAACGCTTGTTGAGCAGGTAGATCTGGGTCGCAAAGGAGTAGCGGGCTGTGTCCCGGTAGAAGTCCTCAAGATACTCGTTGTTGTCGACCGGCTCGTAGTAGACGTCGATGTCCAGATGCTTGGCCAATGAGGTGGCCAGGGTCGATTTTCCGGCCCCGATCATGCCGGCGATTCCGATGAACAGTTTTTCGAAGTTGGCCATGGGACGCGTCTCCTTCGAAGCCCAGTATACCGACTCCTTTCCGGCAGGAAAGGGCGCTAGAATCAAACTGCAGACGGGAGGGGGAACACGGATGAGTGGAAAACGGGGTGGAGTCGGAGGGTTGGGCCTTGCGCTGTGCGCCGCCTCCATCATGAGCACTTCCTCCCAGGCCATTGACTCCGGACGGATCGAGGGAAGCTTGAGCGTTGACGGCGAAACCCTCGAACTGAACCACTCCTATGTGCTCTTGCATGACAATGCAGAAGGATTGCTGGGATCGACACCCGAGCTGAGGATCTGTCTCACCGACCGGGAGATCGACAATGAGGCCCTGCGAGGGGTGGCCTTTCTGCCCGTCGAGCACATGGCTCGCCGCGGCGAGGTGCGGGGAATCCTCATGACGGTGGACCCGGCGCGTCCGAACGAGGTCTCGACCACGTTGCTGTTCCCAGCCGAGCCTGGGCATGCGCTGATGGCGACGACCCTCGCCGACAAGGAGTTGTGGATCGAACTCGGAGTCGGGGATCTTCGCGTCGTCGGACACATGCCCGACCTCAGCGAAGCGGAGGTTGCGTTAGGTTGGATCGACCCCGGTTTGCGCTTCGACGCGCCGCTCTTTCGGGAACGCGAGATCACGGCGGACCTCGAAGGGAAAGAGGCGTTGGCCAGCCCTCCGGTGGAGGCGCTTCGGGACCGGACTGCGGCCATGGCTCGCGGCGACATCGAGGCCGTGCGGGGCCTTTCCACGACCGAATCGGTCGGCAGGATGGAGGCATTCCAGAAGGCGCAGGGCCTCGACGAATCGAGCCTCAAAGAGATGATGAAGGGCGCCGGAGAGATGGGGTATGCCGTCCTCGAAATGATCCGAAGGGTGGTCGTGCGGGAGGACCACGCCGTCGTCATCTTCGAAACTGGAGACGACACCAAGCAATGGGCAACACTGCACAAGGTGGACGGCGTCTGGAAGTCGGCCGACTGATGCCGACGGGCCGAAACGATTCATGACTCCGCCACCGGAAGTCCTTCACGCCGAGCAGACGATGGAACTCGTCGCGCGTGCCCGATCAGGTGACGAGAGCGCGGTCTCCGTGCTGGTGGAACGCTTTCGCCCGCTTCTGGAGCGTTGGGCCCACGGACGTGTTCCCGCATCGGCCCGAGGCCTCGTCGACACCGTGGACCTGGTCCAGGACTCGATGATCTCCGTCTACAAGCGGCTCGATCACATCGAGGTGCAGCGTCCCGGGGCCTTCTGGCTCTATCTGCGGGAGACCCTCCGCAATCGGTTGAGCAATGCCCTGCGCGACTCCGGGCGTCGACCCCAGGGAAGCCCCATCGATACGGCGTTTCCGGATCAGCAGCTTTCCGACGGAACGCGAGAGGCTCTCATCGACTACGAAAAGGCTCTGCCGCTGCTGAAGGAAGACGACCGCGCGGCCATCGTTCTGCGGGTCGAATTCGGGCTCTCTCATCAGGAGGTGGCGACGGCCCTGGGATTGGCCAGTCCGGACGCCGCACGGGTCAAAGCTGCGCGCGCCCTGGCGCGATTGGCGGAGCACATGGGGGGAAAGGCCGAATAGTTTCGGCCGGTAGCGTTGCCGATCCGCGGACTCGTACCGACGTGGGGAGAGAGGGGCGGACGGGTTACGCGCCGTTGCCCCGGGTCGGCGCCCCGTTCTCGCCAGGAGACTCCGCTTCGACCACCTGACAGATTTCCAGGAGAACCCCGCCCGTCGTTCGTGGATGAAAGAAGAGCACTTTCTTTCCGTTGGCGCCGATGAACGGCTCTTCGCTGAGAGCCTGAAGTCCGCTCTCGACCAGACGATCGCGCTCGGCCTCGATGTCATCGACCTGAAGCGCGACATGGTGGATGCCGGGGCCGTTCTTGGCCAGGTACTTCGCGATGACCGAATCCTCATCCGTGGGATGTAGCAGCTCGATCGTCGATTCGCCGATTTCCAGGTGGTAGGAGACGAGCTTCTGGCTGGGGACCTCCTCGATCTGCTCGAGTCGGAGTCCCAGAGCGTCCCGGTAGGTGGCCAAAGCTCGTTTTGGGTCGAGGACGGCGATACCGAGGTGATCGATCTTTTTGATCATCGTTCCAACTCCCTTGGGATCGCGTTTGTCGCGATCCATCGTTGCAACCGTCCCTGACATGGGAACGTTTTGTGTTTCCGACGCGTAAGCTGGACGCGGTTTTCTCGCGGCTTCAGCCTCGGGCAGTGACTGCGGTCCACGTCGTTCTGCTCAGGGAACGATCTCGCAAATGAGCTGCCGCGCATCGACGGCCTGCCCTGGTTGCGCGGAAACGTTCTGCACGACTCCGGCCACCGGAGACGCCAGCTCGTTTTGCATCTTCATGGCCTCGACGATGACGACGGGTTGGTCCTTGGCCACCGACTCTCCCTCCTCGACGAGAATCTTGACGACCGTACCCGGCATCGGGGACGCGATCTGCGCAGTGCCGGAGGCGGCGCCTCCGCCCGCGGCATGGTGGGCGCGGTGGGAAACTTCGTCGTCGACACGGACGATGAGGTGTCGGCCGTCGATCTCGAGGGCGTACTCGTTTTGCGCCGAGTGGGCGACACGCGCGATGAAGACGCGCCCTCTCCAGACCAGACGAACGCGTCCGTGGCCGAGAGCCGACCACTCGAGTTCCTCGCCATCCAATGTGGTGACCTTCGCTCCGTTGCCTCCGCTCTTCCCGGACGAACCGGAAGACGAGTCGTCGGAATCCGAAGCATCGGACTCTTCGACGGGCACGATCGGAGAGACCACGTAGCCCGGATTGCTCCGGTCAACCATCAGCTCGGTCTGCTCACCGTCGATCTGGGTGAAGAATCGAAGGGGTTGTTGCGTCGACATGAACAAAAACTCCTGTCTCGACCCGCGGACGAGTCTGAAACCTTGAGGTCTGCCTCCAGACCAAACTTGCTGGATGCCCCGGCGTCGCCTAACGGCCGGACCAACTCATTCCTCGCTTCCACGCCGTGACCCGGGGAGCATGGGGGTCGGCTGCGACCGCACCGCGGCCGGATGCCTGCACCGGTCCACCCACTCCGACCCGCTCCCGATACGCGGCGACCGCAGCAATGGCGCGAGCCAGTTCATCGAGATCGGGTCGATCCAGATACTCGGGTTTGAAGTGCTCATCGAGATAGCGCGTGTAGGTGTTTCCGGCGATGAAGTCCGGGTGGGCCAGCATCCACTTCTGGAAGTCGATGTTGGTCCGCACTCCCTCGATGACGTACTCGTCGAGGGCACGAAGCATTCTTTGCCGGGCTTCCTCGCGGTCTCGTCCCCAGGTGATGAGCTTGCCGATCATCGAATCGTAGTAGACCGAGACTTCTCCGCCCGAATCGAATCCGACATCGTTTCGCACTCCCAACCCTTCCGGGAAGCGGACGTGATGGATCGGTCCGGAGGCGGGAAGAAATCCGGCAGCTGCGTCTTCGGCAATGATGCGGCACTCGATAGCCGCACCTTCCGGTTGGATGTCCTCCTGCTTCCAAGGCAGCGTTTCGCCCTGTGCGATCCGCAACTGAGCCCGGACCAGATCGATGCCGGTGACCATTTCCGTAATCGGATGCTCGACCTGAAGCCGCGTGTTCATCTCCAGGAAGTAGGGCTGGCCGTCGTCATCGAGCAGGAACTCGACGGTGGCGGCATTCTCATAGCCGATGTCGAGGGCCAGTCGCACCGCCGCTTCGCCCATTTGCTTCCGCGTCTCGGGCTTCAGCACCGTGCACGGAGTCTCTTCGACCAGCTTCTGGTGACGACGTTGGATCGAGCACTCCCGCTCGCCCAGATAGACGCCGTTGCCGTGGCTGTCGCAAAGAAGCTGAATCTCGACGTGACGCGCCCGCAGGAGCGCCTTCTCGACGAAGATCGTGTCGTTCCCGAAGGAGCGCCCGGCTTCTCCTCGGGTCAACTCGAGGGCGCCTTCCAGTTCTTTCCGGTTGTGACAGAGGCGCATTCCTTTTCCACCGCCGCCGAAGGCTGCCTTGATCAGGACCGGGTATCCGATCGACTCTGCATAGTCGATGGCCACGGCCGGATCCGCGGGCAGCGGGGGAGAGCCCGGCACCAGCGGAACCTTGGCTTTTTCCGCAGCATCTCGAGCTGCCACCTTGTCGCCCATGGCGCGAATGGCATCCGCCGAAGGACCGACCATCTTGACGCCCGCATTCGTCACCGACTCGACGAAGTCCGGATTCTCCGAGAAGAATCCGTAGCCGGGGTGAAGATGGGTCGCGCCCGTTTCCCTGATGACGCGGTGGATCTGTTCGAGGTTGAGATAACTCTCGTGAACGGCAGCCGGACCCAGCAGGTGTGCCTCGTCGGCCATGAGGACATGCGGGGTCGTTGCGTCCGCTTCGGAGTAGACCGCGATCGAGTGCCAGCCTTCTTCCCGGGCGCCCCGGATGATGCGGCAGGCAATCTCTCCGCGATTGGCGATGAGTAGGCGAGGTTTGCTCATAGCGTTGTGCTCACTTAAAGAGGAATGTTTCCGTGCTTCTTCGCCGGAAGGTCTTGTCGCTTGTTCTCCAGTCGCCGAAGCGCCGTGATCAGTCGGGGTCGCGTCTCTTTGGGTTCGATAACGTCATCAAGGTACCCGTGAGCGGCGGCCACATAGGGGTTGGCGAAGGTTGCGTTGTACTCGTCCGCCAACTCCTTCGTTTTGGCCTTCGGATCGTCCGCACTCTGAATTTCTTTGCGATTGACGATAGCGACCGCTCCCTCGGCTCCCATGACGGCAATCTCCGCCGTCGGCCACGCAATGTTGTAGTCACCCCGGATGTGTTTGGAGCTCATGACGTCGTAGGCGCCGCCGTAGGCCTTGCGCGTAATGACCGTCATCTTCGGGACCGTCGCCTCGCAGTATGCGTAGAGCAACTTGGCGCCGTGCGTGATGACCCCGCCCCATTCCTGATCCGTTCCCGGAAGGAAGCCGGGAACGTCTTCGAAGGTGAGAAGCGGAACGTTGAAGCAGTCACACGTCCGTACGAAACGGGCTCCCTTGATCGACGATTTGATGTCGAGAACGCCGGCCAGATAGTTCGGCTGGTTGGCGACGACGCCGACAGGGCGGCCCCCCAAACGTCCGAAACCGACGACGATGTTCTGCGCGAAGTGTTCGTGAACCTCGAAGAAGCTGTCCTTGTCGAGGACGCGAAGAATGACGTCCTTGATGTCATACGGTTTGTTCGCGTCCTCCGGAACGACCTGATCGAGTTCCTCGTCCATGCGGTCGTCCGCGTCACTCGTCGGCGCGTATGGAGGATCTTCCATGTTGTTCTGCGGAAGATAGGAGAGCAGTTTGCGGACGGCGTGGAGGCACGCGACATCGTCTTCCGTCGCGAAGTGTGCGACGCCTGATTTCGTGTTGTGCGTCATGGCGCCGCCCAGGTCTTCGAATGTCACT
This sequence comes from bacterium, assembly GCA_030431975.1. Taxonomy (GTDB): domain Bacteria; phylum Eisenbacteria; class RBG-16-71-46; order CAIMUX01; family CAIMUX01; genus JACKCR01. The sequence continues at coordinate 194,882 of JAUIHP010000005.1, read as the reverse complement.
TCTTCATTCGTGACCTGCTTGATCACGCTCGGGCCCGTTACGAACATGTGGCTCGTGTCTTTGACCATGAGCGTGAAGTCCGTGATGGCGGGGGAGTAGACGGCTCCACCTGCACAGGGGCCGAGCACCGCCGAGATCTGGGGAACGACTCCCGAGGCCAGGGTGTTCCGCAGAAAGATGTCGGCGTATCCGCCCAGGGAGGCCACACCTTCCTGAATGCGCGCACCGCCCGAGTCGTTCAGTCCGATGACCGGCGCGCCGTTTTGCATCGCCTGGTCCATGATGTCGCAGATCTTCTTGGCGTTGGCCTCGCTGAGGGTTCCGCCGAAGACCGTGAAGTCCTGGGCGAAGACATAGACGGTGCGACCGTCGACGGTTCCCGAGCCGGCCACGACTCCGTCACCCCGGGTCTTCCTCTTGCTCATCCCGAAGTCAGAGCAGGTGTGGGTGACGAACGTGCCGCGTTCCTGGAAGCTTCCAGGGTCGACGAGGGCGAGGACTCGCTCACGCGCCGTGAGACGACCGGACTCCCGGATCTTCTCCAGCTTCTCCTTACCGCCGCCTTCCTCGACTTCTGCGCGCAGTTGTTGCAGGCGCTCGAACTTTTCTTTGCGACTCATTCGGCTCTCTCTTCCTCCGGAAAGTTTTGGCGAGTCCCGGTTGCAGATCGGGAAAGTGGAGACTAACCGTTCCCGTCTCCTTTTCGCGAGCCCTTCGACATGGCAACCCGGCCAGCGTGAACCAGACTCACAGGTGGGGCCAAGGCTCGGATAACCACGACACGGATAAGCGGTACAGGATGCCCGTTGTGGCCCGGTCCCCGGCGGCTGGAAGCGGCTAAGTGTTTGGCAAACAAGCCGCAACCGGAAGCCCCGATTCGGCAGGCCGAACTGGCACGGTCCCTGCTTCATCCGTACTCGAACGCGGGCGACCGGAGCCCGAGATGAGCTGCGGAGCGAACGAGCTTCAAAACGCAAAAAGGAGAATCCCAAACATGAAACCGACCACCCGAACCTGGCTGACTCTCTGCGCCGCCTCCATCGTTTTCTGGGGATGCGGCAGCGATGATCCCGCCGGACCCGCGGACTCAACGGAGCAAGCCCCCGACGTTCCCCCGACCTCGTCCATGACGATGGATTTCGGTTTCTTCACCAACTCCGGAGCCGTAGCGGCTGCGGAAACGGCCTCCATGAGCGCGGCCGCGACGAAGTGGAACTGGATCACGGCCGTCGTTCATGTCACGGCGATGAACCTGGTTACTGCGGTCGCCCTGGAACCCCCGGCACATGCTCTGGCTCTGGCCTTCGACGCCGAGCCCAAAAAGGTGGGAGACCGCACCTACCGCTGGGAATACGTCTGGCGGGAAGGAAGCGAGCGGGTCGAGATCGACCTCGAAGGCGCCTGGAACGGCAACGGCACCGACTGGGCACTCTACCTGTCGGGCAACTTCGACGGAAAGCAGCTCGAGGACGAACTGTGGTTCCACGGCCAAACTTCGGACCTCGGCCGCGACGGTTACTGGTTGTTCCGCGCACTCGACGGAACGACGGAGGACATTGTTCGTCTGGACTGGAACGTCGAGGGCGAGCGCGATGCCGAACTCAGTCTGGAGATCATCGGGGAGGGACGCGAGAACACGGGCAGCCGCTTGGCCTACAGCGTCGACGACACCATCATTCGAGTCGAGTGGCGGGATGACAACCAGGTGTCCTACGTGACCTGGGACGAGACTTCGGGCGCCGGTTCCATTCTGACGCCGGAGTTCAACGAAGGCCGGCGTGCGTGTTGGGACGAAGAGCAGGAAGACGTTGACTGCGCCGATGGAGGAATCGGCGCCTAGTGGGTGCAAGCCCGATGCGTTTCGATCCGGTTGCTGAGAGGTTCGGGCTTGTTTCCGCAGCCGCTAGCGGATGGTCGGCGAAAAGCCCCGAGGTACATCGGGGCCTTTCGCCGATCCGAGTTTCGACTAGAAGAAGAAGCTCATTCCCGCACCGAGTTGCCCCGTCATTCCACTTCGGTCGTTCGGGGTATAGAGATCATCGTTCCCGGGCACTTCCACCGGAACACGGGTCTCGTCCCAGTTGATCCACTGCCAGCGTGCGGCGAGGTCCAGGCCGAGACGTGAGGTCAGCGGAAAGAGTGCCCCGAATCCAACGGCCGCACTCTCGCCCCGGATCTGTGTTCGGGCGCCGCCGCCGTCCGCAACCAGGTTGGATCCTCCCAGTCCCGTCATGACGTAAGGTCGAATCGACCCCAACTTCGAAGGAAACCAGCGGAACTCGAGAAGCAGCGATCCGATTCCGTACTCGACGGGCGCGCCGGTCGTTTTGTGAGCAGCCCCTTGAAACCGAAGGCCCAGTTCCAGCGAGCGGTTGATGAAGTAGCCGGCGCTGAGCGAGATTCCGCCGCCGCCCTTCTCGATCGGAACCAAGAACGGTGAGTTTGCAGCGTTCGCTTTGTCGTCGGGAGCCAGGCTTCCAAAGGCTTCGAGAGCCACCCGTAGCCTGGGTTGAGAACTCGAACTTCCATCCGGAACAGGTGAGGATCCGGTCAACTGAGGCGCAGCGTGCGACGCACCGGGAAGCGCGAGGCTCAACGTGAGACCTACGAGACCCAATGCGAGCACTACCGCACTCCGCACCTGTTCTGCGGCCAGCCACTGCGCTCCTTCCAGCCACCGTTTCGCATGGCTCAACACGGGACCGGCCGCGAGACAAAAGGGGACGTAAGCCGCGGCTGCACGGCCGCGCTGCTCCGGCTTTCGACGGGGTGTCAGATTCATGATCGATCGCTCCTTTACCTTGCCGCCGGCGTTCGTTCCCGCAGCTCGTTCCCGCCGCCTGTTCCCGCCGCTCGTTCCTGCCCTCGGCGAGTCGCCGGGTCGCACCCCAGTCAGCCTCCGTTGGCCGATCGGGGCGGTCGTGCCTCCAGCCCGTGCTTGGCCATCTTCTTGTGCAGGTTGCTCCGTTCGACGCCGAGCCTGCGTGCCGACTGCGAGACATTACCCCCGGTGGCATCGAGCGCCAGTTCGATACAGATCCGCTCGAACTCGTCACGTGCGGCAGACAAACCGCCGAGGGTTTCGACCACTTCGATCGTCGGAAGGGGCAAGCCGCTGGCGGCGTCTTTGCGCACTTCCGATTCTTCTCGCTCAACGCGAGGTTCGGCTCCCGTCGTTGCTGCCCCCGAACCGACGATGTTCTGCACGTCATCGATGGTGAGGGTCGGTCCGGCGCCGAGAATGACGAGACGTTCGATGGCGTTGCGAAGTTCGCGGACGTTTCCCGGCCAGTCGGATTCGACGAGGGCGGCCAGCGCCGAAGTAGTGAAATCGGGTTCGGGAAGCGCGTTCTCCTTTGCGTACCGCAGGGCAAAGTGACGCGCCAGGCGCGCAATGTCGCTCTTGCGTTCGCGGAGCGGTGGAATCCGGAGGGGAACGACGTTCAGCCTGTAAAAGAGATCCTCGCGGAAGCCTCCACTTTGGGCTTCGGCTTCCAAATCTTTGTTCGTGGCCGCGATGATGCGGACATCGACCTGGCGGGTCGTCGACTCCCCGACACGTTCGATTTCCTTTTCCTGGATGGCTCGGAGGACCTTGGCCTGAACCTTCGGACTCATGTCTCCGACCTCGTCGAGGAAAAGCGTGCCCCCGTCGGCGGCTTGGAACTTGCCGTCTCGCGCCCGATCGGCGCCGGTGTACGCGCCGCGGACGCACCCGAACAGTTCGGTCTCGATGAGCTCTTCGGGAATGGCTGCGCAGTTGACCTTGATGAACGCCTGGTCCTTCCGCGGGCTGGAGTCGTGAACAAACCGGGCCAGGAGTTCCTTTCCCGTTCCACTTTCGCCCGTGATCAACACGGTTGCACTCATCGGCGCGACCCGGGCGGCGCGATCGCGAACGTCCTGCAAAGCATCGCTCTCCCCGATCAGGGCCCGGTCGCGTGCCTCCTGCGCTCGGTACTGGTCAACGGTCGTGTCGAGTTCCGACACTCGAAGTGCGTTGCGAACGGCAAGAAGGACGCGATCGCGCGAGAGCGGTTTCTCCAGAAAGTCGAACGCTCCCTTCTGCGTCGACTCCACCGCCGCGGCCACGGTGGCGCGACCGGAGATCATGATTACCGGCAACGTCGGAAGGTCTGACTTCAGCATGCTGAGAGTCTCGATCCCGTCTTGTCCCGGAAGGCCGATGTCCAGCAACACGACGTCCGCCGGCTCGTCCCGTACATGGGCCAAGGCCGCCTCCCCGGAGTCGACGTCGAAGCATTCGTAGCCCGCACTCGTCAGGACCATTCGCAGTGTGCGTCGAATGTTCTTCTCGTCATCGACGATGAGTACGCGGTGTTTCATGCGGAGTCTCCGTTTCTTCTCGGCAGCGTGAGCAGGAATGTCGATCCGGGTTCGGCGGCCTCCGTCGGCGAGTCCGGAACCACGAGTTCCAGCGTGCCGCCATGACCCTCGACTGTGCTTCGGGCAATGGCCAGCCCAAGTCCGATTCCGTCGGACCGAGTGGTGAAGTCGGGCTCGAAGATACGGGCGCGGTTCTCTTCTGGAACTCCCTCGCCGTGATCCGAAACTGTGACGAAGACCTCGCGATCCGTCGATCGCAGCCTTAGTTTCACGGGCCCGTCCCGTCCGGCAGCGTCCTGTGCCTGGAGCCCGTTGTTGATGAGGTTGAGTAGGACTCTTCGCAGAGCTTCCAGGTCCCCCCGAACCGTGGGGAGAAACGCATCCGCGCTCGATACATCGATCTGGACACGGTCGCCGTAGACGCGGCCGAGATCGACGGCGACTTCGGCGATGTCGACGGATTGCGAGGATGTCGCCGGTTTCGCCAACTGCGAGAACCCGGCAACCAGTTCACGCAGCCGGCTGATTTCCTCCTCGATGATCCTGGTGCTCTCGTCGAGAAGGATCCGGAACGATTCATCGTCTCCCCGGTAGGCATTGTGGACCTCTTCGGTCGCGAGCTGGATGGGTGTCAGCGGGTTTTTGATCTCGTGCGCCAGGGAACGCGCCATCTGCTGCCACGCCGTCTGCTTCTCCAGCCGCAGAAGCTCCGCCTGCTGCGAGCGGAGTTGCGAAACCATTCGGTTGAACCGATCGAGGACGACCTTGAGCTCCGGGTGGCCGCGTGGACGGACGGACGTTTCGAGGTCACCTTGCGCCACGCGTTCGATCCCGCCTTCCAATGCAGTGATCGGCGCCGTCAGCCTTCGCGTGAGCAGGATCCCCAGTCCCAGAGCGAGGGCGAGGATTCCCAGCTCGACAATGAAGAATGCGCCGAGTGCACTGCTCAGCCACGCTTCCCGGTCCCGCCGGAAAGACTCCATTCGACGAACGGCCGACTCGACGTTCCGACTGTGGGTGACCAGGGTCTCTGAGAGCGGCGCGAAAACCCACGCCCCCGAAGTCTGAGCCTTTTTCGAAGGGGCGCCTGGTGCGGATTCTACAAAGACTTCATCGTCGCCAGGTCTGGTTGCAGTCGCGAGGGCAACGAAACCGAGTCCCGATTCCAGTTCGACACGAACCGGGTCGTCACCGGGCTGCAGTTTCAGTGCCTCCAGAGTGTGCCGATCCGAATCCGAGAGATTTCGGTCCAGTGTATCGACGAGAGCTCCGGCCTCGATCTGATCCCGAAACGCGATCCGCTCCGCTTCCATGAGTTCGCGTGTCAGTTCGAGAGCCGTGTCGACCCCGTTCTTCATTTCGGGGCCGAGAAGCGGACGAGCCGTTTCCGCGAGAAGCGAGCGCAAAGCAAAACCGGCCGGTACCAGCGGCGCGAGTCCAACCGCGGCCACAAGCAACAGCAACTGTGCTCTCCAGGACTTCACCGGACAGGGTCCTCGACTTCGATTCGCGGTAGCGTATCGATTGCGACGGGTTCCGTACCCAGTTCCAAAGTCACGACCTCACGCGACTCTCTTTTGCCGAAGAGAAAGCGGAAGAGGCTGCCGAAGCCGATCGATCGCTGTCGCTCGCTGGAAGTCTCGTCTTCCTGTCGAATGCCGAGTTCTGCGGCCTTGTCCTCGGCTGCGACCGGGAACACCTGCATTCGGGCGTCGAAGCGACGTCGAGCACTTTCCTCCGTGGGCACAGGAGCGACCGCGAATGGACCCAGATGCCCGAGCCCCACTCGCAGTCCGGACAGATCGGGATAACGATGCTCTCCTTCGTTCCAGCGGACGCGGTAATCACCTTCCCAAAGGTCGGGCTCGACCTGAACGAGGACCCGTCGGGATCGGGACTCACTGCTGCCCGGCGTGTGCGTAAGAAAGTCGAGCAGAATCGAAGTCGGTAGTCCGCTCTTCAGTGTCTCCAAGGCTGCCTCTCCGGGAAGACCTTCTCCGAGCACGCGGCAAACGATCCATGGCCCTCGGATGGCAGGCTCGAGAGCGATCAGTCTGGGTTCGGGAGTCCCGGCGTCCTCGGCCCGGGCGAGACCCACTCCCAATACAGTCAGCAATGTGAGCGTGGTTATCGCTGTGATCACAGCGAACGAGCGGGACGCAGAGTGCGCGAGGAACGTCGTGTGCGCGAAGAACGCAGTGTCCGCGATGAACACGATGAACGTGCGGGCCACCGTTGCCCGGGTTCGATGCCGTCGCGAATGGCGCGGCGGATCCGCGGCATTCACGCGACATTCGGAAAGCCGTGGGCGATTCAAAACGTCCATCCCAGGCTCGTACTCAGATGAAAACTCTCGTCCACGATGCTGTCATCGAGAGGGATGCCGACGTCCAAACCGAGATATCCCAGCCAGGGAACCCCGACCCGCCAACCGAAGCCGGCAGCCGCGGCATGCGTTGGATTCGTGGCGGACGAGTTCCAGGCACGACCAAAGTCGACGAAGGCCAACCCGGCAACCCGGGGCGCTTCCGCGGTTCCTACCCAGACGCGACGAATCTCCGCCGAGACGACGACTCGACGTCGGTGTCCTTCCGGCGGAGAGAAGACATGGGTGGCGTATCCGCGGACCGTGTAGAGCCCACCGAGGTAGATGCGTTCATGGAACGGTGAGTTCTTGGAGACCGCTTCGACATGGAGCCGCGCGGCCAATTGCCAGCCGGGAAAGGGTGCCTTGTATGCGCGTAGATCCAACTCTCCGCGGTGGATCGGTCTTCTCTCCGAGCTGAGGGCTTCGTAAACGACACGACCCCAGGTGCCCTCACGAGCCAATTCCTGCCCGCGACGTCCGTCGAAAATCCACGCGCTCCGAACACGAACTCCCATCGTCGTGTCGACCGACGCCTGAATCGTCTCAGGGAGCTGTGCGTAGCGAATCTCGGTACCGGATTCGGCGCCGCTGGGCGAGTCGACATAGACACGTGCCGAGGAGTCGACGGCCGTTCTCTCGTAGGCGACGCTGCCTTCCCAGTAGAACCCGCGCCCTAAATCAACCGAACCGTTGACGTCGAAACTCTGCCGACGCACCTCGTGAGCGATTTCCGTGCTCTCGGCGAAGTAGAGTCGATCGTGGGACACCCCGTGCCATCCCCAACCGACGTAGGTTCGATGGGACTCGGGCGAGGGAAGGCGCCAGTTGAGATGGAGCCCGTTCGTTCGGAAGCCGATCCGCCACGACAGGTCGAAGTGCTCGCCGCGACCGGTAAGGTTGTCGAGGTTGAATTCGACCGGTTCGAGGAACCAACCGTCCAGGTCCTGGTGGCCCAGCCCGAATCGGAAGTGGGGCCGGCTCTCCTCGACTCGAATGACGAGCTGAACCTCACCTCGTTCCGCTCCCGCAAGGACTCGGACCTCGGCCTTCCGAAAGAGCCGGGAGCGTTCGAGCCGTGACTCCAGACCGGCCAGTTGCGCAGGCGTCACGGTGTGGCCCACTTCGATTCCCGCAGCCCGTCGGGCCAGAGTTTCGCGCGTCTTCTCGAGTCCCTCGAACTCCAAACCCGTGACTTCCAGCGATCTGGAGTCACCCGGCCCGGGGTTTGCCCGGGAACTCACCGGAAACACGGTCGCGCAGAGCGAGAGGAGAAGTACGAACAGCACCAGGCGGCTGCAGTGTCGAGCGGTCGCGGTCAAAGAAAGTCCCCAGAGTCGTGCGAACGGTTTCCGCTGCCGGATTGCGTTCTTTCCAGCCTCCCGCACCTGTTCATTTCGCGGCCGGCTCACTACACGGGGGTAAGTGTCATGCCGGACGGTGGGGGTGGCAGGGTTGAGTTCACAACTTACTGCGAGGGAGGAGTATACAGGCAAGGCGACCCGCTCGGGAGAACGGGGACCTGTGAATCCGGTGCCACAGGTGGGCGCAAAAACGGACCGCGGGAGCCTGCGACGGCGCGTTTTGTGGCAGGACCCACTCCGCCCGCCTCGAGCCAGGATGGACGGTTCGAACTCTCCTCGAGGTAGGGCAGGGCCGGCTGGAAGGGGCTCCGTACCGCTCACGGATTGATTTGGGGTCTTTTCGAGCGTTAGGCTGTGCGTTTGCCTTGGCCGAGTACTTTTCAGTTCGAGGAGGAGGGACCGCCATGTCTGATGCTTCCGGCGCCCAACGCGATTCCATCGCGATCGTTCGAGCCCGTCGTTCTCCGATCGGAAAGTTTCTGGGCGCACTCTCACCCCTGACCGGTGTCGAGATCGGTGTTCAGGTCGTCCGGGACGCTCTACAGGACCTGCCCGAAGACCGGGGAGAGGTCCGGGTGGTCATCGGTTGCGCCCGTCAGGCCGGGACCGGGCCGAATCCCGCCCGACAAATCGCGCTCGGCGCGGGCCTTGCCGACACGACGGTTTCCTCCACGATCAATATGGCCTGCGCCTCAGGAATGGAGGCCATCGCCCAGGGCGCGCGTCTTCTCCGCGCGGGCGAAGCCGATACGGTCGTTGTGGGTGGAACCGAGTCCATGAGTCGCGTTCCCTTTCTCGCCGACCGGTTCCGCACCGGATACCGCTTGGGACACTCCACCCTGGTCGATGCGATGTACAAAGACGGATTCAACTGTCCGTTGGCGCAACAGATCATGGGCGAGACGGCGGAGACGCTCGCGCGCGAGTACGATATCCCGCGCGCCGAACAGGACGAGTTTGCCGCCGAAAGCCAGCGCAAAGGAACCGAGGCGAGGGCCTCCAAGCGATTTGCTTCGGAACTCGTTCCGATCACGGTTCCAGGAAGGAAAGGGGACACCGTTGTCGAGGAAGACGAGCATCCCCGGGACGGAGTTACCGCCGAAGGTCTGGCCAAGCTGAAACCGGTGTTTGCGTCGGACGGGACGATCACCGCGGGCAACGCTTCCGGAATCACCGACGGAGCGGCCGCACTCGTTCTCATGTCGAAGTCTCGGGCCGAGCGGCTGGGGCTCGAAGTCATGGCTACGATGACGGACTGGACGTCGGCCGGGGTCGACCCGCGGACGATGGGAATCGGCCCGGTTCCCGCGGTGCGATCCCTGCTGCAAAGAACGAACCTCGAGCTGAGCGACATCGACCTCGTCGAACTGAACGAAGCCTTTGCCGCTCAGGTCCTCGCTTGCGACCGGGACCTGGGACTCGATCGCGAAACGCTGAACGTCAACGGGGGAGCCATTTCGCTGGGACACCCGATCGGCTGCACCGGAACCCGGATCGTGGTGACGCTACTTCACGAGATGATTCGGCGGGACGTGAAGCGCGGAGTGGCCACTCTCTGCGTCTCCGGCGGGATGGGGATGGCCATGCTTTTGGAGCGGGGTCAGTAAGCCCTCCGGAAGCTCCAATGAGCCTCGGTTTGCATTCGCAGAACGGGAGGATCTTTACTATTGTCCTCCTTTCGGCCCGCGTCGGCCCCGGGCGGTGTCCCGAGCTACCAAAAGGAGACACAAAGTCTTGAGCTACAAGAACCTAGTCGTCGAAGAGAACGCCTCGTGGCTCGAGGTGCAGATCGACCGTCAGAAGGCGCTCAACGCCCTCAATCACGACACCATGAACGACCTGGACGCCCTGGTCGACGAGGTCCATGGGAAGGATGAAATCCGCGGAGTCATTCTGACCGGAGCCGGGGAAAAGGCGTTCGTAGCCGGCGCGGACATCGGGGAGCTGTCCGATCTGTCCGCAGAACAGGCGATGGCGCACGCCGCGCGGGGACAAGGCGTCTTCTCCAAGATCGAGAACGCCCGCAAGCCCTTCATTGCGGCCGTCAACGGATTTGCTTTGGGCGGCGGACTGGAACTTGCGATGTCCTGTCACGTGCGGGTCTTCGTATCGTCGGCCAGCGTCGGACTTCCCGAGGTCGGCCTCGGCGTCATTCCGGGGTACGGCGGCACGCAACGTCTCGGCCGCATCGTCGGCTTGGGACGCGCTCTCGAGATGACGTTGACCGGCAACATGATCGACGCCGAGGAAGCGTACCGTATCGGGCTTGCCAACAAGGTCGTCGAGGCCAAGGAACTGATGGAGACCTGCCGCGGGATTGCGGCATCTATGAACAAACGGGGACCCCGGGCAGTCAGCCTGGCCTTGCAGGCCGCCGTTCGCGGACGGGACATGCCGTTGGCGGAAGGCCTCGCATTCGAGGTCAGCCAGTTCGGCCTCGCTGCCAACACAGACGATTGGAAGGAAGGCACCGATGCCTTCCTTTCGAAGCGCAAGCCCGAGTTCAAGGGAAAGTAGAAGGGAAGTCGACAACATGAGCGAAGCGATCGCCATCTTGGGCGGAGCCCGCACGGCCATGGCCGAATGGGAAGGCGGGAAGCGCGGCGACGGACGTCCGGGGGGACTCTTTGCCGGAGTCTCCGCCATCGAGTTGGGAGCGAAAGCCACCGAGGGGGCGCTGAACAAGTCCGGCGTCTCCGCTGATGACGTCGATCACGTCGTCATGGGCAACGCCCTCCAAACCAGTGGAGACGCATTGTACGGTGCGCGTCACGTCGCTATTCGAGCTGGACTGCCGCAGTCGACGCCCGCACTGACGGTGAACCGTCTTTGCGGCTCCGGCATCCAGTCGTTGGTTTCCGCCAGCTACCTTCTCAAGAACGGCGAAGCAGACACCGTCGTCGCCGGGGGAATGGAAAACCTCTCCCAGGCGCCCCATGTCGTGCGTGGTTCGCGGTCCGGGCTGCGGCTCGGACACGCTCAGCTCGAAGACTCTTTGATGGTCTCTCTGATGGATACGACCTGCGGGCTCTTCATGGCGCAGACGGCGGAGAAACTTGCGCGCCGTTTCGAAGTCACCCGCGAAGAACAGGACGAGTTCGCGCTGCAATCGCAACAGCGTGCGGCCAAGGCCAAGGAAGCCGGTCTCTTCGACGTCGAAATCGTCCCGGTGGAGGTCAAGGTCAAGCGGGACATGGTGGCGGTGACCGAAGACGATCATATGAAGCCCGACACGACGATCGAGGGTTTGGCCAAGCTCCGCCCGGCCTTCTCCAAGGACGGTTTCGTCACTCCCGGTAACGCATCGGGAATCGTGGATGGTGCGGCGGCGCTCGTGCTCGTCCGTGAGGAAACGGCAGCCGCATCCGGGAAAAAGCCGCTGGCGATGATTCGCAACTGGGCATCCGTCGGTGTCGATCCGTCCGAAATGGGAATCGGTCCGGCGCCCGCCATTCGAAAGGTCCTGAAGCGCGCTTCCGTCGAGCTGGGCGCCGTCGATCGCTTTGAGATCAATGAAGCTTTCGCCGGACAGTACCTGGCCGTCGAGAAAGACCTTGGCCTCGACCGCAACAAGGTCAACGTCAACGGGGGGGCCATCGCTCTCGGGCATCCGCTCGGTGCGACCGGATCCCGTCTCGTGCTGACGCTGGCTCACGAGCTTCGTCGCAGCGGAGGCCGTTACGGAATCGCCTCGGCGTGTATCGGGGGAGGGCAGGGCATTGCTCTTCTCATCGAGAATCCGGAGGCCAAATCTTGAAGTCCTACCGCGTCGCGGTCCTGCCCGGAGACGGCATCGGACCCGAAGTCACCACGCAGGCCGTCCGGGTTCTGGACACGGTCGGGGAATGTACCGGCGTACGTTTCGAGAAGACGCACTATCCCCACGGGGCCGATCACTACCTTGCGACGGGCGAGGCCTTCCCGCAGGAAGTCATCGATGAGATGCGCGGGTACGACGCCATTCTCCTGGGAGCGATCGGAGATCCCCGCATTGAGGTGGGGATGTTGGAGCGCGCCATCATCGCCGGCATTCGCTTCCAACTCGATCTCTTCATCAATTTGCGCCCGATCAAACTGTTCGACGCGAAGCTTTGTCCGTTGAAGGACAAGGGACCCGAGCACGTGAACATGGTCGTGATTCGCGAGAACACGGAAGACCTCTATACGGGCATGGGCGGATTCTTCAAGAAGGGAACGCCGGACGAGATCGCCGTGCAGGAGATGCTGCTGACGCGTCGCGGCGCCGATCGACTCTTCAAGTACGCATTCGATCTGGCCATGAAGCGCGGAAAGAAGCTGACCATGGTCGACAAGGCAAACGCGGTTCGGGCCTTCGACCTTTGGACGCGGGCCTTCGAAGAAATCGGCCAGGACTATCCGGAAGTCGAGCGCGACCATGCCTACGTCGACGCGGCCTGCATGTGGATGGTCAAGAATCCGGAGTGGTTCGACACTGTCGTCACTTCGAATGTCTTCGGAGACATCATCACGGATCTCGGCGCAATGATCCAAGGCGGGATGGGGCTGGCCGCGTCCGGGAACATCCATCCCGGGAAGGTCTCGATGTTCGAGCCGATTCACGGTTCGGCTCCCAAGTACGCCGGCCAGAACACCGCGAATCCGTTGGCGGCGATTCTGGCCGCGCAGATGATGCTCGACTTTCTTGGGGAGGAGGCGTCCGCTGCAGCCGTCGAAGGCGCGGTCAGTTCGTCTCTCGTCGAGGGAGAGATTCCTTCAGCGTCCGCCCGTAACGGACTCGGAACAGACGACATGGGAGACATCGTCTGCCGCCGCGTCCGGGAATCGCTGTCCTGAGCGGGGTTCGACCGTTCGTACGCCCCCGGGCCGTACGTGAATCTATATAATGATCGAACGGCACGACCGGCCACCATCCAGCCCAACGCGGCCCGGCGGCCCACCGTTACGTTCGGAACGCGAGAGTGGCGGAACTGGCAGACGCGCTGGATTTAGGTTCCAGTGGGGCGACCCGTGGGGGTTCGAGTCCCCCCTCTCGCAAGTATCCCGCCAAGTCCGCGCAAGCGGCGAGGCGAAAAAAGGCAAGACCAGAAGAATGCGGCCAACCGTCGAACACTGAGCGTTCGACGCTCCGCCGCCGAGTCCGCGCAAGCGGCGAGGCGAAATCAGGCAAGACCAGAAGAATGCGGCCAACCGTCGAACGCTGAGCGTTCGACGCTCCGCCGCCGAGTCCGCGCAAGCGGCGAGGCGAAATCAAAATAGTCGGCGAGGCGAAATCAATATGTACACGATTGAGGAAAAGAGTTCCGGGCAGAGGACGATCGCGATCGAGCTCGATGTCGACGTCGTCGACGCCCGGATTGACGAAGTGGTTCGCCGCGTCCGGCGCAAAGTTCAGCTCCCCGGATTCCGCAAAGGTAAAGTGCCTGTGGACGTCGTCGAAAAGCGCTACTGGGATTCGATCCAACAGGAAGTGCTTCAGAGCATCGTCCCCGAAGCCATCAATGAAGTGGTCGAGGAAGAAGAACTCCGCATCGCGGCGCAGCCTCGCGTCGAGGAACTTCATTTCGAACGGGGCGAGCCTCTCAAGTTCACCGCACTGGTCGAACTGTGGCCTGAGATCGAGCTGCCGGACCTCGCCTCGATCGAGATCGACGAAGAACTCTTCGAACTCGAAGAAGATGACATCGACAAGGGACTCGAGGAACTTCGAAACCAGGCAGCCAAGCTGGAGCCGACCCTCGAACCGAGTGAAGTCGGCGACTTGGTCGAGGCCCACATCTATCCGGCGGACCACAGTGGGCAGCGGCTTCCCAAGGGGAAGCGAAGAGAACTCCAGCTTGATGCGGGTGCTCCCAATCTTCTTCCGGAGTTCCGGGAGGCCACAGTTGGGCTCTCCGTCAACGAAGAGAAGCTGATCGAGGTCCAGTATCCGGATGAGCATCGCGACCGGGACTTGGCCGGGGGGCGTCGGTTCTTCATCCTCCGGGCCAACCGGGTGCAGAAGCGAATTCGGCCAGAATTGGACGATTCCTTCGCGGCTGAGGTCGAGGAAGGTCTGGACATGTCGGGCCTCCGCGAAAAGGTTCGCGAGCAGCTCGTGGAGCAGGAAGCCAAGCGTGCGCGTCAGATGTCGGAGGCTAAATTCATCTCTCGCATCGTCGATACGGTTCCCTTCGATATTCCGGAGGGTGTCATCGAAGAGGGAATCTCCCGTGGGATGACCCGTGCCGCCCAGCAGAACCCTGGGGGCGATCCCGAGCAGGTAAGGGCTGAAGTCCGTACTCAGGTTGTCGTCATGTGGAAAAGACGACTCATTCTGGACGCGATCGCGCGCAAGGAGTCTTTGTCTGTATCCGATGAGGAGATAGATGCGCGGATTCGGGAGCGGCTCGGTGAGTCGGTCAACGTTCCGCGGGTCCGGCAGCAGTTGAGTAAGTCCGGTGAAATCAACGGACTGGCTCTCGAGGTTCTGGACGAAAAGGTTTTCGAGAAGGTCTTCGAGGAGGTGGAGGTGAAGCAGTCTACGCAGCCCCGCCCCAAGGAACAGACCGACTCAAACATCATTATCCCGTAAGTAACGCAGAGGGAGTGTGGATCGATGTCATTGGTGCCTATCGTTGTCGAGCAGTCGAGTCGCGGAGAACGTTCCTACGACATTTTTTCCCGCCTGCTCAAGGACCGCATCATCTTCGTCGGCACGGCCATTGATGACGTGGTGGCCAACCTCGTCATTGCCCAGCTGCTCTTCCTCGCTGCCGAGGATCCGGAGCGCGACATCAACCTGTACATAAACTCTCCGGGTGGGGTCGTTTCTGCCGGGTTGGCCATTTACGACACGATGGAATTCATCAAGCCGGACGTTGCCACGATCTGCATGGGTCAGGCCGCGTCGATGGCCGCGCTGCTGCTGGCTTGCGGCGCCAAGGGAAAGCGTTCCGCCCTTCCCAACAGTCGCATCATGATTCATCAGCCGATGGGTGGCAGTCGCGGCCAGGCTTCGGACATGCACATTTACACGAAGGAGATTTTGGCCCTTCGTGAGAGAATGAACGAAATCATGGCGTCGCACACGGGTCAGGATGTCGATAAGATCCGTAAGGACACCGACCGGAACTACTTCATGTCAGCCAATGAAGCGTTGGAGTACGGACTGGTCGACGAAGTCATCGAAAGAAAGAAATCGGAGACGTCTGCCTAGCGAAAGCCGGCGGCCGTACCTTCCACCGCTCGAGGGCGGTGTGCCAGCATCGACAACGAAGCCGACGTAACTCCGAGGAGAGTGCATGAAGAAGCGCATCAATTCGCCCCACCCGATCCGCTGTTCCTTCTGTGGTCGGGGACAGGAAGAGGTGGCCCGTCTCGTTTCCGGTCCCTCCGTCTACATCTGCAGTGAGTGCGTTCGCCTCTGCAATGACATCCTCGAGGGCGAGGGCGACACGCAGGTCACGCTGAACAAAGAGAACCTGCCCAAGCCTGCAGAGATCAAGCGCATCCTCGACGAGTACGTCATCGGACAGGACCACGCCAAGAAGGTCCTCTCCGTCGCCGTCTACAATCACTACAAGCGCGTCAATCAGCCGGCGGCCGTCCACAACGAAGTCGAACTGGAGAAGGGGAACATCCTTCTTATCGGTCCGACCGGTTCGGGTAAGACGCTTCTCGCTCGCACGCTTTCCAAGCTTCTCAAAGTTCCGTTCGCTATGATCGACGCCACCAGTCTGACCGAGGCCGGGTACGTCGGTGAGGATGTCGAAAACATCCTTGTTCGTCTGCTGCAGGCTGCGGACTTCAATCTCGTCGCCGCCGAGCACGGCATCGTCTACATCGACGAAGTCGACAAGGTGGCGCGAAAGAGTGAGAACCCCTCGATCACCCGCGACGTTTCCGGAGAGGGTGTGCAGCAGGCGCTGCTCAAGATCCTCGAAGGTACGGTGGCCAACGTGCCCCCGCAGGGCGGACGGAAGCATCCGCAGCAGAAGTACATCGAGGTCAACTCGAAAGACATTCTCTTCATTTGCGGCGGTGCTTTCGAAGGCATCGAGAAGACCGTGCAGACCAGAATCGGCAAGACCGAGATCGGTTTCGGTGCGGATGAGGAAAAGCGGAAGGACCTGTCCCTCGGGGATCTCTACTCCAAGATCGAACCCCAGGACCTCTCCAAGTACGGTCTCATTCCAGAATTGATCGGCCGTCTTCCCATCGTTGCGACGTTGGGCGAGATGGATGAGGAAGCCCTCAAACGCATCCTCACCGAGCCCAAGAACGCGATTGTGAAGCAGTATCAGAAGTTCTTCGAGATGGAGAACGTCCGCCTCGAGTTTTCGGAGGGGGCCTTGGAGGCCGTCGTCCGAATCGCACTGGACAGGAAAACCGGTGCACGCGGCCTGCGAGCCGTGCTCGAGGATGCCATGCTCAATATCATGTATGATCTTCCGTCCAGGAAGGATGTGGAGGCTTGCATCATCGAAGAAGGGGTCATTCTCTCCGGAGACGAACCCACGATGGTGCCGCGAGAAGACAAGAAAGAAGCCTGATCCATATCCACAGGCCCATCGGTTACGCCAAGGGATTGGCCTAACGTAACCGATGTGAACCCCTTCCAACCGCAGGGCTGCGGACGGATGGGGGCGTGCCGAGCCTGGAGGTCCGGACAACTATGAGCGGCGCCCAACGCCTTGACGCCTCTGTTCCCAATCCCATCCCAGAACGTTTGCCCCTTCTCCCTCTGAGGGACGTCGTCATCTTTCCCCACATGACCCTCCCGCTTTTCGTGGGACGGCCTGCGTCGGTGGCGGCGATCGAGTGGGCGGAGTCGC
Organism: bacterium; assembly: GCA_030431975.1. Classification (GTDB taxonomy): domain Bacteria; phylum Eisenbacteria; class RBG-16-71-46; order CAIMUX01; family CAIMUX01; genus JACKCR01. Next base: position 178,011 of record JAUIHP010000005.1, on the reverse strand, counting down.
GGGATCGGCTCCTCTTTGCGACTGCCCAAAAGCGTCCGGACGTTTCCGAGCCACAGCAGGCCGACGTCCACGCCGTGGGTACGCTGGTCCGCGTACTTCAGATCTTTCGGTTGCCCGACGGGACGATGCGCGTGCTTGTGGAAGGCGTGGCTCGAGTTCGACTCCAGTCCTTGGATGCCGATGCGGGGTTCGCCTTCGCCACCATCGAAGCGATGAGTGAGAAGTGCGAGTCGGATCGCGCCCTGACCAGCCGGGTCCACCGAGTTCAGGCCCAGTTCGCCGAGTTTGCAGAACTCTCCGGCCGAGTGCCGGATGAGGTCCGCATGTCGGTGCTCGAGCTGGAAGACCCCGTTCAGACGGCGTACCTGATCGCCTCGCAGATCCTGATTCGAGTTTCGGCCCGTCAGGAACTTCTCGAATCCGAGGACGTGGCCATTCGACTCGAGGTCCTACGCCGCGCTCTCAGCAAGGAGAACGCCCAGCTTCGTCGACGTACGATGGAAGTGGTTCGGGAGTCGCAGGCGAAAAAGCCGCAGCCGTCCCCGTCTGCGCCGGAGTCGGACGGCGATCGGGATGGGATGGCCGAGATCGAGGAACTCGATCGCGAGATTCGGCGCGTTCATATGCCGCCGGCGGTAGAGACGAAAGCCCTTTTGGAGCTCGACCGCCTCGCTCGAATGCCTGTCTTCTCTCCGGAGGCGACGGTGACTCGCAGCTACATCAGTTGGCTGACGACCGTTCCGTGGAAGAAGAAAACGAGGGATCGTAGAAACCTGGACCAGGCACAGAAGATTCTCGATGCCGATCACTACGGTTTGGCCAAGGTCAAGGAGCGCATGCTCGAACATCTCGCCGTGGTTCAACTCACTCGGCAGGTTCGGGGACCCATCCTCTGTCTGGTCGGTCCACCCGGAGTCGGTAAGACCTCTCTCGGCCGTTCTGTGGCCAAAGCACTCGGTCGAAAGTTCGCTCGCATTGCCCTGGGTGGCGTTCGTGACGAGGCCGAGATTCGCGGTCACCGCCGTACGTACATCGGGTCGATGCCCGGTCGCATCCTCCAGGCCATGAAGAAGGTCGGCACCGTCAATCCCGTCATCCTTCTCGACGAGATCGACAAACTGGGAGCGGACTATCGCGGCGATCCCAGTGCCGCCCTGTTGGAGGTACTGGATCCCGAGCAGAACCGGGCGTTCAACGATCACTACCTCGAGGTCGACTACGACCTTTCCCAGGTCCTGTTCATCACGACGGCCAACGAAGCATCGGGAATCCCGCAACCGTTGCTCGATCGTATGGAGTTCATCCGCCTTCCCGGTTACCTGGAGTCGGAGAAACGCGAGATCGCCAAGCGATTCCTCCTGCCGAAGCAGGTCGAAGCCGCCGGGCTGGCCAACCGGGACGTTCGCCTGGACGATGAGGCCATTCTGGGCCTCGTCAGAGGCTACACCCGCGAGGCCGGAGTTCGGTCCCTCGAGCGGGAGCTGGCCTCGGTCTGCCGAAAGATGGCCCGTCGCAAAGCCGGCGGAGACCTCGCAAAGTCTGGGGTCAGTGTTGGAGTCTCCAACCTGCCGGAGCTACTGGGACCACCCCGCTTCACCGACGAAGTCTTGGAGCGGGCCGGACGCCTGGGAGTTGCCACGGGCCTGGCCTGGACCGAAGCGGGGGGAGAGGTCCTTCTCGTCGAGGTGCGCGCTCTTCCGGGAAAGGGAGATCTTCTACTCACCGGTAAACTCGGGGAGACGATGCAAGAGTCGGCGAGAGCCGCGGTCTCCTTCGTTCGCTCGGAGTCGGCTGACTTGGGAATCGAGCCCGACTTCTTTGCGAAGTTCGATCTTCACGTTCATGTTCCCCAAGGGGCCGTGCCCAAAGACGGTCCCTCCGCCGGAGCGGCTATCGCCCTGGCCCTGATCTCGGCGTTGACGGAGCGCTCGACGAGGAGCACGGTCGCGCTGACCGGAGAGATCACCCTCCGCGGTAAGATCCTTCCGGTCGGAGGAATCACGGAGAAGGCGGTTGCAGCACACCGGACAGGCGTCCGCACGCTTCTCGTTCCCGAGGGCAACCGCCGCCACATCTCCGAGATTCCCGAAGAGATTCGGAACGAACTCGAGATCGTTCCGGTCGAGCGAATGGACCAGGTCCTGAAAGCCGGCTTGACCCGGGCGCGACGAAGCCCGAGAAAGCGTCGCTCGGGACGCCTCTACGCAGCCTAGACGTCCCACGGACCAATCTTCTTCACGAATCGGATTTGGAGCGCTAGACTCTCCGGTTTGGGTCCCATGCGGCCATGGTCCTTTCGGGCTGCGGTCGCCTGGGGTCTGCCGGGTAACGAGGTAGCGGCTCCTCGATGTTCACCTTTTCACGAGAAAGGGTTTGCCTGCACCTATGACACGTACATCTCTGCACACGCCGGGTCCGGTCAATGTTCCACCTCAAGTCGTGGAAGCCATGGGCCGGCCCATGCCCCACCATCGTACAGAAACGTTTCAGAAGATCGTCGAGGGAGCGAACGCCAAGCTTCAACGCGTCTTTCAAACGAATGAACCCGTCATGACTCTGGCCACTTCCGGCACCGGCGCCATGGAGGCATCGGTATGCAACCTCCTCTCACCGGGAGACAAGGCGGTGGTCGTCTCTTCGGGAAAGTTCGGGGAGCGATGGGGTCAGTTGACGAATGCGTACGGGATCGAGACGGAGATCATCGAAGTCCCGTGGGGAGAAGCGGTCGATCCGGAATTGGTTGCGAAGACGTTGGATCGTGTTCGACCGAAGGCGGTCTACCTGACCTACAGCGAGACGTCGACCGGCGTACTGCACCCAATTGAAGAGTTGGCCCGCATCGCACAGGAAAGAGGCGTTCTCTCCGTCGTCGATGCCATTACCGGTCTCATCGCCCACCCGCTGCCTATGGATGACTGGGGAGTAGACGTCGTCGTTTGCGGTTCCCAAAAAGCCATCATGCTTCCGCCGGGTCTCTCTTTCATTGCGCTCTCGAAGCGCGCGCAGAAGGCTTGCGCTGAAGCCAAGTCGCCCCGCTACTATCTGGATCTGCGCAAGGCCCTCAAGAAGTGGGAAGCCGCTGACTTTCCCTACACGCCGGCCGTGACGCTCATCATGGGACTGGATCGATCCCTCGATCTCATTCTCGACGATGGCCTGGACGCTACTCTCACGCGCTTCGTTCGAATGTCAGATCGGTGCCGTGCAGGTCTGGGTGAACTGGGCCTCGAAGCTTATACAAGCTCTCCCGCCCGTTCGCTGACCGTGGCCCGCGTGCCGGAAGGTGTGAACGCCAAGTTCGTTCTCGATTTTGTCGAGCGCAACCATCACATCCGATTGGCGGGTGGTCAGGATTCTCTGAAGGGGAAGGTCCTTCGCTTCGGCCACATGGGTTATCTCAAAGAGGACGACGTCGAGGCCGCGCTTGCCGCAGTCAAAGACGCTCTCGAGGCATCGCGCAAGCAGGTGACGTCATGAGCAGGACCGCTCTGATCCTCGATCCTGTATCTTCCGTCCTTGCCGAAAAGCTCGAGGCGGCGGGCTTCCGAGTCCTGGATCGCAGCGCCGACGGCGCCTCTGAGGCCGAGTACGCCGAGTCGGATGCCTGGATCGTCCGGAGTCGGACCAAGGTTACCGCCGACCTCATGGCCAAAGGGAAGACGCTGCGCGTCATTGGCCGGGCCGGAGCTGGTACGGACAACATCGACAAGGACGCAGCCGCCGAGCGGTCGGTCGACGTTCTGACCGTTCCTGGTGGAAACGAAGTTGCGGTTGCCGAACTGGCGCTCGCGTTCGTTTTTGCTTTGGCTCGCAAGTTCGGTAGCGGGCTGCAGTCAACGCGCGACGGAGTATGGGCCAAGTCAAAGCTGATGGGCTTTGAGGTCACCGGCGAGACGCTGGGAGTCATCGGCCTCGGGCGCATCGGAAGGCAACTGGCGGAGCGGGGCCACGCCCTCGGCATGAAGGTTCTCGGTTTCGATCCGTATCTGCCTGCAGACGCCACTCCACCCGCCGGAACACAGATCGTTTCCATGGATGAGCTCCTGTCCAAATCCCGTTTCGTTTCCGTGCACGTGCCTCTCAGTGAAGAGACGCGCGGACTCCTTGGAACCGATCAGCTGCGTTCGATGAGGAAGGACGCGTTCGTCATCAACTGTTCGCGCGGCGGAATCGTCGACGAGTCAGCGCTCGTTCGCGCTCTGGATGACGGTGAGATTTCGGGTGCTGCCCTGGACGTTTTCGTGGGAGAGCCGGAGCTGCCAAAGACTCTTGTTTCCCACCCGTCGATTCTTGCGATGCCGCACATCGGCGGCTCGACGGTGCAGGCACAGGAAAAGATTGCGGCCCGGCTCGGTGACTCGTTGGTCGAGTTCCTGTCGAAGGCCTAGGTTGCGGGAGAGGCTCTTCCGGGCCTTCTTTCCGCACCCCGCGAGCTTGTCTTGGACGAAGTTCAACAACCGAACCCGTCGGTTCGGGTTCGAACTTGGTTCGATTCAGAAGGATTGACACCCCGCGCGTCAGGAAGTCGCAGCGGGATTCAAAGGATGTTGAGCCTGGTCGAGTGTCCGGGCACATGCGACACGAAAGGACGGTTCGATGTCGGCGACGGTGGTCGTGGGGTGTCAGTACGGGGATGAGGGCAAAGGGAAGATCGTCGACCTGATGTCCCGAAGCATGGATTGGGTGGCGCGCTTCCAAGGGGGCGCAAACGCCGGTCATACCGTCGTCATTGGAAGGAAGACCTACGTCCTTCACCTCGTTCCTTCGGGCATCCTTCATCCGAAAACGAAATGCGTGATCGGCCACGGTGTGGTTGTCGATCCGATCGAACTTCTGAAAGAAATCCAGATGCTGAGAGAGAAGGACATCGAACTCGATGGACGTCTCTTTCTCAGCGACTGCGCTCACGTCATTCTGCCGTATCACAAGTGGCTGGAATCGTTGGATGCTCACGACGTACGTGTCGGCACGACGAAGCGTGGCATCGGTCCGGCCTACGAGCAAAAGTACGCGCGGACGGGAATTCGCGTGTATGAGTTCATCGATCCGGATCGTTTTCGCCAGCGGTTGCAGGAGCACGGAGAGGTGTTGGAGCGAGTCTTTCGTGGGGCCGGAGTCGAGCCGCCACAGCCGATTGATCGAGCGATCGAAGAGTGGGTCGATGAGTACTCGAAAGTAGCGGACCAGATTCGCGGCTTTGTCTCAGAGACGATGACACTGTTGGGAGATGCGTGGCGACGCGGTGAGAAGATCCTGTGCGAGGGAGCGCAGGGCACTCTGTTGGACGTCGACATGGGGACCTACCCGTTCGTAACTTCGTCCACGACGACCGCAGCGGGAGCGGCTTCCGGGCTGGGGCTTCCGCCGAGCGCAATCCGCAAGGTAGTCGGTATTTGCAAAGCCTACGCGACCCGTGTCGGAGAAGGCCCCTTCACTTCCGAGCTGCTCGGTTCGGAAGCCGAAGCGTTGCGTGAGCAAGGTGGTGAGTACGGCGCTACGACGGGGCGACCTCGTCGCGTGGGTTGGCTTGACTTGGTGGCTCTCCGTCACGCGGTCCGAGTCAACGGAATCCAGTCTCTCGTTCTAACCAAACTCGATGTGTTGTCGGGGCGAACCACCGTTCCGGTCGTGATTGCCTACGACGGCCCGAACGGGAGGATGACGATTCCACCTCGGGATCCCCGGGCCCTGGACGCGTGTCGTCCAGTTATCGAAGAGCGGCCCGGTTGGAGCGATGACCTGAGCAAGGTTCGACGCTACCCCGACCTACCCGAGGCGGTGCGCGATTACGTCGAGTGGGTGGGGGAGCAGGTGGAGTGCCCGGTCGGGATTGTTTCCGTGGGCTCAGGCCGCAACCAAGTCATTCGTGTTCCCCGCAGCCGATCCCAGGTCACAGCCCCAGCTTAGTCCTTTGGTTGTGGCGGGATGATTGCCGACTGAGCTAATGTCTGCCCGACCCGTTAGCTCAGTTGGTAGAGCAACTGCCTTTTAAGCAGACGGTCCAGGGTTCGATCCCCTGACGGGTCAAAGACTGTTTTGATTTCGGCTCGCCGCGTTCGCGGACTCGCCGGCGGGGGCTCGTTTTGCGAGCCCTTCGGTGCGTAGGCCTGAAGTTGTGCATGAGGACGGGCTCGCTTTGCGGGCCCGTCGTGTTTGGGCCAGCTTTCCTGCGGCAGAGGAATCGACGAATAGACCATTGTTGCCTGACGCGCCGCCTCCCGGGCCGTCCCCGGGCCCCAGCGGCAATCTGTCAGAACCAAAGGGTTGTGGACGGAAGATTGCGGACAGGATTGGGCTAAGTGTTATTGAGTGACTGAGATTGCCGCGACGATCCGCCGTCTTGGTTGCTCCCCCTGATTGGATAACCAAGGACGATGTGTCGTCGCAGCTTAGAAGTTTGGCGTCCGCAATCTTCCGTCCACAACCGAAGCAAAGAACCGCCGCCGAGTCCGCGAACGCGGCGAGGCGAAAAAAGACAATCACAAGGCCTAGGCACCGACGGGCTCGCAAAGCGAGCCCCTCCGCCGCCGAGTCCGCGAACGCGGCGAGGCGAAAAAAGGAAATCAAGAGGCCTAGGCACCGAAGGGCTCGCAACTGCGAGCCCCTCCGCCGGCGAGTCCGCGAACGCGGCGAGCCGAAATCAAAATAGGAGCAAAGATGCGGATTGCGTTGGCGGGGCGGCCGGGGTCGGGGAAGTCGACCTTGTTCGATCTCATGGAAGGTGGCGCGGGGGACAAGGCGTCCGGGCTCCGGATTGCCCACATCGAGGTTCCCGATGCGCGGCTCCGGAAACTCTCCGAAGCGTTCAATCCGAAGAAGACGACCCCCGCGCGGATCGAGTTCCAAGACCTCGAGCAGAAGGGCGGTCCTGTCTATCCTGCGGTGTCCCCGGAACGGCGTGAGATGCTTTCCAAAGCGGATCTGGTTCTTCTGGTCGTCGAGCTGTTTGCCGTTCCGCCCGAGATGTGGGCCGAAGAAGCCGCAGCACAGGTTCGCGAGGTTGCAGAGGAGTTTGCCATTCTCGATCTCTCGACGGTAGAGAACCGGCTCGAGCGGCTGCAGAAGATCATCAAGTCCGGACAGAAGCCGGCCTTCCAGGGAGAACCGGAACTTCTCAACGAACTGCAGCAGGTGCTCTCCGAGGGCCGTCCCGTGCGAACGGTGGCGGAGGTCGAAGAGAAGGAGAAGGAGCTTCGGGGCTTTTCCTTCCTGACCCAGCGGGCGGTTCTTCCCGCTATCAATGTGGGTGAAGAGCATCTTGGGCAGGCGCGCGAGCACGTGGACTCCATCGAGTTCGAAGGATCAAATGAGGTTTCGGAGCGGATCGTTTTTTGCGCCGAGGTCGAGTCGCAGATCCAGGAGCTCGATTCAGACGACCAAAAAGAATTCATGAAGGAGTTCGGTCTCACCGAGTCGGCGGTCGATCAGACAATTCGTGCTGCCTACTCCCGGGCGGGACTGGAATCTTTCTTCACTGTGGGTGAAGACGAAGTTAGGGCATGGAGTGTCCGCCGGGGCTCGACTGCCCCCCAGGCGGCGGGTGCAATTCATACGGATCTTGAGAAGGGATTCGTTCGGGCGGAGGTCACGGCCTATAAGGACTGGGATTCGGTCGGTTCCATGGGAGCCGCCAAGGAGCGTGGGTTACTACGGATTGAGGGTAGGGATTACGTGATACAGGATGGTGACATCGTCAACATCCGGTCGGGGCTGGCAAAGAGCCGCGGGTGATCGGAATCCTGCCGGTTTGCTGTGCTCGTCGGCTCGTGTGTCCAGAAACCATCCGAATCACCCAGGCCAAACATTCCCGCTCCGTTCGGGAAGAGGTGATTTTGTCGGTGAAGCCGCAGGCAAAATCGGCCGAAGCCTTACTCCGACGGCGGGTTTTCCGTCGTCGGGTCTTTCCGGGGGTTTACTCCTCCGTGGACCGATGCTAGCTTCTCCCCGCTTTTCGTGATCGAAGGGCAGGAAGCCTAAGGTTTCGTCGAGGCAAGGACAACGGATGTCCGATCGCGCCAACCACGGAACTGCTTGCGAGGGAACGCGAATCGAGCCCGAGATCTCTACGGATTTCAGGTTGACACGTTTATAGGCCTGTGACACATTGCAGCCCGATTGTCCACAGAGCCCGAATGTCTATGAGGGTACGTATAGGGGCCATACCAGGGAGGGACATGGCGTATTTCGGCGCCGATCTGGACGGTCGCTCTCGAAAAGATTTCCAACCTTGTGATGGTGCTTCTGCTCCGGCAGTGGGCGCATTTTGCTTTTTGCGGCGTGGGCCGCAGTTGACCTCTTCACCAGCACCGGATGGGTGTGAAGGTGGGAGGCTTGTGTCTTTTGCAAGTCATCCAGCGTAAGGAGGCGTGCTGGTGGAATCAGGTTTGAACGGACTTTCGTTGTCGCGAAGTGGCAATGAATGGAGGGGTCCCGCGAGGGGGCTTCGACCCGGAACTAAGGAGGAACAGGGAATGATAGGGAGTGGAAAGAGACTTCTCACTGGTCTCTCGTTGCTCACCTTTGTGCTCGGTACGGTCCTGAGCGTCAGCCCAGTGTTGGCGGACGGACAGAACGTCGAGCCTTCGGTGAACACGGTCATCAACTTCCCGGCGTTTCCGAACGCCGGTGGACCGTACATCACGCAAGTGACGTGGCGTCCGCCAGCAGTTTCGGGCGCTCCGGCGAGCGAAGCGTTTCTTGTCTTCAATGAAGACATCAACCCCGCGACGGTAGACGCCTCCGGGTCCGCGACGAATGTTGACTTCATCGCGACCGGCTTCACCTTCGCCAGTGTCACCGTTGCCGGAAACGTCATTACGCTCAATGACGCCACGGCGGTTGCGGGACACATGATTCAGCTGGCTGAGATCGGCTGTATCGAGGGTACCGACGGTTCCCCGAGCTCCGACCTGACTCCGGTCGAGGTTGGAGAGGGACCGGTCATCACCGGAATCGTCCTCACGGGATACGAAGACGACGATCCGACGAATGACGTTCTTACGGTCACCTTCGACGAAGAAGTCGAGTTCGCCTCGGGCGGCAACGTGAACAATTCGTTCACGCTGACTCCCGAATTCGGCGGCGTGACGCTCGAGGCCACGTGGGAAAACGATCCGACGGACGACGGTACGTTCGTTGCGATTACCCAGGACGGCGCTTCGGCGAACGACCTCTTCCAGATGAAGCCGGGTGTGACGAAGCTGTGGGTGCAGGACGGTCGGTTCGAATGGACCGCTGTCGCCACCGAGAACAGCCTCTCCTACCAGCTTCCGATTGAAAACGAAGGTCCCCACGTCGTTGCGGCCTACTACAACGACAACGGAACGGATCTGAATCTCGCCGACGACTCCGTCTGGGTGATCATGAGCGACCCGGTTGATCCTGTGTCGATCACCGGTGGCGTCACCGATCACTTCGCAGTCGGCGGTACGTTCGGTCCGTCGGTCGGAGACGTGAACCTGGCTTTCCCGGGTTCCCAGACTTCGGCGCTCCTCATCACGAATACCGACGTCGCAGCGGCTCCGGCCGACGGCGCGGGTACGATCGGTGACGGTGCAACCGACCTGCTCGACTATCAGGGCGACGCTGGTGCAGCCTCTGTCGTCTCGATCGCGCGCGGTCCGGGTATCATCCGCTCGTCGTTCGACGACCAGGGTACGGTTACCCGCACGGACGACCAGTTGATCATCTGGATCAACGAGCCGATGTCGCGCGCTGCGGTCATCGGTGACTTCGTCTTCACGAACGTAGATCTCACCGGGCTCACCCTGACCGTCTCCACCGAGACCATCGGGGACCTGACTCGCGTTCGGATCGACGGCTGGGAATCCGGCCAGTTTCCGATGCCGGGATCTCAGGTCAACGGTGCGCCGGGCAGTGGCTTCCTCGGAGGCGTCTCCGGCGACGAGCTGGCGGACATCAGCCCGATCTGCATCGAGGACGAGTCCCGTCCGTATTCCGTCGAGATCAACGAAGACCTCGACCTGACCTACGACATCTACGATTCGGGCTCGGGTACGGACTCGGTCTTCATCGCTTGGAGTGAGACGGGCGGTGACGATTCCGACCAGTACTTCCTTTTCTATAGTGCGACTCCGAATCTCGATGACGACTGGATGAACGCGAATCTGAGCAATGCCATTCCGCTGGGCAACCTCCACCCGTACGGAACGGACGACCTCATTCGGATCGGGTTCACGATCGTCGAGAACGTCTCGCTAAGTACGGACGGTATCGTCCTCGCGACCGGCGATCAGATGCGAGTCATCATCGCGGCTGCGGACTACCAAGGAAACGTTGCGAGGATCCAGGACAACAACGAATCGGCCGAGTTCTTCGGTCCGTTCATCGTTGGTCCGCTGTGTTCTCCGCGCGACTTCATCACGGATGCATCCTTGCCATCCGAGCCGGACTCCATGCTGTGGGACCACGACGTCATTCACGTCGTCGGCGACTCCCTCGACGGTATGGTCTGGCACTACGTCTACGGTGACTCCGGTGCGATTCCGTGCGACGCGGACTCGGTTCTCGTCTACGACGGCCCGGATCCGGCTCTGGACATGCGCCTCGGCGGCGGTATCCCGAACCCGGACGGAAGCTTCTCGCCGATTCACATCGAAAGCCCGGACACGGACTGCGTCTACCTGATCAATCGCCAGAACGAGGAGTACTCGGCGGCGACCACGATCATCTACGACAGGACCTATCCGGAAATTCTCGGAGACGCGGGTACGACCTACCCCGACTACGTCTTTGACCCGTGGAATCCCTATCGCTGCTACAACGACGGGGACTACATCAATATCCGACTCCTGGCCAACGATGGCTACACGGACTGCGCCGGAACCACGGTGGAGGCACGCAGTGCTCTTCTCCACATCTGGGCAGACTTCAGCCAGGTTGACCTGACGAGCGGCAATGTGACCGGATTCGGTACACCTGCCGACTCGATTCTCTTTACCTCACTCGGTGCCGACGAAGTCGATAACGACAACGACTGGGACACGTTCACGGACGTCGACGGTAGTGGTGACTACGACCTCGGCGAGCCGCTCAACGATGACGTCGGTCTCGACGGTGTTGACGGTACGAATGACCCGGGTGAAGGTGACGGAATGATGACGTTCGGCGACCCGTTCGTCGACGAGAACGGTTCCGGCACGTTTGAGCCGGGTGAAACGTTCCTCAACGTCAAGACCACCGACGACGGCAGTTCCGGTGATCACATCTGGGATCCGGGTGAGCCGGACCTGGACTCCCGGGACCCCGACGAGTTCGGTTGGTACGAAGTGACTTCCCAGGTTGCGAATGGTGTTCGCGGAACGGTCCAGCAGGGTTACCCGCTGGCCAACCCGAACCCGAACGCATCCCTGGATCCGTTCACTCCGGTTCCGATCTATGTCTCTGACAACGGAATCGACGGTGCTGAGCGACCGGATGCCTTCGATCGCAACCTTCCGTTCGCGGACGCGATCGCAGACTCCAACCGCTCTCTCTCGCACCTGACCGTTCATGCCGGTGGTGACCCGGAGCGTCGTTTCGTTGCGCGGATTGATGTCCGCGAGCCGACTCACGCCGAGATTACCTACCTGGCGAACGAGACCGACATGACGAGTGACGGCGGCGACAACCTGATCGCCCCGGGAAGCCCGACCTACAACCTCGGTCGTTGGGTCGACTTCACGAGTTCGTCGCTCAGCGATGCCGACGTCCTCTACTCGCGCATCCGTCTGCGTCCGAGCCTCGGTGACTGGGTCGACCTGACCCTTGACCCGGGTCCGGACTTCGGTTCTGCCAGCGACGCCAACGGGGACAACTTCCCGGGCGCCATGGAGTACGACGAAGACGCCGACTCCACCGCTACGCAGGCTGGCGGATTCGACGATGACGAAGACGGCGAGGCGGACGAGGTCGGCGAAGGTATCGACTTCAGCGACCGCGAGGTCCACGCCGCATCGCAGGACTCGACGGCCGACGCCGCGGCCACTTACGGCAACGGCCTCCACTGTATGAACGACTACACGGACAACGACAACGATGCGTTCTTCGTGTACGACTCCTACGCCAACGGCGGTCTCGCCGGAGGCGGCGCTGTCGGTAAGATCCGTTGGTACAACATCGACGAGAGCCGGACGAACAACTTCGACGACGACAACGACGGTCAGGTCGACGAAGCGGACGAAGAGCCGGAAAACGTCGGTTACGGAAACGGTGAGAACGACGACAACGAGGACGGTATTGCCGACGGTGAAGCTGTCGCGGTTCCGGTCTCGCTCGACGACTCCGGTTTCTCGACCCTCGGAATCAACGACCCGCCGATGCCGGCTGACTGGGATGCCCCGACGCCGGGACCTGGCGTGGATCCGACCGTGATCTATGTCGACGCTTCCCACATCATGGGTACGCGTCCGATCACTGGAACGAACTCCGATACGGAGCCGTTCTACGGCAACGGCGTCGCCTACAGCGAAGTCGTCGGCCATGGTTACGAAGTCCTGACGGCCTCCGCCCGTACCTTCCCGACCACGGGATACACGTTCGGCGGCGCCGCTGACTCGACCTCGTCGATGGAGTTCAACTTCTTTGACACGCACTCGAGTGAGAACCTGGACTTCGAGCTCCTGACGAATATCTACGGACTCACCGCTGACGGAGAGACGCAGCACCAGCTCCGCCTCGTTGCCGCCGACAAGGCCGGTAACACGCGCGAAGTTTGGAGCGAGCCGATTTCCTTCACGCTCGACCTGACGGCCCCGCCGGCAGAGATCCCGGGCTGTGATGACAGCGGCGATGCGCCGGAAGACTTCGCTGACGTCGATCCGGACACGGACGGCATCCAGATCTACGACGCGGGCAAGCACCCGGGCACATACACCCTTACGGGCGTGACCGATGCGGACGCCGTCGAGATGACCTTCGAGGCTTCCAGCGACCCTGAGTTCGACACCATCGACTTCACGGTCACGGACATGACCGCTCCGTTCACTGCAGAGTGGCCGGACGGCGGTTCCATGTTCTTCGTCGACAACTACCCGGCCGCCAACGCGGACACGGTCTACTTCCGCGCACGTGCCACCGACGAATTCGGCAACACGACGGCTGAGGAAGATCTCTGCGTCCTTCAGGTCATCGTGATCGACGGAACGGAGCCGACGGCGACGTTGGTCCAGATCCACGACGACACGAACCTGGAAGATGGCGCCTGCGTGCCGCCGGATTCGAGCATCGCGCTCTTCGCCGACATCGACGACAACGACGACATCGGTTGGACCGGTGGTCTTGACGTCGCCTCGGGTGACGCGGGCGTCGATGACGACGGTGACGGAGACACGGACGAAGACGACGTCAACGGCAACGGAATCTACGAGGAAGGCATCGACGATGCCGGTCTCGACGGTATCCCGGGCACCGACGACGACGAGTGGAACGGTTCTTCCGTTGCCGGCAACTTCGGCGAGACGGACGACTACCAGACCAATGACATCGTCCAGGTCATCTTTGAGTACAACCCGGTCGGCGACATGCCGGACCTGGGATGGCTCCCGATTGAAACGGTCCACGGCGACACCTTCAGCACCGGCGGTCAGACCGTCGACTGGACGGACCCGGTCGTCGCGACCTGGAACACGATCAACCTGGAGACCGGTGACTACGACATCCGGGCCTATGCGATCGACATCGAAGGCAACAGCGGTGAGCTGACCGCCTTCATCACGACGGTCTGCATTCGCTCCGAGCCGCTCCGGGCTTACATCCAGCCTGAGGTCTGTGCTGGAACGACCCAGTTCGACCTCTATGCGCTCCACTACATCCATGACTATGAGATCGACCGCGTGCGGTTCGAGTACTTCTACGACATGGATGGTGACAACTGCGCCACCGACCTCGACGTCGGCAGCAGCTGGTTGTCGATCGCTACGGACGACGAGGACACGGGACGCGGCGACGCCGTTCTCTACTTCCCGTCGGCTGAGCGCGTCACGAACGCAACCGCGCTGGAAGACATCGCCTACGTCTTCGACATGAACGACGGAGACGAGAACTACAAGTACTGGGACCCGGACAACGACGGTTACTCGCACCGCGATCCGGTCGTCGTCGACGACAACAACGACGGATTCTTCAGCCTCGTTGATGATGACTTCGCCGGCGGCGGCGACTACGTGGTCATCGGAGATGCGACTGACATTCCGGACGGCGTCGCACTGACCGAGTTCGAGGACGATGAGTACTACGCTGACGTGACCCTCGCGGCCCGCGGTGGCGCTGCTGTCCGTCCGCAGGGTTGGATCTTCAAAGAGAACCGCCTCACGGGTGACAACAATGCCCTCGATCGCTGGAACGTCTCGTGGGATGGCACCGGCCTGCCGGAAGGTAACTACCTCGTCCGGTCGATCGCCATCGATGAGACCAACCAGGAAGACGTCATCGAGTACACCTGTTACGAGCCGGAGAACCAGAATCCGGAAGAGATCGAAGCAGTTCGCATCGATACCGAAGAGCCGGAAGCTGAGTTCACCACCATCACCTTGCCTGATGGAACCGAACTCGACGTCTCCGCTCCGGACGTTCAGCCTTACGTCGCTGGTGTCAATGACTGGCTGGAGCTCTGCGCCGCCGGTTCCGACGACATCGCCCGCGTACTGTTCGAGATCAGTCTCGACGGCGGTGTGACCTGGGACAACCTGGACGTCAACAACGATCAGGACTGGTACGCGGATATCGACGATGAACTCGGCTTCCAGGCCGAAGGCGAAGACGAGATCTTCAACGATATCAACGGCAACTTCATGTACGACTCTGGCGTCGACTTCGTCCGCTTCGCGGGTGCGAACGGCGTCGTCGATACCCCGGACGGATGGCCGCTGCGCCCGCTGGTCGGTGAAGATCCGATCGACGGTGATGACAACGACCTCGACGGTGTCGTCGACGAGGACCCGACTTCCGGGGACCCTGCCGCCGACGAACCGGGAAGTCCGGAAGACTACAGTGATCCTTACTGTGTCTACCTTGACATTCAGGCCCTGCCGCTCTGGGCGGACGTCAACGTCCTCTTCCGTGCAACGGCCTATGATTACAACTGCGACACCTACCGTGCTGATGACGATCCGGCCGTCCTGGCTGTGATCATCGGCGAAAACGTGGCTCCGGAAGCCGACGTGATCCGAGTTGAGGATCCGAACGGCGCCGAGATCGACGTCTTCCCGGCCATCATGGACGGCGACGGTGTGGCCTCGATCAGCGACGACACCGACTCCATGGCCGTCTTCGTTACGGCTGAGGACATCACCGCCATCGTCGAAGTCGACCTGATGTGGCGTCTCGATCCGGGATGCTACGCAGATCTGACGTTCGAGCAGATGCAGTGGAAGTCGATGTCGGACGAGGGTTGGACGATGGTCGACACGGTCTACCCGTACGACTTCATCGTGAACACGGACCTCATCCCGGATGGTGCCTACCAGTTCTATCCGAGTGCGTCCGACGAAGGCGGGAACATGACCAACCCGCCGACCAATCCTTGGGAGTTCAACAAGTTCGGCAACGGTACGGCTGACTTTGCCTTCATCGACTCTCCGGCGCCTCCGCCGGCTGAGCCGGACACGGCCGCCGTTGGCGACGAGTACACGATGACCGCGGACATCCCGACCGGTGAAGCCGGCTGGGAGACGACCTCGGTTCGCTTCTGGTTCGCTCCGCGTCGCCTCGGTGAGTCCATCGATCCGACCATGGTGCAGCCGCTGGCTCCGTACGTGTCCGAGCCGCTCGCGGAGACGGTCCTCAGTGTCGAGGGCGTCTGCGACGGTGTTGCGGTCTACGTCAACGGCGAGATGGCCACGTGCCACGAGAGTCTGGCCGGAGTTGCGGCTCCGACGGTTCTCGACGTCACGGTTGACGCCGGAAGCAACGCGATCGTCTTCGGTGCCCGCCCGGCAGCTGAGGATGTCGTCACGGTCAGCTACAACTTCGGTGCCTGGACGCTCATCGAGAGCGGCGACGAGTTCGGCCCCTACTCTGTCGAATGGACGGCAGAGGACGGTGGAGTTCCGGACCCGGCCGACTTCGGTTGGGACGTCGGCAACACCGATGCCTATGACCTCATTGCTCAGGCCCGCTTCGACCTCAACGGCGACTGGCTCTTCGGTGGTGACTGCGACGTCGACGAGACGCCGCGCTCCGAGGGCAACTACCTGGTCCTCGAGGATCAGGATCGTCCGGAGGTCATGATCTGGGGTCTGGCCTACAGCGAAGAGCCGCGGGACAACCAGGACGCATATCCGGACTGGAACACCCCGGGTAACCCGCTCTTCACCTGTGGTGATGACATCAACGACGACAGCGATTACGACCACGCCTTCATCCTGAGTGGCAAGGAGACGGACGTCTTCGTCACTGCTGAGGATGTTGGTGGCGGCACGATCGAGTCGGTCACGCTCGACATCACGTCCGAGAACCCGGAGACGGGTGAGACGGCCGAGATGTCATACGACATGAATATGGTTGGAACGTCGGTCACCACGATCGACGCACTGCCGGTGACCTTCTATCCGGAGGACTACACGCAGTGGGATCCGACCGACATCGAGAACGTGATCCTCTACGTCTCCACGGACGAAGGCGCCAGCTGGCCCTACAAGTTCGAGATGGACGAGATGGAGGACTGCTTCCAGATCAACCCGCGCCTCTTCGTCGGAACGACGCACTGGTACGAGTTCGAGGTTGACCTGGTCGGTGATACGCAGGACCGAGTCGTCGATGCGCGGAACAACGGACCGAATCCGGTTCCGGGTGCAGCGACGGTCTCGATCATCGACGTTCCGTCCACGCCGTTCTGGCACGTCAATGTTGACGGTTCCATGGACCTCTATCCGGCCCGCGTCCACCGTGCGGTGGCCACGGCGACGGATGACAACGGCAATAGCGGCACGACGATGAACAGCAACACGCCGGGCGGTGATCAGCCGCAGGGTCCGGTTGTCTTCATCTACGATGTTGAAGATCCGGTCCTCGAGGACGGCTACCTCACCGTTCTTACCGACATCGACCGTCCGTTCGCGGGCGATCGGGTCAGCCCGGCGAACGAGTACCACATCTGGGCAAGCGTCAACGACAACCCGTACGAGGACTTCAACGTCCTCCGTATCGACTGGGTCGAGTTCCAGTACAGCCCCAACCAGGGCGGTATCTGGTTCGAGATCGAGACCGACTCCGAGACGGAGGACGGTTGGTGGGTCTCCTGGACCCCGGACGATCAGGGTAGCGATGGCTACGACAACGACCTGGATGGAATCTACGACGAGGACGACGAGCGCATCTCGCCGGTATGGCTGCGTGCCGTGGTCAAGGACTGCGGTTACAACATCGTCTACGGTGACCCGTTCCAGCTCCTCATCGACTCTGCCGAGCCGACGACTTGTCCGACCAGCCCGCTTGACGGCGCGGTCTACAAGTACTCCGACACGATCACCATCGCCGGTATTCCGGAGGGTGACTGGGTCGCGACGGCCGGTAGCAACGACATTGCGGAAGTTCGCTTCCAGGCTCGCTTCAGTGCCCTCTTCTTCGTGGACGAGACCTTCAATGGCAACGGTCACGGCGGAGACTATGACAACGGCATCGACGAGATCTGGTTCGACGCCGACGCGGATCGCACGTTCAGCTCCGGCGACGTGAACATGTATCCGGGCGCCGATGGAATCGCCTCTACCTTCGACGGTAGCGACGCCAACATCTGGTTCACCCTGGACCCGACCCCGTTGGATAACTCCGATGACCCGTGGCTCGAGGCTCCGAACAACGGCGCTGAGTACACGATGACTTGGACTCCGGCAGGTTCACAGTTCACTGAGTTCGGCTACGACGAAGATGGCGGCTACATCGACGAGTACGTCCGTATCCGGATGGTGGCGAAAGACACCGCCGGAAACGAGGACACGGCTGCCGATGGCTTCGCTCCGTGCGAGAAGCTGATCATTCTCAACGACACCGAGGAGAACAATCCTCGCGCCTACGTCATGATGATCGACGGCGACTGGGTCGACCCGGTCGAGGTCTACTGCATCTCCGGTAGCGGCGATGTGGAGGTCGGCGGTTCCGTCGGCGGCGACGGTGCAACGGTGTCCCACATCAATGTCTACATCGTTCCGTTCGGAACCGGCGATCCGGTCCTGATCGGTGTCGATACGAACTTTGATGAAGACTTCTCGATCCTCTGGGAGGCCGACGCCTATCCGGAAGGAACGCACGTCATCTACGCCACGGTCGTGGACTACGACGACAACGAGACGGCAGGTGAGGACGCGACGCGGATCCAGGTCAAGATCGACCGTGAGGGTCCGTCCGTGGACTACGCCAACTTCACCGACTCCGTCGAGTACACGGACGACGGCATCGTTGATCACAGCAGCTTTGCGATCCATCCGGATCAGCACACCTGGGACGCTCTGTTCACCGTCAACACCGGTGACGCAGACGTCGAGTCGATCACGATGCAGTGGCGTCATGCCGGCGACCCGCAGGGTCTCTGGCGTCCGCTCAGCGAACTGCTGGACGACGCAGATGACGCATTTGACTACGAGCCGAACCTGAACTTCGAGAACGGTGGCGAGACGCGCCACGTCTGGCGTCTCCATGTGGAGAACTGGCCGGATCAGCTCCTCGAAGGCGGCCCGATGCACTTCCGCGCGCTGGCTGTGGACCAGGCGGGCAACAGCAATGCCCTCCAGGGTCTCGTCAACGAGCAGGAGCTGACGGCTGATCCTGACGGTCCGACTCTCTATGACTGGAACGACGACTCGATCACGAACCAGGTCGAGGTCGGCTCCACGACCAACTTCGAGATCACGGCCCAGGACGACTACACCGATGTCGTCGCGGTCCAGCTTGAGGTCAGCTCCGACGGTGGTTCCACGTGGTCCTTCTATGCGGCCGACGAGGAACTGGTCGGACATCAGATCGACACCGGTCTGGGTCTGTGGGAGGCGAACTTCGCTTGGGTCGCACCGAGCTGGGTCGTCCGTGACACCGAGTACCTGTTCCGCGTGGTCTGCTACGACTCCGCCTGGAACAGCGAGATCAACGAGCCGCCGCACTCCTTCAGCCTGACGGTTGAGGACAACGCGGCACCGGATCGCACCAAGATCGTCGACATCCTGGCCAAGGTGAACTACACGTCCGAGGACGGCGATGCGCCGGACCCGACGGAAGATCACCGCGAGCACGATGTCTGGTTCGACATGGACGGTGATGGTGAGTACGACGACGGAGACTTCCTGGTCTCTGAGGGTTACTCCACCGGCGTCCAGGACGACGAAGGTGACGACGGTATCGTTATGGTCGGTGACGAGTGCAACACCTTCCCGCGCTGGGTGGGTGAGGGCTTCCTCTCCGATCCGAGTGCACGTAATGAAGTGAAGGTCGCCAGCGAGGTCACGCTGGTTGGTCGGACCTGGGCAGATGACGACGGTATCGGCGTCCCGACGGACGACGGTATCGGTACGGTCACCTTCTGGGCCTGGCCGCTGGACGCTTCGGACAACCCGACCGAGCCGATCATGATCGGTAAGGACGAAGTCGCTCCGGGCTTCCCGCTCTACTACTGGCACGTGACCTGGAACACGCTGCAGACCGAGATCGACGGCTCTCTCCGTTACCCGGATGGTCGCTACAAGCTGACCGCTTCCGCGATCGACGAAGAGGGCAACGAAGAGGATCTGGGCTCCCTCGACTTCACCGAGGCCATCATCGTGGTCGACAACACGGCGCCTGAGGCGACCATGGATGCCGACCCGGCCACGGCTGAAATCGAGAACATGCTCGAGGTTGAGCGCAACGAGTGGTTCACGCTCTACAGTCGCGTCCTCGAGCCGGGTACGAGCACCGAGATCCTCGACGAAGACAACAGCATCACGTGGTACTTCAAGCGTGACCGCGACCTGAACCTGCCTGACAGCTGGGCCATGGTTCCGGCCGACGCCGGTCTCACGCCGGAAGACGGCAACCCGGATATGACGCGTCCTTACTCGTTCGACGTTCAGGTCGGCGAGCTCACGGACCCGACGGATCCGATCAATGAGCCGGCTCTCGCCGTGGGTGAGTACTACAACTTCGTCATGACGGTGGAGGACGAGGTCTGCAACGCCAGCAGCCACATCGCTGCCTACGCGGACAGCACGACCATCGGTGCCCGCCACCTCACGGTGAAGGTCGTCGATACGATCGCTCCGCATCTGGAGATCGTCGAAGCCACGCGGGCTCTGCCTGTGCGTGACGGCGTGACCTACGGTGACGGCGATCCGATCGTCAACCCGACCCAGTTCCACGCTCAGGCGACCGAGTCCATCGAGGCTCGCCTCCTGGAGGGCCACCGCGACCTCGAGTACGTCGAGTTCGTCTGGCGCGTCATGGGTGAGGACAACTGGAACCTGATCGATGCCGACCTCACGAGTGAGGATGGAATCAATTGGGAACTCGGTGCATGGGACCTGCGCACGATTGGCGCCGGCACCTGGATCGAGGTCGCTGCGATCGGTGTCGACAACGTCGGCAACGTCGACCAGAACCCGGACATCGTGAAGATCTACGTCGACTACGAGGCCCCGATGTACAGCTGGGTCAGCCCGAGCACGGAGAGCATCTACTGGTGCGACTTCGAGTACACGGCGACCGGCCGGATCATGGACCTCATCATCAACGTGGACCGGGGTACGGAAGGCCTCCACGACGACGTCTATGACGTCATCTGGGAGACCAAGCTGGCCAGCGCCGACTCGACCGAATGGTCCGAGGTTGGTGTCGCCACCAGCGACGACCTCTATGACGACACGCTGAACTACTACTCGAACACGATCGATCTGAATGAGTTGGCCGGTTCGAACCTCTACGACATGCGCGTGACCCTGGTGGACGACGCGGGTAACTACCGCAAGGCCTACCAGTGGAAGCAGGTCGTGGACGTCGACGCACCGGACTACGTCCAGATCTCCAACATCAGCTGGGAGGGTGACGACACCACCCAGGATCCGAGCGATCAGGATCAGTACACGGATGTCACGGCGGGCACGCTCGTCGAGATCTTCGGTACGGCCTCTGATGATGAGCCGGCACTGCCGAACTACACCGACCCGCAGACGGGCGAGTGGTACGAGACGGCGATCGGCTACATGCAGTTCGAGGTTGCAATCGACCTCCCGCTCGGCGCACCGGACGGTGACGCCAACGACGGTGAGGAGTGGCGCGATCTGGGTACGATCGAGTTCGATCCGAGTGATCTCGGTGACATCTCCGCTCAGACCGGATCCGTCTTCTGGAACACGACCGGACTCGCGGAAGGCCAGTACCTGGTCCGCGTTGGTGCCAAGGACACGTGCGGCAACCCGTACCCGGGTTGGCAGTACAGTGACCCGGCCAACGTCCGCGTCGTCGACAACGAGCCGCCGGTGGCACGCATCATGTGCTGGGATACGGATCTCCAGCCGCACGGTGTGAACCCGCCGTCGCGCACGACGGTCTACGCCCTCGCAGAGAGCGACCCGTCGATCGTTGACGTCCAGTTCCAGTACAACATGGTTGAGGCTGGTGAAGAGACGCCGGCCGGTGAGTGGGTCAACTTCGGAGTCGCCAGGCAGGAGACTTCGCAGGACGACTACACCACCGAAACGATCTGGTCCTCCACGATCGACCTGTCGGACTTCGACGAGACGGTGACGCAGGTTTGGCTGCGGGCCCTCGCCAAGGACGATGCCGGTAACCGTTACGGCGACAATCCTGAGGATGTCGTCCCGACGATGCTGGCCAACATCGTGGAAGACTTCGACGGCTCCATCACCTTCGAGGCGGTTCGCGCTGCGGACCTCACGAACGGTGCACAGGTCGTCGAGAGCATTGACCTGATGATCGAAGCTCCGTACCGCTACATCGTCACCGTGGACATGGTCGACGCAGCCGAGACGCCGCGCCTGATCATGCTCATGGAAGAGACCTTCGCTCAGGA
This sequence comes from bacterium, assembly GCA_030431975.1. Lineage (GTDB taxonomy): Bacteria > Eisenbacteria > RBG-16-71-46 > CAIMUX01 > CAIMUX01 > JACKCR01. Next base: position 156,020 of record JAUIHP010000005.1, on the reverse strand, counting down.
CTACCCGTCTGATGACGACCCGGAGAACTACTCACCGGGCATCGACGAGTGGTCGCTGACGCGTAGCCTCGACGATCCGACGGTCTGGCGCGGCTGGGTCGACCTCGAGAACTTCGATGACGACTGCTACAGCTACAAGCTGTGCGTCACGGGTCTCGACGGTGAAGCCGGCATCGCCAAGTGGATTGACCACGACGGCGTCAAGATCGACCAGTACCCGGTCACGGCTGTCCTTGGAACCAACGGCGTCGTCAAGACGACCGGTTACGGTGACCTGGGCATCTGGATCGATATCCACCCGGGTGCGACGGACGATGACGGCTGTCTCCTGGTCAGCCCGACCTGGGCTCCGATCCTCGATCACGACGAGGCCATGTACCTGACTCCGGTCGAGAACACGGCTTACTACGTCGAGGCAGGTGGCTTCTTCGGTGACTCGTTCAACGATGGCTTCCAGCCGCTGATCACGATCCAGTACGACGAAACGATGCTCCCTGAAGGAGCTAACGAGGAGGACATCCGTGTCCGCCGCTGGAGCGACTACATCTTCGACGTCCAAAGCGTCCAGGGTGGCGGTAGCTCTGGTTGGAGTGCGAACGGCATCAGCCACACGCAGGTCGACACGGAGAACAACACCGTTAGCTTCCGCGTCTCGAGCCTCAGTGGAGGCGAAATCGAGGTCGCGGCACAGGGTGGCGATCTCTACGGGAACATCTTCCAGCTGTTCCTGCTCAACGACTCCGCTCCGGTCTTCTTCAGCTCGGTCTGGCCTGCCAGCCCGTACGTGACAGACTGGTGGACGGACGCGGACCCGGTCATGGTGACCTATCTCCGCGATCCTTCAGGCGGTGGCGTGGACGCGACGGAAGTCGAGCTTCTGATCGACGGCGAGTACTGGGCAACCTGGCTCGACGGCGAGGGTGAGGCCGACTGGATCCGCGGTGGCGGTCAAGCCACGCTGACCTACGTCAACTCCAGCTCGACGGTCATGGAACTCGTCTACTACCACTCGATCTTCCCGCGCGACTGGCTGGCTGACGGTGAGCACACGCTTACGGTCCGCTTCATGAGCGATGCAGGTGAGTGGCTGGACGGCGACCAGACGTTCTACGTCGACCGCAAGTCCCCGTCGATCGAGTTCGACGGTGGTTGGTTGAGCAACCCTGACATCATCAACGCCATGGGCTACATGAACCCGTCGAACGACAGTCTCCACGTGAAGCTGTATGACGGCGGAACGGGTATCCACTTCAAGCCGAACCGTCGCTGGTTCCTGCCGGACTTCGACTGTGATGACGTCATCGACGCCATCGAGCTGCAGTACGACGCGGTTCCGGACTGGATCATCGATGGTGGTCTCGGTGGAACGGGCTACCCGGACTACGACGACATCAACTGCTGGCACCAGGTTGACTGGGGCATGAAGTATGACGTCTGGCTCGTGGACATCGAAGATGACCAGCGTGATATCGACGAGATCGAAGAGCGGATCCTCATCCACCAGGGTACGGCCGATGAGCTGCTGCCTTGGATGAGCCCGAGCCTCGAGACCTACAACCCGGCGACGGACACCGTCACGGTTCCGGTCCCGGTCCTCGGTGGCGGCATGATCGGCCACAAGGACATTCTCGAGATCACCTGGTACTCCGAGAAGACCATCGAGCGCTACAACGATGGTCCTGGATACGAGTACGGATGCTATGTCGACACGGTCACCGTGGGCGGCGAGGTGTTCTACATGTACGACTCCGACTGCACGTATGACGCGGACAGTCAGGAGATGCACATCTACGAACAGGGCATCCTGGACTGGGCCGGTAACACCGGTAGCAAGTACGTTGAGACGCGTTTCATCATCGACATGGAGCCTCCGGTCTGCGAGATCAGCGGTCCGAACTCCTCTGTCAGTCCTGATGGCGACCTCGACATTCATGCCGTGATCGTCGACGACGGTGCGGGTATCGACGACGAATCGATCACGGTTGTGGTCACGAATCCGATGGGCGACGTCGTCGCAGTCGAGGATGTCTCGATTGCTGACGGAGTCGTCACGGGTACGGTCTCTGGTCCGCTGGAGCAGGGTGAGTACACGGTTCGGATCAGGGCCACGGATAGGCTCGGCAATGAGTGCATCGTCACGAAGGCCGTCAGGTCCGAGAACGCATTCTTGGCCATGACGCAGTCTTACGCGGCGCCGAACCCGTTCAACCCGGGTGAGCGTGATGCAAACATCAACTTCACGGTCAGCAAGGGCTCTGACGTCACCGTTAAGGTCTTCGACTTCGGCGGTAACTACGTCACGACTCTTGCAGCGAACGAGCACTACGAAGCGGGCGCCGTTCAGATTCCGTGGGGCGGTGACGCTGCCGATGGAACGGACCTCGCAAACGGTACCTACATCGTGAACGTCAAGGTGAGCGATGGAGCCCGGACAGAAGAGACGAACCTCAAGGTCGTCCTCTGGCGCGAGTAACACTTCACGACGGTGGGAGCCTTCACGTGAAGGCTCCCACCCGAGTCGCGGTAGCTGATCAAGCACTTTGTTTTCGAGACAGGTTCAACAAGGAGGTAAGGAGATGAAGAGGACCCGAGGCGCATGGGGGGCAACCCTCGCACTCGGCTTCGGACTGCTCTGCATGGTTGCGAGTGAGAATGCTCTCGCCCAGAACAGCAGCAGCAACCGAAATGCTCCGTATCTGCGGGCCGGTGCGGGTGCTCGTGCGTTCGGTATGGGAGGCGCCTTCGTCGGCGTCGCCAACGACGCAACGGCAGCCTACTGGAATCCTGCGGGTCTCACCTGGGCCGGAATCGGCCGGTGGGAGCTCTCGGGCATGTACACGGGCGGCATGAACGTCGACCGTGCTCACAACTATCTGGCTTTGTCGCGGAATAGCGACTGGGGTGCCTACGCACTCCAGTGGAACAACGCCGGCGTTACGGACATTGAAGCCCGTGATGCGGGTGGTGCGCTCCTGGAGGAGTTCGACTACTCCGACAACGCAATCGCTGCTTCGCTGGCCAAGCGCTACGACATCTTCTCAGTCGGTGTGACCGGGAAGTACCTGTTCAACAACGTTGGAGCTTCCAACGTCAATGACGACAGCGACAACGGATACGGCCTCGATATCGGCGCCGGGCTCCAGCTCACCGAATACTCACGCCTCGGCGTGGCGGTTCAGAACATTGCTGGAAAGCTCGGTAACGACAACTCGGCTGACGAGATCCCGGCCACCCTTCGTGCCGGCCTCGCGGTCTGGCCGATGCGCGGTCTCACCGCGGCGTTCGATGTCGAAAAGACTCGGGACGACGAGGACTACCAGTTCCACTTCGGTACTGAGTATGCCTTCCCCCTGAGTGATGATCTTGGAGCCGCTCTCCGCCTTGGCGTGGACGACGGGGACTTCGCCGGTGGAGTCGGCTTCCGTTTCAACATCCTCCGCTTCGACTACGCCTATGTTGTCGAACCGCAGGACTTCCTCGGTGAGAATCATCGCTTTGGCGTCAGCCTGGCCTTCGGCGACGACGAGCAGATGATGTATTACCAGGGTATGGGCCGTAGTGGCATGGATCGTGACGGTGACGGCATCCCGGATAACTCCGATGCCTGTCCGGACGCTCCGGAAGACTTCGACGGATTTGCCGATACCGATGGTTGTCCGGACCCGGACAATGACGGTGACGGCGTCCTCGACGTCAACGACGACTGCCCGAACCAGGCCGAGGACTTCGATGGCTTCCAGGATGCCGATGGTTGTCCGGATCCGGACAACGACGGTGACGGGGTCCTCGACGTCAACGACAACTGCCCGGACGCTGCCGAGGTCTTCAACAACTTTGAAGACACCGACGGTTGCCCGGATACGGCGCCGGATCTCATTCCGACGCTGGCCTACATCAACTTCAAGTTCGGTACCGCTGAAATCAGTGGTGCGGACCCGATTCCGGTTCTGGAAGAGGTTGTCCGTGTCATGAAGGAGCGTCCGAACATGCGCGTGAAGATCACGGGCCACACCGACTCGATCGGTGATGATGCTTCGAATCAGCAGCTTTCGATGCGTCGTTCGACCCGGGTCCGCGATTATCTGGTCCGGAAGGGGATCGACGCATCCCGCTTCGAGATCGAGGGTAAGGGTGAGAGCGAGCCGATCGATTCCAACGACACCGACCTGGGTCGTGCACGGAACCGTCGTATCGAGTTCTCCGTCATCCAGCCCTAGGACTCGGAGTACGAGAATCAGCTCAGGCCGATTGACCCGCGTGGTCTGAGTGCTACACCGACCTTGTGAACCTGTCGGAGGCTACCCCCTTGCTGGGGTAGCCTTCGTCGTTTTTTGCAACACGAGCCGCGTCGCGCACAGGGCCCATGCGATGTGCAACGGACGGGGCATCTCACCCAATGTCAGGCTGGCGCCTAAGTGACTGCGGCTCTTGCGTATCAGCGCCAAGCACTGTTTGGCATGGCGTTTTCATTGGGAAAGAAGGGGACGAGTTCGAAGCCGTTCGATTCAGCGAGGAGTCCGTACCATGTCGCATCCGGGTCCGGTGACCGCAGCCTTCGGTCGCAAGAATGACGAGGGGTTCACGCTCATCGAGCTGATGATCGTCGTTCTGATCATTGGCATCCTCGCGTCGATCGCAATCCCGAATTACTTCGGGATGACCGAGCGGGCTCGGGACAAGAACTGTATCTCCAATCAGCGAAACATTGTTCCGCACGCCACGCTCTACGCGTCGGACAACGGAATCTACGACGGAACCCTGGCTTCGACGACGCTCCATGCGAGTGGATTGCCGGATGGGCTCTGCGACTGTCCTCACAGCACGTCGACCGATTATGCTGACTACGAGATCACGATCACGGCAGGGGTCGTCTCCGACATCACGTGTCTCGTCCGCGGGGTGGACCACGAGTGGGAACCGTAGTCGGGAACGCGACCGCACCTTAGCCCACCGCCAGAGCCTTGCTTGACTTCACCCGCTCAGGATGGTCAGACTCATCCCGATGGGTACCCACCGACGTTGTAGAGACTGCAAGCTTCTCGTCCTCGATTCCAGTGTCGCAGTCTGCCCCGCTTGCGGGAGTGAGCAGGTCGATCTGATCGAGTCGGCCCGTCTCGTCTTTGGGTCGGCATCCGGTCTGCCCGGCGACGAGACCATGCACGCCGACGTGGAGTTCCCCGACATGGAAGCCCTCGACGAAGAGTCGGAGCGCACCGGCGAAGAGGTCGGTCGGCCCACGCAGTGGGAGATCGCCTACCACAGTCCCGACGAGTTTCATGCGCTGACTCTGAAATCCGAACTCGAGCGGTTCGGCATAGGCTCGTGGATCCGCTCCCTGGAGCCGGCCGGATATCACGGCCTCTTCCGTTCGCATTCCGTCTGGGGATGGCTGCTCGTCGACAAGGACGACCTGGTCCGGGCCAAGTCCATCATCAAAGAGTTCCTTCAGAGTCACGAGCTCGAACGGCCGTGACGTCATCTACGGGTCGATCTGCCCTCCCTGAGACTCGGCCGGCCGACTCCGAAATGAAGCTGGCTCTGAAAGCCGCGTCCCGTGCGCGACCGATTCTCTCGCCGAATCCAAGGGTCGGAGCGCTCTGGAAGTCGGGCGAAACCGTCACGACCGCCTACTTCGCAAAGTTCGGCGGCCCCCACGCCGAAGCCGCCCTCTTTCAGAAACTGGGGCCAGAGCCGAACGACGGTGAACTCTGGGTCACCCTGGAGCCCTGCACCTTTCGCGGCAAGACTCCAGCCTGCCTTGACGCAGTCTTGGAGCGCCGACCGAAGCGGGTCTCCATTGCCGTGCTCGACCCGGATCCCCGCGTCACGGGCAAGGCCGTCCAGCGCCTGCGCCGGGCGGGGATTCCCGTCGACGTCGGAGTGGGAGCCCTGGAGTCGGTTTCCCTCAACCTGCCGTACTTCATGCAGCGGACTCAGGGGCGGGCCTGGGTCACGGTCAAGCTGGCAGCCAGTCTCGACGGCAAGCTCGCGACTTCCCGGGGGGAGTCCCAGTGGATCACCGGAGAAGAATCCCGGGTCGACGTCCACAGGGACCGTTCTCGAAGCGATGCCGTGGTGGTGGGAAGCGGGACGGTCCTGGCGGACGATCCGGCCCTAACGGTTCGGCACGTGTCCGGCCCCGAACCCTCGAAGATTGTGATAGATTCCCAGTTTCGGGTTTCGCCGGAGTGTGGGATCTACCAGGCCTGGCTCGACGGATCGGACGAAGCGGGCCTCCAGGGTCCGAAGCGCCTGCACCGTCGACAGGGCGCGCACAGTCAACAAGGCGTGCACAGTCAACGAGGCATGCGCAGTCAACGAGGCGTGCGCAGTCAACAGGGCGTGCACCGTCGACAGGGCGAAGATCTTCGTCAGGTCGTGGATCTTCGTCAGGGTGGGTACGTCCGAACGGCTACGGGGTGGGTTCGATCTCCTCGCCTGATTCTGGCGACCGCACGGGGCGGAGACCCGGACAAGCTGGCCGCTTTTCGCCAACTCGGCTGGGAAGTCTGGACGCTACCGACCCGGAGTGGTCGGGTCTCCCTTCCGGCCCTGGTCCAAAAAGCCGGCCGGGAAGGTTTGTTCTCGCTCTATGCAGAGGCGGGGCCGGGTTTGGCTGCGGGTCTCCTGCAGGCACAGCTCGTGGATGAGCTGCGTCTTTACCAGGCCCCGCTGATCTTGGGAGGCGATCGCGCCTGGTCCGGAAACTTTGACGTCGGCCGATTGCGCCAGGCCCGGCGTTTGGAGGTGGTCGAAACACGCCGGTTCGGCCAAGATCTCAAGCTGACCCTGCGTCGTCCGGCCGTCGCTCAGGAGTTGCTCTCGTGTTTACCGGGTTGGTCGAAGACCTCGCCACCGTCGAAGCGGTCGAGGAAGTAACGGCAGGCCGCCGTTTCGCGATTCGCGCTGCGGTGGCGGCTTCGGATCTCACCGTCGGGGATTCCATTTCCATCAACGGAGCTTGCCAAACGGTTGTCGCCCGGGACGGGGACGTCTTCGAAGTCATCGCGGTGCCGGAGACGCTGCGTCGAACGAACTTCGAGGCGCTGACCGTCGGTTCCAAGGTCAATCTCGAACGCCCGCTTCGCGTCGGGGACCGTCTGGGTGGTCACTGGGTGTCCGGACACGTCGACGTCCGGGGAAGTGTCGATTCGGTTCCTGGTGACGGAGAAGAGCGCGCCTTTGCCATCTCCGTGCCGTCCAACCTGGCAGTCTACATCGTCGAGAAGGGGTCCATCTCCATCGACGGCGTGAGTCTGACCGTGGGGCCTGTCGAAGACCGCAGCAACCGGTGCCGTTTCCTGGTGTACATCATTCCGGAGACGTGGGAGCGAACCCTGTTCGGCAGCTACCGTCCGGGTGATGTCGTCAACATCGAGGTCGACCTTCTCGGAAAGTACATCCTTCGCTCGCAACAACTCGCGGAGACCAAACCGCAGAACCTCTCATGATGTCGGGGGATCCTAGAGTCATGACCGAGTCCGAGAGCCAAGTCGCGACGATTGAAGAGGCCATCGCCGAGATCCGCGCCGGTCGCATGATCATCGTCGTCGATGACGAAGACCGCGAGAACGAAGGCGACTTCGTCATGGCGGCCGAGTCGGTCACTCCCGACGCGATCAACTTCATGGCCAAGTTCGGTCGCGGGCTCATCTGCACTCCGATGGAAGAACGGGACCTCATTCGACTCGATTTGCAGCCGATGGTGCACACGAGTACGGCCAAGCTTCACACGCACTTCACCGTCTCCGTCGACCTGCTCGAGGGGACGACGACCGGCATCTCCGCGTCTGATCGTTCCCGAACCATTGCCGCCTTGGTCGACCCCCAAACCCGCCCGCAGGACCTGGGGAGACCCGGACACATCTTTCCTCTCATGGCCCTGAAAGGCGGGGTCCTTCGTCGGCCCGGTCATACCGAGGCGGCCGTCGACCTGGCAAAGATGGCCGGCTTTCGCGGGGCGGGAGTCATCTGTGAGATTCTCAGTGACGACGGTTCGATGGCCCGACTTCCCGAACTGGTCGAGTTGGGAAAGACGCACGGTCTCAAAGTCGTCACCATCCGGGATCTGATCGAGTACCGGCGAAGCCACGAAAAGCTCGTGGAGCGCGTCGTCGAAACGTCGATGCCGACCCACCACGGCGATTTCCGTCTTCACCTCTACCGGGGTCTGGTCGAGGACGATGTGCACGTCGCCCTCGTGCTCGGCGACATCACGACGCCTGAACCCGTTCTCGTTCGCGTCCACTCCCAGTGTCTGACCGGAGACGTTCTCGGTTCCGAACGTTGCGATTGCGGCGATCAGAAGGAACGCGCCATGGAACTCATTCAGCAGGAAGGCCGCGGCGTCTTCCTCTACATGAGGCAGGAAGGGCGCGGGATCGGGCTTCTCAACAAGATCAAGGCCTACCATCTTCAGGACAAGGGACTGGACACGGTCGAAGCCAATGTTCAACTCGGCTTCAAACCGGACCAACGAGACTATGGAATCGGCGCGCAGATCCTCCGTGACCTGGGGCTTCGTCAGATTCGCCTTCTCACCAACAATCCGCGCAAACGCGTCGGAATTTCGGGATTCGGTCTGGAGGTCGTCGAGCGCGTTGCCCTGGAAGTGCCGTCCAATCCCAACAATCGGAAGTACCTCGAAACCAAGCGGACCAAACTGGGTCACCTACTGGATCTGGAGCCCTAGTGTCCCCTATCGGAAGTTCGTCACAAGCTCCAGCGGCCCTCATCGCTGACGGGGGACACTAGACGTGGATTCGGCAACACCGCGAACGCCCGCCGTGCGTTCGGATCTGGATGGAAACGGACTTCGTATCGCCATTCTCGTCAGCCGCTGGCATGAGGAGATCACCGGACAGCTTCTGATGTCTGCAGTCAGCGGGCTGACCGCTCACGGTGTCTCGGAAGACGACATCGACATCCATCACGTGCCCGGCGCGTTCGAGCTTCCGGTCGCGGCTTCCTGGGTCCTGGACGGGGGACGGCACGACTGCGTCATCGCGCTGGGATGTGTCATTCGGGGAGAGACCGACCACAACGTCTACATCAACCAGGCTGTGGCGGAAGGATTGACGGCTCTCGCTTTGGAAAGTCGGACTCCTCTCATCCTCGGTGTGTTGACCACCTTCGATGTCACGCAGGCCGAGCGGCGCGCCGACCCGGCCTACGGCGGCGGCAAGGGACACGATTGCGCGTTGGCGGCCATCGAAATGGTCAGGCTGCGTCGTTCCATCGAGACTTCCCGGAACGTACGAGGCTGAGCATGCAAGGTGGACGTCCCAAAGCGCGGGAGATCTTCTGCCGGGTTCTCTACGAAGTCGAGATCACCGGTGACGATGCCATCGAAGTCCTGGAGTACGCGCTCGGCCGCTATCATTTGACTGAGGATGCGCGGGAGTACATTTTCTTTCTCGCCGAGACCTGGGATCGCCACCAATCCGAAGTGGACGCCGCAATCGAAAGCCGGCTGCAGTCGTGGAGCCTCGACCGGCTCTCGGTCGTCGTCCGTTCCGTTCTCCGTTTGGGCGCCACCGAACTCATCTACTTCGAAGAGACGCCTGCGGAAGTAATCCTGGATCAGGCGATTCGGTTGGCGCAGCGGTACGGAGAGGACGGGTCGGACGCCTTCGTCAACGGCGTGCTCGATGCGGTCTCACGCGACCACGCCCGTTCGGGTACCGACAACAGTTCACGAAAGACGACGAGCAGTTAGTGTCCTAAAGCTGGACGCTCACCGCAGGCTGGGAAACAGGGGACAAGCGAGCTCTTGCAAAGACAATCGACACCGGACCATTGGGAGCGCTACTGGGCCGAGCGCGAAGAAATCGACGACGTCTACACCAACGAAGACCGGATACAACGTGCCTGCGATGATCTGGACATCCATGATCGGTGGATCATGGAAGTCGGCGCCGGCTCCGGTCGGGACAGTCTGGCCCTGGCCAAACGAGGGGCGAAAGTCATCGTCCTGGACTACACCCGAAGTTCGTTTCACGTCATCGGGAAGCAGGCCGAGGAACTCGGTCTTCGTGTCTATCCGGTCTGTGCCGACGCACGACAGATGCCGTTTCGCGAGGGCGACCTCAGCCTGGTCTTCCATCAGGGATTGATGGAGCACTTCCGCGATCCGATGCCGCTTCTGGAAGAAAACGCGCGGGTCTTGCATCGCGGCGGACACGTTCTCGTCGACGTGCCGCAGCGCTATCACGTCTACACCATCGGCAAACAGATCATGATTCTGCTCGACCGTTGGTTTGCGGGTTGGGAGACCCAGTACTCACCATCAGAGCTGGAAGGCTACGTCCGAAGAGCGGACCTCGATGTCGTCCATACCTACGGAGAGTGGTTCGTTCCCGGATTCTTCTATCGCTCTTTCCGCTACTTCCTCATGCGTACCGGGATCAAGACGCTGCCCAAGTATCCGCCGGAGATCTGGCCGTTCGGCGCCATCGGTCGCGCCTGGCGCGGATTCCTGCGCAAGCGGCGGATCGGTCTTTATACCTGCGCCATGATCGGTACGTTGGGGCGAAAGTAACTGCAGAGGATGACAAACCGTTCGCTGAAAATCCTCATCGTCAGTTACCGGGACATCCGGCACCCGGAGCAGGGCGGGGCCGAAGTGATCATTCACGAGGTCTACCGACGTCTGCAGGCCAAGGGGCATGAGGTCACGTTTCTGACCTGTAAGTTCGCCGGGGGCGGGGACCGGGACGAGATCGACGGGATGGCCGTTCGACGGATCGGGAATCTCTACAACTTCAACTTCCTGACGTCGCGCTACATCAACCGGGAACTGAAAGGGTCCGTCGACGTCGTCGTCGAGGATCTGAACAAGCTGCCGTTCTACACTCCGTCCTTCACCGACCTGCCGGTGCTGGTCAACATCCCACATCTCTTCGGGACAACGGTTTTTCAGCAGGCTCTGCCTCCGCTCGCAGCCTATGTCTATCTGCAGGAACGCCTGATCCCACGCGTCTACCGGGACTGCCAGTTCCAGGTGCTTTCGGAAAGCACGCGCGGTGACCTCGAGTCGCGCGGAATTCCGCCCGAGCAACTGCACGTCGTCAAGACCGGGATCGATCATGACTTCTATCAGCCGGCGGAACGCAATGGCAGCCTCCCCGGACCCAACCTTCTCTACCTGGGCCGGCTCAAGAAGTACAAGTGCATCGAGTTTCCGATCCAGGTTCTGGCCGAACTCGCCAAGACTTCGCCCGATGTGAAGTACTACATCGCCGGTGAAGGAGATTACCGCGAAGAACTCGAGGCGAAGGCGCGCGCCTGCGGAGTCGAGGATCGTGTGGTCTTTACCGGGTACGTCGAGGGTCGCGAGAAGCAGGAGCTGCTCGGAAAGACGCGCGTGCTCTGCTACACGTCCCCGAAAGAGGGATGGGGACTTTCCGTGATCGAGGCCAATGCGGTCGGGGTCCCCTGTGTCGCCAGTGACAGTCCGGGGCTCTGCGAAGCCGTTCGCCACGATTCCACGGGATATCTCGTGCCGCATGGAGACCTTTCCGCTCTGCAGGCGAGGCTTCAAGAGCTGCTCACGGATGACGCGCGTTGGTCGGAGATGTCGGGTCACGGAATGAAGTGGGCGCAGGAGTTTCGCTGGGACAAGATGACCGACGAGACGGAGTCGCTTCTCCGGCTTTCCATCGAGCGCCACGGGAAGTGAAGAGCGTTCGCCGGTCCGACGTCCTCTCGCCGCGACTGCAGTGGGGTGGCGCTGCCTTCGTCTTCGTCCTGACGCAGGTCGTCTATCTACTGACGCTGACCGTCTCCTGCCCTTTCTGGGACAGTGGCGAGTACATCGCGACATCCTACACGTTAGGGATCCCCCATCCGCCCGGAACACCGCTCTACGTCCTCATCGGACGAGTCATCTCGATGGTTCCGCTGTTCGAGGAGGTTTCGACCCGCGTCAACTACCTCTCGGCCCTGGCTTCGAGTCTGTGCGCAGCGGTCGTCTACCTGACGACCTTTGATCTCTACGCGCGGATGGCATCGACGGACGCGGCTGCAACGGCGCGAACGAAATCGCCGGCCGCCGGAAGTGGGAAACCTGTCGGTTCTGGGGCTCCCGGCCAAACGGCGAAGAGCGAGGCCGGTGACGACAGCGGCGGGACCGAGACCGCCCTGTGGCGGGGCGTCGTTGGCGGCGTCTTCGCCGCCTGCTTCGCCGCTTTCGGTTCCACCTTTTGGAACAACGCCATCGAAGCCGAGGTTTACGCGCTCAGTTCGTTCCTCATGGCCCTGGTGTTCTGGCTGACCCTGCGGTGGGAGAGACAGACCGATCCCGGCCGTCGCTTCGGTTACTTCCTGCTCATCTACTACCTGTCGTGTCTTTCCATGGGCATCCACCTGGGGACGTTCCTGGTGCTGCCCGGTGTGTTGCTCTACATGCTACTGGTCGATCGTCGGCTGTTTGCGACTCAGCCGGTCGCGGCGGTGATCGTGGCGGCGTTGGTTCTCCTTCTCCATCCCGGGCTCTTACCGACCATCGGAGCCTGGCCTTACGGAATCGTTTTCGGCGGCACTGTTCTCGCGATTCTTCTTTCATCGGTGGCGCAGTGGTCACGAGGCCGAGGCCTGCATCCGGCATTGGCTCCGCGAGGGATTCTTGCGGGATGTGTGGTGGTGGCTCTGATCGGTGTTTCGACCCACGCCTACCTTCCCATCCGCGCAAGTCTTGATCCGATGATCAACGAAGGGGATCCGAGTACCTGGGAACGTCTCTGGCAGGTTCTCGTCCGCGACCAGTACAAGCCGCCGAATCCGTTCACGTTTCGGAAGGCGTCCTTCTTCGTTCAGTTCAAGGATCACTTCTTCGACTACGCCGCCGTGCAGTACGCGCTGGGTATTGGGATCCCATGGCTTGGTGCGCTCGTTCCGTACCTGTTCGGCCTGGGTGGAGGATGGGCCCACGCCACCCGAGAGCGACGTACGTTTGCCTTCCTTGCCGTCGTCTATCTCATCTGCACGGTCGGACTCGTCTTCTATCTGAACTTTCAGGAGGACGAGGTACGCGCGCGCGACTACTTCTTCGTCGCCTCCTACCACTTCTTCGCCATTTGGATCGGGTTGGGCGCGTCCGCGCTTCTGGACCTCTTTCGGGGCTCGCTTTCCAAGTTGGCCGGAGTCGCCGCCGTCGTGCTCCTCTGTCTGCCCGCCAACCTCATTGCCAACCAGTGGTTCGCGCACGATCGAACGGAGTTTCATGTCGCTGAGGACTACGCCCGCAACATGCTCGGCGGGCTCGGTCCGAACGCCATCCTCTTCACGAACGGGGACAATGACACGTTCCCGCTCTTCTACCTTCAGGAGGTGGAGGGCTTCCGTCAGGACGTGCGGGTCGTCAATCTCTCACTGCTCAACACCGACTGGTATCTGGAGCAGGTCCAGGAGTACGAACCGAGCGTCGATCTGGGCTGGGACGAGCAGGGCATCTACGCGGCCGTCCAGTACCCGCTGGTCCAGGCGATGTCCCAGGCCGGGTACGGAGGTTGGAACGAAGATCGCCAGCGTCGGTACCTGATGTCGACGGGCCTCAGCGCCTACGTGCCGGACTTGAAGACACCGGTCCTGACACGTGACTTGGCCGTGGCTCGGATTGTCGAGAGGGAGTACGGCCGCCGGCCCCTCCACATCGCGGTCACGGTTCCGGATGCGATGGGACTGGACGAACGGATGGTCATGCAGGGGCTGACGTTCGAGATCCGGGACCGCATTCCCGGTGAAGTCGACCGCATCGACATCGAGAAGACGCAGCAACTGCTGCACGACGTCTACTCGTTTCGGGGGCTGGTCGATGAGCAGGGCAACCGGGTCTCCGATCTGTACCTGGATCGGAACACCGTCCGTCTGGCGCAAAACTATGCGGCGGCGTTGCTTCAGGTGTCCGGTGAGCTCTTCGCTTTGGGACGGGAGGAGGAGGCCCGGGAAAACGTTCGTTTGGCATTGGCGCTCCCGGCGGAGAGAGGCTCGTCCACGATCTACTTCTCGCTGGGGATTCTCTACCTTCGGGCGTCCAAATACGCGGAGGCGGAAGAGGCCTTGGCCGAGGCCGCGCGGCTCGGCTCGGCCGATCTTCGGGTCTTTCGCTATCTCGGTCGCAGCCAAGAGCTACAGGGTGAACTCGACGCGGCCGAACTCAACTACATACGGGCTTGGGAACTGGACCGGGACAACCTGGAGAGCACCCAGGATCTTTTTTCCTACCTGTGGGAAGTCCGGAGGAAGCGGCGCGAAGCCATTGCCCTCCTCGAAGACTGGATGAAGCGCCATCCTCGGGATATGGAGGTTGCCGCCGTCCTCAGAGAGTACGAGGATTCGCTCCGAACGTTCGGTTCGGAGGAATCGGAGGAGACGAGATGACGGAAAGGACCGCCCTGATCACCGGAGCCGCGGGATTCATCGGCTCCCACTTGTCCGAACGCCTGGTGGCCGACGGATGGCGGGTCCGCGGGATCGACTGCTTCACGGACTACTACGACCCTTCGTTGAAAGAGCGAAATCTACGCGGTCTCGCCAATGAGCCCCGGTTCGACCTCGAGCGGGTCGACCTCCGGACCGCGGATCTCGGCAAGTACATGAAGGAAGCCGACGCAGTCTGGCACCTGGCGGCCCAGGCCGGAGTCCGGGCCAGCTGGGGCAAGGAGTTCGAGACCTACACGACGATCAACATTCAGGCGACTCAGCGCATGCTCGAAGCCGCGCTCGAGGCCAAGCCGGACCGCTTCGTCTACGCCTCCAGTTCATCGGTCTACGGGGAAGCCCCGGAGTTTCCCGCCGCCGAGACCTCGGCGACGAATCCCATTTCTCCCTACGGGGTGAGCAAACTGGCGGGCGAGCACTTGGCCGTTCTCTACAACAAGAGCTTCGGCATCCCCACGGTTTCGCTCCGCTACTTCACGGTTTATGGTCCCAGGCAGCGACCGGACATGGGTTTCCATCGCTTCTACCGGATGATCTACGGTGGGGAGCCGGTCACGGTCTACGGGGACGGCGAGCAGACGCGCGACTTCACCTACATCGCCGACGTGACGACGGCGAACTTTCTTGCAGGTACGGTGGGTCGTCCCGGCGCGGTGTACAATGTCAACGGAGGGAGCCGGGCCAGCGTTCTGGAGGTTCTCTCCATCATGGAAGAAGCGACGGGCCGGGAGGTCCAGCGCGACTTCCTGCCCAAGCAGAAGGGAGATCCGCTCCACACCGGCGGAGACCCCTCCAAGGCGCGGACGGAGCTGGGCTTCCAACCCGAAGTCGACCTCCGAACCGGCCTCTTCCATATGAACGACTGGATTCGAGAACTGCTGGAAGTGGAGTAGCGTTTGCGGACAGAGGAGACATCGCCCAGCCTCGGACTCAGTGTCGTCATTCCGGCTTTCAACGAGGCTGAGTCTCTTCGCGAACTCCTACCGCAAGTCGTGCAGGTCTGTTCCGAGACGGGACGGAGCTTCGAAATCTGGGTCGTCGACGACGGTTCCACTGACGAAACGCCCGAAGTCGTGCTTTCGTTGCACGAGCGGGATCCGCGAATCGGGCTTCTCTCGCTCCGGCGCAATTTCGGAAAGTCTGCGGCACTGAAAACCGGCTTTGAGGAAGTCCGCGGAGAGTTCGTCATCACCATGGATGCGGACCTTCAGGACGACCCGGGCGAGATTCCGTTTCTGATCGCCGAACTGGAAGGCGGCCTCGACCTCGTTTCCGGTTGGAAGCGGCAGCGGCATGATCCCATCACCAAGACTTGGCCGAGTCGTTTCTACAACTCGGTGACGCGGTGGAGTACGGGGATTCCCATCCACGACTTCAACTGCGGGCTCAAAGCCTATCGGTACGACGTGGTCAAAGCGGTTCATCTCTATGGGGACATGCACCGCTACATTCCCGTGCTGGCCCATCGGGAAGGGTTTCGTGTCGGGGAGCGCGAGGTGCAACACCATGCTCGTCGCTACGGGCAATCGAAGTTCGGCGCGGCGCGTTTCGTCAACGGCTTCCTCGATCTTCTCGAGGTCATGTTTCTGGCCGGCGGCAGCCGGACGCCGCTTCATATCTTCGGCGGGATCGGGACTCTTTGCCTGGTTCTGGGAACCCTGATCGAGGGTTACATGTTTGCGGTTTGGGTCATGGACGGCGCGCTCCGAGTCCGGCCGCTACTCGTCTTTGGAGTGATCCTGCTCATCATGGGGATTCAGTTCATATCGATTGGCTTGTTGGCTGCCCTCATTCACGCCCCGAGCTCCCGGGCTCGGGACTACCCACTAAGGCACCGTGTCCTGGCCCGCGAGGCCGCCGAGGTCCTGACCCCGTTAGCCACGCGACAAGCCCCCGCCGAGCCCGCACCCAGCGCAGACTAGGCCACCACATTGATTTCGTGCACTTTGACAGCAGCCCGCAATGAGGCAAGAACCGGGCACGGCACCGTGCGGCCCAACGGGCCGCCTCCGAAGGCGAGTCCGCGAAAGCGGCAAGCCGCATCAAGGCAAAACAACCGGAGCCGCACCGTGCGGCCCAACGGGCCGCCTCCGAAGGCGAGTCCGCGAAAGCGGCAAGCCGCATCAAAACAGTCGGCGAGCCGCACTAAGATAGGAGAACCAGGATGAGGACGGTCATTACGGGTGGCGCTGGATTCATTGGATCCAACCTTTGCGACTACCTTCTCGAGAACGGGCACGAAGTCGTTTGTATCGACAACCTGCTCACGGGTTCTCCCGACAACATCGCGCACATCCGGGACAAGCGGTTCACGTTTGTCGACTATGACGTCACGAACTACCTTTACATCGAGGGGAACGTCGACCTCGTCCTTCACTTCGCCAGCCCGGCGTCGCCCATCGACTATCTGCGCTGGCCGATTCAGACTCTGAAGGTCGGCGCCATGGGGACCCACAAGGCGTTGGGCCTGGCCCGGAACAAGGGGGCCCGCTTTCTTCTCGCGTCGACGTCCGAAGTCTATGGGGATCCGCAGATTCACCCACAGCCGGAGACGTACTGGGGCAACGTCAACCCGATTGGCCTTCGCGGAGTTTATGACGAAGCCAAACGCTATGCTGAGGCTCTGACCATGGCCTACCACCGGAACCACGGCGTCGACACGAAGATCGTTCGCATCTTCAATACGTTCGGTCCGCGGATGCGCAAAGACGACGGCCGCGCCGTTCCGACTTTCATCAACCAGGCGCTGCACGGGGAACCGATCACCATCTTCGGTGACGGTTCGCAGACTCGAAGCTTCGGATACATCACCGACCTCGTGCGCGGACTTCTTCTTCTCGCCATGTCCGACGAGAACGAGCCGGTCAACATCGGCAATCCTCAGGAGATGACGGTCAAGGAGATGGCCGACAGCATCATCGAGATCACCGGAAGCCGCAGCGAAGTCGTTTACCGTGATCTTCCCGAGGATGACCCGAAAGTCCGTCAGCCCGACATTACCAAGGCCAAGCGAGTTCTCGGTTGGGAGCCCGAGGTTGATGTTCGGGAAGCTCTCCGCAAAACGGTGGAGTGGTTCCGAGTCAGCGCTTCCTGACTCTTCACGGGTCCTCTATCTGAGCGCGCCTCCATCGGACAAACTCTGCGCTTCCTGCGGGCGGCATTTTGCCTGGCGAAAGCATTGGTCCGGCAGTCCGTGCTCGATTCCGGGGCGTCGTCGTCCGATCTTGGGTGAAAGACGTCGAACTGGAATGAGCAGAAACCATCGCAGGATGGACAGGGGCCGGCAGCATGGTTGCCGTTCGAAAACGAAGACACTCGACGAGCCAGGACTCGGGATGGGCGAAACCGGATGCCCGCCCGCTGCTGGTGAGCCTCCTCGGAGGAGGGTGGACCCTTATGGGGTTCTTCGGCTTCATCAACGCCCTGATCCTGCTTGCCGGCGTCATCGATAGGGTCGAAGTCGGATCCTCGAACCTGGAGGCCCAATGGGCCGGAGTGGATTCGGAGTTCGTTCCCGACGCCGTCGTGGAGCAGATCGCGATGGAAGACGCGAAACGCTCCCTGGCCCGAAAGTTTGGATGGCCCTGGATCCTGACCGCGCTGCTTGCGGCCTATGGTGGGGTTCGTCTGCTCAGACGGGAGACCTGGTCTCGCCTGATGCTGGTCTTGGCTGGACTTGCGGCGATCACGCTGTCCGTCGTTTTTGCGCTGCAGATGCGTGAGATTGCGTTTCTGCCCGCGCAGGACTTCGAGGTGCCCGCCGACGTCGAGGCTGCGATGCGCGCGACGGTTTGGGTGCAAGTCCTCCTTCAGTCTCTGCCCGTGCTTCTGGGAATGAGCCTACTGCGGCATCCCATCGTCTCTCGGTTTGTTGACGATGATCCGCGGCCGTCGTGATTCGCGGCCTCGTCGAGATACGGTTCCGACTGTCGTTCCGCCAACTCAGGGGTGTGGTTTTCGAATGTCTTCGACGATGGACAGGTGATGCGCACCGTGAACCGCGCAGAAACGGACCCACTCTGTCGCGTTGAGAGACCCGAGAGCGGGATGTGGAAACCGAACTGAGTTCGTCTCCAGATCGAGTGCCTTCTCTTGGATCGATTGCCAATCCTGACGGACTCGCTGAAGCAAGCCGGTCCAGAACTCGGGATCCTTGGCCTCCGGAACCATCGGCGCCGGTGACTGGGCGGCCCCACGGGGGATGACTCCACTTTCCAGTAGGTGGAGGGCTGCCGGAGACGTGCTGCCTTCAGAGCTCCCGTCGTCTGGCTTTTGCGTCGCCGTTCGTTCGATGAGTTGGCGGGCGATCCAGCCTCCGGTCAGGAGGAGATGATGGGCCTGATCCCCACAGCTCCACGCGGAAACGTTTTCGCGACGAAGGGAGCGGACCTCGGGATCCTCGAGGATGTCGGCGACTTCTTCCCACTGCGCTGCGAGCGAGCGTAGGTCTGCCGACAGTCCGGCGGGACCCACTTGCCAGGCGACTCGGTGCGACTCGGTTCCCGCCACTACCAGATGTTTCCGGCGCCGGGAGTGTAGGAAGAACCGACCACCGTGGTGGCGACGATGCTGTGGCAACGAACGACGCCCGTGAAGTTACTCATCGCACAGTTGGCTTCGATGCTGGTGGCGTTGATCTCCAGCCGGCCGCCGGGGCGGACGTTGAGAACGTCGCCGAGACCTTCGAGGCTCCGTTCGAGCCGTTCGAGCCGCTCCCGCAGGTCGCGGTTTTCGGCCTCGAGACCGGCGATGCGGTCTTCCAGTGAAAAGAAGTCTGCGCCGAGGTGGCCGCGGCGCAGGCGGTCGGTAGTTTGGTCAAATCCCATGTCTTGCTCCTATTTTGATGCGGCTCGCCGCATTCGCGGCCTCGCCTTCGGAGGCGGCCCTTTGGGCCGCACGGTGCCGAGGACTCGTGTTTTGCCTTGTTGCGGCTCGCCGCTTTCGCGGCCTCGCCTCCGGAGGCGGCCCGTTCGGGCCGCACGGTGCCGAGGACGGTGTTTTGCCTTGTTGCGGCTCGCCGCGTTCGCGGACTCGCCTCGGGCGCGTGTCTTGTTTTGGATTGTTGCCGAGATTGGGGGGTGGGGGAAGGGTGGTTTAGCGGAGTTGGTAGGTGTACATCAGGGTGGGGGTTTGTTGGGCGCCGGTGGACTCGTAGAGGTTTTGGGCTGCGGAGTTCTCGGGGTCGGTCAGGACCCAGGCGGTTTGGATGCCGAGGTCTCGGGCGTGGCTCAATAGAGCTTCGATGAGTCGGCGGCCGATGTGCTGACCGCGGTACGGAGTGGCGACGCCGACTTCGTTGATCCATAGCTCGGGTGGTTTGTCGGGATGGACGTAGTGGACTGCGGAGGCCATTCCGACGATCTGGTCGAGGGCGCGGTGACTGTCCCTGGAAAGCATGGCGTCAGCACCGCCCAGGGTCAGTCCGCCTGGAGCCTCGTCCGCGATGGCGAGGGCGAGGTGGTGTCGTTCGTCCTGCAGGAACTCAAGCGTCCAATGGTTGTGAAGTTCGTGATCGAACACGTCGGGATGGACCCGAGTCAGGCGGCCGGCGTCGGCGGGGCCCGCCATGCGCACGGTGACGGTCTTCGCGCCTGATTCGGCATTCGTTTCCGCGACCGCCTTGGAGTTCGATTCCAGGTTTGACGGCCGGTACGTCTGCGACCGGCGCGTCTGGACGTATCTTTGCACGGCCCACCGCTGGCTTGCCGGCAGCAGGGTCCAGGTTTCCTGGGGTTCTCTCCAGATCAATTCGTGATCGAGCTCGACGGGCTCCGCCTCTCCGACGATACGACCGGCGAAGAACGAGCACTCCTTGCAATAGAACGTGCCCTCCTTCGGAGACCAAAGGTAGTGGTCGGCGCGACCGAGTGGTGACGTGACTTCGACGACGCGGCCGCACTCTTCGATGACTTCCCGCCGAATGGTCTCCTCGTGGGTTTCACCGGGATCCTGCCCGCCACCGGGAAGGAAAACACCGAGGGGAGTCGAGACCAGTGCGATGCGTCCCGCTTCGTCTTCAAGAATGACGTACGACCCGGGACGCGGCTGGTAGGCCTGTCCAAGGATGCGCGTACCGAAAACGGGGTGTGGCGAAGTCATAGAACGTTGCGCCCGATTCCGAAAAGCAGCGTGGCGAAAACGAAGGCCCACAGAAGCCGTCGTGGGGGAGGCAATGCCGGGAGCTTCAGTCCGGGGATCTCTGCTGTGCGCAGAAGGGAATAGGTGATGGCGGGGAGCGCAAGAAGGACGATGGGGTTGGCGCGAAACGCGGACGCGATGTCGCCGGAGAGAAGTGATGCGACCGCGGCCTGGCCTCCACAACCGAAGCACTCCAAACCGGTCAGGGAGTGGAAGGCGCAGTGGGGAAGCCACCGTGACAAACCGTTTCCGGCCGCGTCGAAGGCCAAGGCCACGGCCCAAATGACGCCGAGTCCGATGAGTGCGCGGCTTACATTCCGGTCCATTCGGACAGGGCCCCCAAAGCTCCGACAATGATTGAGAATGCGTACCCGATGATGCCGAGGCCGATGCTCCAGTTAGCCCAGGCATTCGCGCCCTTCGCCGACTTGTGCGCCTTTTCGTAATTGCCGGAGTCGATGAGGCTGTTTGCCTGCGCAGCCTTGACAATGGCGACGATCCCGAGCGGCATGCAGCAGAACAGCGTTGCGAGAATGGCTTTGACCAGGTGGGTATTGATTCGAGGCGCCGGCTGACCGAAGCCGGTTCGAGAGGCGTGGCCGGCGCCAGCCATGCCGCCCATGCCGCTGGTTCCTGCTCCGACGTTCGACTGGGACTGGCCCGGAGCCGGCCCGGACGCGGATGCCGACCCTTGAGTTCCCGAAGCAGTGGGACCGGTTGGGTGCGTCTCGTCCGAGTAGGATTCCAGACGAGAGGCCATCTCATCGGCGGTCGGGGCGGGGGGTCTGGACGGGATGCCGGTCCCGGATCCCGGAGCGCTGCCGGCTGGAGGAGGTAGGGGCACCTCTTTCCAGGTGGTAATCGTCGTCGCCGGAGCCCAATCCGGCATCCCCTCGCACCAAACCAGGGTATCCGGTTCGAGAATTCCCGACCGTAGTTGCGCCCGCAAGTCGGCCTCAGAGACAGGGCCTTCGGGCTTGCCATGGGAACTGTAGTACCAGACCGTTTCCGACACGTGCATCTCTCCCTTGTGGGTGTCGATGGAAGCTTCTGCCTGTGACTACGCAAAGGACAATGGCTTCGTTGCGGGATTATGCGAGATCGTGCCCGGTTTCTCCAGTTGTCGGGTCCGGGGCTAGTTGGCCTCCAGATCGATGATCTGGTCCGCGAGTCGCTCCACGAGGGCGCGATCATGACTCACCATCAGCACGGGCAGACGGAACTCCCGGGCCACGATCTCGATGAACTCGGCAACGCGGGCGCGCAGGGGTGGGTCGAGAGAGGTCAAAGGTTCATCCAGCAGCAGGATGCGGGCGCCGGAGAGGATGGCGCGAGCCAAAGCGACGCGCTCCTGTTCTCCACCGCTTAGGGTGCCGGGGGAGCGGTCCAGCAACCCGCCCAACTCGAGCGTCTCTGCGACCTTCGGGAACGTGACCCCGGAATCGCCGTTGTTTCGACGACGCGCACCGAACTCGATGTTTTCGCGCACGGAGAGGTGGGGAAAGAGGCAGAGGTCCTGAAAGAGAAATCCCGTGCGACGGTGCTCCGGCGGAATGAAGACGCCTCGCGTGGTGTCGAGGACGGTCTCGCCACCGAGCTGAACCTTGCCATGTTCGGGGCGTAGAAGTCCCGCGATGACCTGGAGCAGAGTTGTCTTTCCGCTACCTGACGGTCCAACGAGCGCAGTGATCGAGGCTTCCGATTGGAAACCGAAGTCCATCTGAAAGCCGCCGGCGAACCGGTGTCGACATTCGACGACGAGTTTCATAGGGAATGCCTCAGAGCATGGCCTCTCGTCCACGACGCTCCAACCACTCTCCGATCATAAGCGCGGCCGCAGCCAATCCAACGGAGACCAGGACGACACCGGTCGCTCGTTCCAGTCCGCCCGGCGTTTCCAACTGCTCATAAATGAAGAGGGGAATCGTTTGCGTTTCCCCGGCGATGTTGCCGGCGATCATGATCGTTGCGCCGAACTCTCCGAGACTTCGGGCAAAGGATAGAACCGAACCGGCAATGACTGCGCGGCGCGCGAGCGGGAAGGTGACCGAGAAGAACGTGTCCCAGGGACCCGCGCCCAAGGTGCGCGCGGATTGCTCGAGCCGGGGATCGACGGCTGCCAGGCCGATCCGTATCGACCGAACCATGAGAGGAAAGGACACCACCGCAGCGGCCAACGCCGCTCCTTTCCAATCGAAAACGAAACGAAGGCCGAGCGTGTCCTCGAGGAACGGGCCGAAGACGCCCTTCCTTCCGAAGGCAACGAGTAGCAGGTATCCGGTAACGACGGGAGGGAGCACCAAGGGAAGGTTGATCCACGTTTCCAGGAGCGACTTGCCGACAAAATTCCGTCGGGCCAGAAGCCAGGCGAGCAGCACTCCGAAAGGCAGGCTGCACGCCGTGGCCACGAACGCCACCTGAAGGCTGAGAAGAATGGCCGCGGTTTCCGCTGAGCTGAAAGACACGATCGTTACGGTCCCGTTCTCACCGTCTCGGCTGGGGGAGACGATGCGGAAGCTTCGGAGAAACCATGATCGAGAAACACGGCGCGAGCGGCGTCAGTGTCGAGGAACCGGTAGAACGCTTCGCCCCGAGACCCATTGAGGAGAGCGACGGGATAGACGATCGGCTCGTGGTCACTCGCGTCGAATCGAAACACCGGAAGAACGTTGTCCGCGTTTCGAGCGTCGGTTTCGTACACCACTCCCGCTTCTGCCTCCTGTCTTTCCACGTAGGCCAGCGCGATGCGGACGTTGGAACCCCGAACGACTTTCCTGCCACGTTCCAGGGCGGGCCACTGTCCCACGCTGCGCAAGGCCTCTTCGGCGTAGCGACCGGCCGGAACGTTCGGGCCGGCGAGCGCAACGCGTTGGACTTCGTTCCGTGGGAGGCACTCCGGCCCTTGGATCTTTGCCGGGTTGTCGCGAGGCGTGATGAGAACCAGCCGGTTCGAGAGGAGCGGCTTCGAGCGAAGGACGTCTCCCTCTTCGTTCAGAACGTCGACCCACTTCGGGTTGGCCGAGACGAAGACATCCGCCGGAGCTCCGGAAAGAATCTGCTGGGCCAGGGCATTGGAGGAGCCGGTGCTCAGCCGGACCGGCGTTTGGTGAATCTCTTTGAAGAGATCACAAACAGCGCGCATGGCCTCCGTCGTGCTGGCGGCGGCCAGAACGGTGATGGTGGATCCATCGGAGTCTCTTTGCACGATTGGAAGCTCGGCCGAAGCCTTGGTGGTTTCGTGTCTTGTTTCGTCTGACGGAGTCGAACACGCCGCGATGCAAAGAACAATGAGCGCCAGGTTGAATGCAAAGGCCCGGCTCTTTCGTGCAGGGGCCGTGTTTCCAGGATTCAGCAATGGATTTCGGCTCCGGTCGACTGCGTCCCGAAGCCGGGCAGCGTGTCGAGAA
Organism: bacterium; assembly: GCA_030431975.1. Classification (GTDB taxonomy): domain Bacteria; phylum Eisenbacteria; class RBG-16-71-46; order CAIMUX01; family CAIMUX01; genus JACKCR01. The sequence continues at coordinate 132,036 of JAUIHP010000005.1, read as the reverse complement.
GTCGGCGGTACGGAAACGAACGAACGACTTCGAACAGGGCGCGGACACGCGGATCCTCACGCAGATGTTCGCTCACGCAGAGGTCGTAACTCTCCGTCCTCGTCGGAAGAAATCCGAGCTCCGCTTCGTCACTGACCAGACGGAGACAGATCCCAGCTTCAGCCCACCCGGACTGGATGGCGGTCGCGACACCGCGATGGTCGAATGCGATCCGTTCGGGAGGCGCGATGTCGGGAAACAGTTCGTCCCAACCGGCCCTGGCACCGGAGCCCTCCTCCCGTCCGATCCAACTGAGATGTGATCGTAGTGCGCTTCTCGTCGAGCGCAGGCGAAGACGCGGAGTGAAGGCGAGCCCCGCTTCCCATTCGGCGATTCGCAGCAAGTGGAAGGAAGAACCCAACTCAGCAGCCGCCGCGTTCTGATTTCCATCGGTATCCGACGCGTGACTGTAGTGGAGTCCGGCCAAGTGCACTTCACCGTCTTCGAGCATGCGAAGGGCGCGGCCACTCGAACGTGCGAGAGGAATAAGCCGGAAGGACGTTTGACGCGCGTACTCCTCCGCGAGGAGGCCGACGGCAGGATCGCAGCTTGCGACGAGGAGGACCTGCTCAGGATCCGGGACGCCGGGCAGCTTCGTGCGCGCCTTCGCGCCGGGCTCCTGGACCCCGTGCGGGGCGATCGCTCCGGCGTTCGTGGCTTCCACCGGATAGCGGAGGACTCGGCCCGCGATCTCCGCATGCCAGAATCGGGGAACTTCCAGAGACGGCGGACGCACCCATTGGGGGGCCGGATCCCTTGTCGCTGTTCCAAACAGGGCCTCGACGGTCTTGCCGAGCGCCCGCGCCAGATCCAGGGCGGCCTGGACCGATGGAGCGCTCCGGCCCTGCTCGATGGCACTGACGGCTGCCCGGGAGACCTTGGCCTTTCGGGCCAGTTCTTCCTGGGACCATCCGAGGGCCTTCCGGGCCTGTCGAACGGGGTGCGGGCTGTGTATGGATGAGTCTGACATGATATTGGCAACAGACTGCCAAGATAGTAGCAGTCCGCCGGTCCCGATCGCGACCCCTGTCCTCATGCCTGGCTCCTTCCCATCGGCTTCCCAATGCACGGGCCGGAATCCGCCCGTTTGGATACACCCGCCGAGGCATTTCCCGGCCTCGCCTTTCCATCCGCGCGGGGGCGGGTTATCTTCGTTGGCTAGGCCCTCATAGGCTGGATCCTTTTCGGCCGATTCGGGTTAGTGAGAGCGGCCCCACACAGGAGATCGATGACACTCCGCTTCCTCATCGTCATGCCGACCTACAACGAGGTCGACAACATCCAGGCCATCGTGCCCCGGATTCTGGCTCTACCTCACGGGTTCGAGGTTTTGGTCGTCGACGACAACTCGCCGGACGGGACCGCAGACGCGGTTCGGAAGATGGCCGAGTCGACCGACCGCATTCACCTGTTGGAGCGTCCGGGCAAGATGGGACTGGGTTCGGCGTACATCGCCGGATTTCGTTGGGCTTTGGAGAAAGGCTACGACGTCATCTTCGAGATGGACGCCGACTTCTCCCACGATCCTTCAGCCTTGCCCGGGTTCGTCGACGTGATCGGCGACAACGATATCGTCCTGGGTTCCCGCTACCTGCACGGCGTGACCGTCGTGAACTGGCCGCTCAAGCGGTTGATCCTGAGCTACGGCGCCAACGCGTACGTGCGACTGATGACAGGGTTGCCGCTGATGGATGCGACGGGAGGTTTCAAAGCGTTCCGGCGGGAAGCTTTGGAGGCGATCGACCTGGGTTCGATTCGGTCGGACGGATACTCGTTCCAAGTCGAGATGACCTTCCAACTGCGCCGACGCGGCTTTCGAGTGCGCGAGATCCCGATCGTCTTCGCCGATCGTCGGGTCGGAATCTCCAAGATGAGTCGGAAGATTATTTGGGAAGCCATCTGGATGGTCTGGCGGCTCGCCCTGTCCCGTGTCTTTGGCCGTCCCGAGCAGACCGGTCCGTTGGCCCGCGGCGGTTCGGCTCCGCGCGATCCGGAGTATCAGGAGGCTGTCCGCTCGTTGCGGCAGGCGCACGGAAACTTCAGTGCTCGCATGGCCGGCCCGGATGATGTGCGTCCGGAGCTGCAGGATCACGGGGACGCTCGTTAGGTGGTCTGGCATGTGAGGCCACACCGGAACAGGTGCACGACTCTGTGAGTTCGTTCGACGTTTCCATCGTCTTCGTCGTCTACCGCACACCGGACTTTCTGGAGCGGGCCCTGGACGCATTGGCTCGCGTCGCGCCGAAACTCTCGTACGAAGTCTTTATCGAGGACAACGCTCCAGAAGACGACCGGTCGGAGAGGGTGGCAGAGGCATGGGCGGCCCGTGGTGTCGCTCCGCTCAAGTATCGAAAGAACGTCCAGAATCTTGGCCTGGCCCGCGCCCTCAATCAGAGCATTGCGGAATCGGACGGGCGCCATGTTCTCAATCTGAATCCGGATGTCGAAGTCTCTGAAGGATCGATCGAAGCGCTGGTCGAGTATCTGGACGAGAACCCGGACTGCGGAATCGTCGCGCCGCGGCTGCACTATGCGGACGGGACGCTGCAGGATTCCTGTCGGACGTTTTACAGCCTTCCCATCTTTCTTTTGCGCCGAACGTTTCTCGGTAAGATCTTTCCGGACTCGCGCATCATTCGCGACCATCTCATGCTCGATTGGGATCACGAGGACACTCGGGTCGTGGACTGGGCGATTGGGGGTGCGCTACTTGTCCGTGGCGAAGCGATTCGGGACGTCGGAGCGATGGACGAACGCTTCTTTCTCTACTTCGAAGACGTCGACTGGTGTTACCGCATGCACCAAAGAGGCTGGAAGGTGGTCTATCACCCCGCCTCTCGCATGATCCATCACTACCAACGCTCGAGCGCCGGATGGAAGCCGAGTCGCGGACTCTTTCTGCATCTGGCCTCGACCGTTCGCTTCTACGAGAAGTGGTCGTTCATCCTTTACTGGTTCAAACGGCGTTCGGGTTTCTTCCGCAAGGTGGCGTTCTTCACTGTCGATCTCGTTGCCGTCGTCCTTGCGTTTCTGATCGCCTACCAGGCCAGAAAGTTGGCTGCGGACATCCTGGTCAAGCCGCTCTTTTCGCTGGAACGGTACTCCCGCTTTCTCGGGTTCAGCGTCGTCGCCGCATTGGGAACGTTTCTCGGTCTTGGTCACTACCGCCGGCGGTTTCCCACGGCGTTTCTCGATAATTTCTTTCCCGTTCTGCGGGCCCTGGCCTGGACGTCGGTGCTCATGATGATTTCGACGTTTCTGATCTCGGCCCGGTCGTTCTCGCGCGTCGTTGTCATCCTCTTCCTGCCCTTGGCGGCCATTCTCGTGACGTTGGGTCGTGTGCTTCTGGCCCGCGCCATCGATTCGGTCAAGGAACGGGACGTCGGTTTGCTCCGTGTCGGCATTCTCGGTTCGGAGGCCCACGTTGCTGAGGTGATGTCGCGGTTTGAACGCTACGGTCGCTTCGGAATGGAACCGGTTCCGGTTCCTCTGGAAGCCCAGAAGGAGCAGACGCCGCAAGCGCTGTTGCGAGCGCTGCGTGCCGAGCGGGTGCGTGAGGTTTTGGTCTTCGAGGAGAGTGGTGCTGTGTCCAACGCAGGGGCCGATGTCGGGTCGGGCTCAGACTCGGGCTCGGGCTCCGGATCCGGCTCCGCGTCGGGCTCCGGTTCCGTGTCGGGCTCGGGAATCGATCTGCCTGCCGTTGTCGCAGGACTTCACGGCGATGGTGTTCCGGTTCGGGTCGTCCCACGGATCCGCAACGTCCTTCCGGCTCGCGGCGAACTCGAAGCCTTTCTCGGAATCCCGGCGATTCGCTTGAGCGGGGCGAGCCAAGCCGCCGTGGCCGATCCGGCGAAGCGAGCGTTGGATATGGTGGGAGCTCTGGCCTACGCAGTGATCGGGGCGATTCCGTTCCTGGTCTGGGCTCTGGGGCGCCGGCTGCGAGGGCGCCCTGTCCTGGAAAGTGCCAAGCTGCGCGGACGTGCCGGTCAGCCGCTGAACCTCTATCTGGCCGCTTTGCCTCAGACTGGACCCGGGTCCGCCCTCATGCGTTACTATCCTTCGTGGGGACACATTTTCGCCGGCCAACTGAGCTGGGTCGGTATCTATCCGTACACCGAAGAGGAGTGGGAGCAACTGGACGAAGGCTACCGCGCCGCCCCTCCGGCGGCACAACCCGGAGTGCTTGGCCCCTGGCTGGGAGCCCCGGATCTGCGTGACATTCACGATTGGAATCAAAGGTATCCACAAGACTGGTCCGGAGCGAGTGACGCGAGGATTCTCTTCCGGGCGTTGCGCGGTCAGGGGCCGGTCTCGGGAGGTGGATCTTGAGCTTCGTCCTTACGACCCGACTTCTCTCGGACTTCCGGCTCTCTCCCCGGCGGTTCGTTTCGACTCTTCTGTTCTGCTTTATCGTTTCGCTTGTTTCCGTCTTGCGCTTAGCGGACCCGGTGTCCGCGCAGGATGACGGACAGTGGCAGATCTATCTGTACGCGAACGACGTGCGGGACATGGCCGTCTCCGGCGGTGACATCTATGCCGCGACGTCCGGCGGAGTCGTCCGCCTTGGTGACAACTTCCAGCAGTGGAACCGCGAGCCGTTGGGGGTGCTGAGCGACTCTCTCAGTTGCGTCGACGTGGATCGCGCCGGAAACGTCTGGTTCGGTACGGAAGGCGCCGGAATCAGCATTTTCAATCCCGAAGAGGAAACGTGGTTTCCGTTCACAAGTCTCCTCGAGCCGATCGCTGGGGACGACATCCGAAACCTCCGCTTTGCGCGCAACTCCGAAGACGAAGAGGTCCTACTCGTCGCGACGACGCAGGGATACTCCGTGTTCGTCGAGGGTGACCTCCGGTTCGTCTGTCAGGAAGGCGTCGATATTTGCAACCTACCCAGCTACGACATCCTTGACATCGCCTACGACTCGAGTGCCGACGAGGTGTGGCTGGCCACGGCGGGCGGCGTCGTTGTTCAGGCGGCGGATGGATCCTGGTCAGAGCGGAATCCACCGACGGAGATCGTGATCGAACATCTTGGCCATTCATCCGGAGATACTCGGGCGGCCGGCGGGAATCGCGTTTTCGTTTTTGCCGACGGAAGTTGGTCCGACGACTCGGAAGGGTTGCCGAGTTCTCTCTCTGTTTCATCGTTGTCCGATGGGGGCGCTGTCCTCACGGCGACGGGGGCCGAGGGCGGGGTCTTCCGACGGACACGGTCCAACGGTTGGGAGCGGGTGGGAGATCGAGTTTTCCCTGCGACGTGTGTCGTCAACGTTCCGGTCGAGGAGTCCGGAGAAGGCAACGGCGTTGGACCCGTAGCCGGAGCGACGGACCCCAGCGAAACCGACGATGGCTACTGGTACGCACAAGCCGGGGTCGGTTGGACGCAGCAGCGCCTTGCGGGACCGTCCGATCGGGCTTTTTACCGCAGCGTCCATGTCGACGCGGACGACAATGTTTGGTTCTCCACGGCACAAGGCGGCCGCACTCCCCTGGTCGGCAGCTTTGATGGAGAGAACTGGTCGATTCTCAACGGCGGGAAGAATGATGCACTTCGGGCGTGGACGTGGAACATCCTCGAGGTCGATGACGAGTTCTATCTCGCGCACTGCTGTTGCAGCGCGGATGCGCCGATCTGTCTGCTCGAGCGGGTCGATGCCCAGGGAAACTTCGACAACTTTCCGGAGATCCAGGAAATTTGGGACATGGACCGGGATGACAACGGGTTCATCTGGGCGACGACCAACCACGGTAACGAGTCGCGTTCGAAGGGGATCTATCGAGTCGATCCTGTAACCGGGGACTTCGATCTGTTTGACCGCGAGAACCTGCCGTTGACCAGCAACCAGATCCCCGCGATTCGGCTGCAGGGGAATGTGGCGTGGATCGGAACGTTCCGGGACGGGGTGGTTCGTTGGAACTTCGGACGAAACGGTATTCCCGAGGGGGACGGAGAGGGTTCCGATGACAGCTTCCTGGAACTGAGTTCGACGGCTCCGGAGGGACAGCGCATCATTGGGGATGCGGTTCGCAGGCTCGAGATCGATTCCATGGGGCGGGTCTGGATCGGGACGACGAGTGGACTCTCGCTCTATGACCGGGGAAGCATCCAGAGCTATGGACCTCGTTTCGATCGGGTTCCCGCCGCTGAAATCACGGCGTTGGTCACCACTCCGGACGGTGGGGCCTGGGTGGCTTCGCGCGATACCGGGATCACCCGTCTCGTTCCCAATCCGGAGAACGAAGCCGGATTTCTCTTCACCAACTATCAGTCCCCACTTCTTCCCAATCCGAACGTCAATGCCTTGGCCGTGTCGAATGACGGTCTGACCGTATGGTGTGGAACCTCACGCGGTCTTGCCAGCTTCCGACCCTTCGCCGGGTCGACTGACGACGACGCCGCTTCGCTCGGGATCTACCCAAATCCGTATGTGATGGGGTGCACGGACGGTCTTCGCGTCCTCGGGGCGGGTGGCCGCGTTTCGGGCACGGTCCTCGATCTCGACGGATCGATCATGGCGGAGTTCGACGACGTGAGTCCGGGCGACGTCATTTGGGACGGGCGCAAGGATGGTGAATCCGTCGCGGTCGGCCTCTACATCGTCCGGTTGGTTGGCCCGAAAGACTCCGAGTCCGTCGGGGTCGCGATCGTCGATGGCGACTGTCGCTAGTCCCGGCGATACGCGAGGGGCAGACGCGACGGCGGTGACGAGTTTGCCCGGATGACCGACGCCACGGGATCCGTCAAACGCGTTCTCTACATCGCGTATTTCTTTCCGCCGCATGGCGGCGCCGGTGTGCAGCGGACGCTCAAGTTCGCCCGCTACCTGCCGGAGTTCGGTTGGGAACCGACCGTACTTACCGGACCGGCCGGCTACTGGCTGCAGGATGAAACGCTCGCCCGCGAAGCGTCCGGAATCCAGGTCGTTCGCGCACCGCACTGGGGATCCCGTTTCCTGGGAGGCGGCGGAAAGAGCACGCGACGTTCGGCGCGGAAGACTCGCTGGTTGCGTTCCGTGGCTCGTTCGCTTCTCGTCCCCGACGCGTACATCGGTTGGGTGATCCCTGCCCGTCGTGTCTTGGACGACATGATGCGCGAGACGAAGTTCGACGCCGTCATCACGACATCCTCTCCCGACAGCGCGCATCTGCTTGGGCGCGGACTCAGGCGAAAGGGACTGCCGTGGCTCGCGGACTTTAGGGATCCGTGGACGCGGCGAATGTCCTACGCACCTCCGACCGGGGCTCACCACAAGCTGCATCGGCATCTCGAGACTCGGGTCCTCACCGAAGCGGACCGCATCGTCGTCACGTCGGAAGCGACGAAAGTCGACTTTCAGCGGTTGGTGCCGCAGGTTTCTGCAGACCGGCTTCGGGTCATCACGAATGGATTCGACGAAAGTGACTTCGCGGACGTGCCGGCGTCGGCGAATCACCGTGCGGACTGTCCCGTGCTTCATGCGGGACAGCTCAACCCGGAGCGACCGCTGAACGCTTACCTTCAGGGTTTGCGTTTGTTTCTGGAGCGAAATCCGAATGGGCTGCCGCAAGCAAGGACGTTGTTCATGGGCGGCCACTACGATGAGCATGCGCAGGCCGTCGCAGACTTTGGGCTCGCGGATGTCATTCGATTCGAGGCTAGCTGTCCGCACTCCGAGTCGGTGGCGGCGCTGCTCGGCGCACGAGTCTTGTTGCTGCTGGAGCAGAACTCAGATCGCGGTTCCCTCATTCTTCCAGGGAAGGTCTTCGAGTATCTGAGGTCCGGTCGTCCGATCCTGGCGGTCGTGCCGCCTGATGGTGCGGCCGCGGAACAGATCCGGGCGCTGGATGCGGGGTGGGTCGCGGATCCAGAGAAGCCCGAGACGGTAGCGGAAGGGTTGGAGCGAGTTCTCGCCGACGATGCTACGGGTGCGACTCGTGAGTCGATCGACGGGTACGAGCGGAGGAGCCTAACGGGTCGGCTGGCCGCTGAGCTGGACGCCATTCTTCCGTAGCTGTTTTCTCGACCAACGGACGTCCGGGCACGAGCGGCCCACTCGTACAAAACGCTTGTGCAAATGCGCAGTAGGTTGGTTGTGCCGTCCACCCTTGATCTGTCATATTCAAGTTCCCCTCTCGTTGGTCCTGCCTTTGCCGCTAGGAGAACCTCTATGACGATCAAGTACGCACTGTCCCGTGGACGACATTCCTGGTCTGTTTGGGTCGCGATGATGGGATTGGGAGCCGCAGTTCCTGCGACGGCATCAGATTGTTTTGACTACAGCCCCTACATGCATTGGCTCGGCGCCGGAACCCATTCGTCCCAATTGCCGCTGGACGTTCTGGAGATCGACGGTCTCGCCTACGTTGCCGGGTGCTGTACGGGATCGATCGACGTCTACGATCTGAGTGACGTAGCGGATCCGCTTCTCGTCACGAGTTATCCTACGACCGGTACGGTTTCCGACCTCGAACGGGTCGGTTCTCTGCTCTACGTGGCCGACAATTCGTCGGGCCTCAACATCTTCGACGTTGCGGACGCGGCCGATCCGCAACCGGTGTTTCAGGGGGACACGGGTAACGCGCAACACGTCGAGATCGTCGGGAGCCTGGCCTACGTGCTATACGACAGCTCTCTCTCGGTCTTTGACGTTTCCACGCCTTCGGCCCCTGCCCTGTTGGGCTCGGTCGCCCAGGGCGGGACCGGATTTGCCGTCAACGGTACCGTGGCCTACGTCGTGCCTTCCTTCAAGACCATCGATGTTTCAGATCCGGCGGACATGTCCGTGGCCGTCGAGGATTGGGGGCCCTTCCAGCTGGGAGCGTATGACTCCGAGAACGAAGGTCAGGTTGAGATCCGGGACGGGCTTCTGTTCCTGGCCAACAGCCTCTACGACTTCCCCGCGACGGAATGGGACGGGGACCGTTGTCTGGGAACCTTTGCGGTCAGCCCGGACCAGCCGGTTCCCGCGGAGTTGGATTTGGTCCTGCTCCACGGAGGAAACCAGAACAGCCGAATTCTCGTGGATCCGCAGGAGCAGGTCGTATACTGGGGCCAAACGCCGGTCGACTATTCGGATCCGGGCAACCTTCCGTCGCTCACGGATGGTGGGTGGGGGGGCTCGCCCATCCTTCGTTCCGAGTCCCTCATCTTCTTCCAGTCGGATGGAGTCGTCGAGGAATACGCGCGAGGGGAAGTCGCACCGCCGAACTTGGTCAGCGAACTCGTGGGTGTCGGGAGTCGGGAAGTCATGTCCCTGACTACGATCGGATCGCAAACCATTCTCGGCCTTTCCAATCCGGTACAGCTCATCGATGTGACGGACCCTGCCAATCCCTCCCTGTTGACGACGCTGGCAGGGACGGAGTACGACACCTTCGGGACGAATGGAGCCCTTCGGTTTTCCGGCGATCGGATGGTTCGGCTCTACAACACGTTCCCGGAGCAGTCGCGGATCGACATCTATGACGGCTCGGATCCGGTCAACCCGGACCTTCTCGGAACCTGGCACGCTGAAGACACCTATCCGCCGGTCACGGACATCGAGGTCGTTGGGTCCAAGGTCTATGTGGCGCGGAGCATCGTGAACGGTGGGGGGAATGGAGGAGGGTTTCGGATCCTCGACATCTCCGATCCGCTGGACGTCGAAGTCCTGGGTGCGCTCGCGATCGATGCGGCCTGGGTGGCCGTGGATGGCAACTTCGCCTACCTGAACGACGGCGAGACCCTGACGGTGGTCGATGTTTCCGATGCCTCGAACCCGCTGCAGCGCGGTTCCATCCCAGTGACAACTCAGTGGGGTGACGTTCAAGCCAAGGACGGTTACGTCTACATGAGTGCCGACGGTGGATTGCAGGTCGTCGACGCCACCGATCCGCAAAACCCGGTGCTCGGGACGTTCATCTTCGGTCGAACCGGACGGGTCGAGCGGAACGGGGACTATTTGAGTTTGGGCGCCCAGGTCGTCTTCGACGTCTCGAATCCGGGGAGTCCGGCCGTTGTCCCTTGGGCCCAACAGCCGGATGCCGACACGTTTTTCCTGGGGCCGGACCAGCTCTACACCGCGTTCGACTACTTTGACGGTGCCATGATCCAAGAGGGCCTTCAGGTTTGTGACCTGCCGTGTCTGGAGACGACCACGGACGTGCCTTCGCAGCCGGAAGCGTTCTTTGATGCCAGTACGCTCGCCGCATGGCCGAATCCGGCGTCGGGGCGGCAAACGTTTCAGTGGAGGAGTCCGGACTCGAAGGGGAGTCCGGTCGTGATCGTGGACGCGGGCGGCCGGCTCGTTCGCACACTGGCGCCAACCAGGGCCGGCTCGGGGACCGACTCGGGCGCCGACGCGGGCGCCGACGCGGAAACTGTCGCGATATGGGACGGCCGGGACCGGTGGGGCCACCTGGTCGCAGCGGGTGTGTACTTCGCCCGAGTTGCTGGAGAACACTCCGAAGCGACGGTCGTGCGCTTGGCCCGATAGCCCGACCCCGCCTGATCTTGCCAATCCGGGAGGCGGACGCCCCATGCGCTTCCCGGATTTCGCCCGAACGCCGGTAGGGGAACGGGACTCTCGGGCGATACCCCCGGCCCGCTCTTCCTTCCAAATGCCTGCCAACCGCACCACTTGCGGTTCCGGAACGCTCGACACGTAGTCCGAGCGAATTCCCCAAAAGACTACCGAACAGCCTAACCGTCTCTATGAAATGGGATTAGCCAATTCAGGCTTTTGCAAAAAAAGCCGTTGTAGCGGCTTGACGCCGCCGAACCCTCACCGTACATTCCGATCGGTGGGGCGAAGTGGGGAGATGTGGAGGCAACTGGGGGACTAGGGTAACGACATGGCTCTCTTTCTAGGCGACCAGGAGTTCGTCCTTGATGAGAAAGGCCGTCTCAGTATTCCCTCCCGTTTCCGTGATGAACTCCCCGAAGACAAGAAGCTCGCAATTCTCAATGGTTTGGATGGTTGTCTCTTCATGTTCCCAGCTTCGGAAATCAAGCAAATCGCGGGTCGCTTCCGCAACTCCCGGTTCCTCTCCGATGAGAAGGCCCGGCGGTTCCAGCGGCTTCTCACCCGCGGTGGTTCGGTCGAGAGGCTGGACGCCCAGGGGCGCGTGCTCCTCAACCAACGCCAAATCGAATACGCAGGTCTGACCAAGAAAGACAAAGTCGCCGTCGTCGGTAACTTCGATCGGATCGAAATCTGGAAGCCGGAGACCTACGCCAAGCACGTAGAACTCGGCGCCGACGATCCGTCGCTCGAGGACATGGCTTCCGACTTCTTCGGCCAGGACCTTGGGGAGGAATGATGCTGCCTGGACCCATGGGAAACAAGGTCCAACGTTATGCCCTCCCGGCTCGGGTTGCCCACGGTGAGGTCGACGAACTCGTGGTCTGGCTGGTCCGGACGGGTGGGACTTTGGCTGTGACCTTGGACTTTACCGACACCGCGCACATCGATTTTCGTGCGGTCCGCGCCCTCATCGCGCGCGTCCGCGAGATTCATTCGAGCCTGCCTCCGATTCGGATGGTCGGGCTCAACCCTTACTGCGAGCAGATTCTGCGCTACGCCCTCGAGGCGTCGGATTGGGATCTGTTCGAAACGGTGGAAGACGCAGGGGACGGAGCCTTCGCTGGCGAAGAAGAAGGTTCCGAGTCGTTTTCGGCCTGGGGTGGCACTTCCTGGGGATCCCTCATGGGACCGTGGGCGCCGTCTCCCAACTGAACTGTTTCGCGCTCTGTTGATTTGTCGAGATCGGTCGGCCTCGAGTTCGCTCTCGGGCTTAAATGTGGATGGCTCCCTGCCCAAATACCTCCTCGGGTGATGGAGTGATCTCGGACCGACCGGTCTCGTGCTTTCTGGGGGGATCTATCGTCCCTTGGCGGATTTGCATGTTCCGGTCATGGTCGGGGAAGTCCTGGAGTTTCTGCTCCACGACGCGACCGGCGTCTACTGCGACGCGACCACCGGAACCGGGGGTCACTCTAAAGAGATTCTCGAACGCCTGGCGTCGCCGGGCCGGCTGATCTGTCTGGACCAGGATCCCGTGGCTCTGGAAGTCGCCCGTGAGCGGCTGGAGAACACCGGTGATCAGGTCCGTTTCCACAGGGGCAGCTTCTCCCGTCTCGACCTTGTCCTCCGTTCGGAAGGACTGGACGGGTTCGACGGGATCCTTGCCGACCTCGGTCTCAATTCGTACACGCTCGATCGACCCGATGCCGGGATGTCCTATCAACAGGACGTACCTCTCGACATGGCCGTCGATCCGGACGTTCCACGAAACGCGGCCGAACTCGTGCAGGGCGCCTCGCAGTCTGAACTCGCCGAACTGCTCCGCGAGTTTGGGGACCTGCGACGTGCGGAGCTTTATGCCCGGCGTATCGTCGAGGCTCGACGCGGCGGACTGGAAACGACCGGTGACCTTGTTCGCGCGCTTCGTCGAGTGGACGAGCGTCGCATCGATCGCAACGTCGATGCGGGCGAACTCTCACGAATCTTCCAGGCCTTACGTGTCGTCGTTCTCGAAGAAATGCCGCGTCTGGACGCGCTGCTCGCCCATGCGGCCGAATGGCTGCGACCGGGCGGTCGTCTCGTCGTCCTTTCCTACGCGGGACATGAGGACCGGAAACTCAAAGTTTGGAGCAAAGAGAACACCGGTTCGGAAGGTGACTTCATCGCTCTGCAGAAAAAGCCGCTGGCTCCAGGTCGGGAAGAGGTAGGTCGGAATCGGAGGGCTCGAAGCGCGAAATTGCGCGCCTTCGAGAAGAAGGGGGAATCAGGGGAATGAATCAGGTCGATGTCAAAGCGATGCGGTCGCGGCTCGGGGTTTCGCGTTCGTTCGCCGAAGATCGTCAGCGCGCACGGCGCAAGACGCTCTTGGCGCTCGCGCTTCTTGTCATCTTCGTTGCGGGGTTCGGCCGGGTCTGGCTGACCACCGTCGTGGCCGAGCAGGTCAGTGAGGTCCATCAGCTGCAGGATGAGATCGAGCAACTGACCACGGACATGACCATCCACTCCGCGGAGCTCGACGGGCGTCGGGCCTACGCTGAGCTTCATCAGGTTGCAGGTACGAGCGGGCTGGCCCTGGAAGGTCCGCGCGCGGAAGTGCAGCTTCCGACCGAGCCGGTCGTTCGTCGCACGCTTCAGGCTGAACTTGCCCAGGACCTGCGTCGCGGATCCGAACTCATCCTGACCGAAGCGCTCGCGTCGACGCGAAGCACGGAGAAGGTGCGTGCGTCCGTCCGCTAGGTTCGGAATCCTGAGCGGCTTCATCGCCGTTCTCTGGATCGTCGTCGTGGCCCGGGCCTTTCAGGTTCAGGTCATCGAACACGACCATTGGGAGTCCTGCGCGATTCAGCGTCAGGGCGACATTCGTCCGTTGGCCGCAAATCGCGGCGAGATCGCGACCTCTGACGGCGCCATTCTCGCCGAAACCGTTTCCAATCGTTCTCTCGCCGTCGACCCGAAGATTTCCAAGGATCCGGAAGCCCTGGCTCAGGCCCTGGCTGCGCATGGAATCGTCGACGAAAAGGTCTTCCTGGCTCAGATGAAGAAGCAGAGTGATCGCCGCTTTGTCTGGGTGGACCGGGGACTTGTCGACGAAGCTGCGGTCGACGAGTTGACGGCGCAGTTTCCCGAGCTCATTGCTCAGACAGAGGCCAAGCGTCTCTACCGTCGTGGAGAGGCGGCCTCACCTCTGGTCGGTCTCGTCAATCGGGAGGAAGAGGCTCTCGGCGGACTCGAGGTCATGTTCGACCAGCACCTGCGCGGAACCGGCGGAAAGCTCGTCGAAGTCTCGGATCGCTACAACGACCACTTCCAGGGGCTCGAGACCTATGTCCTGGAGCAACCGGAGCCCGGTGGCGATCTCGTTCTCGCGATCGACAGCCGCATGCAGGAGATTGCCTATGCCCACCTCTCCGAGGCCATGGATCAGCAGGAGGCGTCGTCGGGTTTTGCCGTCGTCACCCGGCCGCAAACCGGAGAGGTCCTGGCGCTCGTTTCGCTTCCGTCGGCGGATCCTCTCGATCCTTCGACGTGGGCGGCCGAGAGTCTGAAGATGCGGGCGGCCACCGACGTTTTCGAGCCGGGGTCCGTCTACAAGATCGTTCCGTTCTCCGCTGCTCTCGAAGCAGGCCGGCTGAGCGCTGCCGAGCTCATCGACTGCATGGATGGAGAGCGAGAGGTTCCAGGTGGTCGTCCCATCCGCGACGACCATCCCTGCGCGGTCGTTCCCGCGTGGGAGGTGATGGCTCAGTCTTCGAACATCGGAGCGGGGCTCATCGCCGAGCGGGTCGGCGCGGAAGGGTTCTACCGAATGGAAAGAGCCTTTGGCTTCGGACTGAGTTCGGAAGTGGGACTTCCGGGCGAGGGGCGGGGACGGATCCCCGAACCCTCCGCGTGGTCGCTGCGGTCGCTCGTCACCATGGCGTTTGGTCAGGAGGTTTCCTGCACGGGAATCCAGTTGGCCATGTCGTACGGCGCGATCGCCAATGAAGGTTTGTTGATGAGTCCTCTCCTGGTTCGAGAGTTGCGCGATGCGTCGGGGAACGTCATGGAACGACGGGAACCGGCAGTCGTGCGGCGCGTTTTGCGCCCGGCAGTAGCCGCGGCCATGCGAACCATTCTTCGCGGTGTCGTGACCGAAGGAACGGGATCGGCAGCAGAAGTCGAAGGATACGGAGTGGCGGGGAAGACCGGAACTGCGCAGAAGTACGTCAAGGAGCTGGGGCGGTACAGCAAGGAAAGCTACGTCGCCTCGTTCGTCGGTTTTGCCCCTTGGGACGACCCTGAGGTGCTTTGCGTAGTCGTGCTCGATGAGCCGCGTGGCGACATCTATGGAGGGAGCGTCGCTGCTCCGGTCTTCCGCCAAATTCTTGCGGACGTTCGTCCACTCTTGGGTGGTGGGGAAGTGTTGGCTTCCATCACCGCCCCCGGCCCGGACCCGAACGGTGACTCCCATCGGGCAGTGCCGGAGGCCCGGGGACTGACGGCCCCTTCGGCCCGTCGGGTCGTGCTCGAATCGGAGCTTTTGCCCCGGTTCGAGGGCGAAGGAGATCGTGTGCTGGCGACTCGTCCACCCGCTGGAACGCGCCTCCTCCCGGGCAGCGTCGTAACGTTGGAGATGGATCCGGCTGCAGAAGCCGGACGCATGCCGGACCTGGCCGGACTCTCGCTGCGTGACGCCTGGTTGCGCGTCGACGCCGTCGGCGCCGTGCCCGAGGTCGTCGGTGCAGGATGGGTCATCGCTCAATCGCCGAAGGCCGGGACCCTGATTCGTCCCGGCGAGTCCTGTCGCATCGAACTCAGTGCCAAAGATTGTCGTGCCTGGAAGGAGTTCCAAGCCGTTGAAGAACGTTTCGCTGGGGAGTTTGCTTCGGGAGCTCTCCTCCGTGAATCCCAAACCCCGAGGCGCGTGGCCGGGCGATGACCTTCTCGTCACCGGCATCGACCACGACGACCGCCGCCTGCCGGCCGGCGGCGTCTTCGTGTGTGTGCGCGGCGCGACCCGCGACGGGCACGACCTCGCCGAACGCGCCGTGCGACGTGGCGCGGTTCTCATCATCGGCGAACGTGATCAGATTGACGACGCTCCTCACTACCTGCAGGTCGACGACAGCCGCAAGGCGCTCGCTCTTCTGGCCTGTGCTTGGCACGACCATCCTTCCCGACGCCTCACGGTCATCGGCGTGACCGGGACGAACGGGAAATCCTCCGTGACCTGGATGGTGCAATCGATGGCCGCGGCCGCTGGAAAGCGGGCCGCGGTTTTCGGCACCTTGGGGATTGGTTCTCCGGACCGTCTGCGCCCGCAACCGTTCACAACTCCCGTGGCGCCTGACTTTCAGGCAGAGCTGGCTCGCGTTGCCGATGAAGGTTACGAACTCGTCGCCGTCGAAGTCTCTTCCCACGCTCTGCATCAGCGTCGGACCTATGGGACGCGGTTTCCGATCGTCGCATTCACCAATCTCAGTCAGGACCATCTCGACTTTCATGGAGACATGGATTCCTACGCGACGGCGAAGGGGCTCTTGTTTCGTTCCTGGGAGCGGGGACCGGAAGAAACACCGGCTCTGGCTGTGGTCAACGGGAGTGATCCGTACATCGGTCAGTTGCTCGGCGAGAGTACAGGCACGACGGACGGGGGCGCGCCGGATGCGGGCACGGGCACGGGCACGGGCACGGGCACGGGCACGCCGGGCGCGGGCACAACGGATGTGGCCACGACGGACGATGGCGGGACCGATGCCGGGACCGGTGCCGGGACCGGTGCCGGGACCGATGACGATGTCTGGCGGTTTTTCGATCCGACGGAGGATCGGGAGTGGTTGGATGCCGGACCTTCGGCCCATCCTTTCGAGGCGGAACGCGTGAAGGAAACGTTGGTCGATCCGAAGTCGGAACCCGACAAGGATTCCGATATGGACTCGGATATGGACTCGCACACCGATTCCGACTCCGACTCGCAAACCGTCTCAACGCCATCCACCAAGTGGCAGCGCCTGACCGATCCCGCCGCCGCCGAAATCGAGGCCCTTCAGGTCGAACCGCGCCCCCAGGGACTCTTCGTCCGCGTGCGCCATCCGCAGGGCGAGATGGAACTGCAGACGAAACTCCTCGGTACGTTCCAAGCCCAGAATCTCCTCACGGCCGCGGGGATCGGGTTGCGCCTGGGCATGGACCCGGATGCGATCCGCCGCGGTCTCGAAGCGACACCGGGTATTCCAGGCCGGATGGAGCGGGTCGACCGAGGACAACCCTTTCTGGTCGTCGTCGACTTCGCCCACACGCCAGAAGCGCTTCTGCGTTCCGTCGAGAGCCTGCGCCCGTTCGTCGACGGCCGGATCGTTCTCGTCTTTGGCTGCGGAGGGGAGAGGGACAAGACCAAGCGCTTTCAGATGGGACGGGTCGCGACCTTCATCGCGGACCAGATCATCGTCACCGACGACAACCCTCGTGGAGAGGAGCCTTCCCGGATCCGCAATCACATCCTCGACGGGATTCGCTCGACCGAGGGGACGGCCATCGACTGTGCCAGTCGGGAGCGAGCGATCGAGGCCGCGCTTCAGCTGGCCGAAGCGGGCGACGCGGTGTTCATCGCGGGCAAGGGCCACGAGACGGTCCAGATTCAGGCGCACGCCACCGTTCCATTCGACGACCGGGAAGTGGCGGGCCGACTTCTGGAAGATCTCGGCTTCTCGAAGGGGTCGGGGGCATGACCACCGCCTCCTGGACATTGGCGGAAGTGGCCGCCCTCTCCGGTGGACGCGTCGATGGCGACGGAGGGCTGCGTGTTTCCTATGACCAGCTATCCAGCGATACACGAACGTTGAAAAAGGACGACTTCTTCCTGGCGTTTCGGGGAGAGAGTCACGACGGCCACGACTATGTAGAGACGGCCTTCGAGCGCGGGGTGTGCGGCGTCTTTGTCGACGAACCGCAGCCGGTCGACGTTCCCGCTGTCATCGTCGACGACACGCTACGTGGCTGGCAGACCTGGTCGCACGGCCATCGAAAGATGTGGAACGGTGGCCCCGTTGTCGCCGTGACCGGTTCCAGCGGAAAGACGACGACGAAGAACGCCTTGGGTTCTCTCCTGTCGGGGGCGGGGCATGTTTGGTCGACCGAGGGAAACCGAAACAATCACTTTGGAGTTCCCTGGACGCTTCTGGGTCTGTGTCCGGACCACGAGTTTGCCGTCGTCGAGATGGGAATGAATCACCGGGGGGAGATCTCTCTTCTCTCGAAGTTGGCCGAGCCGGACCTGGCGTTGATTACGAGTGTTGGACTGGCTCACGTCGGGCACCTGGGGTCGCGGGAAGAGATTCTGGCCGCCAAACTCGAGATTGCCGATGGGCTCGCCGATGGCGCCACTCTGGTGCTGCCCCACGACGACTGGGTGTTGGAACGACTTCCGGAGCCACTCCGGGAGCGGCCTCGCCTCACCTTCGGATTCTCACCGCAGGCGGACGTTCATCCCGTCGGCGCGATCCTGTATCACGGGCGGGGAACCCGCTTCTCGACACCGGACACGGGGACTCTTGAACTTCATCTTCTGGGTCCGGGTCCGGTGCTCTCGGCGCTGGCTGCGATCGCCTGTGTTCGCGCGCTTGGTCTGGACGCCTACGAACTGGGTCCGCGTCTTTCCGGACTGCAACCGGAGCCGCTCCGAATGGAGCCGCGCAAGTGGCGCGGAGCCGACGTCATTCTCGATTGCTACAACGCCAGTCCCGAGTCGACGGAGTTGGCGATTCGATTTCTACGGGAGGTCCCGCACTCGGGACGCCGCGTTCTCGTTCTCGGGGAACTCTCCGAGCTGGGCGACCTTTCCCGTGAGGTACACCAGGGACTCGTCAACGAAATCTCCGACATCGACGAAGTCATTCTCGTCGGACCGGAGTTCGAAGAGTTCCAGAACCAAGACTTGCCGGGGGTAGGTAACTTGAGGTGGAGCGCTTTGCGGGAAGCCGCTTCTACCTGGCTGGCCGAAACTGTGAGGGAAGGAGATCTCGTCCTTCTCAAAGCGTCACGCCGGCTTTCTCTCGAACGGATCCTCGAGAGTCCTACCCCTGGCAACCCCCTTTGAAAGAAGCCCAGCCATGCTCTATCACCTTCTCTTTCCGCTGCACGAAGACTTCTCGGTCTTCAATGTCTTTCGATACATCACGTTTCGAACGGCCTACGCCACGATCACGGCGCTTCTCATTTCCTTCTTGATGGGGCCCTACATCATCGGTCGTTTGCGGCAGCTCAAGGTTGGCCAGAAAATTCGCGAAGAGGGCCCGTCTTCCCATCAGATCAAAGCGGGAACGCCGACGATGGGAGGGATTCTCATCCTGGTTTCGGTCGTCGTGCCCACATTGCTCTGGGCCAACCTGACGAACACATCGATCTGGTTGCTCGTTTTCACGACGGTTGGGCTGGGACTGACGGGTTTTCTCGATGACTATCTGCGTGTCGTCAAGAAGGTCAAGACGGGTCTGCAAGGACGCTACAAGCTGCTCTTTCAGGTTCTGGTCGGCGCTGGTGTCGGCTTTGGAATCCTTTGGTTCCAACCCTTCGGGGATGTGCCGGCGACATCGACGAGCGTGCCCTTCCTCAAAGAGAAGCTGCTCGACTTCGGAATCTTCTACGTTCCCTTCGTCATCCTCGTCATTACCGGGGCCTCGAATGCGGTCAACCTGAGTGACGGGCTCGACGGGCTCGCCATCGGATTGGTCGTGCCACCGGCGGCCGCGTTCGGCGCGCTGGCCTACCTTTCGGGGAACGTCAACTTTGCCGAGTACCTCAACATGCCGTTCCTGGAAGAAACGGGTGAGATCTCGATCTTCGCAGGTGCGTTGGTGGGAGCCGCGCTCGGCTTTCTCTGGTTCAACTGTCACCCTGCAGAAGTGTTCATGGGGGACACAGGCTCCCTGGCCCTGGGTGGCTCGCTGGGTGTACTTGCGATTCTCGTCAAGCGCGAGCTGCTGCTGGTCCTCGTCGGCGGTATCTTTGTCATGACGACTCTTTCGGTCATGATCCAGGTCATCTCGTTCCGGACGCGAGGGAAACGCATCTTCAAGATGGCGCCGATCCACCATCATTTCGAGTTGTCGGGGTGGCACGAAAATCAGGTCGTGGTTCGGTTTTGGATCCTCGGGATCCTTCTCGCCCTGGTCACTCTGAGCACGATCAAACTTCAGTAGTGAAGTTGAAGGTCGTCGTACTTCGATCCGGGAGTACGAACGTGAATCTGAATCTGATCCGAGTCTGAGTCGGAACCGGAACCGGAACCGGAACCGGAACCGGAACCGGAACCGGAACCGGAACCGGAACCGGAACGGATTCGGGACCGGAATCGGAAGGAAAGAGAGTCTCGTGACGGGTTGGCCCATGCAGGAACTTGGCCTGAAAGCGAAGCCGCGACCTCGTGTCGTGGTTCTCGGCTTGGCTCGTTCCGGCTTGGCTGCCGCGCGACTGCTTCTGCAGCGAGGGTGCGAAACGGTCCTGCTTGGGCTCAGCGAACCGACGGCTCCCGTTCTTCTGGAACGTCTCGATGCGTGCCGTGAAGCGGGTGCGAATGTCGTTGTGGGTCCGCACCCGACTTCATCCCTGGATGGTTGTGACCTGCTCGTGAAGTCTCCGGGCGTGGACCGAAGAATCGATTTCGTGCAGGAAGCCATGCGCCGGGAGATTCCGGTCATCGGTGAGTTCGAACTGGCAGCGCTTGCGGCTCGCGGCCCGGTCCTGGCCATTACGGGTACGAACGGAAAATCAACGACGACCGCCTGGCTGGGACACATGCTGCAGGAAGACGGTTCGGACGTCGAAGTCGTCGGCAACATCGGCCGTCCTTTCGCCGAAGTCGTCGTGGATCGGCCCGAGGCCACCTTTGTCGCCGAAGTCTCCAGCTTCCAACTGGAGGACACGCGGACATTTCGACCCGACGTGGCCACCGTTCTCAACGTCACGCCGGACCACCTGGATCGACACGGTACCTTTCGCGAATACAAGTCGGCCAAGGCCGCGATCTTTGCGCGGCAGACGCCAACTGACACGGTTGTCCTGGGTGGGGGTGACGAGTTGGATGAGTTCGCGAACTCGGCTCCGTCGCGGGTGCTTCGGACGCGTCTTCTGGACCGGGGCGAGGACGGATGTTTCGTCCGTGAAGGACGGGTCTGGCTTCGTTTGAACGGGGAGGAGTCGCCGCTCGAGTTCGTCGATCGCCTGGCTCTTCCCGGATCCCACAACGTCGAAAACGGAATGGCGGCGGCGGCGGCCGCGAGTGCCTTCGGAACCGGCACCGACTCGATTTGTCGGTCTCTGGGGTCGTTTCCCGGGCTCCCACATCGGCTTGAGAACGTCGGAGAGGTTCGGGGAGTGCGCTGCATCAACGATTCCAAGGCGACCAACCTCGGTTCGGTCGCCGTTGCACTCGAAGCTCTCCCGGGCTCGATTCACCTCATTGCC
The DNA here is from genome assembly GCA_030431975.1 of bacterium. Classification (GTDB taxonomy): domain Bacteria; phylum Eisenbacteria; class RBG-16-71-46; order CAIMUX01; family CAIMUX01; genus JACKCR01. Next base: position 111,073 of record JAUIHP010000005.1, on the reverse strand, counting down.
GGCGGGGTGGGCAAGGATCAGGATTTTTCGGAGTTGCGGGAGCAGATAGCGCGCCGCGTCCAGGCGGTTTATCTCATCGGAGAGGCCGCCTCGGAGATCGACGCGGCCTGGTCCCATCCCCGAACGAGCCACCACGGGACGATGGCTGATGCCCTGGATGCCGCTCTCTCTGTGGCGGCCGATGGCGAGGCCGCCGTGGCCAACCCGACCAACCCATCCAGCCCAACCAGCCCGACCGGCCCGGCCGGGCGCGGCGCGACCGTTCTGCTCAGCCCCGGCTGCGCCAGTTTTGACATGTTTCAGGATTTCGAGGATCGGGGGGACCGGTTTCGTGACCTGGTCCGGGTCCGGAGAGAGGTTTCCGCATGAGAACTCAAGCCAAGAGCATGGACAATGTGCTCCTGGGAGCCGTCATCTTCCTCTGTCTCCTCGGGGTCCTCATGGTCTATTCTTCCAGTGCTATTCTCGCGACCGTAGAAGCGAGTTCGCAAACGGCTTACGTCCAGTCGCTGCTTCCGAAGCTGATCCTCGGATTCGTGGCCATGGCGATGTTGTCCCGCGTCTCGCATTTTCGGTTTCGGGGTCGGCCGGCCCTTTGGATTCTGGGTCTGTCGATCTTGGCTTTGATCCTGCTGATCTTCCCGGAGGGATTCACGACGGGGGGACGCGGGACGCGGCGCTTTCTCAAGTTGGGACCGATTTCCGCCCAACCCGCGGAGATTGCCCGGCTCGCGCTGATTGTATTCATCGCCTCGTTCGTGGCCCGCAGGGATGATTGGGCTTCGAGTGGTTGGCGGGGACTGGGATGGCCCCTTCTCGCCGTCTTCGGGACGGCGGGACTCGTGCTGATCCAACCGAACTTGTCTTCGGCGCTACTCATCGTCCTGCTGGGGTTCGGCCTCTTGTTTCTGGCCGGACAACCCATCTGGCGTCTGGCAGTCGCCGCAGCCCCACTGGCTTTGGGGGCGTTTCTGCTGCAGCCGTACCAGCTGCGCCGTGTGAAATTGTTTCTGGAGGGTCAAGGCTCGGGAGACCTTCCATATCAGGTCGAACAGTCCCTGATTGCCGTCGGGTCCGGTGGATGGACCGGCAAGGGACTGGGAGAAGGATTGCAGAAGTACTTCTATCTACCATTCCCCCACACGGACTTCATCTTGGGAGTCGTGGGGGAGGAACTAGGATTCATCGGAATCCTCGTGCTCTATGTGCTCTTCGGCATCGTCATCTATCGAGGTCTACGGATCGCGCGCCTGGCCGCGGATCCGTACTCGCGCCTCCTCGCCGCCGGTATCACCCTGTCTTTGGCCATGAACGTTTTTCTGCATGCGTTCGTGGTTCTGGGCATGGGGCCGGTGACCGGAGTCCCGCTACCGTTCATCAGTCATGGTGGTAGCTCGCTCATGGTCAATCTTGCGGCGATGGGATTGCTTTTGGCGGTGTCCCGCTCGGTTCGGCCCCAGTCCGTGACCCTGCGAAGAGCTCCGACGTTCACGAGGAGTCCATCGAGGGTGTCGTGAAAGCAGTCTTCACTGCCGGGGGAACCGGCGGTCATCTCTATCCCGCATTGGCCGTGGCGGAAGCCGTTCAAGGCCAACTTGGGGCGGAGAACATTCTTTTCATCGGATCCTCGGACGGAATCGAGTCCCGCGAAGTTCCCGAGGCCGGCTTCGCTTTCAAGGGATTGGAAACGATCGCCTATCCGGAAAAGCCCAACCACAAAACGCTGCGATCCCTTTGGGCTTCGGTGCGGGCGACGACCGACGCGCGGAAGATCCTGAGCGAGTTTCAGCCGGACGTCGTCTTTTCATCCGGCGGTTACCCGAGCATTCCCGTCGTGGCCGCGGCGCGACTTTCGAAAGTTCCGATCGTCCTGCACGAGCGCAACAGCGTTCCCGGCCGGACCAATCGGTTCGCCTCTCGCTTTGCCGACCGGGTCTTTCTCGGGTTCTCCAGTGCACGGCCATTCTTTCCGAAGAGAGGTCATCTGCGACTCTCCGGGAATCCGCTTCGCTCCCAGGTTCTCAGCGGAAGCCGTACCCGGGCGCTGCGCCAGTTCCGGCTCGATGAAGAGCGCAAGACGGTTCTCGTTCTCGGTGGAAGTCAAGGTGCGCACTCGATCAACGAAGCGATCGTCGACGTATTGGGCTACTTCGAAGAGCGCGAGGATGTGCAGTTCCTCATCCAATCGGGGCAACGCGATCACGAGTGGATGGTCGAACGCTGCCGCGAACAAAAGGTCAAGAGTTGGGTTCGCCGGTTCATCCCGAATATGGGCGACGCTTACGAAGTGGCGGACTTGGTCGTCAGCCGGGCGGGCGCCATGACCATCGCTGAACTGACGGCCACCGGACTGCCGTCCATCCTCATTCCGAATCCCAAAGCGACCAACGACTACGAAATGCAAAACGCCGAGCAGATGCGCGAGGCGGGGGCTGCGGTTCTACTCGAGGATCGCTTCCTCGGGGGAAAGGGTCTCTTCGAACAGATCACGCAAATGCTCGAAGACCCGACGGAGTTGCGGAAGATGGCCATGAACGCTCGCAGCGTGGCCCGTCCCGACGCAACGGAAACCATTGCTGCGGCAATCATGCAGTTCGGCAGCGGAGTCGGTACGGACGACGACAACGCGGACAGTGACTCGGGATCCGATCGTCGCTCCGGTCCGCAGCGACGTGGCGGACAGGGGGGCAACCGTACATCCAGAGCCGGCGGGTCCGGCCGCGGTTCGGGCGGTGACGGCCAGCGGGGTCGCCGTTCGGGAGGCGGACAAGGCGGACAAAGCGGTGGACAGGGAGGTCGGGATCGCTCCGGCGGCGGACGCGGTGGCCGTGGCGGATCCGGTCGATCGGGCCGGTCCGACGACAATCGACGTCGCCGCGGCGGTGAACGATCCGGAGACAGTGGATCCCAAGGCGGTGGCGGTGGTCGTCGCATGAGTGGCGAGACCAGCGAAGCTCCGAACACTGCGCGTCGTCGGCGTCGTCGTGGAGGCGGAACTGCCGTCTCCACCGGCAAGGAGGACGCATGAGCCCGGCGCGGGTCGAGCAGATCCACTTCGTCGGAATCGGCGGAACGGGGATGAGCGGACTGGCCGAAGTTGCGCTCAGCATGGGCTACCGGGTCACGGGTAGCGATCTTTCACGCAACGACGTCACCGAGCGTCTGGAATCCTTGGGCGCCCGTGTTTTCGCGGGTCACGAGGCCTCGAACGTCGACGGAGCCGACCTCGTCGTCATCTCCTCGGCCATTCGTCCGTCCAATCCGGAGCGTCGGCGCGCCCGCTCCCAGGGAATTGCTCTTCTCAAGCGAGGGGAGATGTTGGCCGAGATCATGCGGCTGAAGACGGGAATCGCCGTCGCCGGTTCTCACGGCAAGACGACGACGACATCGTTGGTCGGTCACCTCATGGACCGTGCGGGAATGGATCCGACCGTCGTCGTGGGTGGGCGTTTGAAGAAGCTGGGCGGCAACGCCGTCCTCGGCAAGAGTGACTTTCTCGTCGCGGAAGCCGACGAAAGTGACGGGTCCTTCCTCGACCTGTCGCCACGCATTGCCGTGATTACGAACATCGACCGCGAACACCTCGATCGCTATCGCGGTCTCGACTCGGTTTGCCGCGCCTTCGCCAAGTTCATGCGCCGGGTCCCGTTCTACGGACTGGCCATCGTCTGCGGCGATGATCCCAACGTTCGATCGATTCTGCCCAAGATGCGGAAGCGGGTGCTCACCTACGGTTTCAGTGAAAGCAACCGATTGTACGCGGACAACGTTCACATCGAGGGCCTCGAGCAGGTCTTTACCGTCTATCGGGACGGGGAACGCCTGGGTGAGACCAGCGTCAGCCTTCCGGGAAGACACAACGTCCTCAACGCTCTGGCCGCGATCGCGGTCGGACTGGAACTCGATTTGGATCCGGCGCTGTGTTTGCAGTCGCTTCGGGGCTTTGAGGGTGTCGGGCGTCGATTCGAGATTCATCCCGAACGCAGTGGCGTCGTTCCGATCGACGACTACGGTCACCATCCAACAGAGATCGCTGCCGTACTCTCGGCGGTTCGCTCCGTGTACTCGGACCGTCGTCTCGTCGTGCTCTTTCAGCCTCACCGCTACAGCCGAACGCAGGGATTGGCGCGGGAGTTCGCGGAGGTCCTGGCCAAGGTCGACGTTCTGGCTCTGTCCGATATCTACCCGGGCGGGGAAAGCCCGATCTCGGGAGTGAGTACGGACTTGATCGTCGACCCTTTGCGCACCTTGCGGGAGACGGAAGTGCTGCGGGTCGCCGACGAGACGGAAGCGGTCGCCAAACTCTCTCGCGAGCTGCAACCGGGCGACGTCTTCGTCACCTTAGGCGCCGGCTCGGTCAGCCGTTGGGGTGAACCGATCCTGGCCCGCTACGAGCAGTCCCGGGCTGAAGCGAACCGTTCCGAAGCCCGTTCGCCCTCGGTCGTGGAGGCGCGTGATGTCTGAGCGCTTTCCCCTTCGATCGAACTCGGGTCGTCGTCGTGATCTGCCGAAAGTGGATCCCCAGATTCGCGCCCGATTCGAATCGTTGCAACTGGGACAGCGACCGACGGGAAAAACGCTACCGGCCTCTCCGAAGCCGAGTGTAAAACCCTTCTCCGTCGAGCGGGGAACGCGCGAACGCAATCGGGAATCGAAGAAACACTGGGTTCTTCCGCTTGTCCTTCTCGTGGTGTTGGCCGCGGTAGGCGTTCACGGGCTGGCGACCGGTCGTCCACTTTGGGCGGTCCATACTTTCGAAGTCGAGAACAATCGCGTCGTCGATGGTAGCGAGCTCCTGAATCAGATGGGTCTCACGCCCGGCATCTCGTGGTGGGGCGCCTTGGCTTGCGTCCGGGAGTTCGGTCCGCATGTCGATGCCCGCGTCGCGTCGCTCGACTGGCAATTGACGCCGCGTCTGGGTCTTTCCCTGGTCGTCCAGGAACGAATGCCGGTGCTGCGACGCGTCGGCGACGAGAGTTTGGTCGTGGCCGCGGACGGGATGCTCTTGATGCCGCTGGCGGGAAAGGACCCTGCGGATCTACCGCTTCTGACCGGCCCGGTCGCTGCGGACGAAGAGTCCGGGCAGCAGATCGTGATGGATACCTCTCCGGACTGGTTCGATCAGCTCATGAAGGTTCGCAGCGAGCAGCCGGAATTCTGGGCCACGGTTTCCCAGATCGAGTTCGAAGAGGCGCACCGTTTCCGTCTCTTCTTTCGCGACTCGCAGCGAGTCGTCCTTTGGGATCCCTACCTCAACGATCACCTTTGGGCGCAGGTCCCGTGGGTCTTGGACGACCTGGCCCGGCGCAACGTCGGAACCGACGCCGTTCTCGACATGCGCTTTCGGGATCGCATCGTCGTTCGTCTCCCCGAAGAAGAGTGGTACGAACTACGGAAGGTGACGGAAGACCCTGACCTCGGAGATTCCCTGAAGCTCATCACGGAGGGAGGTCTGTCATGAGCGGACGCATCACGACCGGACTCGACGTCGGAACGACCAAGGTGTTTTCCGTGATCGCGGAGCTCCATGACGGGGGCGGACTCACTGTCCTCGGTGTCGGTGAAGAACCGTGCGAAGGCGTGGACCGAGGCCTGATCGTGGGCCTGGACGCCGCGGCCCATGCTGTCTCCGCATCCATGAAGCAGGCGGAACGGATGGCCGGGGTGTCGTCCAAGGGAGTGGTGGCCGGAATCAGTGGCGACCACGTGCGCTCTCTCAACTCGACGGGCGTCATCGGCGTTTCCCGGAAGGACAAGGTCGTCGGACCCGAAGATGTCGACCGCGTTCTCGAGGCGGCGCGGGCGGTGGCCATTCCCGGTGACCGTGAGTTGCTGCACGTTCTACCGCGCGCGTTCACCGTCGATGACCAACGAGAGATTCAGGACCCGATTGGCATGACCGGTGTTCGGCTGGAGGCCGAGGTCCACATGGTCACGGTGCAGACGACGGCGATGCAGAACTTGTTGCGCGCGATCGAACGGGCGAGAGTTCGCGTCGACAGCCTCATCCTTCAGCCCCTGGCCGCTGCCGAAGCGGTTCTGGGAGCGGACGAGAAGGGGCTCGGCGTGGTTCTCCTCGACATCGGCGGCGGAACTACGGACATTGCCGTCTTCGAAGGTGGAAGCGTTCGCCACACCGCGGCCACGGCTTACGGCGGACGGGCCATCAGCCATGACATTTCCGTGGGACTGCGCACTCCGCTGGAGCATGCGGAGCGACTGAAGGTTGCTTCCGGGCGCGCTCTCGCAGAAGGTATGGGTGGTGTCGACGTCGTCGAGGTCATGGGTGTCGGTGGCAGGGAGAGTCAGGAAACGCCGCTCAGGCAACTCGTCGACATCATCGAAGCGCGGGCCGAGGAGATTCTCGAGCTGGCGCGCACGGAAGTTGAACGGGTCGTCGATGTGGAGTCGCTGGGCGGAGGTGTCGTCCTCACAGGAGGCGGCTCCCGACTGCCCGACATCGATCGTTTGGCTGAGCGGGTCTTTGGAATGCCCAGTCGACTGGGTTCTTCGGAAGGGGTGTCCGGGGTCAGTGACCTGGCCTTCGATCCCCGGCTCTCCGTTGCCATTGGTCTGCTCCAATTCGCCCCGTCGGAAGGGGGAAGAGCATCGACCGGAGTCCTGGGACGGGTCTCCCGGCCGGTGCGAGAGTGGTTTCGGACCAACTTTCTCTCCTAAAGGAGATCGGATCCGAGGTCACGCTGGTAGTAAGCGCCGCAACATGATATGAAAACTGAATGGGGGAGGATCACCGGCCGTGAAGTCCTCGAAGCCTCATCAATACAACCTGGTGTTCGAGGATTCGGCACGGACGCCGGATCCGCTGGAGGGATCGTCCATGCTGGAATTTGTCGACAACGGAGGGTCGCCCGCGCTCCTCAAGGTTTTTGGAGTAGGCGGCGGTGGCTCCAATGCTGTCAATCGGATGATCCAGGCCGGGCTCAAGGACGTGGAGTTCTGGGTCAGCAACACGGATATGCAGGCACTGGAACGCTCTGCCTGCCACAATCGCCTGCCCATCGGCAAGGCGACGACCCGCGGCCTGGGCGCCGGTGGTGATCCGGAAATCGGAAAGCTTTCTGCCGAGGAGGATGCCGAGTCGATCGAGCGCATCATCGAAGGCAGCGACATGATCTTCATCACGGCCGGAATGGGTGGCGGTACGGGAACGGGAGCCGCGCCGGTCATCGCGCGCATTGCCCGGGAACTCGGCGTCCTCACCGTCGGCATCGTGACCAAGCCCTTCAACTTCGAAGGCAAGAAGAAGCTGGGACGCGCCCGTCGGGGACTCGAGCAGCTGGCCGAGCACGTCGATACGCTGATCTCCATTCCCAACGACAAGCTCATGCAGATCGTTCCCCCGGGAACGAGCTTTGACGAAGCGCTCCTCATGGCGGATGAAGTTCTGTTCCAGGCGACCCGCGGTATCAGCGACCTGATCATGGGACACGGAATCATCAATCTCGACTTTGCCGACGTTCGCACCGTCATGCGCGGTCGCGGCAACGCGCTTCTCGGTTCGGGAGCGGCCTCCGGAGAGAATCGCGCGCTGGAAGCGGCGCAGAAGGCGGTTTCGTCGCCGTTGCTCGAGGATCTGGAGATCGGCGGCGCCGCAGCCGTCCTCATCAACATCCAGGGCGGCCCGGGAATGGGCTTCCACGAGGCGGCTCAGGCGGCCCAGTTCGTTTCCGACCAGGTCGGCGAAGAGTCCGACGTCTTCTGGGGCGCGGTCGTCGACGAGACGATGGACGAAGACATCCGAGTCACTTTGGTCGCGACCGGTTTCCCGCAGCTTCAAGCAGAAGGGGCCGCGGATGCGGTCGCGGTCCGCCAGCAGCCTGCGGGGGCGCCCTCCGAGCCGCCGGTCACCGCCGCCGGTCCGGTCGAGACGCCGGCCGAACCGTACGTGACCTCAGACCCGGCCGCTGCGGGCGCTGCGCACCCGCAGAACGGACAGGCCGCCCCATACCGCGAAGCCACGCCGGAGCCTGCCGTCCGGGCCACGAACGGCCACTCCCGTGGAGCACCGGCTCGTCCGACCCATGAGGGGTCTCCGGTCCAACGGCGGGAAGCGGTCGATCCCAACTATCCGAGCCCGGCCGATGGCCGTCGGACTCGCGAGCCCGTGCCGGCGAACGCCGGTGCACGGACACCTCACCCCGGAGGCGAGGTTCGGCAGCAACCACGCCCCGCGGCTCATCCTGCGACCGCCCAGGGCGGCGCCGGTGCACCGGTCTCGGGTCGGCCGGCTTCATCCAGGCCGGCGGGAACCCGGTCCCAGGAGACCCACGAGGTCGTCGGAGAGGCTCGGCTCATCACTCCGCCGGAGGCCAACACCCGGAACAGGGTGCAGGAACCCGAGGGACGCTACGAGTCTTCGCCCGGTCGCCAGCCCGGTGGCCGTCTTCCGGAACGGGAGCGGGTGTCCGGCGGGAGGGACCTGGATCCTTCCGAGGCAAACGCGACGGGACTTCCGACCTCGGATCCCGGACTGAGCCGGTCCCGGTGGGCCCGTCCGGAGGGTGAGGACCTGGCCGATGAGGCCGGTAATCGTCGCCTCGATGTGCCGACGTTCCTCCGGAAACGCATCGTCGACTGATCTTTCACCGGGGTTGGTCCATTGCCGACCCCGGATGAAAGATGCCCCCCGAGAGGGCCGATACCCCCTGAGAGACCCGGTTCCGGACCGGACCGGGCCCTTCGGGGGAGGACGGTTCCATGAGTTTCGCCTGGTGGCGGCGCCGCAAGGCCGATGCGTATCGACAAGGCATCGACTACTACAATGAGCGGCGTTTTGCCGAAGCCTGCCAAGCGTTCCAGTCCTACCTGGACCATACACACCATCCGAACGATCCCGAGAGCCGGCTCGCTCGCTTCTACTGGGCGGAAGCCCGCATGGAAATGGGCTGGTCCCTGCTTCGCCGCAAGGAAGTCGAGCCGGCCCGCCTAGCCTTTGAAGACGCCGTTGAGGCGGGTTGTCGCTATCCCGACCTGCTGCTGCACCTGGGCCGACTCTATGACGGCCAATCCGACTTCGGTCGCGCTGCGCACTACTACGAGCAGGCGCTGGACGTGCATCCCGGACTGGCCGAGGCGAGAGCGCACCTGGCCTCCCATCGCCTTCGGCAGGGTTCAGAGAGTGCCCGTGAAGAGCTGCGTCAACTTCTCGAGGACGGCTTCCTGCGGTCCGAGCCGGTTGATCTGGCTTCCGACCCCGAATTCTTCGAGAGCCGTTCGCCCGAAGAGTGGCGCTCGGCGATCCTGCAGGAACTCGAACTTCGCGAAGGCGAAGAGCGTCCGGTGGCCGAGGCTTTGGACGCGTTTGATCACTCGCCGCCCGAAGTCGCGCGATCGCTGCTGGAGAAGGCCCTGCGGATTCGGCCGCAGTACCCGGACCTTCACTTTCGATTGGGTGTGCTCCACGCTCGGTCCGGCTCGCTGAACGAGGCGAGTGCGTGCTTTCAGGAAGCGTTGCGTCTGAATCCCGGATACGACGACGCGCGCACCTGGCTGGAGCGCCTTCGAGCGGCTTAGTCCGATCTCTTCGCACTGCTGAGGCTCCATTTCCGTTGCGTCGTCCCCTCCGTCCGGAGTTCTATTGCGGCGGAGTTTCAAAGACGTGCAGTTTCTCAAGCCACAAAGATGTCTCCACTGTGATGGAGAACTGACTCCGCACCAGCGATACGCGGGCGGTGTCTGTTCCGACTGGAAATGTCGGCAGGCGCAGCTGGATGCCGATATCGACAGAGAGCGCGACCGGGCCAACGGCGTCCTTGCGCGCCGGGATGCGGCGACGGCGACCACGGCGGAGCATTCCGTGGTCGTTCCGGCTCGTCCCTCGCGACTTCGTCCGTTGTCGGCGCGTCGTCGCTCGGAGTTCCTTGGCAATCTGGATGAGATCCTGACGGAGATCGAGACGAGCCGCGAGGAAACGAGGCCGGATCGAGGCACAGCGGCGATTGCACAAGACCCTGCAGAGGACGCATCTCGCGCGTGCGGCGGCGCCGTGACCCAGGACCGTTCCGCACCTGAAAACACCGGCGGTTCGCCGGCAGCGCCTGACCTGGCTCTTTCGGTCTGCGCGGCCTGTCAGGGAGCCTGTTGTCACGCCGGCGGTACCCACGCGTTTCTCACCGCGCCGCGTGTAGAGGAAATCCTGGCGCGGGATCGAGTCCCGGCAAAGGACCTACGACGCTACTACGAAGAGATGCTTCCCGAACGAAGCGTGGGCGGCTCCTGCGTTTTTCACACACAAACCGGATGCGCGCTACCGCGGGACCGACGCGCCTACAAGTGCAACGAGTACGAGTGCGACGGCCTGAAGCGTGCGCGAACCTTTTTTGAAGAGGGAGTGGCGGCCGTTCACGTCGTTCGCCGTGAGGATCGAACGATCCAGGATTCCGCCGTCGTTTCCGCGGACGGCGTTCGGCATGTGCGAAAGGCGGGCCGGTGAGTCCGTCTTCGTCGAAGCCGGGTCCGATGGATCCCTCGAGTCCGATCCAGTTTCTTTCAGGAGTCGGTCCCGCTCGGGCGACGAAGTTGACCAAGCTCGGAATCTTCACGGTTCTGGACCTGCTGTGGCACTGCCCGCGCAGCTACATGGACCGGTCGAAGCTGACGGCGCTGGCCGACTTGGAAGAGGACACCAAGGTCACGGCCATCGTCCAGGTCGAGAAGGTGCGAAGTCGGCGAGCGCAACGCGGTCAGACCATCGTGGAAGTGGACCTGATCGATGATCGTGGCGGTCGCGGCGGCGCGATATGGTTCAACCAGGCCTACCTGGCTCGTTCTCTGGTCGCGGGGCGGCGTGTCCTTCTTCACGGAAAGGTCGCGCGGTACCGTGGGTCGAGGCTCCAGTTCCAGGCTCCGGAGTTTGAGCTGCTGGACAAGGTGGACCCGGCGCAGGGGGAGCTGGAGCGCGGTCGCGCGACTCCGGCCCAACGCTATCCCGGTCGTTCCGGTCCGGCCACACCTCCGCGGCCGCTGCACGGAGGACGGGTCGTTCCCCTCTACTCGCTGACGGCGGGCATCACGCAGAAACAGATTCGGGTTTGGGTCCAGACCGCGCTCGAGAAGTGTGGCGACGCGCTGGTCGATGTCATTCCGGAGGCGGTTCGAACCCGCTACGGTTACCCGGCGTTGCGACCGTGCTTCGAGCGGATTCACTTTCCCAGGAGCATCCCCGATGCCGAAGAGGCCCGCGTACGTCTGGCCTTCGAGGAGTACCTGCTGTTGCAGCTCGCCCTCGGTTGGCTGAAGTACGAGCGAGCTCAGAACTCGGTAGCGCCGGCGCTACCCGGCACCGGCGAGTTGGACACCAAGCTGCGGGAAGACCTTCCCTTCGCACTGACCCAGGGACAGGAGGGTGTCCTCGAGGACATTCGATCGGACATGGCCCTGGAGCGGCCGATGAGCCGGTTGTTGCAGGGCGATGTCGGCTCCGGAAAGACCATCGTGGCAGCATTGGCCGCCGCCACGGCGCTCGAGAACGATGCCCAGGTCGCGTTCATGGCTCCGACCGAAATCCTGGCCCTTCAGCAGGGGGAGTCCTTCTCCCGATGGTTTGCTCCTTTGGGGCGTCGTGTCGAAGTCCTGATCGGTCGCACCGGCGCCGCCGATCGGCGTCGTATCCTCAGCGGGCTGGCCACGGGTTCGATCGATGTCGTCGTCGGAACGCACGCGCTTCAGGAAAGCAAAGTCGGATTTCGCAAGCTCGGCCTGGTCGTCGTCGACGAACAGCATCGTTTCGGAGTCATGCAGCGTGCCCGTCTCGCAGAGAAGGGAAAGGCTCCGCACTGCCTGGTCATGAGTGCGACACCGATTCCGCGCACGCTCAGTCTGACTTTGCATGGTGATCTCGACCTGTCCCTGCTCATGGAGAAACCGCCGGGACGCATCCCGCCGAAAAGCTATCTCGTTCCGCCAAAGAAGCGGGAAGGTCTGCTGCAGTTCGTGGCTGATCTTGCCCGCGGCGGCGAACGCGCTTTCTTCGTCTATCCATTGGTCGAAGAATCCGAACAGACGGACTTGAAGGATGCGACCAGCATGAAGGAACAGCTCAGTGCGCATCCGGCCTTTGTCGGCGTCACCATCGGCCTTCTTCACGGGCGGATGAAAGGTGAAGAGAAGGAAGAGGCGATCCGTCGTTTTCGGGAAGGAGAGACACCGTGTCTGGTCTCCACGACCGTTGTTGAAGTCGGAGTCGACATTCCCCAGGCCACGGTCATGGTCGTCGAGCATCCGGAGCGGTTCGGGCTCAGCCAGCTGCACCAGTTGCGTGGCCGTGTGGGGCGCGGAGGCGGCGAGTCCCATTTCTTCATGATGGCGCCGTCGAACCTTGCTGAGGAAACCAAGGCGCGCCTCGATGTCATGACGAAGGAGGACAGCGGTTTTGCCGTGGCGGAGGCGGATCTGCGTCTGCGCGGGCCCGGGAGTCTTCTCGGTACGGCGCAGCACGGGATTCCCACCCTGCGGGTTGCCGATCTCGTTTCTCAGGAAGACGTGCTGCTTCAGGCCCGTGAGGTGGCGGGCAAAATTCTGTCGGCGGATCCGCGGTTGGACCAGTCTGTGAACGAGGGACTGCGGACGGCCGTGCTGGCCCGCCACGAAGAGTCCTTCTCCTTCCTCAAGATCGGTTGAGCCCTCTGTTTACGGCCGGTCGCCTCCTTCGAAAGTTCCGGCCGACTGTCAAGACGCCGGTCGTCGACCGCATCCTCGAGGCGGTCTGAGAGGTCGCTCAGGCGTCGCGACACATAGGCAGTTCTTTCCTCATTGTTTGGATGTGGCCCATTGAAGGGAATCTGCGCGCGACTTGGGATCGCGGCTTCAAGAGACGGCTGGGACCGGCCGATAGGACGATGAAGGCAAGGATGTCCATTCTGAACCGGCGAGCACGTTCTCCGGGAGGGACTCAAACACCATGGTTCTCGTCAGCTACTCCGGAAAAGAGATCAACGCCAAGCTCGTGTACTACGGACCGGGTTTGAGTGGAAAAACCACCAACCTGGAGTACATCTACGGCTCGATCCCCGGCAACCATCGCGGCAAGATGGTCTCGATGAAGACGAAGACGGAGCGAACCCTCTTCTTCGACTTTCTTCCGGTTCAATTGGGAGAACTCTCCGGTTTCAAGACCCGTTTTCTCCTCTACACCGTTCCGGGTCAGGTTTACTACAACGCGACCCGTAAGCTCGTTCTGAAGGGTGTGGATGCGGTCGTCTTCGTCGCCGACTCCAAGCGCGGCAAGATGGACGAGAATGTCGAAAGCCTCGAGAACCTGAAGGAGAATCTTCGGGAGCACGGCCTCGACATCGATACGATTCCCTGGGCGCTTCAATACAACAAGCGCGACCTTCCTGAGGTCTATTCTGTCGCTGAGCTCGATCAGGTACTGAACCCGTTGGGTGTTCCGACCTTCGAAGCTGTGGCGACCAAGGGAACGGGTGTCATCGACACCTTCAAGGGAGTGTCCAAGCTCCTGCTGAAGAAGCTTTCTCAGGAAGTCGGTGTTCCGGTCGTGGGAGCGACCGAGGCTCCGACCGTGGGTGGCGCCCCGGTTCAGCAACCGAGCGCACCCGCTATCGGCTCGGCCCCGGCTCCGGCGCCTCCGACTTCCGCTCCGGCTGCCCCGATTGGTGGGACGCCGCCGGCGGCTCCGCCGACCATGAAGAACGAGCTCCCGTCGATGTCGGCTCCGGTGGAAGCGCCTCCAGCTGCCGACGCGACTTCGGGGACTCCGAGTGGTGGTGCGGCAACGCCGACGGCCGGCGGTTCGAGTGCGGGCTCGGGCGCAGGCGCCGGTGAGACCGAACTCCCCTCGATGTCGGCGCCGATCGGCGAGGAGCCGGCCATTCAGAGCCAGCCGGTCTTTGAGACCTTCGCCGGACCGGAGACGAACCTCTCGTCGACGAACGATTCGAGCACATCCAACTCGCCGCCGACCTCGGTCGAACCTCCGGCAGCGTCGTCGGTGGACGATGACGATTTGCCGCCGATTTCCCGCGAGCCGAAGCAGGAAAATGGTGGCGGCGTACGCGGGCGTTTGGCCCGCTGGCTACGCCGCGGTGACGATTCGCAAGGTGAGTCCATGTCCGATTCCGCACCGGAAGTGGCTCCCATCGAAATGGCCCCAGAGGCGACCGCGGCGGGGACCTCTGCTTCCGGTGGGGCGGACTCCGCCGAGGGCTCGACGCGAAACAGCTTCTTCGATGCGGCTTCGACCTCACCTGCCGAAACCGAGGCGGCGAGCGCGCCTTCGGAACCGGGCCTACGTCTGGAACTGGAAGGAACGGGCGCATTCGGGTCGTCGGCGGAAGCTGGGTCTGCGGGTACGAGTTCCACAGAGTCGGCCCCGGCATCGATGGATTCGTCGGCCTCGGCCCCGGCCCCGGCGGCGGCATCGGCATCGGCATCGACTGATGACTCGGCAGCTCCGGCTACGTCTGACCCCGCGGCGTCATCGTCGCCGTTCGAGTTCGGACCCGAGTCCTCATCGTCGCTCGCGGCGGGGAGGGTGCCGGGTGAGGTTCAGATTCCGGGCCAGATTGCCGGAGCCGAGCCGCGAGAGGTCGTGGTTCCGGTTCGACTGTCTCCGGAAGATCTCCAACATGGACTCGTCCTCAAGATTCGGATCGAGTCCGCGGAGGGGAAGAAGGCCGCATAGCAAGCGCCGCGGCGTTCCAGTTCCGTTCGATTGCAGGAAAGCGGTCCCATTGGGACCGCTTTCGTTTTTGGCCGGGTTGACTTGACAACACGCGCTCTCTAATGTCCGGATCTACGGGGCACGGCGAACTTCCTACCTTGCCGTCAGAGCTTCGAAGGGTACCTTGAGTCCAGAAGAAAAAACGCACAAACGCATCGCGGACCTCGAGCGTTCCGCTCATCAATCCCACGACGATCCTGCGCTCGTCCAACTGGTTCGCGCCTATCTCGACGGGGGCCGCGTCCCGGCCGCCGTCTCCAAACTCGATGCACGTCTCGCGGAGGGGGCCGGAACTTTGGCCCTGCTCGAACTCGTGGCCGAAGCGCACACGAAGTCGGGCGACCTGGACCGTGCGATCGACTGGTTTGAACGTCACGAGAAGCCTCTCCGGGAGGAGGCACAGTATTGGACGCTTCGGGGTCGGCTGCTCGAAGCGACCGAGGACTGGGACGGGGCCTTGGCCGCCCACGACAAGTCTCTGGAACTCGATCCCGACCATCCGGAGGCGTTCTTCCGCATCGGCGTAACCCTGATGCGAATGGGGCGTGAACGAGATGCCATTCAGGCGTTCGAACAGTGTCTCAAGTCCGATCCGGAGATGACCAAGGCGCACATCAACCTTGGAATCCTGTTCGACGAGCTGGGTCAGCCCGAACGCGCGATCGATTGCTTTCAGCGCGCGTTGCAGCTCGACCCGAGGAGCGTGGAGAGCCGCCTCAACCTTGGCGCGGCCTACGGGGATCTCGGCCGGCAACGTGAGGCTCTCAGTGAGTTTCAGGCCGCCATGGACCTCGACCCTTCCAATGTCCTTGCCCAGTTCAATATCGGTGTCGCTCTCATGGACGACTCGCCGGACGATGCCCAGGCCGCCCTGAGGCGAGTTCTCGCTCTGGAACCTGGTCATTGGGAGGCGAACTACCACCTCGGCCTTCTCTCCTTCAAACGGGGGCAGTACGAAGTCGGAATGCGTCACTTCCAGCAGTGCCTGGAGACGAGGCCCGATTCGGTGCGCGCGCTTTACCACCTCGGTTTGACGTACAACAAGAAGGACCAACCCGGGCGGGCGGTCGAGTGTCTGACGCGCGTTTGCGAACTCGATCCCAGGAACAGCCAGGCCCATTTCTATCTGGGCGTGGCGTATGACAAGCGTGGTCAATACGACAAAGCTCGCCTTTGTTACCAGGCAGCGGAGCGTTTGAAGCGCAAATGAGTCGGTTGCTACCTCGTTCTGTTCTTCAGGCTCGGCGTGACGCCGGACAGAGCGCCATCATTCCCTATTTCACCGCGGGCTACCCGGACTGGGATGCGTTCGACGCCGTCGCTTCCGGACTGAAACGGGCCGGCGCGGATGTGTTCGAGCTCGGTGTTCCCTTCTCGGATCCGTTGGCCGACGGAAAGACGATTCAGCGCGCGTCCCAAGCCGCTCTCGAGGCGGGAGTCAGTCTTCGAGTGATCCTGGAGAAGGTTCGGGAGCGCGGTGACGACTGGGGCCTGCCCGTCGTCCTCATGACCTACGTAAATCCCATTGTGGCCTACGGAATCGAGCGGTTCTGCGACGATGCCGTGACGGCTGGAGTCGGCGGCGTCCTGATGTCAGACCTGCCGCCCGAAGAAATCCCCGAGCTTTGGAAGGCCCTGGCCGACCGGGAAATAGAGACCGCGGTGCTCGTCGCTCCGACGACGAGGGCCGAGCGGATCCCCGCGTTGGCTGCCGCCGCCACCGGATTTCTGTACTGTGTCTCGCGAACCGGAGTGACTGGACAGGGACACTCCTTCGCTTCGAACCTTCACGCCCAGGTCGCAAGGATTCACGATCAATCCGAGCTTCCGGTCGTCGTCGGCTTTGGCATCCGGTCTCCGGAAGACGCCGTCCGGGTGGCTGCCGGCGGGGGCGGTGAGGGGGAGAGTCCCGACGGAGTCGTCCTCGGCGCGCGTCTCATCGAGATGTTGGAGACCGATGGCGCGGACGCCGTGCTCGAGTTTCTTTCCGGAGTTCGGGCAGCGCTCGACGACGGCGGAGTGACTTCGGGCGGGCCGGGTTCGGGTCACGGCGGCGGGGCGGGGCCGGGCGCGAGGCGCGATTGACGATGAATCCGCTCATCGCGGTCGTCATTTTGGCCTTGGTTCAGGGGCTGACCGAGTTCCTTCCCATTTCCTCTTCGGGACACCTCGTATTGACGCAGGCACTCCTTGGCGTCGAGTCGGAAGGCGTCGCCCTCGAGATCGTCCTACACGTCGGAACGCTGTTGGCGGTCGTTCTGTACTATCGCAACGACCTGATGGAGCTCATCCGGGAAGGTCTCCGCTTTGTAGGTGGTCGCCGCGACGAAGCGAGCACGAAAGCAATGCGGATGATCGGGCTTCTCGTTCTCGGAACGATTCCCGCTGCGGTCGCCGGAGTTCTCCTCGAGGACCGAATCGAATCTGCGTTCCAGGATCCACGCTTCACCTGCGGCGGACTGCTCGTGACCGGGGCGCTCTTGCTTTCCACGTTGCGCGTTCCCAAAGGTCAGCGTGAGGTCAATCCATTCCGAGCCGTGGTGTTCGGACTCTTTCAGATGTTGGCTCTGTTCCCCGGCATTTCACGCAGCGGCTCGACCATCACCGGCGGGCTGCTTGTCGGTGTGAAACCCGAGGAAGCTGCGCGGTTCTCCTTCCTGCTTTCGGTCCCCATCATCCTCGGTGCCGTCGCCTTTCAGTTGAAGGACGTGTCGGAAGGAATCTCCAGCGGAGGACTCCTCGAGTACGGAATCGGCCTCGTTGTCTCCTTCGCCTCCGGTTACCTGGCTATCGGGACGTTGCTGCGTATTGTGCGGCAGGGACGCTTCGGTTGGTTCGGCGTGTACTGCCTCATTGTCGGTGCGTTGGGGTTAGCCTACTTCTAGCATCTGGCGGCCATCCTGCCACCTCTCACGACCTTGATGTATAGATCGGCTGGCAGGTAGATAGCTCGCTTTTTTCCGTACCTGGTTTCACGATGGCGATGCGGCGCCCTTCTTGATCCGCCCGTCTGTGTACCAGCGTGCCCGCCGGCTTGCGCGCTCGCCTGCGCACAGTCGCGCCGGCCGGCATGCGCGCCCGCCTGTGCGCCAGCGTACCTGCCCGCACGTGCGCCCGTCTGTGCGCCAGCGTGCCTGCCACCAACTGCGCTCGCTAGCGCGCCAGTATGCCCGCTGGCCCGCCACCGGCCCACCAACCCGCCCGCCCGCGCACTTGCCTCCTCGCTTGCTCCGGCGCGAGCCGGGTCGGGGAGATTGTGCAGGGACACTGGGGCCAGGAGCTGGGCTGGCTGACCTGTCAGGGAATTTGGTCACGAGATCTGGCCGGTCAGAAATCCGGTCAGGAAATCCGGATAGGAAGACCGATCTCCGTCCAGTTCACCGACTCGCCCGGTGACACAGGAGGTCGAGGAGAGATTATCGAACATTTGTTCTTTTCTGTGAAACCTTTGGGGCCTTTCTTCGTTCTAAGTTGTAGAACACATTCATTGCTCTTCCGAGGTGAGACGATGGCGAGTAACTGTACAAGAGTGGATTGTGCATCGACGCAAACTGGCCACGAGCCATACCTGGTTACAGCTAGCGGGTTGAGTCCCAGCGGATCGGTACATGCGATACATGCGATACATGCGATACATGCGATACCTGCGATACCTGCGATACCTGCGGGTCCTGCGGGTCCGTCGAGGCCGACAAGTCTGACAATCCCGACAAGTCTGACAATCCCGACAAGTCTGACAATCCCGACAAGTGAGGGAAGCCCGGCCAATGCGTCGATGCCGATCAATTCGTTGAACCCGGTGAACCCGGTGAACCCGGTGAACCCGGTGAACCCGGTGAACCCGGTGAACCCGCTGAGTCCGGACCTGGCCCCCGAAGTGTCCCGTGACGAGATTGCATGCGGTACCGGGCATCCCGTGTGGAATGATGCCTGCTTGGTAGAGGCCCAGGCCCGATTGGGCCGACTGCGCATGGAAAGGCTCTTGCTCTTGGCCGAGTTGCACAGCTCGGTGGATCCGCTACGACTGGGGTACGCCCATCGGCAGGATTTCGCTCAGCAGTGCCTTGGCATTTCCAATCGCAGCTGGCAAGACCAAGTGCGGCTCTGGAAGCAACTTCAGCCGCTCCCTCTTGCGCGGAGCGCGTACAAGCATGGACTTGTCTCCGAGGCCCAATTGAAGCTCCTCGTTGGGAGTCTGACCTCCACAAATGAGGCTATGTGGCTTCGCCGGGCTCTGAGGATGACGCCTGATCAGTTGCGCCTGGCCATCGCGCAGTCTCAAAACGAGCCAGCGGAAGAGAGTGGGCTCTCGTCCTGGGAAAAGGCAGGGACTTCGCAGTCGGAAACTCACCAGCCGTTGCGGATTCGCTGTCCGGCTCAGACACCTTGGATCTGTCAGTCGTTCGCGGAAACGGTGAGCCGTCGCGTGGGGCACACCGCCACGCCACAGGAATACCTCGATGTTGCCATGGCCTCTTTTCTTGCCGGTGTGAGCCGTGATGAAGGCGAGGAGTGGCACCGGCGCGTGCACTGGCCACCTCTCTTTGTGACCGCAGCGGATCCAAGGTCACATAACACCTCGCCTGTCGCCCCGGCACAGGATCTGCAGCCGGAACTCGATACGTACGTCTACTCGTCTCTGGCCGGGGATGTCGAGCGCCCGGGGCCGTGGCTTACCTTCTGGAAAAAGCAGGCCCGGGAACGGGGAGTGACCGAGCCGGCCCCGGGGGAAGAGGGATGGTCATTCTATAACGGCATTCCCGAGGAGCAGACGGACGGGCGAAACTTTGTCACGTCGCGTTTGGATCGTTCAGAGCTTCGAACGGGTCTTTGGTCGGAGCATCATCGGGAGAGGAAACGGGAGCTGTCGCGAAGGCTGCGCGACCGGCTCGAGAACCTCATCCTGGAGAACAGAAGGACAGAGAAGGCGCGGACGACGGAGGCCGCCGCCGCGAGGGCTTCGGCCGGTGGCGGGAACACGCAGGCGGGGGCCGGAAACAAGGAGACCGGAAACAAGGAGACCGGAAGCGCGGAGACCGGAAACACGGAGACCGTCGCAGCAAACCCGGAGGCCGTGCGCGAGGGGAATCCTCCCACCCTTTCGGAGGTTCGAGCGGTGGTTCGGCGCTTGAATCTCTTGGAGGCGGAGGGACGCGTCCTCGAGCGTCGGCGTCTGGACTGTCTTCGGCAAATCCAGAAGGATCGGTCCTTCGTTCGGCTCGGTTTCTCCTCCTTTGACGAGTACGTCGAGACTCGGCTGTGTCGGACCTCGCGGACCGTCTACCGGTGGCTTCGTCCTCTCGACGCATCCCGTACGTTTCGTGTCGCTGAATCAGATCCGCGCATACGCACACCGGTTCTGCACCAGCTGGAGCGACTCGAACGGGCCGGCGCTGACGAGGCGTCCCTTCGGCGTTGGATCGAACGTGCCCTTTCGATTCCTCTCAAAGACTTTAGGAAGCAGGTCGAGTGGGCTGTGGCCCACGATGAGTTGCGTCCCAGGAATGAGTCTCTTCGGGCGCAGCCCCGACTCCAGCCACCGATCCAGTCGCTCTGGAATCGGGTTGCGGGCAGGCTACAAGTGGATCCGCACCTTCTCGGATCCGAAGAGTTCCATCGATGGGTTCGAGATGCAGAATCCGACTCAGGATCCTGCGCGCAAGCCAATGTGGGCGCGGATGCCGATACCGATACCGATACCGATACCGATGCCGATGCCGATGCCGATGCCGTTGCTTGTGCCGAAGCCGAAGCCGAAGCCGAAGCCGAAGCCGTTGCCTGTGCCGAACCCGAATCCGAACTCGACTCCGATGTGAACTGCGGTGGGCCGGAAGATGGCGATGCGACATTCTCTGCGCGCCAGACGGCGACCAACGGTGCGACATTCTCTGCGCCCCACTTCTCAGCAATAGAAACGGCTACCGCAGCGATAGGGATTCCCGATCCGAAGGCCCCGACGAAGACCCACCTTTACCTTCGCATCGCGCCTGAAACCGTTGATGCCCTGGCCCGCGCCTTCGCCGTCCTGCGTGCGCGCTACGGTGATGACAAACCGGACTGGTGGTGCCTGGAAGTTCTCCTACTACATGTGCAGGCGGGATGGGTGGACGAGGACCGGGACTTTCGACGTCGCACGGCGGAATTCTCCGTACTCTGCCGGGACGGGTTCCAGTGTCAGAATCCACTCTGCACGGCGCGGCGGAACCTGACGGTTCATCACATCGTCTTCCGGTCGGCCAACGGATCGGATGAGCCGGACAACAAAGTCACTTTGTGCGCCGCCTGCCATCTACAAGGTGTGCACAGTCGAGGCTCGATCAAAGTCTCGGGAGCGGCTCCCAACGAACTGATCTGGAACCTTGGCGGAGAGGGCTGGAGAACGCTCGTAGCGGGCGGTCGGTGTCAGTTCGCTGAGTCTGCCCATTGAAGTCGGTGGCGGAACATTTGAAGTCGATGGCGGAACATTCGAATGGCGTGGGGGACCGCGACCCGGTCAGGGTGACCGAGCGAAGAGGGGGCGACGCGATCCCTCTGTCTCGAGGCGATCGCGGTTGTCGGCCGGCGGCAGGTGACCGCGGCAACCGACGTGGGGCTTTCGGCACGCTGCTGGCGAGCCTAGCGCTCCACAATGTCCCAGTCCGTTCTCAGCGCTTCAACCACCAGAAGATGTCGAGCGCGAAACGGACGGTCATGAGTATCAACAACAGACGGAACAGCATCCGAACCTCCCTTGAGGAGCCCCGCCGGATTCCCGTGCGTGGCCAACCCCAGGGCCTTGCGGCCGACTTCGCATACACCGAAGCCTGCTCCCGACCCGCTGCGCCGAAGCGCACCCTACCCTCCATGGCAGGCGACGGTGCCGTTTCTGTCTGTTTCATTTTCGGCCGTTCCCGATCCGGACTTGAGCCGCCGGTCCGTACGGGTCAAAGCACCTTCACAACCAAAAGCGTCGCATCATCGGCGTGGCTCTCGTCAACGGGTGCGTCAATCTGCTCCCGAACCCGGCCGAGCAGGTCGGCAGCGGAGAGGTGACGATTGGCTGCCACAAACTCCACGAGTCGTGTTTCGTCGAACGCCCCCTCGGTCCCTCCCTGCTCGATGACACCGTCGGTATGAAAGAGCAGCACGTCACCAACATCGACGGAGACCTGGCCCACGGTGTACTCGGCGTCCGTCACGATTCCGAGAAGAAGCCCTCCTTGATCCAGTCGTTCCACGCATCCGCTCCGGCGCGCCAGGATGGGTTGCGGGTGACCGGCGTTGCAGTAAACCAGCCGACCGTCTGCCGGATCGAAACGCGCGGCGAAGAACGTAGCGAAGCGTTCCGGCGCCTCGATGGCGCAGAGTTGGCGATTGAGGGATCCCATCACTTGGTCGGGCCTCGAGCCGGCCAGGACCTGCGCCTGAAGTGTCGCCTGGACATTCGCCATGAGAAGAGCCGCGGCGATTCCGTGGCCGGTCACGTCCCCGATGGCGAGAAGGAGCGCCCCGTCTTCGAGCATCCGGCAGTCGTACAAGTCACCTCCGACGGCCGCACTCATGTTGCAGCCCCCGGCCAGGTCGACCCGCGGCAACCGGGGAAGCGATGTCGGCAGCAACTGCTTCTGAATCGACTGGGCGACGTCGAGCTCCTCCTCCAGCTGTATCCGTTCGGCTTTCTGCCGTTCGAGGACCTCGTTTTCCAGGGCGAGCGCGGCCTGTGCCTGAAATCCTTCCAGAAGGTCGAGGTCGGTGTCGGCGTAGCGCTCGCTGAAGTCCTTCGGCCCGAGTGCCAGGATGCCCAGATCCTCGCGCGGGGAAGAAAGAGGAACGAGGACCCGCGCGGACACGGCCCGCAGCGCGATCAGATCAGTCTCGGGCAGGTACCCGTAGGGAAGCTCGTCTTCGAGGTCGACGCGACGGATCGGGCGCCCGCTGCGCAAAATAGGTCCGGCCAAGTGCCGCGAAAGCACGAGTTCGTTCCCGTTCGTCATGACGACGCGTTCCTGGCTCCCGAACCCGAGAGAACACCGCGAAACGAATCGCTGGCCATCAGAGCGATCGGTTCGGTCCGAGGTATCGAGTCTCTCGGGTCTCTCCGACCTTTCGTTTCTGTCAACACGCTCCGGCCGAAAAAGAACGGCGCGTTCAAGCCGCAGAGTCGAGTCCAGGGTCAAGAGGATCGACGACTCGACGTTGCCCGTCCCCGCTGCTTCCCGCAAACGCACGGCGGTATCACGAAGGGGCCGTCGAATCTCGTACCGGTCGGGATAGATCCATCGATCGAGGAGATCCTGCAGCCGCTTGCGCGCCGGACTCATGAGGAAGAGAGCAAACGCGAGCGCAATTCCGGTCCCGACATTCCATTCGAATCGGGGAGCGTCCTGCAGCAACGACCTCATCACGAAGAAGAAGCCGAAGTAGAGCAGAATGAACGCGCTGATCGCTGCGGAGTATATATAGCTGCGCTGAACCAGCACTTCCGTATCCATGATCCCGCGACGGAGGATGGCGTACCCGAAGGACGCTGGAACGAAGACGATAGTCAGAATGGCGAGTCGGTCGCCGGGCAGGGGCAGATCGGGAAGGAACGACCGAACAATGATGACCAGAAGCATTGGCACGAGCCCGAGAAGCGCCCCGATCAACGTGACGTTGAATTTGCGCCGAACGATCGGAAGCGGACTCGATCGATGACTGCGCAAAAAGAGAAACAGGGAGAGTCCGACGGCGATCACCCAGTGAAGCGCAGGACCGAGTTCCGAGATCCTTTCCCAGACGGGAAGGTCGATCCCGAGCCGATCCCGGGTGAGTGTTCCGCCGATGAGAACGGGCCCGAGGAAAAGGAACGGAATGTAGATGAGTCCTTGGATCCAGGGGCGGTCTTTGATCCATCGCCTTTCAAACGGGAACAGCGTGAAGAAGTGAAGAAACAGAGCGGGTAACAACGCACCGATCGCCCGGACGATTACGGTGACCAGGGACTGCGCGGGTTCCGTCGGCGGCGCGAACGGTCGGAAGATCAGAATTGCGAGCCCAAGGCAGATGCCGAAAAAGACCCCGCCGACAACGGTCGTCCGCTGGATCGCCACCAACGCCCCGATGAGCAGGATCACGGTCGCCGCGGCGGCGAAGGCAATGTCCCAGGCGACTTCGGACGGCGGTGCGGTGTCCGGGATCAGTTCTACGGAGAACGTGCGGCCGGGGCGGGTCACGACCAACTGGGTCCGTCCCTGCTTGGAGCGTAGAAACGCCGAAGCGTCGATGAACTCGGAGGCGGGACGGCCGTCGATCTCCACGATCCGGTCACCGTCCCGTAGGCCGGCCTTCCAGGCGGCACCTCCTTCGCGGACAAGCCGGACCTGCGTCCCCTGCTCGCTCATTCCGAGAACGGGCTGAGCGGGGATCCGAGAGACTTCGTAGGCCGTGGACGCCAAGGCCAGGGCGGTCAACGTCACGACTACGAATCGGAAGAGTCGCAGACGCAAGGCCATGGGAACCAGAACTCCATCGAGCGGGCCGGTTTCGTCGCGAAGACCTTACTCCCTAAGGCGCGGGAGGTCCAACGTCTCCGGCGAAGAGCGGTTGGCTGAGGGGCGAAAAACATGCCGGGCGCCGGTCCGTCTTTGCCCACTTGAGGCTCGCCCAAGAACGCAGGCCGCGCTTGGAATCGGGTGAGCGAGCCGGAATTCGCCGTCCCGTCCGCGTCACCATCAGGGCGAAACTGTCGCATCTACAACGGTTTGCTCGGGGGAACCCGCCACTCTCAGCCTGACGTTGTCCGTTTCCCCTCGTACTTGGCATGGCTCCTGCCTGAATAACAGCCGGAGGAAAGTACCTGGAACTATGAACTCGGGCATTCGCATATCAGCCTCGGCCCTGACTCCGCTCTCGCGAGCGCAGGAGATCCTGGCCAACAACCTGGCCAACATGTCGACGCCGGGCTACCGCGCGGACCACGTCGGTTTCGAACGACTGGCCGCGGCAAACGGACCGTCTCTGACAGGAGAGCCGGCTGCGGGTGCCCTTCCTCCGGGACAGTTTCGAGTGAACGGCCCGTCCGTGCACTCGCAGTTGGTTTTGGATCCGGCGGCACTGGATCCGACACATCGTCCACTCGACGTGGCGTTGGTCGGTGACGGTTTCTTCTCCGTGCAGGCGGAGACGGGTACGGCCTACACGCGAAACGGGTCTTTGTCGCGCAGCCCCGAAGGGCAACTGCTTCATTCCAGCGGCTACCCGATTCTGGCGGACGGCGGCCCGGTCGAGCTTCCGGAGGGAGCGACCTTTGGTGTCCAGGCTGATGGGATGATTCTGGTCGACGGCGAAGCGGTGGGACGGCTTCAGGTCGTTGCGTTCGATGACGCGAGCGCGCTCCGCCACGGTGGACGGGGACTTCTCCTGTCTGACGCACCGGGGACCAATTTGGAAGTGTTTCAGGTCGCGCAGGGCTCGTTGGAAGCGTCCAACGTCGACCCGGTCTCGACCATGATCGAAATGATGGCGGTGCTTCGAAACTACGAAGCCAACCAGTCCGCGTTGATGACACAGGATCAGAGTGTCGCCCAGCTCGTCCGTTGGGCTTCGTCGTAGCTCCGTCGCTGCACAGTGGCAGCACGGTCGCAGCCGGTGGTAGTGGAAGTGAAGTGGGAACGGCAGAGGAAACAGGAGAGTGAAGATTGCTTAGAGCCATGCGAAGCGCCGCGTCCGGGATGAAAGCACAGCAGCTCTTCCTCGACACGGTTGCCCACAATCTGGCCAACGTCAACACGACGGGCTACAAGAAGAGCCGTCCCGGATTCGAGGACCTGCTCTATCAGACGCTTTCGCCCGCTGGAGACGGCGCACCGGGCACGCGCCCGGCTCCGCTTCAGGTGGGACATGGAAGTCGCGCTGCCGACACGCAGAAGATCCTGACCCAGGGCGACTCTGAAGTGACCGGAAACCCGCTCGACGTTCTCATTCAGGGCGACGGGTTTCTGCAGGTGAACAAACTGGACGGCTCGCAGGCCTATATCCGCGACGGTGCGCTCCGCCTCGATGCGGACGGCCGATTGGTCACCGCGCAGGGCTACGCGGTCCAGCCGGAGATTACGTTGCCGGACGATGCTGTGAGTGTGGCCATCCTTGCTGACGGACGGATCCTTGTCGAGCAGGCTGGAACGGCCGGAGCGACGGAAGTCGGTCAGTTGCTGTTGGCGCGGTTCAGTAACCCGGCCGGTCTTTCCGCTGAGGGCCAGAACCTCTACGCGGAAACCGGTGCGAGTGGCGCGGCACAACTTTCGACGCCGGGCGAACTGGGTTTCGGGACGATCGTTCAAGGAGCCCTCGAACGTTCCAACGTGGAGATCGTTGACGAAATGATTCAGATGATTCTGGCGCAGCGGGCTTTCGAAGTGAACTCGCGGGCCATCGAGTCCGCGGACGAAATGATGCGGACCGCCGTCAGCATCCGACCGGCCTAACGGGTTAGCGAATTGAATCAAGCAGGCAACAAGGAGGGAAGAGATCGGCGGGCGCCATGGACGGCGGTGCATGGCCGATCGAACTCACCGGGAAACCGGGGGGAACGGGTTCGGTCTTGTGCGCAGAGCAGGAGTCTCCCGCCGTTCTCTTCCCTCTTTGTTCGCCTCTGCCTCGGTATCATGGGCGCCGGCTGGATACTGCTCACGGCGCCCGACACAAGAGCGACTTCGGACGAGACGGGGAACAGGGATGTGTTCCTCGAGGATGCGACAGGAAGTCGCATCCCGTCTCGCACCGAAGATCTCGAAGTAGATGAGTCCGCCGGCGTGGAAGCTGCTGCTGCGGATCTCTTCAATGACGTCGTTCACACCGTAGCCGAGAACTGCGGGCAGGAGAGACTCCGGGTTCGATGGACGCTTTCGCAGTCGATGCGGGAGCGGCTCGTCGCGGAACCTTCCGTTCGCGTCGAACTGGTGCCGGGTGATCCTTGTTCCGACCAGGTTGTGGCCCGCGTCGTCTACGGCGAGGGTTTGCAGACGGGGCGACTGCTCGTGACCGGCGCAGTCGAAGTCCACGGTGACGGCTACCGTTTGGCCAGAGCTCTTCGTAAGGGCGAGGTTTTGGAAGCGCAAGATGTCGAACTGGTTCCGGGGTGGTTTCCGCCGGGAGTGAACCGCGTCGAACCTCCCGAGGGTTTGGTTCCTCTGCGTCCCCTTTCCGCTGGCGCCTGGCTTCACGAAGACGATCTGGGCCCGGCGCCTTTCGTTCGCCGGGGTGAAACAGTGGCGGTGGTCTACAGCGCCCCGGGTCTTCAACTGCACACCGTCGGATTGGCCAGGAAGGACGGCTGGATGGGAGATCGCGTCTCTGTTCGTGTCGAAGGCGCGCGCCACGATTGTGTGGCCATGGTCGAGTCTCCCGGACGTGTCCGGGTCGAATCAAAGCGAAGCGGATCATGAAGAGCACACATCCCAACGCACGTGTCGCCGCACGTCTCACTGGAATCCCGGCCGCACTATTGGGGACTCTGATTCTCCTCCTCGCTACTGCCGGATCGGCCGTGGCGGATGACTCCGGTTCTCTCTGGGATGACCGAACCGGATTCCGCTACACGAATCGCAAAGCGATGCAGGTCGGTGACCTCATCACGATTCGGGTCTCCGAAAGCGCCACCGGATCGAACCGTTCGAGCCTCTCGGCAAGCAAGGAAGCCTCGATCGAAGCCTCGGGTGGCCCGGGCACGGGCTCCCTCGACTTCCTGCCTCTTTTCGGTTTCGATGCGGAAACCAAGAACGAGCTGGACGGAAGCGGTTCCGTGTCGCTGTCCGGCAACCTGACCACCACTTTGACCGCGGTGGTTCGGGACATCCGGCCGAACGGGCACCTCATCATCGAGGGCTCCCGGCTGATTACGCTCAACGGTGAAGAGGACCGATTCACCCTACATGGTGTAGCTCGTCCGGAGGACATCCGGTCCGACAACACGATCCAAAGCACCCTTCTGTCCGAAGTGCGGATCGAGTACGACGGAAAGGGCATCGGCAAGAGTTCGTCCCGTCCCGGCATCTTCCATCGCATTCTCAGCTGGATCTTTTAGATCCACTACGGAGCAGAGCCTTTCATGCCTATCGTCCGGTCGCTTCCGTTTCAGATTCGCGCCGTCATCGCGCTCTGGATCGCGTTCCTCACCGTAGCTACTTCGGTGACGGAAGCGGCACGCATCCGGGATCTGGCCCACTTCCGCGGTGTGCGTGAAAACCAGCTGGTCGGTTACGGACTCATCATGGGATTGGACGGCACCGGCGACAAGAAAGGCACGGGTTTTACGCTTCGCTCGATGAGTCACCTGTTGGAAAGCGTCGGTCTCACCGTGTCCCCGGACGAAATGAACGTAAAGAACGTGGCCGCGGTCATGGTTACGGCGACATTGCCGGCCTACTCCCGGCAGGGCAGCCGGATCGACGTCACGGTCGCGTCGATCGGGGACGCCAGTTCGCTGCGTGGCGGCATCCTCATTCAGACTCCGCTGGAAGGCGCGGACGGTCGTGTTTATGCCGTAGCGCAGGGACCGATTTCTGTCGGCGGTTTCAGCGCGGACAGCCCGGACGGGTCTTCGGTCTCGCAAAACTCCGTAACCGTGGGGCGCATTCCCAGCGGTGCACTCGTCGAACGTGAGTTGGGTATGACGTTGGACGCGGAGTTCCTCGACTTGGGTCTCAACCGTCCGGATGTGGTCACCGCCCAGCGGATCGCCGACGCCGTTTCTGCGGTGCAACCGGGAGCGGTTGCCGTCGATCCGGGAACGGTTCGAATCCCGACGGAGGGAGTTCCGTCTCTGGTTTCACTCATGGCCCAGCTCGGCGAAGTGCAGGTTGAGCCCGGCGTTCCGTCGCGGGTCGTCATCAACGAACGGACCGGAACCATCGTCGCCGGCGGGGATGTTCGCATTCGTCCCGTCGCCATTGCCCACGGAAATCTTTCCATTCGCATCGACAACAAAACGGATGTCTACACGCCCGAGCCGTTCAGCCCTCCGGGCACGGAGACCGAGCGAGCGGAAAACTCCGAGATCGATGTCGATGACGAAAGGGCGTCCTTCTTCTCGCTGCCGTCGAGCTCGTCTCTCAGTGAGCTGGCGGATGCACTGAACACATTGGGTGTTTCCCCGCGAGACGTCATCGCCATCTTCCAGGCCCTGAAAGAAGCAGGCGCTCTGGACGCCGAGCTGGTCATCCTCTAGGGCGCGGTCATGAGTTCCGAGCTACCGATCAAAGGCATTCCGCTCTCGCCTCGTCCGTCCGAAATCCGGTCGACGGTGACGACGACTCTTTCTTCCGATCGTGGATCCTTCATTCCTCTGGAGGGAGGATCACGGTTCGAAGCCGTGTTGGGAAAGGCCCTGACCCAGGATCCAAAGACGTCTCCTTCCGACCGGAACGAAATGGTGACGACGGTCGAGCGGGAACTGCAGGCGGCGATTCTTCGGGAAGTGCTGGAGCCGATGACTTCCAGTATTGCAAACGGAGGATTGTCGGGAGGATCGGGAAGCGGAGTCTACTCCTACTTTGTCGAAGAAGCTCTGACCCGAAGCCTCACGGATCAGTGGCCGTTACCGTCGATGACGCCGCCGGGACAAACTGCGTCCGGTGCTCCGCCGTCAAGTCTCGAGGGCATGATCCACGCGGCCGCGACCGAGCAGAATGTGCCTCCGACACTTCTTCGTGCCATGGTCGAAGTCGAGTCGGGAGGGAATCCCCGCGCCGTTTCCTCGAAGGGAGCTCAGGGCCTGCTGCAACTGATGCCGGGGACGGCCGAGGAGGTCGGAGTGGACAATCCCTTTGACGCCGAAGAGAACCTTCGCGGCGGCGCGAACTACCTTCGCCAACAGCTCGACCGGTTTGGTGACGTGCGCAAGGCTCTCGCTGCCTACAACGCCGGACCGGGTGCGGTGGCGAAGTACGACGGGATTCCGCCGTATCGCGAGACGGAGCACTATGTCGATCGGGTTCTCGAACTCGAGCGGAAGTTCCGGATCGAGAATGACCTGACCACTCTCCGTTAACCGCGCCCCCAACGCCCCCGACGCCCCGACGCCCCCAACGCAAAACACCTCTGATCGTGCTATCTTCGCGATTCGATCGAAACGGAGGTTGGATTGGCGAAGGCACAACGGGCGCGCAGTTGGACCGCTCTCGAGAAAGAGATCGTTCGATGTCGTCGCTGTCCTCGCCTCGTCGACCATCGGGAAGACGTGGCTCGCGTCAAACGCCGCGCCTACCTCGACGACGACTACTGGGGTAAGCCGGTTCCGTCGTTCGGCGACCACCGTGTCGAAGTTTTCATCGTCGGCCTTGCGCCGGGAGCGCACGGCGCCAACCGCACGGGACGCATGTTCACCGGTGATTCTTCCGGTGACTTTCTCTTTCGTGCTCTCCACGAACACGGTCTGGCCAATCAGCCCGAGTGCAAACATCGCCGCGACGGTCTCAAACTCCATCGCACCCGGATCACCAATGTCGTCCGCTGTGTCCCTCCCGGAAATCGACCGGTCGCCGCCGAGGTCGAGACCTGCCGCGGCTTCTTCTACGAAGAGTTGCACCGCGTACGAACCGCGCCGGTCGTCGTCGCCCTGGGAAAGCTCGCCTGGGACGAAGTCGTGCGTTTGTGGAAGGATCCGGAGGGGCCGTGGGAATCACTCCCGGAAAGTCCGCCTCCGCGGTTCGCACACGGCGCGGAGTGGGCGTCGCCGGACCGAACGCTGATCGGCTCCTACCATCCCAGTCGACAAAACACTCAGACCGGACGTTTGACCCGAGCGATGTTCTCGAAAATCTTCCGGCGCGCAAATGAGATCCGGGGGATCTCGTGAGCCCGCTCGACGCCACGGTCCTCATCATCGGCGGCTTCTTTGCCGGCGTCGCCAACGCGTTTGCGGGCGGCGGATCGTTCATCACGTTTCCCCTGCTCATGGCGGCCGGGCTTCCGCCGCAGGTAGCCAACGCGACCAACCGTATCGCGATCGTGCTGCAATGCGCGTCCGGAACGGCAACCTACCATCGACACGGGGTCATGCCCTGGTCCTCGCTTCCCAAGGTCCTGCCGCCGATGGTCCTGGGTGCGATTCCGGGAGCGATGCTCGCGTCCCACCTCGACGAAGATCTCTTTCGGCGCGTTTCCGCCGTTCTTCTCGCCCTCATGATCGTGACGCTGTTCCTCGACCCGAAGAAATGGACCCGCGAGGCTCCGGAGGGAGGGCGGATCCAGCTTTGGCACTGGCCGATCATCGCTCTCCTGGGCTTCTACGGAGGGTTTCTCCAAGTCGGCATCGGAACCTTCGTGCTGGGATTCTTCGTCCTGGGCGCGGGTTTCGACGTCGTTCGCGGGAACGCTCTCAAGTTTGCGCTGGCCGCGATCTACAACGCGGCAGCGCTGGCCTACTTTGCCTACTCCGGACAGGTCAACTGGACGGCGGGACTGATCCTGGCCATCGGCAACGTCGCGGGAGGCATCCTCGGCGCCCACTGGGTGGTGGGGCACGGGCTCAGGTGGGTTCGCTACGTCGTGCTGATCTCCGCACTGGGCGCGGTGGCCAAGCTGCTCTTCTCGGGAGGCAGCGGATGAGTCACGACTTCTGGATTCTGATCATCGCCGCTTTGGCGTCTGCGACGGTCTCGGGCATCATCGGAATGGGTGGGGGAGTGATGCTCATCGCGGTCATGGCCGCGGTCCTCGATCCGGTCCTGGTCGTTCCCATTCACGGAATCGTCCAGCTCACCAGCAACGGCACGCGCGCGCTTCGCCTTCTGCCGCACGTCGAGTGGTCCATCGCGGCGTTCTACGTTCCGGGTCTCATCGTCGGCGTGCTTCTGGCCCGACCTCTCTACAATGACTCGGACCTGTCCTGGTTTCGTCCCGCCATCGGACTTTTCGTGCTGGCTTTCCTGGCCTGGGATCGGTGGAAGCCAAAGCGGCTCGAGCTTGGGAAGTCAAAGTGGGTGTTTCTGCCGGCCGGTGTCGGTGCGGGAATCCTGACCCTTCTGGTCGGTGCGGCGGGTCCGTACCTGGCGGCATTCTTCCTTCGCAAGGACCTGGACCGGAAGCGGATCGTTGCCACGAAAGCCTTCCTGCAAGTCTTTGGTCACGGGCTCAAGGTCCCGGCCTTTCTCAGTTTGGGATTCGACTACCGGTCGCACCTCGACCTCATCCTTCCGCTCCTGGCCTGCGCCGTCGGCGGAACCTTCCTCGGCACCTGGTTGCTGGGGCGGACACCTGAGGACAAGTTCCAGGTAGCGTTCCGCGTCGTCCTGCTCCTTCTGGCTCTCCGTCTCGTCGTCGATCCTCTCTTCGGGTAAGCCCTCACAAAAATCAAGAAACCCCGCACTCCGGTCGATCTCCGTGGTGTGGGCATGCCGCCCACGAGGGACATCGACCCAGGAGGAGGTCACCCATGGTTCCGGACTCCCCGGCCATTCCGTCGCCGGCTACGGTGCGAGCGGTTCTCGAGGAAGAGATCGCCGCCTCCCAGTACCTCTTGGAGAAACAACAGGGGGTCTGGAGCGCGTTGCGTCTGGCCCGACCTGCCGTAGAGGTGGAAGCGGCCCTGAACGACCAGGAGTCGGCCCTCAACACCGCAGTCGAAGCGAGCCAGGCCCGACAGGGAATTCTCGCGGGTAGGGAAGAATTTTCCGCCTGGCTCAAGAAGATCCCGGTCAGGGAGCAGGCGGCCTTCGAAGAACTGCGCAAGGAAGCGCGACTGCTTCGCATGCGCATCGAGGACCTGACACGGCGTTGCGCCTGGCTCTCCGCGCGCAGCTCTCACTGGATCGATTCCCAACGGGCACGGATCGGCGAGTTGGCTTCCAAGAGTCTGGGTCCCGGAACCTACGGCTCGCGGCCTGGAGTCGGCCCTCGTCCGTCCGAGTCCTCGTCACCCTCCCTCTTCGACCGGTCGGCGTAAAGGTCACGAATCATGCCCGGACTCATACAAGGACTGGAAATCGCCCGGCGCGCGCTGCTTGCGCATCAGTCATCCATGACCATCACTGGCCACAACATCGCGAACGTGGCCACCGAGGGATACTCTCGTCAACGTCCCAATCTGGTTCCGGACGTTCCGGAAAAGACCCCGTGGGGCATCGTCGGAACGGGAGTTCGACTCGAAGACGTACAGCGCGCGCGCGATACGTTTCTCGATGCGCAGTTTCGCCAGGAGAAAGCCCTGGCGGGTGAGTGGGAAGCCCGCTCCCAGGTTCTGGGCCAGATCGAAGGGGTCATCGGTGAACCTTCGGACACCGGTGTCGCCGCGCTTCTCGACAACTTCTTCAACGCCTGGTACGAGCTTTCAAACCAGCCGGAAGATTTCGGGACACGTTCGGTCGTCCTGCGCGCCGGCGAGGAGTTGACCGACGGCTTGGCCAACCAGCGCTCCCGTTTCCGGGACCTTCTGGAGTCGACCGACACCAACATTGCCCAGCGCGTCGTCGAAATCAACGAACAGCTGGATGAGGTCGCTCGACTCAATCTCATGATCCAACAGTCGGAAACGACGGGCGGAACGGACGCCGATCTTCGTGACCGGCGGGATCTCCTTTTGGACGGTCTTGCGGACCAGGCGGGAGCGGAGCACCTCGAACGCGCCGACGGAACGGTCGTCGTGCGTTTGGGGAGCCGTACCGTCGTCGACGGCACCGAGGTGACATCTCTGCGTGCCGACCGCTACACCGTCAGCGGCCGACTCAATGTCCGCATCGTCTTTGCCTCCGATGGGACTGCGCCCTCGAACATCGGCGGACAGTTGGGCGGACTGGTCCACGCTCGGGAGGAAGTCATCCCGGAGGTCATGTCGCAGTTCGACACTCTGGTCGGCGGGCTCGTCCAACAGGTCAATCAACTGCATCGCGCGGGGCCGACCGGCGTCGACTTCTTTCGGGGCTCGACCGCCGAAGACATGGAGGTGACGCTCGAGGTCCAGAACGATCCGAGCCTCATCAACGCGGGAAGCTCCGGTGATCCGGGTGACAACGACATTGCTGTCGCCATCGCGCAGCTTCGTGACTCCCGATTCCTGCTTCAAGGGACGGCGACTCCGGGGGACTACTACCGACAACTCGTGAACGGAGTCGGCAGCATGGCGCGCCAAGCCGATTCATTCAGTACATCGCAAGGTGTGGCACTGGAAGCGGTCGAGAACCAACGGCAGGCCGTGAACGGAGTCAGTCTGGATGAAGAGCTGACGAACCTCGTCGAAAGTCAGAAGGCGTACGAAGCGGCGGCCCGGGTGTTCACGACGGCATCACAGATGATCGACGTGCTCCTCGCTATCTAGACCACGAGTCCGAAACCAAGTCCGAACCAAGTCCGAACCAAGTCCGAACCGATGAACCGCATCGAAAGGCCCACCCGAAATGACGTATCGAGTCTCCACCGGCGCGCTTCATGACACGATTGCGCGTGCCGTTCTCGAGTCTCAGCAGACGGTCCTGAAACTGCAGCGTGGTTTGGCCGACGGAAAGGCCATCCGCCAGCCGTCGGACGACCCGGTCGGAACGAACACGGCCATGCAGTACCGCGAACGTCTGCGTGCGAATGCCCAGTATCAGAAGAACATGGGTGTCGTTCTCTCACACCTCAACGCGGTCGACTCCACGATGTTTCTCATCCAGGAGAAGGTCATCGAGGCGCGGAGTCTGCAGGTGCAGGGAGCGGACGACGCCAAGGGTCAGGACGGACGCGATGCGTTGGCTCGTCAGATCGATCAGGTTCTACAGGAGTTGGTCGACCTCGGAAACGCGCAGTTCGCCGACGTTCATCTCTTCTCGGGAACGCGAACGCTCGAATCCGCATACACCATGACGATCGGCGAGGACGATCTCGTACAAAGTGTGACGGTCAACCCCAACGGCATCGATGGAGACGTTGTCAGACAGGTTGGTCGTGATCTTTCTCTCAGCATCCATGTTTCGGGTTCCGATGTATTCGGAGAGGAACAGGAGCTGTTTCAAACGCTTCTGGATCTTCGAGATGCACTGCTCGCGGGTGATCAGCAAGGGATCGTTGATACCGCACAGGGCCTCGAGGATGCGCAAGATCGAGTAGTGGGAACTCACACGTTGGTGGGATCCCTTCTGACGAGAGCCGAGTCCATGAAGATCCGCCTGGAAGCGGATGAGGTCGAGAACGAAGCATCGCGAACGCAGGTCGAAGACTTGGATGTCGCGCGAGCTCTTCTCGAGTTCAACCAGAACCAGGTGGCCCTCGATGCCGCGCTCAATGCGGGGTCGAGGATTCTTCAGGCAAGTCTCTTGAACTACATCTAGCGAGGAACGTGGTCATGATTCTCCGGTCCAAGACGCTCGGCGAGATCGAGGTCTCCGCGGAAGCGAGCGTGTACATGCCGGACGGGATTCTCGGATTCGAAGACCGGAAGAAGTATGTTCTGGTCGACGCCCCGGGCTGTGGCCCGTTCCGTTGGTTGGTTTGCGAGGAAGATCCGGATTTGTGCTTCGCGGTCGTCGACCCGAAGCTGGCCTACGGCGAGGGGTACAAAGCACCGCTTGCCGAATCCGATCTGGATCTCCTGGACATCGCTGAGGGCGATGTCACCGAAACTTATGTGCTGGTGACACCTTCGGACGGTCCTGAGAAGATTACTGCCAATCTGAAGGGTCCTGTGGTATTGAATACCCGGAACCGTGTAGCGAAGCAGGTCGTGGTCTACAACCCTTCCTACGCCTTCAGGCATCCGATTCAGTTGGAGGATGCGGCGGAAACGTCCTCGGACCGCTCCCGCCTACGGGCTCAGGTCTACCGGTAGTCGTTGGGGGACAAGCACCTGGCTCGGCGGCCGACGCCATCCGGGGAGGCAAGCAATGCTGATCCTGACACGGAAGTTGGGCGAAAACATACGCATTGGGGATCGGATCAAGATCATTATCCTCGATGTCAAGGGCGGGCAAGTGAAGCTCGGAATCGATGCTCCGCCCAACGTCGCCGTCCACCGTGAAGAAATCTATGAACGAATTCGCGACGAGAACCGGCGTGCGTCTGGCATATCCAGTCGTGCCCTGAAAGAAGTCGCCCAAATCTTCAACAAGGGTAAGAAAAGAGGCGAAGTCGGGGAATAAATTTCGACTTACTTGAATAAGTCGAGCTTATGGAAGCGAGGTGACCGCCTCGCTTTTGTTTTTGCCTTCGTTCCACCGATCTCACTGTCCCGTTCGCCTTTCGCAGAGGGCGCTCTCCGCCCTTACCAGGCGCCACCCGTCCCGCTGTGAAGCTCTGCCCCCAAGAATTGACCGCACACCGTCCAACTCCCGACCGTTCCCTAAAGATGTCCGTATCGACTCCGAAAATCAGACCAGGTAACCCGTCACTCGTGTCGGGGGACCCGCCACAGGGTATGGACACCCGGTCGCTCAGGCGGCCAATTCCCGGAGGTCATCGAAGATGGCTGTAAGCGATCTAACTAGAATCCGCTCCAATATTCAGGGGCTGAACATCTTGGGGACTCTGCGCGACGTGAACAACGACGTCGCCACGCACCAGCTCCGGCTCGGTACGGGTAAGAAGATCAATTCGGCGGGAGACGATCCGGCCGGTCTTTCCATCTCGACCAAGCTGGACGCGCGAAACCGGATTCTCCAAGCCGTTTTCGACAACATTGGTCAGGCCAAGAACCTGCTCTCCGTTGCTGAAGGCGGTCTTCTCAGCATCAACGACATTCTCGTCTCCATGGGCGAGAAGGTCGTGACGGCTGCAAACGACACCCTCGGTACCGAGGAACGACAGGCGATCAGTCGCCAGCTCGTCAACCTCGTCGCCGAGATCGAGGACATCGCCCAGGACACCGAGTTCAACGGCGTGAGCCTCCTCAACTCGAGCACAACGTTCAATTTCCAGACGGCGGAGCGGAGCGGTACTCAGTACACGACGCAAGCGTTTACTCCGACCGACCTCGGAATGACGAACCTGATCGCCTTGACGGGTGACGATGCGATCGACAGTACGACCTCGACCCAGTATCTGGACGAGATCGACAACGCGATCTCCACGGTGAGTTCCGCCCTGACGAACTTGGGGTCACTCATCAATCGTTTCACGATCAAGGAAGGAAACGTCTCCGTGGCTCAGATCAACACCGAAGCGGCCTTCAGCCGAATTCGGAACGCGGACCTGGCCAAGGAGCAGCTGGATCTGACCAAGATGCAGATCCTGCAGCAAACGTCGACGGCGATGTTGGCCCAGGCCAACTTGAACTCGCAGTCGATTCTCTCGCTCTTCGGATAAACGATCCGTCGAACGGGAATTCGATGATTCGGTCGAAACCGGCTTGGTCCTGGTTGGCTTGAGGAGGTAACCGATGCACCCTCGTGATCCTCGTCAGGTCTACCGGCAACAGCAAATGGACGGAGCCGGGACAGATCGTCTTCTGGCCCAGGTGTACCGACACGCGATTCACGCCTGCGAAACTGGCCGGCGTAAAGTGGTGGTTCGGGCTCTGGAAGAGTTGATGGGGGGACTGGATCTCGAAAAGGGCGATCTCGCCCTGAGTCTGCTTCGAATGTACGAGTACATGCTGCACCAGGCCCGGGAAGGTGACCTGGACAGTGTGGAACGGAATCTCCGGGAACTTTTGACGGCTTGGGAAGGGGCGCTCGCCGCTCCTTCCCCGTCGTCGTCTGCGTAAGAAAACGCGTGCCCCGCGAGCGGGGCCGGAGAGCTTCGGCACAGCCTACGGCAATACATCAGTTCGAAGACGCCGCGATCATGAGGAAGGAACGTAAGGAACCATGGAAGTCGTCTCCGCAACCGGACAGGCTCTGCTCGACCTGACGGACGCTCTCATGACGATCGAGCGACAGCCGCTCGTCCAGATCGAAAACCAAAGGGCGACCGTCGGTGCGCAGCTGAGTGCGCAGCGGACGATCGCAAGCCGGCTTTCCTCGCTCCGTAGAATCGCCAGCGACTTCTCACAGTCCGGCTCACTTTCGCCCATCCGGCGTTTCCAGGTTAGCGGAGAGACCTCGAGTTACCGCGCCACGGCCGGCAACACCGCCGCGCCGGGACTGCACACGATTCAGGTCCACTCGTTGGCCAGCCGCCAGTCGTTGGCTTCAGCCGCGATCGTGGGAGACGAAACGAGCTTCAATCCGGCGCCGGGTCCTGAGGGCGCGACGTACAAGTTTCAAGTTCAGGCCGGCGAGACCATCGAGGAAATCGAAGTCTCGGTCTCGGCCGATGCAGACAACGAAGCGATTCTGGCGGAGGTCGTTTCCGCGGTTTCCTCGCAGTCCGAACTGATGTCGGCGTCGCTCGTGCGCGTCGGCGGCGGTGAGGTCCGTCTGCTCGTGCAGGCCAAGGGCTCGGGGGAGGCCGGCCAGATCACCGGGATCACCGATCTCGAGGGGTCTCTCTTCTCCCAACTGCAGATCGGAAGCGGGATCGACGAGAACGGCAACCTTCGGGGAACCGTGCAACAGGCGGCCGACGCGCACATCGAGATTGACGGCCTTGAAGTGAAGTCCTCGACGAACCGGATCGAGAACGTGCTCAGCGGAATCAGCCTGAGTCTGATCACCGTCTCCGAGGGACCGGAGTCCTTCGAAGTGCAGCGTGACGAAGATCAGGTTCTGGAAGAGGTCCAGTCTTTCGTCGAATCCTACAATGCCGCGCTCGACGAGATCCGGAACCTGACACGCCCCAGTGACGACGAAGGGAACGACCGGGGCATCCTGGCGGGCGCCTCGACCTTCCGCAATCTTCGCACGGGTCTTCGGCAGCTCCTGACCGATCCCCTGGAAGTCAACGGCGTCCTCAAAGGCTTGGCCTCGGTGGGCATCGAGGCCGATCGGGAAGGCCGCCTCAGCATCAACGAATCGGTGCTGAGAACGTCCCTTCAGACAGAGCCGGAAACGGTCGAAGAATTGATCGGAGGCGAGACGGGTGTCGCAGCCCGTCTGGAGACGTTCCTCGATTCCTATTCCCGAGTCGGCGGAATCGTAGATCAGCAGATCGAGGCCGCGGAAGCGCGCCAGGATTTGTTCGACTCCAGAATTGCCGCCTTCGAAGAGACGTTGGCCATTCGTGAAGAGGCGCTGCTGCAAAGGTTGGCCGAGCTGCAGACCCTGATCGGAACGTTGACCAGCGAACAGAACTATCTCTCAAGCCGATTGGGAACGAGCAGTCTCCTCGGCAGCTAAGCCCCGCGGATTCGGGGCGGAGGACATCGCCCTGAACGGAGGCAGCTACACCAACGCTCCACCCGGTGATCCGGGTCTTCACTTTTCCCGGACCCACCTCCAGGAGCTCGTCGAGCACTGGAACGAGCGTTTTTCGCGGGAACCGGGCGCACCCGCGCTTCGATTGACCCCATCGCTTGCCGTCCAGGTCCTGAGCGGGACCGACGGCGCCACGGTGGCCACGCTTTCGGCGGCGGAACTTCACCAACTTCACGAGTCCATGAAAAAACTAGGGGAGGCTTTCCAGGATGCAGCGTGACCCGGGAACCTGTTTGGAACGGGCGGAGTCCCTTCTGACGGCGGGGGATTTCGACGCGGTTCGTGATGAACTCATGGAATTCCAGCGGACTGTCCGTAGCATTGACCCTGCCAAGGGCACTTCCTATCCTGAAGCGCAGGTACGGGAATGGACGGAAAGAATCGTCCGCATGAATCAGGCTCTCGGCGCGGAGCGCCGACGGGCACAGGAAGCTTTGACGAACCTTCGTCGCAGCCGGGCCTTCCGATCGGAGGGTTCGTCGACAAGTCGATGGATCGAGGACCAGGCATGAGCGAGCCCAAGAAGATCGTTTCCATCGAAGAGTTGCGCGCGGCGGCCGAGGCCCGTCGCGGCCGGAACGGACAGGATCATCCGGCCGGACCGGCGGCAGACGCGGAGTTGGCCGCAGACGCGAACGTAGCCGCAGATGTAGCCGCAGACGTGGCCGCGGGGGCGGCGGGTACGGATACCGACGCGACCCTGACTCCCAAGGAAATCCAGGAACTGGCTGATGCCCTACGGGAGGAACTCGGTGACGAGCCGGGTGTGCGTCTCGACAAGGTGATCGAGGCAAAGATGAGGATTTCGTTGGGCTACTACACCGGTGAGCGGATCACGCGTGGCCTCATCGATTCGTTGAGCGGCAAGGACCCCGAAGGCGGTCATCCTCATCCGCTGCCGGCGGAAGAGAGCGGCGGCGGCCACGAAGGATAGTCGCCTTGGACGACGACGTTCACGCCGACGGCCCCTCCGGAGTCGGGCCCTCCGGAGTCGCACCCTCCGGAGTCGCGCTCAATGACGCCGTCTTCGTGGAGTGGGCCGGGACCTTCCGCGTCCAGGCCATCATCGAAACCGCAAGTGCCGGAGAGGACGGCTCCCGCCTCGGCTTGCATTTCTCCCCACAAGATCCGGATAAGCCAACGATAACGCCGCCCGCGGTCGGCCAGGGTGTGCGCGTGCGAATGGACGGA
The DNA here is from genome assembly GCA_030431975.1 of bacterium. GTDB lineage: Bacteria > Eisenbacteria > RBG-16-71-46 > CAIMUX01 > CAIMUX01 > JACKCR01. Next base: position 70,960 of record JAUIHP010000005.1, on the reverse strand, counting down.
GGCACGACGTCCTGGACCGGGGTCGTCGTCGACGTGGGTGAAGCAAATCTCACGCTCGAAGTTCACGGCGAGGACACAGCCCAGCGCGCCTTCTTCCGGATGCCGGTCCGACTCCGCATCGTTTTCCGTCATCACGACTCACAGCTTCAGGTCATGGGCAATGTCGTGGAATTGAGTGGAGGCGGGTGTTGCGTCTCTGTCCCTCCCGGCTCGATCGGGAAGGGAGAGGTTCGGAAGGGGTATCTGCAGTTGGACGACCAGAAGGATTCATTGCTCGTCAGACTGGAGGCCCTGCGTGTACGCCGGGACGGGGATCACGACACCGTCGCCTGCCGTTTCATAGAGATCAAAGAGCCGGATCGCCAGCGGATCCTGCGCCGGCTCTTCGATGAATACCGGCGGATCCGTCGTGGAGGCCGGTCGGAATCGGCTTGAGGGGCCCTTCGGCCTCGAATATCCTCCCCCCAGTCCGCTCTACGGTGGCGGACAGACAAAACCGCAGGGAAGCGGTTGAACCGAGAAGCGGCCGAACTGACAAACGGCCGAACTGAGCCCAAGCCTTCCGAGCCGACAGGGATGGATCCATGGGAAGGGCCCAACAGAGCGTAGCCACGGAATGGAGTCGCAGCGACTTTCCGCGTTCCATCCTGGCCATCCTCGAAGAGGTCGCGGCCGGCGGCCCGGTCCGCCTTTATCTGCTGCATGCGGATGGTACCGCGCACCCCGTTTATGACAGCGGCCTGGAAGTCGAGGAGACCCTCGAAGTCGAATTGACCTCGAGCGACTCGTGGACCGGTGGCGTCCGCAAGCTGGAGCACGGCTTTCACGCCGTCACCATCGAATGGCGGGATGAACCCGTCGGTGGAGTCCTGTTTCCGGGCAGGGAGGCCTCTCCGCTCTCCGAAGAGTCCGAGGAGAGTCTCGCCATCTATCTGCAGTACCAGAGGGAGAGCTTGCGCTCCCTTTCTCTTGGCGGACTCCGGGACGCCATCGATTCTGCGCTGCCCTTCGGGTTCCTGACGGTCGATGCCCTGGGGCGCGTTTTGGATATCGGAGGCAAAGCGGAAGCCATCCTCGGTGTCTCCCGTAACGAAGTCCTGGGTCGCGACTGCGCGCGCGTTCTCCGTCCTGTTTCGCTCAGCGAAAGCCCGCTGCTCCGGGCGTTGCGTCAACCGGAGGGACCGCTCGAACTGTTCATTCGTCGTCCCGACGGGGAAGAGATCCCGATTCGCCTTCAGATGTCGCGGCACGATCATGACGACGGTAGTCCCTTTCGTCTTCATGCCTTCTTTCAGGACCTTTCCGAAGAGCGCCGTCACGAGGAAGCGGACCGACAAAAGGAACGACTGGCCGTGCTCGGCGAGCTCTCGGCCGGGGTCGCCCACGAGATCCGCAATCCGCTGACCGGAATTGCCAACGGGGCTCAGGTGCTCCTCGAAGACCTGGATCCGGACCACAAGGGACAGAGGTTCATCCGGATCATTCTCGACGAAACGGATCGGCTCAATCGCATCGTCGAGGGACTTCTCGGCTACGCCAGACCGAACCGTCCGCAGATGTGTTCCGGGCAGATCGAAGACTCGCTGAAGCGGGTCCTCGAGTTGACCCGCGCGGAGCTGGAAGAATCCGGGATCCGTGTCGATGATCGGGTGCGGGGACGAATCCCTCGCCTCTTCTTCGATCCGGGGCAGATCGAGCAGGTTCTACTCAACCTGATCCGGAACTCGCGAGACGCCATGTCCGGCGGTGGTGCGCTGACGATTCGCACTCTCGTCGTCCGGCGCTCACCCTACCGGCGCCGCGGCCCCGGAAGGCGGTCCACCGACAAGGTCCGTCGGGTCGGCGAAGCCCCGAAACAGCGTTTTGTCCAGATTCGGATCGAAGATACCGGGGGAGGGATTCCCAAAGAGTTCCTCGATCGGATCTGGAATCCTTTTTTTACGACCCGTCCGCGAGGGACCGGACTCGGGCTCTCCCTGTCGCAGTCGATCGTGCAGGCCCACGGTGGTTTTCTCAGCCTGCGTCCCGTAGACAACAAAGGCACAACTGCAATCCTCGATCTACCGATCGAGAGGAGGCAAGGTGAACGAAGACGTGACGACGACTGACTTCCACTACACGTTGTTGGTCGTGGATGACGAAGAATCGATTCGCATCACGCTGGCTGAAGCATTGGCCAACGAATCCACCACCGTTCACGTCGCGGCCACGGGCAAGGAAGCGCTGTCTCGCGTCGAGTCCGAGACCATCGATCTCGTGCTGGTCGATCAGAACCTGAAAGAGTCCGGAGAGAGTGGGCTCGATGTTCTGAGAAAGATCAAAGCGATCCGTGAGCGTACTCCCGTCATCATGATGACGGCCTACGGACGAATCGAGTCGGCCGTCGAGGCCATGAAGCTGGGCTGCTACCAGTACCTGACCAAGCCTCTTCAGCTTCCCCAACTTCGCCTGCTCATTCGCAACGCCCTCTCCGAACTCGAACTGCAGAAGGAAGTGGAATCCACTCGCATTCTCAGCGAACGCGAACTCGGCGGTGCGGTCTTTGGCGAGAGTGAGCGCATGCAGGAGTTGCTGGAGAAGGTACGGCGTGTCGCTCAGGCGGGGACGACGACCGTCCTTGTCCGCGGGGAAACCGGGACCGGGAAGGAACTCATCTCCCGGCTCGTCCACCTTTACAGCCGGGCCAAAGGTCCGTTTGTCGACCTCAACTGTGCGGCAGTGCCCGAGGCCCTGCTCGAAAGCGAGCTCTTCGGTTATGAAGCCGGGGCGTACACCGATGCGCGAAGGCCGAAGAAGGGGCTCCTCGAGATCGCCGACCGCGGCACCCTCTTCCTCGACGAGATCGGAGAGATGCCGCTGGCTCTGCAGGCCAAGCTCTTGCGCGTCCTCGAAACCCGTACGTTCCGGCGGCTGAGTGCGACCAGCGACACCAAGGTTCACACGCGCTTCATTGCCGCCACGAACAAGGACCTCTTTCAGGAGGTCGAGGCCAAGCGGTTCCGCGAAGACCTCTACTATCGTCTTTCGGTCATTCCGGTCCACGTTCCGCCGCTGCGCGACCGCCCGGAGGACATTTCGCTGCTGTCGCGGTACTTCCTCGATCGTTACACACGCGAGGTCGGGGGGCGAGTGACCGGGATCTCGACCAAGGTCATGGAAAAACTCTGCGAGTATTCCTGGCCGGGAAACGTCCGCGAACTCAAGAACCTGATGGAACACGCAGCTTTGATGGCGGACGGTCCGGAGTTGTTGCCGGACGATCTTCCATCGCGGGTCCTGCGGGGTCCGGACACTCCCCGGGTCGGTCAGGATCAGGGCGAGGTCGTTTTTCGGACCGAGCGGGTCGTCCCCCTGGCCGATGTGGAGAAGGCGGCGATCGCCCATGCGCTCCGGCACTGCAACGGCAACAAGACCCGGGCAGCGGAACTCCTGGGTATTGCCCGCCAGACGCTTCGGACCAAGGTGAAGGAGTACGAGCTGGAACCGACGGACGAACCGGCCAGTCCTTGATCAGCGGGTGGTCGATCCTTCACCTCCTGGCCACCCCGTCCCCAATCTACTGACCTGATTCACCGAGGTCCCGCTTTCTTCCGGGTCGGGCAATTCTTTCCCCGGTGGGCACTTCCGGCTTTCTTTCCCTCAGTTCGGGTTTTCCCCTACTTCTTGGCACTGCACTTTCTTCTCCCTCCAGCTGTCGGGGGAGCCGCGCATGCTTTTGTTTGGCCCCGACGAAGGAGGAAGTGTCCATGTTGGGTATCGAGCCCCTGCTCGAAGAAGCAGGAATCACCGCACGGCTTCGGAGCGAGGTCGATCTGATCCTCGAGCAACGAGGACAGGACTACCTGGATAAGACCATTGCCTCTCTTCCCGAGCGGCAGAAGGTGGTTCTGGCCCTTCGCTACTACGAGTCTCTGCTCAGCGCCGAGATCGCCATGGTCCTGGGAGTCCGGGAAGCCCAGGTCGAGGAACTGCTCGAGAAGGCGACTCACGCGCTTTGCGCAAAGTTGGCCCGCAACGCCGGTCGGCGCGATGCGAGCACCGCTTCCGGAGAGGGTTCCCAAGAGTGAAGAGCTATCTGCTTTCGACAGACAGTGGGGTCATTGCTTCCGAGCTGCGCGAACTGTTGGAGGAACTCGTCGGGCGTGTCGTCTTCGAGGTCGTGCACGAGGATGGACGCCTCGTTCAGTCGCGCTTTCAGCGTCAGCCCTATGACCTTGCCTTCATCCCCTGTGTCCTTCGGCGGATGGAGGTGCTCACGCTCCTGCGAGCCGTCGGACCGGAAGTCGCATCCAAGATCATCCTGTTGACCCCGGACACGACGGACGGATTTCGGACGGCCTGGGAAGGGATGAAGCTGGGTGCGCGAGATCTTCTTCCGACGAAGGGAACTCCTCCGCAGCGGTTGAAAGGTCACCACGACCTTCACCTTCGACACCTGGCCTGGCACCTCGAGGATGTGCACTATCCGGAGGAGCACTCCTTTCCCTTCGCGGAGGATCTGACGGCGGACGGTCCGATCGTCTGCCTACCGGAGACGCGCCACCTCGTCGACCTTCATGACTGGGTCTCGCAACTGCCGCGAACACGCTCCGTCGTCGTCCGGGTACCGGAGGGTGCGCGCCTCTGCCGCGTCCTTTCCGATGAGTGGGCGCGTTCGCTGGCCTGGCCTGTCCGTCCCCTTCTGGACGGGGACACGCTGACCCCCGGTCACCTTCACCTCTTTTCCGAACCGGAAGTGCTCCAGATTCTTGGGGATCAGAATCGCCTGACGGCGCGGGTGGGATCCGGTACGAGCGCGGTCGGGAGCCGCCGAGCCCGGGAGGAATTGTGGAAGGCGCTCGCGCTTTCCGGGCCGTCCTTTGACCTTCTTGCCGGAGATTCGCTGGAAGTCGAGGACGTCGAACTGTTGGGGCCGCGTGGAATCGTTCACTCGATGGAGGAGCCGACAGGGAGGTCGGAATCTCATGCAGCTTAGAATGGCATCTCTGACAGCCAAGGGGCCTGGTTTGCGCGCGGCCTTCGTCGTGGGGACGTTGGTGCTGTTGGCGTGCGGGGTTTTGCGACCGTTTGTTTCGCCGGTCGAGGCCGCGGACCCGGCCCCGAAGTTCGAAATCAAACGCGTTCAGATCGAGAGTCAGCCCGGTTGGTTCGTTCTGAAAATACCGACCCAGGCCACGTGGGCTCATTGGACCTTGGCCAATCCGCCACGAATCATTCTCGATTTTGCCGATGCGCTCAGCGTCCTTCCCAACGCACCGGCGCTCTACGAAGTCGAACTCGACCGCGGGCCGGTGAAGATCTTCCGAACCAGCCAGTTTGCGAACAACCCGCTGGATCGCCGGGTTCGCATGACTCTGGAGTTGAACAAGATCACACCTTACGAAGCGCGGCGGGTCGGCAACGAGATTCACGTGCTGGTCGAAGCGGCGAACTTGAAAGCGCCGACGGCCATTGTCACGGCAGAAGGCCTGCACCTGGAAGGGGCGGGCGAGATGGTCGAGAGCCTGACGGCAGCCGCGGCCGATGCTTTTGAGAAGCCCGAGACCGCGGCGAAACGGGATTCCGACGACAAGAGTGAGACCGATCCCGATGAGGCTGTCGCGAAGGCAGAAGCGGCGGACGCCACGGATACGAGGCAAGCCGCGGATACGGCTGACGCTGGCAGGGCTGCGTCGAATGCGGTGAACAAGTCGGGCGCCGCCGAGACAGCCGGCAACACCGGCAAGACCGACGAAGCCGACAAGACCGAGAACGCCGGCAACGCCAACACAGCCGACACAGCCAACACAGCCAACACAGCTGAAGACAGTACGGACGAGTCTCCCGAAGAGGTGCTGGAACGCGGCATCGAGGACATCGCGGACATTCTTGCCAGAGTCAACTCGAAGAAGTCCCGGGACGAGGCTTCCACCGACTCCGAAGACGACTCTGCGGAGTCGGACACTCCCTCAGAGACAACCGAGGACCCGAGCGAAGGCGAAGGTGACGGGCAAGACGCCGGGCAGGACGACGGGCAGGACGACAGGCAGGACGACAGGCAGGACGACAGGCAGGACGACGACCTGGCGAACGAGATCGACATTGCAGACGACCAGTGGAGATCGGACCCGGGAGTCTTGGCGACACGCGAAACCCCGGCCGTGGCGACGGACTCCACGGAAACGACGAATTCCGAATCACCCGAAGATGTCGCGACCGGCCCGGATGACGGAGAGGACTCCAGGGAATCGGCCGGAAAGAACGAAAAGCACAAGCTCGACAGCATGCGAGAAACGCTGGAAGAGCTGCTCGGCCAAGACAACGTCGAAGACATCACGGAGACGCCCGACGGCGACGTGCTGAGCGACGAAGAGCTCAACGACCGATTGATGGCCGAAGAGGAGTTTGAGGATTGGAAGGACTTCGACGAGGAAGATCCGCTGGAGTCGGCCGACTCCCTGCGTGCGCGTCGGGCTCGACATCTTCTCGAGGCGGCGATCGAGGACTGGCTCGTCAACGACATCGAGGGAGCGGAACGCCGGGCCGAACGTTGCTTTCGCTACTACGGCGACTATCCCGCAGGACTACAGGCGGGCCTGCTCCTCCACGAGATCTATATGACCACGGACCGCGCCGGGAAGACCGCTTCCCTCTACCTGATGGGCGAGCTTCCGAACACGACCTACCTGGGGCCTGAGTTCTTCGAGAAACTCCTGGCCATCTATTTCGACAACGGCGACCGCGAGTCCGTGCTCGAGCGGATGGAGAACTGGGGACACCTCTACGAGGACACGGGCTGGAGAGCCCGCTACCACTACGCCTTCGGCCGCGAGGACTTCCTCGCCCGAAAGGCCCGGAGCGCGGAAGAACACCTGAAGCAAGTCTCGCCGGACGATCCCGGAGGGGCCGAGGCTCTGCTCATGCGCGCACGCCTGGCCGACGAAGACAAACGCGGTTTGGAAGCGCTCGCTCTCTACCGGGAGTTGGCTCGTGAAGTGACAGGTCCGTTTTCCCTTCGCGGACTGGCCCGCTCCGCCGACCTGGAGTTTCAGCACGGAGAGATCGATGCCTCTCTCGACGCCTACGAAGAGCTTCTGGCCGTCGATGCGCCCGAGGACGAAAAGATCTGGGCTCGATATCAGATCGGAAACTGCCACTTCATCAAGGGACGGGTCGAAGCGGCTCGTCACGCCTATGAAGAACTGATCGAGCAACACCCGGAGGCCTTCTGGACCCGCTTTGCCCGAGAAAGACTAGGCTCACTGGGTTGGGAATCGGACGTGGCTTCAAGAATCGAGGAGCTTAAGAACCCATGAGCCCATCGACATCAGGAACGGAGTTCGCTCGACTCCACGATCAGCTGACGCAGAAAGAGCAGCTTAGCCTCACGCTCGAAGCACTGCTCGAATCGATCGCGGACGGCGTCGTCGCGCTCGATTTCAAAGGCCAACTCACGCATGTCTCTGATGGACTGCACGAGCCGTCCTTTGGGACCGAACCGGGCTTGCCGCCGCTCGTCCTGGAACGGTTGCGCCAGGAAGCGAAAGAGGTTGGGACCCAACCGCGTCGTTTCGAGCTGCGATGGTCGAGGGAGGAAACCGGCGCTCGTGTCTACGAAGTCGTGGCAGCGGCGGCCACGTCGCGTTCCCTGCATGGGACGGACACGCCAACCCGGGAACATCTCGTCACACTGTTTGCGTTCCACGACCGGACGGCCATGCATGAACTGAGCCGCGAGCTGGAGCGGACACGCGACCTTGCCGCCCTTGGACGGATGTCGGCGACGGTCGCTCACGAGTTGCGAAATCCCCTCGGAGTCATTCAGGGGTTCGCCAGCCTTCTTCAACGTGATGTCGAAGCGGACTCGGACTCCCGGTCCCGCGTCGAGAAGATTCTTCAGGGTTGTGACGCAGCCAATCGAATCGTCGAAGACCTGCTCGAGTACAGCCGGCCGGTCGAGCCCAGGTGGGAGACGATCTCCGTCGAGTCCCTGCTGGCGGAAGGTGCGGCCTCGCTTCAAGTTTCGCCCCGTTGGCGCAACGGCATCGTCATCGACATGGGAGTCGAGCGCGGAGTCCCCGCCATTCGGGGAGATCGTCGGCTTCTGCTTCAGGCTTTGGCCAACCTGCTCAACAACGCGATGGACGCGATGGAGGACAAGGGGTCGATCAGCCTCCGTGTGCGCTCCACCGGCGGCATCAACGGACGGGAACGGGTTCGCATCGTCATTCGTGACAGTGGCTGCGGACTGAGCGCGGAGGAAGTTTCGCGCGTCTTTCAACCGTTCTACACAACGAAACCGGGGGGAACCGGTCTCGGCATGGCGATCGTTCGGCGAACGATCGAAGTCCATGGCGGCGAAATCCACGTCGTCAGCGCCCAGGGGCGCGGAACTTCGGTCGTTCTCGACTTTCCCGCCGAGTCAGGCGCTCCTCTCCGTTTCGACCCAACCAAGGAGAGGGGACGTGCGCTCGCGCGTTCTGCGGATGAACCACGGATCGAGTCTCACAAGGAGGCCGCCTGATGTCGAGATCACGAATCCTCATCGTTGATGATGAACCTTTGTTGCGCGAGTTTCTCGAGCAAACTCTGACCCGACAGGGTTACGAGGTCACCCAAGCGACCGGAGCGGAGGAAGCACTCCGCGAGGTCGGGAAGACTGTGCCGGAGATCGTGCTTCTCGATATCCGGATGAAGGGAAGAGATGGGCTCTCCCTGCTCCCGGAAATCCGGCAGCAGTGTCCCGACACTCCCGTTCTCATGATGACCGGCCACGGCTCCGTCGAAAGCGCCGTTGAGTCGATGCGGCTGGGCGCTTTCGACTATCTGACGAAACCGTTCTCGGCGGATCGAGTCGAGATGGCGGTTGAACGGGCCGCCGGAGTCGGACAGTTGCGTCGCGAGAACACGCACCTGCGCGGGAAACTCTCCCAACAGGTGGCAGTGGAGAACCTGGTCGGGCGTTCCCGGGCCATGGACGAACTGCGAAGCACGATTCGCCTGGTCTCGCCGTCCCAGTCGACCGTCCTCATTCAGGGTGAGAGCGGAACCGGCAAGGAACTGGTCGCGCGCGCCATTCACGAAGCGTCGACGCGAGCGGACAAGCCCTTCGTCAAGATCAACTGCGCGGCGGTACCGCCGGGGCTTCTCGAGTCCGAACTCTTTGGGCACGAGAAAGGATCGTTCACCGGCGCCACGGGGCGGACCCAGGGACGTTTCGAACAGGCCAACGGAGGAACGCTGCTTCTCGACGAGATCAGCGAGATGGAACTGGCCCTGCAGCCGAAGCTGCTTCGGGTCCTGCAGGAGCGGGAGTTCTATCGTGTCGGCGGACGTGAGACGGTCAATGTCGACGTGCGGGTGCTCGCCACGACGAACGCCGACCTTCGGGACCGTGCCAAGGATGGAAGCTTCCGCGAGGATCTCTTCTACAGGCTGAACGTCGTTCCGATCCATCTGAAGCCGCTTCGCGAGCGACGCGATGACATTCCGCTCCTGGCGCAGCACTACATGGGACGCGCCGCAGAGGCCAATGACAAACACGGCTTGAAGGTCGGCCGCGCCGCCATGGAGTCGCTGCTGGCCTATGACTGGCCGGGGAACGTTCGTGAGCTCATCAACGCCGTCGAACGTGCCGTCATCCTTTGCTCCGAGGACGAAGTCGGGCCGCAGCACCTGGTGCTCGACGTCGACTCTTCGGGGCGCCGGAACAATGAACCCGTCGGCGACACCATCGCGGAGCGGGAGAAGTCTTGGATACTCGAGATTCTCGAACAGGAAGGTGGGAATCGGACCCGGACGGCCAAGCGTCTGGGAGTGAGTGTCCGCACGATCCGGAACAAGCTTTCGTTGTACTCCAGGCAGGAAGCCGAGGCGGACGCGAGAGCCCGGAACCAGTGGTTGGAGATGGACCAGGCGAGTTAGTCACTCGGGCAATTCGGCGAGTCTTCATCACTGTCTATTCGAGCAAGAGGAAAGCGGGCTCCCAAAGTGGGAGCCCGCTTCTCGTACGGGATGTTTTGCCTACCGGGCTGTTCTTTGCCGCCCCTGGAGAATTCTTTGCCGCACACCCGTGCACATTCCCACGCTGGGAGTTCACGGTCATGACAACAAGCGAAGTCCCTTCAAGGGATTACCTCGGCAGCCGAGGGTAAGACGCCAGATGGCACGGTGCTTTCTAGTAAACGACCGGCCCACTGGGTCCGGGGATTCGGGAGCGGGGAGCCGTGGCTGCCCGCTCCCGGCCCTGTGGCGTTTGAGAAACGGAGATGCAACGGGATGATCGAGAAGTTCCTTTTCGGAAATCGAGCGCTCACCGACGCAAAGGCGGCGCTGGACGCGTCGTCGCTGCGGCAGCGAGTCGTCGCTTCGAACATCGCCAACGTCAACACGCCCGGCTACCGGCCCCAGGAGGTTCGTTTCGAAGAGTTGCTGCGCGAGTCGACGGATCCCGGGGAGGGCCGTCCGGCTTCGCCGACATTGACCCACCCGGCGCACATCGTCCCGCCGGAGAGCAACTCCACCTTGGCCGATGTCGCCTTTCGCGACTCGGAAACGGTCGACGTAGAGGAAGAAATGATCGAGCTGCAGAAGAACGCGATGCACTACAGGGCGTTGGCCCAGTTCGTCGCCAATCGCTATCGGGGCCTGATGCAGGCCATCGACTCACAGGGCTAGGCGAAGAGAGCTGAACGATGAAGATTCGCTATCTCTCCGGACTCGATATCTCAGGCAGCGGCCTTCACGCCCAACGCCGTCAGATGGACGTCTCCGCCGAGAACCTGGCCAACGTCCACACGACGAGGACCGAGTCGGGAGATCCCTATCGGCGGCAGGTCGTCACATTCGAGGCCGTGGCCGACGCCGAGGCTGGTGGCGGAGCGCGTATTCCGGACTACGAGCAAGCTCCGGTCGTGACCACCCATTCTGCGCATCGGGACATTCAGGCTGTGTTCGGTAGCCGGCCGGGTGCGGGTGGGGATCCGCCACAGGTGGGTGCGGAAGTCGTTGCCGACGAGTCTGAGTTCCTTCTCGTCCACGATCCGGCGCATCCGGATGCGGATGCAGAGGGAAATGTTCGGATGCCCAATGTCGACTCGGCCCAGGAACTGGTCCTGCTGATGGTGGCAGCCCGGGCCTACGAAGCCAACGTCGCTGCGCTCGGCGCGGCTAAGACCATGGCGGACGCCGCCCTGGACCTGGCCCGTTAAAGGAGAAGAACTAGATGCCGAACCCAGTATCCGGTGCGGGCGCCGCCCGAATCCTGCCGCCTTCCGAGTTGGGTGGAGGTCGTCGCCTCGACCCGAGTCCTTCGAACATCGGTGCGGCCGGGTCCGCGGCAGCGGGGGGAGCCCAAGGCACGGGTTTCAAGGAAACCGTGTCGGAGTTCGTCGACGGTGTGAACGCCCTGCAGCACAACTCCAAGGCGCAGTTCGAGTCGTTTGTGCGAGGGGAAGCGGAGCTTCATGACGTTGCCATTGCGGCGCACGAAGCGTCCATCGCCATGCGATTGACGCAGGAGATCCGGAACCGGCTGATCGGAGCCTATCAGGAAGTGATGAGGACGCAGATTTGATGAACGGGACGCGGGCTGCGGGCGGAATCGATTCGCCGACGCCAGCCTCGTTGATGTCTGAGGACGGCACGGAAGAGTAAGTAGGTAGACCGAGTTGAATCACGCGCTGGAGAGGCTTCGCGAGCTCTGGGTTCGCTTGACGCCAAACCAAAAGATCCTCTTCGGAACCGTGAGTGGGGCCATCGCCCTGCTCATGGTTCTCGTTATGTTTTGGGCTTCGGAGCCGGAGTATGCCGTTCTCTACTCCAAGCTGGAGACTGCCGACGCCTCGCTCATCGTCGATCGCCTGAAGGCGGATGGAACGCCGTACGAGTTGAGTCAGGGTGGCCAGATGGTCAAGGTCCCACGGGATCGTGTCCACGAGGTTCGAATCGCGCTGGCCGGTGAGGGTCTGCCCTCGTCGGGGACGGGCTACGAACTCATGGACACGAGCAAGCTGGGTTGGACCGACTTCGTCCAGAAGCTGCAACACCGACGCGCTCTCGAAGGAGAGATCGCCCGGAGCGTCCAGACCCTGACCGAAATCATGACGGCAAGGGTGCACCTGGTGACGCCCGAACCCAGTCTCTTCCTCGACGAGGAAAAGCCGGCCACGGCATCCGTCGTCGTCCAACTTCGTTCCGGAGCCCGCCTCGGCGGCGGACAGATTGCCGGCATCGTTCACCTCGTTTCTTCGGCCGTCGAAGGACTGCGCCCGGATCACGTCACCGTTCTCGACACCGAAGGTAACCTTCTCAGTCGGCCCGGTGGAAACAAGGAGATGGGCGTCTCCGCCGATCAACTCGAACTGGTTCAAAGCAAAGAGGCGGAACTCTCCGAGAAGGTCGAGTCGCTGCTTCAGGCGGTTCTCGGACCTGGAAAGTCCGTGACCCGGATCGCGGTCGAGATGGACTTCGAGAAGAAGGAGAGAACGGTCGAGTCGTTCGATGCGGACAACCCGGTCGTCCGGTCGGAGGTTCTGACCAACTCGACGGAACAGGACGGAACGACGTCCGAGACGGGAACGACCAACTACGACATCTCGAAGACGGTCGAGCACACCTCGGTTCCGGCCGGACGAGTCAGCCGCATTACGGCCTCGGTCTTCGTCGACGGAACCTACGAAGACGGAGCCGATGGAGAAAAGGCTTACGTCCCGCGGTCGGACGATGAGATGACAAAGTTCCAGAACATCATCCGGTCCGCGATCGGTTTCGACGCCAACCGTGGGGACGAGGTCACGGTCGAGAACATCGCTTTCGACAACTCCATCCGAGAAGAAGAGAAGCGAGGAATGGCCGCGGCCCGGCGCAATCAAATGCTTCTCTCCATCGGCGGTCGGGTCGCGAGCATCGCGCTCATCGGCGCCGTCCTCTTTCTTGCCATTCGCGCCATCCGCAAATCGCCGATCTTCAATCCGCTTCCGGAAGTGGAGGTGGTAGAGGAACCAGAGTTGGAGGGGAATCCACTTCTGACCCAGAAGATCAACGAATCCGAGATCCTTCGCGGCCGGATCGTCGAGCTGGCCAAAGCCCGACCCGAGGAAGTCAGTAGGCTCATCCGAACTCTCATGAAAGAGGATATGGGCTAGCCATGCCGGCCAAGAACAAACTCTCAGGAATGCAGAAGGCCGCCACCGTCCTCGTGGCCATGGGCTCGGACACCGCAGCCAAGGTTTTTCGTTGGCTTCACCACGAGGAAGTCGAGCAGCTTGCCGCGGAGATTGCGGTCCTGAACGAAATCCCGGCGGAAGACCGCGACACCGTTCTTCACGAGTTCGAGGACCTGGTCAAAGCCCAGGTCTACGTTTCGGAGGGCGGTGTGGAGGTGGCCCGCGAAATGCTCGTGCAGGCGATGGGCACGGAGAAGGCGCAGGAGATTCTCGAGCGTCTGACGGAACACGCCTCGGGCGACGTCTTCCACATGAACATGCTCAACAGGGTCGACCCAAAGCAGCTCGTGACCTTCATCCAGAGTGAGCACCCGCAAACCATTGCTCTGATTCTCGTACAGCTCAATCCGGCACATGCCGCTCCGGTTCTTTCGGCTCTGTCCCCGGAAGTTCAGCCTTCGGTCATCGCGCGGATGGCGACGATGGAACAGATTTCTCCGGAAATGATTCGCGAGATCGAGGGTGTGCTCGAACAGCACCTCGCCGGAATGGTCCGGGCTTCCAGAGCGCGACTGGGTGGTGTCCAGGCGGTCGCGGAGATGCTGAACAGTGTCGACCGGGCCACAGAAAAGAACATCATGGCCCGTTTGGAAGACGAAGACCCGGACCTGGCCACCAGCATCCGCAGTCTCATGTTCGTCTTCGAGGACATCCTCCAGCTCGGCGACAAGGAAGTGCAACGACTGCTCAAGGACGTGGACTCCCGCGATCTCGCCGTGGCACTCAAGCTCGCCTCGGAGGATCTCAAAGGGATCATCTTCCGGAATCTCTCGCAGAGAGCGGCCGAGATGTTGCGGGACGAACTCGAGTACATGGGTCCGGTACCGCTCAAGCAGGTCGAAGAAGCCCAGCGTCGCGTCGTCGACACCGTGCGCAGACTCGACGAGTCGGGCGAGGTTCACATCTCGCGCGGAGAGTCGGAGCGTTTGATTGAGTAAGCTCTTCCGCGAACCGGCGCTTTCCGGAGAGACCTTCGAACTGAAGGTGGCCCGCACGCAGCAGTCGAACCGACTGGCTGAGCAGTTCGGCTTTTCCGAGGACCAAATCGCAGAAGCCCGGCGCGAGGGTGTCCTCGTTGGCCGGGCCGAGGCGTCTCAGGAAGTCGAGAGCTACCTTCGTGGGCTGGACGCCAACCTCCAGAACACCTTGGACGCATTGGGTGACGCGGCGCGCGACCTTCAGGTCCGGCGCGACCAACTTCTCGAGAATCTTTCCAAGCCCATTCTCGGCCTGGCGGGAGAGATCTCGCATGCGATGGTCGGATACGAAGTGAAGAACCATCCGGAGAAGATGGAAGAACTCCTGATGGAACTCGTGGGCGACCTGAAGAAGGCCGCGGACGTCACAGTGCGGCTGGCCCCGGATTCCCTCGACGTGGTCGAAGAGCGCAAGTGTCACCTGCCCGACAATCTTTCGTTTGAGGCGGACCCGACTCTGCTGGTCGGCGAGGTGACCATTGATTCCGAGCTCGGCGGATGGGACGCGCGATTCCGGGAACGTTGGAGCCGTATCCAGTCTGTTCTCACTTCACAGCGTGAGGATTTCCTCGAGGAGGCTCCGGACGAGTCGGATCCTGAGGTGAATGACGAAGGAGAGGCTGCATGAGTCACGACTTCGTTCAGCTGCTCGGCGACTGCAGCGACCGGATTCGCAGGACCCAACCCGCGACGTCCACGGGACGAATCGTTCGGGTGACCGGTCCACTCGTTGAATCCGTGGGACCGAAAGCGTCCATCGGTGAAGTTTGCTACATCGAACGTCCGGACGGCGAGCTGGAGACGGCCGAGGTCGTCGGCTTCCAGAACGATCACCTTCTCCTCATGACCTACGGGTTTTCCGAGGGACTGGCTCCGGGAGCACGCGTGCGTGGAGGACAGACCGAGCTGCTCATTCCAGAAGGACTCGGACTTCTCGGGCGAGTTGTCGACGCGCTGGGTCGCCCCATCGATGACGAAGGTCCATTGCGGAACACACGCAACGTCTCGGTACGGCCGCAGACGCCGTCGCCCATGAGCCGTCGCCGGATCGAAACGCAACTCGGTACCGGAATCCGTGTCATCGACGGACTGCTCAACATCGGGCGTGGACAGCGCATGGGAATCTTTGCCGGCAGCGGTGTCGGGAAGTCCGTGCTTCTGGGCGAGATTGCGCGCCAGACCCAGGCCGACGTCATCGTCGTGGCCCTGGTCGGCGAGCGCGGACGTGAAGTACGTGAGTTCATCGAGCGGGACCTGGGACCGGAGGGACGCCAGCGTTCCGTCGTCGTCGTTTCGACCGCGGACGAGCCACCCCTTCGGCGTGTCGCCGCAGCCTTCTCTGCCACTCGCATGGCCGAGTCGTTCCGTGACCGCGGAATGGACGTGCTTCTGCTCATGGATTCGCTGACGCGTGTGGCCCTGGCCCAACGCGAGATCGGACTGACACGCGGAGAACCGCCGACAACCCGCGGTTTCACTCCGTCCGTCTTTACTCTCCTGCCGCGTCTACTCGAACGTGCCGGACAGTCGAGCCGTGGATCCGTGACCGGTCTCTACACCGTTTTGGTGGAAGGTGACGACCTTTCCGATCCTGTCGCCGACAGTGCACGGTCTGTTCTGGACGGGCACATCGTCCTTTCGCGAAAGCTGGCCAACCGGAATCACTACCCGGCCGTCGACGTCCTGGCATCGATCTCGCGCCTTGCGCCACAAATTTGCGACCCGGCGGTGCGCGAAGCGCAGGGGCGAGTCCGCAACTGGCTGGCAGCTTATGAAGACATCGAGGATCTGATTCAACTCGGTGCGTATGTCCCGGGTGGTAATCCGACCGCCGACGAAGCGCTGCAACGCATGGCTGAGATTGACGCGTTTCGGCTGCAGCAGATCGGTGAGTCCGGATCTCTCGAGGAAACTTTGAACCGGCTGCAGCAGGTGGCCGGAGTGAACGGGGAATCGCATGAAGAAGTTCCACTTTCCGCTGCAGGGGCTCGAACGACTCCGGGAAATGCAGGTCAAGGAAGTCGAGCGGGAGCTCGAGGTCTCGGCCTCGCAGGTTCGCAAGACTCGGGAGGTCCTCTCACGGCGGCGCGAACTGTTGGAAGTCTCGAATCTGGAACGTCCCGTCTCGGATCCGCGGGCACTGCACAACTGGGAAGAGGGTAGGGCCCGGCTGAGAGAGGAAATCCGGCGGATCGAGGAGAAGGAGGCGTCGGAAGTTCGGGAGATGAACGAGGTGAAGACGCGACTGGCCGAAGCCGAGAAACAGCGCGTCGTTGTGGAACGGATTCGGGAGCAAAAGAAGGTCGAATACCTGCGCGAAGTGATGCGAGAGGAGCAACGCGATCTCGACGAGGTCGCCGGTCAGATGCACGAAAAGCAACGGAAGGCGGCGTGAACGGCACGAGCCGATCAGGCCCGGAACGAGGGAGAAGGTTTTAACGAAGATGAGCCACGGACCGCGAGAACCAAGGTGGGGACGGGAGGCCGGTAAGATGGGCTTTCTCTCCATTCTCGCGACCATCGTCGGATTCGGCCTGGTCAGTGTCGTCGTCGCCCTCTTCGCAACCGGACTCATGCAGAACGAGATTTGGCCCAGAATCCAGGAGCGGGTAGAAACCGCGGTCAACGGACTCCCCCTGATCGGGGAGGACGAGCCTGAAGAGGTTGCCGCCCCGATCCCCGGCGATACGCCGGCGGACTCCCTGGACGCACTGCTCACGCAGCTGGAAACACATCAGGTGCTTCTGATGCAGCGTGAGAAGGAGATTCAGCGCGCGCGGGCCGAGATCGACAGCGTTCTTGTCGACATTTCGACGGTTCAAACAGACGAGATCGCAAGACAGGCGAAGCTGTACGCCTCGATGAAGCCGCTCGAGGCGGCCCGGATACTTCATTCCCTGGACGATCCGACTTTGGTCGCCGTCCTCAAGAAAATGAACGCGCGGGCCGCGAGCAAAGTCATGGGACAACTCGATCCGCGCCGGTTGGCCCGTCTTTCGATGGAGGAGATCGGGCGTCCACAACTCAGCGCGGTCACACCGCCGAACGCAGGGGAAGGGTCATGAGTACGCCGTCCTTGTTCGGCCTGACCGCGACATTCCCCGGTCTGGTCCCCGAAGGTCTTGGGTCGCGAAGTCCTGTGCCACAGGGTTCGACGAGTCTCGGTGTCGCTGCGGAGTTCGACGCCCACCTGCAGACTGCCTACAGCAGTGGAGGGCTGGGCGACACGCGAGCGGTCCGTCGTTTTTCTTTGCCTTCGAATGGCGGTCAACCGTCAGGAACCGAGGGAAGGCCGTTGGGCACGGGTACCCTGACGAAGGGTGACACGCAACGTCGGGCGGATGCAGGTCTGCCCCTCTGGGGTGTCCCGCAAGATTCGGAACGAGCTATCGGCTTGCTCACGGATCTCTCCCAGGACCCAGTGTCTGCATGGCCGGCCGGTTCGGCGGGCGAGGGGTTGAGTGCTTCGCTGCCTGCGGCGTTATCGAGTCCGGAAGGCTCGCCGTCCTCACAGACCGTTGCGGCTACGCTGGGGGCTACGGGGGTGACCGGCGCGTCGGCTGCCTCACCGGCGTCGGGCGACGCAGGCCAACCCATCGGTAGCTCCGCGGGTGCTGTCGACGGAGCAGACGTTTCGGTCGCGCTACCTGCTCGGTCGAGAGTTTCCGGGCTGGGAGTTTCCGGGTCGGGAGTTTCCGGGTTGAGTCGACCGACGACTCCGACACCCGCATCGGCAGCGGGACCGGCGAATGGGAATACGAGTCCTGCTTCCGCTTCGGCTTCGGCTTCGATTTTGCCGCAGGACGGACAGGCCCACAGGAACCCGGTAGGACAGTTGACCGGGGAGGCGGGGCGGCCGCCAGCCATCCCATCACTCGAGTTCGGGGCATCTTCTGCACAAGCCGGACAATCCAGGGTCACGGAGGATCTTGCATCCCTCGTCGACGTGGGAGCACCGGACTCCAAGTTGGGCAGCGACGCCCCGGCTGTCGAATCGGACTCCGTCTCCAAGCCGTCACGAACTGGGGGAGGGATCCGAAACGCGGGTCTGGGTACGACTGCGACCACGGCTCAGCCTCAGGTTGCAACGGAGGGTGTAACTCCGGCGGCGACGCTGGCCGCGACACCGTCACCGGCAGCGGCAGCGGCATCGGCATCGGCCGCGACACCAATACCGGATGTGAGTGCACCTACGAGTCCCGCGGCGACTTCAGTTTCGATTCCGGTCGAGACTGCAGCTGCCTCCAATCCCGGTCGAACGACTCCCACAGCGTCCGATCCAAACGCTGCATTCCGAGTCGATAGTGGCAACCCATCGCCGAAGTCGAGCGCATCACGCGCGGTGTACGGAAGCGATTCTGAAGTCGCGTTGGACTCGAGCCGGGCCACCGAACCGCGATACGGCGAGCCCTTGCACCGCGCGTCGAGGTCTACTGTTGGATTCGGATCCTCACGGGCCGTCTCGCGTCCGTTGGTTGCCGCGAATGTTCTCTCAGGAGGCGCCGTCAACGAGGCTTCCACGGTCGCGGCGCTGAGGGCCGATGGCGTCTCGGACGGAATCCCGTCTCGGATGTCGGCTGCTCGGTCGGGCGCGTACCCAGCCGCACTGTCTTCGACCGCGACCGAGTCACAGGCCCCGACCAACGGGCAGCCGTTGGCGAACCCGACCACGGGGACCGCAGCGGCCACAGCGGCCACAGGGACCACGACGATCGCGCCGTACCCGCTTGCAAACGCGACGGCGCAGCCGTTGTCCGTGAACCGCGTGTCCACGGAATCGCAAATGGCATCCGCAAGTACCGCAGTGAACACAGCCGTGGGCACCGAATGGAATCTCGCTGACGGCGTGGAAACCGGCTTCCTTTCCTCTGCCGCCGAGGATTCGCAAACCTTGCAGTGGGTCCACCGGCTGGCGACGGGCAGAACCACCAACTCGCCGGCTTCTACAACGACGTTCCCGGACGCTGCACCCGGAACTCTGAACGTCCCGTCGCCTGACCTCGCGACGACAACGCCGTCCGAAACGCTGGCCGAAGTGTCGACCCGTCCCACGACAGGCGCGTCACTCGAAGCATCACACCGAGCAGCGACGCCTTCGCTGGTGTCGGGGCCTGTGTCGGCTCAGGTATCGGGTCAAACATCGGTTCAGGAATCAACCCAGGCAGCGACCCAGACAGCGACCGAGGCAGCGACCGAGCTGTCGAACCCGCGTTCGGCCAATGCTGCATCGGAGTCACGCGCTGCAGAGAACGGCCGGGGACGTTCAGAGCCGGCGTCCGACGTTTCATCGGCATTCGATGACTCGTTGGTCACTGCGTCCAGGTCACAGAACGAAACGGACCTGATCCGTCCGGCGTCTGCAACGAAAGTCGATGTCGGCGGGATGATTCCGGACCCCAAGGGCGGCCTCGCCGTGCGTGACGGGTTTGGGTCGGTTCTCTCCTCGGTTTCTTCGACAAGCGGATCTGAAGGGAGTGCCTCGACATCGTCGACCGCGCTGCGTTTCACATCAGGTCCCCACGAGTTGGAGGATGCATTGGGTCGGGCATTACGCGTGACGGTTCGCTCCGGCGGCCGGGAAGCCTTGCTCGAACTGAATCCGCCCGAGCTGGGAACGGTCCGAATCGAGCTCGTCATGGAGGGACGTGATCTCTCCGCTCGCATCTCTACCGAGCGTCCCGAGATTGCGACACGAATCGAGAGTTTCCGGTCCGATCTGGAACGAAGCCTGGAGAGTTCCGGACTCCGGCTGGAGCAACTTCACGTCGATTCCGATTCGGGGTCACGCTCTTCGCACTCGGATCCGCGTCAACGTTCCGACCAGAATCCGAACGGTTCACGGAACACGTCGGCAACGCAATCGAGATCGGCGTCCACACTGAATTCAAGAGTTGCCACCGCCGCCAATGCACTTACAGATCGGCGCGTGGACCTTCGCGTATAGACAAGGAGACGGAGATGGAGATCCTACCTTTCACCGGCGCAGCGTCCGCAACCACGGGAACCGATGCGGCCTCGTCGGGGAACGACATCGGCCAGGATGCCTTCCTGCAGTTGCTCATCACGCAGATGCGCTACCAGGATCCTCTTTCGCCCATGGAGAACGAGGAGTTCATCGCGCAGCTCGCGCAGTTCAGTTCGCTCGAACAGATGCAACAGCTGAACACGAACTTCGAGTCGATGCTGGCCTTCAATCAATCCGAGGCCAACAGCGCCGCGACGTCCCTCATCGGCCGCGAGGTCCGCGCTGCCGGAAACGAGATTCAGCTGGGTGAGAACGGAACCGAGTCCCTCGGCTACTTCCTGAGTTCTACGGCCAGTGCGGTCGAAATCCAGGTCAAGGACGGGTCCGGTCAAACGGTGCGGACCCTTGTCGCCAACGATCTCGAGGCGGGATCGCATCAGATCGAGTGGGACGGAAGGGATGCCGCCGGTTCCCGACTGCCGGCCGGCACCTACACGTTCACCACCCAAGCCCGGACCCAGTCCGGCGATCCCGTCGCGGTCACCAACACGGTCGTCGGGATGGTCGACGGCGTCACGTTCCAATCGGGGCAGGCCCTGCTTCTCGTCGAAGGACGGGAGGTACCGCTCTCCTCGATTCTCGAAGTCTTTGCCGCCTCTTCCGAGGACGGCGACGAAGGTTGAACCGACAGCTGATGGCGAAGGAGGAAGCCCAGTCATGACCGAGATACGAGGGCCGACGTTCACGATTCCGACCCGGCAGCCGACCGGAGTCGAGCAACCCGGGTCCGCAGGGAACATCCGTCCTTCGGGACAGACGTCAGGGTCGGATTCGGTCTCGACGCCCTTCGATCGGGTTCTCCAGTCGGAGTTGCGTTCAGAAGCGCCCATCCAGTTCTCGCGACACGCGCAGGACCGGATTCGGGCTCGTGGTATTCAGATCACGCCCCATGAGATGGACCGATTGGGGCAGGCCGTGGAAATGGCCGCGCAACGAGGAGCAAAGGATTCGCTCATCGTCAGCGGTCCGTTGTCATTTGTGGTGGATGTGCCGGGGAGAACGGTCGTGACCGCTCTTTCCGCAGATCAATCGCAGGGACATGTTTTTACGAAGATCGACAGCGCTGTCGTGCTCTGAACGAGGCCAGGAGGCTTCGCGAAGGCGACCGGTCCTCTTGCAGGGGGTCGCGAACCGTGGAACGTATGAAGCGGTTCATCGCCGGCGGCGCAGACGGATAAGCACACTTGCAAAGAGGAATGGAATCCTATGTTGAGATCACTCTTTTCCGGGGTGACAGGTCTGGGGACGAACACTCTCCGGATGGATGTCATCGGTAACAACGTTGCGAACGTGAATACGGTCGGCTTCAAGTCGTCACGTATCACCTTCGAAGAACAGGTCAGTCAACTCCTGCAGGGGGCGACGGGCCCGAACGGGGCATTGGGTGGCTCCAATCCGATGCAAATCGGAAACGGAGCGCGCATCGCCGCCCTCGACAGTGTTTTCAGTCAGGGAGGTCTGGAAGCCACGGGGATCGACAGCGACCTTGCCATTCAGGGCAACGCGTTCTTCGTGCTCTCCAACGGCTCCCGCGACTTCTTCACCCGAGCCGGCTCGTTCCAGATCGACGGCGCCGGGCAGCTGGTCAACCCGTCGAACGGCTACGTCGTTCAGGGTTTTGCCTTCGATCGTGCCGGTGAAACCTTTGCGGCTCAGCCCTCGGCGATCGAGATTCCGCTCGGTGAAGCGGAGCCGGCCCGTTCGACGACGGTCATCAACTACCGCGGGAACCTGGAGGCCGATTCGGAGCCTCGCGGTACGGAAGCGGAGTCGGGCGTCTTCTACGGCGCGAGCGGTGACTTCGCAGCCTCGGATACGGCTCTCGTCGACCTTCGTGCCGATGCCACCGGTGTCGTTTCTCTGTTGTCTGACGGAGATCAGGTCCAGTTTTCGGCCACGGTCGGGGACACGGCCGTCGATGGTTCGTTCTCCGTGGCCGGAGGATCGACCGTTGCGGAACTGACCGCCGCCATTGCGGCCACGCTCAACTCCGTGGACGGGGTCGATGGAATCCAGGTCGCCATCGGAACGGATGGGCGCATCGAAGTGACCTCGCCCGACGGTC
This sequence comes from bacterium, assembly GCA_030431975.1. Taxonomy (GTDB): domain Bacteria; phylum Eisenbacteria; class RBG-16-71-46; order CAIMUX01; family CAIMUX01; genus JACKCR01. Next base: position 48,688 of record JAUIHP010000005.1, on the reverse strand, counting down.
TGGGTACGGACGGTGCGGTCAACGGACTCATCATCCAGGGAATCGATTCCGAAGGCCTGACCCGGGACGATTTCAACAGCATCGCGGGTCTTACGGAAACGGATTCCCCGCGCGACGCCGGAGTCTTCGTCGAGGAGACGACGGTCTACGACTCCCTGGGCTTCGCCCACGTCGTTCGTCTGGAGTTCACCCGCGTCCTCGGGACCAACCAGTTCACCTGGAACGCGGAAGTCGACGGTGGGGACACCGACGTTCTGGTCGGGGGAAGCGGTCGTGTCACGTTCAACACGGACGGTTCTCTCAGCGGCTTCTCCTTTGACGTCGTCAATGGGGTTCTGCCGAACAAGCTGACGTTGGGCCCGACGACCGGAGCGGCGTCCCCGCTGGAGATCGACCTCAACGCCGGCTCCATCGGCGGTTTCGACGGGATCACCCTGCTGGAAGCTTCCTCCAGTTTGGAAGCGACCCAGGATGGGTTCACCCAGGGCTCTCTCGTCGACTACCGAATCGATCGGGACGGAACCGTCATCACGCTGTTCTCCAACGGAGTGACGCGGCCCGTGGCGCGACTGGCTCTGGCCGAGTTCGTCAATGAAGGCGGGCTGGTCCGATCGGGGGACAATCTCTTCGAGGCGAGCGTCAACTCCGGTGACGCCCTGGTCGCGACCGCGGCTTCCGGAATCGAGGCCTCCGTATTTAGTGGGTCGTTGGAGCAGTCCAACGTCGATCTGGCACGAGAATTCACAAACATGATCTTGGCCCAAAGAGGCTTCCAGGCTTCCGCCAGGATTGTGACGACATCCGACGAAGTGCTCTCCGAGCTGATCAACATCAAGCGGTAGAGCGATTTAGATAGGAACGGGGAACGCCTGGATTCCCCGTTCTGAGCCCAACTTCGGGTGGAGAAGAGGGAGAAAGTCGAATGGCGGAAGAGAACAAAGCGGAAGAAGCGGCACCGGAAGCGGCCAAAAAAGGTCCGTTGCCGCCCATCGTGGTCAAGATCGCGATCATTGCGGGGATTCTGGTCGTCGTTGGAGTTGGATCGTTGTTTCTCGTTACGGAGGTCATCGCGCCCAAGCTCAAGAGCTCGGACACCGCCGCGATCGATGGCGAGCATGAGGACGGTGAGCACGGCGACGATCACGAGGACGGGCACGACGACGATCACGGTGACAAGAAGGACGACGAGAAAAAGAAGAAGGATGATGACCACGGCGACGGTCACGGCGAAGAGGGGGGCGGAGGCCCGGCCAACATCGTCGACCTGGGCGACCTGGTCATCAATCCGGCGGGCACGGCCGGCCGTCGCTACCTGAAGGTGCAGGTGCAGGTCGAGCTCGATGATCCGGACGACTCGGGAGACGTCACGCATCGCAAGGCCAAGCTTCGGGATCGAATGATTCGGGAGCTGACCTCGCGAACGCTTTCAGAGCTGACCGACCCCGTGGCCAAGGATGAGATGAAAGAGACGATCATCGACGAGATGAACCGAATACTGGGTGGTCGGGTCATCGATGATCTCTATTTCACGGAGTACGTGATTCAGTAGCACCCGGCCTCGGAAAGGCAGTGGACTTTGGCGAACATTCTCTCACAGGACGAGATCGATGCTCTGATGGACGCCGTCGAGGATGACGATGCGTCAGACTCATCGGACGGTGATTCGTCAGAGGCTGCCAGCCACGGGGAAGGTTCATCCGACCCCGACAAGAAGGCCACGTCCTACGACTTTCGTCGACCCAACCGTTCGTTCTTCCGGGAACAGTTGCGAGTCTTCGAGTCGATTCACGAAGGGTTCGCCCGTCAGTACGGCGCATCGTTGGCGGCCTACCTACGTTCCATGGTCGAGATCGAAATCGTGGCGGCGGATCAGCTCACCTACGGTGAGTACGTCCTTTCCCTGCCGAACTACACCAGCCTCTACCTGTTCGGGATCACTCCGCTCGAGGGCCGCGCGGTTATGGAGGTGAACCCGTCCCTGACACTCAGCATCGTGGACCGCCTCTTCGGTGGCGTGGGACGTGAGTCCGAAGTCAACCGGGACCTCACCGATATCGAGACCGCGGTCATGACCCGTCTTGTCGAGCGCGCTCTCGTCGTGCTCCAACAGGCGTGGCGTGGGATCGCGGAACTCAACCTCAGTCTGATGGCGCACGAAACGAAGCCGGTCATGATGCAGCTCATGTCCAACGCCGAGTCGGTGGTTCTCATCTCCTTCGATCTCAAGACGCAGTACACGAAGGGATCGCTTTCGCTCTGCTATCCGTACTCGTCGATCGAGCCCCTGATGCCGCGCATCTCGCAAACGCAGATGTTCACGAAAAAGGCGGAACAGAACCCGCGGGAAGCCCGCTGGATGCGCCAGCAACTCGGCGCCTCGAGCCTCGACCTGACCGCGAAACTCGGGGAGGCCGACCTCAGCATCGGCGACTTCCTCAAGTTGCGTCCCGGTGACGTGCTTTCCCTGGATCAGAAGGTTCAGGATCCGATCGAGCTTCTGGTCAGCGGTGAAGTCAAAGCCATGGGCCGTCCCGGACTGAAGGGGCGACACCGCTGCGTCAAGGTCCACAGCGTAGTTCACGAGGAGGAAATGGATGAGTCCGGAACAGCAGCCTGAGGACACCCAGGGCAAACCTGCCGACGAGGGTGAAGGAGCGGAAGCCGAATCTCCGGCCGAGGCTTCGTCCGCAGACGCGTCGGACGACAGCTCCGGCATGTCCGATGCCGAGGAAATGGCTGCGGTCATCGCCGAGGAAGCGGCCGCCAAGGCCGCCGAGGAAGCTGCGGCCAAAGCTGCGGCCGAGAACGCCGCTGCAGAAGCGATTGCTGCAGAGGCCGCCGCGTCGGCCGCTGCGAGTGCCGCGCCACCCTCCGATCCCGGTCCGGACATCCGGCCGGTGCAGTTTTCCCAGGTCGAAGACGAGACCGAGGCCGGAGAAGGCGCGAGTCTCGAGCTTCTCATGGACATTCGTCTTCCCGTTTCCGTCGAACTCGGCCGAACCCAGAGTTTCGTCCGGGACATTTTGGAGTACGGACCGGGAAGCATCATCGAGTTGGACAAACTGGCGGGGGATCCGGTCGATCTCTACGTCAACGGAAAGATGGTGGCTCAGGGGGAGGTCGTCGTCATCGACGAGCACTTCGGTGTTCGCGTGACCAGTCTGCTTTCTCCACAAGACCGCGTTCGGTCACTCGGAGAGTGACCTTTTAGAATCAGGAGGACGAGATGCGCATAGGAAATGCCACTCTCGCCGCGTTGGGAATCTTCGGCTCGTTGAGCCTGGCTCGGACAAGTCTCGCCAACGAAGGAACGACCACCTCGGAACCGAGTGCGGCCACCATCCCGATGGTGTCCGGACTTAGCGAGGGTATGGGTGGAACCTTGCTCCAGCTGGGGCTGGCTCTTTCCGTCATCCTCGTGCTCATTCTCGTGCTGCAGCGTCTGGCTCGACGTTTCGGAGGCGGACTCTCGCCCTACGGCAGCGGTACGATCGAGATCCTGGCCCAGCGTTCGCTCGGAAACCGGCTTTCTCTGACCGTGGTCCAGGTCATGGACCAGACTCTTCTCCTCGGGCTTTCTCCGCAGGGGATCGAACGCCTGTCGACGCTGAATCCGAGCGGACCGGCCGGCGACGCGATGGACGCTGCTGCGGGAGCGGTTGGCGTGAGCGCGAACGATCCGTCGCCGCACTCGACAGGCTTCCCTACGGCGACGGACGCGGCCGCTTCAATAGCCGCAGCGTCTGCAGCCATCACGTCTGCGTCGTCCGCGTCGGCGGAGGCTCCTTCCCCCCAGGTCTTGGGGAATCCTTCTTCGGTGACGGGCACTTCCGCGACAGGATCTGCGGCCCCCGCCTTATCTCGTCGCGAGCCTTCGTCCCCGCTGGGGCGATGGCTCCGCAGACTGATCGCGCCAAAGGCGGCTCGGCCTACGAAGAGTGCATCCAAGAATTCCACTGAGCCCACGAACCTGACCGCCAGAGCCGTTCGCCGACGCCCGGCTCAGGAACGTTCGTCCATTCTCAACGACATCGAGGTCGCGGCCGAGATTGCGGCCGCCGCCAAGCGTCGCAAGCAGGAGGAGCAGGCAGCCGCATCGACGCCCGAAGAGTTCGAACGCGAGTTTCGGAGCAAGCTTGCAGACATGAAGAAGAAGTACCCGACACTCGGTGAGTTCGAGGACCTTCGCGCGTGAAGAACGATTCGGGCAACGTGCGCCGCCTTGGCGTACACCAGTGGGGACGAGTCGGCCTCATGGCGGCCGTCCTCATCCTCTGCCTTGGTGTGGGCCTGGCCTGGGCCGACCCACAACTGACTCTGTCCATCGGAGGTGGGCAGGACGAGGAGCTGTCGACCGGGCTTCAGATCATCCTGCTCATCACGATTCTCTCGCTGGTCCCGGCCATTCTCCTCATGGTGACGTCCTTTGCACGCGTCGTCATCGTCCTCTCTTTCCTGAGACAGGCGATGGCGACGGGGCAGATGCCGCCGAATCAGATTCTTCTGGCCCTGGCTCTCTTCATGACGCTCTTCATCATGGGACCGACCTTGGAGCAGGTGCATGACACGGCGCTGCGGCCGTACCTCGACGGGGAGATCACGAGCAAGGAAGCGCTGAACACGGCGACGGACCCGATTCGCGAGTTCATGCTCTCGCAAACCCGGGAGAAGGATCTGGCGCTTTTCGTCCAGCTCTCGCGGCAGGAGAGACCGAACACGCCGGACGATCTTTCCATGACCGTGATCCTGCCCGCATTCATGATTTCCGAGATGAAGACCGCTTTCGAAATCGGCTTCACGCTCTACTTGCCGTTTCTGATCATCGATCTGGTCATCGCTTCCGTGCTCATGAGCATGGGTATGCTCATGCTTCCACCGGCCATGATCTCACTACCGTTCAAGATCCTACTTTTCGTCCTGGTCGACGGTTGGAATCTCATCACGCGCTCGCTCGTCACGAGCTTCAGTTGAATCGAGGCGAACCATGTCCGTTACCGAAGCTGTGACCATCTTTCAGAACGCACTTCTCATGTCATTGATTCTGTCCGCACCGATGTTGCTCTTCGGGTTGGTCACCGGTCTCCTCGTGTCCATCTTTCAGGCCGTGACGCAGATCCAGGAAATGACCCTGTCCTTCGTTCCCAAGATCCTCGCCGTCGTGGCTTCGCTCTTTCTGTTCCTTCCCTGGATGCTGAACAAACTCATCCAGTACACGACGGAGATCTTCGGGCTCGCCTCCCATCTGCCATGATCTTCTCCCTCGATCTGGTCTTTCCCTTTCTTCTCGTCATGGTGCGGTGCCTGACCTTCTATGGCGTCGGGCCTCTCTTTGCCCAGAAGAAGATCCCGCCCCAGGTTCAGGCTCTGGCGTCCTTGGCCACGGCCTTTGCTCTCTTTCCGACGGTTGATCTCTCTGCGTACACGCCCGAGCCGGGGCTCTTCGGGTTCGCGCTGTTGATCGCGCGGGAAGTCCTTCTCGGCGGGCTCATCGGGCTCATCGCCGGGCTGGTCTTTGCGGCGCTCCGTTTCGCCGGCTACCTCGTCGGGGTCCAGATGGGTTTTTCGTTGGCCGGCATTTTTGACCCAGGGAGTGGGGAGGAAGTGCCGATCGTTGGAAAGTTCCTGGAGATGCTGGGGCTGCTCGTCTTTCTGGCCCTCGACGGCCACCACATCCTCCTGCGGGCCCTCGGGCTCAGCCTGGAACGTGTAGGGCCGGGCCAACTTCCGGTCGGCACGGATTTGATCGCAGTGACGACCGCGATAGGTTCGGGAGTCTTTCTTCTCGCGCTCCAGGTCGGGGCTCCGGTCCTGGCTGCCTTGTTTCTGACCGACACCGCCTTGGGATTTGTCGCCCGGGCCGTGCCGCAGATGAATGTCTTCCTCATCGGAATTCCGGCCAAGATTGCGGCCGGCGTGGCCTTTCTTATTGTCACAACGCCACTTATCAGCACGTTCGTCCGATTTCACACCGAGAGGATGGAGGGGCAACTCCTTCAGCTTCTGCGTGGCATGTAGCTTGCCCTAGTTCCTTTGTCGCCCGCGGACTGGGCGACCGGAGGAACGGTGGCGAACGAGAGCTTTGGAGAGAGGACTCAACCGGCGACCCCGAAACGGCGGTCGCAGGCTCGGAACGAAGGCCAGGTCGCGCGTAGCGCCGAGGTCGGATCCGCTCTCACCGTACTCGCTGCCATGGCCGGACTCGCCCTGCTCGGTCCCACGCTCTTCTACCGCCTTTCTGAGCTGATGCGTTCGCTCCTGGCCGGGGGCCAGCTCGAAGTCTCGACGCCGGCCGGCGCCAACATGGTCTTTCGGGAGATGTCGCTCCACGTCCTCGGCCTTCTCGCGCCCTTCGTCCTGGCCATTCTTCTCGTCGGTGTGATTTCGAACGTGGCCCAGGTGGGCTTTCTCTTCACGACCAAGCCGCTGAATCCGAAGTGGCAGGTCCTCGATCCCATCCAGGGGTTCGGCCGCAAGTTCGGTCGTCGTGGATGGGTCGAACTCTTCAAGACGCTTTTCAAGGTGGCGATCATTGGTCTGACCGCGTTTGTCACCGTGAAGGCCGATCTCGGGGATCTCGTGCCGCTGCTGGGTGCGGATGGCGGCACGCTCGTCGAAAAGATCGGTCTCTTCACTTTGCAGCTCGGCTTCCGCGTCGGGTTGGCTCTCCTCGTCCTTGCGGCTCTCGATTACGGCTATCAGCGCTGGGAGTGGGAGCAGTCGATTCGGATGAGTCGGAAAGAGATCGACGATGAACAGAAGCAGTCGGACGGTGACCCGCAGGTCAAGTCGCGGATTCGTCTTCTGCAGCGTCAGCTTTCGCGCAACCGGATGATCGCAGCCGTCGCCGACGCTGACGTTGTCGTGACGAACCCGGTTCATGTCGCCGTCGCTCTCAAGTACGAACGCGGATCGATGGACGCCCCGATCGTTGTCGCCCGCGGGATGCGGAAGATGGCGCAGCGCATCAAGGACGAAGCGCGCAAGCACAACGTGCCGATTCTCGAAGATCCGCCGTTGGCTCGACTCCTCTACAAGGAAGCCAAGCTCGAACAGCCGATCCCGGTCGACCTCTATCAGGCCGTGGCCAAGATCCTCGCGCAGGTTTGGCGCCTGCGTGGTCAGGGAATGGGGGCCTAGCTAGATGTTCGGGCGTACGACAGATCTGCTCCTGGGTGGAGCGATCCTCATGCTGCTGTCGGTGATGATCGTGCCGGTCCCCACGTTCTTCCTCGATTCGCTGCTCGTCCTCAACCTGGCCGTCTCGCTGGTCATGTTGCTGGTCACGGTCTATGTGGCCGAGCCGCTCAAGTTCAGTGTCTTCCCGACACTGCTTCTGGTCGTCACGCTCTACCGTTTGGCTCTCAACGTCGCGACGACGCGGACGATTCTGCTGCAGGGTTACGGTGGAAAGGTCATCGGTGCGTTCGGTGACTTCGTCGTCGGCGGTAACTACGCCGTCGGTCTCGTCGCCTTCCTCATTCTCGTCGTCATTCAATTCCTTGTCATCACCAAGGGCGCCGGTCGTATCGCCGAAGTCGCGGCCCGCTTTACCTTGGACGCCATGCCCGGTCGGCAGATGGCCATCGACGCCGACCTCAATGCCGGTCTCATCGACGAAGACGAAGCCCGGACCCGCCGCGAGCAGATCACGGCGCAGGCCGACTTCTACGGTTCCATGGACGGTGCCGCCAAGTTCGTTCGCGGCGACGCCATCGCCGCCATCGTCATCACGATTGTCAACATTCTCGGCGGCTTCGTCATCGGGATGGCGCAAAACGGCATGGGTGTCGGTGAAGCGCTCCGCACCTACACCCTGCTGACGATCGGTGACGGCCTCGTCGCGCAGATTCCTGCGCTCGTCGTTTCCACGGCCTCGGGTCTTCTCGTCACCCGCTCCGAAGGACAGCAGAACCTTTCCCGCGAGATCGGTACCCAGCTTCTGGGTGAGCCCAAGGCTGCACTGATGGCCGGCGTCATTCTTGCGCTTCTGGGACTCGTGCCCGGCCTGCCGCTTCTTCCGTTCCTGTCCCTGGCGGTCGTCGCCGTCGTCCTTGGGCTCCGTGCTCATCAGGGACAACAGAACGAAGCGGCGCGTGAGCAGAAGGAAGCCAAGGAAAAGACGGCGCAGATTCCGGAGCGCATGGAGCAGCTCATGGGTGTCGACACCCTGGAGCTCGAGATCGGCTTCGGACTGATCAGCATCGTGGATGAAAAGACCGAGGGCGGGGACCTCCTCCGTCGGATCGCCTCCGTTCGGAAGCAGATGACGACCGACTTCGGGCTTCTCGTTCCGCCCATTCGCGTCCGCGACAACATTCGACTGGGCCAGGACACCTACGTGCTTCGTCTCAAGGGTGTCGAGATCGGCCGGGGCAACCTGCGTCTCGGTCAGCTTCTGGCCATGTCCCCGGGACCGGGCGCCATGCCGCTGGCCGGACAGCCGACCATCGAACCGGTCTTCGGTCTCGACGCGGTTTGGATCGACAAGTCACAGCGCGAGGAAGCGGAGCAGGGCGGGTACACCGTCGTCGATCCGAGCGCCATCGTGGCGACCCATCTGTCCGAGCTCATCAAGTCGAACGCCTCGGAGATCCTGGGACGTCAGGAAGTCCAGACCATGATCGACCGCGTCAAGGAGAACTCGCCGGTCGTCGTCGACGAACTGATTCCCAACCACCTGACCGTCGGCGGCGTGCACAAGGTCATGCAGCGTTTGTTGGCCGAGCAGGTTTCGGTTCGGGACACCTTGACCATTCTCGAGACATTGGCCGATCACGCGCCGACGACCAAGGACATCTCCACGCTGGCCGAGCGTGTTCGGGAGTCGTTGGGTCGCGCCATTAGCCAGCCGTACCGGACGGAGAACAACGAGATCGGCGCGGTCTCTCTCGACCCGGCACTGGAACAGGCTTTGGTCGACCGTGTCGCCAGCACCGGCCAGGAACGACTGGTCCTCGACGGCAACGAGACGCGCGACCTCCTCGACCGACTTTCTTCGGGTGTGCAGGAGGCCCTGGGGCGCGTGGCCCATCCGGTGCTCCTCTGCTCGCCGTATCTGCGTCCGTACCTCCGGCAGTTCGTGGAACGGGCTCTGCCCCACGTGCCGGTCCTCTCCTACGCGGAAGTCGCGGGAGCGGGAACGATCAAGAACCTAGCTGTGGTGAAGACGGATCATGCACATCAAGCGAATTGAAGCGCCGACCTTGAACGAGGCCCTGGACCGGATTCGCACTGAGCTCGGTCCGGACGCCCTCATTCTCGAGACCCGGAACCAGTCGAATGGGAAACGCGGTGTCGAGGTGACGGCAGCGCTGCCCCACGCCGGGGCACAAAGCGGGACCGTGACCGGAACCGTGACCGGGAGCGCGAATGCGAGTGCGCGCCCGTCGACGGATGCCGGCAACGAGGCAGGTTCGTCGACCAACGTGGCCGGCAAGGTCGCAGACATCCTCTCCCGAATGCCGCGGGCCACGGTCGAAGCCGCTCTCGATCCCGAGCAGCGTCGCAAGGTGTTCTCATCCTCTTCCTACAACGGTCCGATCGCTTCTCCCGACAACGGTATTCCGGCCCTTCCGACGGCGGCGACCGTCGGTTCCCCGAATGTCTCTTCTTCTCCGAAGACCCCGGTGGCACAGCCGCCCAGGGAACTGGAGGAAGAACTCCGCCGCAGTCAGGACCGTCTCGACTACCTGTCGCGTCTGGTTCGTTCCGAACACTTCTCTGCGATTCCGATTCCGCTCCGTGAGCTCTATCTCGATCTGACCGAGGCCGAGATCGACAGCAACCTCGTCTTCGAACTCGTCTCTCGGATGGGACAGGCTCCGTTGCACGGACAGTTCCAGTCGGTACCGGCCGACGAACTGCTGGAGCGCCTGCGTGGACTGGTTCAGGTGGGCGGACACGTTGAAGCTACCGACACGCGTCGCATCGTCGCGCTGGTCGGCCCGACCGGTGTCGGAAAGACCACGACCGTGGCCAAGATCGCGGGCGAGGCGGCCTTCGTGCACCGCAAGAAGGTGGCTCTCATTTCGACCGACTCCTACCGGGTCTTCGGCGCGCAACACCTTGGTTCCTACGCTGCGCTCATGGGCCTTCCGTTTGAGGTCGCAAAGTCCCGTCAGGACATTCATGAACTCGTGGACGAGGCCCTCGCCGATCAGGACCTGATCCTGATCGACACTTCGGGACGTTCTCCCGGAGATCCGAACGGGATTCGCGAGATCGCCGACATTCTCGGAGCCTGTCCCAAAGCGGAGATTCACCTCGTTCTTGCGGCGAACTCCCGTGTTCGCGACATGGCCTTCGCCCTCGCGAGCTTTGGAACGCTTCCGGTCAGCCACCTCATCTTTACCAAGACCGACGAAACGACTCGTCCCGGCGGGCTCTTCACGATCTCTCTGAAAGCTCGTCGCCCGGTCGCCTACCTGGGAACCGGACAGGAAGTGCCGGATGACCTGGAGAAGGCCACACCCGAAAAACTGACGGACGGCATCGTCCGCAACGAGGAAGAAACGGTTGGCTGATCAGGCTTCCAAACTGCGCTCTCTGCGGCTCGTTCAGGGCGAGGCTGGGGACGACAACACGGCTTCGTCGGGTCGCCCGCGCGTTCGCACGGTGGCCGTCACCAGCGGAAAGGGCGGCGTCGGCAAGAGCGCGTTGACGACGAACCTGGCCATCGCGATGGCCAGAGCGGGGAAGCGTGTCGTCCTCGTCGATGCCGATCTCTCGCTGGCCAACGTCGACCTCCTCCTGGGGATGATTCCGTCGGCCAACGTCGGTGACATCATTTCCGGAGAGAAGTCGATCGAGGACGTGTTGGTGGACACGCCTTACGGATTCAAGGTTCTACCTGCCGCTTCCGGACTGGAACGATTGGCCAATCTCGACGACTTCAGCCGTGAGCGTCTCATTCGGGAACTCTCCCGGATCGAAGAGTCCTGCGACCTTCTCCTCTTCGATACGGCGACGGGGATCGGCCGTCAAACGATGCACTTTGCCGGGGCGGCCGACGAGATCCTGATCGTCACGACTCCGGAACCGACCTCTTTCAGCGATGCCTACGCCACGCTCAAGGTTCTGCTTGCCGGCGCCCATGCTGCCCAGGCCACTCCTTCGCTCGTCGTCAACCGTGTCGGTTCGATCGAGGAGGCGCGTCGCACCGCCAAGCGAATTCAAACGGTCGCCAAACGATTTCTCGGAGTGGAGCCGGAGCTTCTCGGGCACGTCCCGGAGGATGCCTCCGTCGGAAGCTCCGTGATCAAACAGGAACCTTTGCTGTCTCTGTTTCCGCAGAGCCCGGCGGCACAGGCCCTGGAAGTTCTCACGGACCGACTTCTGCACGCACCGCAACCTCACGACCCGATTGGGCTCGAGCCGGACGGAGTTTTCCGTCGTCTGGCCGGATAGAAGAGGGACGACGCGATGCATCAGATGGTCTTCGAGATTTCGATGATCGTGGCGCTTTGCGCTACGGGTTTGTCCGCCGCCGTCATGTTGTGGAACGGAGTCTCCGTTTGGGGCATTGCATTGCGATCCCTGATCGGCGGTGGAGTGGTCTTCTTCGTCACGTTCTTTGGCGCGCATCTCGTCGGCCGATCGGTCTTGGCGGAACTCGCCCGCGAGGAGATGGAGCGAAAGAAGGAAGAGGAAGAGAAGAGACGGGAAATGGTGGAACACGGTGACGACACGCCGATTCCACGGGGATTCGTGGGTTCCACGGAGACTACGGATCCCACGGATGGGAACACGACGGCCGGGGAGAGCCCGGCCACCGACGGTCCGGGTACGGACTCCCAGACCGTCGAGGCTCCGGCCGCCGATGCTCGAAATGCTGCCAATGAAACCAGCGACGCTGCTGACGTCGCGAAAGCTGCCTAGCCCTACTGCAAGGGAGGAATGATGGCTCGTACGGAAACCGTTCGCCAGGAGAAGCCCGTGGAAGAGGAATCTGTCTCCGTTATTTATCAACGGGACAAAGACGCTGCGCTTCGCCGGTACTTCCCCCTTGTCAAGTATGTCGTCGACAAGATCGCATCCGGTCTGCCGAAGTCGATCGAACGGGACGACCTCATCAACACCGCCATGATCGGTCTCTTCGATGCGCTCGAGAAGTACGACGAGAGCCGCGGAACGAAGTTCGAGACCTATGCCATCTGGCGGATCAAGGGCGCCGTGCTCGACGAACTCCGCTCCATGGACTGGGCATCCCGTACGACCCGTCGCAAGGCTCGGATGATCGAACAGGTTGCACAAAGGCTGGACCAGAAGCTTGGCCGCGCTGCTACGGAGCAGGAAATGGCCGACGAGATGGGCATCACCCTGCACGAGTTCCTTCGTCTTTTGGAAGAAGTTCGCGGAACCGTTCTGCTTTCCCTCGATCAAGCGATGCAGGTCGATGACGACCACGACCTGGCCGGGCTGGCCGATGTCATCGAGGACAAGTCCGCTCTCAACATGTTGGAAGAACTCGAAGACGAAGAGTATCGCGACACGCTGCTCGAGCTCATCAACCTGCTCAGTGAGCAGGAGCGTCTGGTCGTGGCTCTCTACTACTACGAAGAGATGACTCTCAAGGAGATCGGGATGGCCCTTCGGATATCCGAGTCCCGCGTCTCGCAGATTCATACCAAGGCCATTCTCCGACTCAAGGGACGCCTGCACAGGGCGCTCGGCTAGGCCCCGTCAGGCCGTAGCCGGAGGAGAAAGGCCTCGTCGGAGGTACCCCGCATGAACGAAGTGAACCGGATTCCGAGCAACGTGGACCGTGTCACGAGCCTGAGTGGCCAGGGACGAACCAAGGACGAGAAGTCGGCTCGCCGACGCCGCAAAGACAAGAACAAGGACAAGGGAAAGTCGCGGGACAAGGCGAAATTCGAAGTCGAGGACGTGGACGACGACACTGACGTTTCGGAAGCGAACGAAGACACGGAAGCGCTACCCGAAGACGAGGATCGAGGGCATCACATCGACGTCAAGGCCTAGCGGGTTGTTGCAAACCCGGTCTGGTGGACGCCGAACCGGCCGCCGGTCGAAACACAAGGAGAACCAGGATGGTTCGCACGCTACGTACATGGATGGCTCTTGTTGTACTGACTCTTTCCGGTGTCGCCATCGCGACGGCGGAGACTGCAAACCATTCCGACGCGGAGAACGACGCGAAGCCCGCGTCGGCCGCCTCTTCCACCGATCCAGGCGTGGACAAAACCGGGACGGCGGCGCTCCTGCCGAGTTCGACGGAGCGACTGGAAGAACAGATCCGCGTCTCTCGTTTGGGGCCTTCTCTTCCCGGCAGTGCTCCGACGTCTCCGCTGACCGACGGCCACGAGAATCAGGCCAACGGAACGCTTCCGGGTGGTCTGCATCTCTGGGCATTGGGGTTGGGCGGCGTTCTCCTCATGACCGCATCCTGGGTCGGCGCGCGCCGCTTGGGACGCCGACCGAGCCTGGCCGAGGAAGCCGCGGGAACGCATCTCATCGAGCGTGACGCACACTCCGCCTTCTCTTCACGACTCGAGACCATTGAGCAATCCGTTCTGGATCTGGTCGAGTCCTTTGACAGCGTGGCCCGACGCCTTCGACGAATCGAGCTGAAGACGGAAGAAGAGATCGCGTTGCCTGCCGGTGCCTGGGCGAGAAACAATGCTCCGGTCGCACCGCCGACCGCGTCCCCAACCGCACCCCCCGCCGCGTCTCCGGCTGGGTCTCCGGCTGGTTCCCTGGCCGCGTCTCCGGCTGCGTCCCCGGCTGCGTCTACGGCCGCGTCCCCGAGCAAATCTCCGGCCGAGCCGTCGGAAACCGAGTCGGCGCCAAGCCGGCGCCGCAACCTGGAGTATGACGATCCGGATCCTCTCTTCGGGGGAGTGGAAGCCGCGGCCCTGGCGCGCTTCACCTCGTCCATCCCGCTGGATCCATCCATCCAGACGGCAAATGTTTCCGCAGAACTTCCGGACCTTGTCGATGTCTCTCCGTGGGAACACTTCGTGGCCGACACTTCCGGTTCTGAACTGAAAGTCGCCCAGTCGCCGAAACTCGTCGACTCGGAAGTCGAAACGCCTCTGTACGAGACTGCGAAAGCGCGGCCGGTGGAACCTGTCGCGGTCGAGAACACGGAAACGAATCCGCCGGCGGCGACCCCGTCGCGCGTGCCGTCCGCGGCCAAAAAATGGGTCCGGTCCCGGTCCGCCGGCCAGTCCACTGCGTCCAATGGCCTCTCCCCGGCAGAATTGTCCAACCTCGCCCGCATGCGTGAGCAGGTGCTGAACCTGGCCGCGGCAGGGATCGGCGTCAAGGACATCGGGCCGCGCGTCGGTCTGGGTCAGGGCGAAGTCGAACTCATTCTCAAGAGCTTGTTTCGTGACCAGTCGGAAGGAGTTCCGACTGCGGAATCGGGTCAGGTCGGCCGATAAAGGGTCGGGGTGGGACGGAATCCCACGGTAGGAGACGAGACGAACTTGCTCACAGAAGTCCAGCAGCGCCGCTCGGCGATTCTGAAGGGGATCGAGGATCTTCCTCCCTTTCCGGAAGTCGCGACCAAGGTGCTCGAACTGAGCCGGGATGACAACGCAGGCGCTGCCGACTTCGCTCGGGCCATCTCCCGCGATCCGGCATTGACCGCCTCGGTCATTCGGGCGGGAAACTCCGCGGCCATGGCGGCGCAACGCGAGATCGACACCCTGCCGGACGCCATCATGCGACTGGGGATGCGGTTCGTGCGGGACATCGTCGTTTCGCAGTGCCTTCCCGCCGTGCAGCGGGGCGGATCCCATCCCGTCATGAAGCAACTCTGGGTTCGCTCGATCAGCTCCGCGTTGACCATGCGCGCGCTGGGCATGACGACACGGCAAGCCGATCCGGAAGTTCACTTTCTGGCCGGGCTTTTCCACGACCTCGGGCGTCAGCAGCTCTTGCTGGCCTTCCCGCGTGAGTACGGAGTCCTGGCGAAGGATCACAGCGCGGAGGGGGCGGACTTCGAACGCCGCTTCTTCGGACTGGATCACACAGAGGTTGGAGGAGCCATCCTCGAAAACTGGCAGTTCGACGATGTTCTATGCCAGGTGGCTCGCTGCCACCACCAGGACCCGGAAGTCCTGGATCCGCTTTCGCTTCATGCGGCGGCGGTGGATGAACTTCTCGATTCGGAGCTTTGGTCTTCGACTGTGGAAGAGATTCCAGAGCCGGAGTTGGAAGCGCCGGGACCTGCGTTCAAGCGCCTGCACTTGAGCCAGGAGGATCTGGGTTCGTTCCTACGGCGGACTCAGGCGGCGGTCGAACGGGAGATTCAGTACTTCCAGATGGCCGCGTAGGGACTCACAGGATGATGGGGGCAGCACCCACGGGTGCATCGCAACGGAGCAAGGGAAATGCGACGGAGAAACGGTAACGGATCCCAACAACTCCAGGACATCACGGAGAAGTTTCGCAAAGGAGAGGCGAAGCTGATCAAGGTTCTGGAAGACGCCGGGTATCTCACGGAACGGGAGAAGTCCACCTTCCTCGACAAAATCGACAAGGCCGTCGCACAGAAGCGGTCATCCGAAGTCTTGGCAACGGCGCACTCGTTGCACAACAAAATCATTCGCGTCCTCCAGAACGGCAAGGGCGAGAAGCGAGCCAACGAAGGGCAGGAGCTGGAGATCCTCATGGAGGTCTCCCGTCTCATCCAGACCACGAATCAGCGTGAAGAAGGTCTGGACAAGCTCATGGAGCTCATCCGCCAGGTCATTCCCTTCGAGAACGGAACGCTCTTCGTTCTGAACCGGGGTTCGGGCCAGCTTGTCGTCGGATCGGTCTACGGAGATCACGTCGATCTCATCGGGGGCGTTGCCTTCGACCATGGATACGGATTCTCCTCGTGGGTGGCCAAGCAGCAGAAGCCGATCCTTCTCAACGAACTTCATCGCACGACGCGGACCGTCGGACCGGAGATCGGATCCTTCCTCTCCGTGCCGTTGGTCGTTCAGCAGGAACTGGTCGGCGTTCTCAATCTGAGCCATTCGGCGAATCAGGCCTTCACGGATGAGCATCTCCGTCTGCTCACCCTGATCGCGTCGCAGGCGGCTTCGATTCTTCAGCGCATCCTCATGTACGAAGAGATGGCCCGTCTCGCCATCACCGACGAACTGACCGGTCTCTACAACCGCCGGCACTTCGTGACCCGTCTGCAGGAGGAGGTCGAGCGTTCCAAGCGGCATGATCACCCGTTCTCGCTGCTGTTCCTCGATCTCGACAATTTCAAACGTATCAACGACACCTACGGCCACGTCCTAGGAGACCGAATCCTCGCGGAACTCGGAAAACTGCTCCACAAGTGGGCCCGGAAGTCGGACTTGCTGGCCCGTTTCGGCGGAGAAGAGTTCGTCGTGCTTCTGCCGATGACCGACCAGCAGCAGGCCATGGCTGCGGCCGAACGCCTGCGGACGGCGGTGCAGGAGCACTCGTTCCCGCGTAGGAAGCGGCTGACCATCTCCGTCGGCGTCTCTTGCTATCCGAACGATACCGAGAACGTCGAAGAGCTGGTCAAGATGGCCGACCAGGCTCTCTACCAGGCGAAGAAGTCGGGCCGCAATCGCAGCATGGCTTGTTCGATGGGAGCAGCCTAGTCCGGGGTAGAGCGTTCAGAACGGGATCGTAGGAAACATCGGAATCAAGGCCGGGTTCGCGAGAGAAGATGGAAGCTCAGTTGGAACGGAAGGTAGAAGGACACTGATGGAGTCGTCGCAGAGCCTGGATATGCCGCGCCTCCTCGTCGTGGACGACGAAGAACCTTTGCTGGAAATCTTTGTCGAGTTCTTCGAGGAGAGCGAGTACCAGCTCACCATCGCCAAGACCGGTGAAGAGGCGATGGAGCTTCTGGCTGCCCAGCAATTCGACCTTGTCGTGACAGACTTGAACCTTCCGGGCGCCGACGGCCTGACCGTCCTCGAGACCGCCAAGCGGACTGATCCCGAAATGGAAGTCATCGTTCTGACCGGAAACGCGTCGACGCTGACGGCGATCGACGCGCTTCGTCAGGGAGCGTACGACTACGTACTGAAGCCGTTCGATCTCTATGAGATGGAGCAGACGGTGAGCAAGGCGCTGGAACGCCGCCGTCTCCTTTCCGAGAATCGCCGCTTCGTCACGTCACTGCAGGAGCATCGCGATCAGCTGAGCCGTCTCGTCGAAGAGGCGACCTGGCGAATGCGGACGCTCTACGAGGTCGGTAAGGAGATCACCTCCACACTGGATCTCGATCGCACGCTCAATCTCATCATGGAGAAGTCGGTCGAACTGACCAAGGCGCGAGGCGGAAAGCTCTTCCTTCTGGACGAAGGGGACGAGATGCACTGCCGCGTGGCTCTCGGTCTTGAAGAAAGCGACCAGACGCTGACGGAGACCAACGCAAGGGTTCTCCGTGAGAAGCGGGCCTGTCTCCACGAGGGTCAGGACCCCGACGGCAACACGTTCATCGTTCCGCTCCTCCAGGAGTCGGAGATCATGGGAACGATTGCGGTCTTCTCGGCGGAAGGCCGGGTCTTCAGCCCGGACGATCAGGACCTCCTGGTCGGTCTGGCCAGCCAGGCTTCGATCGCGATCCACAATGCGCGGGTCTACGAGAAGATCCAGGCACTCGACAAGATGAAGTCCGAGTTCGTGGCCGTCGTCTCCCATGAGGTGCGTACGCCTTTGACTGCGATCAAGGGTACTCTCGAAATCCTCGGCGACGACGGATACTTCGACATGCAGGAGCCGCAGAAGGAGCTGCTCGACATCTGCATGACCAACGTCGAGCGCCTCGAGACGCTGATCAATGACATCCTCGACTTCTCCAAGCTCGAGTCGTCGCGTCTCTCCACTCACTTTACCGAGGTCAACGTCGACTTCGTTCTCAACAGCGTGGTCGTCAATCTGGGCAACCTTGCGGAGCAGAA
The DNA here is from genome assembly GCA_030431975.1 of bacterium. Lineage (GTDB taxonomy): Bacteria > Eisenbacteria > RBG-16-71-46 > CAIMUX01 > CAIMUX01 > JACKCR01. Next base: position 30,779 of record JAUIHP010000005.1, on the reverse strand, counting down.
GTCGATTCAGATCGAAGCCGAGATCGAGGCGGATCTTCCGACCGTGGAAGCCGATGAACTCCGTCTCAGCCAGGTGTTGACGAATCTGCTCGGGAACGCCGTCAAGTTCTCCGACCACGACTCCATCATTGCCACCTCGGCCATGCGGGACGGCGAGGGTGTGCGGATCGACATCCGGGACTCCGGAATCGGTATCGCCCAGGAGGACGTCGGGAAGCTCTTCACGAAGTTCCGCCAGCTTGACTCCTCGAGCACCCGGACCGCCGGAGGGACGGGCCTGGGCCTCGCCATCTCCAAGGGGATCGTGGAGGAGCATGGGGGGCGGATCTGGGTTCAGTCGGAATTGGGGGAGGGGAGCACCTTCTCCGTATGGATTCCGTTCGAGCAGGCGGCCGCCAAGGCCACCGCCGCCGACACTCCTCCAGCGATCAACTCCAAGTCCTCGAAGCAGTTAGCGGAGTAGCTGACGTGCCGGGATCCTTCTTCCCGGCGGATTTGCCGTGACTGTCCTCTTTGCTTGACGCCACCCCGCCAAACCGCCGTCTCATTTCAGGTTGAAATGCCCGGTACCGTTTCCCTATCGTCTGCACGAATGTGGGTTGAAGCGAACAAGGACCAGCAGGGAAGCTGGCTACGCATGACGATGCGCGACATGGATTTGAGGGGCATGGGAGCAGGAGACGAGTGCACATGACAGAGCAGGTGGCTGCTCGGGCTGCACACGGCCGGGTCCCCGTCGAGACTTCCGGTCCCGAAGACACCCCAAGAAGAAGCCAGAAACCTCGGTTCGTACTGCTTGCGGCCGACTTGATCGTCGCCCAGATCTTTTGTCTGTTGGCACTACAAATGGCGAACCGTGTCGGCCTCGGCGCGTCTCCGGCGTCGGAGAGCCTTGCCATCGGACTTGCACTGACCTTTCCGCTCGTGGTGGGGATCTCCGGTCTGTACAGACGCAGCCACCTTTCCTCGTGGCGGACCCAGGCCGAGATCGGACTTCGGGTTCTCGCCTGGTTCGTGGCGTTGACCGTTGGGCTGCTCTTCCTTTTCGCGGATACGATTACCTGGGACCTGCGCAAGGTCCTCTTCCTCTATCAAGGCATGATGGCGGTCTGGCTGTTGGCGTTGCGGCCACCGGCCGGGGCCCTTCTCAGTCGGGTCTTTGCACCGCCGCGGGTGGACCGCATTCTGGTCGTCGGAAGCGACCGAGTGGCCCGGAACCTGGCTCGGGGACTGCGCAAGACAAACCGGCATGCGCAGATCGTCGGGTTCGCTTCGACCGAGGGTAAGGGAGGCGCCCACGTGGGTCCGCTCTTCCACACCGACTTGGAAGGGCTGCCGCAGTTGGCGGATGAACTGGAAGTCGATCTCGTCGTCGTGGCACGTCCCAACCTGCCGCGGGAAGAGATCGTCCGACTCAGTGAAGTGCTGGCTCGGGCCGGCCGGCGCGTCCACGTTGTTTCCAACGTCTTCAATCAACTTGTCGACAACGTTCCGTTCGAAACCGACAACGGAGTTCCTCTGATCCCGGTCGGCGAAATGCCGATCAGCGATGCGGATGCCGGACTCAAGCGGATCTTCGACATCGTGGCCACGACCGCGGGCGGGATTCTCATTTCCCCGGTGCTCCTGCTCATCGCCATCCTCGTCAGGTTCTCCTCGCCGGGTCCGATTCTCTTCCGCCAGGAGCGGGTGGGACGGGGCGGCCGGAAGTTCTGGTTCTACAAGTTCCGCACGATGGCTGTTCAGAACGACGACAGCGGACACCGCGAGTACGTCGTCGAGATGATGAAAGGCGGGGACGCCGCCGCCGTCGACAAGGACGGAAAGAAATTCTACAAGCTGGTGGATGACCCTCGGGTGACTTCGATCGGACGCTTTCTCCGCCGAACGAGCCTCGACGAGTTGCCGCAGCTCATCAACGTGCTTCGCGGGGAGATGACCCTGATCGGTCCCCGTCCCTGTCTGCCTTTCGAGTATGATCTATATAAGGATTGGCAGAGAAAGCGCCTCGACGTTACCCCCGGCATGACCGGACTGTGGCAGGTGACCGGCCGCAGCTATGTCTCTTTCGAAGACATGGTCCTGCTCGACCTCTTCTACATCGCCAACTGGTCCTTCGGTATGGACCTGAAAATCCTGCTCCGGACGATTCCTGTCGTCATTTGGGGCAAGGGCGGCGTCTGATTCATTCCCGAGCCGCTGTGGAGGAACCTTCCGCGAACATGTGTACCATTGGAGTCGTTGGCCTAGGCTACTGGGGTCCGAACCTCGTCCGCAATCTCATCGAGAATCGCAACTGCACGCGCGTGACCGTCTGCGATATCGACCCTGCGGCCATCGAGCGAATCACGCGCCGCTACCCGACTGCGGTTCCCTATCCGCGTTTCGACGACATGCTTGCGGATCCGGAACTGTCCGGCGTCATGATCGCGACGCCGATTCACACGCACTACGAACTGGCGCGCAAAGCCATCCTGGCCGGCAAGCACGTCTTCGTCGAAAAGCCGTTCACGAGTTCGACCGACCAGGCCGTCAACCTGTTGACCCTGGCCGAGGCGCAGAAGCTGGTTGTCGGAGTCGGACACACGTTCGAGTACAGCCCGCCTGTTGAGATGATCAAAGGGATCATGGAGGCGGGTGAGCTGGGGGAGACCTTCTACATCTCCTCAACCCGGGTAAATCTGGGGCTCCACTCCAAGGATCACAGCGTGATCTGGGACCTCGCGCCGCACGACCTTTCCATGATCATGTACTGGCTGGGAGAAGCTCCGACCGAGGTCACGGCCACGGGCAAGGACTTTGTCCAAAAGGGCATCCCGGACGTCGCCTTCATGACGCTCCGCTTCGGAAGCGGAGCCATCGCCCACGTCCAGGTTTCGTGGTTGGCGCCGTCCAAGCTGCGTCGCACGACGATCGTCGGTTCGGCGAAGATGCTGGTCTACGATGACACCGAGCATCTCGAGCCGGTCAAGATCTTCGACAAGGGCGTTCACTTCAAAGATCCCGATACCTTCGGCGAGTACAAGCTTTCCTACCGGACGGGCGACATCGTCTCTCCGAAGATCGAGTCGTCTGAACCGTTGCAGGCCGAGGTCAATGACTTCGTCATGGCCATTCTCGATCAACGGTCGCCGCGCGCCGACGGCGAAGACGGCCTTCGCGTCGTGCAGGTTCTGGAGGCGGCAGAACGGTCTTTGCAGAACTCCGGACGGCCGGAGAAGATCGAGGATGTGAAGACCTGGATCTGATCCGTGCGACGGACGCCGAGGTTTGATGGAAGGCGAACTCCTTATGGGGTTCGCCTTCGTTCTTTCGCTTCGTTCGGAGGGACTCTTTCGAGAATGGCACTCAGCGCACTTGCGATTCTCTCCGGCGCCGTTGGTTTCCTCGGGGCTTGTGGTGCCTCGGTTCATGCTTCGGGCGTGGCTTTCGATTACGACGTCGCTTCCGCTTCAGATTTTGATTCCGCTTCCGACGTCGCTTCCGCTTCCGATGTTGCGCCGTCGGCGTCCTTACCGATCGGGCCCGGCAGCTTCGGCCTCACCGACACCCGACTCGATCTCGACTTCCGTGGACAGTGCGGAGAAGTCTATCGGGACGAGGGGTATCCACTCCTCATCCGCGGTTTCTGGTTGCAGCAGCATCAGGGCAGGACTCGTGAGGACCGCCTCGTTCGTGAGATGGACGGCCTGGTCGCCCCCGACGACAACCTCTTTGCCTTGGATGCTCGGGGCCGGTGGCAACGAAACGCGTGGGGAGTCGGAATCGGCTTCCGTCTCGCCGAGCCCGAAGACAGCTTCAAACCGTCGAACCTGCAGGAACTCGAGGTCTCCTGGACCGGTCGACGCCACCACGTGGGTCTGGGCCGGTCTGCCCTTTTCTGGGGGAACGGGACGAGCGGCAGCATCCTACTGGGCCGTTCCTCATTGCCCCGCTGGCAGCTGCGTTGGCGGAGCCAGCGGCCGATGGGTGTGCCCATTCCCGGCCTACGCTCCACGACTTGGAGCGGCTCTTCGTTTCTGGCGTTCCTGGATGACGACGGTCCTCGTCGGATCGACGATCCTCTTTTCTTCGGACAGCGGTATCTCTGGCAGATCCGGCCCTGGCTGGAAGTCGGTCTGACCCGGACCATCCTCTTCGGTGGTGAGGGCCGCACTTCAAAGCTGTCGTTGGGAGACTTGTGGGACATCTACTGGGCTCAGAACGAAAACACGCGGGGGGAACGTCCCATCAGCGACAGCGACCAGAAGGCGAGCTTCGATGCGCGGGTTCGACTTCCACTGGCGAAGTGGACGTCCTGTGAAGCCGAAGAGCCGGAAGGAAAGGCGGACTCGGCGGACTCGTCGGATTCGTCAGACTCGCCGGACTCAGGTCGGATGATGTCGAAGCGGCGAGCCGGTGAGCCCGGACAGGACGCGGTCGAAGTCTACTGGGAGTACGCCGGCGAGGATATCAACGATCCGCCCATCCCGTCGGCCGTCGCACACCAGTACGGAGCCCTTCTGCGTTGGTCCGGATGGATATTCGAGTACGAAACGACGGAGACGGTGACGGGCAACAACCGATGGTATGACCACACACTTTACGGAGACGACAACTACACCTACCAAGGTTTGCCTCTGGGGCACCCCATCGGCGGTGATGCCGTGTCCTGGCATGGAGCGATTTCGACACCAAAGGCTCGGGCTCGCTTGCGCCTCGAGTACCGGGAGGAGTCGTTCGGCTATCACCTCGGCAGCATCCTCCGGCGGCAGTTCTGGGAGCTCAAGGTGGAGCGTCAATGGAACGAGCGGACCTGGATCGACCTTTCCGTGGTTTACATGGATGAGGACGGCCAAGACATCAGCCGGGTCCCCGGTGCGCCCGGGGACTACTTCCAGTTGAGTGTGAACTGGTTGCCCGATCCACTCCGTTAAGGCGCGCCCAGCGCGCCACCGACGGCCGGCGCGTTGCTGCTGGACGCGGCCGCCGGATCGGCTACAGTCCACTCCGAAGAGAGGAGAGAATCACAATGAAACCAACTTTGAGATTCGGATTGGGTCTTGCCGCGGCCCTGCCCATCGCCATGGGGGCACTCATGAACACTGCTGACGCCGCCGACCGCAAGATTCGGCTGACCGTCTACAACAACAATCTCGGCCTGGTCAGTGACGAGCGAAGCGTCGATGTCGACCGCGGAGAGGGCCAGGTCGAGATCACCGACGTGCCCGCGCTCATCGATCCGACATCCGTTCACCTGGAACCGGGTTCGGGCGGCCTGCAGGTGCTCGAGCAGAACTTTCAGTACGACCTCGCCGGGCCCGACCGCATTCTCGAACGCTTTCTCGACCAGGAAATCGAGTGCGTGCTGAAGGAAGGCGAGCTCAAGAGCGGCCGACTCCTTTCCTTTCAGGGCGGAGCCCTGGTTTTGCAGGAATCGTCGGGAAGCGTGAGTCTGGTTCAACGTTCCGAGATCGTGGACCTGCGACTGCCCGAGTTGCCGGAAGGACTTCGCACCCGACCGACTCTGGTCTGGCGCCTGCTCTCGGACAAGTCCGGCGAGTCGCCGGTCAAGCTCTCGTACCTGACGGAAGGGATGAGCTGGCATGCCGAGTACGTGGCCGTCTCCAACGAAAGTGATACCGAGATCGAGTTGTCGGCCTGGGTCTCGCTCGAAAACACGTCCGGCGCGACGTATCCCGACGCCAAATTGCAGCTTATCGCCGGCGACATCCAGCGGGTGCACACTCCTCAGCCCAATCGGCGCATGATGGAGAGGTCGGCCATGGCCATGAGCGCGGACATGGTCACCGAGGAAACCTTCTTCGAATACCACCTCTATACCGTCGAGCGAACGACCACCATCGCCGATCGGGAGACCAAGCAGGTTTCGCTGTTTCCGACGACGGAAGCTCCGGTCAAGAAGATCTACGAATACAACGGACGCCGCGACCCGACCAAGGTCAGCGTCGTTCTGGAAACCGAGAACCGCAAGGAGCGCGGGCTCGGCATGCCTCTACCGGCCGGCAAGGTTCGCGCGTACAAGAAGGATTCCCGCGGGCAGCTGCAGTTCATCGGTGAGGACGCCATCGACCACACACCGCGAAACGAAAAGGTCCGTCTTCGCATCGGCAAGGCTTTCGACATCGTCGGTGAACGGACAGAGATGAACCAGAGGCGGATCTCTGACCGGATCTGGGAAACGGACGTTCAGATCAAGCTGCGTAACCGGAAGGAAGAGGCCGTCGAGGTCGTCGTCGAGGAAGACGTCTACGGCGACTGGGAGATCCTCAAGGCGTCGCATTCCCATCAGAAGAAGAATGCGCGGGCGGCGGAGTTCCGCATTCCGGTTGCGGCGGACGCAGAGACGGTGTTGTCGTTTACGGTGAGGTCACGCCGGTAGTTGTCGGCCCACGGCGGTGAACTTCGGCTCTCGGCGGTCAGACGAGGGCCGAGAGTTGCATTCCCCCGTACGATGATTCGCCGAGAGCGGTGAGGACCGCATCCATCTTGTGCTTGGCCAGCAGGTCCATGGCGCCGCCGGAGTAGCGCAACTCGATGACGTCCCCGTAGTGAACGCCGATGCTCCCGACGACATCGCTGCCGACCCGGAAGTTGACGCCCTGGACCCGGTTGAAGAACGATCCGACATCGTGCATGGCCTGGACCGGATGCCGGACCGCGCTGACCAAGGCGCCTGCCGTGCGCAGGGCCATCGTTCCCGTCGCCACGGTGGCCGCCATCTCGCCGACGTTTCTTGAAACGATTCCGACGCCGGGAGCGTTGAACGTGACGAAGCGCATCCGGCGCCGGTTCCCGACGATCTGCGCGATGGCGCCGCCCAAAGAATGGCCGCAGATCGTCACCTTCGTCCCCTCGGGAATCTGGGTCTGCTTGACGAACTGGTATCCCTGATAGAACTGGCCGGTGTTCATCCCGACCCCGAGCTTGATGTCCGTGACCACGTCCTGCAGGTTGGCCGTTCCTTTGAATGCGAAGACGATCTCGTCGGCATTCTTGAAGGCCGCGCCCTGAAATCCGTCGCCTTCCCAAAGGCTCGAGACGGTGGACTGCATGTCCGCCCGGACCCAGCCTTCGACCGAGGGGTCATCCTCGTAGACGGCGTTGGCGAGGTGGGCGTAGGTCAGGATCGAGGCCATGACGGACTCCTGTCGGGGCGGGACGGCGAAGCCCCTCCGGCTCGGTCGTTCGGTGTACGGTATTGTGGCTCCACGTCGAATGGAGGCGCCAGGGTACTCAGACTACAGATTCCTTTTCGGCGGTAGGGCGTACAGAGTTGCCAGGAAACTGGAACCAATCCCCACGAAACCACTCCGAGGCGAACTCGTCTCAGTGCAGGGGGGAAAGACCTTCCGGTGTCAACTCCAGCACCCGGTCCGCCACCTCCGAAACAAACGCCCGATCATGCGTCACCGCCAACAGGGCGCCCGGATGATCGCGAAACGCCCTCCGCAAAACCCGGTTCGAAAGAGGTGACAAGTTCCGCGTCGGCTCGTCCAAGAGCAGAAACCCCGATCCGCTGAGAATCCGCAACAAGACGATCTTTGCCCGCTGCCCTCCGCTCAGTTCCTTCACGGGAAGCACGACTTCATCCCGCGCGATGTTGAGACGCGCCATGAGAATCCCGGCCATGGTCATGTCCACGCCGCGCTCCGGATGGACGACATAGTCGATGGCTCTCCGGTTCGGATCCGTCAGCTCTTCGTCATGCTCCTGGGGGAAGTACCCGAACTCGCTACCGGCAGCACGCAGGTGTTCCGCAATTGCCCGGACCAGCGTCGTCTTGCCCGCTCCGTTCCGGCCGATAATGGCGACCTTCTCCGGACCTCGGATTCTCAGCCGGATGTCCCGAGCCAGCGTCTTCGGCCCCGCTGAGAGAGTCGGGAGTTCGAACTGCAATACCGTCTTTCCTTCCGGTGTCCTGCAGGCGTTGGGAAAGTCGATTTGGATGGCTTCGACGTCCTCGGGTCTCTCGATCGTCGGGTTGCGTTCGAGCTTGGCTTCGCGAGTCGTAATGACCTTCATCTTCTTGTTGAGCAAGCGCCGGGCGGACGAGTCCTTGATCTTCTCCTGCGCCGACTGCACGCGCGACTTGTGCTCACGAAGCACGCGCTCGGCCCGCGCGCGTTCGCGTCGTTGGTTGGCCGCTTCCTGTTCCTGCTTCTCGATCTGTCGGGCGCGGGTGCCGACGAACTCCAGGTACCCCATCGACTCGAGTCGTACCTCCGTCCGATCGGTGTAGACCAGACGCTGGAAGTAGAGAATGCGGTTGGCGCACCGATCGAGAAGCGTTTCGTCGTGAGAGATGAACGCGACCGGACTCTCCGTCCGCAGCAGAAAGCCCTCCAGCCACTCGAGAGTCGGAATATCGAGATCGTTCGTCGGTTCGTCCAGCAGCCAAAGATCCGGCTGGGATTGCAGGAGTTTGGCTATGCGAAGGCGCACCCGTTCGCCACCGCTCAGGGTGTGAAGCGGACGGTCTTCCTCATGGATCCATGCGGGGTCGAGCCCGACTTCGATGATCGAAGCAACGGAGTCCTGAAGTGTATTCCACCGTTCGAGGGGAATCTCTGTCCCGGGAGTGTCCAGAAGCAGGAACTCGACCACGGAATGGGACTGCCAGCCCTCCTCCAGCGTCTGTTCGAGCAGAGCGACCTGTGGCGGACGCTCCACACGACCGGATGCGCGCAGACCTTTCGGCATTTGCCCAGCCAGGGCCGCAAGCAGGGAGGACTTGCCCGTTCCCTCCGCTCCAATGACTCCCAGCTTGTCGCCGGGATTCAGAGCGAGCGAGATCCTGTCGACGAGCGTTCGCCCGCCGGGAACGGAAATGTGAATCGAGTCGGCAACGAGCGTTGAAGACGCGGAGAGGCCGGAAGTACCGGACATAAAGACTCCTGATCCGTTTTGGCGACAGCCGGTTCACGGTGAGCCCGAGGGTGATCGGGGGTGAATGGTCGCGGAAATCGGATCAGTTCTTCATGTCGCTCCTCCGTTTGGGGTGAACCGTGATTATAGAGAAAAAGCCGGCTATTCGAAAACGGAAATCAGTTCCGTCTGATCGAAGTCTCCGTGAGCCGCCCGCAGTTCCTTGTAGACCACGGTGGCCGAAACGTTGGCCAGGATCTGCGCAACCACAGTGAACAGGATGACGAAGAACGTCTCCATCAACGAGAAGGTCGCTTCCTCAGAGAAAACGAGGACGGCGAAGATGATGAAGAAGAGAACACCGAGGAACCAGAGGGCGGTATAGAAACCGAGCAGCTTCCACCGGTAACCGGAGACGAGTTCCGAACTGCGTTGCATGGACTCGGTGACTCCGTAGTCTTCGAGCACCAGGGCTGGACCTGCTACCGCCAACGTGAGGATGGCGTAGATTCCCGGCAGCAGCAGGATGAGCGACGCGAAGAAGACGACCAGGCCGACCAGTATGAGTAGGAAGAAGTAGGAGAGCCAATGACTCATACCGTCGGCGAAGGCACTTCCGAGAGACACGGGCTTTCCCTGAAGCCGTCGGTAGGTCGCGGAGATGATCGCAGCGCTCGACAGCGCGTTGAAGACGTTTGAGAGCCACTGCCCCAAGCCGTCGATGAAGAACGTGGCGAGTCCTTCGTTGCCGGCGATCCCGAGAATCAGTCCGAGGATGGACGGAAGCACCGCGATCGCCGCGAGGGGGGCGTACCGGTGAAACTGAAGGAAGGACTCTCGCAGGGTCTGGGAAATCAGGGGGCCGATTCGAAACTCATGTGAAGTCGTCCACTTCGCGCCATCTCCGGCCAGAAACTGGGGAAGGGGCGGAGGGACCGCACCCGGCGGCCCGCCGGCCGAGCCCGATTCACTCGACCCCGGTGCATTCGAGTCAGGATCCGGCGCAATGGAAGTCTCGGGAACAGGCACCAGGTCTCCGCAGGCCTTGCACTGTGCAAGCTCACCTGGGGACAGATACTGGGTTCGCAGAATGGAGCGGCACTTGGGGCACGGGAAAGTGGTTTCCACTTCACTCTCCAGTCAGCGGCATCACGCCGCGGCTCCGATCAGGAAGCGACCGGAGTCCACTCCACCGCGTCGACCGAGACTTCCAGGTCCGGAGCGATTGCGTTGACGGCCACGACCCAACGGTGCTTGGCATAGAAGAACGTGAAGCGATTGTCTTCGGTGTTCCTCATCTGGTAGCCGGCTTGGTAGGCAATGTTCTTGGGCTCGGGGTTCGTGTACTTCCCGCCCATTCCCGCCATCTTGACCATCGTCCCGACAGCGGTGGCGGCTTCTTCGGGAGTGGCAAAGCGAACCCCGAAGAGCCAGACCCGGTCTCCGGCATAGGCAGCCGCCCAGCTGTCGCCCGAAGTCTTGTCCCGCATGTGGAACTCGTCGATCTTGGCCGCAGCGTCCGCCCCGGTCAGGTACGTGTCCCGGGCAAGACCGCCGACGTCGTTTGGCGCCGCTGCGTCCATGGGTTTTTCACCCCCGGCGCAGGCTGAGACAAGGAACATGACAACGAGAGCGAAGACCGTGTGACGGATAGAGTGTTTCATGCGGGAAGTGTAGACGGGGCCGATCGGAAGTCAAGGCCGGGACAGCCCGAACTACTCGTGGAGGTCGTCACCCAGGGGACCCTCATGATTGGACCGGACTAAAAACCCGTCAACAGCTTGACCGCGAGGACGGCTCCCGCGATTCCCGCGGCATCGGCAATTAGGCAGGCGGGGAGGGCGTGCCGGGTCTTACGGATTCCGACCGACCCGAAGTAAACGGCAAGAACGTAGAACGTCGTCTCCGTGCTTCCCTGAAGCGTACTGACCAGGTATCCGACGTAGCTGTCGGCTCCGTAGGTCTCCAGGGCGTGGGTCATGACCCCGAATGCTCCCGAACCTGACAGTGGCCGCAGCAGCGCCATCGGCAGGGCTTCCCCGGGCAACCCGAGTGGAGTCGTCACCGGCGATACGATCTGGATCAGGAAGTCGAGTGCGCCCGACGCCTGGAACATCCCGACGGCGACCAGAATGGCGACCAGGTACGGAATGATGCGAACGGCGACGTCGAATCCTTCCCGGGCTCCGGCGACCAGGGATTCGTAGACCTGGACTCCGCGAAGCCATCCGAACAACGCGATGAGAACCATGAGAAGGGGGAGGATCCACGCAGATGTGATGTCTCCGATGAGGTCGAGGACACCGGCGTCGGCTGCGGCTTGGCCGGCTTCGGCGGCGTCAGCGGCCGTGGCCTTGAGCGTGGACGGATCCAGAATGTTGCGGACCAGGGCAACCGCCAGAGCGAGAAAGACAACGATGAGGGTCGCGTTGACCAAAGCCTTCCGGACCGGGCTTCGTCCCTCACGTACCGCTCGCGCCGCGTCCTGAGCCTGAATCGAGTCCTCGTCTTCCCCGGTGGCGGCGTTCGATTCCTCGTCCGTCGGGTCCGTACTCGAGCGGCCGTCTTCGCCGGCGAGTCCCGACCGCGAGGGCGTTGCTCCACTCGCCACCTGCTTCATCGGATTGCTGCCGGCCGAAAAGGTCGACGCAAAAATCTTGGAGACGGTGATCGCCGTGATGGTCGAGATCGTCGTGGCAAGGATGGTCGTCGGAACGATCCCGGCCACATCCGTCGAGCCGACGGAGGCACGGATCGCCATGACTCCCAACGGCAGCAACGCCACGTTCGACGTATTGATGGCCAGAAAGAGGCACATCGCGTTGGTCGCCGTCCCTTTGACGGGGTTCAGCTTGTCCAACTCTTCCATGGCCTTGATGCCGAAAGGAGTCGCGGCGTTGGCCAGCCCAAGCATGTTGGCAGAGATGTTCATGATGACCGCGGACATGGCCGGATGCTCCGCCGGGACTTCCGGGAAGAGGCGGGTCATGAGCGGCCGCAGGGCCCGTGCCAGGCCGAGCAGGATTCCCGCATCACGGGCCACCCGCATCATCCCCAGCCAGAATGCCATCATCCCGATCAGCCCGATGGCGATGCTGACGCCCTTCTTGGCCCACTCGACGGAAGCCGCGGTCACGTCCGCGACGTGTCCGGTGAAGGCCGCGGCGATCAGCGAAACGACGACCATGAAGATCCAGACGGCATTGAGCATGGGCGCCATCTTGGCCCACTTCGGCAGGCATGTCCACGTCGAGTCTTGCGGGACCGGGAGTTCTGGAGGACAGTTCCGACAGGCAGAACGAGGAACTTGCAGCAGAGATGGAGGTGCAAACGTGAGGATTTCAGACGTCAAAGCGCTCGTTACCGGTGGAGGCACGGGCATCGGGTTGGAAACGGCCCGCCAGCTCGGCCAGCAGGGCGCGCAGGTGGCGATTGCCGGTCGACGTGCGGAGGTCCTGGAGCAGGCGGCCGAGGAGGTCGGCGCTCTTCCCATCGTCCTGGACGTGCGCGACGAGAGTCAGGCTCGAGCCGCCGTCGAGAAGGTCGTCGGCACCTTCGGCGACTACAATGTGCTCATCAACAATGCCGCCTACGGCAACTTCGGAATGCTCCAGGACCTCGAGTTGGAGAGCTTCCGTGATCTCATGGAGACGAACGTTTTCGGCGCAACCATCATGGCTCGGGAATCGGCGCGGCACTTCATTCAGAAAGAGACCGGCAACATCGTCAACGTCTCGTCGACGGCGGGCGGAAAGGGCTTCGCCGGGGGCACGGCCTACGTCGCGAGCAAGTTCGCCCTGGGAGGAATGACCGAGTGTTGGAGAGCCGAACTCCGCAAACACAACATCCGTGTCATGCAGGTCAATCCCAGTGAGGTCCTGACCGATTTCGCCCAGACGGCCGGCTACGATCAGAAGCAGAGCGAGCGCAAACTTCGAGGGACCGAGATCGCGCACGCCATCGTCAGCATGCTTTCGATGGATGACCGGGGATTCATCACCGACCTCACGGTGTTCGCAACCAATCCCGACTGATGTCACTTCGGACGAAACTGGCCTGGGTCGCCCTGCTCTACTTCGCGCAGGGCTTTCCCTTCGGCGTCGTCTATGACCTTCTGCCGGTGTACTTCCGCAGTTTCGGAGTCTCGCTGTCCGACATCGGCATGCTCTCTTTCATCGGCTTGCCCTGGACCTTCAAAGTCTTCTGGTCTCCGCTCGTCGACCGCTTCGGGACCCGGCAGCAGTGGATCGTTTCGGCGCTCCTCGGAATGGCCGGGGTGCTCTTCCTTCTTCCGTTTCAGGGAGCCGCCGATCCCAGCACGGTGATGTGGGGACTTCTACTCGTCTACACCACGCTGTCCGCGACCCAGGACATCGCGATCGACGCCTATTCCATCGGCATTCTCGACAAGGGAGAAGAAGGGCCTGCCAACTCGTTCCGCGTGTCTGCGTTTCGCGTGGCCATGATTGCAGCGGGAGGAGGCCTCGTCGTCCTCGCAACTTGGGTCTCGTGGAAATGGATTCTCTGGATGGCCGCGGCCATCTCCGTCGTGCTTGCACTCGTCGTGCAGGCCTCGCCGCGCGTTTCGATCACGCCGGAGGCGCGGGAGAAAATGTGGCAGTCGCTCTGGGCCTGGATTGCCAGACCCGGCGGATGGGCCGTTCTGATCTTCATTCTCATCTACAAGGTCGGAGATGCCGCGATGGCCCCGATGCTGAAACCGTTCTGGGTCGACCGGGGATTTTCTCCGGCTCAGATCGGGACGGTCTCCACGACGGTCGGGATCCTTGCGACGATCGCCGGGGCCATGATCGGCGGTGTCTGGGTCCGTCGAATCGGGATCTTCCACGGACTTTGGGTGCTCGGTTTGATCCAGGCGGTGACGAACCTCGGATACGCGGGGGTCGCGGCGGTCGATACCGGCGACTGGACGATCTACGGCGTCTCCGTTCTCGAGAGTTTCGCCGGCGGATTGGGGACCGCGGCGTTTCTTTCTTTCCTCATGAACGTTTGTGAGAAGGAGCGGGCAGCGGTTCAGTACGCTCTTCTGTCTGCGGTGTTCGGCCTCTCCCGATCGATTTCCGGGGGAGTCAGTGGGTTCATGGCCGAAGAACTCGGGTACTCGGCGTACTTCGGGACCACGTTCCTGCTCGCGTTGCCGGCCTTTCTCTTGCTGCCCTACGTGCGGAAGTGGATCCGGGAAGCGGGAGCAAGTGAGCAGCCTGGCTGACACCGGAGCCCGGTCTGCCGCTGGCAGGAAGGCCCGGAAGCAGGAGTCGCACGAGCCGCCCCGAACAGACCGCCGGAGTCGGGACGGGATCATTTTGCTGCCGTAACGCCTCCGGCGCACCCGGCATCCTATTGGAGTTGGGTGTTTTCCGCCGACCGGTCGGTTCGCACCCGGATTCGTGGTATAACCACTTGCGAATCGATCCCACCGAAACCCAAGGAGAACGAGAGTCAGTTATGAGTTTCGAATTTCCCGAGCTGCCATACAGCTTCGACGCCCTCGAGCCGCATATCGACGCGCGCACGATGGAAATCCACTACGACAAGCATCACCGTGCCTACTTCAGCAAGTTCACCGACGCCATCAAAGGCACCGACCTTGCCGACAAGAGCCTCGAAGACATCTTCGCCAAGATCTCCGGTGCCTCCGGAGCCGTCCGCAACAACGGCGGCGGCTTCTACAATCACATCCTGTTCTGGAACTCGATGGGTCCGGACGGCGGCGGCGATCCGTCCGGTTCGTTGGCCACTGCGGTCAACTCGGCCTTTGGTTCCGCCGACAAGCTGAAGGACGAAATGTCCAATGCGGGCGCCACGCGGTTCGGTTCCGGTTTTGCCTGGCTGATCGTCAAGGACGGCAAGCTGGCCGTGACCTCGACTCCGAATCAGGACAACCCGCTCATGGACGTTGCCGAGGTTCGCGGAGAGCCCATCCTCGGTCTCGACGTCTGGGAGCATGCCTACTACCTGAAGTACCAGAACCGTCGTCCGGATTACATCCAGGCCTGGTGGAACACGGTCGACTGGAACGCAGTCGCCAAGCGTTTCGAAAAGGCGATGGGGTAGTCATCGACACTACCTGATCGGCGCGCGGTTGCCGTCGAATCTCGAGTGCCCGGCCGTGTCATCCTCGGCCGGGCTTCTTGCTGCCGTCTGCGGCGACCCGGTGTCGAGCCAAGTGCCGGGCCAAGAGTCGGCCGAGCTGTCAGGTCAGTCCGTATCGAGGTGTTGGCGAATGAAGTCCGAGATCGGTCCAGCCACGATCTCGTGTCCCTGTTTCGATAGGTGATCGTTGTAGAGCGGTTGGTCCGAGCTGTGAAAGGCCCGTTGCAACGTCGTCGTCAGGCTCAGCAGCGGAATACCTTCGGCTTCCGCAATCGCTTCAAGTCGACGATCGGGCAGATCAAAGTCCCATTCGCTCTTGTCTTTCATATCCGGATACCGATCCAGCAGTTCGGCCTGTGAATCGAGGTCGACCCGCCAACCCGTGGGCAGGGAGACGATGAGTAGAGGGACGCCCATCGCGTCGCATTCGTCCCGCAGCTCCGCGATCAGCGCGCGGGTCAGCTTCCAGCCTCGGTCCCACTCGGCGGGATTGGAACGGCGGTAGACGCCCCACGCCGAAGGAACAGAGCCCATCCCGGCTCCGTTCTGGTTCCGCGCCGCCTTGGCCTTGTAGAGGCGGTCTCGAACCATCAGGTAGAGACGACTTTTGGTGCGTAAACCGTCCTTGATCCGCGAGGACCATGTGTTCGGGGGCGGCGAGAGCGGGTAGTCGTGGAGGACGAGTTCTCCGGTCCCATCGTCGAGGGTGAAGAACGGTTCCCGCTGCCACGTCCCCACCTTGCGGTTGAGCCCGGAGTCGTTGTCACTGACATCGTTTCCGGTGAAGAACATGAGCAGGACAGCATCGGGATCCAGTTTATGGCCGCGGGAGCGGAGATAGAGCAGCGCGTTGTCGGTGCCGTATCCGGCCACACCGGCGTTCAGGGTTTCCCATGCGTACCCCGCGCCGGACCCAGCACCAGCACTCGCACTTGCGCCCGCCTCTTTGCCGGCAACCCTCCCGTTCAGTCGATCCTCGACGAGCTGGCCCCATGTTTGCTCATAGGGCACCTGTTCGGACTCGGTAAAACTGTCGCCGAGCAGGAGCAGCCGCTTTCTTCCGGCCGGTTTCTCTTCCGTCGTTTCGGGTCCGCGAAGTCCAAGCTGGTTGTAGGACACGTCCGCTTTCACTCCGGGGGCGATGTCGGAAACGAAGGTCCCCTTCGCGCCCGGGCGGTGCGTCCACCCGGTGTGCGGATCGAACTGAATAAAGTTGGATCCGTGAAGATCCAGAATCCGGACGGCGGCTTCGAGTGCACCCAGGCAGAGTGCACTCGCGAAAGCCAACAGAATGAATGAACCGAGTAGTCTTCGCAGCACGTGAGTTCTTTGGGGGCAGCTTCGCGGCTACATGTTTCGGCGGTACTCGCCGCCGACTTCGTAGAGGGCCGTCGAAATCTGTCCCAGCGAGCAGACCTTCCCAGCTTCCATGAGCGACTCGAAGAGATTCGAGTTCTCGAGAGCTGTGTGCTTGAGTGTGCGAAGCGCCTCCTCGGCCCGCCCTTCATTACGCGCGTGAAACGCCTGCAGAGAGGAGATGGCGTACTCCTTCTCTTCGGTTGTAGCCCGAATGACCTCCCGCGGCAGCACCGTCGGGGAACCTTCCGGTGACAGGAAGGTGTTCACGCCGACGATCGGCAGGTCGCCGCTGTGCTTCAGCGACTCGTAGTACATCGACTCTTCCTGGATCTGAGTGCGTTGGTACATACGTTCCATGGCCCCCAGGACTCCGCCGCGCTCGCTGAGACGTCGGAACATGTCGAGCACGGCCTCTTCGACGAGATCGGTCAACTCTTCGATGATGAAAGAGCCCTGAAGCGGGTTCTCGTTGCGGTTGAGCCCCAGCTCTTTGTTGATGATGAGCTGAATTGCGAGGGCGCGGCGAACCGACTCTTCCGTCGGGGTCGTGATCGCTTCGTCGTAGGCGTTCGTGTGCAGCGAGTTGCAGTTGTCGTAGAGCGCATAGAGAGCCTGAAGCGTCGTCCGGATGTCGTTGAAGGAGATCTCCTGCGCGTGCAATGACCGGCCGGACGTCTGAATGTGGTACTTGAGCTTCTGGGAGCGGCTGTTGCCGCCGTACTTGTAGCGGATGGCCTTGGACCAGATGCGTCGCGCGACCCTTCCGATGACCGAGTATTCCGGGTCGAGTCCGTTCGAGAAGAAGTAGGACAGGTTCGGCGCGAAGTCATCGATGTTCATTCCGCGCGAAAGGTAGTACTCGACGTAGGTGAAGCCGTTGGCCAGGGTGAATGCCAGTTGTGAGATCGGATTCGCGCCAGCCTCGGCGATGTGGTAGCCGCTGATCGAGACGGAGTAGAAGTTCCGGACTCCGCGATCGATGAAGTACTGCTGGATGTCGCCCATCATCTTGAGGGCGAACTCCGTTGAGAAGATGCAGGTGTTCTGCGCCTGATCCTCTTTCAGAATGTCGGCCTGCACGGTGCCGCGGACTTTGGAAAGACTGTCGGCTCTCAGCCGTTCGTAGACATCTTTCTCCAGAACTTGATCACCACTGACGCCCAGGAGCAACAGTCCGAGCCCGTCGTTTCCTTCCGGAAGCACACCTTGGTACTGCGGTCGCGGTTGCCCTTTCTCCGCGTAGATCTTGTCGATTTTGGCCATCACCTCGTCCGTCATTCCCTGTTCACGGATGTAGGCTTCGCAGGCCTGATCCACCGCAGCGTTCATGTAGAAGGAGAGAATGATCGGCGCCGGGCCGTTGATCGTCATCGAAACGGAAGTCTTCGGGTTGGCCAGATCGAAACCGGAGTAGAGCTTCTTCGCGTCGTCGACGGTCGCGATGCTGACGCCGGAGTTGCCGACCTTGCCGTAAATGTCCGGGCGACGGTCCGGATCCTCACCGTATAGGGTGACCGAGTCGAACGCGGTCGAGAGCCGCTTGGCCGGCAGTCCCTTGGAAACGTAGTGAAAACGACGATTCGTCCGCTCCGGTCCGCCTTCGCCGGCAAACATGCGGGCCGGGTCCTCTCCCTGTCGCTTCAGCGGGAAGACGCCTGCGGCGTAGGGGAACATTCCCGGAGCGTTCTCGGTCAGGATCCAGCGGAGGATGTCTCCCCAGTCTTCGTACCGAGGGAGGACCACCTTCGGAATGCGCAGGTGCGAAAGGGACTCGGTGTAGAGATCCTGCTCGATGACGCGGTCGCGAACCTGGAACTGATACTTGGCGGCCCGGTAACGCTTCTTCGTGGCCGGCCACTCCTGCAGTAGGCGGCGACACTCCGCGTCGAGGCGGGACTCCAGCTCGTTGTACTTGTCGACCAGATCGCTCAGATACTCCGGCTCCCCGGCCTCGCTCTGAATGGCGCGGACGATCTCGTCTTCGCCTTCGGGCTCGACGATCTCGATCGTCTTCTTCCCGATGGAAGCCCGCAGCATCTCGATCGTTCCGTGAAGCTGGTAGAGCCTGCGCGCGATCCCGGACTGCGCTTCGACGAAGTCCCCGTAGCGATCGTTGTCCTCGCAGATCTCGGCGAGGTAACGCACGCGCTCCGGCGGAATGACGTGCCGCTTCGTGCTCATTTCGGTGGTGAGTTCGAAGTTCGAGCCGAGCCCGGCTCCGGTTTTTTCGTCGATGGTGTCGATGAGGTGGCGATAGAGGCGGTGTGTTCCCGGATCGTTGAACTGGGACGCGATCGTCCCAAACACCGGGAGGTCCTCGTCGGCCGTCTCCCAAAGCTGTCGGTTGCGCTTGACCTGCTTGCGAACATCGCGACGGGCGTCGAGGGAACCGGCCTTGTCGAACTTGTTGATGGCGACGACATCGGCAAAGTCCAGCATGTCGATCTTTTCCAGCTGGGTCGCGGCGCCGTACTCCGAGGTCATGACATAGAGCGATACGTCGGAGTGATCGATGATTTCCGTGTCGGATTGGCCGATGCCCGAGGTCTCGACGATGACGAGGTCGAACTGCGCGGCGCGACAAATGTCGATGGCTTCACGGACGTGTGCGGAAAGCGCGAGGTTCGACTGGCGTGTGGCCAGGGAACGCATGTAGACACGATCACTCGAGATTGAGTTCATGCGGATGCGGTCGCCGAGTAGGGCGCCCCCGGACCGCTTTCTCGAAGGATCCACCGAGAGAATGGCCAGGGTCTTGTCTTCGAAGTCGGAAAGAAACCGCCGGACCAGCTCGTCCACGAGAGAGGACTTGCCGGAACCGCCCGTGCCGGTGATGCCCAGGACCGGAACCGTCTTCTGACCGAGCATGGCGTCCAGTTGCCCGCGCCACGACTTCGCCAGGTCCGGATGGTTTTCGGCCAGCGTGATGAGCCGGGCGATCAGCGCCGGGTCCTGCTTTTTCAGTTGTCCCAGGTCGCCGTTGACCGAAGGCTCCTGCGTCGGGAAGTCTGCCTGCTCCAGGAGGTCGTTGATCATCCCTTGCAGTCCCAAACTGCGACCGTCGTCCGGGTGATAGATGCGCGCGATGCCGTACTCGTGCAGCTCCTGGATTTCGTCGGGGAGAATCGTTCCACCACCGCCGCCGAAGATCTTGGTCTTGGATCCGCGTTCCTTCAGCAGGTCGAACATGTACTTGAAGTACTCGATGTGCCCGCCCTGGTACGACGTGATGGCAACGGCCTGGGCGTCTTCCTGAATCGCGCAGTCGACGATGTCTTTGACCGAGCGGTTGTGTCCGAGGTGAATGACCTCGGCGCCGGAAGACTGGAGGATGCGGCGCATGAGGTTGATGGCGGCGTCGTGGCCGTCGAAGAGGGAGGCCGCAGTGACGATGCGGACGGGATTCTGCGGCTTGTAAGGCGTGACGGGGCTCTCGCTCACTCGGGAAGCACTCCTTCCGGCACTGTTTTGCCGGTTCTGTCTGACCGGGCTCTCTTGCCGGTTCTGTGTGGCCGGGTCCAGGTGGTCGGGTCTGTCTGAAACTTCGGCACCAACCGCCGCGAAGTATAACCGCTTCAAGCGGTTGCTGCGTCGATTCCGAGGCCGCCGTTCGATATCCGAGGCCAAATCGGGCAGCTACAATCGGATAGCACGCCCCGGCCCGGACTCACGGCGCCTCTGGTTCGCTCATGCGCCTCTGAGTTCGCCCAAGTGTCCACCGGCTCACCCGTATGTCTCGGAAGCCGCTCAGATTTGTCCCGGCTCAAAGATGGCGCAGGATGTCACGGACCGCGAAGAGGGGAGTGACCTTCCCTTCCGCCACCGCTTCTTCCGCCTCCGCCAGCCGCGGTTCGACGTCCGGATCCTGACGGAGCCGCTGCAACAGCGCCTCTTCGAGCAGGGTGCGAAGCCAGTGCGTGCGCTGTCGACGTCTCTGAGCTTCGAGAAAGGCTCCGTCGCTAAGGGACTGCGCGTAGCTTTCGATCTCTTTCCAAAGTGAAGGGACGCCGTCGCCCGTCAGCGCGCTGACCGTTCGGGCGGTGCGAGGGGAGCCGTCAGCCCGGAGCCCCATGTAGCGCAGAGCGGACGCGTACTCCGTCTGGGCCAGCGTGGCCCGAGCCTTGTTGTCGCCGTCCGCTTTATTCACGGCCACGATGTCGGCCAATTCCAGGACGCCGCGTTTGATTCCCTGAAGCTCATCACCGGCGCCCGGCAACATGAGCACGAGGAAGACATCGACCATCTCGGCGACCGTGGTCTCGGACTGACCGACTCCTACCGTTTCCACGAGCACGACGTCGTAGCCGGCGGTCTCGCAGGCGATCATGGTTTCGCGTGTCCGTCCGGCGACGCCGCCCAGCGATCCCTGGGAGGGGGACGGGCGGATGAAGGCTTCCGATCGTTGGCTGAGTCGGTGCATGCGCGCTTTGTCGCCGAGGATGCTGCCGCCCGAAAGCGAACTGGAAGGGTCGACTGCGAGAACGGCGACTCGGTGTCCCTGCTCGATCAGGTGAAGTCCGAACGTTTCGATGAAGGTGCTCTTCCCGACGCCGGGGACGCCGGTGATTCCGATGCGCAAGGCCTGGCCCGTTTTGGGGAGCAGTCGGCCGAGGAGTTCCTGCGCGTCGTCGATATCGGACTCGAGCCGGCTCTCGATGAGGGTGATGGCGCGGGCCAGAGCGGCGCGGTCCGAGCCGAGAACTCCATCGTAGAGAGTTGAAACTCGTTTCCGATCAGGACGAGCCTGCGCGGCGCCCTCTTCTTTTCTGGACTCGTTCCTGCCTTCGTTCACGCGGTGGCCTGGTCCTTCGGCGCGCCCAGCTTGTCGAGCAGTTCATTCGCCGCTTCGGCAATGACCGTTCCGGGCCCAAAGATCGCTGCGGCTCCCGCCTTCAAGAGTGCTTCGTAGTCCTGCGGAGGGATGACGCCTCCGACCACGACGAGAATGTCTTCGCGTCCCGCGGAGGCCAGCGCTCCGCGTAACGCCGGAACCAGGGTGAGGTGACCGGCAGCCAGAGAGCTGACGCCGACGACGTGGACGTCGTTCTCCACGGCCTGGCGGGCAGTTTCCTCCGGCGTCTGAAAGAGCGAACCGATGTCCACATCGAAGCCCAGGTCGGCAAAGGCCGTCGAGATGACCTTCTGGCCGCGGTCGTGACCGTCCTGTCCCATCTTCGCGACGAGAAGCCGCGGTCTGCGACCGGTCTTGTTGAGGAAGGCTTCGGTGCGTCTGCGAACGCGCCCCACCGTTTCGTCCGTTTCACCCATCTCTTTACTGTACACCCCGGCGATGTTGCGAATCACAGCCTGATGTCGCCCAAACGCCTTCTCCAATGCGTCGGCCATCTCGCCGACGGTGGCTCCGGCCCGGGCCGCCTCCACGGACGCCGCCAGAAGGTTGCCGTCTCCCGACTTTGCAAACTGCTCCAGGGTCGTGAGTGCGGATTGCACCGCAGCGTTGTCGCGGGACGATTTCAGGGTCTGCAGCTTCTCTACCTGTTCCGCGCGGACCCGGTCGTTGTCGATCTTGAGAACGTCGACCAACGGGTTGTGTTCCGGGCGGTACTTGTTGACTCCGACGATGGTCTGACGACCCGAGTCGATCCGGGCCTGCGTTCGCGCCGCCGACTCCTCGATTCGCTGCTTGGGAATCCCGGCTTCGATGGCCTGGGTCATTCCGCCGAGTTCGTCGATCTCTGCGATGTGCGCCTTGGCCCGCTCTTTCAACTGATGGGTCAAGGTCTCTACGTAGTGACTTCCGCCCCATGGATCGACGGTACGGCAGCTTCCCGATTCTCTCTGTAGAACGATCTGAGTGTTGCGGGCGATTCGGGCTGAGAACTCGCTGGGTAACGCCAACGCTTCATCAAACGAGTTCGTGTGCAGAGACTGGGTGTGACCGTGGGCTGCCGCCATGGCCTCGACGCCGGTCCGGACGACGTTGTTGTAGACGTCCTGAGCCGTCAACGACCACCCCGAGGTCTGGCAATGCGTGCGCAGCATCGAAGACTTCGGATTCCTGGGTTCGAATTCTGCCATCAGCTCCGACCAAAGAAGGCGCGCTGCCCGCAGCTTCGCCACTTCCATGAAGTAGTTCATGCCGATGGCAAAGAAGAACGAAAGACGAGGGGCGAAGTCGTCAACGCTGAGCCCGGAAGCGATGCCCGTTCGGACGTACTCGATGCCGTCGGCCAGGGTGTAGGCCAACTCGATGTCGGCCGTGGCTCCCGCTTCCTGCATGTGGTAACCGGAGATCGAGATGCTGTTGAACCGCGGCATGGACTTCGACGTGAATGCGAAGATGTCCGAAACGATGCGCATCGACGGGGCCGGTGGGTAGATGTAGGTGTTGCGAACCATGAACTCTTTGAGGATGTCGTTCTGGATCGTGCCGGTCAGTGCTTCGGCGGGCACTCCCTGCTCTTCCGCGGCCACGATGTAAAGGGCCATGACCGGAAGAACGGCGCCGTTCATCGTCATCGACACGCTCATCCTGTCCAGGGGGATTCCCTGGAAGAGGACGCGCATGTCCTCGATCGAGTCGATGGCGACGCCGGCCATTCCGACGTCCCCGACCACCCTCGGGTGATCGGAGTCGTACCCGCGATGAGTGGCCAGGTCGAAAGCGATGGAGAGTCCCTTCTGACCCATGGCCAGACTTCGACGGTAGAACGCATTCGACTCTTCCGCGGTCGAGAAACCGGCGTACTGGCGAATGGTCCAGGGACGTTTCACGTACATCGTGCTGTAGGGACCGCGGACATAGGGGGCGAAGCCCGGCATCGAGCCGAGGTGGTCCAGTTGGGGAGTTCCCGAAGCTGCGAAGTGCGCGGGCACCGGAATCCCTTCGGGCGTCATCCAGACATTGCCGTCCGTCGACCCGTGGCTGTCGGTCGACGGATGGCTGCCCGTAGACGGATGACTGCCCGTAGACGCGTTCTCGACTCCAGAGGAATTTGCCTGCTCGCTTTGCCAGTCGAGCGAAGTGAAGTCAGGGATGCGGCTCACGAGACACCTCCCGTCTCTTTGGTCAGCCCGAGGGCGTCGACCACGCCTTCCAGGCTGGTCGCCAAGTCTGAACCCAGATGGATCCAGTCGTCGATTCCATCGTCCCGGGTCGCGTCGCGCTTTCCGGCGAGGAGAATGCGACGTGCCCCAGCCGCGCGCAGCGCTGCTGCGACCGCAGACGCGTGGGTTGCGTAGTCCTCGTCCCGCCCGCAAATGCAGGCGACCTTTGTGCCGGAAGACTGGAATTGGGCAGCGGCGGACGTGGCCCAATCCTCTTGCGCAGCGGACTCCAAGTCATCGGCATTGTCGGCTACCAGGCCGGCCGCTGCGAATGCGTCCCGGGCAAACGCGGATCGAGCCGCGTGATGTTTCCGAGGTCCCAGTGTCGCCAGGAACACGGCTGCCGATTCCCTGCCGGGAAGCGTTGAGTGCTCCGTCACTCCCAGACGGTCCGTGAGGCTGCGCAGAGACTCGAACGGGTCGCCGTCGAACCGTTGGTCGGGCGCCGACCCGTCCGCGACCGTTCCGCGCTTCGCTTCGGCCGCGGCGGGTTGGCCGCCGGCCGGAAGCTCTTCTTCGAGCTTGGCGTAGTCGCTGACGCCGACCACGGAGATCTTTCGACTCCGTAACCGGGACGCCCGATCCTCCCACGCACTTCGCACGCGATCGACGAACGCGCCGGCCTTCAGGCTGCTGAGCAGGCCGCCCTCGGATTCGATCCGTTGAAACTCCTCCCAGCCCATTCGAGCGAGGTCCTCGGTCAACGACTCGAGGAAGTACGAGCCGCCGGCAGGGTCGACGACGTGGTCGAGCCGGCTTTCCTCGTTGAGAATCAGATTCGTGTTCCGCGCCATACGAACCGCGGTTTCATCGGACTCTGCGAAACGCGCGTCGTAGGCGTGCGTGGTGTGAATCTGTGCGCCTCCGACGATGGACGCGAATCCGGAAAGCGAACTTCGGATCATGTTGTTCCACGGATCGCGGAACGAGAGCATACGGTGCGCGTCCACGGTATGGATCGGCGGTGTCTCTGCTACGGAGAGACCGACTTCACGGACGATCCGTTCCCAACAGCGGCGGAAGGCTCGCAGCTTTCCGATTTCGACGAAGACGTCCTGACTGAGGACGAAGCGGAAGCAGAGTCCCCCGCGCCACGTGTCGAGGTCGTGGCCGTCCGCTTCCCAGGCGCGGAACCACTGCAACGCACCGGAAAGTGCGAATCCGATTTCCTGGGCCGCATGACCTCCGGCTTCGTGACAGTCGGCGGCGCTGATGAGGACGGGGTAGACGCCTTCCTGCGGAAAGGCCCGCTTGCACCACTGACTCATGGCCTCGGGTGCCGCAGCGGCCTCCAGCGTTCCGGCGAAGACTCTCGAGAGAGGATCCTCGCCGAAGACGGTGCGGATGGAGGCCTTGGAACGCAATTCCGTGAGGTCGGGGAAGGTGGGACCGGGTTCGATGACCGCGAAATCGGCTTCGTCCCACGCATCGAGTTCGGGAAGCCGGGGGGCCAGGTCCGAGTCCACCCACACACTGCGTGCGCCGCCGGTCCAGGCTTCCGTCACGGCTTTCCAGGATTCGGCCTCGGCGCCCCGGATGCGGGGGCAACTTCGGCCCCGCGCGGCAAGCGCAGACTCGGCGCGGGAAGTTGACGTTTCACCGGTCGGAGAAGAGCCACCGAGAGGCGAGGATCCAGCTGGGGCAGGTCCGCCGACCCCCGAGAGCTCGCGGGCCTTGGCGGGAGCGTCAACGTAAAGGGGCTCGATCGAGAGGCCCGGAAAGGGCTGCGACGCGAGTCGGGCCAGGTCCTCGAGGCCGGTTTCCGCCCGTACCTTGGCCTGCCAATCCTCGAATGATGGGTCGGGACCGGATCCCGGACGAGTCATGTTCCACCTCCGCGAAAACGTATCCGGCGACAGTAGAAAATCAGAGCGATCAGGGCAACCCGGGCGAATCCACGATCTCGGATCCTGAGGGTGGGCGTGGTATTCTCCCCGGATGGACTTTGAACTCGTCTCGAAATTCGACCCCCGAGGGGACCAGCCCGCGGCCATTGAAGAGCTCGTCGAGGGGGTCCAGCGGGGCGACAAGGAGCAGGTTCTTCTCGGCGTCACCGGAAGCGGCAAGACCTTCACCCTGGCCAATGTCATCGCCCAGGTGAAGCGTCCCACGATCATTTTGTCGCACAACAAGACGCTCGCCGCCCAACTCTACGGCGAGTTCAAACAGTTCTTTCCGCGCAACGGCGTCGGTTACTTCATCTCCTACTACGACTACTACCAGCCCGAGGCCTACATCGCGCATACGGATACCTACATCGAGAAGGATTCGTCGATCAACGACAACATCGACCGCTTGCGACTGGAGGCGACCTCGCTGCTCCTCGAGCGGCGGGACGTCATCATCGTCGCTTCGGTCTCGTGCATCTACGGACTCGGTTCGCCGGAGGACTTTCGCAATCAGACTCTGCAGCTGCAGGTCGGTGAAGAAACCTCCCGCGAGAAGATTCTCGAGAAGCTCGTTCACATCCAGTACGAGCGGAACGACTACGAGTTCAAACGCGGTGTCTTCCGGGTGCGCGGCGATGTCATCGATGTCTTTCCGTCGCACGCGGAAAAGGGATATCGGATCGAACTCTTCGGTGACGAAGTCGAGAAGATCAAAGTCTTCGATCCCATCACCGGCGAGGTCTCCCATTCCCAGGAAGGGTTCCTCGCCTTTCCGACGACGCACTTTTCCACTCCGCGCCAGCGCGTTCTTCGTGCCGTCGACTCGATCAAGGACGAGCTTAAGGATCGGCTGAAGGAGTTGAAGGACGAAGGAAAGCTTCTGGAAGCACAGCGTCTGCAAATGCGAACGCGGTACGACATCGAGATGCTGACCGAGGTCGGCTTTTGTCCCGGGATCGAGAACTATTCGCGCCATCTGGCCGGGCGCAAGGCCGGGGAGACCCCGACCTGTCTGCTCAACTACTTTCCGGACGACTATCTGTTCATTGTCGACGAGAGCCATGTCACGCTGCCCCAGATCGGCGGCATGTATGCGGGGGACCAGGCGCGCAAACGTTCCCTCGTCGAACATGGATTCCGGTTGCCCTCGGCGCTCGACAATCGCCCGCTCAACTTCGAAGAGTGGCAGGGACGGACCAATCAGATCATCTACGTCTCCGCGACGCCGGCCGACTATGAACTCGAACGAACCCACGGAGTCATCGTCGAGCAGGTCATTCGGCCGACCGGACTGGTCGATCCCGAAGTCTCGGTCCGGCCGACCAAGAATCAGATCGACGACCTCCTCAAAGAGATTCGTCTGCGAGTGGAGCGGTCTGAGCGGACGTTGGTCACGACTTTGACCAAGCGAATGGCGGAAGACCTGACCGACTACCTCAGCGAAGCCGGGATCAAGGTCCGCTACATCCATTCCGATCTCGACGCGATCGAGCGGATGGAGAACATCAGGTCCCTGCGTCTGGGGAAAGTCGATGTTCTGGTCGGGATCAACCTTCTTCGCGAAGGTTTGGACCTTCCGGAGGTTTCACTGGTTGCCGTTCTCGATGCGGACAAGGAAGGCTTTCTTCGCAGCGACCGCAGTCTCATTCAGACGGCCGGACGCGCGGCCCGCAACGCCATGGGCAAGGTCGTTCTCTATGCGGATGAGGTCACGGGGTCGATGGCCCGGGCGATTGCGGAGATGACGCGGCGCCGGGACAAGCAGATTGCCTTCAACGAGGAGCACGGCATCACTCCGCAGACGGTGACCAAGACCATCGACGAGATCCTCGAAGCGACCAGTGTTGCCGATGCCGCTGTAGAGAAGGAAAAGTCCGAGACCGTGCCGGATCACCCGGAGCATCTCTCCAATGACGACTACATCGATCTTCTCATCGCGGAGATGAAGAAGGCGGCGGAAGACCTGCAGTACGAACGGGCGGCATCGCTGCGAGATCGTATCCTCGAGCTGAAGGGGGAGATCTGAGGAATGAATGATTCTGTCCGCAAAGGGCCGAAGCGGCCGGGCCTTCACGAGAAGACCGCGCACGAAGGAACGAAGACGGACGAACTCGTCACTTCGCTGGTGCGGTTGGCCGTGTGGGAGGACGTCGGGGATGGAGACGCAACCAGCATGGCCGTCGTCGACCCGGAAGCTCGTGCAATCGGTGACCTGCTCGCGAAAGAAGACGGCGTCTTGTCCGGAGCCCGGGCCGCCGAAGCCGCAATCGAGGCCGTCGATCCGAATGTGGAACTGGAGCTGAAGAAGAAGGACGGCGAGGCCTTCCAAGCGGGCGAATTCGTCCTCGTGCTTCGCGGCAAAGCGCGTTCCCTTTTGACCGTGGAGCGAGTTCTCGTCAACTTCATGCAGCGACTGTCCGGAGTGGCCACGCTCACCCGTCGGTTCGTCGAAGCGGTCGAAGGAACGGGAGTCACCATCGTCGACACGCGCAAGACGACTCCGGGTTTACGCTACCTTCAGAAAGAGGCCGTCCGTCATGGCGGCGGATCGAACCATCGACTCGGTCTCTACGATGCGTTCATGATCAAGGACAACCACATCATCGCCGCGGGCGGATTGTCGGCGGCTGTCGAACAGGTGCGGGCCAACGGTCCCGACCTCTTTCTCGTCGTCGAAGCGCGAACGATGGAGGAAGTGCGTGAGGTTGCCGCTCTCGAGGTCGATCAGATCCTGCTCGACAACATGTCGCCGGATGAGATCGGCGTCGCCATCGAAACCATTCGTGGAATCGAGAAAGACCGAGACCTCCACCGTGCCTGGATCGAAGCTTCCGGTGGAATCACCCTGGAAACGGTTCGTGCGAAAGCTGTCCCCGGCGTCGACATCATTTCCGTCGGCGCGCTGACCCACTCCGCTCCGTCCATCGACCTCTCGCTCGACTTTCGCTTTGAGGACTGATGAAGATTCTCCAACCCGGCACACCTCTTCCGACCATCGACTCGACGCAGACGGCCTGTCTGGAAGCTGCGTCGGCGGGAGCGCCGGAGGGAACGGTCGTTTGGGCGTTGGAGCAGACGGCCGGTCGGGGACGCGGCGATCACAGCTGGGACTCGGCCAAGGGGAAAGGCGCGTGGATCAGTTTTGTCCTACGTCCGAAACGACCCGCAGCAGAGTGGCCGCAGCTGACCGCGATCGTGGCTGTCGCCGCAGCGCAAAGCATGGAAGAGCTGGGCGCGGGTCCCGTCGCAATCAAATGGCCGAACGATCTCATCGGACGTTTGGGCAAACTCGGTGGAGTCCTCGCCGAGACGTGCGGCCCGGCCGTCGTCGTCGGATTGGGCGTCAATTTGACGCACGCCTGGGACGATTTCCCCGAAGCGCTGCGTGGAACGGCATCCTCTATCGCCTTGGAGGGCGGTCGCGAAATTACGCCGCGAGAGTGGATCAACGCCCTTGATGGGAACTTCGCGAAGTTGTACGAGTCTTTCCAGGAAGGCGGGCTCGCTTCCAGCGGCCGGCTGCGAGAGGAACTCATCGACCGTTTCCATCTCAAAGATCGCGACGTCACGATCACGTCACAGTCCCGGTCTGTTCACGGCAGGGCCGTCGACATCGGACCCGAAGGCGAACTCGTGCTCGAAACCGAAGACGGACCGCAACGCATCTTCGGGGGAGAGGTGACCGCGTGAAGTGTCCGAAGTGCCAACACGGGGAAGACAAGGTTCTGGAGACTCGTTCCGTTCGCGAGGGAGAGGCCACCCGTCGCCGTCGCGAATGCGCCGTCTGCCAACACCGATTCACGACCTATGAATACGTGGAACGGGCCTCTCTCGATGTGTTGAAGAAGGATGGTCGGCGGGAGCCCTTCCAACGGGAAAAGGTCGGTAGCGGAGTCGCCCGGGCCTGCGAAAAACGCCCGGTCTCCCGCGCGACCATCGAAGAGGTCCTGGATTCCATTGAGCGCGACCTCTTTCGTTCCGGTGAGGGCGAAGTTCCCGCGGCGGAGATCGGCCGCCGGGTTATGGACGCGTTGAAAGCACTGGACCCCGTGGCCTATGTACGATTCGCTTCCGTCTATCTGAACTTCAACGACATCCAACAGTTCATCGACACCATCCAAGAGCTGCCCGCTCACGACCGAGGGGAGACGTAGGACGCGACATGAAGTCTCTATTCAAGAAGATCAAGGACGGCTTCAAGAAGACGCAGTCGGTCGTCAGCGAAGGAATCCAGCAGGTTCTGACCCGTGGCGGCAAGATCGACGAGGATCTTTACGAAGAGCTGGAAGCCGTGTTGTTGCGTGGCGACGTCGGTCCCGCGACAACGTACTACCTGCTCGACGAACTCCGCGCGCGCGTCAAGAAGGACAAGCTGGAAAGCCCGGTCGAGCTGCGTGACGCCATGCGTGAAATCATGGAGAGCATCCTCCGTCAGGGCCGGGATGAAAGCGATCCCCTCGGACCTTCGGGGCACGCATCAGGACGTCGTGTCGTCATGCTCGTCGGAGTCAACGGAGTCGGCAAGACGACCACGCTGGCCAAGCTCGTCAAGCGAGTCCAGGACGACGGACGCACTCCGATCATTGCCGCGTCCGACACCTTTCGCGCGGCCGCCAGTGAGCAGCTGGAAGTTTGGGCAGACCGCCTCGGCGTTCATCTTGTGAAGAGCGAACGCGGAGCCGATCCCGGAGCCGTCGCCTTCGACGGGATCAAAGCCGGCGAGGCCCGAAACGCCGACGTCGTCTTCATCGACACCGCCGGCCGTCTGCAGACGCAGTCCAACCTCATGGAGGAGCTATCCAAGATCCACCGCGTTTGCGGAAAGGCCATGGATGATGCGCCGCATGAAGTCCTTCTGGTTCTCGATGCCACGATCGGGCAGAACGCGATCTCCCAGGCCAAGGTCTTTTCCGAAGCCGTGCCAGTCAGTGGGATTGTCTTGGCCAAGCTCGACGGGACGAGCAAGGGCGGTGTCATTCTCGCCATTTCGCACGAGCTGAAGATTCCGGTGCGGTTTGTCGGGGTGGGGGAGAAGGCGGAGGATCTGTTGGAGTTTGATCCGAAGCTGTTTGCCGATGGGTTGATTGGGGAGATCGCGGAGGCTCCGGCAGGCTAACTGCCTGTTAGGCGGACAACCGAATGGGTCTACCTACGATGCACGGACTCGACCTCCAAGCTGGCAGGCAGCTGTATTCCTTGCTGCTACCGAAACCCTCCGATTTTCCCAGTTCCATCGAACTGGGTTCAGAGCACTTCGTGTGCTTCATCGCCTGGAACGCGGCCACCGAATCTGTTGAGTGCATTTCCAACCTGCTCAAGGTCCTGATGAGGTCCGGCGCCTCCTACTTCGTTTGTTGGGGTGAAAACTGTGAACGTGTCCACGACATCGCCGACGAGATCGAAGCATTGCCGGATGGGCCGTTCGCTAGAGATGATGACTCTTGTATCATGACAACGTGGCACGACAACGACACTCTTGAA
>JAUIHP010000044.1 GCA_030431975.1 bacterium | reverse complement strand
TCTTCAGAGGTGAGCTGGTGATACTTCATCTCATTCCCTTTCTCTGCCAAGAACGGAAATCGTGGAGTATCCCAGTTCGCCCTAACTTCGGGGACCCGGATCGTTGCGCTTACTTTATGAATTCAGGCCTCCATTCACTGAGACGTTGCCGACGAAAGTGCACTCATCAACGTCTCCGTGGACGGTCCCGACACCTCCCCGGTTCTGCTGGAACTCGCAATCTCGGAGTGCCAGGATATGGCCACCGACGATGAGTCCTCCGGAAGCGTTTCTCGCGAAGCTAGATTCACTTATGACCGCTTCGGACTCGGAAATGTCCACGACTCCATGGATCCAGTCAGTTTCGTTGTCACGGAACTCGGTGCGATCGATTGTGACACTCGACTTGCCGAAAAGGACCGCGGGACCGAGTGAGCGTTTCTTCACTCGAATGCGACTGAACAAGCAATCGCGAATGGTGACGTCGGCGAGGTAGAAGAAGAAGCCGCGACCGACGAAGTCAGTGAAGGCGCAGTTCTCGATTGTGAAGTCGGCCCCCTCGAGTACGAAAACCTGCAAGTTGTCGGCGTAACCGTTGCGAATCGTGATGCCCTGCATCACAACTCGGCCCTCGGCCGAAACGTGGATCGCATCGCGAGGATTGATCTCTGATCCCTCGCAGTCGATGACGCAACGAGTCGGGTCATTGCTTGCGGAACGAAGCGTGAATGTCTTGTCAACGCTCCGAAGACTGCGGTTACCGGGGCCGACGAAGATACCGTCGGCCAACTCGATCACGTCTCCGTCATTCGCTGCGTCCAAGGCTGCCTGAATCGAAGGGTACTCACCCTGACGATCAGCCTGG
Source organism: bacterium (assembly GCA_030431975.1). Lineage (GTDB taxonomy): Bacteria > Eisenbacteria > RBG-16-71-46 > CAIMUX01 > CAIMUX01 > JACKCR01. The sequence continues at coordinate 9,502 of JAUIHP010000044.1, read as the reverse complement.
ACACGTAGTACTTCTCCGACAGCCGGGAGCGCGACGCAGGTTTCGCACACCGCCAGTGCAACAAGCCAGTTCCTGATGCCGGACCATGTCCACATGATGATATGGGTCCCTCCAAAGGCTCGTATTTCCTAGTCTCGCACAACTTTCTTCTTTCGTAGAGTCTCTGACGATGGAAGTCGAGTGCTCGAGAGTTCTCGCACAGCCTATCCCGGGTTTGTCACCTCGACGCCATCGTCCGCAAAGATGATAGAATCTCGTGAGGAAGGGAGGCGGAATTGGCAGGCAGCTTCGACGCTCGATACTCGTTGGTCGAAGCCGTCACGAAACGAACCGATCGCGAATGCTGGAAGGCAACCGATCGGCTCTACAACCGAACCGTCTTCCTGAAGAAGAGCCATCGGCGAGCCGTCCTTGACGAAGCGCTGATCCTACTCGCCCTCCCCCCTCGAGTCTCTCCCTGCCCCATCGACCTCTTCGCAGACCCTGACCCGGAATGGGCCTGGTTGGTTCTTCCATGGATGAACGGCGAGACCCTTGCTCAACGCCTCCAACGAAACGGGCCGTCGGACGACCCGCGTATCCTGCTCGGAATCGCCGGACAACTCGAGGAGTTGCACCACCGGGGATTCGTTCACGTCGACCTGAAACCCGGGAACGTTTTCCTTTGCTCCGAGGGTTGTGATGTTCAACTCATCGACTTCGGCATGGCCAAGACGCCCTTCTTTCGATTGACGAACGAGCACCTGGGCGGAACGCAGCCTTACGTCGCGCCCGAGGTCGCGCGAGGATGGTCGGTCGGGCCAAGTGCGGACGTCTACGCACTCGGCAAGATCATCGACATCGCGTTTCACTCGTGGGTCGAGTCTGTCGGGCTTGGCGCATGGGTCGACTCGCTTACCCAAACTTCTGCTCGAAACCGACCCACTTCCGCGGAAGTCGTGATGACGCTCGGACAGCATGTCTCTGGACGGCACGACACGGAAAACACTCCGCTCCGCTTTGGCGGAGGATCCTTCTTCGGCCGGGAATCCGACTTGAAGGCGGTCGCCGACACGCTTTCGAATCCGAAGTACGGGCGAAGGGTTCTGGTGCATTCTCGACGCGGTGCGGGGCTATCTCGTTTCGGGGTGGAACTTCAGGCCTATGTGGATCAGAGGGGCCAGCCGATCCCGCGGGTCGTGGAGTTTGGCCCGGAGGCACCCTGGAACTCCAGGGTCTCCCAGGTCTCCGAGGTCTTCGACGCGCTCGTCTCTCATACGCAGTCGCTCGGCATGCCGCTGATCGTTTCGGTTCCCGATCACTCTCCGGGACTCTTCGCGTCGGCCGCTCCGCTTCGGCATTCGCTCGAGAAGACCTTCGGACGAGGGAGCCGGTTCTTGTTGGATCCTGTCGAACCGGACGCGTTCGTCGCCGGCGCGGTCGGCGCACTGGGAGCCGGTGGTCCCCAGACAACCGAGCTTGGCCACGCCCTTTGGTCGCAGACGGAAGGAAACTGGCATCGCGCGCAGGAGATCCTCAGGCTCTGCGGACCGTACCGAGGGCTTGGGAAGGTCGTAGATTGGACCACCCAGGACGATCCCGGTTCCTGGTCGCTTGAAGACCCTCGGTTCGAACTCGCCGACTCTTCTTGGACGACACAACTCACTGCAGAGGTCGACGCTCCCGAGGTCGAAACGCTTCTCCAGTCCGCTGCGCTGTGTGCGCAACTCGGCCGGCGCTTCCCGACAGCCGCCGCAATCGCAATCCTAAGTAGGTTTGACGGGCTGGACAGTGAGCTTCTCGCGGAGGACACCGTCTCCAGTTTGATCGACCGAGGATTGCTTCGGCGCGAGGACGACGCGCTCGAGTTTCGATCACAACTCGAGCGACGTTCTGTTTCGCAAAGGCTGGACTCCGAGCGCCTGCTCTCACGCTCTTCCTCGAGTCCGGATGATGTCACACGTTGGGCCCTTTCCCATGCCAGACCTGACGGCAGTCGGATCGAAGACACGATCGAGTACCTGACCCGGGCCGCTGAACTCGGTGAGACCGAGGATGAGCATCGGCACTTCTCGGAGTGCATGCAGGACGCCTTCGACAAACGCAACATGTCCGCCCTTTGCGCGCTCGCTGAGTACGCGGGCGGGCAGCCTTTGCCTTGGAATGTGGAGACGACTGTCGATCTGGTCGCCAATATCGCCCGAGAGTATGAACTCGACGAAGCGTGGATCGCCCACGCCATCGCGTTGGGGATGCGGCAAAGCAATCCCGCAGCGGCAGCCGCCTTGTGGAACCACATCGTCTCGCAGCACGGAGGTCAGCCTGCCGCGGACGCACTCGTCTGGCTGATGAATGCGGCAACGACGGATGAGGAGTTCTCGGGTTATCACGAAAAGCTCGTATCTCTCGAAGCCGTCGACGCACGACCCGCACCTGGATCGGTGGATACGTGCCTAACGGGTCTTCGGATCCGCCAAGGACGTCATCAGGAGGCTTACGATCTCGCGAAGAAGGCGGTGGAAGAGTCCGACCCGACGCAAAGCGAGTTTCTGGACTTGAGCTATCTCTATCTTGCGATCGCTTCGACCAGCCTCGGGCTCGAGAACCCGGCTCCACTCTTGCAACGTGCCGTTGCTCTGGCTCCCAATCCAGCTCGCCGAGCGACCATTCTCTACAACAAGGCCCTCATCCATTCTCTTCACTGCGAGCTCGACGAACTCTTGGAGACATGTCGCCTTGGCGTATCCGCAGCCGCGGGTCGCGGAACGGCTCACCTTCATCACGTTCTTCGTCAACAGCTTGCCTGGGCACTCTTCTTCCTGGACCGAGTCGATGACTGTCGGATCGCAGCCCAAAGCCTCGAACGCTACGGTCACGAGCAGCGCCAGCCGGAGATCACGCGAACGACCTTGGGAATGTGCGCTCTGTACGACGGAGACTTCCCTTCCGCGCTCCGCGCATTTTACGAAGCACTCGAGATCGCAGCCGACCGCCAACACCCAGGTTCGGTCACCGTGTGTCTTGGCCACCTCGTCAACGCTCTTCTCGACACCGAAGACTTTGACAATCTTCCTGATCTTGTACTCCAGGACAGCGTCGCACCCATCGCCGCGGTAACCCAGGCCAGGTGGCAAGCCCTGCGAGAACACGCACGCGGACGCCGCGAAACCGCGCTTGCCGCGCTTCGCGCGGTGGAGTCGGACAGTGTGGACCTCCCCCCTTCCGACAGGGCCGACTACCACTACGCCGTAGGCTGGATGGAGCTGATGACCGTCTTCGCAAGAACCCCGCAATCCGGGAAGGGCTATTCAGATTCGCACAGCGGGGAAGGCCCGCGGAGCGTCGAGTTCATCGGTCGGTCGGCGAAGCTTCAGTTTGCGCGTACGCTAGCGGCTCTTCCGCAGGACCACTACGGTTACCACGTTCTTCGAGCAAGGATTGGACTCGGTCTCGCGACCGCCGCAGAAGGCGATATCGTCTCGGGACTTCAGCAGGTTGTCGAATCGACCGAAACGGCCCGGGCGATTGACTGCAAGGTCGCCCTCGTCCTCGGGCTTCGTGCCCGTCGGAGGATCGAACTGCTCGGTGATCTAACGGCCAGAACAACCGGAGAGGAATGAGACGCTCGGCTGGTCAACGAGCTAACCAGCCCGACCTTTGCTGCGCCGCGTGCGAGGTGTGCAGCACCCGTGTACAGACGACCCCAGCCACGCCGTGCACGAAGAATCTCCGCTGCTCTCATGTCCCTTCTTGGGATATAGTTAGAGGGTGAGAAAGTGAGAGCATGAATGAAAGCACAACGAATACTCACGATCGCGGCGGGTCTCCTGACCGCCGCCGCTGCTGAGGCCAACGCAGATACGTTTCTCGGAACTTTGAGTATCTGTGATCCAAACGCGCCAACCTCGACATCAACGCCCGCTGCCGGCATCAGCATAGAAGCCTACTTCTTTCGGCGCGACGCGGACGTGGCTATGCCTCCCGTGGCCGAGCACACGGATGCGAATGTGACCACCGACTCCGGCGGCAGCTTCGAAATCAACAGCGCATGGTCACCGGACTGCCCGGCAACGGGTCTCGCGGATTTCGTTCTCATCTCCGCAGAAGGAACCAGCGAGTCGTGGCTGTACCGATGGGATTGCACCAATCCCCCACCCGGCGCGACCGGACTTTGGGTCGCCGAAATCTCCGGCGGTGAAGAAGATGGCGATTGTGGTTACGGCACGTTCGGCGATGAGTTTCGAGTCTGGTTCGAGGAGGACCACGGATACCAGGGCAACCGGCGACTTCGCAAACTGCCGCCCGCGAGAAACAACTGACGCCTAACCTCGACTCGGCAGTCTCTCACCCCTGAAACCACCTTCGGCTCGCGCATTGCGCGCCCTTGTCCACGCGAGGAGACCGAGAAGCCAACGCTCCTGCCTACCCCTCGGCTCCATCGTCTCCGTAATGAAAGTGTTTCAGGATCGCCGCCTCCGCCTTCGCATCCTCCAACGCGCGGTGAAACGTGAACTCCCCTTCGATCCCCATCACGTCCAGAGCCTTGGCTACGGTGATTCCTGTCGTATTGAAGTGATTCTCCGCCATCCAGGCCATGGCCAGAGCCCGGATGTCGATGGCGCCGCCGACGAAGTGCTCCCGAAAGCGAATTCCGTGGGCCCGGCAGTCCCTCCGCAGTAACGGGATGTCGTAGTAGGCACCAAAGACGGCAAGCACGAAACGGTTCCTCGAGCCACACCAGTTGATGAAGCGCCGCCCGACGGCTCCGAAGTCGTCGACGTGGGCAACCATCTCCTGGTGGATTCCTGTCATCTCCGCGATGTGGGGAGAGATCTCGAAGTCGGTCGGGCGGACCAGCTCGGAGAATACGTCCTGGATCTCCAGGGTGCGCTTGTCGAGCCGGACGGCCCCGACGTCGATAATGTTGCTGCGCTCGATCGTGTTGTCCCCGACGTCAGGACAGGTCGCTTCCAGATCGAGAACCACGATGTCGGTCGAGTACTTCAGAGGGCCTCCCGCGTTGGTTCTGCAGACCTTATCACGAGGCCGGAATCTACTCATGCCGAGCCGCGGGTGGGGCGTGTATCATCCGGGGGTTGTGGTTGCGTGAGCCACCTGAAGCTCGGACGCGCAACGCAGGGAACAAGAGATCGGAAAGGAAGACTGCACATGCTGAACGAGTTGGAAACACCGACGAAAACGGACCGTCTCGTCCGTCACGACATCTTCCTTCCGCGCCACCTGGGCTCGACTCCCTCCGAGATCGAAGAAATGCTGAAGGTGGTGGGCGCCTCTTCTCTGGACGCACTCGCCGACGAGACCATCCCGGACTCGATCCGCATGGACGGCCCACTCGATCTCGGGCCGCCTCGGACGGAAGAGGGTGCGCTGCGTGACCTCCGCGCCATCGCCCAGGAGAATCAGGTCCTGCGCAGCTACATCGGATGCGGCTACTACAACACCTACACTCCTGCCGTCATTCAGCGGAACATCCTCGAGAATCCCGGCTGGTACACGCAGTACACGCCGTACCAGGCGGAGATCTCCCAGGGACGCCTGGAGGCGATGCTCAACTTCCAGACGATGGTCTGCGACCTGACCGGCTTTGATCTCGCCAACTCCAGCTTGTTGGACGAAGCGACGGCAGCCGCCGAAGCCATGGCGGTTTGCCGAAACGCATCCCGGGCCAAGACCGCGCGCTTCTTCGTGGCTAACGATTGCCATCCGCAGACGAAGGCTGTTGTCGAGACGCGTGCGGAACCCTTGGGGATCGAAGTCGTCTTTGGCGACATCGAAACTGCGGATCTCAAAGAAGGAGACGGGTTCTTCGGTTGCCTGTTGCAGTATCCGGCGACCGACGGTTCGATGACCAACCCGAAGGCCGTGATCGATCGGGCCCATGACGCCGGCGCTCTCGTCGTCGTGGCCACGGACCTTCTCGCGTTGACGCTGATTCAGTCTCCGGGTGAGTTGGGGGCCGACGTCGCCGTGGGTTCGGCGCAGCGATTCGGGGTTCCGTTGGGTTTCGGAGGACCACACGCTGCGTTCATCGCGACCAAGGATGAGTACAAACGGCAGCTCCCCGGTCGCATCGCCGGCTTGTCGAAGGACGCACACGGACGCGACGCGCTCCGCTTGGCTCTGCAGACTCGCGAGCAACACATTCGTCGAGCGAAGGCGACGTCCAACATCTGCACGGCGCAGGTGCTGTTGGCGATCATGGCCAGCATGTACGCGGTCTACCACGGTCCGGACGGACTGAAGAAGATCGCGACACGCGTCCACAACATGGCACGGACCTTCGCTCGAGGACTCGAACGACTCGGCTATGGCATTCGGACGACGAACTTCTTCGATACCGTCGTCGTCGAGCTTGGGACTGTTTCTGGCGACGCCTTGATGGAGTCTCTGGAGCAACGTGGATACAACGTCCGTCCGATGGACGGCAACGTTGTCGCCGTTTCCCTCGACGAAACAACTCGGCCCGCCGACTTGGCGCAGCTCTTCGCGGCTTTCGCTTTGGGACAGGAAGTCTCGTTCCGGGCGGATGAAATCGCCGAGGAACTGGAGGGCGACTACGGCTTTGCCGACGAGTTCGTGCGCAGCAGTGACTACCTGACGCACGAGGTCTTCCATCGCTACCACGCAGAACACGAGATGCTGCGGTATCTGCATCGGTTGCAGGCCAAGGACCTCTCGCTCACGACTTCGATGATCCCGTTGGGATCGTGCACGATGAAGCTCAATGCGACCTCCGAGATGGTGGCGTTGTCCTGGCCGGAGTTCGGAGCCATCCATCCGTTTGCGCCCACCGCTCAGACGCGTGGTTATCAGAAGATGTTCCATCAGTTGGAGGCGATGCTCGCGGAGATCACCGGATTCGAAGCCACATCGCTGCAGCCGAATGCGGGCGCCCAGGGTGAGTACACCGGACTGCTCGTCATCCGCGCCTATCATCACTCGCGCGGAGACGATCATCGGGATGTCTGTCTGATTCCGGACTCGGCGCACGGAACCAATCCCGCCTCTGCGGTGATGGCCGGTTTCAAGGTCGTGGCTATCAAGTGCGACTCGCACGGCAACATCGACCTCGGCGACTTGCGGGCCAAGGCAGAAAAGCACGCCGACGCTCTGGCCGGTCTTATGATCACCTACCCGTCGACACACGGCGTCTTCGAGAAGACGATTCGGGACGTCTGCACGATCGTTCACGATCACGGCGGGCAGGTCTATCTCGACGGCGCGAACATGAACGCACAGGTCGGTCTCTGTCGTCCCGGGGACTTTGGCGCGGACGTCTGTCACCTCAACCTGCACAAGACGTTTTGTATTCCCCACGGCGGAGGCGGCCCAGGAATGGGCCCCATTTGTGTCGCCAAGCACCTCGCTCCGTTCCTTCCCGACCATCCGGTGACTCGGGTCGTCGACAAGGACGGCAATCACGGGGACGAACGCATCGGACCCGTGTCCGCCGCTCCGTATGGAAGTCCCAGCATCCTCACCATCTCGTGGATGTACATCGCGATGATGGGCGCGGAAGGTCTGAAGCAAGCGAGCCAACTCGCGATTCTCAACGCCAACTATCTCGCCAAACGACTCGAAGGCCCGTACAAGATTCTCTACAAGGGAGCCGGCGGCCGCGTCGCACACGAGTTCATCCTGGACGTGCGGAACTTCAAGACGTCCGCCGACGTCGGCGTCGACGACATCGCCAAGCGGTTGATCGACTACGGCTATCATGCGCCCACCATGTCCTGGCCCGTCGCCGGGACACTCATGGTCGAACCCACCGAGAGCGAGTCCAAGCACGAGCTCGATCGCTTCTGCGAGGCCATGCTGCAGATCCGAAGAGAGATCGAAGCCGTCGAGACCGGACAGGCGGACAAGCAGGACAACGTTCTGCACAACGCTCCGCACACGTCGCAGGATGTCGCGTCGGACAGCTGGCCGCATCCGTACCGGCGGGACGAGGCGGCGTTCCCGGTGCCGTACTTGAGAGACCACAAGTTCTGGCCGCCCGTGTCGCGGGTCGACAATGCGTTCGGGGATCGGAATCTGGTTTGTACGTGCCCGCCGATGGACGCGTACGGGAGCGACTCATAGGAACCGTCCTCTTCGTCATTGAGCGTCATTGTTCAGGTTCCCAGGGGGATTATCGTGGTCGGGCGTTTTGTCATTGGGCTCTTCATGCTCATGCAGGCGACGCAGGCCGCCGCCGGGATCCCGGTCGGTATCGAGGCTGGGGTTTCGTTTGCAGAGTTCTCCTTTGACAGTCCCGAGCATCTTCCTCTGCCGCGCGGCGACTACGGTGCGAACGCAAACATCCGGGCCGCTTTGCGCTCTCGTGTCCCCGTGAGGTCCCAGCTGGCCGTTATCAGCGGGTTGTCGTACGAGACCAACGGACTCGATGCTGAGTTGTCGTGGTTTTCGGAGAATGGCGATCCGAAGGACGCAGTGGAAACGGCGGTGCTCCACTACCTGGCCGTTCCCCTGCTGCTGGAAGCCACTCTTCCCGGAGACAGTTCCGCGCTCTTCGTTCGATCCGGTCTCGAATTGGACGTCCTCTTCGACGCAGACGCGTTCATCACCGTCGACGGAAACAAACTAGGTGACGGCGCAGATACCGACGATCTCTACCCTCGGGTGGACTGGACTTTCACCGCCGGCGTCGGAGTCCGGCTGTTCCAGTGCGCGGACATCCATCTCGCGTATCGTCGCGGGTTACGGAACATCAACGACAGCTTGAACCGGGACGAGCACCGTTTCTACAACCAGGCGGTGACGCTCGGGCTAACCTATTGGCTTTCTGAGATTCCATAGCCGGGGGAGCGGGTCCCGCTATGGTCGTACCTCCCCAGAGATCGCGTTTGGGTGTCATGGGACTGTCCCGACAAAGCCAAGCTTGCCATCGGCGCCATAGCTCTAGACAAAACCCAGCGTGGCATCGGTGCGGTAGCCTAGACAAAGCCCAGCTTGGCGTCGGCACCGCCGCACTAGACAAAGCCCAGCTTGGCGTCGGCACCGCAGCACTAGACAAAGCCAAGTTTGGCATCAGCGCCATAGCTCCATCGCAGGTCATGCGGAGCCAATCCACCCACGGTGATCGTTGCCCGACTGTGGACCCCCTGCAGATGACAGGCAGCGCAGAGCGTCGTGAGGTTCGACGGATCGTCGCTCCCGCCCTGGGACCGGAAGACGATGTGATGGACGTTTAGATTGCTGCGCGCGTTGCACCGCGGAGACGTACACTGGAAGCCGTCGCGAGCCAGGATGTTGAACTCGGCCGTTCGGCGGCGAAAGTCCCGGTCTCCCAGGACCCATCCATTGCGGACATACAGAATCATGAGTTCCAGGCACCACCACTCCGGCTTGTCCTCTCCGTGCGCGGCTTGGACTCGGCAAATGGTGCGATCGAGAGCGTCCAGCAGGTCGATGTCGGTGCGAAGGCGGACGACGGACGTGCACTTCTCGGTCGGATCCGGCACACGAAGCATCTCTTCCCAGTAGCACGCAGAAATCTTCC
>JAUIHP010000043.1 GCA_030431975.1 bacterium | reverse complement strand
TTTCCACCAGGCACGAAGTACTCTCCGGCGATGAAGTAGTCGAGGTCGAGATCACCGTCGAGGTCGAACCAACTGAAGGTGCCGCCGGCCGTCCCGCTGGCTCTCGGTGCCGGAAGTTCGTTCTCCGACAACACGAAGGTGCCGCCATCGTTCCGATAGATGCGGGCCCGGCCTTCGATCTGTGAACCGCTGTTGTAGGTGCCGGTGAGAAGAATGTCGACATCGCCGTCGGCATCGTAGTCGGCCCACGTCGCGGCGGTCAGATCGAACCACCCCTCACACGGGATGCAGTCGATGACTTCGACCGGTACGTAAGTTTCATCGTCGTTGCGGTAGATGCGCAGGACTCGGTTGAACGATCCATCAATCTCTTTGATGTGACCGGCGACCAGAACGTCGAAGTCACCGTCTTCGTCGTAGTCGCCCCACTGTGCCTCGCCGTGTTCGATCGTCAGCGCACCAAGAATGTCCTCACCGACAAAGACACCGTCTCCATCGTTGCGGTACCGGCGGATGAAGCCGTCATTCGTCAGTGGAGCCAGATTGATGAGTAGAAGATCGAGGTCGAGATCCCCGTCGTAGTCCGCCCACAAACTCTGGGCGTGCGGCGCCGAGTCAAAAACTTCGCTCGTTTCGACGAAGTTCCATCCTCCGGTTCCGTTGCTTCCCTCGTTGCGGAGCAGGGCCGTGCGGTAGGTGAACTCGTCCCAGTCGAAGACCGACGGCATGAGCAGATCCTGGTCCCCGTCGTTGTCAAAGTCGGCCCAGGTCAGGGACTGCAGGTCGAAGTCTGCCTGGTCATTGTCCTCGTAGTAGCTGGGAAGCACGGTGTCCGTGGCCGTCAGCACTCCGTCGTCATTGCGGTAGAGAACGGTTTCACCGTTCGAACCGAGGACTAGGTCCTTGTCACCGTCACCGTCGACGTCACCCCACGCCATGTCCGACGAACCGGAGCTCATACCGTTCAGAGGGACGTCGACGTAGGCAAACTCCCACTCGCCGGGTCCGGCCTCGCCGTCGTTGCGAATGAGAACAAGGCGGTACTCGACGGACTCGTGGTAGACGACGTAGTAGCCGAGAACCGCGATGTCGAGATCGCCGTCGTTGTCGTAGTCGGCAGCGGCCGTCGTCGAGACCCAGAAGTCTTCGTCCTGCGGCGTAAGGAACAACGGATCGAGCGGAGTCACTTCGGTAAAGTCACCGAACGTTCCGCCCGGTCCGGGCTGCACGACGATAAAACGGACCGCCGAGCCGGTGTCCCCATCGTCGTCGGTCACCGTCAGGCGGACGATGTAGGTGTCCTCCACATCGAAAGTGTGTGAAGGATTCTGCTCCGTCGACCCCTGTCCGTCACCGAAGTCCCAAAGCCAATCGACGATGGTTCCATCCGGATCGACGCTCGTGTCTGTGAGATCGACGCTCAATCCGTTCGTCACGAAGTCGAAGGAAGCCTCCGGCGGACGGTTGAGTGGCGGAGGAGGAGGTCCGTCGAAGCGCTCGATGAATCCCTGGAAACCGACGGCCCACGCGTCGCCCTCCGGTGAGGCCACGATAGCTGCGAAGTTTCCGAAGCCACTGGTTCCGGTTTCCATCAAGGACCAGTTCTGGCCTCCCGTCGCGGAGTAGTAGGCACGCCCGTCATTAGTCGAGATCCACAACTCGTTCGGGCCGAGCAGATATACGTCCGTGAGGTGATCATCTCCGGCCGGGATAGGCAGGGACTGCCAAGTCAGTCCGCCGTCGTCGCTGCGCATGGCATATCCGAATCTTCCCACGGCGTAGCCGACACTCACGTCCCAGAACTCGATCTCTTCGACAGAAGGTGACCCCGGAAGATCGCCTTCGGTCCAGGTCTCGCCGCCATCGATCGTCCGGTAGTAGACGCCGCCGACGTTCGCGGCCCAGCCGGAATCCCCTTCGAAGTCGATCGAGGCGTAGATGCCCAGAAAACCCGGGGCCGGGGTCCACGTCTGGCCGCCATCATCGGTGAAGTACAGAACTGCTTCCGAGAACTTGCTTCCGATGATCCATCCCTCGGTCAGAGAGACGAAGTCCATGTCCGACCCCTCCAGGTTCGAGGGTGCGGTGGCCACGGTCCAACTAACGCCGCCGTTCGAGCTCGAATACAGGCGCCCCTCTTCATCCAGCGCAACCACTTCCTGGGAACCGACGACGTCGACGGCAACCAGGTCCAACGCGGTCGGCGCCGATTGAAGCATCCACCGGCCGGAAGTGCCGGAACTGGTAACCACGGCTCCGTTCTCGCCCACCGCAATCAGGCTTCCGTCGGCGAAGCGCCCGACGGCCTCGAGTGAGTATCCGATACCACTCGAGACCTGGCTCCAAGTTGCGCCGCCGTCGGAGGTCCGAATCACGAAACCCGGTCCGTATCCAAAGTAACCGTTCAGCTCATCGGCGAAGGAAAGCCGCGCGCTACTTAGAAAGCCCGGTGCAAATCCCGGCGTACTGAAGGTCTGTGTCCACGAGGCGCCCGCATCCGCCGAGTAGTAGAGATTGCCTTCGAAGTCGGCGGCTACGACCGATTGGCTACCGTTGGCCTCCAGGTCCCAGATTCCGGCCGGGATGATCTCTCCGAGGTCAATCCAGGTACCACCGCCGTCCGAAGTCCGGAAGACCCGATCATCGAAGTCGGGGAACGTTCCGGAACGCCCCCAGGCCAACCCCACGGTCGAAGTCACGGCTTCGAGCCGGTCCCGTCCCGCAGCGTCCTGTCCCGCGGCCCAAGTTGCGCCACCGTCCGACGATTGGAAGAAGAGATTGTCGACGACGGATACGGCGTCGGTGCCGCTAAGGAACGCCGATGATTGAGCCACGCCGGCCTGCACGAGTGAAAACGAAGCCCCACCGTCTGTCGTCCGGTAGAGTCCGGAGTCCGAGGCTCCCAGCCCGACTTGTGTGTCGTAGAACGACGCTTCGAAGATGTCCTGAGGTGACGGATCCCAGGTCGTTCCGCCGTCCAAGCTCGCAAGAACGCCGAAGTTTCCCGACGCCAACCCGAAGCTCGCCGTATAGAACTCCATGAAGTACGTGGTGCCGAGGAACGGCAACTCCGTCCAACTGGCGCCCCCATCGTCCGTCCGATAGTTGGCATTGCCGAATGCCCAGCCGTTCGATGCGTCCAGAAAGAACAACCCGTTGAGGCCCTGCGACGTCGCGAAAGGAACATCCCGTTGGGTCCAGGTCGCTCCACCATCCGTCGACTCGAACAACGAGCCTCCGTCATCCCACGACGACCCTTCCGATGCGATGAAAACGTGGTCCGCGCCGATCGCGCCGACGCCGCGGACATCCAGATGCGTTGGAACTGGAGACTCGGTGACCCATTGCGCGTCAGACGAACTCGCCGCCAGCCCAAGGGCCAACGCAGCCATCAGGCTGACGCATTGCGGCGAGCCCGAAAACTTGTTGAAGTGAGACATGTTGATTCCTTCCTCCGGTCCCGGCAAACCGTCGAGTCTTGTGTATTGTCGCGACGCAGTGCGACGGTCATCCCATCCTGATACTTCGCAGCAGCCCAGCCCGGACGGTTCTCGATTCGGGCCCGCTGGATCCGATCCGGCGGATTCGATCCGACAGATCCTATCTAGTGGATCCGAACGGACGAACGATCCGAGGCAAAGTCGAATCGAGCCTCGACAAGATCGACGTGATCCGAACGGTTGCCGTCTCCTCCGTCCTCGACCTCGATCCGAAGGCGCTTCGCTCCGACCGCGTCGAACTGAACCGGAAACGCCTGGCGTCCCGGCTTCAGAATCGCCGACTCACAGGCCAGGTTCCCATCCACGAAGAAGCGAACGCGAACGCTCCCAGACTCTCCGGCGAACGAATTGACACCAAGTCCGGCCGAGAAGCTCACCGCTCCCTCCGGAACCGAATACTCGAGGCGCGCGGGCGCATGAGTTCCCAAGCCGCGAACGTAGTAGCGGTCACCCAAAGCAAGCGGCGCACCCGACACACTGCGGTCCTCGGAGAGGCTTCCCCATCCCTGCTCCTGGCGCACAGGCTCGAGATCTCCCAGCCGTACACCTGCGGATGCCGAGGCGGTGGCGCCTTTGCTCCAGACATAGATTCCGAACCCCGACAGAAGCACGAGCAGGACAGCAAACACAGTTGCGCGGCGAAAAGCGCGGATCAGGACGGACTGTGGCCGTGAAAGCGGACCAGGTTCCGGTTCGTAATCACGTGCCACTGCCGAGGGGGCGACTCCGGGTGGTTCCACTCCCGAGGCCAATCCCCAAAGCAGCAGCACGAAAACAGAAATCGAGACGGCTCCAACCTGCCGAGCCAGTGCGTCGACAGGAAGGACGGCCACCAGATTGAGGGTGACCGCAATGGTCAGCGCCCAGTAGAGCCGCTCGCGTCCTCTGGAAGAAGCGGCCCACGGAGCAAGAAGGGCCAGTGCCGGATAGGCGTAGCGCTCGTGCATTTCCGTCGGGAACAGATAGAAGGAAAGGACGAGCAATCCCGCGGCGCCCCAACGGTTCAGCGTTCCGGGCCGACGCGAGTAGAGAGAGAGAACAACCGCGACAGCGACGGCGAAGAGGAGCATCGAAAGCCTGCGCAAAGTCAGGCCCAGAAGTGGTGACTCGTCGAAGGCCACAGACTCCCGGTCGCCCGCGACGGCGCGAACGATTTCGACCGGAGGCGTCGTATCCGTCCGAGACGGGTCACCAGCGAACGACCAGACATTGAACGCGTTGTGCGTCAGGCTGTCGTACTGCCCCACCACATCGACATAGGCACGGTTCCAGATCTGGCTCACGGTGTCCGTGGCGATGAAGGGCGCAGCAACCAGAATAATTGCGACGGCAGCTCCGCTCGCAAACTTCGCCACGCCGCGAACGGCGCCGATCCGGAACGCCTCGAGCAAAGCCAGTGGCAGGACGGCGACGGCCTGAAACTTCGCCGACAATGCAAACGCGGCTGCGGCGCCGACCAGAACCCAGCGGCCCCGTGACACGAGAACGAATGCTGCTACAAGGAACATCGTGTAGATCGAGTCGAACTGTCCCCAGACGGCGGAGTCGTAGACAGCGACGGGATTGAGAAGGTACAAACCGCAAACCAGTAGCCCCTTCGACTCGCCGAACAAACGCGTTCCTTCGCGCCACAGGAGACCACCGATCGCAAAGTCGCCGGCAACGGCCAGCGACTTGAGAGCCACCTGATAGGCATAGTCACTCGGCTCCGCCACGATCAGACCGACGAACCATCCGACGCCGCGAACGAGTAGCACGAGCACCGGCGGGTAGTCGCAGAAGACTCCGGAGTCATAGAACCCCTGCATCCCGAGTTCGTTGAGTCCGCGGGCCCAACTGACGAAAAGAGCCATATCCCAGGCGTAGACCACATCCGGTTGAACGAGGATCCACAGGCGGAGCGCGATCGCCGCTGCCCACAGCGCAGCGGCCCAAACCAACGGACTTGAAGGCGGGCGCGACCAGTCGGGCCGGCTCAACAGTCTGTCCACGAAGCCAATCACGTCTGGAACTTCCATCGGTCACAGATACGTTGCCGGGCACCTTTGCTTCGCGGGAGACCCATCACTGGTTTTCCGATCCCGAGCTGGGGGCGAGGTCGGCGGAGTCGCCGACACCTTCTTCGCGCAGGAACACTGCGCCGCCCCAACAAACATGATCGAAACGGTTCCCGTCTTCGGTCGGGTCTGTCTCCAGCTGAATCTGCCGGGCGGCCCCCAGGGGAACTCGTGTTACCGCCGGAGCCTCGCCACCTACGAGGGTCGGACTCTCGTAGGCCACCACCCCGTCGAGTAAAACAGAAGCCACGACGCTACCCTGCCCGTTCGTCTCATCATCTATGCCAACCGTTGCCTCGAACCAGGCGAAGCCCTCCGGAATGTCAAAGAGCAAACGCGAAGGCGCATGCGTACCGATGCCCTTCGAGAACACCTCACCACCCAATCGAATGGTGTTCCCGTCAACCGTCACGTCCGAACCAAGGTCCCCCCAACCTTGGGAAACAGAAGTGGGACGCAGTCCGCTGAGCGGCAACGGTCCCCTTGCGGCGACGGGACTGTCCTCTTCCGAGTAGGCTTCCTGTTCCTCCCGGCTACGAATCCGGAAAACGACATACTCTTCCTTTCGAGCCTCGTCGTAGTCCGTCGAGGGATACACGCACTCTGCCAAGTCCGAAGCCGCGGCGAGCGCATCCGAAAGCGCTCGATGATCGTCGTCGGCGATGACGTAGCGCGCCTTGAAGTGTTCCCGGATGTCCACGAGGCCGACCGTCGCCCGCTCAGAGTCCGCACTCTCGGCTGCAAGCTGGATCGTGCTCGGAACCTGTCCACGTGAGATCTTGACGTAGCGACTCCAAAGGTCCGGTTGGCGCTGATGAGTAAATTTGGGATCGAGCCCGACGATGTAATGGTTGTGCCGGTTGAAGAAGAAGAACGGCGGAAAGACATCCCAATCGTCCGTGAAGATGACATCCCCTTCCTCGGAGTCAGCTTTGAAGAACGCCATCATCGATTCCAGGTCTTCGATGTCGTAGTAACACCGGAGCTGCCGAATCGCCGAGGAGTAGCTGTCCGCCCCGATAGCCAGCGTCGTCGCCGGCAGGACGAGGGCGAGCAATCCGACGATCCCGACACGGACCGTAGAGGGCCAAGGCGAACTCGACTCCACACCGTTCTTTCTCACGACCCGCACCAGCTCGGTCAACCCAATCAGAATGAGCGGAACTGCCCACACCCATGTCTTTCCGAAGAGCCAGGCCGTCTCGTTCGAATTCCGAATCTGCAGTACGGCCCAAACTCCGGTCGCCGCCAAAGCGATGGTTGCCAAGCCGAGAGCCAGCCCTCCCCAGAGTCGCCCCTCCGCTCTTCCGTCAACGCGCGGAATCGTCGAGAGATGAGTGCGCCACCACTGCTGGAACTCGACACCCAACGCCCGAAGAGGTTCGGCTGCGAGGTAGGCCGCACTGATCAGACAGATCGGCGGCCAGTACTCGATGAACCGACGCGCTTTGAAAGTGAGGACGAGGAACGCGAACTGCAGCACGACCAGTGTCGTCTCCTCGGCATTCAGCCGCGGTCCGATCCGCAAACGCAGAAGCAACGCTCCGGTCCAGGCCACGAAGAGAGGGGCGGCCATGCTGACGAGGAACCAGGCATCCGAATAGGGCTTCCACTCCCGTCCCACTTCGATGTCCGGTGACAGACCGGAGCCAAAGACCTGAAGTTTGAGGAATTCGAACATCCCGCCGGCGTAGGGGTAGGTCAGAACCCCGACGAGCCAGCATCCCCCTGTGATCAGTGCCAGGCGCAGAGGAAACTCCCGGTCTTCGGACGGGCCGAACAACTGCATCGCGGCGAAGGTTGCGACCAGAATCGGTCCGAACATGACCGCACCCAGATACAGGTGAACGTAGGCGCCGACGGCGAGTCCGGCCATCCAGTATCGCCGCGCAAACAGCGCGAGCAAGGTCAGCTGCATGAAGAGGAAGGACGCTCCGATCGCCCGGACGAACCCGTGCCGCGAGAAGAATTGGTCCGGCAGCAGGAAGAACAACGCGATCCAAAGCCAGAAGAGCGGAACCTTCTTCTGCCGTAACAGCAGGGAGAAGAGCACGAGATTCGCCCCGAAGACCGCGCTGATGGCCCACCGACCGCCCTGCAGCGCGTCGCCGGTCGTCGCTTCCGCAAGTTTCACGAATGGAAGGAGGAGAAGATGAAATCCCCAGTGATGGCTGACGAAAGCGTCCCCGTGATCGCGGAAGTAGACGTACTCCAGCCACGGAAACTGATCCATCGCTCCCCACTTCGGAAGAATGGACGCCATGGCGATGTGATAAAAGGAGTCGTGCCCAGGTACCCCGATCTCTGCGCCCGGTGCGACCGTCCCCGCGTAGAAGAGATGCATGACCAGGAAACCGAGGGCGAACAGCGCGAGGCTCTGAAGCCAGACGATCCAGCGCCCGTCGGTACGATCGGAACTGAACTTGGGTGTGGACGATGCCAGGCTCAAGGTGGAACCTCCCTTGCCTGCTCGAGTCGTGAATGCGTAGTCCCGGGCCCTTCTCGAGCCCGGGATTGATGAGAACCGGTTGGGCACCACGATCATGGTGCCCCGTGTTGAGAAGCTTATGCGGTACGGGCCGGCCGGGTCAGCTGCCCTCCGTGCCTCGCGCTCGATCCCTGGGACCCTCGGCTTGTGTTGCGAATGATCGAGTGGAGCTGAAACAGCTCCTTGAACGCGCGAAGGATGACCTTCAAGTTTGCGCCGGTCTGTTCGCCGGCCGTCCTCGGGTAGTGCGTCACTCCAAACTGCCCGATGCTGTAACCGAGGCGACGTGCCCGGGCCAGAATCTCAGTATCGATGAGCGCGCCCTCGGAGTGCAGTTCCATTTCTTCGAACAGGCTGCGGGGGTAGATCTTGAATGCGCAGTCGATGTCCCGAAGTCGGATCTTGAAGAGAGCGTCGACGAGGAGCCCCCAACACTTGGCGTTGAGCCTACGGTGCAACGGGTCCTGTCGATTCATGCGGTAGCAGCTGACGATGTCGTACTTCTTCATCATCGGGAGCAACTTGTCCATCTCTTCGAAGTCGAATTGTCCATCACCGTCCGTGTAGAAGACGTAAGTCTTCGTCGCCTCCGCGAAACCGCGCTGCAGCGCTCCACCGTAGCCGCGATTCGGACTGTTGTGGACGGCGCGAACCTGAGGGATCTCCGCGGCCAGTCGGTCTGCGATCTCGCCTGTGCGGTCCTTGCTTCCGTCGTTGACGATGATGACCTCGAAGTCGTCGAAGAGACGTTCGCAGGCTTTGACCGCGGCCCGGGTCGTTCTTTCGACGTTCTCCTCCTCGTTGTAGCACGGAAAGAAAACGCTGACGTCCGGCTTGATATCGGTTTGGTGAGTCATGACTACTACTCCTTCGAGTTCGCTAACGTCGTGAGCTTCGCGATCAGGACCGAACCGCGCCGTTTGCGGCCCAATCTGTACTTACAGTGCTCTTCCCGGTTTCGATTCCAGGAAGCGAAGCGACAGCCATGGCCGCCCCCGGAAGGGCACAAACCAGGTTGATCACTCGGACGGCGAGGGCCGCGCTGACGACCTGCGCCGGCGTCGCCCATGCATGAAAAAAGACTCCGTAGGCGGCTTCCAACGTTCCCAACCCCTGGGGCGGACCGGGCAGCGCCTTGACGATTTCGCCGGCGGAGAAGAACGCGTAGATGTCCATCCAATCCGCCGGGCCCGTGGCAAAGCCGAGGGCGATGGCAGCCAAGAGAAAACTCGCCGCCGCCGCGATCTGAATTCCCAGGGTATCGAGGACGGTCAACGCCAGGACCCGCAACGAACGCAGGCAGCTCCGGGCGGTCAGGAACGTGCGAAGAAGAGCGGTGCGACCCGGCACCCGACGTGTTGCGCTTGCCACTGCGGACGCAGCACGTCCTTCCGTCGGAAACCATCGGAGCAGAGCGAGACCGCAAAAGAGCGCCACGCAGATCGCCAGAAGGGCGGGACGCAGCGGAGCGAGCGGGCTCTCGGAAGGAGAAACGAAAGCGATCGCGGCCACGGTGACGACGAGAGTCCCCACACCGATGCACCGATCGACGAAGGTCACCGTCGTGGCCTCGAACGCCTTACCGGTCTTCCGAGCCAGGTACGCGGCTTTGAAGACGTCCCCCGTGGTGGATCCGACCGGAATGGCGAAGTTGACGAAGTTGCCCGCGAACGCCAGGTGAATGCTCTCGTGTAGTCGGATCGGCATGCCCTGAGCCTCGAAGAGTCGACGCAGGCGCACTCCCTGAAGAACCGGGGTCAGGAAGAAGACAAGTACCGCAAGTGTGAGAAGAGCTCCGTCCGCGTTGGAACAAGCTGAGAGAACGTCTGCGACGGAGACGGTGCGGGAGACCCACCAGATGGCAGCCACGCCGACGGCAATCTTGGTGGCGGTGGAGAGGTGCGCCCGGATCGTCATATGCAGAACTCCTTCGCTTCGGACTCACATCCAACTGCAAGTCGCTTCCTTCATCACGCAGTGGCCCGCGGCTGAAGTTCTGATACGGAAAGTTGTTTCGGGAGAAGAAGAAACGGAGGAAGAGCGAAGCGAGGAAGAAGAAAACGGCCCGGATCGCGTAAACGATCCGGACCGTATCTGAAGCCCGAGGCGTCCTCGTGCGCAAAGGACGCTACAGGGCAGCCAACCGCCTTAGCCGTTGCAGTTGACGTTGCCGGAGCATGCGAGGAAGAGAGATCCGGAGACCGGACCGACCGTAACCTGGTCACCTTCCTGTAGGACCGGGAAGTTCGACGGGAACTGCGAACCTTGGTAGCGGAGCTCACCGCGGCCGTCGTCGTCCGTCTGAAGTGTTCCGACGCTCACGCCCTCGACCAACACCTGGTAGGTCATATAGGGCGAGAGGTCGCGGACGCGAACTCGGAACTCACGGCATCCGCCCAGCTCGTCGTACTCGACTCGGTTGTCGTCGCTTCCACCCATCTCGGTGTAGAGCTGCGTCGACCCGTCCGGACAGAGGCCACCGCCGCCGCCGTTGTCGTTCCCGTTGGTCCCGTTGTCGTTACCGTTGGTCCCGTTGTCGTTACCGTTGGTCCCGTTGTCGTTACCGTTGGTCCCGTTGTCGTTACCGTTGGTTCCGTTGTCGTTCCCGTTGGTTCCGTTGTCGTTCCCGTTGGTTCCGTTGTCGTTCCCGTTGGTCCCGTTGTCGTTCCCGTTGGTTCCGTTGTCGTTCCCGTTGGTTCCGTTGTCGTTCCCGTTGGTCCCGTTGTCGTTCCCGTTGGTCCCGTTGGCGTTCCCGT
>JAUIHP010000055.1 GCA_030431975.1 bacterium | reverse complement strand
ATTCGACGTCGGCCGCGAGAGATGTCCCGCCGAGCCAAACGATCGTCAAGGCGGCACAGGCGTTCAATGCGATCACGATTGCTCGTGCCCATGAGACGCGGAGAAGTCGGGGAGAAGTGTTCTTTTGGGTCATTTTCGGATCTCCAAGATCGGCTGGATCGGGGCCCCAGTTGTTCGAGGGAGCCCGGCGCATAGCGAAGCCAGCGACATGGTTCTCTCGCAAACCTCGTCCGACTCGAAGATCGAGGCTCACCCGGGACGTGTTGTTTTCGGGCAAGGATGCCCGCCGACTGGAGAGGGGGCTTGCGACCAGAAAGCTCAGGATTCCCGACGGTGCGCAAGTTCGGAAATCATAACATCTCTCCAAGTTTCGACAAACGTTGGGAATGCGGCCAGGTCGTTGCTCGGACAAAGGGCTCGTGATGCGGCCCGCACGGCCCTCGAGACCATCGAATCCCGCCGCAGGCGGCAGAGTGCACGTTCCAACGGCGCCGACTAGCTACCGTACGAACACAACCTTCTCGGTTGCACTGCCCTCGGCACGGGTGAGTCGTACAAAGTGAACTCCCGCGACGGCCCGAGGCTTCCAGGTTCGAGTATGGACTCCGTTCTCGAAGAACCCGCTCGCCAGTCGCTGCGTCCGGCGTCCACGCACGTCGAAGATGGAGATGTCGATGTGCTGGGAGGACTCCAGCTCGAACTCGATTTGCAGGACGCCCTTTGTCGGCGTCGAGACCCGCAGGAGATCCGCCGACGGCTCATCCAGATCGACATCGTTGGGGACATCCGTGGTCTCCAGCCAGTCGTCGTACTGACTTTGCAGAACGTCGATCGGATCCGTGCTTCCCGACGTGTTGTTCACGTTCAGGTCCAGGTACAGATCGTTGTCCGGGTCTCCCACCTGGGCAATGCGAAGAAACGCCGAGATGGCCGATTTGGTCGAGCATCGAGTGTCGGCTCCGGGCCGCTTGGCCGCCTGAAGCGCCGCCATCAGCCGGTCGGCGAGCGTACCCGTAGTTCCAAGGAACGCTGTTTCCATGTCGGCGATGACTTCCGGGCCGAGAAGGATGTTGCCGGCGACGGCATAGGTCGGTCCGGTGATTCCACCCTTCCAGTTGATGCAGTTGACACCCGTGTAGGAGGCGGACCGGCCGCCGCCTACGAGGTCGACGGCTCCGTACTGTCGGATCGTAGGATTGCCCTGCGCGTCGTTCTCGACGACCAGATCGAGAATCTCCTGAGGTGAGAAACCCTGATTCATGAGTTCGCGGGCGTACTGCTGGTTTTGCGAGTTCCAGTAGGATTGCGTGTGGACGACACCGACTCCGGGATGAACGTCGCTGAGAATGATGGAGCCTGCGATGCATGAGGCGCCAGCGCTTCCGACTTCGCCGGTTGCCGGGTCGACGGCGCAGATCGAGAACGTGGCCAGAGCATCACTGCCGATAGAGAGTAGGACCAGCGAAACCGTGGAGATGAGCAGCGCGGAACAGTGTCGTATGAGGTGCATTTTGAGTCTCTCCCTGACCGGTTGCATCTGGACCCGCGCAGCTGAGATTGGACCCGCGCAGCTGAGATGAACGAGTCTCAAGTGTTTCACGCCGACCAAGATCCAATCAACGGTCGAGTCTTGGCGGCAGGCCCCAAAACCGACCCTCGACCGGCTCGCTATCTGGACAAGTTGGTCGATGAGTTGGCCACAGGGAAAAAGATGAAGAGTATCCTTCGGACCGACTGATATTGGGCATCTGAGGGAAGTGGATGCCCCAGGCGTGGGGCGGATGCTACTCTACCGACCCAATGGCAAACGAACCCGGACTCCATCAACTTCGCGCCGTCATCGAAGGCCAGGAACCTGTCTTCGAGTGGCTCGACCGTGCCCGCGACCAGAACAAGCTGGGGCACGCCTTCCTCTTTCTGGGACCTCCGGGAACGGGGAAGACCCGCACCGCCTTCGCTTTCGCCCAGGAACTCCTGGCCGGCGGGGATCCGGTAGCGGCCCGGCGGGTGGCCCGCAATCAGCATCCGGATCTTCATGTCCTTCT
>JAUIHP010000028.1 GCA_030431975.1 bacterium | reverse complement strand
GCAAGAGTGTTGCGCCTCAGCTGCTCCTGGACGTTCGCGAACGTTTCGTCCGTTACGATCGCCTCCTGCTCGCCGTCGTAGACCTCGCCCTTGAACCGGACCCGGCCGATGTAGACGACGTTCTTCAGCAGGTACGACAACGTGGCCCGCGTGAACGGTTTCCCGCCTCGGGGCACTCCCCGCTTCTTGGAGACGAACTGCTTGTTGACCCAGCCGAGCTTCCGCAGCTCCTTGACGGTCTCCAGGAGCGACGCGTTCTCCAGGTAGAGATCGAAGATCGCCCGAACCTGGATGGCCTCGTCCTCGTTGACGACGATGCCGCCGCCGTCGGGGTCCCGGTCGTAGCCGAGCACCGGATACCCGCCGATCCACTTGCCCCTGCGGCGAGCGGCGCCCATCTTGTCGCGGGTGCGTTCGCTGATCATCTCCCGCTCGTACTGCGCGAAGCTGACCATCAGGTTGAGCGTCATACGCCCGGCTGGAGTCGTCGTCGTGAAGTGCTCGGTCACAGAGACGAACGTGCAGTCGTGCTTGTCGAACGTCTCCAGGAGCCGGCCGAAGTCCACGATGGAGCGGCTGAGGCGATCGACCTTGTAGACCACGACACAGTCGATGTTGCCGGACTCGACCTCGGCGAGAAGCCGTTGGAGGGCCGGGCGGTCCGTATTCCCACCCGAGAAGCCGCCGTCGTCGTACCGATCGGGCAGGCAGATCCAACCCGAGCCCTTCAGACTGGCGATGTAGGCTTCCGCAGACTCCCGCTGGGCATCGAGAGTTGAGAAGTCGGAGTCGAGCCATTCCTCGGTGGACTTGCGGGTATAGATCGCACATCGGACCGTCTTCTCGGCTGCGTCCTTGCGGCCGTTTCGCTTCATGACCTTGGCTCCCTGGGTAGCTTGAAGAAGTGGAATCCGTTCCAGTGGGATCCGGTTGCGGCCTTCGCGACGGCCGAGAGCGACTTGTAGACGTCGCCTCGAAACTCGAAGCCCTCGTCCAGGACGGTCACGGCGATCTCCTCGCCCTTGTAGACCCGGGTGATGACCGTGCCGGGCATGGGGAGACGCCGGTCCCGCTTCGGCTTGAACTCGTGGACTTCCGTGCGTGGAGCAAGCAGCCGGAGATCGGTGTCCCTTGCGAGTTCGGCGGCACGACGCTTCGCCCTCTCCGAGAGCCCTCCCTCTTCCCTGGCCTGGAGGCCCCACGTGATCCGCTTCTGCAGGAATCGCTTGTGGCGTGACCTCGTCGGCTCGCCGAATACCTCCGCATACTTCTCCCGAAGCTCGGCCACCGTCATCTCGGCCAAGGCATCCACCTGCTTCTGAATGTGTGGCTTCATGATGCCTCTCCCTCCGTTAACCCCGTCCACATGGACGCTCGGAACGGCGGGACACATCCAGTCGTTTGTCGGCAGAGACCGGAGTCAAATCGCTTTGACGAATCCTCAGATATGCCGCAACGAGGATGGCGGCAAGCTCGCCCACGATCTGGTCGGGCGTCATCTCATCGGGATCGGGCAGGAATGGCATGCTCGCTCCATGGCTCGGAGCGAAGGCGGGCGGGGGCTACGACCTCAAAAACGAGAAACGGCGCGGGGGTCGCTGTCGTAGCACCCACTCGCGCCTTCTACTTCGTAGCCGGGTCGCGGTCTGGTATCGTCTGTTAACCGAGACCATACGTCAACTCATGTACAAAGCAAAGTTCAGAGTCTTCCGAATCGAAAGATAACTCTCGATTCTAGATTTGGATCGGACGAACGAAAGGGCGGGGGATGGCTACATCTACGTTCAACGGCACAACAAAGGCGTCGTCGTGCCCGGGGAATCCAATGCCGGCTTCCGCTTCGCTTTCCGCCAACATTCGCCATGGAATCGTCCTCTGGACATCTTCCGCAGGTAGCTTTTGGACCGCGACATGAGGGAAGAAGAACTTCCCAGCCTTCCCCCTGACGATTTCGCGCGTCGGTTTGGTATTCGAGCTCCAAGCCTGATGTGGTTTCTAGGAGCCGGGGCCTCCGCATCGGGTGGGGTGCCCACGGCGTGGGACATGATCTGGGAGTTCAAACGGCGTTTGTTCGTGAGCCAACGCAAGGTCTCACCGAAGTCCGTCGCGGACCTCTCAAATCCGGGCGTCCGGAACCGTCTCCAAGAGCACGTTACGTCATCTGGTAGCTTTCCACCGGAGGGAGCCCCTGAAGAGTACGCGGCTCTCTTCGAGGCTGTCTTTCCGGCGGAGAGCGATCGCACAGCGTACATCGAGACTCAGGTGCGTGGGGCAATGCCATCGTACGGACACCTTTCGTTGGCGGCTCTGATGAAGGCCCGCCAAGCGCGGATCGTATGGACAACGAACTTCGACCCGCTTGTCGCCGATGCCTGCGCGAGGGTCTACGGTGGGACCGGACCGCTGTCTTCCGTGGATCTTGATAGGTCCCACCTGGCCGCCGACCTGATCAGCAATGAACGATGGCCCATCGAGCTAAAAATACACGGCGACTTCAGATCGCGGAGGCTTAAGAACACCTCGGATGAGCTTCGAGAACAAGACCAAGCTCTCAGGAAGGCGCTCGTAGCTGCTTGCCGCCGCTTCGGGCTGATTGTGGTCGGCTACAGCGGACGTGACGAGTCTGTGATGGACACGCTTGACGAGGTCGTCGCGGAGCCCGGCGCCTTCCCCGCAGGGTTGTTCTGGCTTCACCGCGGAAGAAGTTCTCCGCTCCCAAGAGTGGGAGCACTCCTTCGCAACGCTGCGTCTGCTGGAGTTGAAGCAGCCCTGGTGCGCGTTGAGAACTTCGATGAAGTAGCGCGAGACCTCATACGGGGCATGGACAGCATCGACACGACCTCGCTCGACGCGTTCGCTGAGGAACGACGGGTATGGACGGCCGCCCCTCGTACCGACGGTAGCCGCGGATGGCCTATAGTACGGCTCAACGGTCTTCTTGTAAGCGCGATGCCCACGGCGTGTCGAAAGGTCGGCTGTACTATCGGAGGGTTTCGCGAGGTCCGGGAGGCGGCCGAGAAGGCTGAAGTGGACGTCCTGGTCGCACGAACAACAGCAGGAGTATTGGCTTTCGGAAGCGACGCCGATGTGAGGAAAGCGTACGAGCCCTTCGGTATTACGGAGTTCGACCTGCACACGATCGAGACAAAGCGACTCCGATACGACTCCGGCGAGCGTGGTCTTCTCCGAGATGCCCTCTCTCGGGGACTCGCGCGCGAGTTTCAGATGGACGTTTCGCGGAGGCGCAACGGAGACCTTCTCGCGCCGGCGGATCCTGCGCACGCGAGGTGGAAGGATCTCCGCACAATCGTCCGGAACCTTACCGGTAGGGTGTCCGCGCACCCCGAAGTCACCTGGCGCGAAGGCGTGTCAATTCGACTCGAGTGGGCGAACGATCGGTTGTGGCTCCTCATTGAGCCGCGCCCTGTCTTTGACGGGCTCGCGGATGAGAACAGGGCCGCTGCGTCGGACTTCTCTCGAGAGCGGAGCGTTGATAGGTACAACCGGAAGGCAAACGATCTCATCGACTTCTGGGCAAGGCTCTTCGATGAGGTTCCGGAAATCCGCGCTCTTGGGATCGCCGACGGGGTGGATGCCTTGTTCTCTTTGGATGAGCGAACGGCGTTTTCTTGGAGGTCTAGACCATGAACAGTCAACTCGACCACCACGAGCTGCTTGGCGAGCCTCAGCTAGCCTTTCACGCTGACAGATCTTCCGACACCGACACGCATCCACTCCGTGGGCTGCTTCGATTCGGTCCCCGATCTGCTGGCCTCATTCCCGAGCCCATCCGGGTCGCAACCATTGCTCCAGCCCAAGACGCCGAGATACTCTACAGGCTTCTCAAGGAGCTACGTAGAGACGCGCAGCCTCGCGAACGGAAAGAGTATCTGCCCAGGTGGCCAGGCTTCGAGCAGGTGTTTCGCGTTCGAATGGAGGCTGCAGTCTCCGCATCGCATGCCAAGCTTCCCGATGAGTTCGAAGACAAGTTTAGCAGCTCTAGGGCGCCGCACATTCTTCTCGCTGACAGGCTGGTCCGGGAGATTCAAGACCTCATCGCAGTACGCCACGAATTCGACGTGCTATTCCTCTACTTGCCGGACCGGTGGCGACGCGGGTTTACGGGCGAAGCGGGAGAGGACTTCGACCTACACGACCATGTGAAGGCGGCCACTGCTCGACTAAACCTCCCGATTCAGATCATCAGAGAGGACAGCGCCGTACAATACCGCTGTCGCGCCAGTGTTATGTGGCGGATCGGTGTTGCACTCTACGCAAAAGCCGGAGGCGTCCCGTGGACATTGGCCCACACGGATCCGGAGACTGCGTACATCGGTATCTCGTACGCGCTTCGGCCCGCTGATTCAGGGCAGCCGCGGTTCGTTACTTGCTGTAGTCAGGTCTTCGACGCCGAAGGGACTGGCCTCGAGTTCGTCGCCTATGATGCGGCAGAGGTGGAGGTTCACCAAGACAATCCATTCCTGTCGCGGACCGAAATGTTCCGGGTGATCACACGATCCATGGACCTCTACCGTCGCCGCCACGCTGGCCGCTCCCCTCGTCACGTGATGGTCCACAAGACAACCGAGTTCAAACGACAGGAAGTTGATGGATGCATGGAGGGCCTGCATCTCTGCGAGGCGGTTGACCTGGTTCAGGTCGTCAACGACGTTCCATGGCGCGGAATTCTGATCAATCCGCCAAGCGACAACGGGAGGAAAGGTGCAGCCGCGGCGTTTCCTGTTCAACGTGGGACACTTCTTGGAATCGGGCCTCGCGACGCCCTGCTTTGGACGCATGGTGATGCCAAAGGGGTCGCCGAGAGAGGAAGGTCCTACTTCCAAGGGAAGCGAGGAACACCCCGCCCTATCCGCTTGGTCCGTCATGCGGGCCACGGAGCCTGGGACACGACGGCTCGCTCGATCCTGGGGCTCTCCAAGATGAACTGGAACAACGATTCGTTGTACGACCCGCTCCCGGTCACGCTCAGCTACGCCAAGGTTCTTGCTCGCGTAGTAAAGCGGATGCCTGGCCTTGGAGGCTCTGCGTACCAGTTTCGATTCTTCATGTAGTGTTTCGCTCGTCTGGACCCGGGGTCGAGGCGCGGACTTCACAAGGAAGGACGAAGAGGGCCTAGAGAGCCCTTCAGTCCAAACTGGCGTCCTTCTTGGATACCGTCATCAGATGAAAAAGGACCAGCGTCCAGAAGGCGGCGCTCGACGCACATGGCTGAAGTTCCGAAGTTCGACGACCGTCTGAATTGGGGTCGTTCTAGAACACCAGCGTCAACCAGTCTCCGTTTTGAGAGGCCCCGAACAAAGAGTTCCGCCGAGAAACGGCCTCTACATAGACGGACGGCGGCCCGGCTCACGGCTCTCGCCAGAAGGACCGCCCGATCTTGCACCCGCATATCCCTGCGCCACTTACGGACATAATAAGACCCCGGAAGCCAACGTCTCCGGGGTCTCCGTCAACCAAATTGCGGCTCATCGGTCCCCAGGGGGCCTCGTCAGGCTTTGCCGGACAGCACGAGTTCCTGGCTATGAAACTCGGTTGACAGCGACGCGGGCATTGACTCCAAGACCAGCGAGCTATCGGTGTACCCGGCGGACCGAGTGCCGTTCGCAATGTCTGGATACTGATTGAACAGAATCTTGTTGTAGGCGGGACGGAACTGCGAAACAAGCATAGCCTCGATTTCGTTCGTGAGTTCTGCTGCACCCGGGTCCAGAGACGGCGAGTAGAACGTCTCTAATGAATCCCCGCCGTCAGCAATATCTATTTGATGGATTACTGGCTTCACTCCAGATCGTAGAGCGAAGTCATAATTGGGAAAGATACACGCCTCATCGAAGCCGACGATGTCAATCAGTATGAGTGAAATCTCTAGAGATGAGACCGAGGAGGCTCGGTCGAGCGGCTCCTCCAGCGTCAGAATCGCCTGGAGCTTCTCATGTCCCGTCAGCCGATTCCAGACGTCTTGAGAAAACGCTTGGCCAACATAGTGCACGTGGTAATCGACATAGTCCTTCAAGTCTCCGACCACTTCCGCTACAAGCCGATCCGTCAGAACGTGGTGAATGAACTTCTGCGGTGTCATCCAGAAGAGAAACTCACCGTCGAGGTCCCTGAGCTTGATGCCGGCCACGTTGTCGAAAGGCTCATCGGAGTTCGTTGGAGACGAGTAGAACTGCAGCTCTACCGAAAGGTCCTCGTCGCTTTTGGCGAAACCGTTCTTGCTTAGATCGAGCATGCAGCATAGCGGGCTTGTGGGCCTGTTATCGCGGACTTCGAAGCACAGCAAGCCATCAGATGTGCGTAAGTTCGAGAAGTAAGTCAGGGGCCGTTGAGCTATCAGATAGATCGTGCTCGGCCTCAAAATGTCTTGAACCTCTGACTCAGTCTTTAGGAACTCGAACTCGTAGGCGCTGACAATCGGATACGAGCACCTTGCAAGGATCTGGATGGTTTTGATACCGGAGTACAGTTCACTCATTTCCGCTCTGCCGCAACTCTGGGACCTCGCTAGTTCTGCCCAAACTCCAAGAGTATATATCAACTAACTCCGCGATGCGCGCTTGCTACATCTCCGACGCCCACCCCTAGCTGGTTGATCGCAGGCGCGCGCCCGAAGCGACCGATCATTCGTCTCTCGTGCAGGGAATCGCCTCCCCAATCGGGACGAGTTGCCTCGCCGGACGGCATGAGTACTTGCGAACCAAGTAGTAACGAGCTGAATGTCGCCAAGATCCACCCTGACGACGTTCATGTCTCAGGGTCTCGCTGAGCCGCGATCGGGCATGAACATGACTTGTGGAGGTTCTCTCTACGAGAATCTAGTTGCGGCCAAGGCCAGCTCCGACGTTCCCTCCGAGGGAGGCAACCGGTCGACTCCTATCGAGAACCATCACTTTGCGCAGCTTGATTCCGATGTCCGCCTGACCCGGGACCGTCTTCATACACCCGCGTTAACCAGTCTCTCTTCTGAGAGAGCCCCAAGGGAGAGTTCCGGCGAGAAACGCGCCTGAGGAGGCTGAGATCGGACCGATCACGCGACCCTCCCCGTCAGTAGAGAGCCGACCGCCGGAGCCCTGCACTCCCATATCTATGTGGGACTTAGACCTATAGAAAGACCCCGGAAGCGCGTGCCTCCGAGGTCCCCGTCAACCAAATCGCGGCCCGCTTGTCCGCTATGTCTTACTGGCTCCCCGGGTAGGACTCGAACCTACAACCCTGCGGTTAACAGCCGCATGCTCTACCATTGAGCTACCGAGGAAAAACTGGACGCGGCCGCCTCTCAGCAACCGCGAACGAGAAGATTATCCCGCCCCCTCCCGATCGTCAAGTCCCACCAACTCGCCGACCGACGATCGTCGAGTTCCGATTCAACCTTGGCCCATCTGCCGGCCACGGCGGCCTGAATCTCGCAGGAAGCCCGATGGATGTCGCTCTATCAACACGCTTGGCAGGCCATCCGATTGTGAATACAATGTAATCACAATGACTCAACCACTGAGAACCAGGATCGTGAGAATCGGCAACTCCCAAGGCATCCGAATCCCCAAACCGCTCATCGAACAGGCCGGTCTTGCCGACGACGTCGAACTCCGCGTGCGTGACGGAGAAATCATCATCTCCCGCCGCAAAGCCCCCCGCGAAGACTGGCCGGACGCGATCCGCGAAGCGCATACCCGATCCGGATCAGAATCTCCCGACTCCAAAGCCGAAACCGAAGCCTGGACCCACTTCCCCGCGGAGTTCGACGAAGAGGACTGGGAGTGGTAGAAACCCCCGGCCTCCAAAGAGGCGACGTTCTTCTCGTCCAGCTGGACCCGACCGCCGGCAGCGACATCCGCAAGACCCGCCCCTGCCTCATCGTCTCCCCCGACGAACTCAACGACGCGCTCTCGACCCTCATCGTTGCCCCGATGACGACCGGCGGCCACCGCTATCCGTTCCGGGTCCCCTGCCGCTTCCAGAACCGCAACGGCTTCATCGTCCTCGACCGGCTCCACACCATCGACCGGGCCCGCGCTGTCCGCCGCCTGGGTCGCATCTCCTCCCGCTCCCTCGAGAAGAGCCTCGAGATCCTCCACGCGATGTTCGCCCGCTGATTCTTGCCGCTCCTGACCCAACCCCGTACACTCAAACCTTGATCTACCAACGCCCAACAGCGTCTCCTGGGCCCAAACTCGCCAAAGGAATTCTAGTCTTATGAGCGATCGCTCGCTCGGGGGTTCGGCCGCTTCGGCCGGATGGGCCCCGGTTCTTCTCGCCGTCGGAGCCGTCCTCAGCCTGGCCGCCATGGCGACCCACTTCGCCGGATGCACGGGGGACGACGGGGTCCCGGCCCTGGACGCGACCGAGCCTCCGATCTCCGAGTGGGTCCCGGGCCACTACGGGCTGTGGTCCCCGGTCCCTACGCCGGACACGCCGCTCTCCGTGCTCCTCATCTCTATAGACACGACGCGGCAGGACCGTCTTTCCTGTTACGGCTTTGCTCAACCTACGACCCCGAACCTGGACGCTCTGGCCGCGGACGGCGTCCTCTTCGAGCGGGCCAACACTCCGGTTCCGGTCACGCTCCCGTCCCACACCACAATGATGACGGGCCTCTATCCGTTCCATCACGGCGTTCGCAACAATGGGACCTATGTCGCGGGCGACTCCCTGCGAACCTTGGCCGAAGAACTGGGCAAGCGCGGCTACCGCACGGGCGCGGTCCTGGGAGCCTTCCCGGTGGCCAGACAGTTCGGACTGAACCAGGGCTTCGACCGTTACGACGACGAGTTCCCAACCACCAGCACGGCTCGCGAATCGGACACGGCACAACGTCGCGCCGACGACGTCACAAACCGCTCCCTTGAATGGATCGATGAATCCGGCGGAGCCGGCGGCGCTCCGTTCTTCCTTTGGTCGCATTACTTCGACCCGCACTTCCCCTACGCACCGCCGGAGCCGTTCGGCGCGCGTTACTCCGAAGATCCCTACGCCGGCGAGATCGCCTACATGGATCAGGAGATCGGACGTCTTCTGGACGGTCTGAAAGAGCGCGGCCTCTACGAACAGACGGTTATCATCGTCGCCGCGGATCACGGAGAGGGTTTGGGGCAGCACCGTGAGATGACGCACTCGTTCTTCATCTACAACACGACGCAGCGCATTCCCTTCCTCGTTCGACTTCCCAAGACGGGACCCTTCGGTTCGGACAAGTGGCGCGGAGGAAAACGCATCGGCGACATGGTCGGCTTGATCGACATCCTTCCGACGGCGCTTCATGCCGTGGGTTTCCAACAGTCGGAGACTCCGCTCACCGACGGAAAGTCTCTGCTGCCGGTCATCGAAGGAAAGGGATCGGGACACAACTGGGTCTATCACGAGACGCTCATTCCCCGACTCGAATACGGCACGTCGGAACTCCGCTCTCTCGAAAACTTCATCCACAAGTACATCCGCGCGCCACGCCCGGAGCTCTACGTCATGTATGACCCGGATGGCGGAAGCGGAGGCGGCAATGGCGGCCGTGGCAGCAACGGAGGTCGCGGCGGAAACGGCGGCGACGGAAGTAACGGCAGACGGGGCGCCAACGGAGGCCGCTCGCCCGGCGCGGATGTCGACGAGGAAAACAACATCGCGCAACGTGACAGCTGGATCGTCGACGAAATGGAAACGCAGCTCTCCGGACTCCTGCGCGCGGAAGGAAACTCCGCCCCTCAAGTCGAGATGGACGAAGAGACGATCGAGCAGCTCCGCTCTCTCGGTTACCTTGCCGGCTCTTCGGGGTCAGATCCCGACAACGAGAACCTTCCCGATCCCAAGGACATGGTCTGGGCCTTTGAAGCCGTCAACGCGGCGCGCACGCTGATGGCCGGCTTCCGCTATGAAGACGCGTTGGCCAAAGTCGACTCCGTCCTCGCAGAGAACCCGAACGACGGCACGGCGAAACGGATCCGCGGCTCCGCTCTGGTTCGTTTGGAACGCGGCGAGGAAGCGATCGCGGCCTACGACGAATTGCTCGAAGACTGCGACCAGTGCCCGGACCAGCTCGACCTTTTGCGCGACCGCGCCATTGCGTCCTTGGTCGCCAAAGACTTCAAAGATGCCCTGGAACGCATCGCCGCACTCCGCCAGGCCAAGCCGGAACGCGGGGAGTACGCGCGGCTTCTCGCCCAAACCTACGTCGCCCAGTCCCGCTTCGATGAAGCGCGCGAGGCGATCAAGGAAGCGATCGAGCTCGACCCGGAAGACGTCGAAGCCTGGGCCATCCTCGGAGACCTGGAGTCCGCGTCCGGCAATGTTGCCGGCGCCGAAGAAGCCTACCGCCAAGCATTGACCGTGCAGGGAAACCACGTCAGCTCACTGGTTGCCCTCGTCGAGATTCTCATCGACTCCAACCGCACCGCCGCCGCCCGCGGTCTGACCGAGCAGGCCTATGCCGCCGACCCGAACCATCCGATGGCTCTCTTCCGAAAAGGCTGGTTCGCGAAATCCGACGGCCGGGTACGCGAAGCCATCGAATTCTACGAACGTTCGCTCGCGGCCAATCCGAACGACCCGGTCACCCTGCACAACCTCGGCAACCTCTATATGGACATCAGTCCAGGACAAGCTTTCGACATCTTCCAACGGACGATCGAAACCGGGGAGGCGCGGCAAAAAACGTACGTAAACATGGGAGTGCTTTACGCCCGCCAGAATAGAATGCCCGAGGCGATCCGCATGTGGGAGGAAG
The DNA here is from genome assembly GCA_030431975.1 of bacterium. Lineage (GTDB taxonomy): Bacteria > Eisenbacteria > RBG-16-71-46 > CAIMUX01 > CAIMUX01 > JACKCR01. The sequence continues at coordinate 56,933 of JAUIHP010000028.1, read as the reverse complement.
CCATTCGGAGGGATCCGAACAGCCCTGACGTCCCCGACATCGAACAAAACATTGCGCGCGCACGTCAGGAGATTCAGCGGAACGCCTTTCGCCCGAAGTGATGGGGCGAAACCGAATGAACGAAACGACGTAGAAAAGGGCGTTCACCTCGATTCGGAAGGAACCGAAAGAGCGGATTGGGGTCACACCGGCCGACGGGCCGCATCGACTCGATCCCGGAGGAACCATGCCACCACAAAAACTAGACGCATCCCGGAATTGGGCCAACTCTCCTGCCGTTCTCGCACCTTTGACTCATAGCAACTTGCGTGATGTAAGCGACGTGCGTGATGCGAGCCGGGTTGAATCCGCATCCCCAACGTTCTCGCTTCCGACGGCTCCGACCATTTTTCGGAGGAACCTGACCCGTTTCGTCGGCGCGACCTTCGTCCTGATCGCCACGCTGGTGTTGGCCACCGCGGCCTCCGCTCAGGGGGCAACGCAGGGCTCGACACAGGACTCGCCGTCGAAGTCGAAATCAAACTCGGCGGAATCCGGCAAGTCGAAGAGCAAAGGGTTCGACCCGATCCATGGCGAACCACTTGAGTTCGAAGATGCCGACTCACTCAGGAACGAACTGAGCCCCACCGGCGGCATGGTCTGGAAGACCGTCACGACTGCGTCCGGTCGAACCTTTCAGGTCCTGGAACCCGCCGGAGCCTCGGATGAGGACGAAGCCGCTAACAACGTCGGACCGGAAGGCTCGAACCGTTCCGGCGACTCCGCAATGAACGGCGCACAACTCGGCTCCGTTGGCGCAGGTCGGTCCGGAACCGCCGGAGTCCAGAACACCGCCTTCGGCCGCCCACAAAATGCCGACCGCACGCAACGCCCCGGACAGTCCGGCAGCGCCAAGAATCCAACTTTCGAGGAGTGGGTCTCCAGCGGCCTTATCCCCGGAATCACCTCATTCGGTGTCTACGGCGGATACTCCTCGACCGCAGGATTCCAGTTCGCCATCCCGACCGACGGCACCCTCGCCTTCCGCACCGGACTCACCGGCTTCCCCGGAATCGGCTGGCTCTGGACACCCGGAGTCGAACTCCGCTTCGGCCAAACGCCCGGCACCTACAGCACCGACAGCGGATACGCGTTCTCCAACCTCTATCTCGGGGAAACGACTCGGGACACGCCCAACCGAAGTCATTGGGGACTGGAGTCCGGAATCGGCTACCGCTGGATCCTACCCGACCGTCGTTCCGTCCGTTGGATCGCGGCGCTCGAAGTCGGCGCGCGTTGGGGCACGGAGTCGGGACTTCCCGAATCGCCGACGATCCGCGCCTTCTGGATGATCGCGTCCTAGACGAGCCTACTTCTCGTGAAACTCCAGGAGCCACTCCGCAGCTCGAATCACTCGTTCAGAACGAAGAGAGTAAATCCGCTGACGCCCCTCGCGGTCTACTCTCAGTAGATTCGCCTTTTCCAGAACCCCAAGATGCCGCGTCGTCGTAGGCCAGGAGTGCTTGAAGCGGTCAGCGATCTCCCCGGCCGACATCCGTCCTCCCCGAGCGAGCAGGATGACCAGGATTTGCCTTCGCGACGCATGGGAGAGCGCGCCAAAGACAGCGTCCAACACTCCGCTGGAAACGACGCGACTCATGCGCCCGCGTCCACGACCTCGACGTGCCAGAACTCCATGTCTTCGCAAAGAGCGCCCATCGGCTCCCACAACTTCATGACGCCGGGAGTCTCGTGCGCCGTGCTCACCGCGTCCTGATCCTTCCAATGGAACGTTTCGATGAAAGCCACGTTGCCGGCGCCGTCCTCCCCTTTTAGCAACCGAGCGGGTTCTTCGGTCGTGAGCCCAAGGTCACGAAGCACCGGCCAATGGCGAGCGAGCATCGCGGCAAACTCGTCTGCCTTCCCATCCTTGATGCGGTAGCGGCAAACGACCTCGATCGATGGGTCGGACATAGAGACCTCCTTTGGGTTGGAGGCGCAATTATTTAGCCATCTAGCTAACTAACTCAACAACGAAAGTCGCTGCCGGCGGAGCGGGCTACTCGACGATGACGAACCGCTCGACCTGCGTGCCCGACTCGGACTGGACTCTCAGGAAGTAGACCCCGCTACCGACTCGCACGGCGGCGTCAGGGCCGGGCCAGATAACGGAGTGCCGGCCGCCGACGAGTTCTTCCTCCAACACGGTAGCCACGAGCGCCCCCCGGACGTCGAATACCGAGACCTGAGCCCAGCCGGGCTTTGGAAGCTCGATCTGTGCGCGGATTCCGTCCCGGGTCGGGTTGGAACTTTGGAGCGTGAGGAGCGGCTTGGGGGAGCTCCACTCCGGACTGTCGGTGGTTTCACACGGATTGGGAAGGCACGAACTGTTCACTCCGCCAAACTCTCCGGAGGAGTCGAGACAACTCGTCTCGTCAACGTAGACACAGTCACCGGACGACAGGCAGCAGGCGCCGCGGTTCTCCCAGGGACAACACCGTTCCCCGTTGGAGTCGAACCCGAGGGCGCCCAGGCAGGAAACCCCGTCGGCAACCGGAGGAACCGAGTCGTCGAAGAACCACGCTCCCTCCTCGGGATGTTCGATCAACTGGAAAACGGACGGAGAGCGATCCGCGTTGTAGGCGGCAAACCAGAAAACTTCGGTGAGCGCTGCCGTTTGCGGTTCGTTCCAGAGCACGATCGTTCCCGAGTCAGAGTTCGGCCACGAAAACTCGGAGACCGCATTGTCTCCGCAATGTCCAAAGTCGACGACTTGGATCGGTTCGTCATAACGGATGCCGAAAACGGCTGCGGTCAGGGCCGGATCCGCCGTCGCGGGGAAAGCCGCAAGGACGTGGAGAATGGCTGGGGAGTCCTGACTCACCGATGTGTTCACGTCCCAGCAAACGTCGAGTCCACTTCCTCCGCAGTAGTCCGCTCCTCCGGAGTACACGAGGCCCGGCGACGCATGAACGAGCAGCACACCCCCAGCATGCCGGTTGCAACCCACCGGCGAGCAGGGGACATCGTTCCCCAGATAGAGTCCCCCGTTCGCATCACAGTCTTCCGGCAGCATCGTTTGACAGAGGTCCCCGTCCAGGCAGCAGCCGCCCTGCCTCGGGCATGGACTCAGTTGGCACGAAACGCCCGTCCCCTGATACACGCCGCCGGAAGTCTCGCACTCTGCAAAGGTCAACTCCTCGCAGGATCCGTCCGGGAAGCAACATGCGCCGCCACAGGTCACGGGTACGCAAACGACCTCGTCACCCTGATACGAACCTTCGGCCAGTCCGCAGAGTGATTCGGTCAGCACTCTGCACTCGTCGTCCGGAAGACAACAGGCTCCGAGAGGATCGGTCGCGAGTGGAGCCATCTGCACGTCCACGCCCAGCGCCAGTTTCTCCTCGCCGAACACGGTCGTGACAGGATGCCACCCGGTCGGAAACTCATCCCCGGGAGGCGCTTTCGTTCGGGAAGACTGCCCTGCTGCAGGGCCGTCCAGGTCCGCGGCGATGAAATAGGGGGAATCGTCGAAGTTGGGCCAGAGTCCGACGTAGAAGTGATCCTCGACCGTTGCGTCGATGGCGACAGGGTGGCGACTTACGGAGGGCCAGAACGCCGGCCCGCCAAGATTCACGTCGACTTCGACGGCAACTACCACACCGGGGTTTCCCTCCAACGCGTCCCAGACATAGACGTCGGATCTGGGAACGGCCAATCCGTTGTTCTGCGTTAGGTAGAACGCGACTCCGCAAATCTGACCCGGACCATCAAACAGTTCCGCAAACGATCCATAGTCGGGAGCGGCGAGTTGGTAGGTCCAGGAGAAGCCGTTCTCCCAGGTGCCGTCATGGTTCTTCAGGAGCGTAGTTGTCGAGCAGCAGGGATTGGGCGTGCATGTTCCCGACAGCGGCACCCCCCCGTTGTCGATACACGTCGATTCGGGAAGGACGATGCAGAGGGCGTCGAAACAACAAGCCGAGTCTGTGCCTTCGCCCGTTGCCGGTGGGCAGGGCGACACGAAGATCAGGCTCAGGCCGAGCAGGAGCCGGCGAACCGTCAAGAGCCGGTACAGGCACATGCGTGCAAGTGTACCGCGATCTTCCTTGTTCACTTAGACAAATCGAATCGCGGCGAGTCCCTGTCGATTGCGGATTCGGACGTTGGAGATCACGTAACTCTTCAGGTCGAATCAGAAACCGGGCGGACCACCGGCTACGACGAAACGGCGTGCGCCTTCAGATCACCCAGCGAAACGAACTCCAACATCGAAATGTGAGTCGCCTCGAGAACGACGGGCGCGGCCACGCCCGCCTCCATCGCATCCTTCCACCGCGTGGCACAGACGCACCACCGGTCCCCGGGTTTGAGGCCGGGAAAACCGAAGAGAGGGTTGGGCGTACTCAGGTCGTTTCCCTGCGCTTTCGAAAACACGAGGAACTCCGCCGTGACCTCCGTGCAGATGAGATGCAGTCCCATGTCACCGGGCCCGGTGTTGCAGCAACCGTCCCGGTAGAAACCGGTGACGGGATCCATGCTGCACGGCAGTAGGTCGGTTCCGAGTACGTTCTTTGCCAAGTCTTGATTCCCTGCGTGCATCCAAACGGATCAATCCGGGTCACGTGACGCACGATCTCATTCGGCGGCGGTTACGCGTCCGGGAGTGGTTACGCACCCGGGTGCGGTTACGCGTCCGGGTGCGGTTGCGCGTCCGGGTGCGGTTACGCGCCCGTGAACTCCGGTCGCTTCTTTCCGAGGCTGGTCAGTCCTTCCATGGCATCCACCGTTCGGAAGACCCGTTCCATTTCGGCCATCTCCATGGAGAGCCCGTCTTCCAACGGGCCGCTTCCGCCGCGATCGATCAAGTCCTCGCTCGTGGCCAGGGCGATCGGTGCCTTGCTCTTGATCTTACCGACCAGCTTCTCGATGTGTTCGACGCCACCCGGAACCTCGTTTCCAAGAACGGAAGACACGGGATAGTTGTCAAAGAACTGAGCGAGCCCGGCGTAACGTTCGTTGTCGGCGATCGACTTGGGCAGCCCGTCGATGGCCGTACCCTGTCGCTTCGCGGCGTTCTTTCCCGCTGCGATCGCGTCCGCTACGGCCGCTTTCAGGTCAGCACGGTCGACGAACTTGTCGGCGAGCCCGATCTGGACCGCCGTCTTTCCATCCAGGAATTGTCCGGTGTAGATCAACCACTTGGCCAAAGCCTTGCCCACGCGCCGAGTCGTACGTTGGGTGCCACCCAGTCCGGGATAGATGCCAATACCGGTTTCCGGAAAAGCCATCGTCGTTTTGTCCGTGACGAGAAGATGGTCACAGGCCAACGCCAACTCGAGCCCACCGCCCAACGTCAGGCCGTCGGCCACCGCGACGATCGGTTTGTCACTCGCCTCCATCCGCTTCAGCACTTCATGACCGTGCCCGGCGAACTTGACGATGTCATCGTACTTGTCGGCCTTCATGTTCTTGACGAAGAACCGGATGTCGGCGCCGGCAATGAAGGCTTTGCCCGCACCCGTGATGGCCACGCCTTTGACGTCATCGCGATCCAGCGCATCGTCGATTTCGGCTTCGAACTGACCGACGACTTCCGGACTCAATGCATTCATGGCGTCGGGGCGGTTGAACTGGATCCAGGCGATACCATCCTCGACCTTGGACTGAATCAGTTTGATGTGGAACGGGGATCCCGACGCCACCTGATCGGCGAGCACCTGCGGCCGCTGCAGCTTGTAGAACCGCTCGACATCTCCAACGATGCGGTCGACTTCGGCCATTCCCTGCCGGTTCATCATTTCGAACGGGCCCATGGCCCATCGCAGACCGACGCGCGCGCCGATATCGACGTCCTCGATCGTTCCAACACCCTCTTCCACGATCTGGCAGGCGATGTGGTAGGTCACGCCGAGCAGACGCTCCTGAATCTTGGCAAACCGATCGGGATTGCCTTCGCCCGCGAAGTCAAACTCCCGGCCGCTCTCTGCATAGGCTTTGAGAATTCCGGACGGGCCGTAGAAGTAACCGAGCTCGCTCTCGAGCGTAGCGGCCGCGTGATAACCGATCGGAATCCCGGTCACGTTCATCAGCTGGAACGGACCCATTCCGATGCGGAAAGCCTGAATCGCGGCCTGCTCGATCGTCGGGATGTCCCCCATCCCCTCTTCATGCAGGCGAGTCGCTTCGTTGATCCACGGCACGAAGAAACGATTCACGACGAAGCCCGGAGCATCCTTGGACGCAATCGGCGTCTTGCCGATTCGCTCCTGCGACTCCCAAGCCGCTTGCAGGTTCTCCGCTGTGGTCTCCGGAGCCGGAATGACCTCGACCAAACGATTCTTCGCCGGATGATAGAAGTAGTGCAGCCCGACGACCCGCTCTGGATTCGGAGTCATCTCGGAAAGCTGCTTCACATAGAAGGACGACGTGTTGGTCGCGAGCAGACAGTCCGACGGGACAACCTCGGCCAGGCTCGTGAAGACCTTGCGCTTGACCTCGAGGCTTTCGAAGACCGCCTCGACGGCCAGGTCCGTATCCCCGAGTTGATTCCAGTCAAGAACCGGAGTGATCCGGGACTGGATCTCCTCCGCCTGCTCCGGCTTGAAGATGCGCCGCTCGACACCCTCGGCGAGGGTCGTTTTGATCCGCTCCACACCTCGCTCCAGCGAGCCCTGATCGATGTCGACGAGATAGACCGGAAAGCCCTCGGCTGCGTACTTCTGGGCAATTCCCGACCCCATGTTGCCGGCGCCGATGATGGCGACCTTGCGGATCTCCTTCCGACTCATCTGCTGCGTTTCCTCCTGAGAGTGCCTGAACGGTGCGGGTCGCCCGAGCAGCCGTCGCCGAATCGGCGCGGCCTTAGGGCGGACTTTGGCTCAAAGAGGGGATACTACCGGATCAACTCTCCGGACTCGACAGAGTCTTGTTGGTGGAGAATCAGCGATCTCCGTCCGTGGTCTTTCGTCTCCCATGCCGGTCTTACGTCCGGCTTGCCCTTCATCCCCTCTGCCGATCTACGTCAGGTTGCCCTCTGTCTTCCCCGCCGCCCGACGCAACAAGCCCGTCTGCCCCGCATGATAGGACTCATGGAAAAGCAACCCGGCCAAGAGCGAACCCCACGTCTCCTCCGCGTTGTTGGTCGGGCTGAAGGGAGATGCCTCGTCCATCCTCCCTTCGTCGCAGGAGGCCAATGCGGGCTGAATCCTTTCATAGGTGAGGGTCAGATCCTGCACCAGCGTTTCGAAGCGCCGTAGGCTCGGATCGTCACCGAGAATCGCCTTCGACCCGCGCTTGTAGGGAAGTCCGATCGAGTCGTCCCAAACCGTTTCCCGACCGAGTACGCTGAGCAGCTGATTACGCGCGACGAGGATGTGACCAACAACCCAGTTCATGCAGTTTCCACCCGGCTGGGGCTGGATCAGACTTTCCTCGTGCGTGACATCCTTCGTGTTGTTGATGAGCACGAACTGAGTGAAGGAAAGCTGTCGGACGAAAAGGTCGATGGCGCGCATTTCGGCTCCCTAGTCGGTGGTGGTTTCATCCATCTTCTTGGCCAGACGGACCAGTGCGCGAGACACTACCATCCGTGCGGCGTTTGCGGACGGACTGCCGATCGCTTCGGCGATCTCGCCGTGACCACACCCGAACTCCACACGAAGAATGACCGCGATCTGTTGCGTCTCCGGCAGCCCGGACAGCGCGTCGTCGTAGCGTTCGATCAACTCTGATCCCAACTCGACGACCAGTGGAGAAGCGGGAAGGGAAGCCTCCAGATCACGACCCTCCTCGTCCATGGAAGCTGCCGATGCCGGGCGGCGCGACGCGTTGCGGATCTCGTTGCGAAGCTGATTGAGAAGGGTCCGTCGTAGATAGGCGAGAAACGCGCCCGGCCTCTTCGCGTCGATCTGGTCGATGCGGTTCAAGGCACGAACCATCGCCACCTGGACGAGGTCGGAGGTCTCAACGAGTCCTCGTGCGTTTCCGGGCAACCGTCCGCGAGCCCAACGTTCGAGCAGCGGCCGATACAGTTCGACCAGTCGACGTACGGCCTGCTCGTCGCCGGACCGAGCCGCCGTCAACAGGTCCGCCGTGGAACCCAATGCCTGGGTCACGGGACTCTTTGGACTCGAGAGGGACACGCAGTAAATTCTAGCAGAGTCGGAGCCGGCCGCTTCACTCGCTGGACACGTCATTGGCGGGACACGTCACTCACGGGACGCGTCATCGAGAGTCCACCGAATGACGGCATCCGGATCCGACGCTCCCTCCTGCCACAGATCCGAAAAAGAGGGTTCCAGTTTCTCGAGACGGCGGAGTTCCTGCTCGTAGGACTGGAGGCGGGATTTCGGCGCGACCAGACCGGACTCTTTCAGCAACGCATCAGCTGCACCGTAGAGCCGGACCGCGTCCGCGGAGCGAGACTCCCGAACCAGTTGCGTCGCGTACCCATGCAGCGAATGAGGCACGGCGCCGGGAACACGATCCAGGTCCAGGGCAAGTTCCTCGGCTGACGCCTGACGCGCTTCATAGGACGGGACCGTCGGGTCGATACGTGCGATCGCCGACCTGCATCGGGTTCGAAGAATCGGCTCGGGTGCGGCCTCGAGCAGCTCGAGAGCCTCACGCCAACAAGCAAGGGCGGGCTCGTTGTTCTCGACGGTGGCCTCGATGTTACCCAGATTGAAAAGGATGAGAGCGCTGAGGGATGTATCCGGAACGACCTGCAGTACTTCGAGCGCCTGCCTCAGATACTTGCGGGCGCGGTCGAACTCCTCTTCCTCCCAGGCGATGGAGGCGACACTGAGGAGCGCCACCACTTCTCCACTTCGGTTGCCCGCCCGTTTCCGCGAAGCCAAAGACCGTTCGCTCCACCTTCGAGCTTCGACCAGATTCCCGGTCCGTTGATTCCACAGGGCCAGATTCGCTTGCACGTTTCCGAGCAGCCACGGCGCACCGATCTCCTCGGCCAGCTCCCAAGCTCTTTCCAGGTGTTTGCCGGCGATTTCGGGTCGCGCGAGCACGATTTCGGATCCGGCCACACGCGACAGACCAAAGGCTTCGAGCGCGCGATCCCCCGCCTGCTCCGCCAACCGCGCCGCCGCCTCGTTCGCTTCGGCCGACTCAGCATGTCGACGTAGGTTCTGTTTCGCTCCGCCCAGAAGGAGGTACAGTCGTACGAGTCGCCGTTCCTCGTCCTTCGCTTTGGACTCCTCACCCGCGGACTCTATCGTTTCGGTGAGTACCGCCGCCGCTTCCAACGCTCGATAGCCCGCGGCCCAGTGCGGCGCCAATCGAATGCAGAGTTCCGCCGCGTCCTCCCACCGACCCTGCGCCAGGCAGTGCTTCCACGCCCCGACGAGATCCGCGTGAGCGCGCCCAACCCATGCGGGCAGCGGACGTCCGGCATACGTGGGCCAGTCCGGCAACGCGCGACACAGTTCGAGAAAACGATCTGCATGAAGACGCAAGGCCAAGGGTTCTTCCGACTGATCCAGGAGCCGCGCCCGACCAAAGCGTCGCACCGGCTCGGCCAGACGAAACTCGCGAGACTCCGAGCTTTGCGGGCTATGCGCGCTTTGCGGGCTATGCGGACTATACGGGTTGGTCGGGGTGTGAGGTCTGTGCGGGCCGGCATCCTCCGACCGGGCAAAGCCTCGCTCTGAAAGCTCCCGCACCGCCGCCGCCGCTTCCCACGTGTCCTCGGTCTCGAGAAGGAACGCCGCATCTTCAACGCGAAAGGCTCGTGACCAGACACTGACCCGGCGCAGCAGCGTTTGCGTTTCCGAAGAAAGACGCTCGTAGGACCAATGCAAACACGGCTCGAGTCGTTTCCATTCCGGGTCCCGTGGAGAGTCCGCGCTGACCCGTCGTCGCAATCCGCGAACGATCTCCTCGGGAGTCATGAGATCCGACTGCGACGCCGCGAGCTCCAGTCCCAACGGCACACCGCCCGTGAGGTGACAGATCTCCTTAAGAGCGGCCGTCGACGCCGCGAGGTCACGCCCCGGAACCCGGGCCCGAATCCGGTCGACAAGAAGCTCCAGTGCTTCATCCGCAGAGTCGTCAGCGGAAGAGAGCAACGTCACCGCGGCGTCGGACTCCGTACCGGAAGAGAGCGGCGTCACCGCCACCGTCGATTCCGCCGGGTGGGAGAGACTCTCCCGTGACGTGAAGAGCAGCCAGATCGAAGCCTGAAGACCGGAATCTGACAAGTCGTCAATCAGGCGAACACACTCATCCGGACAAGACTCTGCGTTGTCGACGACGATCAGCACTTCCCGTCCACGCAACCGTTCGAGAACGAACTCGCGAGGATCGGGGCAACGCATCTCCGGTCCGAGTGCCGCAAGAACCGCGCCCCAAAACGCTCCCCCCTGCGTTCCGCGAAGGTCGACCCAAACAACGCCGTCCCGCCTGCGCAGGCGGAGCGTCCGCGCCACCTCCAGCGCCAGGCGGGACTTTCCCCACCCACCGGGCGCAAGCAGAGTGAGCGTGGAGCCCGACTCGAGTTGGGTCGTCACGTCTTGGAGCAACGCGGCGCGACCGACGAAGCGGTCGGACGTTCTCGGAAGCGCATCCCAAGGCGGACCAAACGACCATCCCGACGTCAAGGTGGACGACGGTGTGGAGGTCGAGCCGGAGGTGAACGTGGACATGGACGGGGGCGTCGTCGAGGAGCTCGAGGTGGTCGTGGTCGAGGGCGTCGTCGAGGAACTCGAGGTGGGCATGGACGAGGGCAGCGGCGTGGACGTATTCGTGGGCGTGTTCGAAGGCGTGGGCGCATTCGTGGGCGTGGGCGCATTCGTGGGCGTGAGCGTATTCGCGGGCGTGTTCGACGGCGTTGTCAACGGCCCGGGCGTCGTCGTGGTCGCGACGGTCGGACGCATCGGCGGTGACCGAAGTTCGACGGCTTCTTTCACGTTCGGAATCAACCCCAAGAGTGAGGCCAACCCCTCGGAAACAACACGCGCCTCACCCGGTCGGGTCACTGGATTCGGATCCAACAGGGAGTCGACCCACCCGACCAGCGCCGGCGGCAGATCGTTTCGAAGTTCGCGGAGGCTGGCCCTCCGCCCGACACGATGCGCCTCGACCAGAGCCTTCATGTCTTCGACTTCAACCGGATGCCTCCCGGAAAGAAGACGAAAGAGAAGCACGCCGAGCGCGTAAAGGTCGGAAACGGGCGAGGTCTCCCCACCTTCGACGACTTCCGGCGCAAGGACGAGGGGAGTGCCGCTGGGGAACGGCAGATCCAGCCGATCGAGATTCCGTCCGGAACCGAAGTCGATGAGGACATACCGGCCGGTCTCGTCCTCGACGACATTGCTCGCTTTGACATCACCGTGAACCAGACCGGCACCGTGAATGGCGGCCAGAGCGGACGCGACGTCTCGTCCCATCCCGAGAACGGTGGCCGGACTCATCGGCCCATCTTCGTGAAGAGCCGCCTCCAAGGTTCGCCCTTGCAGCGGCTCCATCCAGATCCCGGTTTCGTCGTCGACTTCCGCCGCGCCATAGACAGCCACGACGTTCGGATGCCGCACGCGGGCCAACCGGCGCGCTTCGGCCAGCAGTCGGTCCGATGCGCCGGGGCTGTGCACCTTCGATCGTTTGAGAGCGACCTCCCGGTGGAGAGTCGGATCGAAGGCGCGATCGACTCGCCCGAACGCTCCCTCCGCAATCTGTCCCAGAAGGACGAGGGGTCCCCACGGATCCCCCTTTGGAAGCGGCTCGTCGGTGCCGACCCGCTCGTGGAACCGCGCGATCCGTTCGATTTCCTCGAGCCGCTGCAGCGTGGATCCCAGGTCCGGCGAGGACGAGCGAAGGTCCTCCCAATCCAGGAGGGCGCCGTCCGCCAACTCGGCCGCGATCTCTTCGGCCCGGTCCTGGCCCTGGTCCGCGTCGGGACGCTCAGTCATTCCAACTCTCCTTGGAAACCACCACTTCCGGGGGGCCTGAGACGACGGCAAAGCGTCGCTGTAAACTCAACCTCACAGAACCACTTTGGCCTGATCCCGTCCGCAATCCTCCGACCACGACCTATGTAGGAAGACCCCGATGACCGCGAAACCGCACACGGGGTTATCGGGATCCGTTTGGCCTCCCCGTAGCCCACGCGCAGCCCGACGCCGGCCGGAACCCAGTTTTCTTGCCCGCAGCCGTGCGCTTCTCCTGAACCCGGTGTCATCCGGGCAGACCCAAGGCTACCCGATGCGAACACAGGGAGATCAAATCGATGACTGGCTTCACATTCACCTACCGACCCGCCCAACGGCAATGGACGATGGCCGCGGCCCTCTTCGGCCTCTGCCTCATCCTGGTGGCCACGACCGGCCGGGCGGCTCCGACCGACCTCGAGGCCCAAAAGTTGGACCGCGCCCGCGCCGCCACGCAAGGCGCGGCCGTGGAAACTGCGCCGCTGTTCGCGCCCGCGGTGGTGGGGACGCCAAGCGACGGGACCCCGGTCTTCTCCGGCAGGGGAACCTCTCCCGCCACGCTGGAAGACTGGCCCAGCCACCTGGGTACCCGGCCGGTCGCCCGATCGATTCCGGCAGCCCTGATCGACCAGGTTCGCCGGGAAAGCACATCGCGTATGGACGGAGAGGGGCTCCCGCACAGCGCATTCTGCGATGCCCAGTCCGTGCGCGAGGAACAGGCCGAGATCGAGCGGAAGCGCGCGGCTCGGCTCGGTGACTCGAACCTCCGGACGGGTCCCCGCTCCGGCTCCGGCTCCGACTCCGAATCCGGCATCGACATCGGCATCAACGAGTTCGACAACGGTCTCGCCATGATGGGCACCGGGGCAAATCTCGACGACGACGCGGCCCACTACGCCCGCGGGAGCACGCTCGTTCTTCACGTCTTCGTCAACCACACCCAGGGAACCTGGAACACATCGGAGATGGACGAGTCCGGCGCTCGGGCCGCCCTTGCCAAGGAGTTCTGGCTCAACCGCGTTCCCGTCTCGCCCTCCGGTGAAAGCCTTCCCAACCTTCACTTCGACTACGAAGGTTTGGACGGCTACTGGTCCGTCACGGCAACCCTCAACTCAGCCATTCCCGACAGCGGGATGGGCTCCGCCACCATGGAAGCGGCGCTCGCCGCGCTCGGGGCCAGCGACCTCGACGGCGACTCCTGGATCGTCGATGACTACTCACTTGCGCTGCAGAACGCCTTTGGTGGTTGGGACAACGTCCTGCTGGTCTTTCAACCGGCAGACGTCGTCGGTCGTGCCTGGGCTTCCTACTCTTTCTCCCGAACCGCGCTCTATCCGAACTCCGGTTGGGCTGTGTGGGCCCACGAATGGGGCCATCTCTTCGGTGCCTGCGATGAATACGTCGAAGACAACACCTGCAACAACGGACTCGACTGCGGAACGTGCCAAGGTACCTATCAGGCCAACCCCACGCCGAACTTCAACTGTGACCTCTCCTGCGGCAACCCGGGTGACCTGTGTCTGATGAAGGCCAACGACTTCGTCCTTTGCTCCTTCACACGCAACCATGTCGCCTGGCGCGACTCCAACATTGATGGAAAGTTGGACGACACTCGGCGCCGCGTCTTTATGGAGGTCTTCGCCCCATCCGTCGAGCTTCTGAGTGGCGAGCCCGTCCTTTCCTCAGAGTTGGTCTCGACCTGGGTCGCACCGGCCCGGCACCCGAACTGGACGGTCGTCGGACTCAGAAATCCGCCGGGCTCCGTGCACGAACTCGAGCTTTACGGAGAGAACAATCTCAATCACCTGTATGCAACATCGAACGCCGGTAACCAGGTCGAACTTCTCGTCTGCGATTACAACCACATGCCGCCCGAGAACGACTACATCCTGGTCGACAAGATCGCAGGAAGCGGTAGCTATCGACTGCAATTCGAGTCGGGAACGGAAGAAGTCTACGCCGACGGAGTCACACGCACCAGCAACTGGGGCACGGGCGACGTGGCCCGCGTCTTCGAACTTCCTCTTTTTGCCGGGGAGCCGTTGAGCTTCGTCCTCGACCCGTCAAGTGGACTCGACCTCGGAATGGCCCTGTTCCGTTCCAACGGAACCACGTTTCGCGGCAACCGTTCCAACGCAGAATGGATCCGCGACGGCGGCACCGGAGGGGCAGTGGAGTCGGTCAGCTACCTTGTTCCGGAAGATGACGTCTACGGTTTGGTCCTGTGGTCAAACGGCGCCGACACCGGAACCGCCACACTGAAGATCGGTCCCACCACGTTCCCTTTGACGGACGACCAGACGGTCGAGACGACGGCGTCTCTCGGCCTTTATCAGTACACACCCGGAGTCTCTGCCTGGTCCTTCGTCGGCGCCCGCCCGGCCGCTCCCGGTGGCGACGTCACGCTACGACTCTTTGACGACTCCAGCTTCACCAGTGAACTCGAAGAGTCCTCCGGCTCGGGCGGTCTCGAGTTCATCGTCGCCGATTACAATCACGCCCCCTGGCAACCCGAGTACGTGCGCAGCTTCGTCAGCGGCGGCGTTGGACAGCAGGTCGAGTGGGAGCACGGCTACGACCTGCTTGGCGGTCGCGCGGTCGGAAGTTGGGAACACGAAGATCTCGGTAAGGTCTGGGACATCTTTCTCAAAGCCGGCAGTACCTACTTCTTCCGCACCTACGAAGCCGGAGGTTTACGCGGACTGCACTTGTTCTATTCAGGAGACGGAGATCACTTCAAGTCCCGGAGCGACGCCCTCGCATCGTCCGTATCCCGTCCCCCGTCGGAGAACGGCGAGTGGTTTTCGTTCTCACCGATCGTCAACGACCGCTTCGGACTCGTCATGTCTTCGGAGTTGGAAGCGGCATCGTCGTACCAACTGTGGTTCGGACCGAAGACGGTGTGGAACGACAACACGCCGGCCGTATTCACCGACGAAGTGACCTGGGGAACTCATCTGTCCATCAGTGCCGGCGCATGGGCCGCGGCGGGCTGTCGTTCCGAAGGCGGCGACGCGTCCATGACGCTCTATGCAGACGAAGGCTACGGCCAGCAGGAGGCCAACGACCAGGGCACGGAAGTTCCCTTCGTCGTCATGGACTACAACCACGAATCCTTCGACTGGCAGTATCTGCGCGCCCGAAACGCCGCGGACGGATTCCTCACCGTGGAGTTCGACAGCGGACAGGGATCGTTCCTCTTCGTCCCGGGAGGTCAAATCATCCAGGAAAGGGACTGGCCATTCGACGGAGTCGTTGAAGTCTTCGACCTGCCGCTCCCCGGCTCCCGGTCGAATCCGCAGGACATCCGAATCGAACTCGATGCTCTCAGTGGAGGCCTCGATCTCGGAATGGCGCTCTTCCGCTCCAACGACGGTCCGTACAAGGCTTCGCGTGGGGACGCCGTGGCCATCGCCAACCCCAACGGCCCCCGACTCAGCGAGTCGATCGAGTTCACCTCGGTGGATGAGGACGTCTACGGACTCGTCATCTGGAATCGGTCGGGAACGACCGGCACCTATCAACTCAGCATCTACGACCCGGCCGTCACGGATGTCTCGGAAGACAATGACACCGAGTTGGACAACACGCCCCAAGACCTGGACGTGCGACTGCTGACGGAGAACCCCTTCGGGCACGAGGTTCGTTGGGAGATCGCATCTCCCGATGAGGCGCCCCTGCAAGCGGCACTCTTCGACGCTGCCGGACGTTTGGTTCGCACTCTCGACCGCGGTCGAGTCGCCTCGGGTCGATCGGAAATCCGCTGGGACGGACTCGACGACTCGCAGAGAGCGGTGGGGCCAGGCGTTTACTTCGCGCGCTTCCGCATCGGAAACGACGAACGCATCTCGAAAGTCGTGAAGAGGTAACGAGGCAGAGAGGAAAAGGAGAGGTACCCGGCCTTCGTCAATCGTTCTCGAACTGAGGTCCGGTTAGGACCGCGGCCGGTTCGAGAAAGATTGACGAAACCGGGTCGAAAGCTCTAGTCCATGACCACGGCCCGCTGAACCGACCGGGCCGAGTCCGTCTGCAGGCGTAGGAAGTAAACTCCCGCGGCGACCCGAGATCCCAGGTCGTCGTTGCCGTTCCATTCCACGGACTGCTCACCGGAACCGAGCGTTCCCTCGACCAGCGATCGCACCTTCCGTCCGGACGCATCGTGAACCGAAAGACGAACGGCGGAATCATGCTCGAGCTGAAAACGAACTACCGAGTTCGACCGAACCGGATTCGGATACATGCTGAGAGCAGGGCTCGACGCCAACACACCCTCGGAGGAAACGTCCGCAGGATTGTCCGGGTGAGGCGCGCGGTAGATGGTCGTCGTCCCGCCCGTTTTGAAGAACCATCCGTCGTGAGAGATGAGTTCGTTGAAGGGCTTGGCAAACCACGGAAGATCGCCCGTGTAGTCGATCCAGTTCACCATGTCGTCGGAGTACCAGAACGAGCTTCCGCTCCCGTCCGCTCCCGAAGCACCGAGGGCGAAGCCGCCTTCGAACTGCACCAGTCCGTTGATGCTCCTCGTCGTGGGCAGGCTCTGCACCTCTTCCCAAACCTGGCTGCTGGCAGGCGACGACCAAAGGGCGCCGACACCGGCGCCGTGGTAGACGCTGACGATCGACTCGCCCTGAAAGTCCTCTCCCGAAAGCAGGAAGGACGAGCCCAGGTCGGGAACACTCTCCCACGTCTCGCCGAGGTCGGACGAACGGTAAAGCTGACCGTCTCCCCCAATGCTCGTGGAGGCGACGATCGCATCTCCGACCACTCGGAAATCCGTTAGCGTCTCTGCGAGTGATACCGCTTCCCACGTTAGACCGAAGTCTTCGGTGCGGTGAAGAATGCCTCCCTGCATCGCGAAGAGAGCGTCACCGATCTCCCCAATGCGATCGAAGTGGCTGTCCTGGTACGGAAGCAACTCCCACTCCCCCCAAGCCTCACCGTCAAAGTAGGACCGGTAGTTGAAAGGAGGCTCGACCGCGCGGCTCAGCAGCATCCAGTCCCCGACAACCTTGACCGCCGTCGACGGAGAATACTCCCCGATCGGAAGGCCGGTCCCGACCAGGTCCCAGGTCAGACCATGGTCCGGGGTCGAGTAGACGAGCCCCCGAAACGATCCCGCAAAGAGCCCGTGCGCATCCGCGTCCAGGACTTCGATCTGGTCAAACCCTTCGGGGCTTTCCGGATACGTGACCGGGGTCCACTGGGCGTGACTCGCCGTGGCGACTACGGAGATGAGAAGAGCGGAGAGACAAAGAGACGACTTCATGCCAGATCCTTTCATGCGAATCCTTTCATGCCGCTTCGGGCCAGAGAGAAGTCGGCCGGGGCCATGATCTGATACGAAGGTTGTGGACGGAGGATTGCGGACGGCGAACTCCTAAGTTGCAACGACGCATCATCCTTTGGGGATCCAATTCGGGCGGGGAGAAGGCGATGGCAAATCGACTCTGTAACTTCAATCAAACTGAACCACTTGGCCTGATCTCGTCCGCAATCTTCCGACCACAACCCAAGAGAACGACGGGCCGCGGACCCGAATCCAAGGGTAAGCTTGAAGATAACCCTGGAAACGACCGTCAAAGCCGGGCCAACGCCTCACGGGTCATTCGGCGCGTGTACTCATGAATCTTCCAGTGACCAGGCGCCCAGCCCACGAGAAACCGGTGAAAGTCGGCCCACGCCGCCGGGTAGAGAGAACGCCATTCCCCGATTACAGATTCGGGATGGAGCTTCGGATCGGGATCGGGATTCGGATCGGGATTCGGATCGGGATCGGGATCGGGATCGGGATTCGGATCGGGATCGACTTCGAGACCACCCACCGTCGACCGTTCCCTCATCCCGCCAAGGCCGGCTCCTGTAGCCCTCGCACGGAGTTCACGCCCTAGGAACCCGAAGTACGTTTCCAAGTGCTCCTCCGCCTCGGACTCGCACTCACTCTCATCGAGACAACTTCCCAGGAAGTACGCGACGTCCTTGATCCCGCACCCACCGCCCACGTACTGAAAGTCGACCGCCGCCACTCCCTCCGCCCCGAAACAGAAGTTGGCCACCTTTGCATCTCCGTGAACGAGCGTCTGAAACCGGCAACCATTGAGGATGGAGTCGAGAACAGGCGCGGCCCCCTGAAGCTCCGGATCTTCCATTGCGGCCAACTCTTCAGAGCGCGTCGCCAGATGCCAGTAGGTCCCGACCGGCCAGAGTCCCGTCGGCTCACGCCCGAGGAACCTGGCATGGAATGAAGCCAACCATTCCAGACAGCGATCAAGCTGCTCGCGGTTCAGACTCCTTGCTCTTCCATCAAACCCCGCCGCATCCAGATCTTCGAGAAGAAATCGCCACCCCTTTGTCGTTCGCTCCGCCGAGTGACACTTCGCGGTCCGGTGGGATCCTCCACCGTCGGGACACCAGTCGGTGTAGAAGCATCGTTCGACTTCGTAGGACCTGAGTTTCCGCGCGCGCCCGGCGTCCCCCGCCCAGCCACGAGGATGTTCGACGTCGTCCGGTGGCTCGACCTGCTTGACGATGAGACTCTCCACCGCAGCATCACGGAGCCGAATGCGAAGAATGCGACCATAGCCGCTCCAAAGAGATTGCACCGTGTCGGCGGACACGACGACGCCGGGCGCATGGCTCCGGACCCAATCCCTCGTCCCTGGATCCAAACCCGTACGGCTGCCAGATCCCACACTTCCCTCCACGTCTTTGGATTCCGAACCCGCTTCCCTACGAACAACAGCCGCATCCGCTCGCCCGCATCCACTCGCCCGCATCGCCTCACCGCAACGACATTGCCCGGGCAGCATTTTCCGCTCTAGCGCGAACCGGCCCATTGCTCCGTCAAAACCCGTAGACACTCGGTGATATGGCCCCAAAGCACCGGCGACGGCCCGCCGATAAATCTCTTAAGTCATTTGTCTCAAACGGAGGAGCCCTTGTCCATGACGACGGGAGAGTCGCTCGCCGATGCTGCGGATCTGAAGTCGCTCTCTGCAACCGAAAGGTTCCTGCGGCGACGGAACTTCTTCATTCACCGACGCCTGCAACTGCGGCTCCTCGGTAAGTCCCTGCTGCATACACTTCTTATCGCCACCGTGATGGGCGTGGCCCTCTTCGGCCCTCTTTTCCTGACGCTGCAGCGGGACCCAACGCCGACGGAGGCAGCCTTGCGCGCCGCAGACCTGGTTCTGTTCCTGCACACCCGCTTCTGGCCCGCCCTGGCGCTCGCCTTTCTTCTCGTCACCTTGGATTCCATCCGAACCTCGCATCGGATCGCCGGTCCACTCTTTCGTTTCGAGCGAACCCTGCAGGATGTCCGGGACGGAAAGGATGCCCCGCCGATTACGCTGCGGAAGGGAGACTTCCTCGAGGCCGAGGCCGAATTGATCAACGTGGCTTTGGAAGAGAACCGGGGCCGCGAGCGCCGGATCCGCGACTGCCACCACGAACTCCTCGATGCGACCGACCGGTTCCTCGAAGCCGGGGCCGTGGATGATCGAACCCGCGAGGAACTCTGCCGTGAGTTAGTCGAGAAGTCGACGCAACTTGCCAACTCCGCAATTCGGGACGCGTCGTGAGCACCGAAGGACGGGAAAGGCAGGATGGATTCACCTTGATCGAGTTGATGATCGTCGTGGTCATCATCGGGATTCTCGCCACGCTGGGCTACAACGGGTACTCGTCCATGGTCGACAACGCCCGCAACGTCGCCGCGATGGGGGACATCAAGGCGATCTCCTACGCGGTCGACGACTACTACGTGCAATTCGGTACCTTCCCAACTTCCCTCGCCGTCGTTGGACACGGTGACACCGAGGACCCGTGGGGAAACCCCTACGAGTTCCAAGTCATCTCCGGCCCAGGAGGCGGCACGCGAAAGGATAAGAACCTCGTTCCGATCAACTCGGATTACGACCTCTACAGCATGGGTGCCGATGGCCGATCTGCACCGCCCCTGACCGCAAACCACAGTAAAGACGACATCATCCGAGCCAACAACGGAGGCTTCATCGGCCTGGCCATCAACTACTAGCCGACCCTTCGCATGAAACGACTCCAACTCGAAAACGGACTTCTCCGGAGCCGCATCGCCCAGCGCGTCTTCGGGCTCTTCGTTGCCTGCGCCACTCTTCCTTTGATCCTGCTCGCGGCCCTCTCTTTCTTCGGAGTGACACGTCAACTCGAGACGCAGGCCAAGCAGGAGCTCCGTCAAAGCGTCAAGGCCACGGGAATGGAACTCGTTTCCAGGCTTTCAGTCGTTCAATCCGAACTCGAGTCGGTCTTGTCCCTACGCTATCAAACCAAAGATGTTCCAGATCCGGCGGGGTCTCCCGACGCGGTGAGTACTCCCAACGCGGTGGATCCCCCCGACCCGACCGACCCCACCGGCCTGGCCAGCGCGAGGTTCCACGGTGTTCAGGTCCTAAACCACGCTCATGCCACAACGTGGGAATGGGGCCAGGTCCCAGGCACGGACCTTCTGACTCCCGAAGACTGGGATCGACTGACCAACGGCCACAGTATCCTTCGGACGATCAGGACGAACGGCCCCCGTCCCGGAGTCGCCATGTTCGTCCCTTCCCAGGAGTCCCCTCTCAGGGTCGTGGCCGCCACCTTGAACCCGGCCTTCCTCTGGAACGATGAGGCCGTCGAGGCCGAGTCGGATGAACGCCAGTGTTTTGACAGCGCAGGTCGAGTCCTCTTCCGCGCCTCAGCGAGCGGTAGCTTCCCCTATCCGGACGCAATCCGAGCCGAAGGAAAGACGTCAGAAGAGTTCGAGTGGAAGTCGGACGGAGACACGTACCTCGGCGCCAGCTGGACGACGTTTCTGAAGTACATGTACGACGTGGAGTGGACCTTCGCGGAAGCCCGACCAAAATCGGTCGTCATGGCTCCCGTCAAAGACTTCCTCTTCTCGTTCGCACTCGTTTGCGGTCTTACGTTTCTCGTCGTGTTCCTCCTCAGTTCGACGCTCATACGAAAGTACCTCGAGCCCATCCGAGTCCTCCAGGCGGCGACGGCCCGGATCGCCAACGAGGACTTTGGAACCCCGGTCAAGATCGAGACCGATGATGAACTCGCCGAGCTCGGCACCTCGTTCAATGACATGTCGGCAAAACTCGGCTCTCTTCTTCGGGCTCGCCGTTCGTTGCTGAACTTCGGCATCACACTGTCTGGCGAGAGCCGCGAAGATCGCATCCTCCCGATCATGCTCGAGAGCGCGACGGAGATCTTTCGGGCGAGCGGTGCGTTCGTCTTCCCCGTCGACAACGCCGGGAAACCGACCTCCCTCGGTGTGAAATCAAACTCGCAAAACGCTGCGCCGCGGATCCTGGACCCCTCGGGCTTTGACCCCGGGAAGCTAACCCCTTTGGCAGAACGATTCCGTACGACGAAAGAACTCGCCGTCGTCGTATCTCCCGAAGATTCCGACCTGATCGCGGCTCTTTCCGAAACCCGGCAATCCACCCAACAGCTTCAGGGCGCGATCTGCCTTCCTCTCCGAGATCATGAGGACGAGTTTCAGGGTTTGCTTGTCATTCTGACCCGTACGGAAGGTCACTCGGCAAGCATCCTGGCGCCGGATCGCATGGAGGTGGGTGCACTCTTCTGCACCATGGCCGGCGCTGCGCTCTCGCAGTCCCGACTGGTCGCCGGCTTCAAGAATCTCTTCGACGGCATGAGCCAGATGATCGCGACCGCAATCGACGAAAAGTCCCCGTATACCTACGAGCATTGTCAGCGCGTCCCTCTGATCACCATGATGATCGCGGACAAAGCCTCCGCCGCTACCGAAGGTGCGATGAAGGGATTCACCCTGAACGAGGAAGAGCGCTACGAACTCGAGGTGGCCGCGCTTCTTCACGACTGCGGAAAGGTCGTGACTCCGGTCCATGTCGTAGACAAAGCGACCAAGTTGGAGACGATCTGGGACCGGATCGAAATGGTTGGGGAGCGGGTTGAGATCCTGCGTCGGGACATGATCATCGAGGCCTTGCTGGCAAAGGACAACCAAAGCGATCCGGTCGAGCCGGACCTTTCCCGCGCCGAGGCCGAGTTCGCGCAGCTGAACCAGGATCTTGAGTTCCTGAAGACGAGCAACCGCGGTGGAGAGTTCATGTCTCCCGAGCTGCAGAACCGCGTCCGAGAAATCGGAGAGCGCTACCGTTTCGAAACCATAGATGGAGAAACCCGCTCGCTCCTGACCGAGAACGAGATCGAGAATCTGCAGATCTCCAGAGGCACCCTGACCGGGGACGAGATTCAGATCATCCGCAATCACGCCTCGGCCAGCATCCGCATGTTGGAGAAGCTGCCGTACCCGCGCAACCTGGAGCGGGTCCCGTTGATCGCCGGTGCCCATCACGAGCGCATGGACGGCAAGGGCTATCCGAACGGAGTCCAGATCGGTGAGCTGCCGATCCAGGCGAGGATCCTCGCGCTGGCCGACGTGTTCGAGGCGCTGACCGCGAAGGATCGTCCGTACAAGGACGGGAAGACACTGAGTGAGGTCCTGAAAATCATGGGCCACATGACCGAGGGCGGACATCTCGACCCGCTGGTCTTCGACTTCTTCGTGCGCGAAGGAATCTTCATGGAATACGCGAATCTGAAGCTGAGTCCGGAACAGATCGACGACGTCGACCTGCAGTCGATCCCGGGATACGAAGTTCAACCGGAAGCGGCGAACGAGCCTCGCATCGCGGCTTAGCCGCCGATGCGCTCACCTCCAGCCCGCCGAAGGTCGCTAGTTGAGGACCAAGGTTGAAGTCGGCCGTCCGGTTTCCGGGTCCCGCATGCTCGCGACGTCCAGGCGAAGGACGACCGAAGAGCTCGAACCGGCGGTCTCGACCCGCAGCGGTCGACTCCCGAAGTCCGGATGGACGACACGAACGACGTGGGCACCCTCCGCAACCTCGAACCCCGTTCGGGTCGCCGCACTCAAGGACTGGAGCGTACCGGCCAACTCGTCGTCGATGTAGACCTCCGCCCCAATGGCCTCATCCCCGAGCATCCCGTACTCGATGACGATCGCTTTCCTCGAGTCAAAGACACCCGCGCCAAACGCGATCGCCATGAGGAGGATGCCGGAAACGGCCACCGCGAGGCGAGCATTCAGTCTTCTCATCGTCTCTCCCCCATCAAGTTAGGTCCCCAACGCTCCGATAACCCATAGGCTGTGGCCGGAAGATTGCGGACGGCATCGCTCCAAGTCCCACAGCGGCAATCCACAAGGCAGTGACGATCGCCCGTCGGCCATGGCCTCGCCCTCTGGCTCTGAAAGACGCTGTCTCGTCACTAGTTGGAAAGAGAACGTCCGCAATCTTCCGACCACAACCTATCGGCATCAAAGACGTGAAACTCGACTTCTGGGGGGATCGCCAACATGTGGAACCGACTCGTAAAGCTACCCATCGGAATCCTGGCCTGCCTCGCCACCGTCTCCTGCGGGGGCCCCGACCGACCCGGACCCAACGTCGAGGACGTCCCGGCAGGGTTCGTCTTCGATGCCAACGCGTCATCGGCACGCAAGGTCTTCGCCGATCTGCAGGAAGTCGATCAGTCGGGCTGGATCGCCATGGACGCCAACGACGACCACAGCTCCATCATGATCACGACCTACGCCGGAACCGTCCCCGAGGATCAGATCCGCTCGGCCCGTAACACCCACGCTGAACGGTGGGGCCGAAAGCGCGGGGCGCAGAGCGGCTCCGACTACGGTGCCGTCGAAGAGATCGAGATCGAAGGTCACAAGGCCTGGGCTTGGGAGATCACGCAACATTACCGCGGCGGCATCTCGTCCATGGAATGGGTCGCCGTCGTCCCCTATGAAGATCAGACCTACGCGATCGAGTTCCATGCCGGGATGGATCCTCACAAGGACTGGGACCTGATCCGCAATACGGTTTTGAGCTTCCGACAGGACTGAACCGTGACCAACCCGGAAGCCTGAACCGTGAGGTCCAGGCTTCCGTGAAACGGCCATCGTGCGGCTCCGGCCCGCTACCTCTCCCTGTCGTCTTCCTGACCTTCCTCCTCTTCTTCCTCTTCACAGGAGTAGTAGCGGAGGATGAATGTCAGGTCGATGCTCAGCTTGAGGTCCACGGTAATGGATCGAACCGGTCCGTATCCGGGTACCGTGAACTTGACGGGAACGACCAGCCCTTCCACCGAGTTCGTCGACTTGAAGTGCAGGTCCGGACAAGTGTGGGGCGACTCGTTCGTGTCGATGGTGAACGTCTCACCCGCAACACTGATGTCCTCCGAACCCCACCCCCAGATGTTCAACGTGATCTTGCTGCCGGGCAGGGTCGTGATCTTGCCATCGACTTCGAAAGTGACTTCACCGCCCGGACCCAACGCGGAGTAACCCGATTCACCGTACCCGTTCGCCGGGCCCAAGGTTCGGAGTTCGCTGCTGCCGACCAAACCGTCCGGACCGTTCCAGTAGGCCTCGATCGCTTCTTCGACGTAGGCCTGAATCTCCGGGTCCGCGCCGGAGGTCAAGCCTCGCAACGCGTCGGGAAACAGGTTGGAGTCGAACTCCATAAGAACCGTGGCGCCCTGGGCCGCCCGATCCGGATCTCCACTCACGACATCCTCGACGGCTCCGCGAAACATGTCCTCGTAGAACTGAATCCACGGTTCCATTTGCCCGGAGTGGGTGACCGACCACTTCAGGCCGTCGCTACCCGGGGGCAGCGGAGCTTCCGACAAGTTCGTCGAGGGGTCGGACTCGACAAGGTCGGACTCGGTCGGCGCTTCGCCGCAGGCCGACAGAAGCATCGAGATTCCCAGCCCGCACGTAAGCGCCAAATACGAGAGTTTCATCTTCCAGACTCCTTTCAAGCTCTGATCTCGTGTCTGCCGGGTCTAGTTGTCACAAGTCGTGACTTCGACTTCGATGCGAGCCGAGCCGCTGACCGTGATGTTGGCCTCGGAGTCCGGCTTCCCATTGTTGTTGGCGTCGGGCTTCGACCACTTGAAGGTGTGCTCTTCGAGGGAGATCGTCGTGATGCTCGAGTGCTCGATCTGACACTCGCCCAGCGGCTCGCACTCGAACTCCAGTGTGATCGGGTACGTGATCACGGTGTCCTTCGGAAGCTCGTTGCAGCTGCGGAAGACCGGAGCCTGCGGGCGCGGTCCACCCCACTCTTTGCAGATGAAGCTTCCCTTGTGGATCTTGAAGGTGAGGATGATCTTGATCTTGATGCAGTACTTCGGGTCTCCATCGCCTTCCGGGACCATCAACTCCATCGGCATGTCGATTACGGCGGTTCCGTTCTCGGACCAGAAGGCTTCGTCAGAGGCGGATCCAAAAAGGTCGTGAAGAGCGTTGACCATTGCGTCGTAGCTACCGGGCTGAAGCTCGTCGAACCTGTCAAAGCCCTGGGCCACGACGTCGGGATCCTCAGAGAGGATGTCGTCGAAGATGTCGAGCACGAGGTCCAACTTTTCCTGCGCCTCGGGGGGAAGAGCGTCCTGGTCGACGACAGTGACATCGACGATCGAGTCTCCGGGCTCCGGTCCTGACACCGTCGCGTTCTCTTCCCCGCATCCCGTCCAGGCGAATGCGGCGACCATGGTCAGCATGCCTGTCAGGCAAAGAGTGAGGTTCCGTTTCATTCCGCTGTTCTTGAAGCGTGCAAGCATCTCGTTTCTCCTATCCGTCCCGGCAGTTGGGACGTTGCCATTCCTCTTTTGCAAAGTGGGGCGCCGCCAGAAAGAGCGGCCCAGTTCGGAAGACATCAACGGGAGTGCCAACTACGTTTCGTCCGTGCGTCGAAAACGCAAGTCCCTGCGAAACCAAGGCGTACCGTTCCAAGACAACTCACCGGTGTCATTCCGGGTCACAAGCCACGAAGCGGCCGCGGATTCGTACATGTCTGCGAGCGGCAGTGAATCCCGATTCGGCAATGGGTTGTGAGTTCGCAAAAAGTAACGACGTGAAGCCGCGCTGCGATGAGCGCCACCGACATCTGCGGCGTTCAAGGCCGTTCAACGCCGTTCAACGCCGTTCGTGGGAACGAACGTCACTCTCCGTGACATCGAAGCCGTGAACGCTTGCTTTCGATTCGGCCGTCTCCGCAAGCGAATGCGTTTTTGCGCTTCCTGACGACTGCTCCTCGACCCGCTCCGCCATTCGGAACCAAGAGGGAAGGAAAGTTGGTGAAGAGAAGGAGGCGAGGGAGAGAGGAGGTGAGGAAAAGAGGAGGAGAGGAGAGGAGGAGAGGAAAAGAGGTGAGGAAAAGAGGTGAGGGAACGTCTCTGGGAAGAGAGACGTGAAATCCTCGGACCGAAGCCCGGGGATTCGACAGTTCGAGGTTTGCCATTCGCGGCCGGCATCGGGGCAGCCCGACGAGAAGGTCTGCGGATTAGCAGGCGTAGTGCCGGATCGTGATCTTCAAGTCGACGCAGGCGTCGATGCACAGGTACATCCATTGGAGCGGAGGCCAGACCGGAACAAGCCCGCAACTACGGACGCGTCCCTGGACCTTGACACACTCCTCGATGACCGGCCCTTCGCAGGGGCACGACGGCATCTCCCCCGTATCGACGTCGATCACGGTCCCAGGCGGGACGGCGCCGGACGTGCAAAAGAAGGGCAGTAGATTACAGGCAACGAATCCACTGGGCCCTTTAGTCGTCACGGAGCCTTTGATCTCGACCGTCGAGCACCCCTTCCGAAGGATGTCCGCGGAACCGTCCGCATCCAGCTGACGCCAGTACTCCGCGATACTCTCCTCGATCGCCTCACGCAACTCCGGTTCCGCAAACCGGGAGATCTCAGCCATTAGAGCTGGATAGACACGCACGTCCAACTCGATGAGCTGCTTCAGCCCTTCTTCGGCTGCAGCTTCCTCTCCGCTGAATATCTTCTCGATGGGTTCGAGCAAGGCCTCCCGGTTTTCGACCATCCAGAGTTCAGGATCGTCGGTCAGCTCGTACGTCCATTGAAGATCGGACTCTGTTTCCGAACTGAGGGCGGACTCCGTCACCGGATTCGCCTCGGGACGGGAGGGCTCGTCGCCGCATCCGTTCAACGCGACAAGACAAAGCATCGTACTCAACAGGACGCTCAAAGATCTAAACGCGAACCCTGGATTCGAACGTCGGTTTTTCTCGCGCATCAGCATTACTTCCCCCTCTTCTCAGTGCGAAGTCGGCCCCCTAGCGGAGGCGTGGTTGCGGAAGGCGACACAAATTGCGTGCCACACCAGGAAGAGCGCACCTCGCTGGAACACATCTTGAGATACGGAAGCCGTGAACTGCCGATCGGGGTGGTACACAAGCCGCGTTTGCAGCACGCATCAAAAAAAGATTCGGGACCTGGAAGTCGTCCGTTGCAACGGCAAACCCTTTGGAAGACGACGCGCAGGATTCTACGAACTCGGACAACGAACGATTGAAACAGGACTTTCCGACTCGTGAAAAACTACGAAAAGCACAAAACGAACGAACCGCGCGATTCGGAAGATCCGCGTCGAAACGCTTCCTCCGCAGCAGATTACGAAAGCGAAGGCTTCGCAGTGGACGCTTCGCTATACTCGCTTCTACTTCCTCGGGGGGTGTGCTTGGCAACGAGACGAAGAGCATCCGAAGGCGCGACGCAGCAGGGCCCATCACCGCCCGGCCACTCCCCCGTGTCGGCGCAACTCCCGAAGGACGGGACGAACCTTGCCGCCCTCCTTCTCGGAGCCGGACAAACCTACGTCGAAAACGGAGACGGGGAGCGGGCCAAAGAGTGTGGCCTGCAGGCCCTGGACCTCTGTGCGCCGTCGGTACCCTCGCTCGAACTCGCCGAGTGCCTTGACCTTCTCGGTTCCGCCCACAAGGTTCTGGACGAACCCGGCCCGGCCGAGACCTATTGGCTAAGGGCCCAGTACGTTCGCGAGCAGCTGGGTGACCACCTCGGCGCGGCTCGATGCTCGTGCAAACTCGGTACGCTTCGCATGGCGGCCGGAGACCTTCACGGCGCGCGGAGAGAACTCAAGCGCAGCCTTCAGTTGTCCGCCAGCTCCGTTCCCGGCGCCGTCCGAGCGCGGGCCCTGGAGCAGCTCTGTCCGGTCGAACGCCGGCTGGGGGATCCGGCGGCCGCTCTTCATTGTCTGACGGAAGCGCTTCGCATTCGCGAGGCTCTCGGCGATACCGAACTCATCAGTCGCAATCACTATCAGCTTGCGAACATACACCTGGCGCAGGGACAGCTGACGGAAGCCATCGCCCACTACAAACAATGTCTGGAGCTGTTCGACGAACGAGGCGACCAGGAAGCGCTGGCCCTGGCCTACAACAACCTCGCCGTCGCGCAAATGCATCGCGGCGACTACCGGTCCTCGACCCGTAACTTCGAACGCGCTCGCGATCTTTACACCGAAATCGGTGAGTCCCGACGTTATGCCTGGACGCTCGGAAATCTGGGTCTGCTCTGCTCCTACCGGGGTGAGGCGGAAGAGTCCCAGCGGCTCTTGTTGGAGTGCCTGCGACGCCTGGAACTCGTCGGCGACGGAGCCGGACAAGCCATATTCATGAACAACCTCGGACTTGTCTACAGAATCGCGGGCAAGTACGAGCAGGCAGTGGACTGGGCACGCCGTTCGATGCAACTCGTCGACGAACTCGGCCACGTCGAAGGGGCAACCCAACCCAGAATCAATCTCGCGCTTTCACTCCTGGCCCTCGGCGACATCGATGCGGCCGAGACGCTGGCCGACGAGGTCACCGCTCTCTCTGTTGAGTCGAAGCTGGGTGGTATTCGTAGTGAAGCCCGCCTCCTGCAAGCAAGCGTAGCGTTGGCGCGAGGACTTCCGGATCGTGCCCTCGAGCACGCCTCGGAAGCGGAGTCGCTCGCACAGGAGGGAGACCATCCGCGACAACGGGCCGAATCGCTTCGTGTCCGCGGGGAAGCGCTGCTTCGGACGGGGCGGATCGAGGAGGCCCGTGGCGCCCTCCTCAAAGCACATGAAGACTTTCGTAGCCTGAAAGATCTCTACCTGCTTTCGCAGTGCCGTTCCCTGCTCGGGGAACTCTTCCTCGAGGCGAGTGCTTCCGAGGCCGCAGCACGGCATCTTCGCCAGGCTGCCGAGTTCTTCCGAAGAGTCGGCAATGCAACCCTGGAGTGGAACGCCCTGACCCTTCTGGGCCGGGCCGAATGGTCGTTGTCTCGTGCTCAAGCTCTGGATACCTTGGCTTCAGCGGTGGAATTGGCGCGCAGGAACGGGCTCGACACTCAGGTCGAAAAGGCTCTCGCCGTTCGGTCCGAACTCGAGCAATCGCCGAAGGCGTCGGGTCGCGAAGACCGGAACCTCACGATGTTTCAGGAGGTCGCGCGCATCCTGGGCACAGACGCCGACGGTGGACAAGCCCTGTCCAAAGTCGCCGAGTATCTGCAGGACCAATTTTCCCTGACGTTCGTCGAGTTTCTGAGATCCGGACGCGAAACGACGACGAGATGGAAGACGAACGAGGAACTCTACGCCCTGGAGGCGTTGATCCACACGGCGCGACGGACGAACAAAGCACACTTTCGGTGGGACGACGTCGATGTATCCGAAGACAGGCGTCCCTACGTCGCGACGATTCCGATTCCCGGACCCGGGCCGGAAACAGAATTGTTTCTCGCATTTCGTGGAGACGAACCCTCCTCTCCGGATGCGGCGCCCGGAAACCCGCCGAATCTGCTTCGTGTGCTGGAGGCGTTGGGAGCCTGGCTCGCACTTCTACGGAGTTCCGCACCGGCGGCCACAGCTACGAGCGCGCCGTCTGAGCCCAGCGTCCAGGAAACAACTGCCACGGTCGGACCGGCCTTCGAAGGCATGGTCGGAACCAGCCGGGAAATGCAGCAGATCTACGATTCGATTCGACGTGTGGCATCATCGGACGCCAGTGTCTTCGTCCACGGCGAAAGCGGAACCGGGAAAGAGTTGGTTGCCCGTGCGCTCCACAACACGAGCCCACGACGGACGGGTCCCTTTGTGGCGATCAGCTGCCCCTCGATTCCAAGAGAGCTCATCGAAGCCGAACTCTTCGGGCACGAAAAGGGCGCGTTCACCGGAGCCACCACCCATCGACCCGGCCAGGTCGAACTGGCGGACAAAGGAACGCTCTTCCTCGACGAGATCGGCGACATGGACCTGGCAACCCAAACCAAGCTGTTGCGCTTCCTTCAGGAAAGAGAGTTCACCAGAGTCGGGGGGCGCACTCCGATTCGAGTCGACATTCGCATCGTCGGCGCAACCAGCCGCCGCCTGGAGGACGAGATCGCGGCCGGCCGGTTCCGTGAAGACTTGTTCTACCGGATCAACGTCGTCCCCATCGAGATCCCGCCGCTACGACGGCGCAAGTCGGACACGGTCGAACTGGTTCGCCACTTTCTTCATGAGTTCGCCGTTCGGAAGGAATGTGCGCCCATTTCCATCGAGGAAAGAGCGGTCGAGCTGCTCACGGCCTACAACTGGCCCGGAAACATCCGAGAGCTCCGAAACACCATCGAGTATCTGGTCGCCGTCGGCAGCGGGAACCCGATCCGTGTCGAGGACCTCCCGGCGAAGCTTCGTGCGGCCGCGGTCGACGAGGAGGAGCACGAGAGCGAAGTCGCCGCGAGTTCCGTCCTTCGACCCGGGGAAACACTGGAAGCGCGCATCATGAGCGTCGAGGGAGCGATCATTCGCAAGACCCTCGAAGAGTGTGACTGGAACCAATCGTTGGCCGCGCGCCTCATCGGTCTGAAAGAACCGACGATGCGCTACAAGATGCGCCGGTACGGAATACGAAAAGGCGGCCGTGGCGTCGATTCCCGAAAGCGGAACGCCCCCTCACCGCCGACGCGATGAAACATCACGAGCTTGCCACCAGGAGTGATCGAAGCATGAGACCAGAACCGTTCGTCCGAACCCGAGTTGAGTCCCGCGACACTTCGACAAGGATCATCGCGCGGATTCTGTGGCGAACGTTTGCGTTTCTCGCCGTCCTTGGGACATGTACCCGGGCCGATGCGGAGATCTTTCTGAACGAGCTCGTAACGCGCCCGTCGACGCAGGCCAGCGTCGAAATCTACAACAGCGGTCCAAACGCAGTCAGTCTTCACGGTTGGAAGATCGCGGGTTCGAAGGGAACGATTCCTCTTTCACAGACCATCATCCTCCCAGGCGAGCACAAAGTTATCGCCGGTTTGGGAGACATCTTCGAGCCCATCGGCGGATGGGCAGGCATCATCGACGACGTCAACACGATGCAGGACCGGGTCCGCTACGGAAACGTCGGCGGCGCACCCGCTCCTCCGACTTTCGGAGGTTTCGGAACCGTCACGCTCTGCCGCTCGCCGGACGCCTCCAACCCGGAAGCCCCACGGAGACCGGCGCTCGACGGACGTTTTTGGACTTTGGACCTGACGGGAACTATGGGCGGCGCGAATGACGTCCCAAATCCCGACCTTGGCCGGGACATCTGCATCAACGAACTCTTCCTCAATCCGAACGCAACCCTGGCCGACTCGGTCGAGTTCTGCGGACCGGCTTCGGCCGCACCGGCACCGGGCGTCGACATCAACGGTTGGTACCTGACGACGGCTTACGGGGTCCAGTTCCTCTCGGGCATCGTTCCTGCGGGAGGGTTTCTCGGCCACGAAGTGGACCCCGACCTGCAACTCGACCAGGCGCTCCGCATCGACCTGTTCGATTCGAACGGCGTGCGCGTCTACCAGAAGGGCTTCGACGGCGCACCTCCTTCGATCTGCTACGGAGACTGCCCGGACGGCGCCGCGCCTCCGGACGGTTGGAACTGGACGACGAGTGGAGGAGGCGTCACCTTCTTCCCGTTGCTCTGCTCCATCGGCTTCCCGAACTGGGTTCCGGGCCAGGTCTGCGGAATCCTCCAGGCGGATCGTAGCTGGGGATCGATCAAACAGATCTTTCATGAAGGTGCTCCGGACCCTGTCGATGCGCGACGAAGGTAGCCGTTTCCGTACCCAAAGACGCTATACTGAAAGTGGCCCCTCTCTCAATCTCGGCTAGCTATTCAAAGGGGATCCACTCATGAACAGACCGTTTCGACTCGCCCTGCCCGTAGTGTTGGCGGCTCTGCTCTCCTCGACTACCGGAGAGACTCAGGCCGGACCCAACACCGACGGAGTCCTCGTTCCCCACATCGTTCCCTTCTTTGGCGCGGCTGCCGTCTTCACCGCCGAGCCGGAACCCTGTAGCGGCAGCCTCGACACGTGCGAGGACGCCGATGTGCGGTATGACTTCACCGACACGATCACCTTCGAGATCTACGCTGCGTTCCGCCCCGAAGCGTCGCCGCGACTGCAGGGCGTAACCTTCGGCATCGACTACAACGACGCCGAGGTCTTCCTGGCGGCGTGGGAAACCTGTGGAGACTTCGAACTGGCAACCAGTGATTGGCCGGATGCGGGATCCGGGACCGCGCTGACCTTCACGACCCCGCAGGAAGCCTCGATCAATCGCATCTACTGGTTCGCGGCGTACAACTACTATGGGAATCCGAACACGTTCGATCTGATCCCGCACCCGACCCAGGGAGCAAACTTCGCCGACGATAGTGTTCCCTCCGAGTTGGACCCGATCACGGCACTTGGGTATCTCGGTTTTATGACCGACGGATCTGCACCCTGCCCACAGGAAGGCCCTCCGGGCGCATGCTGCTTCGATGACGGTAGCTGCACAGTCACGCTCGTCGAAGATTGCGAGCTGGCGGGCGGATCCTTCCAGGGTGAGGGAACCGATTGCGACACCGCCGACTGCGAACCGGTGTTGGGCGCC
Organism: bacterium; assembly: GCA_030431975.1. Classification (GTDB taxonomy): domain Bacteria; phylum Eisenbacteria; class RBG-16-71-46; order CAIMUX01; family CAIMUX01; genus JACKCR01. Next base: position 24,235 of record JAUIHP010000028.1, on the reverse strand, counting down.
TGCTGTCTCGATGGTGGACAGAACTGCGAGATCACGACTGAAGCCGACTGCACCGGTGACTGGTTGGGACCCGATACCAGCTGTGACGAATGCATCGTCCCGGTCCACGAGTCGACGTGGGGTGGCGTCAAACGAGTCTTTCGGTAGCGGGCCCGTCCTTACCAGATTCGGCACCGGCACCGACACCGAAGCGTCGATAGTCGCTAGCTCGAAGTGTTAGCGGTGCCTCGACCGGATCCCGGATCGAGCGAAAGGTGGCTCGAGTTCGGTTAGTTGTCGAGCGCCGCGTACCGCGCGACCAGGACCATATAGCCCACCGTCGCCCGTCCGCCGTAGGCGAACATGGCGGCAGCTTCCTCGGACAACGCCTGGCCCGGATCGGGGCCGGGCGTTTCCATACCGTCCACTTCCGTCACTCCGACGTGCTCCGAGGAACCGTCCCCAAGCCGTTTCCTCGACCGGTCGAAGTAGGCCGCCCACTCGCTTTCCGGCACAAGGAAGCTGAACTCGACTTCATACCCCAACGCCTCCAAGAGCTGTCGATAGTCCGACTCGGTATCGATCTGGTGGCGCCCCTGCTCGAATACGACGCGAACAATCGGCTCCGGGACGTTGGAGCGAACTTCCAACGGCTCGCCGTCCGGCCCCGCCTTTCGCAGGAGGGGCCCGGCCGCCGCCGGTGGATCCGAATTCAGGTAGACGAGATCGGCCAAGAGCATCCGCCCGCCGGGAACGAGGTGAATGGCCGCCCGCTCCAGCATCTGTGGACGGCCAAGAACAGTCGGCGCCCCGCCCACGGCCAGGACCGCATCGAAGTGACGGGCCGGAAGGTCGAGTCTTTGCGGATCCATCGAGCGGAAGGTCACACGATCCTGCAGTCCCAAAGTCCGCGACCACTCCCGCGCTTCCCGCAAGCCCGGCTCGTTCGAGTCGACGGACAGGACTTCGCACCCCGTTTCCCGGGCCAATTCCAAGGCCGCCGCGCCGCTCCCGGAAAGAAGGTCGAGAGCCCGATGCTCCGGCTCCAGATCGAGACCGCGGCAGGCCAGCCGAAACAGTCCGGAAGAAAGGGGAAAGTGAAAGCCTGGAATGGGCGTCATCTCGTCCAAGATCGTCTCCCTGATTCGCTGGCCGCTCTCGCTGAGGCCGCGTTAGAATCTCCGGATGCAGATTCAGAAATCGTCCGACCGGACTCTCCAAACGCGGCCCAACCCGGCGCCGCCACATCCGAAGTTCAGCCGAGCATACTGGCTTTGCCTCGGCTCGTCCCTACTCTCCCTCTTCGCCATGGCTTGCTCGGGAGACGCCGAGAATCCCGACCCGGGCGCTGCCGCGGGGACGGACACCGAATCGGAAGCCTCCGGCGCTCAGCGCAACTCGATGCAAGACGCTCTCGAGAGAATGGACGCGGTGCAGGCTCCGGCAGACGGCCCGGTCTCCGCCGAACATCAGATCGACGTCCGGTTCCCCTATGAATCCGCAGACGGATTCTCCCGCCCCCAGGCCGGACGGGAGACGCGTCCCAATGTGCTGCTCATCACCCTGGACACCGTGCGCAAGGATCGGCTTTCTCTCTACGGCTATCCTTACGGAACGAGCCCCAACCTGGACGCGATGGCCGAAGAGGGCGTCACCTTCGACAACGCTTACGCCAGCGCCCCCGTGACGCTTCCCTCCCACTCGACCATCCTGACCGGCCTGGAACCTTTCGCACACGGGGTGCGCAACAACGGCATTCACTCCCTGGCGCCGGAGTTCCAAACTCTGGCCGAGGCGACCCGGTCGATGGGCTATGCAACCGGCGCCATCGTCGGAGCCTTCCCCGTGGCGTCACAGTTCGGACTCAATCAGGGGTTCGATCACTACGACGACGACTTCTCCGCCGGCGAGGCCGGCAATCCCGTCCCCCAGCGGCTGGCCGACGAAGTCAGTCGACGCGGACTCGACTGGATCAAGAGTGCTGCGACCGGCCCCTGGTTCTGCTGGCTGCACTACTTCGATCCGCACGATCCGTACGACGCCCCCGGCCCCTATGGAGAACTGTTGGACAATCCGTACGACGAAGAGATCGTCTTCACCGACGCGCATCTGGGAGGGCTCTTCCGGGAACTGCAGCGGCACGGACTTTGGAAGAACACACTCGTCGTCGTGACCGCCGATCACGGTGAAGGATTGATGGATCATCAGGAACCGACGCACAGTCTGTTCATCTACAACACGACGGTTGCTGTCCCGTTGGTGATGAAACTCCCCGACGGCGGTCCATGGGCAGGAGAAAAGTTCCGTAACCGCCGCATCCCCGCCCTCTCGGCGACGACCGACATCTTCCCCACCGTCATGGATGTCCTGGGCGGGACCTTCCAACCCGGAGCGCCCTATCCCGGCCAATCTCTCATCCCGGCCATCGTCGACGGACAAAGTCCGCGCAACGTCGCTTACATGGAAACATTGATTCCCCAGCTCGACTACGGATGGAGTCCCTACCGCGGCATCGTCGCCGAAGATCACAAGTACATCATGTCGACCAAGCCGGAGATGTTCGATCTGAAGGCAGATCCGGGTGAACTAAGAAACAAGATCGAAACGGACACGGAACGCGCCGACCGGCTCCTCGAAATGCTCGCCGACAGGATGGAGCACGACCACACGTCGACGACCATGGCTATGGACGCCGCGACCATTCAGAAGCTTCGCAGCCTCGGCTACATTGCCGGCGGAGGCGCCTCTTCGGACGGCCCTCTTCCCGACGCCAAGGACATGCTGTGGGTCATCGACGCCTTCGACCAGGCCCGGTCCAGCATTTCCCAGAAAGACTTTGTCGGGGCCAAGGCCGGCCTCGACCGAATCCTGGCCAAGGATCCGAAGAATCGTTTCGCCCGGCGCATGCAGACCTGGGTGCTGCTCCGCCTCGGTGAAGGAGCCGCGGCCGAAGACCTGGCCAAAGCCGTTCTCCGCGAGGAAGCAGACGCCGCCGACGTCGGTGTGACGGAACTCCGGCTGGCCGAAGCCATTCTCATCCAGGGACAATCGGAGAAAGCGAATGACATTCTGACGCGGGTCCTTCCCGACCAGGCCGACTCGTTCGAAGCCTGGACGCTGCGGGTCCGGACCGCGGGAGCCGTTGGCGACTTCGCCGAAGCCCGAAAGGCCGCGGACAAGGCCGCCGAGGCCAACCCGGAGGCGGCGTCCAACGGATCCCCGCAAGCGTTGCTTGGCCGCGCGTTTGAGGCGCACGGACGCTGGGAGGAAGCCCGGGACGTGTACGACGCCGCACTCGAAAAACACGGCCCCCAGATCGAACTCCTTGCCGGAAAGGCTATGACGGAGCTGAGGATCGGCGACCCACAGGCTGCGGTGAACACCGCCAACCGCATCGTCTCCGCCGATCCCAGTCACGGAGCGGGCAACTTCATTCTCGGCTCCGGTTTCGTCCTTGCCGGTCAACCCGGGCAGGCCATGCCGTTCTTCATCAAGGCGGTGCAGGCCGAGCCCGCCAACCCGCATTTTCAGGCCCGGCTCGGCAACCATTGTCTGTCCGGACAGAACTTTCCAAAAGCGGTCGAACACCTGACCAAAGCCCTGGAGCTCGGGAAGGACGACGCATCCACCCGCGCCGGGCTCGGCATGGCGCAGGCTGCGCTCGGGGACACCAATCTGGCGAGGGAAAATCTGCAGAAGGCACTGACGCAGGATCCGCCGGAACGGTTGCGCGCGCAGATCGAGGCCAGTCTCAAAGAAATCGGCTGACCGTCGTCGTTGGGGCAATACGTTGGCGCAGTCGCTCACATGCGGATCGATTGCGCACCGTACGGTTCAACTGATCTTCACGCGGGTCCGCTGAGTTCCGTCAATACTTCTCGGGTGAGTTCGAACGGGCGATTTCCCAGCTGGAACTGCGCCATGGCGTCCTTGTAGCCGGCGGAACCCTCGAGTACCTGATCCAACGCTGAGACCAAACTCCCCGCCGTCAGATCGTCGTCCTGAATCACCTCCAACGCATTCCGGGACCGGAAGTACTCCGCGTTGTGAATCTGATCGCCGCGACTGACCCGGCGTGACAAGGGAACTGCGATCGTCGGAGTCCGAAGCGCCACCAACTCCCACAGCGAGTTGGCGCCCGCTCTGGCCACGGCGACGTCGGCGCCGGCCAGCAACTCAGGCAGGTCGTGGCGATACTCGTGCTGCTCATACCCCGGCCGCCCATCGTACGCGGGGTCGGACTTCCCTTTGCCGCAGACGTGGATGATCTCGACTCGTGACGTCAGTTCGTCCAAAGCCTCCCGCACGACTTCGTTAATATGAACCGCGCCGAGGCTACCTCCGAAGACGACCAGACGCGGCTTCGATGCGGCATCGCGGTTCACGGCATTGCGGTTCGCCACACCCGCCTCCCGTACTCGCTTGCGCAGAAGCGGCCCGGTGTGAACCGCCTTCGATGCCGGCAAATGTTCCAAGGTCGTGTCGAAAGAGCAGAGCGTCCGCGTGGCCATGGGCAGTACTGCCCGCGTCGCGAGTCCCGGCGTCAAATCGCACTCGAACGTCACTGCAGGAACACCGCAGATCCGAGCCGCGTAGACCAGCGGAACACTGACGAAACCACCGCTCGTAAAGAGGACGTTTGGTTTCCACGCTCGAAAAATCGATCGAGCCTCCGCAATACCCTTGATCACCGAGAACGGAACCCCGAGATTGCCGACCGTTCGATCACGACGGACCTTTGCCGTGGTCACGCTCTGGAAGGGAATGGATTCGCGAGCGACAAGGTCGCGCTCCGGTCCGGTGTGGGACCCCACAAAGAGAAGTTCCCATTCCTCAGGATCGAGTTCCTCGGCCAGGGCAACCAGTGGGCTGACATGTCCGGCGGACCCACCGCCACCCAGAACGATTCTCTTGCGCTGCTTCATTCTTCCAGGAGCCCCGATCCATTCTGCTGATGCCCAGCTTCAGTGACGGCAAACGATTGGCGAAGACTACTCCGTCGCGGCCCACCTCGCCACCTGCCATATCTTTCATCCCCCTATTGCTTTACGCCTCCTCGGACCCGTGCTAGCCTCGCTGCACCATGAACTTCTTCGAACAATTCGTGAACGCTGGCAACACCCTCGTCTGGAGCACCCCAGGTGCCTTCCCCCTGATCGTGGCCCTTCTACTCGGGACCGGTCTCTTCGTCACGTTTCGCCTCGCCTTCATCCAGGTGCGCGCGTTCGGACACGGTTGGAAGGTCATCAGCGGCAAGTTCGACGACCCCAGCCAAAAGGGAGACATCTCCCACTTCCAGGCTTTGACAACTGCGCTTTCCGCCACTGTTGGAGTCGGAAACATTGCCGGTGTCGCCACCGCGATTCACTACGGCGGCCCGGGAGCCCTCTTCTGGATGTGGTTGACCGCCTTCTTCGGGATGGCCCTCAAGTACGTCGAGTGTACGTTGGCCATGCAGCACCGGGTCTTCGACGAGAAGGGTGAGTCCGCCGGGGGCCCGATGTACTACATCGAGCGCGGAATGGGAAAGAACTGGAAACCGCTCGCCGTCTTCTTCGCTTTCTGCGCGGTCATCAGCAGCTTCGGTTCCGGAAACATGAACCAGGCCAACACCGTCAGCCTGTCCGCGACCAGCACGCTTGGCGTGCCGACCTGGATCTCCGGCCTCGTCATGGCTGCCGTCGTTGCCCTCGTCATCATCGGCGGAATCAAACGAATCGGCGCCGTCACCTCCAAGCTCGCGCCGGCCATGTTCATCCTCTACTCCCTGGGCGCGCTCGTCATCATCCTCAAGAATGCCGGCGCCATCCCGGCCGCATTTCAAACTATTCTCACCGAAGCCTTCAACCCGACCGCCGGCTTCGGCGGAACCGCTGCCGGCGCATTCATGACGACACTGGTCTGGGGCGTGAAGCGCGGGCTCTTCTCCAACGAAGCCGGACAAGGAAGCGCCCCCATCGCGCACGCTGCGGCCAAGACGGACAAGCCCGTTCGCGAAGGCATGGTCGCCATGCTCGGCCCATTCATCGACACCTTGGTCATTTGTTCCATGACCGGACTCTGCATCGTCCTGACCGGAGCGTGGAACCAGCACAAGTCGACGGACCTCGACTTTGGGACCGTGACCGTCCACGAAGTATCGGCCGCCCCTTCGATGGGAGACCGCCCCGGAGCCTCCCCGCTCTTCGATGGAACCCTCCGCATTCAGGGCGGCGCCCCTCAGGGAGGCGCGTTCGAGAACAACGACGGATACGTTCTCAACCCGCAGCTTCTCGATGAGGCGGGAGTCCCATTCAGCGGATCGATCGAGGTTTCCGAAGGGGTCATCACCGGCGGCGCCGAGAACCTGACGGCCAGCGGAGACTGTCTCCAGAATTCGTCCGCCCTTACGACGTGGGCTTTCGAACGGGAATTGGGCGACATCGGAAAATGGATCGTCACCCTTTCTGTCTTCCTCTTCGCCGTCTCGACGACGATCTCCTGGTCCTACTACGGAGACCGCTGCGCCGAGTATCTCTTCGGAATCAAAGCGGTACCGATCTATCGATGGATCTACGTCGGCTTCATCTTCCTCGGGGCGACGCTCGCACTCGAGGTCGTCTGGGGATTCGGGGACATGGCCCTTGGACTGATGGCTGCCCCCAACCTGATTGCCATCCTGTGGCTGACCTCTCGGGTCAAGAAGTCGACGGACGACTACTACAACGAAGGATTCGACAAGAAGGTGTAGCCCACATGTCGAGCCCGATCGCTGAGATTCGCGATCTGACCAAAGACTACGGGACCGTCCAGGCACTGCGCGGCGTCAGTCTCAGTATCGAAAGCGGCGGGATCGTGGGGATCCTCGGGCCGAACGGTGCCGGCAAGACGACCCTCGTCGAGACCATCGAGGGGCTTCGCACCCCCAGCCAAGGGCGCGTTTCGGTGCTCGGAATCGATCCCTCCCGGGAACCCCGGCGACTCGCCGAACGTCTCGGTGTGCAACTTCAGGCCACAGAGCTCCCGCCCGACCTGACGGTGCTGGAAACTCTGCGACTCTTTCGCGCCTTCTACGAGAAAAGCCTTCCCGCAAACGAGGTCCTGGCCGCCATCGATCTGACGGAGAAGAGCAACGCGCGAAACCGCACGCTCTCCGGAGGTCAGAAGCAACGGCTCGCGATCGGACTCGCGCTGGTCACCGACCCGGAGTTGATCATTCTCGACGAGCCGACAACCGGGCTCGACCCCGCCGCTCGCCGAGACCTGCACAAGATCATCCGAAGCTTGAAAGAGCGGGGCCGGACCGTTCTCCTGACCACGCACTACATCGAAGAGGCGGAGATTCTCTGTGACCGCGTCGTCGTCATGCGGGAAGGCAAGGTCGTCGCGGACGGATCGCCCTTCGAGTTGTTGCAACGGGCGCAAGGCGGTTCCACCGTTTGGATCCGCGTCGACAAGGAACTCGACCCCGTCGGACTCTTCCGCGCCGGCGCCCAGCCCACCGGGCGCGAAGATGACTACTACCGATTCACAACGGAAGACCCCGCCGCTTTCGTCGTCGCGCTGGGTCGGACTCTGCAGGAAGGCAACCTCACCCTGCTCGACCTGCGAATGAAACGCCCCACGTTGGAGGACGTCTACCTCGAGCTCGTCGGCACCCGTTCCGAGGACGGGGATGGGGAAGGTTCATGAGGGCGTTTCGCGGAACCCGAGCGCTGACCTGGGCAGGATTCCTCTCGACGGTTCGCTCCAAGGCCGCTCTCTTTTGGACGATGGCGTTCCCCATCTTCCTTCTCATTCTTTTCGCCTACATCTTCGGAGCCGGCGAAGCCGAGCGTGTTGCGTACCTGATGCCGGGGCTGTGGACGATCACGGTCATCTCCTCTTCCTTCTTCGGAATCTCGATGTCCATGGTGCAGGAGCGGGAGAACGGCACGTTTCGCCGATACCGCGTATCACCGCTCAGCCCGATCGCGCTCGTCTCATCGTTCGGACTGCTGCAGGTCGGTATTCTTCTCTCGTCTCTCCTTCTGCAGGGAGTGATCGCGTGGTTCTGGTTCGGAAGCCGAAGCGCGGGCCCCATCTGGGTCCTGATCCTGGTGATGCTGTTCGGGATCTTTGCCTTCGTCCCTCTGGGACTGTTGGTCGGCAGCATCGCCAGAGACATGAAGACCGCGCCGGTCCTGACCAACCTTCTGTTCTTCCCGATGATGTTCCTTTCGGGCGCCGCCGTTCCGTTCTTCGTGCTGCCCGATTTCATCCAGAGGATCGCAAAGCTGCTTCCCGCCACGTATCTCGTCGAGGCGTTGCAGGGAGTCGTCGTGCGTGGAGAAGGGCTGCTGCAATTGGGAGGACCGATCGCGGTGCTTCTGACGACGGGAGTCCTCGGCCTCGCCGTGAATTCACTTCTGTTCCGTTGGGAAAGTACGCAGCCGTTGAAGAAGTCAAATCTCCTAATCGCGCTCGGTGTTCTCACCGCGATCTATGCGGTCGCGTTCTTTATCGCCCCCGACTTGCGGATGTCGATCGCCCCCTCCGGAGACTGAGGCGGCGCGTCCTTTTCCGTCCTCTTTCCTTGGGTGGTGGCCGGAGGATTGCGGACGGGATCACGCTAAGTGATTCTGGCTCGTTGACGTCACAGCGACGACCCACCGTCGTCGTTGCCCCCCGGACTTGATCCCCAAAGGACGCTGTGTCGTCGCAGGTTAGGAGCCCGGCGTCCGCAATCTTCCGTCCACAACCCTCCGGTCACTTTCCTTTTCGCCGCTCGTCCTGCAACAACTCCCCTTCCATGTCGAGAAGCCGATCCTGCAGATACGCGTTACAGTCCCGGACGGCCTTGTTGTAGAGGGCGGGCCCGATCCGCTCGAGCATGAAGTCGAGAAGGAGCGTGGCTTTCAGATCGCCGATCTCCTCTTCGAAATTGTCACCGACATAGGTGCGGATCTCGGGAATCAGCTCGTCGCGTTTTTCTTTGCTCAGGGTGGCCCGCGACTTCATACACATGCTCCTCACGAAAAAACCCGGCTCTTGCGAGCCGGGCATTCAAAGTCTTCGGATCGGACTGAGCGAACAGCCCGGATCCATTAAGTCAGCTGGATCGCTACTTGCCGTCCGACTCCTCGACCTTGGCGTCCTCGACGTCCGCCTTGGCCTCCGTGTCCTTGGTCTTCTTCTTCCGGCGGCGTCCAAAGACACTGCTCTTTGCGGCAGCTTCTTCTTCGGCAGCAGCGCGAGCGGCGGCCTCAGCCTCGAGCTGAGCCTGCGACTTCACGAGCTCAAGAATCGCCATCTCTCCGGCGTCGCCCGGACGAATCCGGGTCTTGAGCATCCGGGTGTAGCCACCCTCCCGCTCCATCATGTTCGGAGCGATCTCTGCGAAGAGCTTGGTCACGGTTTCCCGCGTCCGCAGGAAGCGCCCGGCCCTCCGGCGAGCGGCGACGTCGACGGCAGCCTTCTCTTTCTCGTCAGAAAGAGTAGCCACTTTGGCGTCGGCGCGCTTCGCATACGTGATCAGGCGCTCGGCAAGCCGACGGCTTTCCTTGGCCTTGGCAACGGTGGTTTCGATTCGACCGTGCTCGAAGAGCGACGTGACCTGATTCCGCAGCATCGCCTTGCGATGGGCGGAGGTCCGACTGAGCTTTCGGTGATCTTTACGGTGTCTCATGTCAGGTCTCTCTCACAAGCCGCGATCGGCTTCGTTCCTTCTACTTCTCTCAAACTCTTCCAGAGCCGCTCGATGTTGGACCGCGATTCCGGTCGCCTCGCCCGACCTCGTACTAAGGCCGGGATCGCTGCGACCGGTAGGGTGCGATCAGATATCGTCGAGCAACTCCTCATCATCCGCATCCACGGCGACTCCGGCACCCTCAGGGCTGGACGGAGCACTCGTACCGAGGTAACGGGACACGTCCATGCCGAAGGAAAGCCCCATCCCGGTCAACAGGTCGGAGATTTCCTTGAGCGACTTCTTACCGAAGTTCCGGTACTGGAGCATCTCGGCCTCTGACTTGGTCACGAGATCGCCCAGGGTCTTGATCTTGGCCGCGCGGAGGCAGTTTCCGGAACGGACCGAGAGCTCGAGCTCGTCCACGCCCTTCTCCAGAAGCTCCTTGATGCGCAGGTATTCTTCGTCGACGACCTCTTCCTTCTCTTCCTCGAACGTCTCCTCGAAGGAGATGAAGAGGCTGAAGTGATCGCGCAGGATCTTGGCTCCCATGGCCAGAGCGTCGGACGGCAGAATCGAGCCGTCCGTCTCGAGGTCCAGGGTCAGCTTGTCGAAGTCGATACGCTGCCCGATACGAGTGTTCTCGACTCGGAAGTTGACCGTGACGACCGGGCTGAAAAGCGAGTCGATCGAGATCCAGCCGATCGGACGATCCTGGGCGCCGGGCTGATCTTCCGCGGCTACGTAGCCTTTTCCGGAGGTCACCTCGACCTCGAGGCGAACCTCGGCATCGGTGTTCACACTTGCGATATGCAGATCCGGATTCAGGACTTCGACGTCAGGTGAAATCTCCATGTCGCCGGCCGTGATCGAGGACTTGCCGCTGGTGACGAAGGTTCCGCGACGCGGGCCGTCTCCATGGTGCTTGAACCGAACCTGCTTCAGGTTGAGCACGATGTCCGTAACGTCTTCCAGGACTCCGGGAATCGAAGTGAACTCGTGCTGAACGCGGTCGTCATGAACGCGGATCGCACTGACGGCCACTCCCTGCAAAGAACTGAGGAGAACGCGACGCAACGCGTTGCCGAGAGTGGTACCGAAACCCCGCTCGAGCGGTTCGATGACGAAGCGGCCAAGTTGCTCGCGACCGGCGGACTCGTCGGCCACGATGCGCTCGGGCATCTGTAGAGCTTTCCACTTCACAGTGTCGTTCCTCCGTTTTGTGTTCTACCCGGGGAGCGTCCTGCTCCCAGTCTCGCGTCAACCGCCAGGGGATTACTTCGAGTACAACTCGACGATCAGCTGCTCCTGGACCGGAACGGGAATGTCTTCCCGGGACGGAACCTGAAGCAGCACCCCCGACATGTCCTTCTCATCGAAGTTGAGCCAGCTCTGCATCTCGGTCCGGCGCCGATTGGCGACCGCTTCCTTGACCAGATCCTTGTTCCTGCTCTTTTCCGAAACGGAGATGACCTCTCCCGGACGGACGTGGTAGCTCGGAATATCGACGCGACGCCCGTTCACGGTGACGTGACCGTGCTTGACGAGCTGCCGGGCGGCGTTACGGGACTGGGCGATGCCCATCCGGTAAACGAGATTGTCAAGACGGGTCTCGAGAAGCTGGAGGAGGATTTCACCGGTCACTCCCTGCTTCCGCGACGCCTTCTTGAAGTAGTTGCGGAACTGACGCTCCATCACGCCGTAGATCCGGCGAGCCTTCTGCTTCTCACGCAGCTGCTGACCGTAAGGCGAGACCTTTTGGCGGCGAGACTGGCCGTGTTCACCCGGCGGGTAAGAGCGACGCTCGATCGCGCACTTGTCTGAATAGCACCGATCGCCTTTGAGATAGAGGCGGATTCCCTCGCGGCGACAAAGCCTGCAAACGCTGTCCGTATACCGACCCATAGTCTACCCGTTCCTCCTCAGACCCGGCGCCGCTTCGGCGGCCGGCAACCGTTGTGCGGGATCGGCGTGACGTCCCGAATGGCAGAGATCTCGAGACCGGCAGCGGCCATGGAACGCACCGCAGCCTCCCGGCCTGCGCCGGGGCCCTTGACCATGACTTCAACACGACGCAGGCCCATGCCCATCGCATCCTTGGCCGCGTTGTCGGCAGCCACCTGCGCGGCAAAAGGCGTGCTCTTGCGCGAACCCTTGAATCCGACCTTCCCTGCGCTCGCCCAGGCGATGACGCCACCGTCACCGTCGGTGATGGAGATGATCGTGTTGTTGAAGCTGGCGTGGACGTGGGCGAAGCCGTTTGCTCCGACCTTCCTGTCCTTTTTCTTACCGCCTGTTTTCTTGGGCTTGGCCACTACTCGCTCCTACTTCCTACTTCTTCTTTTTGACCGCGGTCTTCTTCGGTCCCTTACGTGTACGGGCATTGGTCTTCGTACGCTGTCCCCGAACCGGGAGACTGCGCCGATGGCGGAGACCGCGATAACAGCCGATGTCCATCAGACGCTTGATGGCCATACCGACCTCGGTATGAAGCGTTCCTTCGACACGGTAGTTGTTTTCGATCTCGTTACGGAGACGAGCCGTCTCGTCATCCGTCAGGTCTTTTGCCTTCTTCTGAGGATCGACCTCCGCCGCGTCGAGAATGTTTCTCGCCGCCGTCGGACCGATTCCGAAGATGTAGGTCAGCGCCACGAACAACCGCTTCTCGTTCGGTAGGTCGACGCCCGATATACGTGCCAAAGAGAACCTCCCGCGATCCTTGTCTCGTCACCGGGTCCTACCCGGCTGGATCGACTAACTGCTCCGGCCCGGCCACGAAGCCGGACACAGTCCCTGACTAACCCTGGCGCTGCTTGTGGCGCGGGTTCTTGGGACAGATCACCCGAATCACACCTGACCGACGGATCACCTTGCAGTGCTCACAAATCGGTTTGACTGAAGCTCTAACCTTCATCTCGAGTCACCTCTTGCCGGACACTCATCCGGCTAACTTACTGTGTCACAGCCACCTGTGACGTTTCGAGAGGCGGCATTCCTCAGGACAAGCCGTAATTGTGCCACTAAATGGCCGGCTGGTCTAGAGGGGAGATAAACCACCCTCGAGTATGGCGACGATTGCGTCAAAAACCTGGTCGGGAGCCTGGTCACCATCAATGATGGCCAACTTGCCCTGATTCTCGTAATAGTCGACCAGGGGAGCCGTGGAGTTCTGGTAGATCTCCAACCGCTTCCGCACCGTCTCTTCCGTATCGTCCTTTCGCTGCTGCAGGTCCGTCGCGCCGCACCGGTCACACACTCCCTCCGCCGTCGGAGGGTTGAAGACCAGGTTGTACACAGCGCCACACTCGCCGCAGGTCCGTCGGCTGGTCATCCGCTTGAGGATGACGGCCACCGGAACATGAATGTTGATCGCCCGGTCGAGCTCCGTCCCGGCTTCTTCGAAGAGCCCGTCCAGCCCTTCCGCCTGAGGTATGGAGCGCGGGAAACCATCCAGGATGAATCCCGCGGACGTATCGTCTTCCGCCAACCGGTCACGAATGAGATCGAGAATGACCTCGTCCGGGACCAGCGATCCCGAGTTCACATAAGCCTTGGCGCGTTCTCCGACATCGGTCCCGTCGGCCATGGCTTTTCGGAGTATGTCTCCCGTCGAGATCTGCGGTATGGCGTACTTCTCGACGAGCCGTTCGCTCTGCGTCCCCTTGCCGGATCCCGGCGCTCCCAACAGAATGATGCGCATTGGCTAAAGCGTACGGTTCCCCTGAGCCTTCATCTTGCCCTTCTTCATGAACCCATCGTAGTGACGCATGAGAAGATGCGATTCGATCTGCTTCAGGGTGTCCAAGGCTACCGAAACGATAATTAGGAGGCTGGTTCCTCCGAAATAGAACGGGACGTTTCCGTACGCAATGAGCAGGTCCGGCAAGACGGCAATTGCAGCCAGGAAGATGGCGCCCGGAAGCGTGATCCGAAGAAGGATCCGGTCCAGATAGTCGGCCGTGTGCTTACCGGGCTGAATTCCGGGGACGAACCCGCCGTACTTCTTCATGTTCTCTGCCAGGTCGACCGGATTGAAGACGATCGCGGTGTAGAAGTAGCAGAAGAAGATGATGAGCGTTGCGTAGAGAATGACGTAGATCGGCGCGCCGGGACGGAACCAGTTGGCGATCGTCGCCATGATGGTCGAGTCCTGGAAGAGTCCGGCCAGCGTACCCGGGAAAATGATGATCGACTGCGCGAAGATGATCGGGATGACTCCCGCCGTGATAACTCGCAGAGGAATGTGGGTGCTCTGTCCGCCGTACATGCGACGCCCGACCATTCGCCGCGCGTACTGCACCGGGATTCTTCGTTGGGCGTTGTTGACGTACACCACCAGTGCCGTCACCGCCAACATTCCCACCGCCAGGAAGACCAGGAAGAGCGGATTGAGCGCTCCGGTCTGGGCTGCACGAACCGTGTTCATGATGTCGTAGGGCATCATCGCGACGATACCGATCATGATGATCAAAGAGACGCCGTTACCGATTCCCCGCTCTGTGATGGTTTCCCCCAACCACATGACGAACATCGTTCCTGTGGTCAGGGTCAGGACGGTAAGAGCTTTGAATGCGAGGCCCGGATTGGAAACGACCGGTCCCGCGTTGCCCTGGAGTCCCTCCAGGAACAGAGCGATGCCCGACGCCTGCACCATGGCCAGCACGACGGTCGAGTACCGTGTGTACTGATTGATTCGCTTCTGTCCGTCTTCCCCTTCCTTGCGCAAGCGCTCGAAGTAGGGAATGACCGCGCCGAAGAGCTGGAAGATGATCGATGCCGAGATGTAGGGCATGATCCCCAGCGCGAAAATCGTAGCTTTGCTGAAGTTTCCGCCGGCAAACATGTCGTAGAGGCCGAAGAGCGTACCCTGGCCCTGGGACTCGAAGAAGTCCGCCAGCGCATCCCCGTTCACACCGGGAGTCGGAATGTGCGAGCCCAGGCGATAAACGATCAAAAGCGCCAGGGTCCACAGGATCCTGCGCTTCAGTTCCGGAATACGGAATGCGGACTGTATGGCTCCAAACACCCGGTAATCCCTCCGGCCGGTGAGACCTTACTTGGTCGCTGCCGACTTCGTGCCCGTGACTTCGATGCTTCCGCCGGCCGCTTCGATTGCCTTCTTGGCAGACTCGCTGGCAGCGTGGACCTTGATCTTGAGAGCCCGGTCGATCGAGCCCTTGGCCAAAACCTTGACCGGATGCGTCTTCTTGCGAACGACCCGCTTCTCGAGAAGCAGCCGGACGTCGACTTCGGTCCCGGCCTCGAATTGGTTGAGATCACTCAGGTTGACGACCTGGTACTCGACCCGGTTCGGGCTGTGGAAACCGATCTTCGGGAGGCGACGCATGATGGGCATCTGACCACCCTCGAACCAAGGATGCGGAGAGCCTCCGGAGCGGGACTTCTGTCCCTTCTGCCCCTTGCCCGACGTCTTGCCCCAGCCGCTACCCGTGCCTCGGCCGATTCGCTTTCTGTTCTTCGTCGCACCCTTGGCCGGGCGCAATTCATTGAGCTTCATCGCTACTTACCTTTCGGGCCGAGTCCACCGGCCCACGCGAAAACCCGCGGCCCTAGTCGATCTCTTCGACTTCGACGAGATGCTGGACCTTGAAGACCATCCCGCGAATCTGAGGATTATCCGGCTGAACGACTTCGTGGTTCAGCCTGCGGATCCCCAGCGCACGAATCGTGCGCTTCTGAGATTCGTGGCGATTGATCGCGCTTCGAACCTGCTTGATCTTCAGACGCTTGCTCATGCGTTATCCCCGCCTCCGGACTCGGCGTTCTCCGTCGACGGTGAAGCGTCACCGCCGGTCACCGCGACCTCGATGCTCGTGTCCGGGGCAACCACCTTCTTCGGCTCGCCGAGGAAGTGACTGACCGGTAGTCCGCGCAGCTTGGCCACGGTCGCGGCCTTGCGAAGCGACATCAGTCCCTTCATCGTGGCCTTGACCGAGTTCTGGTAGTTGTTCGAGCCGAGATTCTTCGTGAGCACGTCGTGGATTCCGGCGACTTCGAGGACGGCGCGAACGCCTCCTCCGGCAATCACTCCGGTACCTTCGGACGCCGGCTTCAGAAGAACCCGTCCGGCGCCGAACTGACCGATGACCTTGTGCGGAATCGTTCCCTTGACCATCGGCACGGTGATCATGGCCTTGCGAGCCGCCTCACCGGCCTTGCGAATGGCGTCCGGGACCTCGTTGGCCTTGCCATGGCCCACGCCAACGCGCCCGTTCTGGTTTCCGACGGCAACGAGAGCCGTGAAACTGAAGCGACGACCACCCTTGACCACCTTGGCCACGCGGTTGATGTGGATGATGCGCTCCGCAAACTCCGGCTGCGCGTTCCAGTCCCCACCACGGTCGCGGTTGCCTCCGCGCTCGCGCCTATCGGGTCTGTCACTCTTCAATGGATCTCTCCTTCGTCTTCGACTAGAAGTCGAGTCCGGCCTCACGCGCCGACTCGGCGAGGGCCCGTACCCGACCGTGATAGACGTGGCCGCCACGGTCGAAAGCGACCTTGGCAATGCCCTTCTCTTTGGCGATCTCCGCGATTCGCTTGCCCACGGCCTGACTGCGCTCGACCTTGGACTTGCCCGTGAGGCCACCCTTGATCTGAGGATCGAGGGACGACGACATCGCCAGGGACTTACCGCTCTCGTCATCGATGATCTGAGCGTAGATGTGCTTCCCGGTGCGCTTCACGGCCAGCCGCGGACGCTCTGCCGTACCAGACATACTGATGCGGATCCGGCGGTGCCGGCGCTTCAGGGACTCGCGTCGCTTTTCAGCAATTCCAACCATATCCTCGCTCCATCGTCAGGCCGCTACCTGCAGCCATGTGCATCAACCTGCGGACTTACCGGCCTTACGGCGGACGTACTCACCTTCGTACCGAATTCCCTTACCCAGGTAAGGCTCCGGCGGACGGATCTTCCGGATGTCGGCCGCGATCTGGCCGACCTCTTCCTTCTTGATCCCCTTGATCGTGATCTTCGGCGGCCGATCCTCGACGTCTGCGGTCACACCCTGCGGCATCTTGACGAGCACGGGATGGTTGTAACCGATGTAGACTTCCACATCGTTGCCTGCCTTGGCCGCACGCCAACCGGTTCCGTGAATCTCGAGCGTCTTCTGGAAGCCCTGCTCCACCCCGGTGATGATGTTGGCGATCCGAGCGCGGGTCGTGCCCCAGAGGGCGGCGCCACGGGGGCCAATCTTGTTCTCGACGACGATTTCGTCGCCTTCCTGCTTCACGTCGATACCGGATACGTACTCGAACGTGAGCTCACCCTTCGGCCCCTTGGCCGTCACCTTACCGGTGGAGAGCTTGATCTCGATTCCCTTGGGAATCGGAACCGGCTTCTTTCCCACTCGTGACATCTTTCCTCCAGCACGACAGACCGCTCACGATCTGCACAGACTCTGCTCGCCTAGTAGACCTCGGCCAAGAGCTCGCCGCCGACTCCGGCGTCACGCGCTTCCTTGTCCGTAAGGATCCCCTTCGAAGTCGAGAGGATCGCCGCGCCCAACCCGTTCTGCACCCGCGGAATCTTGTCACCGCGACAATAGACCCGGCGTCCGGGAGTACTGATCCGCTTCAGGTGGCTGATGACCGCACCCGCCTCCGGATCGTAGGCCAGGTACACGCGCAGCACGCCCTGCTTGTCGTCCTCGATGCGGCGATAGTTCCGAATGAACTTCTCGCGAAGGAGCACCTTGAGGATCTCTTCCTTGACCCGCGAGGCCGGGAAGTCGACTTTCTTGTGATTCGCTCTCACTGCATTGCGGACACAGGTCAGCATGTCAGCGATCGGATCGGAACAGCTCATTCCAAGCTCCTCTTACTTCCGGAACGGCCAGTTGAGCGCCTTGAGGAGTTCCATTCCCTCCTCGTCCGTCTTGGCGCTCGTCACCAAAGTAATGTCCATTCCCCGGATCTTCTCGACGCGGTCATAGTCGATCTCCGGGAAGACGACCTGCTCCTTGATCCCGAACGTGTAGTTGCCCCGTCCGTCGAAGGACTTGTTGGGCAGCCCCCTGAAGTCGCGAATACGCGGGATGGCAACCATGGTCAGCCGATCGAAGAACTCCCACATCCGCGCGCCGCGCAGCGTGACCTTCGCACCGATAGGCTGGCCTTCGCGGAGCTTGAACGTCGCGATGGACTTCTTGGCCCGACGAATCGACGGCTTCTGGCCCGTGATGAGGGCGAGTTCGTCGACAGCGGAGTCCAACAGCTTGATGTTCGCGACCGCGTCTCCCACTCCCATGTTGACGACGATCTTCGTCAGCTTGGGAACCTGCATCGGCGACGAGTACTGGAAACGTTCCTTCAGCGCAGTGAATACACTGTCGCCGTAGTGTCCCTTGCTCGGAGACGGTGCGCCGGGATCGATGGTACCGATCTCGACTCCACCCTTCTTCTTGCCGCCGCCTTCTTCTTTGTTCTTCTTTGCCATTCTCTTCCTTGCCTCACGAAATCGCGTCTCCGTCGGTCAAAGACACTGAATCCGATCTTGGTCGCCTTCGATCAGTCGAAGACTTCTCCGGTCGTCACGGCAACCCGCGAACGGGCGCCATCCTTCTGAACTTCCATGCGAACCCGAGTCGGGTTGCCCTTCTTGTCGACGAGGGCAACTTTGGATGCGTCGATGGGAAGCTCCTTCTCGACGATCCCGCCCTGCATCATGCCGCCGCGTCCAGCCTTGTGGTGGCGCTTGACCATACGGATCTTCTCGACGACGACCTTGCCGGTCTTGGGGTAGGCGGCAATGACTTTGCCGGTCCGCCCCTTGTCGGCGCCGCTGATGACCATGACATTGTCGCCCTTACGGATGTTCATAGGACCTCCGGCGCCAGGGAGACGATCTTCATGAACTCCCTTTCACGCAACTCGCGAGCGACGGGACCGAAGATACGCGTACCTCTCGGCTCCTTGTCATTGTTGATGAGGACGGCCGCATTCTCATCGAAGCGGATGTAGGAGCCGTCCTTGCGTCGAATCTCTTTCTTCGTCCGGACGATGACAGCCTTGGCCACGTCGCCCTTCTTCACATTCGCACCGGGAAGAGCGTCCTTGATCGCCACGACGATGATGTCGCCGATCCGGCCATAGCGCTTCTTCGAACCACCCAGCACTTTGATGCACATCGCGCGCCGAGCCCCGGAGTTGTCCGAGATAGTCAGCATGGTCTGCATCTGGATCATCGGACCGTCCTCCTACTTCGCCTTTTCGAGCACAGACGTCAGGCGCCAGCGCTTCAACTTGCTCAGCGGTCGAGTTTCCATGATTCGTACGAAGTCGCCGATGCCACACTCGTTGTTCTCATCATGGGCATAGAACTTCTTCGTCCGGGCCACGTACCGCTTGTAAAGCGGATGAGGGAC
The DNA here is from genome assembly GCA_030431975.1 of bacterium. Classification (GTDB taxonomy): domain Bacteria; phylum Eisenbacteria; class RBG-16-71-46; order CAIMUX01; family CAIMUX01; genus JACKCR01. The sequence goes on along the minus strand of JAUIHP010000028.1, from coordinate 5,221 downwards.
CTTCTTGATTTCGGCCACCACGATCGTACGGTCGCCCTTGTTGCTGACCACCGTTCCTTCGCGGACCTTCCGACTCGCCCTATCGCTCATCGCTACCTCTACCTCGTATTCCTACGCCGAGACCTGGCCTAGGCCTGCGCCCCTTCGGAGCGCTTCTCGTTCAACACCGTCTGCACCCGGGCGATATTCCGCCGTACCTCGCGGAGCAGACGCGGGTTCTCCAGCTGACTCATCGAGTTCCGAAACCGGAGATTGAACTGCTCCTCGGTCAGCTTCTGGAGTTTGTCTTCCAGAGCATCGAGGGAGAGGTTCCGGAGTTCTTTCGGTCGTTCAGACATCTCTCTCTCCTGTGCCGACTAGTGCGTTTCCCGAACGAGAAACTTCGTCCGAACCGGCAGCTTCTGGGCGCCGAGGGCCATAGCAGCCCGCGCCAAATCCTCCGGCACACCCTGCAGTTCAAAGAGAATGCGGCCCGGCTTTACCACCGCGACCCAACTCTCGGGACTTCCCTTACCCTTACCCATCCGCGTTTCCGCCGGCTTCTGGGTCAGAGGCTTGTCCGGGAAGATCCGGATCCACATTTTTCCACCACGCTTGACGTGACGGTTGATCGCAACACGGGCAGCTTCGATCTGTCGGCTGGTGATCCAGGCCGGGTCGAGGCTCTTCAGCGCGTAGTCGCCGAAGGCGATACTGCTGCCACGGATGGCCTTGCCCTTTGTGCGACCGCGCTGCATCTTGCGGTGCTTTGTGCGCTTTGGCATCAACATAGTGCCGTCACTCCTGCTCTTGCCCGAGGGGCCAGCTTAGTCCCGTCTACCGCCGCGGGGTGGACGTCCACCGCCGTCACGACCGCCTCCGGACTCACGTCCAGTCGGCTGGGCCGGCTTCGCTTCCAATTCTCCGTTGTCCAGAACCTCACCATGGAAGATCCAGACCTTCACACCAATCGTTCCGTAGGTCGTCACCGCCGTGACCTGGGCGTAGTCGATGTCCGCACGAAGTGTGTGCAGAGGCACGCGCCCTTCCCGGTACTGTTCGATTCGGGCCATCTCCGCGCCACCGAGGCGACCGGCTGCCCGGACACGAATACCGAGTGCGCCGGAGCGCATGGTGGAGGACACGGCCTTCTTCATCGCCCGACGGAAACTGACCCGGGCTTCGAGCTGGCGGGCAATGTTCTCTCCGACGAGGCGGGCATCGAGGTCCGGATTGTCGACCGACTTGATGTCGATGAAGACCTCACGCTTGAAGAGATGGTGCAGTTCGTCGCGAATCTGATTGACCTGTGCACCGCTACGGCCGATGACCACACCCGGCTTCGCCGTGTGGATCGTGACCTCGACCTTGGAACCGCCACGACGCTCGATAACGATCTTGGAGATTCCACTGTTCGGAAGGCGCTTGTGAACGTACTTCCGAATCTGAATATCTTCCTTGAGCAGGTCCGCGTAGTCGCGGTTCGCGTACCAACGCGAATCCCAAGTCTTGATGACGCCAAGGCGGAAGCCGATCGGATGTGTTTTCTGACCCATTACTCGTCTCCCACCACGATGGTGATGTGGCTAGTCCTCTTCAGGATTCGATTGGCGCGGCGCTGGGCCCGAGGACGAATCCGCTTCAGCGTCGGTCCGGCACCGGCCACGGCCATCTTCACGCTCAGGCTCTCGGGATCGATGTTCTCATCACGATGCACGGCATTGGCCACGGCGCTCTTCAGGATCTTGTTGATATCGACAGCGATCGGACGCGTGGTCAGGGTCAGGATTTCCTGAGCCTGGCTCACGCCCTTGCCCCGAATCAGGCGAAGAACCCGGTCTGCCTTCCGGGGCGAGATCCGCACGAACTTTGCTACTGCTCTAGACTCCATAACTCGTCGCCTTCTTACCGCGAGACCTTGTCCGACTTCGCGTGGCCGCGGAAGGTCCGGGTCGGAGCGAACTCTCCGACCTTGTGACCGACCATGTTCTCCGAGATGTAGATCGGAATGAACTTGTTGCCGTTGTGAACGGCCAACGTATGTCCGACGAACTCAGGCATGATGGTGCAACTACGCGCCCACGTCCGTACGACCTTCTTTTCGCCCGCGCTGTTCATTGAACGGATCTTCGTCACGAGCTTGATGTCCAGGTAAGGACCTTTTCTGACTGACCGTGCCATTGGGTCTGCTGGCCTCCGCTCTTACTTCTTCTTCTTCCGACGACGAACAATCAGTTTGTCCGACAGCTTCTTCTTACGGGTCTTGAGTCCCTTGGTCGGCTTACCCCACGGCGTACACGGGTGGCGTCCACCGGAAGTCCGGCCCTCACCTCCACCCATCGGGTGATCGTGAGGGTTCATGACGACACCGCGAACGGAAGGACGCCGGCCAAGCCAACGGCTCTTACCGGCCTTGCCGATGACCACGTTCTCGTGATCGATGTTCCCGACCTTGCCAATCGTGCAGTAGCAGCGCATGTCGAACATCCGCATCTCACCCGAAGGAAGCTTGATCGTCGCGTACTTGCCTTCCTTGGCCATGAGCTGGCACTCCGCACCCGCACCGCGCGCAACCTGAGCGCCTTTGCCCGGAATGAGCTCGAGGTTGTGGATGGCCGTTCCCAGAGGGACGGCCGAGAGCGGCATTGCGTTGCCGTTCTTGACCTCGACATCCGGACCCGAAACCAAGGTTTCACCCACCTCGATGCCGAGCGGGGCGATGATATAGCGCTTCTCGCCATCGACGTAATGAAGCAAAGCGATTCGGGCAGACCGATTCGGGTCGTACTCGACCGAGGCCACCTTGGCCGGAACGCCGTGCTTCTCCCGACGGAAGTCGATGAGGCGGTACCGACGCTTGTGGCCACCGCCACGGCACCAGGCTGTGACCCGGCCGTGGTTGTTGCGCCCGCCCGTCTTCTTGAGGGGACGGAGCAGGGACTTCTCGGGAGTCGACTTGGTGATCTCCGCGAAGTCCGAGACCGTCTTGAACCTGAGGGCCGGGGTCGTCGGCTTGAATTTCTTCAATCCCATACTGCTCGCTCTCCGTGTCTAGAATCCGGTCCGCCTGAATCAGACCTGATCAAAGACCTCAATAGTCTGCTCGCCTTCCAAGGTGACTACGGCCTTCTTCCAGTCCGCCCGACTGCCGACGCGGAAACGTACGCGACGCGTCTTGCCGTTGTAGTTGAGCGTCCGGACCTTGGCGACCTTGACCTCGAAGATCTCTTCCACCGCCTTGGCGATCTCGATCTTGTTCGCGTCTTTGGCCACGACGAACACATAGGTGTTCGCGTCGGCCCGCATCAGCGTCATCTTCTCGCTGACGACCGGACGGCGAATGATCTGTCGTGGGTCCTTGCGAAGACTGCTCATCCGCGGACCTCCTTCAACTTCTGCAGAGCCGGCTCCGTAATGAGAACGTGGTCGGCCCAGAGGATTTCGTAGGTATTGACCTGCTCGGCGCTCGAAGTATCGAACTTCCTGAGGTTCCGCCCAGCGAGGATGACCTTCGGATCGTTGTCATCCACCACGAGCAGACACTTGGAGCCCTCGAGTCCGAGGCTCTTGATCATGTTCGCGACTTCGCGCGTCTTGCCCTCTTCGACACCGGAGCCGGTCAGGATCGTCACCTGCTCGTCCTTGGCGCGAACGGTCAGCGCGGACTTGAGAGCGGCCCGGCGCATTCCCTTGGGCAGTTTGTTGTAGTGGTCACGCGGCTCGGGACCGTGAACACGGCCACCTCCGACCCAGACATTGGTCCGGGACGAACCGGCGCGGGCACGACCAGTGCCCTTCTGACGCCACGGCTTGGCGCCTCCACCGCTGACTTCCGAGCGGGTCTTGACCTTGACCGTTCCCTGACGCTGGTTGTTGAGGAAGTTCACGACGGAAAGCCACATGATGTGCCGATTGATCTTCGCATCGAAGATCTCGGCCGGCAGATCCACCGTTCCCTTTGCCGCGCCGGACGGGTCCTTGAGCTGTGCGCTGGCCATGGATTACTTCCCCTTCTTCGCGGCTTTCTTGACCGCAGGACGAATCGTCACGAGCGACTGCGGGCCGCCCGGAATCGCGCCCTTGATGAGAACGAGGTTCTCCTCGGGCTTCACCTGGACGACTTCGAGATTCTGAATCGTCACGTTGACGTCACCCATGTGTCCGGGAAGCTTCTTTCCCTTCCAGACACGACCGGGATAGGCACTGTTTCCAATCGAACCCGGGAGATCACCGGTCTTGCTACCGTGGGAGGCAGGACCGCCTCCGAAGTTGTGGCGCCTGACGACGCCAGCAAAACCACGTCCCTTGGTCGTCCCCGTCACATCGACGTGGGAACCAGCCTCGATCGACTCGACGGTCAGAACTTCGCCCGCTCCGGGAAGTGCCGAGGCATCGCCTTCACCACCGCCGGCCCCGCGAACCCGAAACTCACGCAGGATGCGCGGCTTGGCTTCCGAGCCGTGCTTCTTGAGGTGTCCGGCCTTTGGCTTGTTGATGTGCTTGTCCGTGACTTCTTCAAAGCCCAACTGTACGGAATCGTATCCGTCACTGTCGGCCGTCTTGACCTGAACAACCGGACACGGCCCTGCCTCGATCACCGTCACCGGGATCATCATCCCCTTGTCGGAGAAGATCTGAGCCATTCCGATCTTTCTACCTATCAGCCCAATCATGAGCAACTCCTCGTGCGCATTGGTCCGGGACCCTTCCCGTACGTACGTCTACAAACGAGAACGACCCGATTCGGCCTTGTGGCCGAACCAGGCAGCTCCTTAAAGCTTGATCTCGATGTCCACGCCCGCCGGAAGCTCGAGCTTCATCAGAGCGTCCATCGTCTGCTGCGACGACTGCGTAATCTCGATAAGGCGCTTGTGCACCCGCATCTCGAACTGCTCACGCGACTTCTTGTCCACGTGAGGACCACGCAGCACCGTGTACACGGAACGCTTCGTCGGCAGCGGGATCGGTCCTGCCGTGATCGCTCCGGTACGCTTCGCCGTCTTGACGATCTCTCCTGCCGAGCGATCCAGCATCGAGTGGTCGTAAGACTTCAGTTTGATCCGAATCTTCTGCATTTCTTACTCGACGATCTCAGCGACGACGCCGGCGCCCACAGTACGGCCACCCTCGCGGATAGCGAACCGAAGCTCCTTCTCCATCGCGATCGGGGTCAGAAGGTCTACCGACACCGAGACGTTGTCGCCCGGCATCACCATCTCGCGACCCTCGGGCAACGTCACCG
>JAUIHP010000042.1 GCA_030431975.1 bacterium | reverse complement strand
CCGACTACGACGACGATGGGGACATGGATCTCTTCGTCAACGGTCCGACAACCTCTCGCGTCCTCTTCGAGAACACCAATGACAACGGCAACGGTTTTCTCCACCTTCGACTCATCGGCACCACGTCGAACACGAGTGCGATCGGAGCCAAGGTCCGCATCAAGGCCAACATCTTCGGCAACGAGGTTTGGCAGATGCGGGAGATCTCGTCCCAGAACTCGTTCCAGGGACACAGCGAGTTCCGTGCGCACTTCGGTCTGGGAGATGCAGCCTTCGCGGACAGCGTCGTCGTGGAGTGGCCGTCCGGAGCCGTCAGCGTCGGCCTCGACTTTCCCGAAGGAGTGTCCGTCAACATCACCGAAGGCGCCGTCGCCGACGTCGGAGATCCCGGCGGAGACGCGGCAGATTCGGTGGCGAGCGGAAGCCGTTCGTTTGGTCTGACCGCCACACCCCATCCAGTCGCAAACGAGACCGAGATCAGCTTTGCGCTATCGCAAACGAGCTCGACCCGGCTGGACGTCTTCGACCTGAGTGGCCGCCGCGTCGACACCCTCTTTGCCGGGACGCTCGAGGCAGGACCCCAGAGCTTGATCTGGAGTCCGCACGGGTCGGACGGAAACTCCCTGGTCGGCGGTACCTATATCCTGCGACTGCAATCGGGCGGCAAGTCGGAGTCTCGTCGCCTCATCGTGATGCAGTAGGAACGTCCCCCCGAGCCCGGGCTCTGCATGGGTGCCGGGTTCCAGTGAGAGGGTGGCGCCCGGATCAGGCCGCGCGGGGTCCGAGGTGTTCCCGGCAGCGCCGTAGCCGCGAAACGCAGAGAGCGGAACGTAGCGGCGGCGTGCCTCGCTGCCTCGCTCGTCGCAGCCGGCCCTTCGCAGGATCGGTTGACGACGGATCCGGGCGTCACCACGCTTTGCGCTGGCTTTCAGCAGCATCGCCGTCGCAACAGAACTTCGTGATAGATCGGGCGAAGAGACCGAAGGCGGTGCCCAGCGCAGTCATCTGCGCCGGCACCGCCTCCCGGTATGGTGAGCCGCCGTCCTAGCTTCGATGGCCCGATAGCTCAGAACCCGTTACGGCATCACCGTGACCCAGCTCGTCGCCAGCGCCTGGCCGCCGCGGTTCAGACGAATGAGGTAGCGTCCGGCAGCGACGCGAGACCCACCGCGGTCCGTACCGTTCCATTCGAAACGGGCCGGAGCGTCTTCCAGTCGACCGTTCCAAACCTCGACGACTTCCCGTCCCTGAATGTCGAAGACGGAGAGGACGCCCGCACCCTCGAACTGACCGCGACGAAGGTTGTGCTCGATGAAGGTGTGTCCATTCGTCGGGTTGGGCTGCGCCCGCAGATGAAGAACGCTGCCGTCGGCGAGTGACTCGAAACCAACATCCGGCTCCAGTCCGTCGGCCATTCCGATTTCGCCCTGGGCAATGCCTTCGGTGGATGGGCAGCCTGGTAGGGGCCAGTTCGCTTCGGCCACACCGAGACCGAAGGTTGCACCCGTCCCCTGCGCCCAGTAGTAGGCGCGAATCTTGTTGTTCGGCTCGACGATGTAACTTCCGACCATGTACTGGCGATCGTCCCATGCAGGCGATGCGGCCGGCGGGTGGTCCAGAACGACACCGGTCTTGCAGAAGGTGCGGCCCCCATTGGTGGAGATAGCATGTCCGAACTTCGCACAGCCACGCGTCGTATTCCCGTTCCAGTTTGCGCCGGTGTAGAAGAGATGAATCGTGTTGGACTCAGTGGGATCGTTCAGGATCACCGGATTGGCGATCCCACCCTGGTCCCAGGCTCCGCATCCGCCGACCGTGATGGCCGGATTGAACGGAGACTTTGTCCAGTTGATACCGTCCGTCGAGTAGGCGAGATGCGTTTCCGCCATCTGGAACGGGCCGCTGACCTGACTGCAGCCGTAGGTGTAGGCCATGATCCACAGATTCGGATTCCGTTGGACCACGCTCGGGTTGTCGACGAAGTATCCGGACACGCCGGCCGTGATGAGCGGACTCGGATCCACCGTCCAGGTCAGCCCGTCGTCGGTCGAGGTCGCACGCGTGATGCCGCCCGAAGTTCCGGTGGCATTGAAGTAGACGACCATGTCTCCCTGGTCTCCGATGAAGTGCGGGTCCGGGCACTTCATGCCGGAAAACCAGTGATTGGCCGGATCGAGGACGGAGCCCCCTTGGACCCAGTTGATCCCGTCCGTGGAGTAGTTCCGGTGCATCGTTCCACCCACCGGCCCCTCCATCGTCAGCTGCACGTAGAAATTCGCGTTCTTCTTGGCAATGCCGAAGCAACCTGCCGTGCCAAAGATTGGGGCACTTTCCGTTCCCGGGACCCGCACGAAAGGCGTGTTCGAGTTGGCTGTGGCGCAGGTCGTCGTGGCACAGGGTGGGACCGGGCAGACCACGCTTGGAGGAATGCTTGGCCCAGCCGGGCCGGCCGGCACCCGGAAGGAGGCCAGCCCCGTTGCGGCATCGGCCTCGTCCAGTGGGATGAATCCGTCCATTCGGACCTCAAGCGCGCCGCCGACCGAAGTCGCTTCTCCGCAGGCCTGACTTCTCTCCTGCCATCCAATCATGGCCACCGCGACGGTACACACCGTCGCGAAGGCGACTCGCATCGATACTTTCATCTGTCGAACCCTCCTGTCCGCGTTCCTGTGGACGTTGTTCTTCGGGAGCCGTCTCCCAATGGGGCCTCGGCGGCGACAGACTGATACACGGTTTCTTCGGAGTGGCGGCCGGGGTGCAGAGCAGAAAGCCCGATTTTTCTGTATCTGAGAGAGGGCTTGGGCGCCCCTTCGGCAGACAGGATTCAACGACCTAGGGACGAGCCAACTGAGGGCACAGCATGCTTCGAACACTTCTAGCCGGGATGGGCATCAGCTCCCTCGGCCTTCTACTCGCCGCCGGCACGACCGTGCGAGGAAGCAGCGAAGAATCCGTCTTTGTCTATTGCTGCGCGGGTTTTCGACCACCGATCGAAGCCGCCGCCGAGAAGTTCACCGCGACCTACGGAACTCCTATCGAACTCACCTTCGCGGGAAGCGGATGCCTCATTGCCCAGGCAGAACTCGCCGGACAAGGTGACCTTTTCATCCCGGGCGAGGAACACTACATCCAGAAGGCGAAGGAGCGCGGCATCGTCAAAGAGATCGTTCCCATCGCGTACCTCCGCCCAGTCATCGCCGTGAAAAAGGGAAACCCGAAGGGAGTCTCCTCCCTGGCCGACCTCGGCCAACCGGGGCTTCGTGTGGGACTCGGAGACCCCAAGTCGGTGGCCGTGGGCCTGGCCGCAGAACGCTGGTTCCGGGCGCGCCTCGATGAGCGAACGGTCGGCCGGATCGAAGCCAACACGACGACGCGGGCTATCAACGTCAACGAACTCGGAAATCAGTTGGCCCTGGGAGGGATCGACGCGGCCATCGTCTGGGACGTGACCATTCCGCTCTTTCCGCAACTGGAAGGAATCGACGCGGCGGGTTCCATCGATCATCGGACAACCATCACCGGAGGAGTGCTCGAGATGTCCCGGTCTCCGGAACTGGCCGATCGGTTTCTCCGTTACCTGACCGGCCCCGAGGGACGGCAAGTCCTCGAAGACTTCGGATACGAACCGGTTCAGAACGCGGCCGGCCGCGCCAACAGGACAACGGCGGTGGGCCCGTGAAGAGTTCGACTCGTAATCGCGTCTTTCGCGGCGTGTTTCTGACCGCGTTGGGCCTACTCGTCTGTTTCGTCGTCCTCTTTCTCGGGTCGGCGTTTCTCTACTCCGGCCCGGAGCGCATGTTTGAGCTTCTGAGCGAATCGTCGGCCAGAGACTCCATCGTCCTTTCGCTTTGGACCAGTTCGGCCGCGACTCTGGCGGCTCTCGTCTTTGCCATTCCTGCCGCCTACGCCCTGACGCGCTGGAACCTTCCCGGCAAGACGGTGATCGATGTTCTTCTCGACCTGCCCATCGTATTGCCGCCCCTCGTCGCGGGCTTCAGTCTGCTTCTGCTCTATGCGGTTCTGGAACGAGCCTTCTCCGGCAACCTCGGAGGCACACCCCTCGACCTTCGCTTCCGCGTCCCGGGAATCGTTCTGGCCCAGTTCACCATCGCCGCCCCGCTCGCGGTGCGCGTGCTTCGGGCCGCATTCTCCGAAGTCCCGGAACGCATGGAACTCATGTCGCGAAGTCTCGGTCAGGGGGAAGCGGGCACGTTCGCGCGCGTCTCGCTGCCGATGTCCCGAAACGGATTGGTTGCAGGAACGATCCTGGTGTGGGCGCGAAGCATTGCCGAATTCGGGCCGATCCTCATTTTCTGTGGAGCGGTTCGCGGCAAGACCGACGTGCTTCCGATTGCAATCTTCCTTTCCTTCTCCAACGGAGAACTCGAAAAGGGGGTCGCACTTTCCGCGCTGCTCATTCTTCTCGGAGCAACGGCGCTGGTGACGATTCGCCGTTTTCGCGGGGAAAGGGCGCGGCTGGTATGAGCGTCCTCGAGTGGCAGCAGGTCTCGCTGGACCTGGGTGAGTTTGCCTTGCGCGACGTGTCCCTTCGCGTGGGTTCCGGCGATTGGATTTCGATCGTTGGACCGACGGGTTCCGGTAAGACGTTGCTCCTGGAAGTGGCCGCGGGTTTCCTGCGCCCAGACTCGGGAAACGTAGTCCTTCGCGGGACGAACGCGACCCACTCGCCTCCCGAGGCAAGAAGCTTGGCCTACGTGCCTCAGGACGACCTGCTCTTCCCTCACCTCAACGTGGAGGACAACCTTCGTTTCGGTATGCGCGGTTCGCGCGCGCGCCAAGCCGAAGCCTGCAACCGGATGGCGAACGAGTTGGGAATCGCCCACCTTCTGCATCGACGCGTCGATGCCATCTCGGGAGGCGAAGCGCAACGCGTCGCCCTGGGCAGAGGTCTCCTCTTCGGCGCCGACATCTTGTTGCTCGATGAGTGCACCTCGGCGTTGGATGAAGAGACACGAGCCGAGACCGGACTTTTTCTCCAGAGATGGAAACGCGATCACGAACTGACCATCGTTCAGGTCACGCACGACCGAAGCGAAGCCCACCGTCTGGGAGACCTCGTCGTCAGCCTGCGGGACGGACGGATCGAAACCGTCCTGCGAAGTGAACGACCGCCTCTTGTCGAAGAACTCCCGCCGCTGATCGTCTCAAACCAGAAAGGAACTCCCGATGGAAGTTCGATTCTCGCTGACCAAACGTCTCGCTGAACTCGCCGGGTTCCAAAGCGAGACCGTCCAACTGTCGCCGTCGGAGAGGCTGGATGGGGCCCTTCGCCAGGTCGCCCATCGCTTCCAGGGAACTGAGGCAGCCGAGCTGACCGAGAACGGAAGGCTGCACTCGAGCATTCTGGTCGTCGTCGACGGAACCGCTTGCCGGCCGAACCAGGCCGCCGATGTCGAACTGAAGGGCGGAGAGGATATCGACCTCCTCCTCCCGATCGCCGGAGGTTGAAATGACGACGAACACTGTGCACGGCCGGTCACAGAACCGCGTGCTTGAACCTGCAACAGAACATCCCTTCGACCACGAGCCACCGGATCGTCACCGTCGGCAAAAGCTTCTTCCCTGGTTGGACGACGCCGCGCAGGAGCGCATCTACGGTTCCACTGTTCTCATCGCGAGAGTCGGCGGACTCGGAGGGCCGCTCACCCAGTCGCTGGCCATGGCCGGGGTGGGACGGATCATCTTCTACCACGACGGCAACCTGTTGGATGAAGATCTGCACCGCATGGTCCTGATGAGTCCGGACGGTGTGGGGCGCCCCAGAGCACCGCAGGCTATCGAGTCACTGCAACGGCGGGGCCGCCCGGAAACCCGTGTCGAAGGTTTTGACGCACGCATCCGCCCGCAGGACGCCGCTCGGTGGATGGAGGTAGCCGACCTCGCCATCGGAGCCGCTCCCACCTATGAGGAACGACTCACGCTGGGTGACGCCGCCCGTCGCGCCGGAAAACCCTTCGTCGACGCGGCCATGTACGACGACGAAACTCACCTGCTCTGTGTCCACCCGTCCGAGGGCGCCTGCCTTCGGTGTCTCATCCCCGAATCTCCGAAGTGGCGCGATGACTTTCCTGTGGTCGCCGCAGTCTCTGCGACCGTCGGAAACATGGCGGCCTATCAATGCCTCCGCATCCTGGCCGGAGCCCCGGTTCCCTGGGGCCGTCTCATTCACTTCGACCTGGAATCGATGGACTTCCGAAAGACGAAACTTCCACAGAACCGCGAGTGCCCGACCTGCATCGCGGGAACGGAGCCGATATGAATAGGAAACAAGCCACAAGGACACGCACCCCGATTCGAACTGGGCGAAGGACGACAACCGCGATCGTTCTCACTCTCTGTCTACTCTTCTCCGCGCTTCTGTCGACTGAGGCCGGCGCCACGGAACACCGGGCCCACTGGCACTACATGGTCGGAGCGCGCGCCAACATGGCAGCCAACTTCTGCAAAGCACTGCACCACGAGGCGACGCAACCCGGCCCCTTGTATATGGAGACCGCCCGGAGCGCTGCGACCGATCTCGAGAAGTTGGCCGCAGAGATCCTCTACTGGGTCGAAGAAACCGAGCGCGTACACACGCCGGAGGAGAACAAACTCATTCAAGGTGACCTCGAAGCCATGCGCTCTGAAGCCACGCGTATGGCCGAGAAGGCCAAGGAGCTCAGACTTTGGATCGAAGACGCCGAGTCGGAAGGGCGAACCGAAGCCCTTCACGATGATGAAACGATCCGGGAACTTCGCGACCGTGTCGCGCAGAGGGCGGCGGTTCTCTTTTACGGTTTCAGCGGCATTCTCAAAGCCCACAAGCGGGCCGAGATGACTTTGGGTATTCCGGTCCCGGCAGCGCCGCCGATCCCCGCGGACGGTTGACGGACGCCAGCGTCCAGAATGATGGGCGGCGACAACTACTCCAGGAAGAAGTTGACGCCCGCCTTGAACGTCAGCTCGCGCGCAGTGATGTCGGGGCCGTTCATGCCCGGCGCCGTCGGGTCGTCCGGATCCGGCTCGATGGGCCCCGGCAGGTTGAAAATCGTGTGATGCTCGACAGCCAGATCGATCCAGGGTCCCAAGCCGACATCGAACTGCACTCCGAGCCCTCCCAACCAACCCAGAGCGAAGTTGCTGTCCTGCGTATCGGCAAAGGTGCCGAAGGCGGTGCGTGCGTTGACCGTCGTCCGAAAGAGGTAACCCCCACCTTCCACGTAGCCGTAGACGCCGAAGCTCTCCCCGGTTCGTGAGAACTGTGGACCGAGCGTGAGACGCGCGCCCTGGTTGTCCTGCTCGAGGATGAAGAGACCGTAGTCGGGATCGTCTCCAATCTCCTCGACCTTCTTGCCGAAGGAAACGAAGGCAAAGTCGCCGCGAAGCTGAAACCAGTCGGTCACCTCCCGAACGGCTCGGATACCAAGGCCTCCCCCGGCCCCGGAGACGTTCTCGAAGTCATCCTGTGGCACGGAAATGACGATGTGGGGGCCGACCTGCCACGGGCGATCTTTGCGCGGGGGTTCCAGCGGCTGCCCACTCCCTACTTCGGGCAGAAGCAGAGCCAGAGCGACAAAGCCGATCGCTGAGAGTGTCACGATTGAGTTCATGGACGAAGTCTCTCCAAAGGGATCCATGACGGATCGCCTGTGACATCTTCGCGTCGGCCGCGAAGACCGTGAACAGACGGAACAACTTCCGCCCGACGTCGAGCTTCATCCTGACACAGGACGGATCAGGAAACGAATGTCAATCCGTCGGTAGGTGTGCTACCACTCGGCAGAATTCCCAGATTCTGAAAAGGGGGTGTCGATGGAACTCTTCGCATTCGTCGGCGGACTGGCCGTGTTCTTCACCATTCGGGTGCTCCTGGGTGGGTTCTATACGGTTCGGCCGGATGAAAGAGCCGTAATCACGACCTTCGGCCGGGCGGAACGCATGCCAGGCGGTTCCGAGGGCCCTCCGCTCAGCGACGACGAGCGAGAGCGCTACGACTTTCCACAGGTCAAGGTCGTGCAGCCGGGAGGCCCGTACCTCAAGCTCCCCTGGCAAAAGGTGCACAAGGTCAGCGTGGCTACCCAGGCCATCGATGTCGTCTGGGACCCGACGAAGGAACAGTCGACGATCGAAGCGGTGACCAAAGACAACCTCACGACGGGGGTCAACGGTCAGATCCGCTACCGGGTCAGTGAGAACAATCTCTACCCCTATCTCTTCGGAGTCCAAAGCCCTCTCGAGCACGTCATGGGGTACTTCGTTTCCGTCCTGCGGGAACGAATCGCGAACTTCGTCGACCCGAAGGGGGCGAGCCTCGTTCCGGATGCGGTCGAGGGAGACGACAATCTCGTTCGGGCAAGCGCCGTCGACCTGTCCGAGGGCGTGTCCATCAACGACCTCCGCAAGAATCTTCCGCTGCTCAACCAGTTCATGGAAGACCAGTGCCGACCGACCCAGGGACGCTACGGCATCGAGCTGGACGCGGCCCTGATCACGGAAATCGATCCGCCGGCCGAAGTGGATCGCGCACTGTCCGCGATCAACAGCACCCGCAACCAGGTCGCGGCGGACATCTCCACGGCCCGAGCTGACGCGGAGCAGCAGATCACCATGAGCGAACGAGCTGTCGAGATCGCGCGGAACAATGCGGAAGCCGAGGTAGCTCCGTTGCGTGAACTCGCGGGAACCCTGACTGAAATCAAGTCAGAGGCGGGTCCGGCAGCGCTCAAGGCCTACGTCCGAAACCAGCGTGTGCCGCTCCTGAAGAACGCACACCGAATCGTGGTCACCCGCGAGGAAGGAGCCTCCTCATGAGTCCCTTCGTCGCCGTCGCATTCGTCTTGGGATTCCTCTTCATCCCCATCATCATGACCCTGGCCACCCGCTTTGGGATCTACACGATCGTCCAGGAACGGGAGGCTCAGGTCTTCACTCTCTTCGGCAAAGTCCTGGGCACGATCGACGAGCCCGGCCTTCGTTTTCCTCTCTCCCGCTTTGGCCCCAAAGCTCTGCTCCTTCCGTTCTTCGGAAAGAGATACCGAGTCTCCACGGCACTTCGGCAGCACTACCTGCGTGGACAGATGGTCAACTCGGAGGAAGGAACGCCGATGGGCGTCGGGATCTGGTACGAGATGCAGGTCAGTGACCCGGTGGCCTACCTTTTCAACAACGCCAATCCGGAAGGCTCGCTGCTGGCCAACGTCGCGAGTTCGACCGTCTCGACATTGAGCAACCTCGAAATGGAGAAGATGCTCGAAGACCGTCACAGCCTCAGCCGAACCGTTCGCGCAGCGGTTTCCCCGCTCTCGGAAAAGTGGGGCTACCGGTTGGGTTCTGTCTATATCCGAAAGGTCGCCTTCACGGATCGCCAAATGGTCGACAACATCACGGAGAAGGTGGTCAAGCGGCTGGTTCAGGTGACCAGCGCGATGAAGCAGGACGGAGAGAACCGGGTCGGACTCATTCGAAGCGAGACGGCAAAAAAGGTCTCGCAGAAGCTGGCCGAGGCGGCGTCTTCTCGCCCAGCCGTCGTGGGCCGTACACTGAATGAGATCGGCAAGCAGGACAGCGAGATTCTGGAGACGGTGTTGGAGGTCATGGAAACCGACAACCTACTGAGTTCCGGAGCCGCGGTCGAGTTGCTGCCGAGCAACGCACAGTTCCTGATCTCGCTGGGCGGAGACGGTACGAGCGGTTCGCGGCCGCCGAGGTTGCCGAGTGAGTCTTCCGGACACAACCCGAACTTCTTTCAGTAGGCCGACCCCGAAAGGTCCCGTCAGAGCATGAAGCACACCCGCACCTACGTTGCCGCATCTTCGTTTGCTTTTTCCTTCGCCGCTCTCGCAACCGCTTTCGGCACCATGACGGTCCAGGCCGAGTCCATGGGTCTCGGTGTCGGCGTGGCCCAGGTTCGCCCCGATGCGGAGCGACCGCTCTACTTCTACGGATCCCGAGACGCAGCGCAGTATCCTCCGACGGCGGCGCCGCAGGACAGCGTGACGTTCAGTACAGGCCCGCATCACATCGATATCGCAACGGCTCCTCCCTGGTTTGCCCCGGAGAACATGAAGCTCGACTACGACCTGCTCTATCTACGCGCGGTGCGTTTGAGCCGTTACGGGGTGGAGGTCGTGGTCAATTCCAGCGATCCTCTTCCCCGCAGCTTTCCTCGGACAAAGTGGGTTCTGCGGGACAACGTCGAGTTCCGGACCTGGACCGAGTTCCTGCTCGAAGTATTCTCCGTCGAGACCATCGATCCGGCTTCCAATCCAGTGCGATCCCGTCCCGGAGAGGACTTTCCCGCGGTGGGACCGAGCGACGGAAAGCAATGGTTGGTTCGAAGTGTCGAGGGCAGCTGGATCGAGGTCGAAGATGTGAATGGCACCGAAGCCGAAACACTGCGCGGTTGGATTCGGTGGCGGCACGGGGACGAGCTGCTCATCACCTACTCTTTGCTTTCCTAGTGTCGGCTCCACCGTGAGCATGCTCTACGTCACACTGCAGCTCGTTCTGATGCTCGCGCTTGTCTTCCTGACGTTTGGGGCCGACCCGGAATCCATCACGTCCCTCCATTTGCCCGAATGGACGCGACATGTTTCGCGGGTCCTGCTCTTCTCTGGATTGGTCCTGGCGGCATGGGCTCGAGCCTCTTTGGGACGCGCCTTCCAGGTTCCGCCGGATCCCAAGTCGGACGTCGAGTTGCAGACCGGTGGGATCTACAAGGTCCTTCGTCATCCTATGTATACGGCCGTCGCGCTGCTCACCGTCGGGCTCTTTCTGGCCCGACCTTCCGTTCCGATGGCGGCCGTCGGGCTCTTCCTCGTCATCGTCCTCCTGCTCAAGTCCCGCCACGAAGAGCGACTGCTCCTCGAACGGTATCCGGCCTACGAGACCTATCGCTCCCGTACCCGCGGAGTCCTCTTCTTCATTTAGGTTGTGGCCGGAAGATTGCTGATCTTACCCCCGATGTTGCGTCCGTCCGGTCCCGTCGACGAAGGGTTTCTGGGCCCTAGAACGCGTACTTCAACTGGTGCTCTGTTTGCCCCTCGCCCATGACTGCCGTGAAGATTCGCCGACGGTAGTAGTCAGGCCAGGGTGACGGCAGCGTCACTCGATTCGGAAAGAGTCTTCGCTTTAGA
>JAUIHP010000004.1:190000-341325 GCA_030431975.1 bacterium | reverse complement strand
ACGGCTTCTTCACTCGCCCGTCGGACCAGCGCCAGTTTCAGCGCTTCCTTTGCCGTCACTGCGGTCGACGGTTTTCTACGCGAACGTTTTCCGCCACCTACTGGCTACGGCGGAGAAACCTGCTGCCGAGGGTCGCCCAGACTCTCTCCAACGGCGCCGCGCTTCGTCAGGCCGGCCGGATTCTGGAGGCGCCTCACTCGACGATTGCCCGTCACCAGGCTCGCCTCGGCCGACACGGTCTCCTCTTTCTGGCCGAAGCTATGGAGACTGCCACCATCACAGAGCCCGTCGTCGTCGACGGCTTCGAAACCTTCGAGTACTCGCAGTGCTTCCCATTCCACATCAACTTGGCTGCGGGCCAGAGTTCCTGGTTCGTCTACGGGTACACGGACAGCCCTCTTCGGCGCAAAGGCCGGATGACCGAGAAGCAGAAGCGCGAACGGGTCCGCCTGGAGCGGGAGTTGGGACGACCCGACCCACGCGCGGTGGAGACGGGAATGGCCGACCTCATCGGCCCCGTCCTCGATCGGTCGCACGGACCGCTCGAGCTCCACAGTGACGAGCATCCCGCCTACCCGCCCGCCATCCGCCGGGCGATGGCGAATCGGCCGGATCGGCAGATCGATCACTGTTGCACTCCATCGGTGGAGGCTCGGACACACCAGAACCCGCTGTTCGCGGTCAATCTGACCGACATGTTGATTCGTCACAGCCACGCCAACCACCGGCGGGAGACGATCGCATTCAGCAAGCGGCGGATGGGGGCCTTGGACCGGCTGGGGATCTTCGTCGTGTGGCGCAACTGGATCAAACGAAGACGGGAGAAGAAGGGAACGGAGACCGCAGCCATGGAATGTGGATTGGCCGACCAGCCACTCAAGTGGGCAGATGTTCTGAAACGACGACTCTTTCCAAATCGGGTGGCCTTGTCCGCGCCATGGCCCGACTACTACCGACGGCGGATCTTCACCCCGGTCTTGGGCGAGGGGCAGACGGAGCACCAGTTGAAGTACGCGTTCTAAGGCCGAATGAGACTCTGAGGCGGCGGGTTGACCGGACGCGACCTAGGCTGCGGTCAGCAATCTTCCGGCCACAACCCAACCTACAGGGTGGGCTAGCGACCGATCTTGATCGTTCTTCCCTGCACGGCGTCCCCGCCGGATTGCAGGCGGTAGAAGTAGAGTCCGGCGGCAGCCGTCCTCCCCCGTTCGTCCCGCCCGTCCCATTGGACGGTATGGGATCCGGCCTCGAGTTCGCCGTCGATCAGCGTCCGGACTCGCCGTCCCTGGACGTCGAAGACCTGAAGGCGAACCTGGTCCTGGGATGGAATCTGAAAGCCGATCGACGTTTCGTCACGGAACGGATTGGGGACTCCCGGCCGAAGGCTGAGAGCGTAACGAGGACCGAGGTCCGTGTGATTCGGGCCATCGGGCCCATCGACATCGGCGACGTTGGACGCGATCGAGATGTCATCGACGGCAGCTTCGACCACGGCCTGAAGCGTGTTGTCCGCGGCGACGAAGCGAAGTTGCATTTGATCGGTCAGCGCGATCTTGGAAGCCAGGTCGATGGTCACCAAGGTCCAGGTATTGACCGTCTCTCCAAGCACGTCGATGTCGACCCACTCGACGCCTCCGTCGTTGCTCACCGAAACCTTGAAACTGTCGACCGACGCTGCACCGGTGTCGTTGCTGTACCAGCGCCAGTAGCTGAGAACCGGCGCGGAGTAGCCGGTCGCGTCGAAAATCGGTGAACGGAGAGTCGTCTTCCCGGCCTTCACGTCGGAGACGTATCGACCCGCCCCCGCGTGTCCGTTCTGAGTCAGGAAACAGAAGTCTCCGAACTCGGTAAAGTCTTCATCCGGCTGCACTGCCGTTTCGCCGTCACTCGCAAAAGTGCCGGCCGGGTCACCGAGCTCCCAGAAACCTTGTGTCGCGTCGTCCCCAACGTCCCCCACGATCCAACCCAGGTCGCGTTCGAAGTCGTCGAAGAGTCCAAGATTCAACGTGAAATCCAGTGTGTCGACGGCTCCGGCCAACATGGTCAACGTGTCGGAGGCCACACTGTAGTTGAAGCGGAAGGCTTCAAACTGCAGGAGCTTCTCTGCGGGAACGTCGTCCAAACTGTACCGCCCCTGCGAGTCGGTCAACGTTGCCATCGGGGCGCCCACGATCTGGATGGTCGCTCCGGGCAGGGGCTCGGCATTCGGGCCCAGGACCGTTCCAGCCACGGTGGCGGTCGTCAGGGAATCGAGATCGGCTGCAAAGTCGTAGGTCGTACCGCTGACTACATTGAAGGTCAAAGTGTCCGGTGCGAATCCGTACTTGCTCACGACGAGCACCCGGAGCCCCGACTCGACCGGAAGTTCGAAAAGTCCCTTCTCGTTCGACCGAAACTGCGCCGGTGGCGCAAGCATCTCGATATCCACTCCGGCGAGGCTGTCCAAAGTCGCCGCGTTCCTGACGACGCCGGAAAGATAACTCTGGTCATCGAGATTGAGCACGTACTCGAGGGATGCGAAACAGTCCAGAAGTCCGGAGCCATAGACATTGTCCTTACCGGCAGGACCAAGATCCGCCGCCCCCATCTGCAACGCTTCCGACATCTCCTCCAGCGTGATGGAAGGTCGGGCCTGAAGAAGAATGGCCATGGCTCCGGCAACGTACGGCGTCGCCGCGCTCGTTCCGCTGAAGGGTAGATAGGAGCCGCCATAGCCCAGCGAAAGAGAGTTCTCTCCGGGCGCGCAAAGGTCCGGCTTGATGAGTCCACCGGATCCATCGGACCACGGATGATCCTGGTAGTCCTCGCGGATCGAGAAAGGGTAGTCGGGAATGAAAGCAGAAAGGTCTTCCCAGGCAACCGGTCCCCGGCCGGACTGATCTCGGATCGTGTCTACGTTTTCCTGGACGGCTCCCGCTGCGACGACAGACGTCTTTCCACCGACATGGAAGTCGTAGGGGCTCTGCCACGCACTCGGGCAGTTTCCGGGAGTCGCGACATTGAAGGGTGTCGGGTTGTCATCGAGTTCCAGACCTTTGTTCCCGACCGAATTGGCGTGAAAGATGCCGAGGTCGTACTCGTTCTCGACGGCCGCTCGCCAGGCATCCATATCCGGCCGAATACCGCCGTCCCACTTTTGGGTTACAGACATGGCAATGACATCGACACCGCGGAGAGCGGCATAACCCAGCCCCGCGAAGACATTACTCCAGGCCAATCCACTGCACCGAATCGGAACGAAACGAGCGCCCGGGGCCGCGCCGGTGATCGTGCCATTCGCTCCGTCGCCACAAACCAGGCCCGCTACGGGGGTCCCGTGTTCGGGACCCGTTTCGAAAGGATCGTTGTCGTTGGTCAGGAAGTCCCACCCCAGGAAGTCGTCGACGAATCCGTTGTTGTCGTTGTCCTGGAGGTCACCGGGAATCTCGCCGAGATTGACGGCGATGCGGTCGGCCAAGTCCGGGTGCGTGTAGTCGACGCCTTTGTCGATGATCGCAACCGTGACGCCGGTCCCATCGAAGCTCGATGCCCAACAGTCGGGAGCGCGGATTCGATCGAGCTGAGCGTGGATGTCCGGAGTTCCGCGGAACGCAACCGGGCCGTCGGAAGCGGTAGCGAGACCGAAGCGCTCCGCGCCGGCCTCCCCGTCCGCCATGTCTTCGAAGTCGACGGCCGGATCCCAGCTGATCTTCTCCACTTCGGGAAACGCCAGCAGGTCATAGACCCGCTCGGCCGGCAGGTGGGCTGCGATCGCGTTGACGAGCCAAAGTGGCCGAATGTTCTCGGCCTCCCCCGCGGTCTCGAGAATCTTCAGCCGAGTCATGACACCAACCTGGGTCGACGCCGCGAGATCCTGGAGGTGTCGAATGCCCTGCTGCCTGCGTTCGGTTCGGGACTGGCTGCGGATCCGGGCACTCTGCGCCGCCGTCATTCCCTGGGACCGGAGTCGGACGAGAATCGGGACGATGTCGCGAGGACCGGCCTGCCGCAGGACGGCGTCCAGCTCCGGAGAAAAGCGGGAGTCCTGGGCCTCGGATGCCGTCGGCAATCCGAAAGGAATGGAGGTGGGATTCGAGCCGTCGAGGGCGCTGACGTGACGCCAGTCTACGCCTTCGGCCTCGGAAGCTCGCGCTCCGCTCGAAAGCAAGCCCGCCACGAGAAAGGCCGTGGCGAACAGGCTTGCGCGCAGGCTGTAGTGCCGGCCTGACGCGGAAAATGGGAATCTCGAAAAGGACAAGATTGGATCAGGCTCCCTGGGACCAAGTCGTCGCCCCCTGCCTGCCTTCGGCGTGCTTACAGTATAGCACAATCAGTGCTCGACGGCTTATCTCTTTCCCGCGGAAGCACTTTGGGTGAGTTCACGCAACGCGAGCCGAATCAATTCCTCCAGGGGGGCCTGCGGATTCCCCTCCTGAACCGTAGCCAAAGCACGTTCCGCGTCCCGGGATGCATAACCGAGTGCGGTGAGGGCGTGTCGGGCGTCTTCCGAAACAATCACCGCCGGTTGCCCAGCCGGGACAACGATATTCTCGAGGCCGCTCATGGAGAGGGCAAGCTTTTCCGCCTGGGGCCCCAACTCCACGAGGATGCGGCTGGCCGTCTTCTTTCCGACGCCCGGGACGGTCGTGAAAACGGCATCGTCCTCGGCGCGAAGGCGATCGATGAGCCGGGCCGGCGGCAAATGGGCCAGAATGGACAGCGCAATGCGGGGCCCCACGCCCTGCACGGAGAGGAGCAACCGGAAGAGCCGCCGTTCATCGACCGACTCAAAGCCGAAGAGGACGGGTCCGTCCTCCTTCCACTGCAGATGCGTGTAGAGCGTGACGGTCTGTCCGGGAATGGCAGGAGCGGCCTCGGGCTGGGTCGGGACCAGGATCTCCAGCGTGAGCGGTCCCAGCTTCACGTAGTGCGAAGAGCCGTCGGCCCGGGTCAGGACGCCTTCCAGTTGCTCGATCACGGCCGCCTCCCCAGCGCGGCGGTACCCAGCCGAAGTTGGTTGGCGCAGCACCAGGCAACGGCTAAGGCGTCCGCCTCGTCTGCCGTGAGCTTGGTCGGACAGTCTCGAACCAATCGCGGGACCATGGCCTGAACCTGTTCCTTGGCCGCAGCGCCGTTCCCGACGGTGGCGAGCTTGACGGAACGGGGAGCGTACTCGGTGACCCTAGCCCCGCTTCGCGTTGCGGCGAGAAGCAGTACGCCTCGAATGTGCCCCAAGACGAGAGCCGCCCGCGGCCGGTGCGAGACGAAACAATCCTCGACGGCGATGATTTGCGGACGATGGGCCGAGATCAGTTCTGAAACGCGATCGAAAGCCAAGTCGAGGCGGTTCGGTAGGGACTCTTTCTCGGGCAGGCGAAAGACTCCGCTTTCCACCCGCGCCCAAGCGCCGCGCCCGAACTGAAGGATGCCGAAACCGAGACGGCGCGATCCGGGATCCAAGCCGAGGATGCGGAGCGGCTCGGGATCACCGGGGCGTGCTTCGCGGCGGCGTGCGTTCCCCGCCCGTGTCTCTGCAGGACTGGTTTCTCCGGCAGGTGCGCTTACTTTGCGAGTGGCTCCTGCACGAGTGCCTCCTGCACGTGGTACCTCTCCGGCAACTGCGTCGACCGGACGGCCGTCGACGGGCTTGACCACCGCGACCTCGGAGGGTCGCTTTGCGGAGGGTCGCATTGCTGAAGGTCGCTTTGTTGAAGGTCGCTTCGCTGAAGGTCGACGTTCCGGCACTCGAGAGGCTCCGTCCTTTCCTGAACCGAACCGGGAAGACCCTGGATTGACGTCGGGACGAGACCCGCCCAGGGCCCGCGTTGTACTGCCCCGCTGGCCTCGCCGACTACGCGCCGAGTTTCTCCATGACCTCAGCCGGAATATCGAAGTTCGCCCACACCTTGTTCACGTCGTCGTGTTCCTCGAAGAGGTCGATCACCTTGATGACCTGCTCGGCCTGCTTCTCATCGAGCGTCACGGTGTTGGTCGGAATCTGGATGAGCTCGGCCGTTTCCGGTGAGACACCAGCCTTCTCGATGCCATCCAGAACGGTGTGAAGGTCGGAAGGCTCGGTGTAGACCTCGAAGTACTCGGCATCTTCCGACTTGATGTCGTCCGCGCCCGCTTCCAGGGCCGCTTCCATCACCGTGTCCTCGTCGTTGCCTTCCTTGGGAATGGTGATGAGACCCTTCCGCTCGAAGACCCAGGCGACGGCCCCGTTCTCTGCGAGATTTCCGCCGTATTTTGAGAACAGGTGTCGGATCTCGGGCGCCGTCCGGTTCTTGTTGTCGGTCGTGCACTCGAGCATCACGGCCACGCCGTGAGGCGCGTAACCTTCGTAGGTGATCTCCTCGTAGCTGACGCCTTCGAGTTCACCCGTACCTTTGGCGATGGCTTTCTTGATGTTGTCCTGCGGCATGTTCACGGCTTTCGCCGCAAGAACGGCCGTCCGCAACCGCGGGTTCGCTTCGGGATCCCCGCCACCGGCGCGGGCCGCAATCGTGATCTCCTTGATCACCTTCGTGAACGCTTTGCCGCGCTCGGCGTCGACCTTGGCCTTCTTGCGCTTGATCGTCGACCATTTGGAATGACCGCTCATCTCTTCTCTCCGTAAACTGCCCTAACCAAGGAGGCGGCCGTTGAGGCCGCCTCGGAGTCGAACGGGTCGGCCCTTTAGTGGTGGGCCATCGCTTCCTTCTCCTTGCGGAGTTCCTCGATCAACTTGGCCGCAGCATCGCGCGGCACCTCCTCGTAGTGGGAGAACTTCCCCTCGAAGCGGCCCCGGCCCTGCGTCATGGAACGCAGCGTCGTCGAGTAGCGGTGCAACTCGATCTGCGGCACCGTCGCCTTGACGACCTGGTACTTCCCGAGAGGCTCCATTCCCGCAATCTTACCGCGGCGACTGGAAATGTCTCCCATGACATCTCCCATGTATTCTTCCGGCACTTGGATGGAAACGTTCCAGACCGGTTCGAGGAGCACCGGATCCGCGTCCGTCATCCCTTTCTTGAAGGCTTGAATCGAAGCGATCTTGAACGCCATTTCCGAAGAATCGACCGCGTGGAAGCCGCCGTAGTGCAGTCGCGCCCGAACGTCGACGACCGGATATCCGGCGAGGACTCCCTCGACGATCGCATCGTGCAGCCCTTTCTCGACGGAAGGAATGAACTTCGAGGGAATGACGCCGCCCGAAATCTCGTTGACGAAGTCGAATCCTTCGCCGCGACCCGCCGGCTCGAACTTGATGGACACGTCCGCGAACTGTCCGGATCCACCCGTCTGCTTCTTGTGACGATACTGAACATCCGCCGTTCCCCGAATCGTCTCGCGGAAGGGAACCTTCGGCTTCGAGGTCACGACCTCGAGGTTGTACTTGCGCTTGAGCCGATCGCTCAGGACATCCAGATGCTGATCGCCGTACGTGCGCAACACCGTCTGGTGCAGCTCGGGCTGTCCTTCGAGCATGAAGGTCGGGTCTTCTTCCATCAGCTTGTGGAATGCGCTTCCAACCTTGTCCTCGTCGTTCTTGCTGGAAGCCGCCACGGCCATTTCATGAACCGGATACGGGAAGGTGATCTTGTGGATCTCGGGACTGTTCTTGCCCCCGAGCGTATGGTTCACCTCTGTAATCTTGAGCTTGGCCGCCGCACCGATGTCTCCGCAGACGATCGAGTCCATCTCGGACCGGTCTTTGGCCAGGAAGCTGTAGACCTGTCCCATTCTTTCGGTCGCGTTCTTCGTTACGTTGTGGAGGTCGTCGCCGACTTTGATGTTGCCCGAGAAGACACGAATGAAATCGAACTTCTGGGCCATGAGGTCGGTCGTGGCTTTGAAGCAAAGGGCGAGCGGTTCGCCGTCCGGCTTCATCTCCGCGAGTTCATCGCTTCCTTCGATCGGCGGGCCTGGCACATCGAGCGGACTGGGACCGAACTCGCCGAGCACCGACAGCAGAACCGAAACACCCTGGTCCGTCTCGCCGGCAACCGGGATGACGGGATAAAGCTTTCCGCTCGTGATCCCGAGACGCAGCCCGCGCACGGTTTCTTCGTGCGTAAGCTCGAAGGTCTCGAGGTACTTTTCCATCAACTCGTCGTCGGCTTCGGCCGCCAACTCGACGAGCTTGTTCTTGGCATCGTCCACCTCGGCCGCCACGTCGCCGGGCACGTCGCACGGCTTGGTTCCCTTGCCGTCGAACTCAAAAGCCTCGTCGTCGAGGACGGCGACCACGCCCTTGAAGTCCGCGCCGGATCCGATCGGGTAGAAGAGTGGGACTGCGCGCTTGTCGGTGGATTCTTCCAGCTCAGTCATGACCTTGGAGAACTCGACGTTCTCTTTGTCCATCATCGTGACGGCGATGAAACGTGACTTCGAGCGCTCGTCGAGGATCTCGAGCATTCGCTCGGTGTCCGGCTCGACTCCAGCCACGCCGTTGACGACGAGGAGAGCCGTATCCGCCGCACGGATTCCCGCGATCGCCTCCCCGACGAAGTCGGCGTATCCCGGAGCATCCAGGAGATTGATCTTCTTCTTTTCCGCCTCGAACTGGGCGATCGAGAGGTAGACGCCTGCCTTCCGCTTGGTCTCCTCGGCCGTATGATCGAGAACCGAGGACCCATCACCCGTCTTTCCCTTGCGGGAAATCGCTCCGGCAACGTAGAGCATGGACTCGGAAAGAGTCGTCTTCCCCGAACCGCTGTGACCGACGACGACGACATTGCGGATGTCCGCAGGTTGGTATTGCTTCACCTAGAGCCACTCCCGTTTTCCGTGGACTTCGAACGAAGCCCACCCCTTCCGCCATGAACTGATCCAGTTGAAGGGATCTCGGATGGATGAGTGCGGGTCGGTCCATGTAAGCAGAGACGCCCCGCATCCCTCAGCTGTGGGTCCGAGTCGGCCGAAATGGGCTGATCCCGGAGCGTTTGCGGGATGCTAGCACCCGGTCAGATCCTTGGGCAAGATCGAGATAGGGCGGGGCGTAGGCAAGTCGGCCTGGCCGGCACGACCTATTGCGGATTGGTACGAATCCACCGGAGCATGGTGACGACTCCTGTCCTCAGGTCGGCCTGAAGCAGCCGGTGATTCGGCGCGGTCGGCGGTAGGTACCGAATCTCGTCATACCAACGAAGAGCCTCGTAGAGCACCCGGAGCCTCTGGCACCGCTTGAACTCGGCGAGCAGAGCGTCGGAATCGGCGACATCCGACCAGGCCTCGAGATAGGCCTGGATCGCGGCGGACTTCCGTTCTTCGTCAGACCAACACTCGTCGAGAAGACGATCAAAAGAGAAGAAGGGGTGCCCGAGCACGGTGTCGCTCCAGTCGAAGACCCACACTGCGGGTGTCGAGCCGGGGCCGGCCCCGGATCCGGTTGTCGACCCGGTCGTCGATGGGTCGGCGTCCGCTATGGGGTCGGGGTCCGTTGTGGGGGTGACGTCCGCTGCGGGGTCCACCTCCGTCCCGGGCGTGACGTCCGTTGCGAGGTCCGCCTCCGTCCCGGGCGTGACATGGATGTTGCAGGTGACGAAGTCCTGGTGAACGACGGTCGCGGGGATCTTCGAATCCTTAAGCCAGGCGCACCAGTCCCGGACCCACTCCTGCAGGTCCGGCAGGACGGAAGCGTCGTCTGCAGAGATTCCGCCGTCCTCCTCGTTTCCGACAACCTTCGGATCGGACAGCATGGCCAGAAGTCTCTCCCCGAGGCGCGCCCCCCGATAGTCTCGCGTCCCGAGCGCGAACAGGGGCTCGCATTCCGCTTCGGTGGAGCGCTGCAAACGCGCCAACGTTCCTGCGGCGGCCTCCCAGAAGCTTGTCGGGTCCGACGCCGACAGAGGCCGGCCGGGCAGCGGCTTCATCAACATCCAACCACGAGCCGCATCGACCGCGACGGGTTGGGGAACCGGCCCTTCCGGCGACGCCAGGAGTTCCGTAACGGCAGCATCCGAAGGCAAGGGCTCTCGGTCGCACTTTATATACAAGGACGTCGGCTCCGCCCCGGCAGAGGCAGGTCCCCCGGACGTGGCGGTCGCCGCGTGAACTCCCGGCGTCCACCGGGCGACGTAGGATCGGTCGCTACTTCTCAGCGGAGTCAGATCGTGGACGGAGCACGGCTCGCCCGTGCTTTTTTCGAGCCAGGGAACAAGCTCGGCGCGGATCCAGTCCCTGCGGTGCCACGGGATCTCGGTTTCCGACGCATGCTTCTCGGCGATCTCGACAACGCTCCGGTCCTCATCCTCCAGTTTGCTTCGTTCGGTCCAGGAGACCGAAGCACGTGCGGACGCGTCCGAGTCCGGGACCGAACCCTGAAGCTCCTTCCTTCCGGGGGTCTGTTCCGGCCCGTCCATTTCATCGGTAAGACAAACGACGTGGCGCCCATCGTGCTCTCCCGCGTAGGTGAGGAACCGACCTCCCGGAAGTTCACCGGCAAGGCGCGAATGGATTTGCTCGAGATACAGAAACGGCACGGGCGGTTGCGGGAGACTCAGGCGAATCTCGGGCAGCCGCCGGTCATCGTGTCGACCGTCGACAGGTTTCGCGGCAAGCCGTCCGCCCCGATCCCATACGAGTACGCAGTCTATTTCGGTTGTCGGCTCCACGAACGACTCCTCTTCGCAACGATCTGTCCTTCGCGGAGAGTACGGTCTCGGCTTCGGCCGGGAAACGGTGACTTCCGAGCAAGCGCAAATCCGTGGTCGCGGGCAGACTTGGCTACCGCGGTAGACCTTCGCAATTGGATCGGGCTAGACTCCCCGCGCGGGGCCCGTTCCAAGCCATCGACCCAAGGAGAGTCATCCCATGCAGAAGGCCGTCCCTCTCGGCATCCTGGCGCTTCCCCTCATGCTCATCGCGGCTTCGACCTCAAACGTAGAGACTGCTCAAGCCTCACCCGGCGTTTGCGGATTTGCGTTCATCGACGCCAACGAGAATGGCAAGTACGACCCGGACGAGTCCGGACTCCAAGGCTGGGAAGTCTGCCTTACGGCTGCAGACGGATCCGTTCAGTGCCGGACGACCGACGACTTTGGCGCAGCCTGCTTCCTTCCCCTCGCGAACGGAAGCTACGAGATTTGCACGATTACTCCCGACGGCTGGGAGAACACAACTCCGGACTGTGTCCAGGTGGAAGTCGGCGAGGACATCGCTCAGCGATTCTTCGGAAACCGGGTCGATACCGGAAGGACTCCGGCCGATGTCGAAACGGCCGAGACGAACTCCGGACTCGAACTACTTCAGAATGCTCCCAATCCGTTCGTCGGCTCGACCGAGATTCGCTTTCAGTTGGCGGAAGCCGCATCGATCCGACTTTCCGTCATCGATGCCGGCGGTCGAGTCGTTCGCGAACTCGCGAATGGTGTGGAGAGCGCGGGAACTCATGCGATGAGTTGGGACGGACGCGATAAAGCGGGTCGGAACGTGCCGGCAGGCATCTACTTCTATCGACTGCACGCGGGAGCCGAGGTTCACACGCGGCAGATGATTCTGCTCAGCCGCTAACCGCACTCAGCATGCGATCCCGGCCTCGCCGACAGGCCGGGATCAGATCGAGAACGACTTTCCCACAATGAGCATGACGGACTTGTTGCGTCGCGAGCCCGAATCGTTCGGATTCTCCAGTTCCCGGGTCGTTCGGGCCTGGCTCGCGGGCATCTCCCTCAGCCCCATCGCCCCGACCAACTCTGCGAAGAACGGGAAGGTCGCGTTCTCGAAGAACCATCCAAGGCCCAGCTGAATTCCAAGATCCCAACTCGGATAGAGGCTCTTCCTCTCAGAGATCGGCTCATAGCAGAAGGAACAGTCGGGCGACGTTCCCGGCCCGGGCCTGTTGTTGAGCAGCACCCGAGGTTCGAGACCAGCCCGTCCGAAGAGGCCGGACCTGTTCTCGCGAGAGAAGTAGGATTGAACGCGAAAGGGCATCCCCACGTAGTTGAGGTCTTCTTCGATCTCGCGGGACACATACCCGACCTGGCCAAAACGCGACTCATAGGTCTCGCGCTTCACGGCTTGAGGCTGAAACGACACCCCCATCTGCAGGGAGGCGAAAGAGTAGTCGATCCCGACCAACGCGGCTGCGTGGATGGCCGTGCGTGCGGCATCAGAGCGCGCCACCCCTGCCTCGAGTCGAAACGATTGGGCAGCCTCTGAACTCGTGAACGACGCGGTGAACAGCAACGCGAGCGCGATCGCACGGACCGCTCCCGACTCATTGGACGTCTGCAAAAACATGGATTCCCCTTCCGAGAGGGCTCGAACGGTTCCGGAGAGGAATCTTTAGGTTAGCGGAACTGGCGCGACCCTTCCAGTACAGGTCACCGGGCCGGGATGGTCGGCGTGGACTCCGCCATCAGCGCGGCTCGTTGTGCCCGCAGCGCTTCCCGTTCTTCGCGCAGGTTCGTCCGCGTTCGGAAGACCAGTGCCGCCAGAATGCCGAGCGCACCCAGGGAGTAGATGCTGAAGAGCCGACCGCCGAAGACGTTCGCAATGACGAGGACGATCATGTAGTAGACAAACGCGTTCCCCAGGATTTTGGGGAAGCCTTCTTCTTTTCGCAGGGCCCATCCCTCTTTGAGACCGATCCAGAAGAGCCAGAGCATGAGAACCAACCCGGGCAATCCCATCTGGGCCCAAAGCTCCAGGTAAAGGTTGTGGGCCACGCGGTCGTCGCCGTAGGCCGTCTTCTTCATGGCTCGCGGTAGCTGTCCCCATCCGACCCCGAGCACCGGACTCGTCTCGATGACATCGATGGTCGCCTTCCAGATGTCAGTACGACCGCTGGAACCTTTGGCCAGGTCTCCCGAAGCAACTTCATCCTGAGTCTCGAGAAAACGGTCCTTCACGTGTTGCGGCGTGAACGCAACGATGGTGAGGGCCGTTGCCAAAACGAGAACGATGCGGACCGGACCGCCTCGCATGGCCTGCATCCCGGCCGCAGTCGAACAGGCGAGAATCGCGCCTCTTGAAGCCGGAAGGATGAGGCCGACCCCGCTTCCGATGAGAGCGCCGATGAGAAGAACCCGGTGCCAGGCTTTCTTGAACCTGGCCGCCATCATCTCCAGCGTGACGACGATAGCGCCCGCAAAGTATGCGCCCGCGCCGTTGATGTCGCCCATTCCTCCGCCGACACGCTTTCCGTAGGAATACTCGCCGTACTCCCTGAGAACGGGGATGGCGCCCAGTCCCGCCCCAACGCAGTAGAGGTAGGCCAGCTGCTGGATGTCGTCCTTCGTTCGAACCGTGTTGTAGGTGACGAAGAAAAGGACGAACCCCATCGACTGGTTCCAAAGCGACTGCATCATCGGATAGAGCTCGCCGACTCCACGCCCGGTGTAGAACACGCCGAAGACGACGGAAAAGACCGAGTAGCCGATGAAGGCCAGAAGCGGTCGGTTCCACGGAGATGGATCGAGGATCTTCCGCTTCAGGATGATCCCGTGACCGATCCAGGAAAGAAGAAGCGCTGCGATGAGAATGTTCTTCGAGTTGACGAGCGGAATCGGCGTCACCGGCAACAGCTCGCTGTAAGGAAGCGCGAACGGCAGCAGCAGGACCGTCTTTTCCGGTTTCATGAAGAGCGCGACGAGGAAGGACCCGCCAAGCAGCATCTTGAACATCCGATGCGGGGCCTGGTCGAGGTTGTAGTGCAGATAGGTCGAGAAAAGAACGAAGACGACGGCGGCCGCGGCCACGGCCAGCACGATCCCCGGCCCCTTCAGTTTATCGATGAAGGAGGTCGTCGGCTCCTGCATGTAGCGATGCGGCCGAATGCCCCCGCGGGGCGACGGGCCGCCGAAACGGGAGCCGTGCCCGGAGCTGGTCGAAGCCTCACCGGCCGCGCGACGCAGCGGTAGCTCTTCTTCCATCGGGGTCGTCACTTCGTCGGAAACCTCATGTCGGGCTGGTCAGTTGGGTCCGCAACCATTTGGCGACAAGCCGCCATTTTTCGACCCGGGAGATCGTTCGCGCCTGATGGAAGACATTCTCCTCAGACCACACCAACTCTACATCGACTTGTTTCAGCCAGTCCTCAAGGTTCATCCGGGCCGCCGGCGATCCCGGGCTGTCTGAGGCCTGGGCGGAAGTCACGATCTCCCAATCCATTATCGAATCGGCGGCGCCCCCACGGGAAACCCAGGCTTCGGCCAGGTCCGCTTCCACGGACAGATTCGTGAGCTGCGGCTTCAGGTCTGTCGGCAGAACCCAGCGGGTCTCCCCTCGGTCGAGATGGTCCCGGATGAGTTGAATCAGCCGAAGGCGGTCAAGGATCTCACCCGCCGGAACGAACTCGATCTCCGGATCGGTCGCGCACCGCCGTAGGGCCGCCATCGCTTCCGGCGTATCGAACCCTGTCGCCAGGTGCACATAGACCACAGAAACCCCGTGGGTGCGTTTCAGTTTCTCGATGTTTGGCGGTTGGACCAGACGAACGAAGTCTCCTCCCCACCGGCCGTTGCTGCTCGCGAACCAGAGCGGTGCGTCGGGAGTCGCGGGATCTTCATACGGCATGCTCGGACACATGGCCCAGGTATCGATTTCGTTGAAGGTATAGGTCCGGACATAACGGACGAACTCGCGCGAACGGTCGACCCAGTAGTACGGGCTCTCGGGGTCGCTGCCTTCGAAGCGCGATTGCATCTTTCGCTCGTAAAGAGAACGAAGCAGAGCGTTGGGAAGGCGATCCGCTCCCCAGTAGAACGCCTCCTTGTTGCTCTTGTGGAAAATCTCCAGTCGCGGGTACTCGCCGAAGAGCGTACGCAGCGAGTCATAGGCTGCGAACGTCGTCTCGCGCTTGTCATCCCCCGCGGTCGCACTGTGAAGAGTGATCTCATGCCCATAGCGATGTTGGGCCCGAACCCAACTTCGGTAGTACGGATCGACGAGGGACAGTCCCTCTTTCTCCGGCGGCTCGTCGGGATGATCAAAAACCCAGACGGTTTTCGTCACCCGGGCTCCACACCGGTTGAGCAGCTCATAGACCGGTGCGGTCGTTTCGAACTGGAAGTAGTCGGTATCGTCAGTGATGGCGATGGCGCACGACTTGTCCGCTGGGAACGGCAGGAGCGGACGTTCCGGCGTCGGAACGCGCAGCAGAAACCACAGAACCAGCGAACCGACGAGAGCGGTTGCGAAGACGAGTATGAAGATGGCGCGGAGTGCCCTACGAAGCACGGATTCCCTTCCCTGACGACGTGCGGCGTTTCAGATCAGCAATGTGCTCGGCGGAGTATAGCCGGTTCTGATCGGGATTGCCGGAGCTCGCTGGGACTGTCAATGGCTCGGAGACCGGGAGAATGCCGACAGCAGAGTCGCGCCCCCTCCGTAGGCGCAGCAGAGCCAGGCGATGGTTTCGAAGGAAACTCCGAGATCGATGAGGCGTCCGAAGAGGACCGGAGCGGCCGCCGTCGCGAAAACCATGACGGAAAGAGCCAGGGACCGGATCGCTCCCAGATGTGCGGGGCCGTACGCCTCGACCCAGTAGGCGCCGGTGACCGTTCCTTGCGCACCGGCACTGATTCCGAAGAGCGCCATGAAGACAAAGGCCGTGAAGGGAGACGATCCGACGGCGAGGAAGCCGAGTCCGACGAGCATCGGCAACAGGTACGTCAGAAGAACTCCGGAAGCTCGGAAGCGATCGACGATCGGCCCCGTGATGAGTGAAGCGGATGTCTGCGTGATGGCAAAGGCGACGAAGGTCGCCGTGAACTGCTCGATCGTCCAGCCTTTGGATTCCGACAGAACTCCCTGGTGAAAGAGGAGCCCGGTCGCGATGAAAGGCGGACCGACGATCGACGGAAGGACGCAGCAAAAGCGCGGGTCGGCGATCACCTGGCCGCGGGTCCAGCTGACGGGCTCTTGTCGAGAGACTGAGGGTGCCTCAGCGGAACTCGAGCCGGACCTCGCGCCGGAATTCGCGCCGGAACTCAAGCCGGAACTCGAGCCGGAACTCGCGCCGGAACTCAAGCCGGAATTCGAGCCGGAACTCGCGCCGGGACTCTGCGCCAGGGACGTCCCTGCCGCGCGCAATTCTTTGCCCCCCCTCGACTCGGCTTGACCCGATTCCCCCCTTGCCGGGCGCGCAAACACCCAATGCAGAAACGGCAGGAGGACGAGAGCTACGAAAACCGCGGCGATCCACCAGGAAGCTCGCCACCCTGCCCAGGCCTCGACTTCGACGAACGCCCTTGGAAGCACGGCCTGCCCGAGGGGGAATCCCAATCCGGCAACTGAAAGAGCCTTCCCGCGGTTCGACGAGAAGTAGCGGGCCATCGTCGTCATCGACGTGTGCCCCATGAGACCCTGGCCGAAGAGACGCAGAAAGAAGAACGCGACCGGCAGCATCCAGACGTGGCTCACAAACGAGAAGAGTACGACGGCGAAAAGAAGACCCAATCCGACGCCGTGTGCATACCGGCGCAACTCGAAACGGTCGATCCAGGCGCCGACCCAGATGAGGCAGAGGCTGCTGGCCAGTGTCGCGCCGGAGTACAAAGCCCCGAGCCCACTGTGGCTGAGACCGAAATGATCCCGAAGCGACGGGTTGAAGACCCCGATGAAGTAGGTCTGGCCGAAACTGGAAAAGAACGTCAGGACGAGGCCGAACGCCAGCAGTCGCGGATAGGCACCGACGAGGCGCGCGTAGTTCATACTCGGTTTCACCGCCAAAGAGGAATCCGGTCCAGGACCTCGGGGAGGTCGATCTCCTCACAGATCTGCGTCAAGGTTTCGCGGTGCGCTCCCAGCCAACGAAGGTCTTCGATAGAGTCATGAATCGGAACGTCGCGACGGAGCTTGGCCAGGTCGCGACAAAGAATGGCTTCGTCTCTTGCCTCGGCCAGTGTGCGGGCCAATTTCTCCGCACCGCGAACCTCGCAGTTCCAGTCCGCAGATGAAAGAGGGATCTCCTCAATGGTCGGGTACACGGAGAGCACGGTGCTGGCCGACTTCGGTCCCCACCCCGGAACTCCCGGCAAACCGTCCGCGGCGTCGCCGACCAGTCCAAGGAACTCGGGGATCGCTTTGGGAGCGACGCCAAACTTTTTCCGAACGCCGTCCTCATTCGTCCAGACGTCGCGAACCCGATTCCAAAGCACGACACGTTCGCCATCGACGACTTCCGCAAGATCCTTGTCCGTCGTGCATATGACGACCTGGCGCACGTCCGGACAATGCTTGAATCGAAGTGCGCCGGTCGCCAGGGCATCGTCTGCCTGAAACGCCCGCGCCATCGGCCAAAGACGGATCCCAAGGGCACGGATCGCTTCCGCAGCGCGGCCGTGCTGCGCAGCCAAACCCGGTTCCCGAGACCGCGCCTCGTCCTTTGCGCTGGTTCTTCCCGCCACAGCCTGATCCACCGCCACGGCGACATGTGTCACGTCCTCAGTGCGAAGAAGCTTGACCAAAGTGGAGATCAGTCCGCGGACCGCGCCGGCCTCTTTGCCATGCACGTCGAGCGCGCGCGGCGCTCCGTGGTAGCAGCGAAAGAGTTCGAAGGTTCCGTCGACGAGATGGACTCGGCAGCCTCGCCCTTCGACGTCTGCGGACGTTGACGTTACCTCGAGGCCTCCATCGACGTTTGCAGGCGGAGCCGGTATCTCGAGGTCTCCCTCGACGTTTGCTGACGGAGCTGCTTCCTCGAGGTCTCCCTCGACGTTTGCGTTCCGCTCAGATCCACCCGTACTACCTGCAACGATGCCGAAGGACGGCCAGCGGTTCCAGTCACGCGCCGCATCGGCGAATCGGCGCACATCGTCTGAGGGCGGCAAGTTTCCTTCCTTGAACATCGCAGACTGTAGGTTCGGTCCCGGCCCCGGGTACCGGTCGCGGTAGCGCTGAAAAGACGGTTGAACGACGAAGTGAACGTGGACCGCCTCCCAGCCGGCGTGGGACCACAAGCAGGTGTAGACCTGGCCGGCCGAGGTCAACGTTTGGACGCACTCCGAAGCCGCACCGAGCAAGGGGCCCATCTCCGCCCGTTCATTCGGCGTGAGTTCGCCAAGAGCCAGCACGTGTCGAACCGGCTTCACGATCAAGGTGCCAACCCCAAGAGGTCCGACGCAATGTTCGACCGCCCAGTTCTCAGAGCGATATATGGTCCCGCCGGTCAGCTCACGGCGACCGTGGAGAAGATCGCAAGCAATGCAGCCCGTTTCGCCACGGTTCATCCGCGCGGGCCCGCGTCAAGTCCAGGTCCAGTTCCAGGTCCAGGTCCAGTTCCAGGTCCAGTTCCAGGTCCAGTTCCAGTATCAATCCCGGATCTGGATCCAGGTCGAGGTTCCGGTTCGGGCTCGTTGCGCAGATGGATCGCGACCTCCGCACCCGTCGGCACGTCCTGCAGCCACGATGTGTCGCCCGCTTGCACGCGATCCGCCAGGTCTGAGACGTGAGCGAGGGCCGAGCGAAAGAGAAACGGCCCGAAGCTCACGCGGTTGACCCCGAGTCCCGCGATCTGCGCAAGGCCTGCACCGCCCCGGGAACACAGAATGTTGATCGGAGCGTCGATCGTCGACCGTAGTTTCCCGACGGTGTCGGAGTCACCTGGGCCGATCGGATAGATACAGTCGGCCCCCGCATCGCGGTAGGCCCGGGCTCGCGACTCGACGTCGCTCCACAATGACCTCGAAGAGTCCAATCCGGAGTCGGGTTCAGACGGAATCAGAAACGCATCCACTCGGGCATTGATGACGAGCGGAACACCGGCGGAGTCGGCCCGACCTCGCACGACTCGCAGGCGCTCACACTGATCCTCCAACGAACGAAGGGATTCCCCTTCCACAATGCTGTCCTCGATGTTGATTCCGACAACGCCCGTCCGGAGGACGGCGTCCACGGTTGCAGCGAGTTCCTCCAGCGAATCTCCGTAGCCGGTCTCGAGATCGGCGGTGACGGGTACGGAAACACTCCCCGCGATTCGCTCGAAGACGTCGAGAATCGTCGAAAGGCGCAGCCGCTCACCGTCGGCGAATCCGAAAGAAGCGGAAACGGCGGCACTAGCCGTCGCCACAGCAGGAAAGCCTTTGTGCTCGAGGACTCTCGCCCCGATCGGACTCCAAATGTTCGGCAAGAGCAGGGGCTGAGACGAGTGATGAAGCCGCCGAAGAGCCTCTGCCTTCTCGACCTGCGTTCTGTTCGTCATGAAGGTTCTCCCGTTCAAAAACCTGACGACCGTCAATTCCAAGCATGTACCCGCGTTGGGTGCGCACCCATCCGCCACTGTGCCCCGGTTGTTCGGCCCGGTTGTTCGGCCCGGTTGTTCGGCCCGGTTTTGCGGCCCGGTTTTGCGGCCCGGTTTGCCGCCCGGTCTTGCGGACCAGTTGTTCGCCCCGGTCTTGCGGCCCAGCCGACCGTCCCTGGAGCGACCCGGCCCCATCGGACCGTCCTTCCTTTCCGCGAAGCGTAGACGGTCCTCGTTTGAATCCGTATCCTTCTCGTTTGCGAGGAAGCGGGATTGGCCTGTCTCGAGCGATGAAATGGAGACCACAATGACTCGCCCCACCGAATCGGCCACGCAGTTCGAAAGTCTACTCATTCTCGGCGGCGGAGGCTTGGTTGGAACGCAGGTGGCCAAGAGAGCTGCCACCGACCTCCGCCCGAAGCGGATCATCGTCGCCACGCTCTACCGACAGGAGGCCCTCGACACGATCGCGGATCTAAAGAGTGAGTTCGATGAGGTCGAGTTCGTCGGCTACTACGGGAACATCTTCCTTCGAGGTCGTCCCATTCCCGTGGAAGAAGAGGTCGATCTTCCGAGTCCCAACCAGCAGAAGTCGGATCCGGAGGTTCGCAAGGGGCTGTTCTCCGACATCTACCACGACTTTGATCAGGCCTATCGCGAGTCGTTTCTCGTCCGACTGATCCACGAGACGGAGCCGGCTGCGATCGTCGATTGCGTCAACACAGCGACCGGAATCAGCTACCAGGATGTCTTCCTTGCCAGCGATATCGTTTCTCGCGGCTTGAATGAGCTACGTGAGTTTGTCGGAGATGCCGGGGCCTCTGCCCGCTCCGGAGGCGAAGCGATCGAGTTTCCGGCGGACCGTTTCCATGCCTTCGGTTCGGACCTGGAAAACCTGCTCATCAGCATCTCCATTCCTGAACTTATCCTGCACGCACGTCTGCTCTACCGAGCCATGACGGAGAAACGGACGCACGTCTACGTCAAGGTGGGCACGACGGGTACGGGCGGCATGGGCCTCAACATTCCCTACACGCATGGAGAGGACAAGCCCAGCCCCACTCTCATGACGAAGACCGCAATCGCGTTCGCGCAGACCGGTCTTCTCTTCCTCATGGCCCGGACCGCAAACGGCCCGATCGTCAAAGAGGTCAAGCCGGCCGCCATGATCGGCTACCGGGACATCGAGTTCTCCGCCGTCCGTGGAAATCAATGGAAGAAGAAAGACGGTCGTCTCGTCGTCGAACGGGATGCGTACGTGCTCTACGAAACGCGCGAGCAGTCCCTGGACGGAACGTTCGACACGATGCCTCAACCGGACGAATTCGAAGAGCTCACCAACGACAACGGATCGAAGAAGACCTTGCAGCTGGCCGCCGTCAACACGGGCGAGAACGGGATGTTCACACGCGGCGAGTTCGAAGCCATCACCCACACGGGACAGATGGAGTTCATCACTCCGGAGGAGATTGCGCACGACATCGTCCTCGAACTGCGTGGCAGCAATACCGGACACGATGTGATCGGCGCTATCGACTCCACCATCATGAACCCGACCTACAAGGCCGGTATGATCCGCCACGTCGCGATCGAAGAGTTGGAAAAACTGGAGGCCGAGACGAGCACGCCCTCAATCGCACTCGGACAACTCGGCCCACCCCAGCTCGCGAAGTACCTCTACGAGTCCCACCTCTTTCACATCGAGTTTCAAACGCTTTCTCGTCTGCTCGGTGAGAACGACGAGAGCGCACCGTCCGGAAAGGATCTCTCCGCGCTGTTCTTCGAACGCCTGAAGTCCGACCCGCTACGGGAGACGATTACCTCGATCGGAATTCCGATTCTTCATCCGAACGGAGAGAAAATCTGGCGAGGTCCGTCCATCAAGATTCCTGCCTTCAATCCGAAGAACCACAAGCTGGAACTCACAGCCGAGTCGGTCGACCTCTATGCCACGAAGGGATGGGTGGACCTGAGACCGTCACACATGGAGTGGTGGATTCAGATGTTCCGCGAGATGCGCCAGTCGACGGAGGGCCCTGGTTCCAAGAGGTCGTCTGAGCGTTTGACGAGGGCGGCCTACTTGAAGGATGAGATTCGTATCGGCGAGGTCGTTGCCTGGATCTTCAACAACCGCATCGACCCAGCAGGCCACCGCATCAAGTAGGTTGTGGCCGGAAGATTGCTGACCGCAGCCCAGGTCGCGTCCGGTCAACCCGCCGCCTCAGAGTCTTATTCGGCCTTAGAACGCGTACTTCAACTGGTGCTCCGTTTGCCCCTCGCCCAAGACTGGTGTGAGGACACGCCGACGGTAGTAGTCGGGCCATGGTGCTGGTAAGGCCACCCGATTTGGAAAGAGTCTTCGTTTCAGAACATCCGCCCACTTGAGCGGCCGGTCGGCCAAGCCACAGTCCATGGCTGCGGTCTCCGTTCCCTTCTTCTCCCGTCTTCGTTTGATCCAGTTGCGCCACACGACGAAGATCCCCAGCCGGTCTAGCGCACCCATGCGCCGCTTGCTGAATGCGATCGTCTCCCGCCGGTGGTTGGCGTGGCTGTGACGAATCAACATGTCGGCCAGATTGACCGCGAACAGCGGGTTCTCGTGTGTCCGAGCCTCCACCGATGGAGTGCAACAGTGATCGATCTGCCGATCCGGCCGATTCGCCATCGCCCGGCGGATGGCGGGCGGGTAGGCGGGATGCTCGTCACTGTGGAGCTCGAGCGGTCCGTGCGACCGATCGAGGACGGGGCCGATGAGGTCGGCCATTCCCGTCTCCACCGCGCGTGGGTCGGGTCGTCCCAACTCCCGCTCCAGGCGGACCCGTTCGCGCTTCTGCTTCTCGGTCATCCGGCCTTTGCGCCGAAGAGGACTGTCCGTGTACCCGTAGACGAACCAGGAACTCTGCCCCGCAGCCAAGTTGATGTGGAATGGGAAGTACTGCGAGTACTCGAAGGTTTCGAAGCCGTCGACGACGACGGGCTCTTTGATGGTGGCGGTCTCCATAGCTTCGGCCAGAAAGAGGAGACCGTGTCGGCCGAGGCGAGCCTGGTGACGTGCAATCGTCGAGTGAGGCGCCTCCAGAATCCGGCCGGCCTGTCGGAGCGCGGCGCCGTTGGAGAGAGTCTGGGCGACCCTCGCTAGCAGGTTTCTCCGCCGTAGCCAGTAGGTGGCGGAAAACGTTCGCGTAGAAAACCGTCGACCGCAGTGACGGCAAAGGAAGCGCTGAAACTGGCGCTGGTCCGACGGGCGAGTGAAGAAGCCGTCGCGAACGTAGTGCCACTGCCGGCTGTTCCCTAAGTGGAAGGAACAGTCACGGTTCGGGCAGAAGGGTGGACTGTAGGTCGAGTAGATCGCCCCGGGTGACGGAGTTCGGTCGGTCATGCTCGGAGAACTGCGAATCCCGTTCCCGAACGTCACCAATCCTCAGGCCACAACCTACCGGTCCGGTTGCCAGATCTCGGCGGTTAGCGCTTCCGGATCGAGAATCCGGATGTTTCGTCCCTCGACCTCGATGAGCTTCTTGTCCCGCAGCTGCCGTAGCGAGCGGGACAGCGTCTCTCCGACCATTCCCAGCAGTCCGGCCACTTCCGCCTTGGAAACTGGGAGACGGACGAAGTCCGGCTCCGTCCGGTTCTCGAGAAGGTAGTGACACAGCCTCCCGGTTACCGTTTGGGCCATGAGCTGCTCCGTCCGGTCGAGGAACCTGCGCAGCAGCGCGGATTGCGCGGTGATGATTCGTGCGGCCACGCGGGGCCACTCGGTTAGGAGACTGTCGAACTCCTGCACCGGAAAGTAGGCCACCTGAGATTCCTGTAACGCCTCACACGTCACGGGGTGCTCCCCGACTTCAAACGAGGCCGCCACAATGATCTCGCCGTCATTGATGAACTGAAGCACCACCGCCTTTCCGCGAGGAGTCTCCCGAAACATCTTCAAGCGCCCCTTGACGAGAAGAAAGAAGCCCTCGGCCTCTTCCCCCTCGCAGAACAGGAACTCACCCTTCTCGATGTTCCGAAGGCGGGCGGCCCGCTCGAGCGCGTCCCATTCGGCCATCGACAGGCCGGCGAAGATCGGAATCCGCGGGAGTTTTCCCGACTTCTCGGACGTATCCGGAAGTGAATAGACGTTCGTAGCCATGGCTGAAGGGTACGTAACGGAAGGGATCGTGCGTCAGCCGGGAAAGCTACGTACGGCCGCTCTCGGGAAGCCCTTACTTCCCGTTCCGACTCCGGACACGACTTCTGTCTGAGTTGGGGCCCGACTTGGGGCCCGGCTTGGGGTCGGACTTGGGGCCGGACTTGGCAACGGACTTGGCAACGGGCTTGGCAACGGACGGAGGGCCGGGCTTGGGAGTTACACCAGGTCGGTTCTTTGCCCGACTTCGGGGTTGCGCGGTAGCCGGCCCGGCGGAACTGGGAGAGGCGGCACGCTCCGTCAGGATGTCCCGACTTTGAGCATACAGCTCGGGGTACTCCCGCACCTCGTTTCGTCCCCGGCTCGTCAGCTCATAAACGCCGCGATCGATCCGCTGAAACCAACCGTAGTGATTGTCGGAGAGAATGCTTTGCGTCTTCCATCCAGTGCCCCGCTTCCGCAGCTCCTTGGGCGATGTCGCTCCGGTTTCCTCGAGACAGGCAGCCACGAGAATGGCGTTCTCCCGGTAGGCCGTGACGAGCTTGCTTTGCGAGCTGCCGCCCACGTTGTAGTTGGCCGAACGTCGGGAGATCTCTCGAATGACGGCTCGTTTCTTTCGACTGACCTTGCGTTTCTTGTGCGGCAGCGGATCGAAGTGCTTCTTCACCGCAGGAGGGTCGGAGGTGAGATCGACCACGATCAGCCCGAGTTCCAGACGCTTCAGGACCCGCTGCACACCGAGGAAATGTTTCCGTTTGTGGACGCCGGCCGGGATCGCCACGTAGACGCTGTCCGTGATCTTCTGCCGCTCCGTCGCCTGCACGAGCAACTGCATCGTTGCGCTGGTCTTGAGTTCGACGACAAGGAGTTCATCGCCCTTCGTAGCCGTGACGTCGCAATGAACGACCTCGGCATTGACCTCGAATCCCTGATTCTCGAGGTAGCCGCGGATCGGTTCGAACAAGTCGGTTTCCCGAATCCGGCCCGAGCTTCCCGAAGCCGTCTTTCGTCCGGAGGATGCCATGGCCGCAGTCTACCCGTGTATCGCGACCGCTGTGGGCAGTTTCGCCACCGCCATAGACCCTCACGAACAGATCGGATTAGCCCTTCAGGAGTAGTTCGGGCCGCGAGTTCGGGCTGAACAGGTCTGACCGTACAGGTCGTACTAACGCTGGAAGAGCCGACGACTCCACAGCGCCATCAACGTGGCGACGGCTAGGAGCAGCGCCCCGGTTGCCTGATGCGCCGTCGTCACGATCACTTCGTACGCCGGCGGTTGTACGGCCTCCCTAGCGAAGCTGACTGCGATCAGCGCGCCGATTCCGAGGAGCAGCTGAGTCGACACCAGCCACAGTAGAGCCCGGCCGAGTTTGCGGTAGATCGGGAACTCCTTGGCCAGTGAGACACCTCGAAGCCCGACGACGAATGCACTCAACATGACGAGCACGGCCAGGGTCAGGTGAAGATGGAGGCCGCCTTCCATGTGCCGATAGAAAGCGCCGAGGACGAGCTGCGGCAGCAAAAGAGCCAACAGCACCACGGTCCATCGATGGTCGGCAATGGCCTGCGGGCGGGACACGGCACCCGGTAGACGGTTCCAACTTGGTGACGTGATGGCGGCGAGTCCGATCAACGTCGCGAAGAAGACCTGACCGAAAACACCGTGGACCAGAGCGAGCGTCAGGTTCGGAGCGGTCAGGGCCGGATCGGTCGCGTCGGTGAAGTGGCCGGTGACACGAAGCCCGCCCATGATGCCCTGCACGATCACCATGACAAGCGCGACCCAGCCCAGTGCGCGCACGCTGCGCCGCGGGTCGGCGAACTGCAGGTGGATGGCAAGAACCAGCGTGGTCAAACCGACCAGCGCTCCGAACAGTCGATGAGCGTGCTCGAAATAGATCCCGCCGGTCATGCGACTCAGGGGAAAGAGAAACATGTTGTGGCCGAAACTGTTCGGCCAGTCGACGACGGCCAGCCCGGCTTCGTGGCTCGTCACCATTCCACCGACCGTCAGCAGGAACAACGTGGCGAGGCATGCGACCTGAGCGAAGCGTCCCGTCCAGATCCGCGGACGAACAACGCCCGTCGCGGGGAAGACGCGCGACGGATCGGTGGGCGCCGCGGTCCTCTCGATCGCGGAGGAACCCATTCCCGCCGCCCCCACCAACGGCATAGAAGACGCGACGATCGAGGCCAACCCGCCACCGACACCACCAAGAACCGCACCCACCAGGATCGAACCCGGAACCCAGATGGCGGCCCCGGACTGGAGCTGCCCCGGATCGTCTCCGCCGAGCAGGGACCCCAGGACAAGTAGATTGATGACGGAGCTGGTCGCCCCGGCGATGGCCCCCGCCTTCGCTCCGAGTCCGGTCGCCCGACCGGCGAAAAAACCACCGACGAGTTGGACGGCGAGGAGGACGAAGAGCAGCACGGAACTGGGAAGCCAAATCGGCGGCATTCGGCTGACAAAACCCAGCCCCCACATGACGACGGAAATCCCGAAGCCAAAGGTCAAAATGTAGGACGGGTGGGCCCGCTCCGAAGAGCTCGCGGCGATTGAAAGAGGGGCGCTCGAGACGGCCGTCGCCATAGGCAACCTCCAGGTACGATTCTGGTTCTACTGCCTGACCGGGAATGGTACCTTGTTTCGAACGATCAGATCGACTTTATCTGACCGGTAAACGAGATTAGTTTCCTTGATAGTCGGTCCAGGGAGATGGACGTATGAGAACGGCTCGCGAATATGTCGACGAAGTCCTCGTCCTGACCAAGGCGCGACTCGCCTCCTTCGTGACGTTGACCGCCCTGGTTGGCTTTCTCGTCGCCGCCGGCCCCAACGTCGACCTGTGGGCTCTTTTGTGGACGGTCCTCGGAACCACTTTCGCAGCCTGGGGCGCCAATGCCGCCAACCAGTGTTGGGAAAGGGAGCGGGATGCGCTCATGAACCGGACACGGCATCGTCCGCTTCCGGCCGGTACGTTGACTCTCTCCCACGCCGTGATCGTCGCATCCGTCTTCATCCTAGCGGGAGACCTCATCCTCGCATTCTTCGTCAACCCGCTGACGGCTCTACTGGCCCTGATCATTCAGGTCCTCTACGTCCTGGTCTACACACCGATGAAATCGCGAACGCCGCTGAACACCATGGTCGGCGCGGTCTGTGGAGCGATCCCGCCTATGATGGGTTGGACGGCGGTGCACAACTCGTTGGACGCGGGCGCCTGGGTTCTCTTCCTCATCCTCTTCGTTTGGCAAATGCCGCACTTTCTTTCCCTGGCCTGGCTCTACAAGGAAGACTACGAGCGCGGCGGGTTCCGCATGCTTCCCGGCGTCGACCGTTCCGGGGTGCTGACGCTCAACCTGGTCGTGCTCTACAGCGCGGCGCTGCTTCCTCTGGGACTGGCCGCAACGTTGACCGGGCTCGCAGGCTGGAACTTCTTCTGGGGATCCTGTGTCCTGGCCGTGGGTCTCGTCGTCTTTTCGATCCAACTCCGCGAATCGGGACACAAGCGTCACGCACGACGCGTCTTCTTTGCATCGCTGGCCTACCTCCCCGTGTTACTTGGGCTGATGGTGTTGGACCGTGGTCCGGCCACGCACCTCGGTCCGGTTTTTCGTGTCGCGCCGGACGCGGTTCCGGCTCGCGAGGAAGTCAAGGACGTAACACCGTCCTCCGATC
Organism: bacterium; assembly: GCA_030431975.1. GTDB lineage: Bacteria > Eisenbacteria > RBG-16-71-46 > CAIMUX01 > CAIMUX01 > JACKCR01. The sequence goes on along the minus strand of JAUIHP010000004.1, from coordinate 314,364 downwards.
AGGCTGTACTGCAACTCAACGCGGCGACGACGTCTTTCGGAACCGTGCCGTCTGAAGACGCGCTGAAGTTTCATGAGACGGTGGTGCCGACCGGCACTGAGCCTTCCGTCCCCTCCGCATCTAACCAGCCCCGCTAATGCGTTCGCTGTGGTGGCTGGTCGCGTTGTCCATCCTCGTCACGGGGGGCACGGCCGCCTACATGATTCATCTGGTCCTCGAAGCCCGCGGCATCGAGCGACTGGGAGACGGCCATGATCCGCGAACCTACGGGTTCGATTTCGACACTCTCCTCATCGACGAAGCGGACCTGATCGGATCCCACCTGGCTCGCGACGGGCTCGACGTGCTCGACCTTCCCCAACGGTACGATGCAGAAGAGGCCACCGGATACCGGGGGCGCGACAAGTACGTCGTCTCCGGAGATCTGGTCGTCGGAGTTTCGGTGGGGAACGAGCAGATCGCATACCCGCTGCAAATCCTCAACTGGCATGAAGTCGTCAACGACACTTTGGCCGGGATTCCCATCGTCGTTTCGTATTCGCCTCTGGCTGGTTTGGCAGCAGCGTTCGACCGTCGCGTCGACGGCGAGACGTTGACCTTTGGACTCAGTGGCCTGCTCTACAACAACCACCATCTTCTCTACGACAGGGCGATCGAAAGCCCACCCGGCACAAGATCGGGTTCTCCCGAGTCCGGCCCAGAGGGCGCAACGTTGGAGTCAAAGGAATCTCTCTGGAGTCCACTCCTGGGGAAAGCGATCTCCGGACCCGCGGCCGCTCGATCGAAGACATTGCGCCCGCTCTCCGTGCAGCTCGTTCCGTGGAAGGCCTGGGTGGCGCAGCATCCAAGGACCCGTGTGCTCGCACGGGACGATCGCAAGATCATGGCCTACCGACGCTCCCCGTTTAGTACGTATCACGGGAACGACATTCTCCGCTTCCCGGCAGAGCCGCTTCCCGATCCGACGGAACGTCCATACAAGACGCGTTGCATCGCTGTGGAAACAAGCGCGGCAGCGTCCGGAAGTGAATGGGTTATCTTCGATCTCGAAGAAGTCCGGGCGTCCGCCGACACCCGCGGCAGTTGGAGCACGAACCTCGGCGGCGTGCCCCTTCGCTTTCAGGTCTTTGGCGAGGAGCACGTCTCGGCGTGGGTCGAGCGAGCGGACCGAGGGCCCCTGGTCTCGCGCCCCGTCTTCTGGTTCGCCTGGTACGCCTGCCGCCCCGACGATCCGATCCTGTAGCGGGCCCGATCTATTCATGAAGGTCGTAGCGAGATCGGGCTGGGCAACCAACGAGTCGTTGCCAAGGAGACACTCATGACGAACGCCACCTCCCTTCCCATCGAACCTCTCGAAAAGCCGTTTGACGTCACCATCGCCGACCTCCCGGGATCGAAGAGTCTGACCAACCGCGCCCTTCTTCTTGCGGCGCTGGCCCAAGGTCGCTCCCACCTCACCCATGTCCTTCAGTCCGACGACTCGGAGCGCATGCTGGACGGACTGACGCGACTCGGATTCGAAGTGACCTTTTCCTCTCAGGGGCCCGATCGGCTCGAAGTCGAGGTGCAGGGAAACGCAGGACGGATCCCGGTCTCGTCCGCGGAGCTCTCGCTCGGGAATGCCGGAACGGCTGTGCGCTTTCTGACCGCGGCATGCACTCTGGGACCGGGACCCTACCGAGTCGACGGGACGCCGAGGATGCGCGAGCGGCCGATCGGTCCTTTGGTCGAACTCCTGGAGCGGGCCAGTGCAGACATTCGCTTTCTTGGTCAGCCCGGTTGTCCGCCCCTTGAAGTACGCGGTGATGAGCCGGGGAACGCGACTCCTCCGTCCGGCCTTTCGTTCCATGTCACTCCGACTCTTTCCAGCCAGTTCATCAGTGCTCTTCTACTCATCGCGCCCGCTCTTCCCGGGGGAATCGAGATCAAGTTTGACGGTGCTGTCCTCAGCCTGCCCTACGTTCAGATGACCGCCCGTCTCATGGAGCGCTTCGGAGCCGAGGTTGAAGCGGAGGCCGACTGGTCCGGCATTCGTGTCGGGGGCTCCGGTTACAAAGCGATCGACTATGCGGTTGAGCCCGACGCTTCCAATGCGAGCTACTTTCTCGCGGCGGCAGCGGTCACCCCGAGTGCGCGCTGTCGGATCGAGGGACTCGGTGACTCCAGCCTTCAGGGTGACGTGCGATTCGCCGAGCACCTGGCGGCGATGGGCTGCCGGGTTCGAACCGGTTCCGACTTCGTGGAGGTCATCGGACCGGCGAAACTGCGCGGCATCGACGTCAATCTGAACGCCACACCGGATCTCGCACAGACTCTTTCCGTCGTCGCGCTGTTCGCAGAGGGACCGACGGTCATTCGTGACGTCGGCAATCTTCGCGTCAAAGAGACGGACCGCATGGCCGCCCTGGAAGCCGAACTGCAAAAGCTCGGAGCCAGGGTCGAGGTACACGGGGACGATCTGACCATCGAAGCCAGACAGCCCGGTACCCTTCTACCGGCCGAAATCGAGACCTACGACGACCACCGAATGGCCATGGCATTTGCGGTCGCCGGTCTCCGCGCGCCCGGCGTGACGATCCTGGACCCCGGTTGTGTGGCCAAGACCTTCCCTTCGTACTGGAAGTTCCTTGACCGCCTCCGATCCTGAGCCGACTTCACTGATCTTCCAACCGACTGGTAAGCAGCGATTTGAGGGTCATTAGGAATCCTCATCCACGATTCCTCGCCTTCTCGCCACATCCGGATAAATCCATACTTGACCGTCGTATTTAAGTCTTCTAACGTGCCCCTTCGTCGATATTGAGACTCAGTCGCAACAAATTGTGGCCGGAAGATTGCGGACGCCAAACTCGTAAATGGCGACGACGCAGCGTCCTTGAGGATCCAATCCAGGGCCGCCGAAGCCGACGGCGAATCGTCGCCGTAACGCCCAACTGGCAGAAATACTTGGATCGATCCCGTCCGCAATCTTCCGTCCACAACTCAACCTTCACCTCTCGAGGCCGACTTGCCAAGCTGGTTGCATCCGAATCTCCCGTCCTTCCTGGCGGCCGCCTTCCTAATCACTCTGGGATCGACCGGAAGCGCCTCCGACAGGCGCGTCGAACTCGATGTCTACGGTGACGTCCTTTACTCCCATTACGACTACGGACCGGATCAACGCACCTCGCCGACCGGCGCCCCCTCGGACTCGCGGGCCGTCGTCGACATCCCCTACTTCGCTGTCGAGTTGGAGTACGAATTCCGAACCGACCTCTCCCTGGAGATCGAACTCGAGTACGAACACGGAGGCACCGGCACGGCGCTCGAACTCGAGTACGAAGAGTTCGGGGAGTACGAGATCGAAACGGAAAAGGGCGGCGAGGTCGTCCTCGAGCAGCTGCACCTGACAAAGCGTTGGAACGAAGCGATCAACCTTCGTGCGGGACATCTCATCGTGGCGGTCGGACTCATCAACAAGTCGCACCGACCGACCGCCTACTTCACCACCGTTCGGCCGGAAGCCGAGGTCAGTCTCATTCCGACGACGTGGGACGAGACCGGCCTGGAACTCTTTGGCCGCCGCGGACCGGTCGCGTACCAGGCCCAACTCGTCAACGCCCTCGACTCGACGGCATTCAACTCCAAGTTCTTCGTTTCGGACGCCGGCCAGGGCCGCTTCGAAGGGGTCCGCGCTTCCGACCTGGCTTGGGCTGTCCGGTTCGACGTGTCCCTGGCCGACGGCGCACAGGTGGGAAGTTCCGTCTACCGGGGAAACACGACGGGAAACCGCCCGAAGCCGGACATGGAAGGCACGGACGCTCACCTCACCGTCTTTGATGTTCACGCGACGCTGGACCGCGGCCCATGGAAGGCACGAGCCGTCTATCTGCGCGGCGACCTCGAGAACGCCGATCTCATCAGCTCAAAGAACAGCCGACTTTCGAGCAACCTGCAGGTCTCGAGAACGCCGGTCGCCGACGCCGCACTTGGGTGGTACGTCGAGCTCGGCTATGACATCGCACCGCTCTTCACCAAGAACGAAGAGTGGCGTCTCTTTCCGTTCGTCCAGTACTCCGCCTACGACAGCATGCATGAGGTTTCTCCCGGGATCTTCGACGTCCCGCGCTTCGAAAGAAACCTCTTCACGGCGGGACTGAACTACGTGCCCCACCCCGACATCGTCGTCAAAGCGGACTGGTCTCATCGAACCTTCGGAGACGATGTCCTCAACGACGAGAACACTTTCAGTCTCAACCTAGCGTTCTCGACCGAGATCCTTGGTGGCGACCCGAACCCCTGACCGCACGTCTGGATTGGCGTGATGGAGGAAGACCCTTGAAGACCGAGCCGAATCCGCAGGACCGAGTACCGAACCAAACCCTCACGAATCAAGACCCGATGCGCAGCGACAGGGACCATTCCAATCGAGCCGACGGAAAGACCCGGTTCGCCGGAACGGCTCGATTCGCCGGAACGACGTTGACCGCGTGCCTGGCGTTTGGGCTCAGCCTCACCCTGGGCGCCTGCTCGGACGACGACAGCGACGGGGATCCGACGTCACCCAACGTGCAGACTGACTTCAGCTCCACCTTGGAGAGCTTTGCCGAGAACGTGGCCAAGGCGACCTACGAAGACTTGGCCGGCCGCGCACAGGACCTTCTTGACGCGGCCACGGCGTTGCAGGCGACACCGGCCGATCAGTCCCTCCTCGACGCGGCTGCACAAAGGTGGGTTGATACGCGCGAGCCGTGGGAGTCCAGCGAGGCGTTCCTCTTCGGTCCGGCAACCTTCCTTTCTCTCGACCCGGCCCTCGATTCCTGGCCGGTCGATCGCCAGCAACTGAGCAACGTACTGGCATCGGACCTGGAGCTGAACTCCGACACCGTCGCCGAAGGCCTAGGCCCCGCGCTGCGTGGCTTTCACACCATCGAGTTCCTTCTCTTCCGGGAAGGCGACTCCCGCTCCGTCGGCGACTTGACCGCTCGGGAGATCGACTATCTGGTCGCGGTCTGCACCGTACTCCGCGACGACACCGACGCTCTCTTCTCCGCTTGGGAGGACGAGTACGCCGGACAGTTCCAGAAGGCGGGATTGAGCGGAAGCCCCTACGTCACGCAGCGTGACGCACTTCTCGAAATCGTCGAGGGAATGATCGGCCTCTGCGACGAAGTCGCCAACGGCAAGATCGCCGACCCGTTCGACGAAGGAAACACCGACCTCGTCGAGTCCCAGTTCAGCTGGAACTCCCTGACCGACTTTTCGAACAACCTTCGCAGCGTGCGTAACGCCTACACCGGCGGGTATCACCTGGGGTCGGACGGCGTGGGTCTCGACGAGTACGTTCGCAGCCAGAACGAGCAGATCGACGATCTCGTCAAGTCGCAGATCGACGATGCCATCACCGCCATCGGACAGATCCCGGAGCCGTTCCGCGACAACCTTGATCAGAACGCGGTTATCGAAGCGGCCCAGCAGTCCATCGACAAGTTGGTCCAGACCCTGGAAACGTCGGTCAAACCGCTGATCGTCAGCTAGCACGAACCGTTCATGATGGTCTTCACGCTCATGATCGTCGTCACCGCAGAAGACCGTCGTGAATCGATCGGGCCAGCCCAACACGGGAGTGAGTCGGGAAGGAGGATCCAGAAGTGAGAGCACGTCTGAAAGACGCGTTGGTACCGGCCGTCGGGATCATCGTGGTCGCCTGTTCGGTCGGCTGTTCGGAGGACTCACCGACCGAGGCACCGGAAGTCGATCTGTCCGAGTACCTCTCCGGAGGCGAAACGACGATCTTCAACGCGACGAATCAGGCCTACACCTTCCCCGCTCCCAACGTGTCCGACCTCGACCGCCATCTCGATGGGGATCTGGCCTTCGAGTCGGCCTTCGTCGGCGCCGGAGCCCCGGTCAATCCGGGGCTTGGGCCCGTTTTCAACAACAATGCCTGCACGGCCTGTCACGTCAACAACGGCCGCGGACGCCCTTTTCTGGGAACCGAACCGAGTTCTCTGCTGCTCCGGGCCAGTGTTCCCGGTAAGGACGAGCACGGCGGTCCCGTTCCCGCGCCGGGCTTCGGACTCCAACTGAGTGACAAGTCGTTGTTCGGCGTCCAACCGGAAGTTCGTGTCCGGGTCACCTACGAGCAGATCGTGGAAGAGTTCGACGACGGAGAGTCCTACACGCTGCATCGACCTTCCTATGCGCTGGAGGACGCGTACACGGACCTTCCCGCCGACATCATGACGTCACCGCGCATCGCGCTTCCGGTCTTCGGACGCGGGCTTCTGGAAGCCATCCCCGAAGAAGACATCCTGGCCATGGCCGACGAAGCCGACGCCGACGGCGATGGAATCTCCGGGCGACCGAACTGGGTCTACGACGTCAGGAATCAAACGATGGAACTCGGACGGTTTGGTTGGAAGGCCAACCAGCCGACATTGGTCCAACAGGCAGCCGCCGCCTACCGCAACGACATGGGCGTGACCAATCCCATCTTTCCGACGGACAGCGCAATCGGGCAGCCCCAGGCGGACGGCGTCGCCGACGATCCGGAAATCGACATGGAAACGGTCGAGCTGGCGGCGTTCTACACGCAGACGCTGGCCGTCCCCGCTCGCCGCAACGTGGAAGACCCCGTCGTCCGAAGAGGACAGCAACTCTTCAAGGAAGCGCAGTGCGCGACCTGCCACACGCCGAGCCTCGAGACGGGTCACCTGGAGGGAATCCCCTCCGTCTCACACCAGACGATTCGTCCATACACCGACATGCTTCTGCATGACATGGGCCCGGACCTGGCCGACGGCCGGCCGGACTATGAAGCCACCGGTTCGGAGTGGCGAACGACACCCCTTTGGGGACTGGGACTGACCCGGACGGTTCAGAACGAGTACAACCTGCTTCACGATGGGCGGGCCAAATCCATTCTGGAAGCGGTGATGTGGCACGGGGGTGAAGCAGAGGACTCACGCGAAGCCGTCCGGTCCATGTCGGCCGGGGACCGGGCGGCACTGCTCGCGTTTCTCGAGTCGTTGTAGGCGAGGATCAACCCCGCGTTTTGGCCCCGGCTTCGATCACCAGCTGACGCAGAACCTCGTAGGGTTGCGCGCCGACAACCTGCTGTCCGCCCATCTGGAACGTCGGAACCGCGCTGACACCCGACTGGCGGGACCGGTTCCAATGTTCATCGACCTTCGCCTGGTGCGTCCGCTCGACGACGACCTTCCTGGCCGCTTTCGGATCGAGACCGACACCTTTCGCCAACTCGACCAGAAGATCCACGTCCGAGACGTTGCTTCCATCGACGAAGTAGGCACGGTAGGTGGCGTTGTCGAATTCGGGTCCCTTCCCTTGCTCGGCGGCCCAAAGGCCGAGTTCCTGAGCCAGTCGACTGTTGTAGGTCATCTCCCGCTTCGTGCCCATCGGAAGACCTTCCTGCTCGGCGATCGCCGCCAGGCGCTTCTTCGACTGCTCGAGTCTGGGCGCCGCGGAAGGACCGCCGAAGAGGTCCAGCAGCTTCACCCCTTCCATCGGAGTGTCCGGATGCAGCGGAAAGTGGATGAGTTCGACTTCGATCTCGAATTCGTTCTGGAGCCGCTCAATACGCCCGGTACTGAGATAGCACCACGGTCACACGTAGTCGCTGTAGACCCGAAGGACCATGGGTTCGGACTCCGCGGCGGCATCGTCGGCCCTCGCAAGATCGAGGGCGCCGGAGACGCAGATCGCACCGCTGAAAGCGATGGCAAGTGCAGAACGGATGAGGTTTCGACGGTTCATTCTTCCTCCGAAGATGTGGTGATAGTCGCCCCTTCGGATAGAGTCTAGCCGCAACACCGGTGCGAGAGTTGGCGGCAACGCGGCTTTCTTGGCAGAGTGGCCGGATCCATCCCGACCCGGCTTAGGCCGACTCAGGCCGGCCCAGGCCGACTCAGGCCGGCCTGGGCCGCGAATCTCCGTGGATCTCAGCCCACATTTCGATCAGTGCAGCGTCGCGCCGTCACTTCCGTCCATGAGGAACGGTCCGCGCCCGGCCGGAGTCGGCATCCCCGGCGGAAGCAGGCCACTCGGCACCCGGTACGGCACCGTGGTCAGATCGATTCCGAGCGGACCCTGCTGAACCGGCGCGGTCGTCGTCTTCATGAACGCGACGATGGCATCGATCTCGTGCTCCGTCAGTCCGAGCGGACGGATCGACGGGTCACGCACGACTCCGGCCGCCGTCAGGTCCGCCGTCGAGATGTCGTTCTGTCCCAGGCCCCCTCGATTGTAGAACTCGACCGCTTCGTGCAGCGTCCCGGCGCTGCCGGAATGGAAGAAGGGAGCCGTCAACTCGACGTTTCGGACGGTCAACGTGCGGAACGAGAACTTTTGGTCGGCAAAAGCCTCGGGGTCGGCGTGGAACCGTCCCCAATCGCCGCCTTCCCCGTTCTTTCCTTCAAAGCCGGGAAGGATCGAGTCGTAGTCATCACCTACGCCCTGAATCCGGAAGGTGTAGTCGGAAAGCATCGGTCCACTGTGACAGTCGCCGCAGAGTCCCTTCCCGAAGAAGAGCTCAAAGCCCTCGGCCTCCGTCTCGGAGAAAACCGAGCGGTCTCCCGCCACAAACTGGTCGTAGCGGGAGTTCGGCGTGATCAACTCTCTCTCGTAAGCCGCGATGGCCCGACCCAGGTGCTCGAGTTCGATGTCCTCCGCCGTACGGATCTCTGAAGCAAAGGCCTGTCTGAAGCGGTCGACGTACTCCGGAATGGCGCGGATTCGGGCCATGACACTGTCCTGAATGACTTCTGCGGCCACGGTCTCACCTGTCAACTCACGGCCGTAGGCGTCGCCGGCCATCTCGTCCCGGGATGTGATGGGCAGAACCGCCTGCTCCTCCAGGCCACCGGTGACACGGCCGTCCATGAACTGCGTGCTCTTGGCCGTGGGATGGATCGATTCGCTACCGTTGAACGCCGTGTTCAGCACGGTGGGAGTGTTCCTCGGAACCCGGCCGAGATCCGCGCCCGTGATCGTGGACGGAGCCGGCACGACACGGGTCGGGCCGATATCCATGTCATCGAACTGCGCCCCTCCGACACCGGCGCCAAGACGACGGCCGTCCGCAAAGGCGAAGGACGGAAAGTGACAGGTCGCGCACGCCATGTCGTTGGCCCGGTAGCGGTAGGGATCCACGCCCATCTCCGACTTGATCCACGGCGCAGACTCACCGCCGAGAATCGGATCAAAGAAGAGGAGTTTGCCCAAAGAGATGCGCTCTGCGTTGAACAGGTTGTTCGCAGGATAGGGGATGGCAGGCAGCGGCGAGAGAGCGAACTCGTCGATAATGTCCTGATAGACATCACCGGCGGGAGGAGTCGTTCCTCCGTCATCCTCGTCGTCCCCGCAACCGGCCGAGGCCAGGAAGAGAACGGACAGAACCATCGCGGACATCGAACTCCAGACCGTCAAGAACCGGAGCGATCCAGCGCGGGAAGCATTCCTTGCCTCCATGCGACACCTCCAAGACATTAGATGCGGACCTTGTCTATGACGATGCTCGCAAGGCTCAGAAGAAGGCAGGCCAAGTCCCTGGGACTCGAAGTCACTTTGCCCCCCCGGCGAAGCGAGACCCAACGTACAGCGTATCTCTGGAAGAGTGGAATCGCCATCCGTATGTCTCCGTACCTCGTTAGGCACGCCGACACCGGACTTCCCGCCGCGTCCAAAGCCCGCCCCGACCCCAAAGGGTCCAGCGCGGATGCCACGAAAGGGTTATCGGCACCCTCCGCCGCCGCTTGAGCCAGCGCAAGGGAGAGTCCATCCCCTCATCGTCTTCCCTCGTTCGCGAGATCGTCGGTTACATCGAGGTCTCTGCAAAGAAGGTGCCCGACGATCGAATCGTCTCGACTCGATGGCCCTCAGCTTCCGATCAAGAGCACCGCAAAGAGCACGACCCATGCCCCATCGAGAAAGTGCCAATACATCGCCGAATAGGTCACGCCCGGATGGAAGAAGGACGAGTACCGCCCGCGCCTCGCTCTATGCGTCACGATGATCAGCGGAATGAGTCCACCGATGACGTGGGCTGCGTGAAGCCCCGTCAGTAGGTAGAACGTGAAGCCGTAGAGATTGGTCTTGGCCGTCAGGTTCGACTGGGCCAGGCCGACGTAGTTGAGGGTCTGCAGGACGAGAAAGAGCGACCCCAGAACCAGGGTCCACTGCAGATTGCGCCGCAACCCCTTCTGATCGTCCTTCTGAATGGCCTTGAGCGCACGGTGAATGAAGACCGAACAGCCGAGCAGCACGGCCGTACTCAACCAAAGACTCATGGGGAGACCGGGCATACCGGCCGGAGGCCATTGCGACGCGTTGATCCGGACGTAGAGGTAGCCGGCCACGCTCGCCACGAAGAGGACGCTGAGAGAGGCGAGCAGCACCGCGAACCCCAAGGTTCCGGTGCCGGGAGGATTGACCTGATCCCGGTCCGGGCCACTCTGACTTCGAATGACCGTAAACGGATCGGGTCCGTCGCCGGAAGCCGTCATCGTCGCGTATTCCCTGGTGCGGACCCGTGTTTTGCCAGCCGGTTGCCGAAAGAGCCGACTAGCCTCCGGCGGTCGTGCGCTCGATGCGAGGGGCGTAGTCCGGGATCATCTCCGGCATCCAGTTCTGAGTGTCATTGATGGACAGGCTGATGAACAGCGCAACCAGCACGAGGGACGTGATGAACGTAATTGCGATGATCGGTTTGTCCCAATACAGATGCATGAAGAATAGAACCACGAGGGCGGCTTTCAACGTCGCGATGGCCATGGCGATGTGAAACGCGGCCGGTCCGAAGTCGACCCAGGTTACGGCGACGGTGAAGAAGGTCAGAACCAGGAGCGCGCCGAGAGTCCCGACGAGAACCATCGGATGGACGACGTGTCCGGTTCCTGTACCGTGATCGCTAGACATTCCGTTCGCGTCCTCTCTTTAGCTGATCAGGTAGAGCAGCGGAAACAGGTAGATCCAGACCAGGTCGACGATGTGCCAGTAGAGTCCGACGAGGTCGACTGGAGTCGAGTACTCGGCACTGAAGTGCCCCTTGAGCGTTCGGACGAGGACCCAGGCTATCGCGATCAAACCCGCGATGACGTGTAGTCCGTGTAGCCCGGTCATTAGGAAATAGATTCCGAAGAAGATGTGCACGTAGGCGGGGGCACCATCGTCCGCGTGTTTGTCGTCGGCCCCGGCCAACCCTTCCGGAGCGGCAGCCCCGGTCTCGTGAGTCGTGTGAGGGATCTCTTCGCCGTCGACCATGATCGGTGCGGATTTGTCGGACGCGGACATGTCCGAATGCCCGCCAGCGTCGCTGTGCTCGCCGGCAGCATGCGTCGCAGCGCCGTGATCACCACCGTCTCCGGCCGCAGCGCCTGCCTGTGAGGCATCCTCGCCGTGATCACCGGCGGAACCACCACCCGCACCGTCCGCTGCATGGGCCATGGTCACCCCGGGAATGCCCAGGTTCAGACTGTGCCCGTCATCGTGGGCGCCCTCGTCTCCGTGCTCACCACCGTGACCGTCGTGGCCGTCATGGTGCTCCTGGTCCTGGTACTTGTTGCCCCAAAGCAGTCCGTGCTTCCACTTGTGTTCGTACTCGACCTTCTTGATCCCCATGAAGCCGAAGCCTCCAAGGATGGTCAGGACGAGGAACATCGCCGTCGCGCCGTTCTTCCCGAGCTGGGCGGCACGCACGGCCATGGCCATGGTGAAGCTACTCGTGATGAGAACGACGGTGTTGATGCCGCCGAGCTTCCGATCGAGGAACTGCTCGGAGTAGTGGAAGATCTCCGGATGATTCGACCGGTAGACGGCATAGGCGCAGAAGAGTCCGGCAAAGAGCAGGATCTCCGTCGCCAGGAACAGCCACATTCCGAACTTTCCGGAGTCGAACTGCTGCTCCGGCGTGTCGTAGTGGTGCCCTAGATAATCCGGGTGGTCACCGTGATCGGACAATTCGAATCCCCCTGTCCGCGGACCCAGGTCCGCGTCCTCCTACCGTCGTCCCTTGCGGGTTCCTAGGTCGTGCTCTCCAGACCATGTCCGTGGAAGCCTACGGCCCGGTCGTCATCTTCCTGAGCCGGCGCACCGATGTGATCGTAGTTTCCGGTGTCCGGGTTGAAACGATTCACGGAGTAGTCGTACGGATAGTTGGCGTCCGGCGTCTCGTGGAAGTTGTGCTCGATAGGCGGCGACGCGGTCCGCCACTCCAAAGTCGCAGCGCCCCACGGATTCTCGACCGCCTTCTTGCCCGCGATCAGCGAATGAATCAGATAGCCCGCGGTTAGGAAGAAGCCTACCGCCATGATGTAGGCGCCGATCGAAGACCACACATGGTACGAGCCATAGGCATCGATGTAGTCGTAGTAGCGCCGCGGCATGCCCAGGCTGCCCATGATGAACTGGGACATGAAGGTGATATTGAAGCCGATGAAGATGAGGAAGCAGGCAAGCTTGGCCAGCCCCTCGTTGTACATCCGACCGAACATCTTGGGCCACCAGTGGTGCAGTCCGCCGAGAAAGGCGATGACCGTTCCCCCAAACATCACGTAGTGGAAGTGGGCGACGACGAAGTAGGTGTCGTGCAGATGGACGTCCACGGCCAGCGTTCCCAGGAAGAGGCCGGTCAGTCCCCCGATTCCAAACAGGAAAAGGAACGAAAGCGCGTAGAGCATCGGCGTGTTCAGCCGGATATGTCCTCGATAAAGCGTCGCCAACCAGTTGAAGGTCTTGACCGCAGACGGGATTGAGACCGAGAAGGTCAGAGCGGAGAAGACCATGTTGGCCATCGGGGACATGGCCGTGAACATGTGGTGTCCCCAGACGATGAAGCTGAAGGCGGCAATGGCAACCGAGCTGAGAGCGATGGCCTGGTAGCCGAAGATCGTCTTCCGGCTGTGAACGGAGATGAGCTCACTGATGACACCCATGGCGGGCAGGATCATGATGTAGACCGCCGGGTGCGAGTAGAACCAGAAGAAGTGCTGATAGAGCAGCGGATCGCCGCCCAGCGCCGGATCGAAGATGCCCACGCCGAGAGTCCGCTCGGCGATGAGGAGCAGCATCGTGATTCCGATGACCGGGGTCGCCAACACCTGAATGATGGCGGTGGCATAGAGACCCCAGAGCATGAGCGGCATTCGCCACCAGGTCATCCCGGCCGGGCGCAGCTTGTGGATGGTCACGACGAAGTTGATTCCGGTGAAGATGGAGGCGAAGCCGAGAATGAAGACGCCCAGAGTCATGTTGATGACCGACGTGGACGTGTCCGTGCTGTAGGGCGTGTAGAACGTCCAGCCGGTATCGACGGCGCCCGTCACCATCGAGACGACCGCGAAGACTCCTCCAAAAACCCACAGGTACCAGGACATGAGATTGAGACGCGGGAAGGCCACGTCCTTTGCGCCCAGCATCAGCGGCAGGACGAAGTTCCCCAGCGCCGCAGGAATGCCCGGAATGATGAACATGAAGACCATGATCGCGCCATGGAGGGTGAAGAACTGGTTGTAGGTATCCGGATCGACGATCGTCCGTCCCGGAGTCAGAAGCTCGGTCCGGACCAGCATCGCCAGCATTCCCGCGATGAAGAAGGCGGTCAGGATCGAGATCAGGTACATGACCCCGATCCGCTTGTGGTCGAGCGTCGTCAGCCAGGACATCAGGCCCGGCTTGGCGTTCAGATAGTTGGATTCTTCAGCGTGATCTGTGGCGCTACTCATGTCTTACCTCGTCTCGTCGGCGACCCGCGAAATCCGTCCCGATCGACCCGCTCTATGCAAACCCGTCCCGAGTTCCGGCTCAGGACGACGTCAAACTCTTGATGTAGGCGATCATCGCTCCCAACTCCTCGTCGTTGAAACGACCCTGGAAGGTGGGCATGACGCCGTCGAAACCGGCCACGATCTGGCTTTGCGGCTCGAGGATCGACTTCCGAATGTAATTCTCGTCGGCAACCGTCGTCGTGCCGTCACCGAACGCTCTTTGTGCTCCGAAGAGATTGACGAAGGTCGGGCCAATTCCGGCCGAGCCGTCGACGGAGTGGCACTGATTGCAGCCCCGCTTCTCCCAGAGGTACTTCCCGCCTTCTTCCGGCGTCATCGTGGCCAGAATGTTGGACGCAACGGTCAGCCATTCGTCGAACTCCGGGCCTTCCTGGACCACAACCTCAGAGATCATCGAGGAATGCTCCGTGCCGCAATACTCCGCACAGAATAGCGGATAGGTGCCAGGCTCATCCGCATCGAACCAGAGCTTGGAGTACCGGCCCGGGAAGACGTCCATCTTCGCGCGGAAGGCCGGCAGGTACATGCTGTGGATGACGTCGGTGGACGTCATGATCAAGGTCACCGGTCGATCCGTGGGTACATGAAGGACGTTGTCGACATGTCCCGTCGGGTAGGTGAAAGACCAGCTCCACTTCTGTCCCGTGACCTGGATCTCATACGCATTGGCCGGCGGCACGGCCAGGTCCATATAGCCTTTGAATCCCAGCCAGAAGATGACGACGACGATCCCCAAAGGAATGGCCGTCCAGGTCACTTCCAAGGCCGTGTTGTGGTAGATCCGCGGCCCTTCGGCGTTCGGGTCCTTGACCCGGTAGCGCATGATGAAGAGCCCCATGAGTACGACGATCAGGACGAAGAAGAAGATGCAAATCCACAGGATGACGTCGAACATCCAGTCGATGTGGCCGGCACTCGTCGACGCCTCCGGCGGCAGGTAGAGACCTCGCAATGCGTTGTCCGAGGCCATGGCCGGAGTGACTCCAAGGAGCCGGGCGACGAGTTCAACGAACAGATTCACAGTTCACCTCCGACGTGGACGTGGTCGGCCCTTTCGGCGCTACCGGTCGCACGATGGGTCGGCCCGGGGTTCTCGGGCCCGCGAGTACGGCGCCGATCCCGGATCCAAAAGAGAGAGAGCACGCCTCCAACGACCAACGCGGTGAGCATGGCGCCCAATCTCATGATGTTCATAGCCACGGGAGCGTAAGCCCCGGCTTCGGCGTCGTAATGGAAACAAAAGAGAATGATCTGGTCGAGCGGGCTGCCGATCTTGCCTTCGCCGGCTTCGACCAGGGAATACTTGATCGTCTTCGGATCGAACAGAACGCCGTACAGATAGCGGGAAAGCCGCCCGTCCGGGGTGACGACGAGGGCGACCGCGGCGTGGGAGTACTCACCGGTCTTTTCGATGTACTCGTAGCCGAACCCGGTGGCCGTCGCCAACGAGTCGATTGCGACACGATGGCCGGTCAGAAAGTGCCAGCCCTGGGCGGCTTCGGGGCGTTCGTACTCTTTGATGTAGTTTTGCTTCTTCAGACGAGCCAGCGTGTGGGTTTCGAGCGGGTTGATGCTGACCGTAACGAACTCGAACTCCTGTCCCGGAGTCCAGTCCATCAACTTCATCGCATCGACCATGCCGTTGAGCTGGAGGCCGCAGAGCATCGGACAACCGTAGTAGTTCAGCGTCAGAAGCACCGGACGCTCACCGTCGAAATAGTCCTGAAGGCGGACGGGGGCTCCGTTCTCGTCGACGAACTCGAGATCGAGTGGGATGAGTTCATCGACATGCTCGACGATCTCGACCTCGTCCAGTTCCTCTGGAACGGGACCGGCAATTTGAGCAAGGGACGAACGGATGGCAACGCCCGAAAGCAGAATCACGAGGGCGAGACATGACAAGACCCGGAGCAGAAGCACCGAGGCTCCTGTCGCGAAAGTCCCATTTGTCCGTCGCCACTCAGCCATGACTAGTGACCTGCGCCCCCGGCGCCCTGGTGATCGCCTGCACCCGCGCCGTGGTCCGAACCATGACCCGAGCCGTCCATTCCGCCGTGCATCGTGTTTCGCCGCGAGACCTGAAGGTCCCGTACTGTCAACTCCATGGCCTTGTCGATCGGAATGGCGACAACCCCTGCGTCCTTGTCGACCCAACCGTAGGTGTTCATCCCTTCGAGCTGTTCCGCGCGCGCCCGGGTGAGCTCGTTCGATACGGCGTCATAGATCTTCCGCTGCCTCTCGTCGGCGTCGACGCGGTTGAAGAGCGCCTGTAAGGCCACGATGATGGCCATCGTTACGACGACCCCGATGGCGCCTACGACTGCCGTCCAGAATCCATTCGGGTCCGCGCCTTCCTCGGTGCGTACTGCCATGCTCTCTCCTAAGCGTTCTCGAAGGCCAGGGACTCCGGCAAACGCGGATCCCGGGCGGGAACAAGTGAGCGGTTCTTCAGGCCCAACGCTACGAATGCGACATAGAGTCCGCCCATGCCCAGGAAACAGGCAATGTAGAGCGGGTGGAACGGGATCCCGTTCGGGTACGCGTTGGGAATCGCGATCCAGAAGACATCAAGCCAGTGCATGATCATGATGTAGACGGCCCAGAACCCGAGAGTGACCGGGTTCTTCTTGATCGGCCGGGGCAGGAGTCCCAGGAATGGGATGATGAAATGCCCAATGAGCATGATCCAGCTCAAGGTTGTCCATCCGTTGTTTTGGCGGACGTAGTACCAACCTGTTTCTTCGGGGATATTGGCGTACCAGATGAGGAAGTACTGAGAAAAACCGATGTAGGCCCAGAAGACAGTGAAGGCGAACATCCACTTTCCAAGGTCATAGTAGTGCTCTGGAGTCACCGCGGCCTTCATGCGTCCCCGCCCCTGCAGGAAGAGGACCGTTGCCGAGAGGAAGGCGACGAAGCAGAGGAAGCTTCCCGCGAAGTAGTAGACCCCGAAGATCGTGCTGAACCAGTGCGGCTCCAGGGACATCAGATAGTCGAAGGAAGCAAAGGTCACCGTGACGGCGAAGAGCAGGGTAATCGGCGCAGCCGTCTTCTCCATCGACAGCGTCGTCCCGATATCTCCGGTCTCGTCCTGTCCGGTCGAGCGGCGCAGGAAGTACTGCGAAGCAAGAATCCAGACGAGAAAATAGATGCCGCTGCGAATGAGGAAGAAGTTCTGATTCAGAAAGGAAGCCTTCCCCTCGAGAATGTGGTCCCCACTCACCACTTCCGGATTGGCCCACGGGAAGAGCGTTTTCATTCCCAGGACGATGGGTACGAAGAGCAGAAGCATGAGCCAGGCGTTCGAGGCCACGACCTCGGCGAGGCGTCGAACGACCACGGACCAGGTCGCTCCCGTCAGGTGCTGCGCCAACACGAAGAAGAGTCCCCCCAACGTGATGGAGAGAAAGAAGCAGAAGTTGACGAGCCAGGCGGAGTAGAAGTGCTCCGTGTTTCCTTCCTGAGCGAAGCCGAGGAAGCCGGCCGCCGCCAGGCCAAGAACACCGAGGACGATCCCGATGCGGGACACTCCGTCGGCGATGCCGCCTATCGACCAGTTATCGTTGTGCGCGTCCACGTGACCTGCCATTCGTCTCTTACCTCATCGACGACCGCATGCTCTGCGGTACATCCTCGATGGTCGCGTTCTGGCTGCGCTGAAGAGCGCGGACGTAGGCCACGATGGCCCAGCGGTCCTCGGTTTCGATCTGCGAGGCGTAGCCCGGCATGTTTCGAATCCCGTTCTTGATCGTGTTGTAGATGTGGCCGTGAGCGCGCCCCACGACGGTGGCGTCGTAGAACGACAGCGGCGGAATCCACTTCGACTCGCCGCGGGCCAGGGCCCGAACCGCCACGGTGCCGTTGCCCCGACCGTCCAATCCGTGACACGGGGAGCAGTAGATGTCGAACCGCTGCTTTCCCCGGGCCATGACGTCAGCCGTGATCGGGAAAGGGAACGTGGTCGCCCACTCGTCGTTTACGACCCCCATGTTCAGATGGCTGTCCGCCTTCAACTCGCCCCGGGCAACCGTGTTTTCCACGGGCAGTCGCATCGCTCGGGCGTCGGCAAAGAGCGGATTCTCCTGCTGCGCCTTGTACTTGAACTGATGGTCCATGTCCGGAATCAGGTGGACCTTCGGTTCGCGGAACGTCGTCGACCGCTCACGTGCGATGAGCAGCGGCGGCACCAGTGCCAACGATCCGAGCAGGACCAATGCTGGAACGACCCACTTGGGCATCTACTCCTCCAGAGCTTCGACTTCGCCCCCACCTAACGTGGAGAGGAAGTCCGCCGTCTTCTTGGCGTCGAACTTGGGATCCTTGGCCTCGATGCTGATGAAGAACTTGTCGTCGGTGGCCCGAAGGAAGCGCTCACTGGCGAAGACACCGTGACGCCACTGCGGCAGCTGGTTGAAAGCGAGCATTCCGAAGACCGTCGTCAATGCAGAGAACAGCACCGTGAGCTCGAACGTAACCGGAATGTTTGCCGGAATGCTCCAGAACGGCTTACCGCTGATGATGTAGGGATAGTCGACTGCGTTCATCCACCACTGCATGAGCAATGCGCCCAGACATCCGGTCAGACCGCCGCCCAGGACGACGATGGGCAGCTTCGTGTACTTGATCCCCATGGCTTTGTCCATGCCATGAACGGGGAACGGCGTGTGCGTGTCCCACTTCGTGTAACCCGCGTCCCGAACGCGCTCTGCGGCGTGCATAACCTCATCGACCGAGTCGAACTCAACGAGGTAGCCGAAGAACTGGGCCTTCTCGGCCTCAGCGGCCTGATTCTGGGCGACGCTCACTGGCGACCTCCTCCGGCAGGCTGCAGTGCCGGTCCGCCGACCGGTGCATTGCCGCCGTCATCCGGATCATGTCCATGACTTGCGTGGGCCTCCGGCATCACCGCTTTGACCTCGGCAATCGCCACCATCGGGAGGAAGCGAATGAAAAGGAGGAACGCCGTAAAGAAGAGACCGAAGCTGCCTACAAAGGTCAGAGTGTCGATCATGGTCGGCTTGTAGTACGCCCATGCCGACGGGAGGAAGTCCCGGCTCAGCGAGGTCACGACGATGACGAAGCGCTCGAACCACATACCGATATTGACGAAGATCGAAATGATGAACATGACCCAGAGGTTTCGACGGGCCCAGCGGAACCAGAAGATCTGGGGAGAAAGAACATTGCAACTCACCATCGTCCAGTAGGCCCAGGCGTAGGGACCGAAGGCGCGGTTGATGAACGCAAACTTCTCGTATTCGTTTCCGCCGTACCAGGCGATGAAGAACTCGATGCTGTAGGCGTAGCCCACCATCATGCCGGTGACGAGAAGGATCCGGCACATGTTCTCGAGATGGCGCATCGTGACCAGGTCCTGCATCCCGAAGAGAGCGCGGCAGGGAACCATCAAGGTCAACACCATTCCAAATCCGGAGAAGACAGCGCCCGCAACGAAGTAGGGCGGGAAGATCGTCGTATGCCATCCGGGAAGCTGCGACGTGGCAAAGTCGAAACTAACGACGGAGTGCACGGAAAGAACGAGGGGCGTGGCCAGGCCGGCCAGGATCAGGTACGCCACTTCATAGCGGTGCCAGTGACGGTGGGAACCACGCCAGCCGAGGGCGAAGAAACCGTAGATCAAACGGCGGAACTTGGTCGTGGCGCGATCCCGGATTGTGGCCAGGTCCGGAATGAGTCCGACGTACCAAAAGAGAAGTGAAACCGTGAAGTAGGTTCCAACCGCAAAGACGTCCCACAGGAGCGGAGACCGGAAGTTCGGCCACATCGCCTGCGGATACGGAAGCGGGAACAACCACCATGCGAGCCAGGGGCGCCCGACGTGGATGCCTGGAAACACCAACGCACAGATCACCGCGAAGATCGTCATCGCTTCCGCGAATCGATTGATCGACGTTCTCCACTTCTGTCTGAGAAGGAAGAGGATGGCGGAGATCAGGGTTCCGGCGTGACCGATGCCGACCCAGAAAACGAAGTTGATGATGGCGTAACCCCAGCCGACCGGGTTGTTGACGCCCCAGACGCCGACACCCTGCCAGAAGAGCCATCCGATCATGAGTCCGAGGATGCCCAGGGTCCCGAAGCTCGCCAGGAAGGCGACCCACCAGGCCATAGGCCATTTCCTACGCTCGACGACCGATGAAACAATCTCGGTCACGGCATGGAAGTCGTGACCGCCTTCGACAAGGGGGGTCCGACCCAGCTCGAGCTGAACTTGCTGATTCTGTCTCATCGACCGGCTCGTCTCCCCTAACCGTGGTGACCGTCGTGGCCGTGGTCGCCGGAACTACCAGCGAGACCGGCGGCCGGATTCCGCAGCTTCTTCATGTACTTCAGACGCGGCTTCGTGTGCAGGTGTCCGTCGAGCATGGCGTAGGAACGGTCGTCGTCCTGCAGCTTGCGAACGCGACTGTTCGGATCATTGAGATTTCCGAAGGTGATGGCCCGGGTCGGACAAGCCTGCTCGCAGGCGGTCCGGATCTCTCCGTCCTCGATCGGCCGGCGCTCGTTCTTGGCCTGAATCTTCACCTGCGAGATGCGCTGGGTGCAGAACGTGCACTTCTCCATGACGCCGCGGGCACGCATGGTCACATCGGGGTTGGCCCGCATCTTCTCGACGCTTTCCATTCCACCGTTGTAGTTGAAGAAGTTGAAGCGGCGCACCTTGTACGGGCAGTTGTTCGCGCAGTACCGCGTCCCGATGCAGCGGTTGTAGACCATGTCGTTGAGGCCTTCACTGCTGTGGACCGTGGCCGCCACCGGACAAACCTGCTCGCAGGGAGCATTCTCACACTGCTGGCAGGAAACGGGCTGCAGGACCAATGCGGGGTCTTCCGGGTCTCCGCGGAAGTAGCGGTCGACGCGGATCCAGTGCATTTCCCGGCCCATCGCGACCTCGGCCTTACCGACAACCGGAATGTTGTTCTCGGACTGACAGGCGACGACACAGGCGTTGCAACCCGTGCAGGAATTGAGATCGATGGTCAGCGCCCAACGATTGCCGTCGTACTCGTGCGGATCCCACAAGGGAAGCGCCGGAGGATGATGCCCGTGGTCGTCGTGACCGTGACCGTGGCTGAACTCCTCGACCGTTGCTTCCTGAACGAGGGCGCCCAGCCGGCTCGCCGTTGCCTTCTGACCAGCATCGTCGATGGCGAAGTGATCCTGAGTCGAAACGAGTTCTTCCGTCCGGCCGACCTTGGTGATCTTGACTCCGGAGGCCTGATGCCACGCGGACGAACCTCGCAGCGGGTAAACATCCACCCCGACTTCCGTTCCGACCTGCCCGGCCGACGTGCGGCCGTAACCACAATAGAGATGGCCCGAATGCGGCGCCTGTCCCGGCGTCGTCCAAATCGGTACCTCGATCTTCCGCCCGTCCGTTTCCAGGGCGACAACGTCACCGTCGGACAGTCCCATCGCGTTGGCCGTGGATACGCCAAGGAGAAGTGCGTTCCCCCACGTCAGCTTCGTCAGCAGGTCCGGCAGTTCCTGAAGCCAACCGTTGTTGGCGAAACGTCCGTCGTAGATCGCAGGGTCCGGAGCAAAGGAGATTTCGAGCTCACCGTTCGAGGCAGAAGCCTCCCTTGGAGACAGGTTCGAAAGCACGGCGCTGAGGCCGGCTCCGCCCACCGAAGGCGTCTGCATCGCAAAGCCGGATCCAGCCACCAGTCCATCATGGAGGGCAGCGCGCCATCTCTCTTCGCTACCGCCCATTTGCGCCCGAAGCAGGTCGTAACCCCGCGTCTCGACACCGTTCAGCAGGGCCGAGACGACCTCAGTGGCTGAGCGGCCGTCGTAGAGCGGCCGAATGAGCGGCTGGGTAATCGTGATCGTTCCGTCCCAGGCCCGGCTGTCACCCCATGCTTCGAGGAAGTGCGCACGTGGCAGACGCCAGTTGCACGCCATCGACGTCTCGTTCTCGTGCAGCGAAAGATGAATTCGGGTCTCGACATTGGAAAGAGCATCCGCCATCCCGAGATCGCCGGGCGCATCGAAGACCGGGTTTCCACCGAGAATGAGAACCGTACGGACCCGTCCTGCCTTCATCTTGCCGGCAAGACCGGTGAGTGCGCTCATGTAGCTCGGACGATCTCCGGACGGATCCGCAGCGAAGTGGACTGTCTGACCGATGTTGCCGAGCGCAGCGTTGATCAGGTGTCCAAGCGCGTGGGCCGACGCTGGCTGACGCGCACCCACCGCAATCACGGAAGCGCCCCGGTGAGCCATCAGGTCCGCAGCCATCTGTTTGACGAACGCGGCGTGTTTTCCACCCTGGCGGAACGCCTGGAGGCGGGAACGAAGCGCACCGTCGAGCGACGGATGAGTCAGACCGCTGCCCAGGAACAACTCGGCAGCGAGTTCACCCAAAACCGTGCTCACTTCCGAAGGAGCGACCGGAAGACGATGATCGGCCATTCCACCGGTCGGGCTGTAGCACGGCTCGACCGCGTAGAGCCGGTTGAAGCTGCCCTTCCGCATGTCTGCGCCGCCGTGGGCGTGGTCGTTGCCGTGACCGTCATTGGCGGCGTGGCCGTGCGAGTCGTGCCCCGAGTCATGACCGGAGGCACCATGTCCGCCATGCCCACCGGGAGCCTGGCGTCCTTCTACGAAATCGAAGGCATACTTGACCGAAGCCGGATGGGAGACAAGGAAGTCCTCGTCGAAACTCGCCACGACGTCGGCCCGGTTGAAATGATAGTGGGGACGAAGTACCGAGCCGAAGGCGGCGCGGCTACCGGCCCGCTCGTTGTCCCGGTCGACGGCTTCCCATTCGACCCAGTCCGACTCGGGAAAGGCCTGCATCCACTGCGCGCGAAGCGCAGCCATGGTCGGAGAACTGGTCGTTTCAGAAAGGACCGCCAATCCGGCGCCCCGGCCTCGTTGGCCGTTTAGGGCCTTCCCGGCTGCGGCTGCGAATTCCGTCCATGTCCGCTGGAACGTCTGAGCGCCCTGTGCCTCAACAACGTTGCGGGAGCGGTCCGGGTCGTACATCTCGAGAATGACGGACTGGGAAACGACATCCGAAGAGCCCTGGCTCTCGGGATGCTGAGGGTTCCCTTCGATCTTGACGGGGCGGCCATCGAAACTCTTCGCGAGAAGACCGCGGGCCACACCGCTCAGCTCCATTCCGGTCGCGTAGAAGACGGGAATCCCGGGCATTCGTCCCTCGGGACGCTCCGCGAACGGGAGGATCTTCTCCTGCGGCCACATGCAGCCGGTTAGCCCGGCCATCCCCAGCGACGCGCCCATGATCTTCAGGAATTCACGACGGCTGGTGTCGCTGACGACATCCGGAGCCATGCTCGGGAACTCCCGATGGACCATGTCCTGGAACTCCGGCGTCTGGGCGTACTCTTCCAGGCTGCGCCAGTAGTCACGCCCGGTGGTCGGACGCGTTTCCGGCAGCGGATTCGGCTCCGGTTTCATCGATGACATGTGGAACAGTCCGTGTTCGGGTTGATGTTGTATTCCTCTTTGAGCCTCGCTCCGAGGACGCTCTGATCTTCCGCCGGTTGATAGCCCATCGTGGTGACGTGCTCCACCGGTCGCAGGTGTTTCTCGGGGTTGCGGTGACAATCGAGGCACCAGCCCATGCGAATGGGGGCTTCCTGCCAGACTTCTTCCATCTTGTCGACCCGGCCGTGGCAGGTTTCGCAGCCGATTCCGCGCGTCACGTGCGCGCTGTGGTTGAAGTAGACGAAATCGGAGAGGTCATGAACCTTGATCCACTCGACAGCCTCGCCACTGGCGTAGCTCTCGCGAACCGGAAGCAGGGTCGGCGCTTCCGTTCGAATCATGCTGTGGCAGTTCATACAGGTGGAAGTCGGGGGAATGGACGCGTGGGAGGACTTCTCCACCGTGTTGTGGCAGTACCGGCAGTCCATCCCGAGTTCACCGACATGGAGAGCGTGGCTGTAGGGTACCGGCTGCTCGGGCATATAGCCCTGCGTCCGGGTCGTGGGCCACATCCCGTAGTACCCGATCGTAATCAGGTAGGCCGGTGCTCCTAGAAGCACAAGCAGAAGGACGGGCCGGATTTGGTCCAGCCACTTGGGAAAAATAAAGCGATTCACCCGCTTACCTCGTTTTGAGCGCCGAACCCGGTGGGTTTTCCCTGATGACTTGCTGACCCGGCTGCGCAGGAACGCCCGAAGCAAAGTTCGTGCAAAGTTTCACAAGTTCGCCATGCTACCCATCGGACCCGGAAGCGTCAAGATCGGCCTCGAGGCACAGCTAACGGTTTGTAGACCGGTCCCGTACACAAGTCAAGGGCAGAAAGACCACTATTTGTCAGCCGGCGCTGGAGTTAGGTCCGATTGTCTTCCCTTTGATCCTTTGAATCGGCTGTTTCTTGGGATAAGTAGAAATCCATACCCAGTTTGTCGGAGAATTGGCATGAGACTCCCAATCTAATCCAGTTCTCTTTGACCGGACGCCATCATCCCGGATACCCTATTCGTCCAGGCTTTTTATCGGGGAGTCGGCACACTGGCGGGGCTATGCCCCTCACCCATTCAACCCTCGCGATCCATCAGGAGGCCCACTCATGTCCTTTCCGGTCCCATCCTCTCTACGGGTGTCGGGAATCTGTGCACTAATGGCCGTCACCATTCCGGTGGCGGCATCGGCTTTCTCGGGAGGGCCGCCGGACGGCACCGCCGGAGATCCTCCGAACAACTTCAACTGCACCCTTTGTCATTCCGGCACGGTTAACACCGGGGATGGCTCTGTCGCGATCATGGGACTGCCCGCAGCCTACGACCCGGGAGCGGTGTACCCGCTCGAGGTCGTGATCGCGGATCCGGTCCAATCGCGTTGGGGATTTGAGATGACGGTGCTTCTGGAGTCCGACATGGACAGCGGCGGCGGCGACCTCGCATCCGTCGACATGGGTCGGACGCAGATCTCGGAAGGCGCGACTCCCGACGACCGCGACTACGCCAAGCACGTTTCCGCGGGAACCGATTCCGGGGTCTCAGGCGGGACCAGTTGGTTCATCGACTGGACCGCACCGGCCGTCGGATCCGGCGAAACCCACTTCTACCTGGCCGGGAACGCCGCCAACAACAACTTCGCGAGCTCGGGGGACCTGATCTACACAATCGATCTCATCGTCCCCGAGGCCGCTTCCGATGTCGACGGCCCCGTGGTGTTGTCTGATGCGCCGCTTCAGCTCTTTCCGAACCCGGCACCGGGACGCAGTGTCGTCCGGTTTGCGCTCGACCAGGTCTCGACGGTCGATCTACGAGTTGTGGACGTTCATGGCCGGACCGTGCGCCAGCTGGCTTCCGGCTCTATGGCCGAAGGTGAATACCAACTGGACTGGGATGGAATGAGCGACCAGGGTCGTGCGCTTCCGGCGGGCGTGTACTACACCGTCCTGCAGACGCCGACCGAGCGGGCCGCAGAGCGCGTCGTCCTGGTTCGCTGATCGATCTGGTCGTGGAGATCGTAGCGAGGCGGCGATACCAAGCTCTGCTTACTGAGCTTCGACGTTTCTGACGACACCCGCATCGGGTGTGGATGGGACTTGCAAGAGACGGCTTCCTTCTGGAGGCCGTCTCTTTTTGGCTCGCTCCAGCGGAACCAAACCGGAGCGGGTGGGCTAGTGCGTCCGGATGACGAGGTAGAGCGCCATCCCAAAGCCGACGCCAAGTTTGAATGCGGTTGCAAGAACCTTTCCGAGAAACGCTCCCCAGCCCGCCTTCAACCCCGGCTCGGTTTCCTTGCCGTTGATCAGCTCCAGGGCCACGGCGCCGGCCGCGGCGCCGGCGAAGGAACCGATGAGGGAGCCGATGATGGGTAGCCAAGCCGTGCCGATGACGGCGCCGACCAGTCCGCCGAGGAACGCACCGAGCATGCCCCACTTGCTCGCCCCGAACTTTTGCGCGACGAAAGAGCCCAGGACGGCCTCGACGACTTCTCCGAGTATGACCAGGATGGCGAAGACTGCGATGACCCAGACGCTGATCACCGAGAAGTTGGTGAGAAAGCCGATCAGAAGCGCGGTGCCGAGCAGCACGAAGTTGCCACCGAGACCCAACGGAATCATGAGGAGCGCGGCGACGAGGACGACGTCGAGAAGAACCAGGCCGCCGACACCGGAGAGTCCGGCCCAGACCGCACTTCCCCACGCTTTCAACGTTTCCATCATTCGCTCATTCACCCTTTCGTCTGCAGCCACTCACGCATTCTCTGATCGTACTCCGGCGCACGCACGGACCAATCATGTACGGAAACTGCGTCGCGGAGTTGCGTCAACGTGGCTTCCAGCGCCGGCTCCTCGTTCGCGGTGTTGTTTCCCCCGGCATCCTGCCTTCGGGCATCCTGCTCTTGGAGGCCGTGGCTTTGGGCGCCCTGCCTTTGGGCAACCTGGCTTCGGGCGCCGTGGCCTTGAGCCTCGGAACGCTCGTTTGCTACGAAGCCGACCGCCGCGGCCAGGGCCCGCCCGGCTTTCAGGATCTTCTCGTCGGCGTTTGGCACTGCGTCGTAGAGAACCCGCCCGCGGAGAGTCTCGGGAATGAGTTCCGGATAGGCCAGACTTCGGGGCAGAACCGGCATCGTTCTACAATACAGAGCCTCGCACACCGAGATTCCAAAGAACTCGTGGCGGGCCGTCGAAACGACGACATCCGATTCCCAGAGAAGCCGCCGGTAGGTGTCGGCATCAGCGTATCCCCAATGCGCGATCCGATCCTCGTGCCGGGCTCGCGCCGCGTCGAACTCCGGAGCCTCGTGGCGGACGTTCGCGCCACAAACGGCGAGTCGGAACTCGGCTCCCTGGGACAGCGCATGGTCGACGGCCGCAAAGAAGGTTTGCGGATCCTTGTCGTACTCCCACCGATGGTTCCAAAGAACGAGGGGAACCCGGTCCTGCGATCGCACCTTCGGCGCGGCAAACACTTCATCATCCAGCCGTCCGAGATCGATTCCCAATGGAAGAACCCGGGACTTCGCTTCGATCCGTTGCGTCCAGCTCGGATCTGTTTCATCCGGATAGTGTCGAAAGAACGCCGGCAGCGAGGAAAGAAACTCTTCGCGATGAAACGACGAGTTGAAGGCCACAATGTCCGCCGCAAACATCGACCGGATGTTGATCCAGGCAAGTTGACGGTCCGGCTTGCCGCCCTGTCGGCGCATCGGCCCGGTCTCCGGGTCTTCCGGCAACGGATAGGTCCACTGATTCTCGTGCGCATAGAGGATCGCCGGAATGCCCGCCGTCTTCTCACGGGTCAACGCGAGGAACGTCGAAAGATCGAGCATGTCGGTGGCCACGATGAGATCCGGAGCTTCGCCGGCAAACGGAGGCCGCGAGTTGAAGTCGTCGGCCAGGCGCAGCGCACCTCCCGTCAACCGCCACTTCCAGTACTGGTCCGGCAGACTTCGGATCTCGATCTGGTGCTCACTTCGGCGCGCCCAACCTTCGGCCCACGCCTTGTGGCTACCGCCATGAAACGGCGAGAGAAGAAGAATGCGTAAGGTGGAGGACATCCGGAGAAGTATACGAGACTCGGCCGACGACGACGCGGGAGAACCTCGATTCGACCCGCTTTCTCCGCTGACACCAGCCTTGGTTCGGCTCTCGCCGAAAAAAAGGACCCCCGGTATGTTTCCGGGAGTCCTTCAAACCGGCAAACCGAATCGCCGTCCGCGCGGGTAGGTGTAACCGCGGACGCCGCCCCGGCTACCAGTGGAACTCGATCTTCTCCAGGTCTTCCCAGGCGAGGTAGGCCGGCTCACCGTCCCGCATCAGGAGTACGCCGTCGTTCTTGTCACTGACGTCCTGTCCGTCTCCAAGGCGAACCCGTTCCCCACTGACCAGCTGAACACGAGCCGAACGGGATCCTCTCGGCTCGATGACGGAGACCATCTGGAACGGAATGTTGTACTCGACATCGACGGAGGATCCATTGAGGAACTCGAAGCCGCCCGACTCATCGAGATCGAAGTAGATGTGACCGCGTAGTTCTTCTCCGTCCAGGTCGGTGACGGTGGCGTCGAGACGTCCTCCACCGTTGTAGGTGTTGTAGGCGCGGCCGCTCGACTTCTTCTCTTCGAAGACGACCCGATCGAAAGCGTCCCACCTCACCTCGACGCGACCGTAGCGTTCGTCTTCGACCATGATTCCCCGAATGGAATCGTCGACATCCTGCGTGCCGTCGAGGTAAAGAGTGCGCCCATCCTTGAGTTCGACCTGACTTCCGCCCCGGTGCTTTTCGATCGAGCGAATGCGGCCCATAGGAATGTCGAGTTCACCATCTTGAGACTCGCCGTCGAGGATGTCGGTGGAGAGGCACTCTTCGCTGTCCCACTGAATCCAACCGCGGAACTCGCCGGCATCGGTGTCGACGACGCCCCAGAGACGGTAGCCGTCGACGTCGATCGAACTCGGGGTCTGCATGAACTCGATGGTGTCGATGCGACGCCACTTGAGATCGACCTTGCCCAACGAGCTGTCCCAAACGGTGATGCTGTTGCCGACGTCGTTGGCGTATCCGGAAACTTCGATGTCGTCGCCGTTCTTCATGTGGACGACCGCGTCCTCGTCTCCGGTCACTTCGATCGTTTCGATGTCCCCGAAGCGACTGGCAAAGATGCGCGTTCCACCGCCGCTGTCCTTCCATTTGATGTCGATGCCGCCGAAGAGCTCGATACGACCGCCGCGGTCTTTGCGCAGGCTTCGCCCCCTGGGCAGTTCGTCGTAAGCCGGAAGTTCGACTTTGCTCGAATGGAAGAGATCATCCCAGAAGGCTTCTTCCTTGCCCCAGCGCAGACGCCCTTCGTAGTGGTCGCCCGAGCGCATCGTGACCTTGCCGTAGATGAATCCGTCGTACTCGTGGGCCGCTGCGCCCCCGGCGATCGTAAGAATGGAGAGACCTGCGATCCAACTGCCGGCCATCCGTGCGCTCATCTTCCGACTCTCCTGCTGCATGAGTTTCCTGGCATTCTTCATCGGTCTCATCCTCCGATCTCGGGGTCGGAGTCTCTCCGCTCCCGTCCACCTTCCGGAACCACGCGTCGGGCATCGCTGTTCGAGCCTTCCGCAATGAAGGTGTTCCCTTCGATCTCATTCATCACTTCGAGCATCTTGCGGTGATAGCGGCGGTCCGCCTGCAGGATCTCGGTCGTCAGTTCCACGAACCGTTGATCCGTCATCGCGTCTTCATTCGACCCGACCTCGATGGTCACTCCCGGCTGAAAGCGAACCCCCGGGTCGACCTCGGTCGGCACGTTCGTCCAAACGAGCAGACTGAGGACCAGAACCGCGGCCGCACCGAGCATCCATGCCGGAACCGGAATCGGCCTCAACCAGGCCCAGCTCCGAACGGGAGCATCCAACCCCGTCTTCGAACGAATGGTCTTCCACGCACGTTCGGGTAGAGAGCCCGGAATCTCCGCAGCGGCCACGACCGTGGTCAGGCGACGCATTTCCAGATAGCCTTCCCGGCAATCGGAGTCTTCGAGCAACCGGTCGATGACACGGAGCGTTTCGTCGCGCTCGAGCTCGCCGTCCATGAGGGCCGAGATGTCGGCCTGGAACTCTTCGGGGCAGCTCATCCTCTTTCCTCCTGAGCCCGGACTCGATCGAGAAGGTCTCCCATTTCCCGCATCGCTCTCTTTCGGGCTCGAAACACGTTCACTTTGACCTGCTCCCGGCTCCAGCCGAGTCGGGAGGCGATGTCGCTGTAGGACTCGTTGCGAATGACGGCGGCTTCAAAGGCCTTTCGCTCCGGATCCGTCATGAGATCGAGAACCACTTCCAGCCGCTCCCGAATCTCCCGTACCTGCACCCGGGAGTCCGAACTGGCCCGAGCCACCTCCTCTTCGATTCGCTGGAGTTCGGCCTCGGTGACCTTGGCGTCGGACCGCCGCAGGTGATTCACCAACAGGTTGTGCGCCGTCGTGAAGAGATAGGACCGGGCTTTGGCCGGGTCTTCCAGCGGCTCCGGGGTGCGGATGGCGCGAACGAAGGTCTCCTGCAGGAGGTCCTCGGCCTCATCCGGACTCGGAAGCCGCCGTCTCAGGAAGGACAGGATGGAGGGGCCGTGTTCCCGGTAGGCGTTCTCCCAGAATGGTGCGCCTCTCGCCTGGATCTCGGTCCCGTTCAATCCGCACTTCCCTCCCCGTCACGGCGTTCGTGAGGTATGACCCATGAAGGACGCCCCGGTTACAGCCGTGTTTGAAGAAACCTCAGAAGGCCGTCCTGAAGCTACCCATGAAGAAGGGTCAGAGAGTAGAAAAGCCTTTGGAAGAAAGTCGGTTCAGCACTGGACTGCGGAAAAAGATGCGGGGAGGAGCGCCTGGCGACTCTCCTCCCCGCTCTGACTGTGGATCTACCCGGGCCCTCAAAGGGGGATATGGGGGCTCGGGTCCTGCCAGATCCACCAGGAGATCTGCAAACAAAACGGAGGCGAGGGAAGGGGACGAACGGGCCAGAGCCCTGAGGAGGTTCGTAACTCGATTTCGGGATTCGAAGCCGCGCTGCCTATCGGCTCTCGTATCCCAACTCTAGTCCGGTCCCCCTCCCTCTTGGATGAAACCGCCCTGACCCACTCATTCAGTGCGGCTTCGTTCGACTC
Organism: bacterium; assembly: GCA_030431975.1. Lineage (GTDB taxonomy): Bacteria > Eisenbacteria > RBG-16-71-46 > CAIMUX01 > CAIMUX01 > JACKCR01. The sequence goes on along the minus strand of JAUIHP010000004.1, from coordinate 283,979 downwards.
GTGCCCTGATATACGAAAGACCCGTGCCGAGGTTCCAACCAAACACGGAAGAAACTACGATTCCCGCGCTTCTCTTACACTTACGGAGTTCTACGTAGATGCGGGTTCCGCCGTGAATTCCATCGAAACGCCGCAAAAATGTAAGCGACGGAACCACCGCGCTCGCGGCTGGAACGGAAGGCAAAAACGCGCAACGAGATAGAGGTGGCACCGCAGGTACCACCTCTCCCGGGACTTTCTGACGACAACCGAAGCTTCTGGCGAGAGCGGAGCGCGATCAATCGGCGAAGAGATGAACTTCCCGGCCGACGATGTCGGCCATCTCGAGCGTGGTGTTGAAATCGGGATTTCGCAGCGTTATCCAACCGTCGGAAAGAAGCGTCTGCTTCCAGTTTCGACGCAGCGAGCCCACCGGAAGCAGATCGACCGAAACGACGCTGGAGCTGAAGCGCTTCTGCAGCTCTTCCACCCCGTCGATGCGGTGGATGCGACCCATTCCACGCGCTCTCTTGAAGATGACCGCCGAGTTGAACTTTCGCTCGATGGGCGCAGAGAGCTTTCCGTGTCGGACCGCTTCGGCCCACGACGTGTAGAGGTCGGTGTCGGTGGCCTGAACCATGACGTCGACGCTGCGCGCGCCGGGTGGCCGACACGCGATCTCACAGAAGACGGCTTCGCCGGAGGGGCTGTGGAACCACTCCATGTGCGTGAACCCGGTATCGAAACCGAGCGCCTTGAGGACGGCCCGCCCCATCTCGATGCCCTTTTTCATCGGCTCGCGATCCTGGTCGCGTACGCCGATGGTTTGCGGGCTGATCCACTCCTCTGACCTTGCGACCAAAGCTTTGGGGCGGTACCAGCAAACGTTCTCGAAGAGCACCTCGCCGTTGGCGCAAATCGTGTCGTAGGTGTACTCCTCGCCTTCGACACATTCCTCGACGCTGATTTCCGGAACCGACTGCAGCCGCCGCAACGCAAACTCGAACGCGGTCTGATTCTCGACCTGCATCGTGTTCATGCTTCCAGCGCCGGCGATGGGTTTGAGAATGAGCGGATAGCCGATTTCCTCGGCCAGCTCGAACGCGCGCTGATTGGTCGTGGCGCTGCCGTGACGCGGCGTGCGAATTCCGGCCTCGTCGAGAACGCCCTTCATCTTCTCCTTGTCCCGGAAGTTCAGCGTCTGCTCATAACCCATTCCGGGTAGATCGAGAGCTTCCCGAATGCGGGCAGCCAGAAGCACTCCCGGCTCCCAGAGACATTCGACGCGATCGATGTGGACGTGCTGCGCCCGATCCTGCACTTCGCGGACCGCGCCGTCCTCGTTCTCTTTCCAAAGCCCGGGAACCTGCCAGTAGTCGACCAGCACTTCGCGGACCTCGGGAGGCAGACCCGAAGCCCCGCCGTCGCCAAGACCGATGATCTCGGCGCCCTGGGATGCCAGGGCCCGCGTGAACAGGGGCATTTCCGCCGGGAATCCCGGAGCGATCAGAAGAACACGCATCAACCCAGCTCCACCCGGATGCGGCGAACGATCTCCGCAAGTCCGGTCTCGACCAGTGAAGTGTCCGGATGCCGAAGGATGACGTAGCCCTCTCCTTCATAGGAGCTCGATCCGGGCTGGCCGATCTTGGGGATCCGTGATTCGACAACGAGTCCGTCCAGAGACTTGGGCAGGCTGTCGAGACCGTGGATGGCCTTGACCGTGCCTTTGCCCTGCCCCCGAAGGAATGCGGCGCCGCAAGCATATCGACGTTCCGGGACGGCGAAAGACTCTTTGATCATGATCTCCGGCCAGGCCCGGTAGAAGTTCAGGTCATGGGCATAGCTGATCAGAGTGACGAACTGCGCGCCCGGAGGTCGGGCCGCGACTTCGGAGATGGCGATCCCTCCGTCATCGCGCCGGAACCACTCCAGATGGGTCAGCGCGGTGCCGACGCCCAAAGCGACGTGTGCGGCGGAGGCCGAAGCGCGGATGTCCTCGAACTCCGGACCGTCGATTTCCCGGGGCAGAACGACGCACCACTGAATCCACGGATTCTCCATGACCTCGAGAGGCGTCGGGTAGTACCGGCTGATGGAGTGCCAAACCGGCTGCCCCTGAATCCACACGCTGTCGAAGGAGTGCTCGCGGCCGGTCAGAAACTCCTCGAAGAGCGTCGGGTCATCCGGCTTCGGACGGTATGTAACGAGGTACTCCTCCAGCTGCGTTTTGTTCTCGAGCCGAAAGGTGTGACGCGCGCCCGCGCCGGCCGGCGGTTTGACTACCACGGGGAATCCGACTTCGGTGACGAAGCTCGCGGCGTCGGCGGCGGAGCCGATGAGCCTGTGACGTGCACAGGGAATGCCGGCCTCCTGAAACACCGTCTTCATTCGGGACTTGTCGCGGAAATTGTGCGCGGCCGTCGTCGTCATCCCGCTGAGGCCCAGCGTTTCCCTGACTTCGGCCAAAGGAACCTGGAGTTGTTCGAGAGCGCCGAAGACACGCTCCGGCGCGCCGAAGGACGCGGTTGCTTGTTGAATCGAACTCAACAACTGCGCCGCGTCGAGTGCGTTCTCGACCTGTCGGTGCGAAGCCAACCGTTCGCGGATCTCGGCCGGTACCGCCGCAGCCGGCTGCTGGCTGACGAGAGTGACCTGAACTCCGGGAACCAAGGTCGCTCCCTTGATGAAGCGAAGCGTCGTCTCCATGAGAAACGGCGCGACGAAGACGACATGCACGGTGGATCCCTCCTCAACCGGCGATGAGCTGCAGTCCTTTTCCGATCTCGTCGGCAATGGCCATCGTCTCTTCGAGGTCCGGGTGCCGAAGCATGATGAACCCATCCGAGACCAGGGTCTGGCGCCAGTTCCGTCGATGGGCGCCGACCGGCAGGAGATTTTCCCAGACGATGAACTCTCCGTAGCGCTCGACGATTTCTTCCAGTCCCTCGATTCGCTGAATCCGGCCCTCTCCCTGAGCGCGCTTGTAGACGGTGGCCACGTTGTAGCGGCGATCGACCTCGCCGACGGACGCACCGCCGACGATCGCGTTGGCCCATTCGACGAAGACGTCGAAGTCGCAGGCGTAATTCATCTGATCGACCTGATGGGCTCCCGGGGGACGCGCGCCGATCTCGCCGAAGACAACCTCGCCGTCCGCCTTGCGGTACCACTCCATGTGAGTGAATCCGGTTTCGAACTCGAGCGCTTCGAGCACGCGTTTTCCGAGCTCCACTCCCGCCGTCAGGTCCTCCCTGTCGACATCCCGAAGTGCCAACACCTGCGGACTGACCCATTCGTTGTTGCGGGCTACGAGCGGTCGCGGACGGTACCAGGCGATGTTGTGGTACGTCGGCTTCCCCTCGACGGAAACGGTGTCGAAGGTGTACTCCTCGCCATCGATGAACTCTTCGACGCTGACAACGGGAACGTGAGCCAGGTCGCCCAGGACCTTTTGCAGCTGGGGCTCGTCCTCGACACGATGCGTGTCTCTGGATCCCGCCCCGTCGATGGGTTTGACGATGATCGGGTAGCCGATTTCCTCGACGGCGCTCCAGCACTCGCGAACCGACGAACAACGGCGATGCTTGGGCGTCCGGAGACCGGCCTCGTCGAGGACCCGCTTCATCTCTTCCTTGTCCCGGAAGGGAACCGTCTGCGCAACGGTTAGGCCCGGAATCTCCAGAGCCTCCCGCAACCGCGCCACATGGATCATTCCGGGCTCCCACAGACACTCGGCCCGGTCCACACGCCGTGCACCCAGCCACTGGCGGACCTCGGTCAGGAGGACGTCTTCGTTCCAAAGCGTGGAAACCTGTAGGTAATCGGAAAGTGCGGCCTGAACGTCATCCGCGAGCATGGCTGGAGGCTGGTCCCCGACCCCAAAGACCGAGGCCCCGACCTGAGCCAGGGCCCGCGTGAAGTGGGGCATCTCCGGTGGATAGCCTGGCGATAGTAGTAGAACGTTCATCCTGCCCTCAGCTGACACGGCGGCCCGATTCGATCCGGCCAGTCTAGCACCAAAACGCGGACGGGACCGGCCTCATCGCGGGAATCCGCACGCCACAGATCACCCGATCGAGGGTAGACTGGTCTCCCTATGGAACCATTGAGAATCTGCTTCGCCTCTTCCGAGTTCGCACCGTTCGCCAAGGCAGGTGGCCTGGCCGACGTCTCGGCCGCCCTGACCCGGTATCTGCACGGCACCGGGCATGATGTCCGCGCCTTTCTGCCTCTGTACCGACGGATCGACGACGGCAAACGTCACCTCGAACCGATCGAGGGCCTCCAGGGCATCACGGTGCAACTGGGCGCCGGGCACAAGCTGGTCTTCTCCGTGTACACGACACAGGAGCCGGACGGTGACCTGCCCATCCACTTCATCCACTGTCCGTCTCTCTTCGGCCGGGAAGACATCTATACCAACGACAAGGACGAACACCGCCGGTTCCTCGTCTTCAACCATGCAGTCCTGCTGACCTGTCAGCGGATGGGCTGGGCGCCACACATCATTCACTGCAATGATTGGCAGACGGGACTCATTCCGCTTCTCCTTCGCACGAAGTACAGCTGGGACGAACTGTTTCGGAACACGCGCACGATCCTCACCATCCACAACATCGGCTATCAGGGGATCTTCTCGTCCCAGATCGCCGACGAGATCGACCTCGGAAACGAGTCCTACCTGTTTCATCAGGAGGACATGTCGCGCGGGCAGATCGGGTTCCTCAAAACCGGACTTCTCTACGCGACCAAACTCACTACGGTCAGTCCGACCTATGCCCAGGAGATTCAAACCGAGGATCAGGGCATGGGCATGGAAGCAATCCTTCGCCACCGAAGCCAGGACCTGATCGGCATTCTCAACGGTGTGGACTACACCGAATGGGATCCCGCGCATGACCCGTTCATTCCGCATCACTACACCGCGGAAGACATGTCTGGTAAGGATCGGAACCGGGAGGCCCTGCTCGAAAAGGCTGGGCTGGAAGCCGGCAAGGACATCCCGATTGTAGGAATGGTCACGCGTTTGACCTGGCAGAAAGGACTCGACCTGGTTCAGGACGTCCTGCCGCATCTGCTTCGGGACAAAGACTTCCGTTTCATCATTCTGGGATCCGGTGAAAAGAAGTTCGAAGACTTCTTCCACGACCTGGCGCGTCGCTTCGCGGGGAAGGTCCACTTCCATTCCGGATTCAGCAACGAACTGGCTCACCTCATCGAGGCGGGATCGGACATCTTCCTCATGCCGTCCCGCTATGAACCGTGCGGGCTCAACCAGATGTACAGCCTGCGTTACGGAACGATTCCGGTCGTCCGGCGAACGGGCGGACTCGCCGATACGGTCAGTCTCTTCGATCCCAACGAGGGTGACGGGACGGGCGTCGTCTTCGATCACTACACGGGCATCGGCCTGGGATGGGCCTTGAACTCCGCCCTCGAACTCTACAAGGACCAGGAAAACTGGAGGAAGCTGCAGCGAAATGGAATGGCCCGGGACTATTCCTGGGACCAACAGGGAGAAGAATACGTTCGACTCTATCGGCGACTGGCCGGACTCGAAGGCTGACGATCGGCGCATCGTCCTTCCGGCACACACACGTCAAAGGAGACAGACATGCACGTCATATTCGTAGAACCCGCGTTCCCCTCCAACCAGCGTGAGTTCGTTCGCGGCCTGGCCGAGACGGGTGCCAAGGTGACCGGCGTCGGAGAGAGCCCCGTCGAAATCCTCGATGATGAACTGAAGAGTTGGCTCTATGCCTACGAGCAGGTGCCGTCGGTCGTCCACGAAGAAGCCATGCTCGAAACCGTTCGTAAGATCCAAGCCCGAGGATGGGTCGACCGCCTGGAAGCGACGGTCGAGGCCCACATTCTTCCCGCGGCCAACGTCCGGGAGAAGTGCACCATTCCCGGAACCAGTGTTCGCACGGCCTTTCTTTGCCGGGACAAGGTCGCGATGAAGGAAGCTTTGCGTGAAGCCGACGTTCCCTGCGCGGAGTCCGACCACGCGGAAACCGAGCAGGACGTGCGCGCCTTCATCGAGAAGGTCGGCTATCCCATCATCATCAAGCCGCGCGGCGGCGCCGGAGCGGCAGGCACCTACAAAGTGACGAACGACGATGAAGCCAACAACGCGATCCGCGAAAGCCGGCTCGGCAGCGGCGTCTCCGTCGCCCTGGAAGAGTTCATCGAAGGCCACGAAGGTTTCTACGACACGCTGACGGTGAATGGCGAGGTCGTGCATGACTTCGCCACCCACTACTACCCCAACGTACTGGAAGCGATGCGCACCCGCGACGTCGACCCGTACTTCATCACGACGAACCGAATCGACGTGGCCGACGGCTACAACGAAGCGCGCGAGCTCTACAAGAAGGTGCGCGCCGCTTTGGGAATCGAAACCTCTCCGACCCACATGGAGTGGTTCTACGGCCCGAAGGGACTGAAGTTCTCGGAGATCGGTTGCCGTCCACCCGGCGTCGGCGGCTGGGACGTCTACTCTGCGGCCAACGACTTCGACATCTACAAGGACTGGGCGCTGGCCGTGACCCACGGCCGGACCGATCAGAAGCTTTCGCGCCAGTACTCCTGCGCCATGCTCGCCCTGCGACCCAACCAGGAAGGGCGGATCACGCACTACGAGGGCGTCGATGAAGTCCTGGAGCGTTTCGGAGATATGATCGTGACACACCGCTTCCCGCCGCCGGGAGCGCGAACCGGAGGCGTCGAGGGCGGGTACATGGCCAACGCCTGGATGCGGGTACGACACCCGGACTATGACGAACTGCGGAAGATCCTGGCCATGATCTCGCAGTCCATCCGAATCTACGCGGAGTAGCCTGGGACCGCCGATGTCCGGGGATTCCGAAGAGACGCGGTGCCTCAACTGTGGGGCGCCGCGACACGGACGCTTCTGCTCCGAGTGCGGGCAGGAGTCCGTCGGACTGACATCGGTCCGTGACTTCCTTCACCAGTTTTTCGACGCCTACCTTTCTCTGGACAACCGGTTCTTCCGAACGCTCTGGCCACTCCTAGTCAAGCCCGGCTTTCTTTCCGTCGAGTATGCCGCCGGGAGAAGGCAACGCTACGTCTCGCCTATTCGTCTCTACCTGATTTCCAGCTTGCTCTTCTTCTTCGTGGTGCCCTTGATCGTCGGGCGGTCGATGTGGGGCGAAGACGAAACTGGGTCTTCCTCTGAAGGCGGCGCCGGGATCATGCAGGACCTGGAAGAAGGCTGGAATTCCTACGAAGAACCCAGCGGCGGCTTCTTTGAAGGCGTCAAAGACGGCGCATCAGGCCGGGCGAAGCCGGACGACGAGATTGGCTCGGATGACGTGGATGGGGGCATTGGTGACGTCGTCGATGGCGGATTTGGTGGCGCGGTCGACGGCAGCGGCGAGACGGGGACAGCAATGGGCTCGGGTTCCGGCTCGGGTTCCGGCTCGGGTTCCGGCTCGGGTTCCGGCTCGGACTCCGGATCGGGATCGGGATCGGGATCGGGATCGGACTCGGACTCGGAGGCGGCAGCAGAGAAAGCGAGACGAGCCGCCCAGAAGAAGCTCGCTTCCCGCCCACCCGTGGCTGGAATCAATCTGCGGGACAGCGGCAACTGGAACGTTCAATTCGGTCCGGGCGAGTTTCCCATTAGCGCCTGGAGCCACGTCGATGACTCGTTGCGGGTGGAGCTTCGACGTTTGTGGGCCGTTTTGGATCCCGACGAGGTGATCTGGAAGGACGGAAACGTCATCGGCATGTCCGAGACCGACACACTCGCACTCACCGGGGGCTTGGCCAGGTTTTGCCGGTTGCCGGGGCTTCCCGCCGAAGTCCAGGCGCACGTCGACTCCGCAAACGCGGATGTCGACATCCCCATCTTCAGTGATGCGGATGGTGACAACCGTTCGACGATCCGGGCGTTTGGACGCGAGCGGGAGATCGATCCGAAGCTGATCCCGCGAAGAGCCTGGGACCTGGCTCCAAAGATGCTCTTCGTCCTCTTCCCCCTCTTTGCCGCGCTTCTGAAGCTGATTTACGTGCGGCGGGGACGCTTCTACGTCGAGCACCTCATCTTTTCCATCCACTGCCATGCGTTTCTTTTTCTGCTTCTCACGCCGGCCGTACTCATTCGAAGGGAATGGGCCGGGACCGCTTTCATCATCGTCAGCCTGATCTATCTGTTTCTTGCGATGAAACGGTTCTACGGGCAGGGATACCGGAAGACGGCGCTCAAGTTCTGGCTACTCTCCGGAGGATACTTGGCGGCCCTCTTGATCGTCGCGCTGCTCACCGTCGCGGTGACCCTTTACGACTTGACGATGTAGTCGCACGGAAGGCGACGTGGAACGGCCCGCCGGTCATCGACCGTAACAAACTCTCGCCGCCGCCGCTCCGCGCGGCCGCATCGCACGACCTACTCGTCGAGACCGAACTTGCGGGCTCGGTAGCGCATCGTCTTGTAAGAGATGGAGAGGAGCCGCGCCGCCTCGCTGAGATTTCCACCGGAACGTCGAATGGCTTCTTTGAGCAGGCGCTCTTCAATGTCGAAGAGGGAGACGGGTCCCGACGAGAGCAAAGACTCCGGGTCCTGTCCGAAACCGTCCTCCGACATCGTTTGGGACGGCCCGGCAGCCGACGCATCCGTAGTGCCGTCACTCGTGCCGCCGGTCAAACTCACAGTGGATCGGTCTGCATGTCGAGCAGACGGCACTCGGCGACGAACGGACGGCGGAAGATCACTCGGCCCGAGCGGGTCGCCGTCACTGAGTGCGACCATTTTCTCCATCATGTGTTCGAGTTCCCGGACGTTTCCGGGGAATGGGTAGGAACGAAAGAAGTCGAGCAACCCCGGCTCCAGGTCGACCGGCGGCAAACCGAAGCGCTCTGCTGCCCGACGGGTGAACGTTTCTGCGAGAAGAACGACGTCCTCTCCCCGCTCCCGAAGCGGTGGGATCCAAACCTCGTGCACGTTCAGCCGGTGATAGAGGTCTTCACGGAACGTTCCCGCCCGAGCACTCTCGACCAAATCGAGATTGGTCGCGGCCACGACCCGCACATCCAGCTTGCGTGGTCGGTCGGAACCGACCCGTTCCACGACGCGCTCCTGCAGAACGCGCAGCAGCTTCGCCTGAAGAGGCAGCGGCATGGCACTGACTTCGTCCAGAAAGAGTGTCCCGCCGTCCGCCTGCTCGAAGCGTCCGGCCCGCGAACTGGAGGCGTGCGTGAACGCGCCCTTCATATGGCCGAAGAGTTCACTTTCGGCAAGCCCCTCCGGAATCGCCGCGCAGTTCAACGCAACGAAGGGACCTCCGGCCCGCGCGGAGCCGAAATGAAGCGCCCGGGCCACCAGTTCCTTTCCGGTTCCGCTCTCCCCCGAAACCAAAACGTCACCGGGCAACTTGGCGATCTTGTCCACCCGTCGACGCAACTCACGCGCGACCGAGGACTCCCCAAGAATCTCCGACCGCCTTTGCGAACCCAGTTCGCGTCGCAACCTTTGGTTCTCGCCGATCAAAGCGCAACGCTCGGCCACACGATGGACGCGTTGCAGGAGTTCGTCCTTGTCGAAAGGCTTCTGCAGATAGTCGAACGCACCGAGCTTCATGGCTTCGATCGCGGAGGACACCGTGCCGTAGGCTGTCATCAAAAGAACGGCACACCCTTCGTGGTCCTGCTTCACGGCGGCGAGGACCTCCAACCCGTCCATGACCGGCATCTTGAGGTCGGTGAGAACGAGTTGGGCCGGGTTTTCCTTCATCGCCGCGAGGAGTTCGGGACCGGTGGCAAAGGCCTGGGCGCAGTATCCGGCGCTCTCGAGAATGTCGGCCAGGATCTCGCGCTGGCTTGCCTCGTCGTCAACCAGGTAGATGCGAAGAGCCTCGACCGTCTTGGCCTCATCCACGACCTGTTCCGTGTCGTTGCTCACGTCGTCTCCCCTTTCTGCCCAGTCTGACTGTCCGAGGCCGCACCAATCATCGGCAAGCGTACCTCGAAGTGAGCTCCTCTTTCCGAAGGCAGAACCCGGACGGTTCCTCCGTGCCGCTCGGCCACGGCCCGAACGATGCTGAGACCAAGACCCGTTCCGTCGTTGCGCCGGGAGAAGAACGGATCCCAGATCCTTCCCCGGTCTTCCGGGGCGATGCCCGGACCGGAATCTTGGATCGTCACCACCCAATCCGTCCCTTCCCGAATCGCACGGACTTCGATACTTCCCCCCGCCGGTGTCACGCCCAGAGCATTGGAAAGCAGATTGTTCCAAACGGCGGGTAAGCGCGCGGGATCCGCCAGGACGGGCACCTTCGACTCCGAACCCTCCACCGATGCAAAGAATTCCAGACGCACATCGTGCTCTTCCGCCTGCGATCGAAAGAGTTCGACACTGGTGCGAAGACTGGTGGCCGCGTCCATTTCCGTGAGTTCGAGTTCTTCCTGCCGGGCGAGGTCGAGGAACGCCCCGACCAAACTCTCCAGCCGCGCGACTTCTTTCGAAACGAGTTGATGGTAGCGCTCGATCTTGGCTTTCGGCGCCTTCTCATCGATTGCGGTGAGAGCGGTTTCCCGCATCTGTTCAATCGTCAGCTGAATGGCGTTGAGGGGATTGCGCACTTCATGGGCGACACCGGCCGCAAGTCGCCCCACGGAAGCCAGTCGCTCGGCCTCCCCCAAGCGGCTCTCGACTTCACGGGACTCCCGGAGCCGATCGACCATCTCGTTGAAGGACTCGGTCAGCTGCCCGATCTCATCTCTACGCTCCGGGTCGACGTGAACGGAGAGGTCCCCGCCTTCCACACTTCGGAAGGAGGACTGCAGAGTGCGGATGGGACGGGTGAACTGCCCGGCGACAAGAATGGCGCCGAGCACACCGACGCCCAGAACGGTACCCAGCCACAGGAGTCCACGCTTCCGCTGCGCTTCGAGCTCAGCCTGAATCGTGTCGAGCGGATACCGTACCTGCAGTGAGAGGAAACTGTCCGCCGATGCGGTGGGCAGCGGCAGGTTGATGATCATGTCCAAGCTCGTGTCCGAACTCGCAGCGCGAAACCGGCCTTGGGTACGCAAGGTTCGGGTGCCTCGGACCGGCCCCGGGCCCGTCCTTCCCTCCGTGGTCACGAAATCTTCCGTGACTTCCCAGGTCGTGCTCTCTGCCGCCGCCTCACCTCGAACCACGACCTGGTGCCAGGTCAGATCCTCGATCGTTTCGAACTCTCCGCGGACGACCATCGAGTCGCCCTCTCCCTGCACGAAAAGATCGACAGCCTCGTCTGAAAAGAATCCGCGTCTGTCCGCTCGCGACCCGAGAGAGTCGAAGCGCCCGGACAGTCGAGCCGGGTGGAAATCGAGGAGGTACTTGGGGAAGCTGTCCGGATCCGTGAAGTGATGGCGTTGATGCGAGGAGTCCGACCAGACCACGATGGTCAACTCGGCCTCTTCGTTGGCCAGCCCCTCACTTCCGGCCACGCGTTCGAGCAAGGTCTCCAACCCGCCGGACATCGGACGCTGCGCCATGTCGTGCGCTTCGGCCACCAGGAGGGCCGTCGACCGATCGAGACCGGAACCGATTTCGGTCAGCCGCTCCATCGTCTCGCGCCGGTCCCGCTCCAGAAGCAGAAACTGCAGGGCAAGCACAGCCACGAGGATGGTCACCATCATGGCAGCGAGTCGAACTTTGAGCGTCATTGCGATTCCGGTTCCATCAGAGTTTTCCGCGCCTCGCCCGCGATACGACTCCCCGATCAGCTCACGGCTTCCACGGAGATCCGGTGCACGATCGGATAGTCATCCTCGTCGTGCGTGAGACCGTAAAGGATCCCTTCGCCGCCCACGGTCAACCAAGAGTACCGCGGAATGGAAAAGCGGCGCAGGTACCTTCCGTCCTCGCTCCACTCATCGACGATCATCTCGTCATCCTCGCCCTCACCGGTCACGACCCAGGTGTTTCCATCCGGCCAGGCCAGGAGTCCCCGAAGATCAGGAGCGTGCTTCGGAACCATGTTCTGCAGGTCGTCGAGATCGAAGGTCATGGTCTCGCCGTCACCGTCGGACGAACTCCAGCTTCGGGTGTTCGAAGTTCCGCCGCCATGACCACCCGAACCTTCGTCCCGCTGAATCATGACGACGACCGGACCTCCATCCTCTTCGTCGGCACTCATGTCCGGCAGCTCCACGGCCCGGCGCTCAAAGGGACGACTCCACTCCGCGACCGGCTCGCCATCCTGGTACGCGGTAACTCCGTAGGCGCCCCCGGAGGCGAGAAGAGGCTGATGGCCCTGCATGACCAACCGGCTGGCCACAGTCTGGTAGGCCCCTTCGATGTTGATCTCGCGGACGTTCATCTTCGGCTCGACCTTTCCGTACTCCCAGATGACGTCACCGTTCTTGTCGAAAGCAACGAGTTCGGATCGGTTGGAGACGGAGCAAACGAGTGTCCCGTCGTCGAGCAGCGACATCTCTTTGACCTGCCCCTGCACGATCTGATCGCGAAGAAGCTTTCCATTGTTCTCGAAGATGCTGATTCGCGCGGTTCCCATGTCAAACACCGCAACCTGTCCGGAGGCGTTGACGGAGATGTCCCGGGCGAACGTGAACTCTCCGGGGCCTTCGCCCTCGCTTCCGATCGATCGCAGAAAACGGCCGTTGTTGTCGAAGACCTGGACACGGTGATTCCCGTTGTCGAGAACATAGAGCCGGCCCTGACCGTCGGCATCGAACGACACGCTGCCGAGTCTTTCGTAGAACTGCGCCGGGTCGTCGGCATCCGGTCCTCCGACCGACCACGTCTCGGTCAGGGTGTAGCCGCCATTCCCTTCCGGTCCGGATCGATGCATCTTTTCCGGAGCGCCGAAGGCGACCTGAACCAGGAAGAGCCCGAGACAGAAAACGAATCCTCCCCAGGCAAATCGAGTGATGAACGTCATGAGTTTCCTCCTTGTGTGGCCGGGGCCATTCCCGGCTCTGGGTCTATGTCGAAAACGAAGTCGTGGTCTGGGTGGCGTCCCCCGCCACCGACAACGGTGAAGCCCGCCTCCAAACCCGCCGAGCCTGGCGGGTCAATGCGTCACCGATGCGGGCCGTCAGGACAAAGAGCGGCGGCAGGATCCAGAGCGTGACGAAACTGGAAGCCAGCAGCCCGGCCGAAGCCGAAAGAGCCAAGGCTCTCCACGAATCACCCGCACCCGGATCCCCGAAGAGCGCCAACGGAAGCAGCCCGGCCACGCTCGTGGCCGTGGTCAAAAGGATCGGTCGCGCCCTCTCGCGAGCTGCTCGTGCGGCGGCTTGGGCGGCTCCGACTCCTCTGGAGTGAAGTTTTCCGGCCCGGTGCACAAACAGAAGCGCAGTGTTGATGGCGATCCCCACCAAGAGCACCAAGCCGATGTAGGCGGTCCGGTCGAACGGATCCCCCGTGGCCCAGAAGAGAAGTGGAATCCCCACGAAAGACAGGGGGACCGAAAGGAGCGCGACAAACGGAAGAAGCAGACTCTCGAAGAGTGCCGCGGCGACCAGGTAGACGAGAGTCAGGGCGAAGAGAACGGCCCAGAGAATCTCCCGTTCCTGATCACGGCCCAGATAGACCCCCATCCCCTCCTCCAACGTGTATCCGGGCGGCAGTTCGGTTCCCTCGACGAGAGACGTGACAAATCGACTCCCGACGCGCCGCGGTCCGCGAAAGTCGAAGGCGACGCCGCGCTCGTACTGTTGATCGCGCCTTCGGATTTCGGTTTGCACAGGACGGTCTTCCGTACGGAAGAGCTTCTGCATGGGAATCCGCCGACCGTCTTCGGTGACAAGGAAAGACCGCCCGATCTCCGCCGGATCCGGCGCCGACCCGTCATTCCAGCGAACCCGCGCGGGAATCTCACCGTCGGCACGTCGAAGGGTGAACTCCGAAAGCTCGCCCGCGAGTGCGGGACTCAACGACTCGACAAGACGGCGAGGCGACACTCGGCTTCGTTCCAGCTCTTCCATCTCCGGGACGAAATGAAGAGCGACCTCACCCTCGACCATCCAGCCGACCGCGTGCGTGTCGACGTCGCGGACACGCGGATGTCGTTCGAGACGGCGCCCCAGGTCTTCAGCCAACTCTTCCAGGCGGACAAAGTCGGGACCCTTGAGGCGCAGTTGGTAGGACGGCGAAACGTTGCTGCTGCCGCTATTGAACCCGGGACCGAAGCCGGACACGCTGACATCGACGCCGGAAAGCATGGCCGCACGCTGGCTGAGTTCATCCTTGAGCACTTGGGGAATGGCGGAACCGACCACCACGGGATGCAGCCGAACTCGTATACCTCCCCGATTCTCACGAATACTCGTTTCGACCTGGGTGACGAACCCTTGTGCGCGCAGAGGGTGTTCGAGCACGATCTTCTCGAACTCCTGAAGGATGGAATCGGTGCGGTCGGCCTGGGCGCCGCGCGGTAGAGCCAGCCCAACCTGCAACCCGGTGTCCCCGCCGGGAGGAAAGAACGCTCCGCGGTCGACGTGTTCATGAAAGACCCAGACGGATCCTGCAAAGACCAAGGTCGCCATCGTAACGACCGGCCACGGGTGACGAAGTCCCCAGGACAGAGTTGCCGCGTGAAAACGCCCGGCCTTCTCGACAAGTTTCGTCGGAACGCGCCGAATCGATCCGATCGAGGATACCGACTTGGTAGCCCATTGCCTGACCGTGCTGCCCTCTTCAGAAGGTGCGATCGGTTTCGGGGGCGAGAATCGTTCCGGACTGGCTTCTCGGTCTCGTCCCCTGCTTGGACCACGCAGAGCCCAAAGGCTCAGCAGCGGGGTCAACGTCAGCGCCACGACCAACGACGCCGTCAGGGAGAGCCCGACGGAGAGAACGAAGGGCAGGTAGTACCGCCGCAGATCTCCGCTCAGGTAAAGGAAGGGTAACAACACGACCGCTGTCGTTGCGGTCGCGGCCAACAACGGAAACAACACTTCGCGCGTCGCGGCCAGGATCCGCAGCGGATGGCCCCGGCCACGCGCACGGTCCGCTGCGTTCTCCTGGACCACGATCGAGTTGTCGACGGCCATGCCGAAGGCCAGGGCCACACCGGCCAACGTCACGAGGTTGAAACCGAGATTGAAAAGCCGAAACAGCAACAGGGACGAGAGCGAGACGAAGACGAGCGTCGAAAGCACGACGACGGACGCGCGGAGTCCGCGGCCGCTCAACAGCAGCACGACGAAGATGGCGATGGCGGCGAACCCGGCCCGGTTCGTGAGCGCTCCCAATTCTTCGCGGATGGTCTCACTCTGGTCGTGGAGCACTTCCAACTCGACCCACGGCGGAAGGAACTCATCCGCACGTTCCAGCGCCGCATGCAGTGCATCTGCAACTTCGATGACGTTGCTGCCCGGCTCCCGTTCGAGAACAACCTGGACGGCCGGTTCGCCGTCGACGCGCGCGATGCTCCGCGGCGTTTCCCAACCTTCCCGAACATCTGCAACCTCGCCGAGCGTCACCGGACGATAGCGGCCTCGTGAAGAGGGACGCGCAGCCACGGCGGCCGCCGTGGCCTCGGGCCGTTCCCAGACGATCGGCATGCGGTGCGAACCCTGCCTCTCCGTACCCAGGGTCTCCAGTCCACCGACCTCCGCCACCGCCTGACCGGCACGGCCGGGATCGATCCGTCCCTGAGCGACGTTGTCCGGGTTCAGATCAATTCGAATCTGCTCGCGGGGTCCGCCGTAGACCGTCCCGCCGGCGACGCCGGGAATCGAAAGCAGACGAGGTAGCAGTTTCTTCTCCAAGGCGGAGCTCAGCGCAGCCGGAGCCTGGGGACCACTGGCGCGCAGAACGAAGAACATCCCCTCGTCAAACTCTTCCGGAACGTAGGTCTGGATCTGCGGCGGACTCACGTCCTGCGGCAAGGCACTGCGTAGAACGGAGAGCCGGTCCTGCAACAGCACACGGATCCGTTCCATCGGCGCACCGACTTCGAAGCTGGCATCAATCTGGGCCGTCCCACGGCTCGAGACCGAACGTACTTCGGTCACCCGCGGCAGGCGTTGCAGTTCGCCTTCGATCATCCGGGTGACGCGCGCTTCGACCAGCCGCGGCGAGGCATCCCGCCAGAAGGCGGTGACCGAAAGCATGGGCTCTTCCGTCGGTGGCGCGAGCGACAGCGGCACACCCGAAAGCGAACTGAGCGCGACCCAACTCACCGCCAGATAGATCGACCAGGTCGCGACCGGTCGACGCATCGGCTGGATGAGGCACCTCATGTCGCCACCGATCGCCGCGCCGGGTGGGTTAGGCACCTCATGTCGCCACCGCGCGACGCAAACAGAGGCCACCCGTCATGCCGGTACCGCTCGACACGATGCTCGATATCTCGCGTTTCATGATGCCGCCGACCGAAGAGAGGGTCGCACCATACGGCGGCGAATCGTGGCCACGGCAACAAAGGCAACCGGCACGACGAAGAGAGTGAGAACGGTCGCGCTCGTCAGCCCCCCAATGACCGTCGTGGCCAGCGGCGCGCGCAGTTCATGACCTGCGCCCAGATACACCGGCAACAAGGCCAACGTCGTCGTCAGGGTCGTCATGATGATGGGACGAAACCGCTGTCGGCTCGCCTGAAAGACCGCCCGAACCACACCGACCTGCGACGAATCGGCTTGTCGCAGAAGGTCCACTTTGAGAATGGCGTCGTTGACGACGATTCCGACCAGCACAACCAAACCGACGGCGGACATCGCATTCAAAGAGTCCTGGGTCACGGCCAGTCCCAAGGCGACGCCGACGAGGGCCAACGGAAGCGCCACGAGCACGAACCACGGAAGGAGCAACGACTCGAACTGCGCGGCCAGGATCAGAAGCACCAACCCCAAGGACAGAAGAAGCGAACGCTCGAGGGCGTCTCCAGTCTCTTCCAACTCGGTTCGGAGACCCGCGAACTCGAAGCGGTATCCATCCGGCCAGTCCCAACCCGTGCGTGCCTCTTCCAATGCGGCCTTCGCCGTTTCCACCTGGCGCAAAGGGCCGTCCCAGGAGACGCGGGAAACGCGGGTTTGATCGACTCGCAACAAGTGGGCCGGTTCGAGAATGACCCCGCCGGCCAGGACCTCGCGGGCGGGCAACCTTCGGCCGTCCGCCCAGAGCGTTCCCGTGTTCGGCGACCCCACATCCTTCGGGCGCACGGTGACCGGAATCTCACGGTCGAAGCGTTGCACGGCTCGCAGTTCCTGAGCCGACAGTCGGCTTTCCGCTCCCCGACGCACCTGGTCCTCAGAGAGGCCGAGACGGGCCAGTGACTCCTCGCGCGGGCGCAGTCCGTAACTCGGCGACCACTCTTCGCGATCGAAGCGAAAGGGAACCTCGAGGCCGGCGCCCGAGACCGAAGCATTGGCCCGTTCCGCCATCTCATCGGCCAATGCCGCGGCAACCTCGGCATCCGGACCGGTCACTTCACACAGCAGGGCTGCCTCTCCCCGCGGAAGGATGGTCTCGAGTTCGGGATGGGACCCTCCCATCTCCAGCACCCAGGAGCCGCGATCCGCGAAGTTGTCCTGAAGCGAAGCGGCCAGTGCGGCCCGGCTCTTCTCGGCACCGGAACGAAGCCGGACAAAGAAAGTAGCTCGGTGAAAACGACGGTGGGGGGAGAGGATGAGCTCACCGGCCGTTCCCACCGAGCTGAACACGTGATCGACTTCGTCCCGCTGTTGCAACCAGCCCTCGACCTCGCGAGCGGCCAGATCCGTAACCTGCACGTCCGTCCCCGTGGGCAAGGTCAGCGAAAACTCCAGCTGGTCCGTCTTCATCGACGGAAGAATCTCGCGCGGGCGGGACTGCAGAACAGCAACGGAAACGAGAACGAGAAGAGTGACGCTCCCGAGTGCCAACCCCGGATGCCGCAACGTGGCACGCAGTGCGCGGTGGTAGATGCCGAAACCTGGCCGACGAACTTCGGAAGACCGACCTCCCAATCGTGCGGCCAGGGTCGGCAGAAAGGTCAGCGCCAGAATCAAACTGACGAACAGCGACACCGCGACGGCCACGGCCTGGTCCCGCAACAAACCGCCGATTGGACCGGGAACAGCCGCCAACGGAACAAAGACGGCGCAGGTCGTCAGGGTCGAGGCCAGGATCGGCTGCGCAATCTCCCGCGCTCCTCGTCCAGCGGCCTCGACGGCATCCCAACCCTTCGCCTTGAAGCGGTCGATGCTTTCCAGACAGACGATTCCGTTGTCGACCAGCATTCCGACACCTAGAGCGATGCCGCCCAGAGACATCAGGTTGAGAGACACGTCCAACAGCTCGAAGAAGACGAACGAGACCAGTACCGATGCCGGCAACGAGAGCGTCAAAACCAACGCGGACCGGGCATCTCTCAGGAAGTAGGCCAGCACGAGAAAGGCCAGCCCGCCACCCAACACCACGGCCTGCCAAATTCCCGAGATGGACTGTTCGACGAACGGGGACGGATCCTGCAGGAGAAGAGTCTGGTAGGGGGCGCCCTCGCCCTCGATCTGCGCGAGTTCTTCTTTCAGACTGCGTGCCGTCGCCACGAGATTCGTCCCGGCCGAGCGGTAGACGAGAACTCCGACCGAAGGTGTGCCGTCCAACCGGCTCCACCCCTCTTCGGAAACATGCTCGTCCTCGACGTCGGCGATGTCGCGGATGCGCAAGGGACGCGCGCCCTCGCGCACGATGGCTCGGGCGACGTCCTCCGCAGATTCGATCCCGGCATCCAGCTCGACCGCATAACGAACGCCACGGCGACGCACCGTTCCTCCTTCCGAAGGAACATCGATTCGGTCGAGCGCTCGGTTGAGTTCATCGACGGTGACGCCGTACGCATTCATACGCGCGGCGTCGGGAACGATCGTGATCTCCGGCTCCGGGGCGCCGACGACTTGAGCTCGGGCGATGCCTTCGAGTTGCTCCAGTCGGGGACGTAACACGGACTCCGCCCACTCTGATGCCAGGACCTGGTCCGGCGCGGCCAAGGCCAGGATGAACGCAGGACTCTCTCCCACACCGCTCAGGAGAACAGGTCGCTCCGCTCCTTCCGGAAGTTCCCAGCGAACGGCATCCAGCCGCTCCCGCACGGCCAACGCGACCAGTTCCGCATCTTCTCCCGGCTGCAGTCGAAGGTGGAACTCGGCGCCGCCCGCCAGGACTTCCGTCCGCAAGCCACGAACACCCGGGACGCCGACCAGAACTTCCTCGATCGGTCGCGCCACCCCTTCTTCCACTTCGTGAATCCCCGCGTCGGGATAGCCCACCCAAGCGTGAATCTCCGACGGGGAAAGGTCGGGAAAGAGTGTGACCTCGAGCCGACTCAGGCTGACGGAGCCGAGAAGAACGCCGGCCAGAACGAGCATGCAGGTGGCGACCGGACGACGCGTGGCCAGTTCGGAGAGATGCACCCCTAGTCTCCCCGCCCGGACTGCAGTTTGACTTTGACCGGCGCGCCATGGGCGAGCGTCAAATGTCCTTCGACCAGAACCGTATCGGTGGCGGCGATTCCCGAGAGAATCTCGATCTGGGTGTCGGTCTCCATTCCCGTTTCGACATAGGTCCACTCCGCCCGTCCGCTCATCGCGCGGAAAACGACCAAGCGACGATTGCGTTCCAGGACAGCGTCGCGCGGAATGGCGATCCGGTCGGGAAAGACACCGGCTTCCAAAACCACTTCGGCGTACATGCCGGGACGAATCGAACCGTCGGTGTTGTCGAGCTCGACGTAGACCAGGGCCATACCCCGATCCGGATCGACTTCCGCGCCCAAAGCCGAGACGGCGCCGTCAAAGACTCGGCCTTCCAACGCCGGAAAGCGGACACGAGCGGCGGCGCCCACTTCGAGCCTGGCGAAATCACTCTCCAACACTTCGATGGGCAGACGGATCTTTCGATCATCGAGCACGGTGACCAACGGCTCGTTTGGCTGCACGCGCTGACCGGGATTGGCATCAACGGAAACGACACGGCCGGTAAACGGAGCGCGGACTCGGGTCCCGGCCAGATCGCGCTCGGCTCTCTTCAAGGCCAGCTCGGCTTCCGTCTTTCCTGTTCGATGAGCGACGCGAAGTCGTTTGGCTTCGTCGGCCCCGGAGTCGTTGAAAAGCTGGGCCTCGAAATCGAGTTCCGCACGGGCCAACCGGGATTCCGCTTCTTCGAGCCCCAACTGAAACGGCTCTCTCGCCAGTTCAACCAAGGTCTGGCCTGCTTCGATCGCGTCACCGGGACGCACCCGAACCCGTCGAACGACTTCACCGACGGAACTGGAAAGGACGGAGCGCGTCTCGGCCTCAGCGCGGCCTGCGCCGAACACGGTCAGAACGAACGGTTCTTCCGAGACGACAACTCCGCCGACCGGAAGTGGAGCGAGTTTGCGCGCGGTCGGCTCCGCGTCGTGATCGGCGGTCGCGTCGGACCCTTCCGACGAGGATGTCCCAGACGCGGACGTTCCGGACGCGTTGGATTGTTGGGGGGCGTTCGAGTTCCGCGGATCATCGCTCTCCGACGACCGTGCAGACCAGAAGCCGCCGAGGACTAGGACGAGAAGGACGATCGAAGCCGGGACGAGATGGGGTTTGGTTCGCATGACTTCCAAACGAAGCAACCGCCGTACCAACCCCGTCCGAAGCCCGGAAGTGCAAGAAAGTCAAAGTTTTGGCAACCGGAGTCCCTATTTCGGCATCCAACCTGTGTGCTGATACGGGGTCCCCAATTCGGGAATTCTTCCGACTGCTTGACTGAACCGCGCACCCCGTGGAGGCTCCCCGAAGACGTCTGCCGCGAAGGACCGATGCGAACGACGACCGCGAACCGCCGCCGCGAAGAAGAGGAAATCGACATGGTGCTGACCCTGCCGGTCTCGACCCCAATCGCCACCCAGACTGGAGAGTTGGTTCGTCACTACGACCGGGTCCGGG
The DNA here is from genome assembly GCA_030431975.1 of bacterium. GTDB lineage: Bacteria > Eisenbacteria > RBG-16-71-46 > CAIMUX01 > CAIMUX01 > JACKCR01. Next base: position 263,120 of record JAUIHP010000004.1, on the reverse strand, counting down.
CGGACTCGGAGTTCCTCTGTGAGCCGTTGGAAGTCGAGGACTTCCTCATCCAGCCCATGGATGACGCCAGTCCCACCAAGTGGCATCTGGCCCACACGACCTGGTTCTTCGAGACCTTTCTCCTCGAGCGTTACGCTCCCGACTTCCGTCCTTTTCATCCGCGCTTCAAGTACCTCTTCAACTCCTACTACAACTCCGTTGGCGAGATGCACAAGCGTCCGCTCCGAGGACTCCTCAGTCGTCCTACGGTCGCGGAGGTCATGGCCTACCGACACCACGTCGACGATGCGATGCGGCGATTGCTTCGGTCGGGTGACGAAGTCGACGGCGAGATGGCGGAACTGATCACGACGGGTTTGCATCACGAGAAGCAGCACCAGGAGTTGATCCTCACCGACATCAAGTCGGTCTTTGGCGCCAACCCGCTTCGGCCGGCGTATCGCACGGACCTGGCCGAGCGTCCGCAACGTTACGTCGAAGAGATGCGTTGGATCGGGCATTCCGGCGGACTCGTCAATCTCGGCCGGGACCGGGATCCTGACACCTTCGCTTTCGACAACGAGACGCCGCGCCACCGCGTCCACTTGGAACCGTTCGAGATGTCGCACCGACTCGTGACCTGTGGCGAGTTCATTCAGTTCATCGAGGACGGTGGCTACGACAAAGCGACGCTTTGGCTCTCCGACGGTTGGTCGGCCCGAAACAACCACGGCTGGACCGCTCCTCTCTATTGGGAGCAAAACGACGGAGAGTGGCATCACCTCACGCTGGGCGGACTGGAACGAGTGCGGCCGGAGGAGCCGGTCTGTCACGTCAGCTTCTATGAAGCGGATGCCTTCGCCCGTTGGGCCGGCGCTCGTTTGCCCCTCGAATCGGAGTGGGAAGTGATGGCCACCGCACTCACGGAAAGCCCGAAGTCGGCCGACAAGGAAATCCGTTTCGCCGCCAACCTTCGGGACCGGGATCGTCTTCATCCCTCCATGCCCGAAGATCTGGAAGCGCACGTGCAGCAGCTTTTCGGAGACGTCTGGGAGTGGACGAGCAGTCCCTACACTCCCTACCCCGGATATCGTCCCCTGGAAGGACCTCTCGGCGAGTACAATGGAAAGTTCATGTGCAACCAGATGATTCTGCGTGGCGGTTCCTGCGTCACTCCGCGGGATCACCTGCGGGTCACGTACCGCAACTTCTGGTCGCCCGAAACGAGATTCCAGTTCAGCGGGTTCCGGCTCGCTCGCCATACCGAGAGCCGAAAGGACGGATGACACCATCGACACGCCGACTCCTCGGAGTCGGCTTCTTCTTCTCCGGCGCCACCAGCCTTCTTCTCGAGGTGGCGTGGTCCAAAGAGTTGTCGTATCTGCTCGGCAACTCGCTCTTCGCCGTCTCGACGGTGATCGCTGCGTTCATGGCCGGCCTGGGGTTGGGAAGCCACATCGCCGGACGGCTCGGTTCCCGAATCGAGAATTCACTTCTGACCTATGCACGCCTCCAGGTCGGCATCGCCGTGCTGGGCGCTCTCTCCATTCCGTTCTTTCGGGCCCTACCCCCGGTCTTTGCCGCCTTGAGCGACGCCTTGGCACCGAACCCGCCGCTCTTCCTTTTGATTCGGTTCGTCGTCGTCTTCCTTGCCTTGTTACCCGCGGTCGTCCTTATGGGCATGACCCTGCCCGTCGTCGTCGGCGCCACGGCCCGGGCCGACCGGGAAGACGGACGAGAAGCGGGACGCTTCTACGGACTGAACACGATGGGCGCGGTCGCCGGGACCTGGGCGGCAGCGTTCGTACTCATTCCGGCGCTCGGGCTCATGCGGTCGACCTGGGTCGCGGCCGCGATCGACATCTCCGTCGCGATGCTGGCGTTCTCGCTCGCGCGATCGGCCGGCCCTAGATCGGCCGGCCCTACTTTGGATACGACGTCGGGTGTGGCCTCCGAGGCCACGCCCGCGAAGGACGGCGCACCGAGGCCGACGTCCCGTCAACGCTTACTCCTGATTGTCACCGCGCTTTCCGGCGCCGTGGCTCTGGCCCTGGAAGTTGCGTGGTTCCGGGTCCTCGGCCTGACCTTTGGTCCGTCCGTCTATGCATTTTCCGCCATGCTCGGGACCTATCTACTCGGCGTGGGTTTCGGAAGTTGGCTCGCGGGTCGTTGGGCAACATCAAAGCGCCGGGGCTGGGGTGTGATTCTCGGCCTCGAAGCGTGGATCGGACTGAGCGCACTGGCCGTCCTTCCACTACTGAACGCTCTCCCCGACCTTTACGCTGGCCTCTTCGTCCAAAGCTCCGGACTCCCCGGATTGGCCGCACTGGCCGTTCCGCAGATCGCGTGTTCCGCGGTTCTGCTGCTGGCGCCGTGCCTGGCCATGGGCGCACTGTTTCCGTTTCTCGTTCTCGCGTTTCAGCAGAGCGGGGATGCGGCCGCACCGGAGACCCACGTCGGTCGCCTCTACCTTTCCAACACCTTCGGCGGCATCGTCGGGAGCCTGGCCGCAGGATTTCTTCTCATCCCAAGTCTCGGGGTTATCTCGACCCTTGTCCTGGGCTCGTTCCTGAGCCTCCTTCTTGCGGCTGCGCTGGCCGTCAGCGAGTTCCTCGACACCCGCCAAACGAGAGCACCGATCCTCGCTGCAGCCGGTTTGGTCGCAGGGTGTCTCTTCTTTGCGTTGGCTCCGGATTGGGAGATCGGACGGTCGAATCTGGGTCTCTATCGCGACCTCTACGCTGGGCAGGACAAGGGCGAAAGCCGTTCAGAACAACTCATCTTCCACGAAGAAGGACTGAACACATCGGTCGCCGTCTTTCGTTCGCTGGGAACGGCCAGTCTACACGTCGCGGGCAAGCCGGACGCGAGCACAGGTCCGGGTGACGTCCTGACGCAGTCGTTGCTCGGTCACCTTCCGATTCTCTTCGCCCAGGATCCGGATGACGTTCTGGTCGTCGGCTACGGAAGCGGAATGACCGCAGGCGCCGCCCTCGCCTATCCGGAAGTCCGATCTCTCGACGTTCTCGAGATCGAGTCCGGCGTCATCGCCGCCTCGGAATTCTTTCACAGCATCAACGAGAATCCGCTCGATGATCCCCGTTGCCGGCTCATCGTCGAAGACGGCCGCACGCAGCTTCGGTACTCCGACAAACGCTACGGAGTCATTACGTCGGAGCCGTCGAATCCGTGGATGTCGGGCGTCTCCAATCTCTTCACTCGCGAGTTCTATCAATCGGTTCGCGAGCATCTGACCCCGGGCGGAATCTTCGCGCAGTGGGTGCAGAACTACGATCTCTCCGACGAGGCCGTTTCAGTCATTCTGGCCACTCTCGTCGATGTCTTTCCCCACGCCGTGGTTTTTCAAACCAACCCGTGGGACTACATCATCCTGGCCTCAGAGCAGGCCTTGTCACTTCCCGAAGCCCGGACTTCGAAGCGCCTGCAGAGTCCTTCCGTCCAAGCCTGGAGATCCCGCATTCACTGGCACGAACCGGAAGACCTCGCCTTCTTTCTTGTCGCGGGTGAAACGACGACGCGGGAGGTCGCCGCATCGGCTCCCAACCTTCATACGGACGACGAGCCCTGGTTGGAGCACAAGGCCCCGCTCGAGATGATCCGCGCGAAGGCCGATTCCGAGGTACGGACGAATCTGGCGCGGACGGCAGCTCCCCGACGACTAGCCGACCTGACTCAGATCTTTCGCGGTTGGGACCAGCTCTCGCTTCTTCGCGCGACCGCGGAGTACCCCTTCCGTTGGGAGCCCGGACAGCTGCAGGTCGGGCAGTACGCAAACCCCTGGTCGGAGATCACGGCGATCCGGACGGACGCGGCCCTCCGCTCTTTGGAACGTGAAGCGCCGGCGGAGAGGGACTCACTTTCTGCATGGCTGGAGCGGGCCGAAGCCGCCGATGCCGCTCGGGTTCAGGGAGCCCGCTCCCTGGACGGAACGCCGCCCGGTTCCAATCCCGATTTGGCCTATCAGGTCTTGGAGAGAGCGCCAGAACTGACCCAGGCGCTCTTCCATGTCGGCGTGGCGGAAGCCATGAAGGGCCGGCCGGAGGCCGTCGGCCACCTGGAGCAGGCGGCGGAGCGACGCAGCGGTGGGTTTTCCTACTACGCCCTCCTGGCCCTGGCCGAGCTGGCCGCCCGCGGAGGTGACCCGGGTCGCGCCCACCAGTTCCTGGAGGAGGCCATCGCCGCCAACCCCTACTACGGCAACGCTTTCGTCGCGCACGCAGGGTTGCTCATGCGCGAAGGCAAAGCCGGAGAGGCACGTACGGTGGCTGAGAACGGGTTGCGACATAATCCGAATCACGGAGAATTGGAAGCAATCCTCGAGGATCTTTCCACGATGAGATAAGTACCCGGTTGCAAGGAGGCCGCCGTCTCCCTGAATCTTCCGGTGAAGCAGGGCAGGAAACGTTGGAGGTAACGCGTTATGAATCACGCACCGTCCCGCAACCGTACGCGGGCTGGGACTGCACGGCCCTTTGGGCGCGGCCTGTTGCTCGGCGCATCGGGCGGCCCGTCCCGCGATCGCTTCACGGTCATCATCCCGATGATGCTCGCTTTGGTGTTCGTCACCTATTCGGGCGTCGGTTGTTCGAGCAAGGTCGTCAGCCGCGTCGATCCGAGTGAGCAGATTGATCTTTCGGGCAAGTGGAACGACACCGACTCGCGGCAGGTCTCGGAAGAGATCATCGCCGATTGTCTCAACCACCAGTGGCTGACCCGCTACCAACAACGGAACAGCGATCAGCCCACGGTCATCACCGGCTCCATCCGGAACAAGTCTCTCGAACACATCGCGGTCGGAACGTTTCTCCGCGACATCGAGCGGGCCATGGTCAACTCCGGTGAGATCCAGGTCGTGGCTTCCGCGGAAGAGCGCGGCGATCTGCGCGCCGAGAAGGAAGATCAGCGCCTGAACGCATCTCCCGAGACGCTGAAGCAAATGGGACGCGAAGTCGGCGCCGACTACATGCTGCTCGGCGAGATCAATCAGATCAATGACCGGGAAGACGGCAAGGAAGTTCGTTTCTACCAGATCGATCTCGAGTTGATCGACATCGAGACCAACGTGAAAACGTGGCTCGGCCAGACCAAGATCAAGAAGTACGTCGGCCGGAGCGCGTACTCGCCGTGATCACCCGGGCGGCACAGGCACCTCGACGCGCCTTGCACGCCCTTCTCTTTCTCGCGGTCGTGGCCCTCGCCGCCGTCCAATCCGGATGCGCTTCGCGGGCGCAGGATCTTTCCCTCGTGCGCGAAGCTCTCTGGCAGGGAGACGTCGATCGCGCCTGGTCGGAGTATGAGAAGGTCGGCGGCAAGGACAGCGATCTGCTGCACCTGCTGGAGAAGGGCTACCTCCTTCACCTCTCCGGTCGGTGGCGCGAGAGCAACGAGGCGTTCGAGCAGGCCGAGACCCGGGCCGAGGACCTCTACACCAAGTCGGTGACCCGGGAAGGTCTGGCTCTTCTCACCTCCGACCGGACTCTGCCCTACCGCGGAAGTCCGCACGAGTTGCAGCTCGTGCAGTACTACCGTGCACTCAACTACCTCGAGCTCGGTCAGTTCGACGAAGCCCTGGTCGAGGCTCGGAAAGCCAACTACCTGTCCTCGCAGCTCTATGATGACGAGGATGAGGACGAGGCCGCGCAGAACGCGTTCCTCGACTACTTCACCGGGATGCTCTACGCCGCGAACGGAGAGTGGAACGACGCGGCCGTCGCCCTACGCCGCGCCTACGATGGTTACGGTGGGGAAAGCGGGCGCTATGGTGTCGGGACTCCGCCGGGTGTCAAAGAGGATCTCGGGCGGTCCCTGATGCGAACGGGACAGTCGAGCGAGGCGCGAAGACTCGGCGTGACCAGCGTCGACTCGGGTTCCTCGGGGTCGCGGCGACTCATCGTCTTCTTTGAAGCCGGATACGTTCCCCAGTTGGAAAGCGTCGACATCACGATTCCCATTTTCGATCGTGGCGACGACGATCAGTACGCCCGCGCCGGACTCTATGTCGATCGCTACGGGGCGCAGATCTACGATTATCGCGACCCCGGAAACCTGGACCACGTCCTTCGGTTCGCGTTCCCTCGACTCGAAGACTTGGGCTCGGCGGTTTCCTCCTGCGAGCTGGAACTGTCAAACGGACGGACCGTTCGCGGCTATCCCGTCCTGGATCTCAGCGCCATCGCCCGAGACGACTTCAACCGCAAACTTCCGAAGATTCTGCTCAAGACCATTGCCCGCGCCTTCATCAAGGAGGCGGAGCGGAAGGCGGCGAAGAAGGAAAACGAAGTGCTGGGTTGGGTCGTCAACGCGATCAATCTGGCCACGGAGCAGGCCGACACACGCAGCCTCATTCTGCTGCCGGGGACGATCTACGCTGCCGAAATCGAAGTCCCACCCGGTGTCGACTCCGTTAAGGCGCGGTTTCTCGATCGGTTCGATCAGACGGTGGATGAGTGGACGCTGGATGTCAGCGAGGCGGACAACCGGACGGAGATTCTCTCTCTAAGGTCGTTCCGGTAAGCGCCCCTACTGTCCTGTCTCAGAACAGGACACTAGTCGCCCCCAAGCACCTTCTTCAATCGCCCCCAACTCGTCTCGCGGATCGGCGTGATGTCGCGGTAGTGGATGACCAGTCGCGGGCGTAGATTGGCGTTCGTGTTCTCCCGGGACGCAATACGGCGGGCAGAGTTGAGGTCTCCACTACCCCGAAGGATCCAACCTTCGTTGAGGATCACACCGTCAGCGGCAGCGCTGACCAAGAGCGTCAGTCGAGGTCCAGAGATCTCATAGGTCCCGTTCCCACCCAAAGTGAACGACTGGTTTCCCGTGGGATCGTCACTCCCTCCCGGTTCACTCCAGAACTCATTCGGATAGAAGCGGTGAAGCCACGTCGCATCCCCCTTTTCTGCGGGTGCGCCCTGTCCGCCGTTCGAAACGGAGCTGCCCTCTCCCCATTCCTCGCTGATTACGGAGAGGCTGAACGACTGCGTTGTCTCGTTGGGAGCGTTGGTCACGCTCAAATAGAGGAAAACACTGTCGACGACGACAACTTCGGGCAGCGCGTCGACAAAGTCAAAATAGAGGAGACCACGGCGCCTAAGGTTCTGCCCGTTCGTTCCGGCGAAGATTTCGGGACCGGAGCCGTTGCTGAGCGAACCGTCCTCGGACTCGAACAGCGTGTTGTCTTTGCTCGATGAGACTTCGAGGACTTCGGAGTTGGCAGGAACCGAAATCAGAGCCGCCAAGCCAATCGCAATCGTGACAATCGTGAGTCGTTTCATTTCGCCCTCATCATAGGTAGTCGTAGCACGGCCCTCAAGTCCGCTCCGTTTGACCTGGCCAAACTACGGCTGCGGCGGGGCCGTGGCCATACCTATCTGAGGCTGACGAGCTTCGAGCTCGACTCCTGAACTCCATCATCGAGTCGCGCCCAGTAGACGCCGGCCGGCAATGCTCGTCCCGCGTCGTCCGCTCCGTCCCAGACGAGTTCGTGGGCTCCGGCATCCAGGTCACCGTCCACGATCGTCCGAACCCGGCGACCCGCCGCATCATAGATCGCGACCTGGGCCTGCCCGCTCTGCGCCAACGAGAAGCGCACCGTTGTCCGTTGGTTGTAGGGATTCGGGATACTCGAGAACATCCGCGTGACTCCGCCGGGTGCGCTCCAGGGCGCGTCGGCAGCTACGCCTTCGCAGGGGTCTTCGATCAGCCCCGGAATCTGCCCCACTCCGTAGATCCACTCCAGTGCCGCCAATATCTCGTTGGCCGCCGCAGTGACGATGTGATCCGAGTCACTGACGCACTCCAAGACGGGATCGACCGCGGAAAGCGTGTGATAGGACGTGGCATCGAGGATCGTCCGGTTGTTGTCGAACTCGTTCGTGACCTGTGCGAAGGGGACCTCGGTCTCGAGGTCACTGACGTTCAGGTAGACACGGTTTCCGACGCCCGAGTTCGCCACTCCGAGAACATCAAACGAGAGCTGAGTCGGGCACCAGTTGCCGTAGACGTCGTACTCGTAATCACCGAGCGAGTTGCTGGTGCCGAAGTCCTCGCCGCCGCCGGCCGGGCTCTCGATACGGACGCAATCATTGACGTCCCCGGAAAAGTCGCTGTACTGGTCGTCGATGTGGGAGGCGCCCAACTGGGTCAGGAAGAGAGCTCCGTTGCTCTTCATCGCATTCGCGATGCCGTTGCCGTTCAGGATCAAACCCTGGCGGCCGGTCTGGGCCTCACAAACTTCCGCTGTCAGCCAGTCGCTGAAGAGCACGAAGTCGGCCGGCCACATGACCGAGGTGATGTTGCTGGTACCCGAATTGACGAGAATCCCCCGGTACCCCAGAAGCTGGAGGAGCGTGCACCCATTGTTCGAGCTGGCCGAGCTGCCTCTGGCCATCGGAGCCTTCCAGTTCGAGGACGCATCCAGGTAATCGTAGCGGTCCGCTTCGACTCCCAGCGCGTCAAAGGCACTCTCGATGAAGAACTCGGCGCCCGCATTGAACGCATCGACGTAGAGCAGAGCCGGATACTTGAGCACGCCTCCGTCGTCACGCCACCTCGGCAGGATCTCAAACTCCAAGGAGAAACCTCCGGCCGTGTCCGGAAGCAGAAAGTGCTGCGAACTGCCGATGAAGTTCGAGCTGACGAAGTAGTTCACTTGCGTACCCGGGAAGAGAACTCCGTCGGCGATGATCTCCTGGGAATCGGTGAGGTCGCCGGACCCAGCATCGAAATCATCGTCATCCTCGCGGAAGTACGAAACATACTTGTAGCTCGCAACGTTCGTGCCCACCTGGAACGAGTCCATGAAGGCGAAGGTCCACTCCAAAGGACCCGACCCGGCGAGGTCCGGGTCGATGTTTCTTCCGTCCCGGACGCGATCTCTCCAACTGGTGTAGCGCGAGTCCGCCAAAGGACCGACCTCGTCGACCTGGAACCAAAGCTTGGCTTCCCACTGGGTCGCCGGATCGTTTCCTGCCAAGGGACCGGTGACGTAGATGGAGTCACCGAGAACGATGGGCGGGGTGTTCCCGAAGTTTCGATTGCGGGTTACGTCGGCATTGCCCGGAAAGTCCGGTAGGTTGACTTCCGTCCCTTGTGCGAAGCCGTCCTGGTACCGGAGGCCGTTGTCGAAAGAGATTGGAGGCGCAACGGGATGCGAAGTGACTCCGACGCGAATGTTGTCGATGACGGGGGTGAAGTTGGTCACGTCCGTACACACGTCCTTCAAAATGGCAAACGCGTCGCAGGATGCGAAGATCTCGTAGGCAAATCGCACCTGCTCTGCATCCGGGGGAATGGGAATGTCGTTCGAGGTGCCGTTGGCAATGTTCTCGGTGCAAGCCCGGTCGTCGGGGAACCATGGCAAGGGCGTCGGCGTGAACTCCCACTGTTCCACTCCGGTCACCGGACAGACAGAGGGAAAGTAGTACCAGCCGGACCGGTAGAAGACGCCGTTCGCCTCAGGAAGGACGGCGTACTGCGACCACCGCGCAAAGATCGTTCGAGCCTCCCCCTCCGGTAGGCTTACAGATGTCAGATCCACGATGGGTGAGCTTGCCCGCTCGCGCTGCCCCTCGGGGTGTTCGAAGTTCTCGTCATGAAACCCGAGCACATTCCCTTCCAGACGGCAGGTGCACGGGTCCTCGAGCATGTAGTTGCTGAGGTCGTTCACGCCGATGAACGACCCGATGCCGTCGCAGGGCTCGGCCGTCCATCCCTCCAGATCCGACTCGAATCCGAAGCTTGTCCCGTCGATGGAAACATCATCGAAACCGCACGGACCATACGCCGTCGGGGAGAGCCCGTCCGAATCCGACCATCCCCCGTCCGAGGTCATCTCGAAGACGATCTGGTACGTGGTTTCGCCGGCAAACTCCGCGGCGGTAAGAGTCTCCATGTCGCTCACGCCGGTCGGAGGTGACGCCGGGTGGTCCGGGGCGAGACCGATTTCCCCGGAATAGGCACGAAGAAGAGTCTCGGTCTCGCTGGGGAGCGTCATCAGGTAGACATTGGAATAGTCGAAATCGAGCTCCGACTCATTGAAGTGCAGCCAGCTCAGGTCGACCGAACTCGAACCGTCGTGAAAGAAACTCGGGCTGGTCAGCCGCTGGCAGAAGCTGTTGCCGTATCCGAGGCCGGACTCCCAACAGAGTTCATTGGCCTCCGATCCGAAGGCTCCACACCAGGCCGACCCCATTCCGCTGAGGACGGGCGCCTGCACAACGTTGTTTGGATCCGCATCCCAGATGTTATCGCTGATGTGCCGGAAGTACGTCTCGGCGTTCTCAGTCAAGTCGATCGAGTACCAGCCTTCAAATGGGTCGGAATGACCATGGTCGAAGGTCCAGACCTCTCCTTCGACAGCAAAGCCGTTGGCGTCGACGTAGCCGAACGTGATGGTGTCACCCGGAGCGAAGCGCTGCGCCGAACGCACAGCTGCGGGAGGAGCATCGAATCGCTGTTGCGGATCGGCCGGCGCCAAGTCAATAAGGCGCGGTGAGTCTTTTTCCACCGCCGTGGCCGGCAGTACCTGGACGGACACCGCAAGCAAAGCGAGTCCCACGGTGAGAACACGTCGAAACGGCAACACTCGGAGCGACGGTCCTCGGCCCTGCGGTTGGCCGGAAAGCCCTCGGCGGGACACATCTCCGTAAGGATCGTCTCGGTAGGGCCTGTCTCGGTAGGGCATTTGTTCGTGGGGCATTTGTTCGTGGGGCACTTCTCGGCGACGAGGACGCAGAAACTCGCTCATGGAAACATTTCCCCCTTCAAGTTGGTTCGCCGAGCATAGCCGCCGGCGCCGGTGTGAACCTTCCCATCGGAGCTGGCCGGGCAGGCTTGCCAGGGCGCGGTTTGCCGGGCCGCGGTTTGCCGGGCCGCGGTCGGTCGGGTCGCGCCGGGTCGGGTCGCGGACCCGATCCGGAAACACGACCCGGTATCCAACTTCCCTATCTCAAACTGACGAGTTTGGAACTCGACTCCTGAACTCCATCATCGAGGCGTGCCCAGTACACCCCGGCCGGCAACGAGCGTCCGGCATCGTCCGTTCCGTCCCAGACGAGTTCGTGGGCTCCGGCATCCAGCTCTCCGTCCACGATCGTCCGAACCCGGCGACCGGCCGCATCATAGATTGCGACCTGGGCCTGCCCGCTCTGCGCCAGTGAGAAGCGCACCGTCGTCCGTTGGTTGTAGGGATTGGGAGTACTCGCGTACATCCGCGTGATTCCGCTCGGTGCGGTCCAGGGCGCGTCGGCAACCACGCCTTCGCAGGGGTCTTCGATCAGCCCCGGGACCTGCCCCACACCGTAGATCCACTCCAGCGCGGCCAGGATCTCGTTGGCCGCTGCAGTGACGATGTGGGCCGAATCGCTGACGCACTCCTGAATGGGATCCACATCCGAGAGGTTGTGATACGAAGTTCCGTCGACGATCGTCCGGTTGTTGGCGAACTCGTTCGTGACCTGCGCGAAGGGAACCTCGGTCTCGAGGTCGCTGGCGTTGAGGTAGACGCGGTTTCCGACGCCTGAATTGGTCACTCCAAGAACATCAAAGGAGTACTGAATCGGGCACCAGTTGCCGTAGACATCGTACTCGTAGTCTCCGAGCGAGTTGCTGGTTCCGAAGTCCTCGCCACCACCGGCCGGGCTCTCGACGCGGACGCAATCATTGAGGTCTCCCGAAAAGGTGCTGTATCGGTTCGCCACATGAGTGACCCCAAGCTGAGAGAGGATAGCGCCGCCATTGGCATTCAGCGCGTTGGCAACTCCGTTCCCGTTGAGGATCAGACCTTGGCGCCCCGTTTCGGCATCGCAAATCTCAGCTGTCAACCAATCACTGAAGAGCACGTAGTCGCTGGGCCACATTTGCGACGAGACATTGAAGCTCCCGGAATTGAGGAGGATTCCCCGATAGCCCAGTAGCTGGAAGAGGGTGCAACCATTGTTCGATCCAGACGAGTTCCCTCTGGCCATGGGAGCTTTCCAGCTGGAAGTGGAGTCCAGATAGTCGTAGCGGTCGGCTTCGATGCCCAGAGCGTCGAACGCGCTCTCGATGAAGAACTCGGCGCCGGCGTTGAACGCGTCGATGTAGAGCAAAGCCGGGTACTTGAGGACACCCCCGTCATCCCGCCAACTCGGTAGGATTTCGAACTCCAGCGAGAAACCTCCAGCCGTGTCCGGCAACAGATACCGCTGCGGGTTCCCGATGAAATTGGAACTGACGAAGTAGTTCACCTGCGTCCCCGGGAAGAGGACTCCGTCGGCAATGATTTCCTGCGGCTCGGTCAGATCGCCGGACCCTCCGTCGAAGTCGTCGTCGTCTTCGCGGAAGTACGAGAGGAACTTGTTGTTTGCGACGTTCGTACCCACCTCGAACGAGTCCATGAATGCGAAGGTCCACTCGACAGGGCCTGCACCCGCGAGATCGGGATCGATGTTGTTCCCATCCCGAACCCGGTCCCGCCAGGTCGTGTAACGGGAGTCCGCGGCCGGCCCCACCCTCTCGATCTGAAACCACAACTTGGCTTCCCACTGTGTCGCCGGGTCGCTGCCCGCAAGGGGGCCGGCGACATAGACAGAGTCTCCGAGGATGATCGGTTCAATGTTGCCGAAGCTTCGATTGCGAGTCACATCTGCGTTCCCCGGGAAATCGGGCAGGTTGACTTCAGTTCCCTGAGCGAAACCATCCTGGTAGCGAAGTCCGTTGTCGAAGAATACCTGCGGGGCGTCGGCGATCCGAGTCGTGAAGATAGTGATGTTGTCGATCAGCGGTGTCGCGTTGGTCTCTTCGGTACATACGTCTTCGGGAATCTGGAAGGCGTCGCAGGAAGCATAGACCTCATAGAGGAATCGAACCTGCTCGGCGTCCCTGGGGACAGGATTGTCGCCAATCGTCGCGAACGTCCGATTCTCGAAACACCCCTCGGGCTCGAAGAAATACGTACTCACTTGTCCGACACGCCCGGACCAGCCCTGCTCGCCGGTGACAGGACACGTAAACGGGAAATACGTCCAGCCTGGGCGATAGAAGACTCCGTTGGCCGTGGGGAGATCTGAATACTGCGACCAATGTGCCGCAATCTCGAGCTGGCCGGGTCCGTTGGGATCCGTGGCATTGGCCAGATCGACCGGCGCAGAACGCGCGTAGGTTCGCTGACCATACGGGTGTTCCTGGTTTTCATCGTGGAACCCGAGAACGTTCCCCGAGAGGTTGCAGTTGCAGAGATCCTCGAGCGAGTAGTTGCTCAGATCGTTGACCCCGATGTACGTACCGAATCCGGGACAGGCCTCCGCTGTCCAGCCGTCAAGATCCGACTCGAAGTCGAAGTTCGCTCCATCGATGTTCACATCGTCGAAGGCACACGGGCCGTACTCCGTCGGGGACAACGCGTCCGAGTCCGACCAGCCGCCGTCCGATGTCATCTCGAAAACGATGTGATAGTCGGATTCTCCTCCGAAGTCGACCGCCATCAGAGTCTCGCTGTCGAAGACCCCCGTGGGAGGTGAAAGCGGGTGATCGCCGGCGAGTCCGACCTGCCCCGTGTATTCCCGGATCAGAGTCTCCGTGTCGCTGGGCAGCGTCTTCAGGTAGACGTTCGTGTAGTCGAAGTCCTCTTCGGTGTCATTGAAGTGAAGCCAATCCAGACCGACCGAACTCGAACCGTCATGAGAGAACGCCGGGCTGATCAACCGCTGACAGAAGCGATTGCCATAGCCGAGGCCCGACTCCCAGCAGAGGTCGTTGGCTTCGGAGCCGAAGACTCCACACCACGCGGAACCGTCCCCACTGAGGACGGGCGCCGCCACCGCATTGTTCGGATCCGCGTCCCAGATCGCGACCGTGATGTGACGAAAGTAGGCTTCCTGATTCTCGGTCAAGTCCTCTGCGTACCAGCCTTCCAATGGATCCGAGTGGCCATGGTCGAAAGTCCACACTTCCCCTTCGACCGCAAAGCCGTTGGCGTCGACATAGCCGAAGGTGATCGTGTCGCCGGGGGCGAAACGCTGCTGAGCCCGCATCGCCGCCGGAGGAGCGTCAAAGCGTTGCTGCGAGTCTGATGGTCCCAACTGCCGGAGGAGCGGCCGTTCGTCGGACTTGGCTTGGGCAGTGTCCGGGGAAGGAACCACCAGGGAGAGTCCGACACCGACCGCGAAGATTGTCTTCGCGAACCTATGTACCACTTCACTCGACTGTGACTGACGGATCCTGATCATTCTGACCTCCAAGTATTGCCTCGGCGCCACGTGCGGCCGCCGAGGCATGTACCCACCCCCGAATCTTGACTGACTCAGTACCGGCTTCTACTCAATGCTGACGATCTTCGCGCTCGACTCCTGGACACCATCGTGAAGACGAACCCAGTAGACTCCCGCGGGAAGCGATCGACCGTTCTCGTCCGTGCCGTCCCAGTTGATCTCATGGAGTCCGGCGTCCAGTTCGCCGTCGACGACCGTCCGGACTTGCCGCCCGGCTGCATCGTAGATCGTGACCTTGGCCCGTCCGGAATGAGCCAAAGAGAAACGTAGCTTTGTGCGCTGGTTGTAGGGATTGGGCAGACTTTGGTGCAACTTCGTCGTGGCACCGCCCAGAACCGAACCGTCCGGAGCATCACCGGCACACGGAGGGAACTCCTCACAGAGTGTTGGGACACTGCCGTCGAAGATCCACTCCAGAGCGGCGGCCAATTCGTTGGCGGCGGCGGTCACGATGCTGGCCGAACCGACGGCACATCCCGGGGATAGGCTCGGATCGGTCAACGTGTGGTACGAAGTGCCGTCGACCACAGTGCGGTAGACACCGCTCGAAGTCGGGCTGAGATTCTCGGACACAACCTGGGCGAACTCGACCTCGCTCTCCGGATCCCCGGAGTCCACGAAGACGCGGTTCCCAACGCCGGATCCGACGGTTCCGAGGACGTCAAAACCGTACTGAGTCGGACAACCGTTGCCGAACGCTTCGTAGGAGTAGTCGCCCCCGGAATTGACCGTTCCATACTTCGGCGACCCGGTGCTTGGCGCTTCCAGAACGACGCAGTCGTTCGTGTCACCGGAGAAGTCGGTGTAGCTCCCCGAGACGACGGAGACACCGAGGGCGGCGGCGACGACGGGCGCCTGCGCCGTCAGACTCGTCGCGATTCCGTGGCCGTTGAGAATCAGGCCGTCGACCTGACAGGAGGTGTAATCGGCGTCCAGCCAGTCATGGAACAACAAGTAGTCAGTTGGCCACATAAGGGTCGACGCATTGCTCGTCCCCGAGTTGACCACGATGCCTCGATATCCAAGCAGCTGCGCCAAGGTGCAGCCGTTGTTGGATCCACTGCCGGCTCCCCTGGCGAGCGGAGCCTTCCAGTTCGATGTCGCATCGAGATAGTCATAGCGGTCGGCTTCGAGTCCCAGCGACGTCAGAGCATTCCCGATGTAGTACTGCGCGCCATCATTGGCTGCGTCTACATAGAGGAGACAAGGATGCTTCAGCGTGCCACCGTCGTCCTGCCAGTTTGGAAGGATCTCGAATTCAAGCGAGAACCCGCCGGACGTGTCCGGCAGCAGGAAGTTCTGCGAGTTCCCGACATAGTTCGAGCTGACGAAGTAGTTGACCTGAGTTCCCGGGAAGAGCACGCCATCCGGGATGATCTCCTGCGCGTCGGTCAGTTCGGGACTTCCACCATCGAAGTCATCGTCGTCCTCGCGGAAGTAGGAAACGAAACGGTTGTTGGCGACATTGGTTCCGATCTGGAACGAATCCATGAATGCGAAGGTCCACTCGCCGTTTTCGATGTCCTTTCCATCCGCGACCTGGTCCCGCCAGACGGTGTAACGACTGTCAAAGGAGGGGCCAACCTTTTCGATCTGGAACCAGAGCTTGGCCTCCCACGGATTGCTTCCCGCCAACGGTCCACTCACATAGAGGGAGTCACCCAGGATCACGGGCTCGGCGGCCCCGAAGTTGACGTTCCGGGTCACGTCAGCGTTTCCCGGCTGGCTCGGATTGTTGACCGCGCTCTGCGCAAAACCATCCTGAAAACGAGTGCCGTTGTCGAAGCTGATGGCTGGGGCATCCAGGATTCGCGTCGTTTCTACGACCACGTTGTCAATCAATGGCGTGGCGTTCGTTTCGCCGGTACAGACGTCCTCGGGAATGCTGAAAGCATCACAAGATGCAAAGACTTCGTAGGCGAAGCGGACCTGCTCGGAGTCGCGCGGGATCGCGTTGTTCGCCTCCGTTGCGGAATAGAGGAGCTCCGCACAGATCGGATCCTCGGAGAAAAAGAAGAACGTGGTTTGCATCTCGATCTTCCAGATGTCTTCCCCGCTCACAGGGCACTCGTAGGGAAAATAGGACCAACCAGGGCGATAGAACACGCCGTTGGCCTGAGGAAGAACCGAATACTGCGTCCAGCGCGCCAGGATCGAGAGAGCACCATCTCCGCTGGGTGGCGTCGCGTTCGCCAGGTCGACCGGAGGCGACTGCGCCAGAACCCGCTGACCGTACGGATGCTCGAGGTCCTCGTCATGAAACTCGAGGACGTTGCCGGCGAGGTTGCAGTCGCACGCATCTTCGATCACGTAGTTGCTGATATCGTTGACTCCGAAGAGGGTTCCGAAGCCACCACAGACTTCCGCCGTCCAGCCATCGAGGTCCGACTCGAAGGCAAAGACACTCCCGTCGATGGAAACGTCGTCGAAGCCGCAGGGTCCGTACTCCGTCGCGAAAAGACCGTCCGAGTCGGACCAGCCAGCGTCCGACGTCATCTCGAAGATCACTTGGTAGGTGACTTCGCCTCCGAAGTCTCCGGGATCAAGAGTCTCGTTGGCGACGACGCCCGTGGGAGGTGAAACAGGATGGTCCGGAGCGAGCCCGATCTGGCCGTCGTACTGCGTGATCGGCATCTCCTCCCCGCTCGGGAGCGTTTTCAAATGAACGTTGGTGTAGTCGAAGCTCGGTTCGGTGTCATTGAAGTGAAGCCAACTGAGGTCGACGGAATTGACGCCGTCATGGACAAAGGTCGGGCTGACCAAACGCTGACAGAAGCCGTTCCCGTATCCGAGCCCCGCCTCCCAGCAGAGGTCTCTGGCTTCTGACCCCGTGACCCCGCACCAGGCGGAACCGGCTCCCGACAGGACCGGAGCGGGCACCGTGTTGAACGGGTCCGCCCCCCAGTCGGCAGCCGTCATGTGTCGAAAATACGCCGCAGCGTTTTCGCTGAAGTCGGTGGCGTACCAGCCTTCGAATGGATCTGCGTGGCCATGGTCGAAGGTCCAGACTTCGCCCTCGACGGCGAATCCGTTGGCATCGACGTAGCCGAAACTGACGGTGTCGCCGGGAGCGAACCGTTCTCCGACGGCAGGCGCCTCGGACGGACCGCGGTCGAAAATGTCTTGGCTGGAAACTGGAGCCGCAGCCGCAGGCAAGGGCGCGTCCTTTGCCTCCGCCACACTGGGTATGAAGTGAGCCGCGAAGACCAGGGCCGCGGCTGCAAAGCCGAATCCGACCCTGGGGGAAAGACCCCAACTGGAGCGCTGAATCGTGTAGAGATGCATCATCCCTCCCTTACCCCGGCAGAAGTCTGCCGATCTGTTGCCCTCACACTGCTGCCACGTAGTTGAATGGCATCTTCGTCCGTGAGAGAGGGGGGATAGCGGGAATATTACCACGTTCACGCCGCCGGCAACGAAACTTCTTTCGCTTTCGTCGTCTCCACAAACAAGAGCTTTTTCCTCCCCCGGGTTACACCTTCCCCGCCCCTTGCGCACTACCGATCGGACCCCAATCGGGCGCGACCGTCCGAGAACAAGGAGAACGTCATATGAAGGACAGGAAGCGAGCAGGGCGGTACGCGTCGGTCGGCTTTTTCCTCTTTGCGGCTTGTGCCGCAACCGCAGGCGCCTGGCAGCACGTCCAGACGATGTCGGATGCTTTGACGCCAACGGCCCTACTGCAGGAAACGGCCGCGGATCCCAACGGCGAAACGGATCACTTCACATCACGCTCGGGCAACGATCCCGCACCCGGTCTGACGGGAAAAGAACGCGAACTCCTGGGCATGGCCAGGACCAAACAGGAAGAAGCCGAAGCGGCGGGTACGCGTTGGGTTTTTCCACCGGCTCAAGCGGCCAAGGAATGGACGCCTTCGGAACTGGAAGCCAACGAAGCCCAGATGCAATCGATCCGCAAGCAAACGGAGCCGATCCCGTTGGATGCGCGCCCTGGAATGACCACGGATCCCGAAGGAGATGCACGATGAAGTCCGTAGTCCATTCCTTCCCCAATCGGACGGTAGCCGGGGTTCTTGCGGCCGTCGCTCTCGGCGCCGCAGCGATTCCGGCGAGCTGGACGACAGTCGAGGCCCGGACTCCGATCCTGCCCTTGGTCGAAACTTCTTCGACGAGTACAGAGAGCCTCGCCCTCTCCCCCGAGCACCAGGCATCGCCCTTCCGCGACGGTGGACACATCGAAGTCGTTCACCTCGGAAGCCAATCACGCGGAGGGGGTGGTGGCGACAACGACACTTCGCACTACGCTCGTGGCTCCGTCTTCATCCAGACCATCCTCGTCGATCACGCCGGCGGACAGTGGGAGCAGGATGAGATTCGGGCCCAGCGAGACAAGCTGCACGCCGCCCAGGACTACTTCAAGCAGTACGCGCCGGAAAACGCCCTGCGCTTCCGGCTTGGAGAGGACGGGTTCGCCTTCGCCCACTACAACCCGGAGCTTCCATACGACGTTTCAGACTGGGGCAGCTTCCAGGGTTGGATGGCCCAGGACGCGGCCGCCCAGATCGGGTTCACCGATGACGATGGTGACGGCGACATCATCGATGACTTGGCGATCGAGGTGCAGAACTACTTCGGAAACTCGGACAACGTCATCGTCATGTTCATTCCGGCAGACGTCTCCTTCAACTCGATCCAGGTCGGCGGCCCGTCCTCCTGGTCGATTCTCAGTCACGACATGCACCACTCCGTGTGGGCCTACCTCATCGGCCGGCACTTCGGTGGATGCGCCGAAGGTGGAACCACGTCCGGGTGCGAGAACATCCTCTGCGACGACATCTGCCAGAGCGAATACCTGGTCGACGAAGTCCCGAACGGCAACTGCCAATCCTGTGCGGACAGCGACGAGTGCCTGATGCGCGGTGGTTGGGTTGGCGGTCCGCCTTGCGAGTACACCCGCCGCAACTGGGGCTGGGCCGACATGGATGGCAATGACGTCGTCGACAACACGATCGCCCGCGAGCCTGGGTCAAACTCAGAGTACGAGGTGCACGAACTCAGCCGGCACGACGCGTTCACGGATGCCAACGGCTCGTTGGGCTGGGCAGCGAATCACTACGCAGAGACGTGGGCGGTGATGGGCGTCAGATCGCGGGACAACGCGGACTGGAACATGAGTGTCTTTGGGGACAACAACAACAACTACCTCCTCGCCGAGTCCGCGATCGGGACGGGCACCCAGTTCGTCGTGGCCGACTTCCATCACTCGACGTTGGGCCGGGACTACATCCGGCTTTCAAACTCGGGTGGAGCCGGTTTCTATGACCTGGGTTACGCGACCAACGTTCAAACCATCTACGCCAACGGCGAGACCTACAACGACCACTTCGGCGTCAACGAAGTCGTCCAGGCCTTCAACGTCCCACTCTTCGCCGGAGAAACGATCCGCATCGAACTGGACGTCGACGACCCGGATCTCGACCTGGGGATGGCACTCTTTTCTTCCGAGGGAAGCCAGTACTATGCCCCGCGATCGCAATCCATGGTAGAAGCGGACGCGTGGCCCGGCGGTTTGGACGAGGTCATGGAGTTTGTTGTTCCCGAGGACGACGTCTATGGTCTCGTCGTCTTCGCCAACAACGTCGAGTCGGGTCCCTACTCGATCAAGATCGGCCCCACACCACTGGAGTTGATCGATGACGAATCCTTCTCTTCAGTACTAGACCTTCGGCTCTATCACTACACGCCGCAGACACCCACCTGGTCGATCGTCGGTGTCCGCCCCGACGGCGGGACCGACGTCTCCTTGGGCGTCTTCTATGACCTGACCTACGACTGGGAGCTCACGAGATCGGATCAGTACGCTGGAGTCGAGTTCGTCGCCGTCGACTACCGATGGAGCCAGGAAGCGAACGCCGTTCGCGTTCCCCGGATCAGCGGCGCCGGAGCCCACACCACAGAGTGGGAGCAGGGCTCGGAGATCCTCTCGGGTTGGTACAGCGAGACCTGGGAGAACGGAGATGTGGCCAAGATCTGGGACGCCTACCTGAACGAAGGGACGACCTACCGGTTTCAGTACTACGGATCTGTAGGCCCGGACCCGGACATGAAGCTGGCCCTGGCAAACTCACACGGGCTGTGGCCGTATCAGCGACGCGCCAACATGGAAGTCGAGGCCTCCGGCAACGCCTGGAGTACTTGGTTCGAGTTCACTCCCGAAGAATCCCTTTGGTACGGAGCCGTCCTCGCTGCGGAAGAAGAAGTGACAACGGACTACTTCCTCGGCATGGGGCCGTCGATCGAACTCATGGACGAACAGCCGGTCACGCTCCCCGATGAGATCATCTTCTCGGAGCTCTTGACCGAGGAAGACTCCTGGGCGGTCGTCGGCATACTCCCCAAGGGCGATGCCGAGTCTGCATTCGGACTGTGGAGCTGCGAGAATGAAGACATCTCGTGTTTCCTCGGGCTCGACGGCGCTTCGGAGATGCCCTACATGGTCATCGACGGGAATCACGCGCCTGCGCAGAGCTACTACAGCCGCACGGACCGCACCTCGGGGACGGTCAGTCGGGCTTTGACCTTTGATATCGCGTCGGAGGACATCGAGTTCAACGACCTGGGTGACGTCGTCGTCCATCAACGCGAGTTCGCTGGGAACGAAGCGGTCCAGATCTGGGACCTGAACGTCGGCCTCGCTGCGACGCCGGTCCGAGTCACGGTTCGTCCGCTCTCCCCGAATCTCGACGTCGATGTCCGCATTCACAGCTCCCGTGAAGGTGACTACTACCAGGCCTCCGGCGACTACGTCGCCGCCTCGCAGTCGTTCGGTGAGGGAGAAGCCGAGAGTGCGGTCTTCGTTTCGGTCCATCCGGACGTCTATGGCCTGACCGTCTCGAACGCCTCGGCGACACCGGGACTGTACGAAGTCATCATCTCAGAGAGTTCGGCTGCGGATGCGCCGGACGGCCCGGTTCTGGATACGCCGACCGCTCTCGATCTGCGGGTCACGGGTGGGGTTTCGGATCATCGGGAATTCGAGTTGTCACTTCCGGGCGCGGCAGCCGTGAAGCTCGAGGTCTTCGACGTCGCGGGCCGTCACGTTCGCACCTTGAACGACGGGTCGCTGGACGCCGGCATCCATTCCATCTCGTGGGACGGACGGGATGAGAACGGGTCGAACGCAGGTTCGGGAGTGTTCTTTGCGAAGCTCCGAGCCGGGACCGACGAGCGAACGGTCAAGGTCGTTCAAACTCGGTAGCGGAGCGAAAAAGGTGGAAAAGCATGAAGCCCGGATCCCATTGGACTCGGGCTTCATGCATGAACACTGAGAGTTCGAGACGTGCTCCCCAGAAGCGCGTCTCGAACGACCTTCGGCTACCTTAGACTGACGAGCTTCGCACTCGACTCCTGAATGCCATCCCAGACTCGTGCCCAGTAAACCCCTGACGGAAGCTCGCGTCCTCCGTCATCGGTTCCGTCCCAAATCACTTGATGGAGCCCGGCATCATGCAGACCGTCGACCACCGTGCGAACGAGACGTCCGGCGGCGTCATAGATCGCGACCTTCGCCTCGCCGGATTGCGCGAGGGCGAAACGCAAGGTCGTCCGGCGGTTGTAGGGGTTGGGAAAACTGGAATACATTGCAGTTACATCCGACGCCAGATGTCCATGGGGATTGGGAGCATCGGAGACACGACAGGGGGAGTCATCCGTCAGGATTGGGATCTGACCAACTCCCCAGATCCATTCCATGGCCGCAAGTAGCTCGTTGGCTGCCGCAGTGACGATGTGGGCCGAGTCCGAAACGCACTCCAGGAGCGGATCGACGTCAGATAGCAGATGGTAGGAGGTACCGTCCAGAACCGTTCGGGTCACAAAGCCGTCGAGGTACTCGTACTCGTTCGCAACCTGCGCATACGGAACCTCTGTCTCAAGGTCGTCGACGTCCAGATAGACACGGTTGCCCACGCCTCCCTGACCGGGCGCCAGGCCGAGAACGTCGAACCGGTGGTTCGTCGGACACCAGTTTCCGTAGGCGTCGTATTCATAGTCGCCCAGGCTGTTGCTGGTGCCGTACGCCGGGGTCGACCCAGCCTCGGTTTCCAGCCGGACGCAGTCACTCTGGTCTCCCGAATATTCGGAGTAGGAGTCGCTGACGAGATCTCCTCCCAGTTGCCAGAGGAAGGCCGGGGCTTGGGTCTT
Organism: bacterium; assembly: GCA_030431975.1. Classification (GTDB taxonomy): domain Bacteria; phylum Eisenbacteria; class RBG-16-71-46; order CAIMUX01; family CAIMUX01; genus JACKCR01. Next base: position 240,708 of record JAUIHP010000004.1, on the reverse strand, counting down.
CATCGACGAAGCGAGTCCGCTACCGTTCGCGATGAATCCACGATTGCTGAACGAACAGATGGCCTCCATCCAGTCCGCGAAATGCAGATAGTCATCCGGCCACATGATCGAGGTCGTTCTCGCCTCGCCGGAATTGACGATGATCGTCCGGTAGTCTCGAAGCTGAAGAATCGTGCACCCGTTGTTGGAAACGGCTTCCAAACCTCTCCGGAACGGAGCCTTCCAGTTGGACGTAGCATCGAGATAGTCGTAGCGGTCCACTTCGATCCCGAGTTTGTCGAGCGCACTTTCGACGAAGAACTGGGCGCCGTCATTGGCCGCATCGATATAGAGGGTCGCGGGGAACTTCAAACCGTTCTCGGTCTCCCGCCATCGAGGCAGGATCTCGAATTCCAATGAAAATCCGCCGGTCGTATCCGGCAACAAGAACTGCTGACTGTTGCCGATGAAGTTCGAGCTGACGAAGTAGTTGACCTGGGTTCCGGGCGAGAGCACGCCGTCGGCGATGATCTCGTTGGCATCCTTCAGTTCTTCTCCCGGCACGAAATCGTCGTCGTCCTCCCGGAAATAGGACACGTACTTGTTGTTGGCGACGTTCGTGCCGACCTGATAGGAGTCCATGAAGGCGAACGTCCACTCGATGTCGTCTCCACCGAGGTCCGGATCGATGTTCTTACCATCGCGAACCCGGTCCCTCCACTCCATGTACGGATCGTTCAGGAGCGGCCCGACTCTGGGAATCTGGAACCAGAGTTTGGCCTCCCACTGGGACTCCGGGTCCGGCCCCGCCAAAGGCCCGGAAACGTAGAGCGAGTCTCCAAGCACGACCGGCGTTGTATTCCCGAAGTTTCGATTTCGCGTCACGTCCGCATTCCCCGGACCGAACCAGTAGTTCACAGGGTCCTGCGAGTAGCCATCCTGGTAACGCAAACCGTTGTCGAAGGAGATTGCCGGCGCGTCGGGAACCTTGGTCGTTTCGATGACGATGTTGTCGATAAGAGGTGTGAAGTTGGTCTGGTTTGTGCAGACATCGCCGGGGATGGTGAAGGCATCACACGAAGCGAAGATCTCGAAGATGAAGCGCACCTGTTCGGCAGTCACTGGAACCGGTCGATCGACCTCAGTCGCGACGGTGACGTTCTGGGTACAGGCAGGATCTTCCCCAACAAAGAAGAAGGAGTTCTGGCCGACGCGCCCGGACCATCCTTCCGCCCCGGTCAGCACACATTCAAACGGGTAGAAATCCCAACCCGGCCGGTAGAACACGCCGTTCGCCTGTGGCAGCTCGGAGTACTGAGCCCACCTCGAGAGAATCGAAAGGTTGCCATCGCCTGCGGGTTCCGTTGCGTTCAGAAGGTCGACCGGAGCGGAGCGCGCCTCGACTCGCTGCCCGTAGGGATGCTCCCGGCTCTCGTCGTGGAATTCGAGGACGTTTCCGGACAGTTTGCACCCGCACGCATCCTCGATCAGGTAATCGCCAACGTTGGCGACACCGAACTGGCTTCCAAACCCGGGACAAACCTCGGGAACCCAACCCTGCAGGTCCGCTTCGAAGTCGAATACTGTCCCGTCGATGTCCACGTTGTCGAACGCACAGGGTCCATACTCGGTCGTTGCGAAGCCATCGGAGTCCGACCAGCCATGGTCCGAGGTCATCTCGAAGACGATCTGATAGCTGGTTTCCCCTCCGAAGTCCGCGGGATCGAGAGTTACGTTGTCGCCGGCTCCAACGGGCGGGGAGTCCGGGTGATCCGGAGCCACACCGATCATGCCGTCGTAGCGGGCAAGCTCCAGTCGGTCCCCACTTGGAAGCGTCTTCAGGTAGACCGTCGTAAAATCGTACATAGCCTCCGTGTCGTTGAAATGGAGCCAGCTCGCGGACACGGAACTGGAACCGTCGTGAACGAAAGTCGGACTGACCAGACGCTGGCACCAGGAGTTTCCGTAGCCGAGCCCGGACTCCCAGCACAGGTCGTTCGCCTCCGTTCCGAAAGCGCCGCACCAGGCGGAGCCGGTCCCAGACAAGACGGGAGGCGCAACCATGTTGTTCGGATCCGCAATCCACTCCGCCGCGGTGATCCGCCGGAAGTAGGTCTCGGTGTTGAGAGTGAGGTCGGTCGCGTACCAACCCTCGAACGGATCCGAGTGGCCGTGGTCGAACGTCCACACTTCCCCTTCGACAGCAAACCCGTTCGCATCGACGTAACCGAACGTGACGGTGTCACCCGGGGCGAACCGGCTCTGGGCGGCTTTGACCGCGGGAGGCCGGTCGAACGAGTCCTCGCCGGCAGGTCGCGCGAGATCCAGGGGTAGCGGGCTTAGCTTCTTCGCGGCTTCCGCGATAGAGGCCCCGGGAGCGAACGTGAAAACAAGTAGGCATCCGAAGACGAGGGGGAATGCGAAGGTCGCTTTCGGACGCGAGCCGAAAGAAATCTCGGCCGTGGAAGATCGTCGAATCATTGAGGACAGGTTTGCGAACATGTTCCCTCCCTACTTCAGCGGCGTATCCGTAACCGCGTTTCGTAGCCGCAGGTCCGTGACCGCGTATCCGTGACCGCGTATCCGTGACCGCGTATCACCGGTACGCTGCTGTCGAACGTTTCCGCGACAACAGCGGGCGTAAAGAGGGGGTAACTTGACTCTAGCACACCGGGGCGCAGAAGCTCCGGGCTGATTCCTCCTTTGGAAGACGCTTCGAGCCGCACGTCCCGGGCCCGCGAGACGAAGGAGACCAGGTCTCGGGCTCGCGGGCCAGCCGCTTCGGTTCCCCTCGGGTCAGAAAGCCCGGCCCTTCCTCCACGCGACATCGCTGGCTTCTCGGCCCGGCAAATCGTATCCTCATCCACTTCTGTAGGAGGAGGACAGACCACATTGCGCCCCATCACTCTATTGGGCCCGCAGCGACTGAAACCGACCATCATCGAATCGGTGAAGGCGCTGAAAATCAAAGGCTCGATCGCAACGGTCACCGCGGGTTGGCAGGAGCGGGAAGACGAGGACGAGGAGCTTGATGAGCACCTCGGCGGGAAGACCGTCAACCTACGGCTCTACCACCGCACCGCGGCCATTATGAAAGCCGACCCGAAGCTCCATGATGCGCTTCGGGATCGCCAGAACCGCCTCAAAGAGCTGCAGAAGCTCTATCGCCTTCGCCTCGGTCACGAGCTGCAGGCGGCCCGCGACCTTCTGGCGGTCGAAGGTGACGGCGACATTCTGCTCGACCAGCAGGAGGCAGCTCTCGAGGACCTTCGCCGGCTCGATCAAAGCCACCTTCACCGCGTTCGCCGCATCCATGATGACTTCGAACATGAACACTCTCTCGACACCCACGAGGAAGTGGCGAAGCATCGGGCAGAAGTTCAGAAGACGCTTTCCGAGTGCGCGGCGTTGGCCGTAGCGGGTGGACATGTCGCGATTCTTCTCAACCGCCTTCGACTGCTCGACGTCGCCAAGGCTTCGAAAGAGATGCCACTCTTCCTCTGGTCCGCGGGGGCGATGGCGTTTTCGGAGCGGGTCGTCCTCTTTCACGACTCGCCGCCGCAGGGACAGGGCAATCCGGAAGTACTCGAGGTGGGGTTGGGCTGCGTGAAGGGATTGATCCCCCTGCCTCACGCAAGGCGTCGACTTCGGCTCTATGACCGCACGCGCGTGTCCTTGTTTGCACGCCGCTTTCAGGACTCGCAGTGCATCGCCTTCGATGAGGGTTCGCACCTTCGCTTCGACCGGAAGGGAAAGCGCGATGTCGAACGAGCCCGGCGGCTACTTGCGACGGGAGAGTTGGAGGAGATGCGCCCATGATCACCCGAGTCGACAGCACCGACCATCCTCTCGCTCTGCAGGAGCTTTCCGATCGCACCGACCTCACGCCGAAGGTCATCGATGAGTTTCTGGCTTCGCGGTCGTTCCCTCTCGTGGAGGGGAACCTCGTGACCTTCGTCTTTCGGGGTCCGGCCGACGCGGTCTATCTGCACCAGTGGATCTACGGAATGCCTTCGGCTCAACCCTTCGCGCGGCTCAAGGAGACCGATCTCTGGTACCTCGCGCAGGAGATTCCGGAAAAGTCCCGCATCGAGTACAAACTCGAAGTCGTCGAAGGCCGGACGCACCGCCTCATTCAGGATCCTTTGAATACGGCATTGGCTCGCGATCCGTTCGGCGCCAACTCGGTTTGTCACGGCGCCGGCTATGAAGTTCCGGATTGGACAGAGCCGGATCCGGAGGCTCGCACGGGCAAGGTCGAAGAGATCACGATCGACAGCAAGGCATTCGGTGAGCCTCGAGGGGTCAGCGTCTACCTGCCGGCCCGTTACCGTCCGGACCGTCGGTACGCGCTTCTCATCGCCCACGACGGCGGTGACTATGTGAAGTACTCGGGATTCAAAACGGTTCTCGACAATCTGATTCATCGTCTCGAGATTCCGTCGATGATCGTCGCCCTGACGCACCCGCGCGCACGCCTGCGCGAGTACGCCAACGACGAAAACCATGCGAAGTTCGTCGTCGAAGAACTCATTCCACATCTCGAGAAGACCTATCCACTGTTGGATGATCCGTCGACCCGGGGACTGCTCGGCGCAAGTTTCGGCGGCGTCGCGTCACTCTCGACGGCCGCGCGCTACCCGGATGCTTTTGGAAGACTCTTCCTGCAGTCGGGATCTTTTGCTTTCACCGACATCGGACCGCATCAACGCGGTCCCGCCTTCGATCCCGTCGTCGAGTTCGTCAACAGCTACCGCAAGCGACCCTTCCCGCTCGCCGAGAAGGTCTATCTGACTTGCGGTGTCTACGAGTCCCTGATTTATGAGAACCGCTCGCTCCTTCCCATCCTGCAATCGACAGGAATGGACGTGAGGTTCGTCGAGTCCCGGGACGGACACAACTGGGAGAACTGGCGAGACACGTTCCGCGGTGGACTTTCCTGGCTCTACCCCGGCCCGCTTTGGATGGTTTACGAGTAAGATCCTGAACGACTTCGCAACTACGTTCCCGGACGACTTCGCAACGTGGACGCGTGAAGTCTTCGACCATTGACGAGGAGGTTCCCTTGCCCACCGAAACCCGTAGGATCGGACTTTCCCTCGGAGCCGACATTTGTTGGCCGCTTTGCTTCGAAGCCATGATCAAACGGCTTCAACTCGACATCCCGTGGGACGGAGCTTCGGTCGGCGTGGAGGTCGAACGCCTCTCCATCGAGCCCTTCGATCTCAAGCAGGACTGTCGCTACGACCTGGTCGTCGACCGGCTGACGCACTGGTATCACCACAGCCGCGAGTGGATCAAGAAGTCCGTCCTGATGGACGACCTCTACGTCTTCAACAATCCGTGGTCCGTCCAGTCGATGGAGAAACACACCAGCTACTCCGCGATGATGAAGCTCGGCCTGCCGATTCCCGAAACATGGCTCGTTCCGCCGAAGGAGTACGACCCCAAGGACGACTTGCAGCCCACGCTCGAGCGGTACGCGCGCCTTTTCGATCTCGGACAGGTTGGAGAGAAGCTCGGCTATCCAATGTTCATGAAGCCGTATGACGGAGGCGGCTGGGTCGGCGTCAGCATGATCGAAAACGAGTCCGCATTACGAGCCGCGTACGAGCAGAGCGGCAAGCACGTCATGCACCTGCAACGTGCCGTCGAAAACTGGGACCGATTCGTCCGCTGCGTCGGCGTCGGCCCCCAGCTGAGAATCGTCCGCTACGATCCGTCCGCCGCACTTCACGATCGCTACACCATGGACACCGGTTTCGTGAATGACGCCGAGTCCGAGCACCTCCGAAAGATCACCCACGTCATCAACGCCTTTTTCGGGTGGGACTTCAACTCGTGCGAATGCCTGCACAGCGGCGGCGTCTGGCACCCCATCGACTTCGCCAACCCCTGCCCCGACTCGCAGGTCACATCACTTCACTTCCACTTCCCCTGGCTCATCGGCGCCAAACTCAGTTGGGCCATCTACTGCGCGGTGACGAGGCGGAAGATGCGCCAGAACCTCGACTGGGGTCCCTTCTTCGAGATCGGCCGCAGCGATCGCAGCTTCGAAGAGAAGCTCGACGCCTATGCGGAGCTGGCCGACGAGAGGTTGGAGAAGGCGCAGTTCGAGGAGTTCTGCTGGAATCATCTCGGGCACCTCGGAGAAGAGCTCTGGGAGTTCTTCGGTACCGATGAGGCCAAGGCCGCAGTGCGGGCAAAGGTCGAAGCGCTGTTCCCGGCGCACGAGCATGAGGAGTTCACCGAGATCTTCTTCGATCGGATCCAGACGTGGAGGAAGTCGGTGAAGAGCTAACCCGATCTGTTGTTGTGGAGGTCGTGGTTAGCCTCGATTCGTCAATCTTTCTCGGACCGAAACGCGTCCGAGCGTAGATACATGATGCGCACAGCCTTGCCGGCATAGGCATAGGCATAGGCATAGGCATAGGCATAGGCGTAGGCGCAGGCGCAGGCGCAGGCGTAGGCGTAGGCGTAGGCGTAGGCGTAGGCGTAGGCGCAGGCGCAGGCGCAGGCGCAGGCGTAGGCGTAGGCGTAGGCGTAGGCGTAGGCGTAGGCGTAGGCGTAGGCGTAGGCGTAGACGGCGCGCTACGCCCGGTCGACAGGCCAAGCACACCGCTGTAGCTGCGGGCGGGCGGAATCGCCACCACAGGGGAAGTATTCCACTGAGGTGTGGGCGCCTTGCCTTAGGGTATGATAGCGGGGAGGAATGACGCCTGATCCCTTCTCCGAACTGGGAGCAACTCATGCAACGAGCAACTCTGATTTCCGCCTTCTTTCTTGCCGTACTGATTTTGGCCGAGAGCAACGTTTCCTTCGCCGGCCCCAACGAGAACGGCGTCCTCATTCTCCATCGCGAGTTCTACCTCAACCTCCCCGGTGAGTGTTCGTTCGGTGGAGCCGATCTCTGCGAGTGCTCGGACCTGGAGTCCTGCGATGATGCGGACACCGAAGCCGACTCGTCGGACCTCTATGCCATGTGGACCTACATGGCGTTCCCGCAGGCCTCGACGCCACGCGTCAAAGAAGTCCGATTCGGGGTCGACTACGACAACACCTCGATCTTCCTCTCAGACTTCGGAGGCTGTGCAGACGTAGAGACCCCGGACGGAAGCTGGCCCGCTCCCGGAACCGGAACCGTCCTCGCCTTCGACCAACCTCGCGAAGGCACCCTTGAACTCGCCTACTTCTTCGTCGGGTACGAATACTACGGAGAGTCGCGCCTCTTCGAAGTGACTCCTCACCCCTCCCTCGGCGGTGTGTTCCTCGATGACGCCGTCCCCCCAGCCGAAGACGAGATCGTCGACTACGGAGCCATCGGCTTCAACATGGCGGGACGGCTCCCCTGTCCGCAGGACCCAACTCCGACCCAGTCCGAGAGCTGGGGATCGGTGAAAAGCACCTTCCGCTAGGAAGGCTGATCGACCCGGCTCTCGACGGGCGTCGACGCTGCTATCCAGTCCGTGGACCAGGTCGATCTACAACGCGACTGTTGATGGGACCTGACCGAGAGGCGCAGGTCGATCATAAGACGAGGCGACGGATCCCCCCGACCCTGGGCTCCGTGCCCGGGCGGCAGCGGCCGCCGTTGAAGGTGAGCCCGAATCCCCACCTGTATTCGTGATGGACGCCACGGTCGGAACATCACGTCCAAACGAGATGGACGACAAGAGATCGCGACCTGACTGAACGGGATGGATGAGAAAAAGATCGCCACCCGCCTGAGCGGGATGGACGACAAAAGATCACCACCCGCCTGAGCGGGATGGACGACAAGAGATCGCCGCCCGCCTGAGCGGGATGGACGAGGAGCGATCGCCACCCGCCAGAACGGGATCGGCGAGAAGCGATCTCAACCCACCTGATCGAGATGCATGCCAGCCGACGGCAAGGCCACTGACCAGCATCTGCGCGTCCGACCTACATCCACTACAGACAGCGCGTCCTGACTGGGATCTGCGCCCGCCGCCCTGCGACGGCACTCGTGCAGCGACCTCTACGGCCTCACGCCAACGGCCCAGCCTGCAAAATCCAGACCAGCCGCAATTGGACTCCTCAAGAAAATAAACAAACATTTGTTCGTGTTTGACGAAACTTCTGTGCTACTTTTACGTCCTACTTCTTCGAAGAGACCGACTCCGCCGCCCTCATTGCACGGAGTGACGAGTAGCCAGTTAGAGCGAGCACCAAGACTTTTCAGTCCACAGAACACTGACATGATGAAGACAACTTGCACACCTCCGCTGGACTCCGGCGGCAAACAATTGGATCGTGGTCCGGTCCCACGAAACGCCCCGCTTCGTCGGTTCCAACCACACCCGATTTGGAACGATGAGACATTGACGGAGGCTCAACAGCGACTAGCTGCCGTTCGTGCCGAGCGTCTCGAGCTCCTCTCGTTCGTTCACACCACGGTCGATCCCATTGAACTCGGCTACTCCCATCGAGAGGACTTTGCTCAGCAGTGTCTCGGAATCTCGAATCGCGCCTGGCAGGAACACGTGCGGGTCTGGAAGCGTCTGCAGTCGCTCCCGACGGCCAGATCGGCTCTTTCGAAAGGGGTGGTCTCGGCAGCGAAACTGACAACCATTCTCGCGCACTTGACGCTGGAGAACGAAGCGACCTGGCTCCGCCGAGCCGTTCGCCTCGGACCCGGCAAGCTTCGGACAGCAATCGTGCAAGCGACACCACCGGCCGACGCTACGACCGGCCCGCAGGTCAGCGGACGCCCCGTTAAACAGCACAGCAGGCAGCCCGATGATTCCGCCACCACGATTGCGTCTGCAGACGTTTCTTCGGACGGTTCTTCGGACGGTCCTTCGGGCGGTTCTTCCGGCGTTTCTTCGGACGCCTCTTTAGTCACCTCGTCGAGCATCGTTCCTAAGGAGTATGCCCACGATTCTTCCGGTGGCACTCCCATCACCCTCCGCATCCGCTGCCCCTACCAATCCATTTGGAGTTGCCACTCCTTTGCGGAGACGGTGAGCCGCCGGATCGGTTATCGCGCACGCGCTCAGGACTATCTCGATGTGGCGGCAGCCTCGTTCCTAGCCGAGGTCGGCCCAGGAGTCTCCGGTCGACTGCAGCGCCGCGTCCACTGGCCACCAACCTTTGTGACCGCTCCGGCCCCCCGGTCTCACAACTCTGCGCCTTCCGCACCGTCTACTGATCGGCGGACCGAGTTGGACACGTACGTGTACCGCGCCGACGGCCAGGACGTGGAATCGCCGGGATCGTGGCTGTCGTTCTGGAGGAAGCAGGCTTCCGATCGGAACGTACCTGAGCCCAATGCAGGCGACCCAGGTTGGGCCTTCTACAATGGAATCCCGGAGAATCAAACGGACGGGCTGAGTTTCGTCATGTCACGTCCCATGCCCACGCCGCTGGGTCCGTCGAGTCCGGATGCAGAGACCCGACCTGACAAGTCTGGCGCAGAACCCACGTTTGAAAACCCCGGCCAACGGGCTCGGTCAATCTCGCAGAAGGTTCTCGATCAACTCGAAGAGATCATCGCGGGAAGCATGAGGGGCGCAGAGGTCGCGGGAGACGCGGAGGAAGCGGCAAACACGTGGAACACGGGGAACACCGGGAACACCGGGAACACCGGGAACACGGAGGACGCGGGGAAACCGGAAGCGAGTCAAAAACAGACAGCATCAGACTCCGAAGCCACCCTACGCCGACTTCACGAACTGGAGGCCGAGACCCGGGTCCTCGAGCGTCATCGTCTGGAATGCCTCCGTCACGTTTGCGAGGATCGTTCCTTCATCGGGATGGGATTCTCCAACTTTGATGAGTACGCGGAGACTCGCGTGGGCCGAACGGCCCGCACGGTGCGCCGATGGCTCCGCCAACCTTCCGCGTCCCCGACACTGCGGGCCGCGGAATCCGATCCTCGGTTGAGGACGCCCGCGCTGAGGCAACTGGAACGGCTGGAGCGTAACGGGACGAACGAGTCCGCCTTGCGTCTTTGGATCGCTCGGGCAATGTCGTCGCCGCTCAAGGACTTCAGAAACCAGGTCGACTGGGCACTGGCCAGCAACAATCTGCAGTCGAAGAAGGCTTCCCCAAGTGAAGAGCCGAGTCTGCTACCTCCGGAAGAGTCGTTGTGGCGCGACATCTGGTTGAAGATCCAGGCAGACCCGCTCGCAATCGGCTCCATAGAGTTCCACGAACAGGTTCGGAACGTGGCTCGGGACGTGGCTCGGAAGATGAAGAGCAACCCGCAGACTTGTCTCGCCGAATCGGAGAACGCCCGGACGTGTTCTGCGTCAGGGCCATCGGCAGATCGGACATTCTCTGCGCACGAAACGTACTCTGCGAACCGGACATTCTCTGCGCACGAAACGCTCTCTGCGAACCGGACATTCTCTGCGCACGAAACGTTCTCCGCGAACCGGACATTCTCTGCGCACGAAACGATCTCCGCGAACCGGACATTCTCTGCGCGCGCGAGCATCGACCCGAAGTCGGAGGACGACACGAGCCTTGACTCCAGAACCGCGCTCCCGTCACCGCCGCTCTTCGACTCCAAGCCGGTTCCGATTCCCGTTCCCGATCCTTCGACACCATCGGAGACAACTCTCGGGTTCCGGATCGCCCCCGAGACGATCGACTTACTCTCCAGGATCTTTGCCATCCTTCGGGCCAAGTATGGCGACGACAAGCCGGATTGGTGGTGCCTCGAGATTCTCTTCCTTCACGTTCAGGCAGGCTGGACTCAAGAGGACGCAGATTTTCGCCGCCGGACGGCAGAATTCGCGACCCTGGCCCGCGACGGGTTTCAATGCCAGAGCCCTCTCTGCACGGCCCGGCGCAATCTCACCGTTCACCACATCGTCTTCCGGTCCCACGGAGGATCGGATGAGACCGACAACAAGATCACGCTTTGCGCCGCCTGCCACCTCCAAGGGGTCCACACCGTGGGGTCCATCAGGGTAAAGGGAACCGCACCCCGGAGTCTCAAATGGAGCTTTGGCCGTGCGGCGACCTAGCAATGGGGAACAGAGAGGGTTGTCAGTGCTCGGTCTCGGTCTCGGTCTCGGTCTCGGCACCCGCCCGTGCTCATCCGGGGCCTGGCCGCTAGCCCGCGCTTCGCGCTGCACGAATTCGACCAGCTACAGCATCCAGCAGCCGGGAACCGGACTCGATCTCCACCTCGACCACCGGCACCCAAAACGGAAGCTCACTCCGAAACTCTCTGGGCAGGTTGTATATGTCCTTCTCCGTACAGACGATTCCCGCCGCACCGGCGCCCACTGCCGCGGCAACGACTCGCTCGACCTCAGCCGCAGTCCAACGGTGATGATCCGGATAGTGATCGGTACCAACCACCTTCAAACCAGACTCGCGGACGGTTCTCTCCACACTGGAAGGGCGCCCGATTGCGGTCATCAGAAAGACCGGCCGGGTCGGATCCGGACGCGACTCCTCGGAGCGACCTCCCTGTTCGCTCTCGAACCGCTGGTCGAATCGATGGCACGACCAGCGAGCCAGCCGAAGCCGAGACGTGTAAATCGAGGCCGAGCCTGTCGCCCCTGTCGCCCCTGTCGCCCCTGCCGCCCCTGTCGCCCCTGCCGCCCCTGTCGCGCCAGTCGCCCCTGCCGCCCCCATCGCGCCCGCGACGCGGCCCCGAATCTCCTCGACCGTTCCCGAGTCGACTTCGTCGCATCGAGTCAGAATCACTGCGTCCGCACGGGACAGCCCGGACCACGGCTCACGCAAGGACCCCGCGGGCAGGACCCGCCCATTCCCCCACGGCGAAGTCACGTCCACGAGCACGAGATCGAACACGCGAGACATGCGCCGATGCTGAAACGCGTCATCGGCAATCGCGCACTCGACCCCTTTCCCATCCAGGGCGGCCACGGCCGCAGCGCGGTCAGGATTGACGGCGACCCACACTTCGGGATGGCGACGGGAGAGCAGCAGCGGCTCATCCCCGACGCGCCCCCGCTTCGCCTCGCCTGCGCGAAATACCTCGATCCCACCCCCGCCATATCCCCGGCTGGCGACCCCCACGGCAAACTCTTCGCCCAACCGCCGCACCAACCAGGAGACCGTCGGCGTCTTCGTGGTCCCGCCCACCGTCAGATTGCCGACCGAGACCACGGGAATCGGAACCGGCTGCACTCCCAAACCACGGTCGAAACGCGCGTTCCTCCGGCGAATCACCGCCTCGGCCAACCACCCCAACGGAACCAGTGGAAGGGTCCACAGGCCTGGCGTATCGCCGCGCAGCTCGTCCAGAACTCTCGAAGGGATTCCAGCCATCGTGCAAACGAGCCTACCGCAACGGCTTCTCCAGGTGCAGCCCGCTCGTGCTGCCGCCAGGTCCCCCGCAAAACCGGAAACTTACAATTCTTTGCTTTGCGACCGACCGACCGGTCGGTAAGCTGCCTCTCCCATGACGCCCGAAGAAGCTCCAGACATCCGCAGCCGCATCCTCCGCACCGCCCTCACCCTCTTCTCCAGGTACGGCTACGCCGGCACCTCCGTGAGGCGCATTGCCGAAGAATCCGGACTGACCAAAGCCGGCCTCTACTACCACTTCGAGGACAAGGCCAGCCTCTTCCACGCCGCCATCTCCGACACCGCACACTACCTCGAAACGAGAATGGTGGCCCACGTACAAGGCGTAACCGACCCCGCGGCCCGGGTCCGTGGTCTCCTCCACGCCCAGGTCGTCCTGTTCGAAGAAGAGGGCCACCTCCTGCGAGTCTTCTACAACAATCTCTTCCTCACCGACGTAGAGCTGCCCGAGTTCAAAGACTCGAGCGGAAGCACAGAGTGTTTGATGGAAGACGCCCTGCAAGACTGCGCAAACCACGGACTGATCGCCCAGAACATCGTCGCGCACGTCCACATCCTCCTCGGCGGGGGGATTGAACTCTGCGGCGCCCGTTGGCTCATCGACAAATCGCAACCCGCACCCACCCGAGAACTGGCAGACCAACTTCTACTCGTGGCCGCTCCGAAGATCGCGGAAGCAGCCGGAATCAAAGAACCTCTCCCAACCGACCGGCAAGGAGGCGTTGCCCAGTGAACCGAGCCGTCGTTCTGTCCATTCCCGTTCTCTCCGCTCTCGTCCTGCTCACACTGGGGTCCCCGACCTTGGCCGTGGGCGATTCGATCACGGCGATCCCGGATGACGGAGCCCAGACTCAGGAAATCGTCTCCATGGACGAATGCGTCCGCCTCGCCCGAACCGAAAACTCCGGGTTTCTCGGCGAGTCCGCCCGACTGGCAGAAGTCAAAGGCCAGGGGCGCCAGACGATCTCCGAAGCGCTCCCGAGCGTCGATATCACCGGCGCATGGAGCCGAAGTCGCGACCCGAGCTTCGCCCTCGACGAGACCTTCGGCGGAGGAAGCGATGACGCGTCCTCGGACTCGACGTCGTCCGGCTTCCTCCTGTCCCCAACCGAGATCCCGGCCCAAACCTACTGGCGCACCAGCATCGACGCCCGGTGGGAGCTGAACCCGGGCCGCATCTACAACGCCATCGCCGGAATCGGCCTGACCTATCGCCGGCAGGAAGAGGAAGTCCGCGCCCGCGAACTCGACCTCATTCAAGACGTTCTCGTCGCCTACGACGCGGTCTGGGTTGCGGGCGAAGCCCTGAACGCCGTCGAGTCCGAGATGATGACGCGGTCGGAAGCCCTCGCCGTCTCCCGGCGTCGCTTCCAGCTGGACCTGGCGACATCCCTGGACACGCTGCAGGCAGCCGTCTCCCTGGCCAACATGGAACCGGAGAGGCGCCGCGCATCGCAGCACCTTCGGGATGCGGGCGCCGACCTCAACATTCTCATCGGCCGGGAGCCGGATCAGGCGCTCACCATCGAGGACACCCCGACCCCACCGTCGGTGTCCCTCGACGATGTAGGGATCAAGCAGATGCTCGAGGACCGGCCCGATCTGACTGAACTTCGTCTGGCAAAGCGAGTCCTGCAAAAGACCCGCGGCGCTCGAAAGTCCTCCCATCGCCCCTACCTGACTTTGGAAGGAAGCTACGGCTTCGTCGGCCGCGACCTCGAAACCCTGACCGACGACGGCCACGATTTCTGGTCCACCCGCGTTGCCCTGAGCATCCCCGTCTTCGACGGATTTCTGACCAAGGGTCGTGTCTGGGAAACGGAAGCGTCCATCGTCCGCACCGATCACGAAATCGACGAAGCCTCCCGCCGGGCCTTCCAGGAAGTAAGCCGCATCCAGGGAGAATTGGACGCCGCCCGGCAAAGCCTGGAAGCGAGTCGACTCAACGCGGACCGCGCCGAGCTTCTCGTTACCCAGATGACGCAACGTTACGAACTCGGTAAGGCGGAATACCTGGAAGTCCTCACCGCTCAATCCGACCGATTTCAGGCACGCTCAGAACTCATCCGCGCGCGTTCGGACGTATTCACCCTGACCGTCGCACTCAAGCGCGCCTTGGGACTGGACCCATCGCTCCCCTTCCCGGGAGACGTCCAATGAAGCCTTCGAACATGTCCTCGACGTCGGCGTCGGCGTCGGTGTCGGCGTCGAAATTGAAATCGAAATCGGAACTAGTATCGAAACCGGAACCCTATCCGAACCTCACGAAACGGGAGCCCTTCATGACGAAGTCGATCTTTTCCTGTCTCCTTCTCGCAGCTTCGCTGGCCTTGTTCAGCGGCACAGGATGTTCCCGAGGTGACGAGGCGGAAGCCCAGAGCGCCGGTTCGAGCAGCGCGAACAGTGCGAACAGCGCGAATTCCGCGAACAGCGCGAGCTCCGCAAACGGCGCGAACGCCACAGAAGCCCCGCCGAAGAACGTCCGCGTTCTCGGTCTGCAGACAGGAGACCTGACCGAGTATCTCGTCGTCTCCGGCGCCCTCCAACCCGCTCGTGCCGCCGACGTCGCCGCCGAAGAGTCCGGAGTCGTCACCCGCGTCCTCCGCGAAAAGGGCGCCTACGTGAAACGCGGCGAACCGGTCGTCGCCCTGGACTCTCGCATTCTCGCCGCGCAGTCCACGGCAGCAGAAGCGGCGGAAACGCTCAGACGCTTCAACGAAGAACGCACCCAAAAGCTCTTCGATGAGAACTCCGTCAGCGGACAGGAAATGCTCATCGTCCACACGGAGCATGAGCAGGCCAAAGCGGAGGCAGCCATCGCCAAAGTTCGACTGGAGAAAGCCTCGTTCCCGGCGCCATTCGCCGGCATCGTCGCCGACCGCTACGTCGAAGTCGGCGAGTACGTCAATCCCGGCACACCGGTCATGCGCATCATCGATCCGTATCGCCTCGAACTCCACGGAACCCTGACCGAGCGCGAAGTGTCCTTCATCAGCACCGGCGCCTCCGTCAAAGTCCACCTGGAAGGGCTGGGTCAGCGCGTCGACGGCGAAGTGACCTGGGTCGGCTTCGAAGCCGATGAAATGACGGGCAAGATCCCACTCGAGATCTCCGTCGAGAATCGCGACCTCAACCTGCGCGCGGGACTGCTCGGCCGGGCCCGCGTGGAGAAACAGGCCCACGCCGACGTCCTGGCCATCCCCCGCGACGCAGTCCTTCCCACACCGGACGGCCCGGTCGTCTTCGTCGCCGAAAAGGGCCGCGCCCGACAACGCAAAGTGGAACTGGGCTTCGACCAGGGCCTGCTCGTCGAAGTCCGCCGCGGCGTCGAAGCCGGAGACGAACTGATCGTGCGCGGCCACCGCGACCTGGTCGACGGCAGCCGAATCGACATCAAGGAACGCACGTCCAACCGAGACGGCTCCCTCAAGTCCGACCCGGACGAAGTACGAGCCCGCGACTACAGTGACACGACGACCGAGACAGGAAAGGGCCTCTAGTCAGATGCAACTTACCGACCTGTCCCTCAGAAAATCCATGACGGTCTTCGTCATGATGATCGCGGTGACCTTGATGGGCGTGTCCGCCTATCGCGGCCTTCCGGTCGAGTCGTCTCCCGAGATCAAGATCCCCTTCGTCATGGTCTACGCGCCGTACTACGGCACCTCGCCCGAGGACATGGAGAACCTGGTCACCCGAAAGCTCGAAAAACAGCTCAAGGGTCTCAACCATATGAAGGAGATGACCAGCAGCTCGTCCGAAGGCGTCTCCTCCGTGGTTCTCGAGTTCGACGCCGATACGGAAATGAGCGACGCCCTCCAGAAGGTCCGTGACGCCGTGGAACTGGCCAAGCCGGAACTGCCGCAGGACGTGCGCGAGGACATGCTCGTCCAGGAGATCTCTTCCGAAGAGTGGCCGATCATGCAGGTCGTCCTCTCCGGCGACTACGGCGAGATCGCTCTCAAAGAAGTCGGCGAGGACATCCAGGAAGAACTCGAGCAAATCTCGGGAGTGCTCTCCGTCGACCTCACCGGCGGCATCGAGCGCGAAGTTCGTATCGACGTCGACCCGGCGGCCATGCGGTTCTACGGGCTCTCTCTTCAGGACGTCATGGACGCAATCGCTCTGGAAAACGTCACGTTCCCGGGAGGCGAGGTCGCCCTCGGATCCTATGAGTACCAGGTTCGCGTTCCCGGCGAGTTCACCTCCGTCGACGAGATCTCATCCGTACTCGTCAACCCGGCGTCGATGTCACCGGTCTACATGCGGGACATCGCCGAGGTCAGCCTGGGCCTCAAAGACCGGGAAACGATCTCACGCAAGAACGGCGTTCAGGCCGTGACCCTCTCGGTCTCGAAGCGAAGTGGCGAAAACATCATCCGCATCGCCGACGAAGTCCGCGAGAAGCTCAAGGAAATGGAAGCCACCTTCCCCGAAGGAACGCGCTACGTCATCACCGGCGATCAGTCCGTGACCGTGCGCGACATGGTTGGCGAACTGCAAAACAACATTCTCTCCGGTCTCGTCCTTGTCGTCGCCGTGCTCTTCCTCTTCCTCGGGTTTACGAACTCGCTCTTCGTGGGCGCGGCCATTCCGTTCTCGATGCTGATCTCGTTCATCATCATTCAGGCGATGGGCCTGACCCTGAACATGGTCGTCCTTTTCTCGCTCATCCTCGCCCTGGGAATGCTGGTCGACAACGCGGTCGTCATCGTCGAGAACATCTTCCGACACCGCAGCGAAGGTATGGGAGGGATGGAAGCGGCCAGCTACGGAACCCACGAGGTCGCAGCGCCGGTCATTGCGTCGTGCCTAACGACGGTCTCCGCCTTCCTGCCGCTCGCCTTCTGGCCGGGAATCATGGGCGAGTTCATGAAATACTTGCCGATCACGGTCATCGTCTCACTGATGGCGTCACTCGTCGTTGCGCTGGTCTTCAATCCGACCTTGTGCGGCAAGTTCATGCGCGTTCCGAAGCCGAAACCGGAAGGCCAGAAGCCACGATTCGGCGATCGGCTCATGAACTTCGGACTGGACTCGTACGAGCCGACCCTGCGCTGGGCGTTGCGACACCGGGCCGTAACCCTGACCTTCTCCTTCGTCGTCTTTGCCATCGTCGTCGTCGTCTTCGGAATGTTCAACGCCGGCGTCGAGTACTTCCCGGATGTCGAGCCGACCTACGCGTCCGTAAAGATCGAAGCCCCCTCCGGAACCCGCATCGAGGTCAGCGACGGCTTCGCCCGCACCGTGGAAGAGTCGATCGAGGGAATGAGCGACCTCACCGCCTACGTGACCCAGGTCGGCGCCGGATCGGACGACATGGGCTTCGCCACGGAAGCGCCGCCGCACCTCAGCCTCATCAGTCTCGAGTTCCTCAAGCTGGAAGAGCGAACCAAGTCATCGAGAAAGCAACTCGATGATCTGCGAACCGCCCTCTCCGGCTTCACCGGTGCGGAAATCATCGTGGCCAAGCAGGAAGAAGGCCCGTCGTCGGCCAAGCCGATCAACATCGAGATCTCGGGGAAAAACTTCGCCACCCTCGGCAACCTCGCCGACCAGGTCAAAGACCGAATCCGCGGAGTCCCGGACCTTGTCGACCTAACCGACAACTATGACCGCGGCCGCCCGGAAATCCGCATCCGGCCGGACCTGGAAAAGGCCGCCCGCTACGGCCTCCGCCGCCAGGACGTGGCCAGCACCATCCGTACCGCCATTCGCGGTCAGGACGTCTCCAAGTACCGTGTCGGAGAGGACGAGTACGACATCGTCGTTCGCCTCGCCGCTGACGCCCGCAAGAACGTCGAAGACCTGGAAAACCTGACCGTGTTCTATGAAGGACAGGACATCCCGCTCAGCGCCTTCGCCGACATCAGCTTCGAATCCGGAATCGGCGCCATCAACCGGCTCGATTCCCGACGCGTCGTTACGGTTTCCGCAGACGTCACGACCGGCGCCAACGCCAACGCGGTCCTCGGCGTCGTCATGAAGGATCTGGAAAGCTTCCCCATGCCGCCCGGGTACGATCTTGCCTTCACCGGTGAACTGGAAGAACAGCAGGAAGCGTCGGCGTTCCTTTCCAACGCCTTCAAGATCGCCATTCTTCTCATCTTCATCATCCTGGTCACACAGTTCAGCTCCGTCCTCGTCCCGCTCGTCATCCTGACCAGCGTCATTCTCTCCCTGATCGGCGTCTTCGTCGGTCTGCTCGTCACGCGCACACCGTTTGGAATCATCATGACCGGAGTCGGCGTCATATCGCTCGCCGGGATCGTCGTCAACAACGCCATCGTGCTCCTCGACTACACCCTGCAACTTCGCGAACGCGGCAGCAGCAAGGTCGACGCCATCATCGAAGCGGGCCGAACTCGTTTCCGCCCGGTCGTCCTCACGGCGATCACGACCATTCTGGGACTGATCCCTCTCACGACGGGACTCTCCGTCGACTTCGGACGACTCTTCAGCGGTGACTGGGGCCGGGTCTTCATCATCGGAGGAGAGTCGAGCCAGTGGTGGGGACCCATGGGCGTGGCCGTGATCTGGGGGCTGGCCGTCGCCACCTTCCTCACTCTCGTCGTGGTCCCTGTGACCTACTCCCTGCTAGATTCCCTGCGGGAATGGGCCGCCCGGACACTGACCCGGTCCGGTCGCCGGGCCCTTCCTGAAACCGAGGAGATGGCCTCAACCGGGGCCTCCAGCTAGGCAATCGCGAAACTAGGAACCCCGATATGACGATCAAAGCAACCACCCGGCACGAAGTCGCTCTCATCACCGGCGCCAACGGTGAGCTGGGACAGGGCCTCATCCGCGAGATGAGCAGGAACGGCCACGACGGGATCCTGGCTCTCGACCTCAATCCGATCGACGAGGACATCTCCTCGCGCTGCCTGGAAACCTTCCAGGGCGACATCCTCGACCAGACCCTCATCGCCCGCATCACCAGCCGATTCGACGTCCGCGAGATCTATCACCTCGCAGCGCTCCTCTCGACACGTGCGGAATTCACTCCCGAAACGGCCCACAAGGTCAACGTCGACGGGACCTACGGTCTCCTCAAGCTCGCCATCGACAGCTCGAGCTGGCGAGGGGACCGTGTGCGCTTTCTCTTCCCGAGTTCCATCGCCGTCTACGGGATGCCCGATGCGGAAACCAAGTCCACCTGGGGACCGATCAAAGAGCACGAGTGGACTTCCCCCACGACCATGTACGGCTGCAACAAGCTCTACTGTGAAAACCTGGGAAGATACTACTCGCGGTACTACCGTCAGCTGGCCGCCAGCGAGGACAGCCCCTCGATCGACTTCCGCTCGATTCGGTTCCCCGGACTGATCAGCGCGGACACCGTGCCCAGCGGCGGAACCAGCGACTACGGACCGGAGATGCTCCACGCCGCCGCCTCAGGCGAGCCGTATCCGTGCTTCGTCCGGGAGGACACCACCATCCCGTTCATGGCCATGCCCGACGCCGTCCACGCCCTACTTCGCCTGGCCAAAGCGGACGCATCCCAACTGACGCGGACGGTCTACAACATCAC
Organism: bacterium; assembly: GCA_030431975.1. Classification (GTDB taxonomy): domain Bacteria; phylum Eisenbacteria; class RBG-16-71-46; order CAIMUX01; family CAIMUX01; genus JACKCR01. Next base: position 220,883 of record JAUIHP010000004.1, on the reverse strand, counting down.
GAGTTTCAGCCTGACCGCGGCCGAGTTCCGGGATCAGGTCGTGAAGCACTTCCCCGATGCCGACATCACATTTGCCCCAGATCAAAATCGACAGCGGATCGTGGACAGCTGGCCGGCCACGGTCGACGATTCGGCAGCCCGAGCCGAGTGGGGATTCGCTCCCGACTACGATCTGGACAAAGCCTTCAGCGAGTACTTGGTCCCAAGGATCCGGGACCGATACCAGTCCAGCTAGCGGTTTCCGGCTGGGCGCTTCCAGCTAGACGTTCTGGCTGGAAGCGCCCAGCTAGGCCTTTGCCGCCGCGACGGCCTCCAACGTCTTCTCGAGGCGCTCCCGAGCTTCCCGAGCCACCTGGCCCAACTCCGGACTAGGACTCAGCTCGGCCATCATGGACGGGTCGACGAAGCCGACCGTCGCGCCGTCGTCCTCATCCCGAACGATGACGTTGCACGGCAGCAGCAGTCCGATGTCGGGATCCGCCGTCAAAGCCTGATGCGCCAGCGCCGGATTGCAGGCCCCCAGGATCTTGTAGGGACGGGTCTCCAGATCGAGCTTCTCTTTCATCGTGATCTTGACGTCGATCTCCGTGATCACGCCGAAACCCTGGTCCTTGAGCGCGTCCACCGTCCGCTCCAGGGCTTTCTCATAGCTCAGCTTCGTCTTCATGGTCACGCCGTAGCGCCCTTGCTCGCCGGTCATCGGGTCCTCCTCCTTCGCGGGTATAGCGCTTCTTCGAGAGTGTCGCGGAAGAATGCCAGAAGCCGAAGGCCGCCGAAAAGGACGAAGCCGTCCGTGAAACCCCGAACCCCGAATCACCCACACCCTTGCCATCCCCGCCCGCCCTCCACTAAGATTCACGGATGCTTGCAACCCATACGGGAACGACCACCACCGGGTGATACGCGGAGGACGCCAACGTCATGTTGCGTGCCTCCGGTCGTCATGCCCGGGGGTTTTCTTTTTGAGACGAGTTGTGACGGAAACTGTCGTGCCGGCGACCTCAGACGGCAACGACAGACGGCTCCTACAGGCGGCTACCACAGACAAAAGGTGACATCGATGTCGATTCAGGTTCGCGTTCCAGACGGAACTCAGTTCGAGCTCGAGGCGGGCGCCTCCGTCAAGAACCTCGCCGAGAAGATCGGCCCGGGGCTGGCCAAGGCTGCCGTGATCGGAGAGGTCAACGGCAAGCAGGTCGACCTCTACCACACCCTCTCCGACGGCGACGAAGTGCGCATCATCACGAAGAAGGATGAAGAAGGTCTCTTCACCCTCCGTCACTCCTGCGCCCATCTCATGGCCGAAGCCATTCTCGACGAGTTCCCGAAAGCGCAACTCACAATCGGCCCGGCCGTCGACGACGGCTTCTACTACGACATCTATCTGCCGGAAGGCGAAGAGCGCATCACCGAAGAGTCGTTCCCCAAGATCGAGAAGCGAATGAAGGAGCTGCTCAAGCAGGACGCCTCTTTCGAACGCCTGGTCGCCGTTTCCGAGAGCGACGACATCTACAAGCAGTACTGGGCCATCGACGGCGGCGACAACAAGTTCAAGAAAGAGCTCATGGACGGGCTCATCGACAACGGCGCCTTCACCGGCAAAGACGAAGCGCCCGAAGTCAGTTTCTACCGCAGCGGCCGCTTCATCGACCTTTGCCGCGGACCGCACGTCCCTTCGACGGGCTGGCTCAAGAACTTCAAGCTCATGAAGGCCAGCGGCGCCTACTGGCGCGCCGATGCCTCACGCGAGCCGCTGACCCGCGTCTACGGCACCTGTTTCTTCTCCAAGGACGAACTCAAGCTGTACCTGAAGCGGCTGGAAGAAGCGAAGAAGAGGGACCATCGTCTCCTCGGCGAACAACTGGACCTCTTCCACTTCAACGACCACGCCCCGGCCATGCCGTTCTTCCATGACAAGGGCGCCAAGATCTTCAACCTGCTCGTCGAGTTCATGAAGGCGCAGCTCTCGCGGCGCAACTACCAGGAAGTGCGGACGCCCATCATCTACAGCGATCAGATGTGGCACCAGTCCGGCCACTACGACAACTACCTGGAGAACATGTTCTTCACCAAGTTCAAAGAGCGGGACGAGAACGACCCGGACAACGTCGTCGACAACATCGAGACCGGCCGGCAGATGGCGGTCAAGCCGATGAACTGCCCGGGACATACGCAGATCTACGCTCACCGTCTCCACAGTTATCAGGAGCTGCCCATCCGCATGGCGGAAATGGGAGTGGTTCACCGACGCGAGCTTTCCGGAGTCCGTCACGGCCTCTTCCGCGTGCAGCACATCACGCAGGACGACGCCCATCACTTCTGCACGCCCGAGCAGATCGAAGGTGAGATCCAGCTTCTCATCGATTTCTTCTTCGAGATCTACCACGCCTTCGACCTCTCGGACATCGCCCTGGAACTCTCGACCCGTCCAGCGAAATCGGTCGGTTCGGACGAGGTCTGGGAAACCGCGGAGGCGGCGCTGAAGCGCGTCATGGACAACTGCGGCCACGGCTACAAGCTGAATCCCGGCGACGGTGCGTTCTACGGACCGAAGATCGACTTCCACATTCGTGACGCCATCGGCCGCACCTGGCAGTGCGGAACGATCCAGCTCGACTTCTCCATGCCGGAACGCTTCGGCTTGGAGTACGTGGGCAAGGACGGCGCACGGCACACTCCGGTCATGATTCACCGTGCGTCCTACGGGTCGCTCGAACGGTTCTTCGGAATCATCCTCGAGCACTACGCCGGTGCGTTCCCGCTTTGGCTCTCGCCGGAGCAGATCCGGATCATTCCGGTCGCCGACGCCTTCTTCGACTACGCAGAAGAGTTGCGCAATCGCTTCTTCGCACTGGGACTTCGTGCCACCTGCGACCTGCAGGACGACCGGCTCGGATACAAGATCCGCGCGGCAACGATGCAGAAGCTTCCCTACGTCCTGGTCGTCGGCGGTTCCGAGAAGGAGAACGGAACGGTCAACGTCCGCTCCCGCGACGACGGAGAGCTCGGGGAGTTGGCCTTCGACGCGTTCATCGAAAGCCTCGGACCGAAGTCGGTCGAGGAAAAGATGGACGCGCTGCACACGGCGGAACTGTGAAGAACTACGACGAAGGACTACGACGGCTCGAACGTCGTGTTCTGATCGTGGATGAGAAGCCACTCCCCTCCCCGGTGCTCGAAAACCAGGTAGAGGAAGTAGTGCATCTCGTACGGATCTCCGTGCGCGTCCACGTCGAGATAGCGCACCTTTAGAAGCGCCGTGCCGAAACCTTCCGCCTCATGGGTGGACACGACCTCGTAGTGCATCCGCCAATCACCGTCGCCGAACCAATCATGGTGAAGCTCTTCGATTTCAGAGAACTCGCCAAGCAGACGACCGTTGGGAAGAATCACCGTCAGAGTGCCATCCTTGGCAACGGTCTCGAGAAAGGACTCCAGGTCCCGGGTCCGAACAGCGGTCAGGTGCTTCTCCAGCGTCTCTTCGAAGGTCATCGTCTCTCCTGGGTTCATTCGTTCCATGAGGCGTCGGAAATGTAACAGATCCGATGCGCGCCCATGAGCATCCAGCCTCGGCGGCCAAGCGCTGGCGTAACGAAGGCCCCGCAGTCCACAATGGAACCCTGGCTTCCAGAGCCATCCAGACAGAACGTGCCCGACGGAACGTGCCAGACGGAACGTGCCAGGTGGAACGTGCCAGGTGGGAATGCCCAGCCCGAAGGATCCGAGCGAGTGAAGCTACGCATTGACGCCCTGGGAGAACTCTCCGTCAGACGGGGAACTCGCCAAACGCGGAAGTTCCGGACACAACACGTGGCAGGTCTTCTGGCCTACCTTGTCTGCCACCGGGATCGACCGACGTCACGCGACACATTGCTCGAAATCCTTTGGCCCGGAGGAGACCCTTCCCGGACTCGCGGCCGGCTCAGCCAGGCCCTCTCTTCGCTGCGCCAGGTCATGGAGCCCGACCAGAGATCCAGAGGCGCCCGCATCCTTGCCGATCGCGACTCCATCGGCCTCGCACCCGCCGTGGATTCAGACCTCCTCACTTTCCGAACCGCGATTGACGCCGCCGCTGAGGCCACAACACGAATGGAGCGGGACCAACATCTCGATCGAGCGATCTCGCTCTACCAGGGTCCTTTGCTCGAAGGCCGTCACGAGGACTGGGTCCTCCCGCTTCGGGACGAGTACGAAAAGTGTGCCGCCGGCATCCTCACAGAACGCAGAGACGCGGCCATCGAAGAGGGTGACCCCGAGCGTGCCCTCGATCTGGCCCGCCGCGCCGCCGCCATCGACCCCTATGACGAACCCGCCCACGCCACCTGGTTTCGGCTGCTCTCGGAGGCCGGCCGCGAACCCGAAGCCAGGCGCCTCTACGAAGCCTTGGCGGAGCGATTGCGAGTGGATCTCGACGTCGACCCGGAACCGGACACCGAAGCGTCCATCCGGTCACGACCCGGACCGAGTTCTCGCCGGCCGGCAGCACCCCGCAACCCGGCCTTCCGAGTAGAGGACGGCGCCACGTTCTGCCTGGCAGCGATCGAACTCCACGGACGGGGAGTCTCCGCGCTGCAGCGTACCTTGCAGGGCTGCGGTCCGCGGGCACTACTGGCTTCCGTTTCCGACACGCGCAAACTCGTCGGATTCTTTCGCGTGCCGGAGGCCATCGCGGCCATCACCACGTTTCGGAAACTTGACGCCGCCACGGCCAGAAAGAGCCGGTCCGAGCCGGCAACCATTGCTCTCGACATCGTCGATGCCACATTCAGAGATGGACAGTTCCACGGCGAACGGATCGCGGCTCTCCTCCGAACCGTCGATGTCACGCGCCCGGGTAGAACGGTCGCCACCCCTGCCGCCATCGCACTCTCGTCCCCGCACGAAAGGTTCCCGGACCGCGACCTCGCCAGTCCGTCTGACCTCGGCGACAGCAATGCGTTCAATGACTCCACCAAAGCAGAGCGATCCGTTCGCACCAACGTTGCTCGCCACCGCTCGCGGTTCTTTGGACGGGAAACAGAACTCGAAAAGCTCCGTGCCCTCGTCGCATCGGGTGCGCCTCTGATCACACTCCAAGGCGTCGGCGGCACAGGCAAGACCCGGTTGGCCCGAGAACTCGCCCGCCGGGTCGACGACATCGCGCCAGGGGGCGCATGGTTCGTCGGACTCGAAGCGACGAGAGATCCCTCCCTCGTCCTACAGCGCATTGCCGATGAACTCGGCGTCCCCAGGTCCGGAGAATGGATCGATGCCATCACCCAACACCTCAGCGCAGAGAAGTCAGTTCTGATTCTGGATAATCTGGAACAGATTCTCCCCGACGCGGCCCCGGTCCTCAGTGAACTGACTCGACGTCTCGAACGCACGGTCACCCTGGTCACGTCGCGACGGCCGGTCAGTATCGAAGGCGAGCAACGTTTCCCGCTGGCCCCGCTTCCGGTTCCCGAAACGAACGGTTTTGGCAAGAAGCTCTCCGAGAGTCCAAGCGTCCAGCTGTTCCTGGACCGCGCCCGCGAGCATGAGCCCGAGTTCCAATTGACGCCCAGAAACGCTTCCGCGATTGCCGATCTGGTTCGCCATCTCGAAGGGTTGCCCCTGGCCTTGGAGTTGGCCGCAGCGCGAGTGTCGGTTCTCAGTCCGGCGGATATCCTTCGGCGCTTTCAACGGCGAATTGACCTTGCGGATGCGGCCGACGAGCGCCCTGAGCGGCACCGGACCATGTCCGGTGTCATCGACTGGAGCTACCGAATGCTCGACAAGAGGACGAAGCAGCTCTTCGTCTCGCTTTCCGTTTTCCGTGGAGGATTCGATCTTGGTGCCGCCGAGGTGACCTCAAACGAGGCTCTGGCCGGCGACCTTCTCGCCGAACTCGTCGATTCGTCACTCGTCGTTTCAGCCTTCGGCGAAAGGCCGAGATTTCGCCTTCTCGAAACCGTCCGCGTCTTCGCAGAGGGAAAGATGTCAGCGGCCCATCACCGACGAGTCTCGGAGCGCCACGCTGAACACTTCACGGCTGTCGCCAACCAGTACGTTCCCAAGCTGACCAGCGGGGACGAAGAGATCGCCGTGGAAACGCTGGACCGGGAGGCAGCCAACATTCGCGCGGCCCTCGAGTTTCGTCAATCCACGGCCGACCGAGCGCGGAGCCGCAAGGAACGCACCCAGGCTCTGACCGAGGCGATTCAGCTGGCCGATCGTGTCGCCGGCTACTGGGCGGCAAGGGGCCGTCCACAGGAAGGGTTCGATGCCTTCGCCGACCTGCTGGAAGACACTCGGGGAGTCGACGATCGTTGGGTGGGAAGAGCTCTTTTCCAAGCAGGATCGTTCGCGGAACAACTGTCACTTTCCGACGAGTGCGAGGATCTGTTGAGCCGCGCGGCCGAGACCTTTCGTGCAGGAGGATTCGACGAGGATCTCGCCCGCACCCTCAACAGCCTGGGAATCTTCGCCATCAACCGCAGACGATTCGAGGACGCGGAAGCGCACTTCCGATCGGCCAAAGAGCTTTTCGAAAAGGTCGGTAACCGGCGCACCGCCACCGAGATGATGCAAAACTTGGGTTCGGTCTTCGTCGCCCGCGGCGACACCGAGCGAGCTCGCGCCCATCTCGTTGAAGTCTTGGAACTCATGCGTGAGTTCGGAACGAAACGAAGTCTCGCCATCACCCTCAGCGGACTCGGAAACGTTTCCGAACAGCTCAAGGACTACAAGGCCTCCCGTGCCTATCACGAAGAGTGCCTGGCCCTGTTTCGCGAAGTGCGTGACGAGGCGTCGATCGGGATCGCCCTTTCCAACCTTGGACACTTGGCGGGACGCGAGAATGATCTCGAGCGCGCTCTACGGCTCCTGGTCGAAGCCGCAGAGGTTTTGCACGAAGCAAAGTCCCGCACGTTCTTCGGAAACACACTGCTCATCATCAGCCAACTTCCTCAAGTCGAGTCGTACGCAGAGTGGGTGACACCGATCACATCGGCTGGTCCCCGATTGATGGAGTCTTTCGGTGTGCGACTTGACAACGCCCACCGGGAGGGAGTCTCCGCGACGCAAGAGAGGCTCCGGGACGTACTGGGAGAGGCTCGCTATCTGGTCCTCATCAACGAGGGCGACCGTATGACGGTGGAAGAGGTCGCGACCCACGTCGCCACGTGGACTCCACAGTAAGGGGTCCGGAGAACCGATCGCCGATCTAGTCGCCGAGACTACCCACCAGCACAACAGGTCCTGACGGCGCATTCGGATTGGGCGACCCACCCGCAGGCTCCAGGGAAACCGCGATGGCCGCAATGTCCGCCTCTCCGGTTACCCGATCAACCCGGACCGTACCCTGACCGTTTGCATCGAGCTGGACGACACCCAAATTCCGCGGGCCGTCTCCGTCGATCGCCCACAGCTGGAAGTCCGATCCGGCCGGCGGCGTCGCGTTCCGCAGAAGCACAGCCGCCTGGCGGCTCGTCGGTTCGTAAACAGCCCAACCGGAAAGCCCGTCCGGAGTGTCCGAACCCGTCGCTCCGAGTTCGGCAACCTGAACCTCCGAAGACTCGATGAGGCTGGCCCACTTGGCCTGCTCGTCGCGCTCCGCTTCGAGTTCCGTGATCCGAGCGCGAACGATTTCCAGACGGCCTTCGAGCTGATCCCGGTCCGAACGAATCCGGGTTCCATCGACCAACAGGAGTAGGCACGCCGCAGCCAGGGTCGGCATCGCAACCTTCACCCACGCCGGCACCTTGAACTCAATGACCTTGGACGGCGACGAAGAAGACGACGGCGGCGTCATGCGGTCCGTGCGATCCGCATCCTCCGCCCCACTGTCGGCCGGTGCGCCGGAGTCGTCCGACGTCGACTGCATGTTCGTCTCGGACTCAAGGCCGCGGCTCTCGGACCGAGCCTCCGCACTCGCGCCACGAATCTCACCCAGCACCCTCGCCTTGACCGCGCTCGGGGCTGCCTTTCGCGGCGCCAACTCCGCGAGATCGGCAAAGGCCTCTCCCAAGGTCCGAAGTTCGGACTCGCAGATGGAACAACCGTCACGCAAGTGGGCCTCGAATTCTCTCCGCTCTGCAGGATCCAGTGAGTCGAGCAGATAACCCGTACAGAGTTCGAGGAAGTGATCGTGGTGTTGCATCACGATTGCTCCTCCCTCGGCAGGGTCTTTTTCATTTCGTGAAGCCCGGATCGAACCCAGGATTTCACGGTTCCGAGCGGCTGGTCCAGTGCATCCGAGATCTTGGAGTGGGACAGGCCGTCCCAGAACGCCAGCTCGATGGCCTCGCGCCGCTTCGGCTCCAGGGTGTCGAGCGCCTCCCGGACCTGTCGCGAGGTTTCGTCCCGCTCCAAAGACTCATCCGTCGAGGGCACCGGTGCGGTCTCGAGCTGAGCCAGCTCGAGCTTCAGGTCACGCGAGTCTCTCCGCCGAACCCGGTCGAGGGCTCGACTTCGAGCCATGACGACGATCCACGCGGCAAACGAACCGCGGGCCGGTTCATACTGTGTGCGTCGGCGCCATGCCTCGACCCAGCATTCCTGAAGGACGTCTTCGGCCTCGCCTTCGTCACGAACGATTCTCAGGATAAGCGAGAACACGAGATCACTGTGCTGATCGTAGAGTTCCGAGAGGGCAGACTCCTCGCCTGCCCGAAAACGCTCGGCAATGTGTGCGATCTCGTTGGGCATGTTCTAGCGAAGGAAACTCAAGGAACTCCAGGTACTGTCCCAATCGTGATCCGAGGATTCGCTGGGAACGATGTGGACGGCCGCAATCATCCATTCCCCACGTCGGTCGAGGGGCAGGACGATCTCTCCGTGCTCGTTGGTCCGGCCTCGCCAAATCGGCACCTCGGCAAGTTGAGGTCGATCGGATGGCGACTTCACCGTCGACGCATCCTCCGCACTCCAGGCCCGGACGAGACATCCGGCCAGAGGCCGACCGAGGTAGTCTACGCGGAACGTGACCTCACCGGTAGTCTCGACGGGATCTTTCGCCGGAACGATCTCCATGGCCAGCCCCGCCGGCTCCGTCACGATCTGTTCTCCAAGTTCCGTGGTCCGCTCGCTGGGCCCACCTGTCCAAAGTTTCGCCGACCGACGGTACCGCTCCCGCACTCGCTTACCCGTATCGTCAACATCCGGCAGGATCGCTTCCAACCCGTCCGTGTGCAGATACTCCACAAAGTCATCGCGCTGCATCTCATGCTCGGAGAATCGGGACTCATAAAGAACCCACCCGGACTCCGCCGGACCGAGCTCCGCAAACTGCCACTTGCCGTGACCGGCCCGCGGCCTCAGGTCCACGGCTTCCGTACCTACGATAGCCAGCCGGTCCGCGAGGAAGTCGGAATACCGGACCGGTTCACCTTTCAAGCCCTCGCCGACAAACGCCGAGACGGTAAGCCTGTCCGAGTCAGGTTCTGTTTGACTCGCGTGCAACCAGAACTCATGGGCATCCGCCGAAGTTACAAGGGTGGACAACATGACCAGTCCCGCGGCAATCCAGCCGCTCGGGCCACTCCGGCCGCTCCAGGCACTCGGGCAACTCCAGAGACTCCGGCCGCTCCAGACACTCCGGCAACTCTGGCCAGCTCGGGCAGCTCGGACAGTTCGGTGCGATTCAGGACTCACAGCTTCTGCTCCGACAGCGCCATTGCCCGCTGGACTCGACGCCACGCCTTCATCCCTCATCGTTCCCTCTTTCCTCATGAGCCTTCCCTCTCTCCTCATCATTGTCCCCTCCCCTCATCATTGTCCCCGCCCCTCCTCATCGTTCCCATCTCCCGCTCTTCGCCTTCGCCACTCCATCACATCGAAAAAAGAGGACCGACACCGAGCTCCGCCCAGCCGGGGCCGGTACCGGCCGGAAAGCGAACGCCCGCCGCTTGGTGCATCCGCCTGTTGCCCGGTGTCGGTCCTACGCTACGCCGTCAGGAGGGACGGACGACGAGCACCTTGCTCTCGGCCCGGGCTCCGTCAACGTCCAGTCGAGAGAAGTAGATTCCAGTCTGGAGAGCACGACCCGAAGCATCCGTGCCGTCCCAGTCGACGGTGTGACTCCCTGCAGAAAGTCCGTCGTCCAGGACCGTGCTTACACGGCGTCCGGAGACGTCGAACACATCCAGCCGAGCGTGACCCGCCTGAGGCAGCGCGAACGAGAAACGCACTCCGTCGGTGATCGGAACCGGCGGAGAAAGTTCGAGCTCACCCATAGCTCCGACATCCGACTTCGAAGCAGCCGGCGCCGCAACCTGCTTGCGACCGCGAACGCCCCGAAGCAGCTCGGGCGGATGAGGGTCTTCGACGCGATGGTGTTCGTGCATGAAGCCCTGATGAGGCACAGCCAGATAGGGAAACTTGTCCGAGAACTCGAGGTCATTTCGGTCGACCCCGTCCCCAAGCTGCGACGCCAGCGGATGAGGCATGAAGTCATCATCACAAAACGCCGGATAGAGCACTCCCGCCACCACGCGCTCCGCGATATCGACGACGTCGTCATAGAGACGCCGACCGTTGGGGAAGCCATCGAGATCTCCGGCCAACACACCGAAGCGACTGTTCGAATCATCCGGTTTGATCGCCACGTTGACCCGCAGCATTTCGCCAGGGACAACATCCGGCGGTTGGTTGAGACCGGGAACTCCCGTCAGGAAAACACTGACCAGGTCACAACGCGGTGCCGGAGGCGCCGTCACGCCGTAGAGCGCTTCGATGATCTGAGGCAGCTCCGGATCGACGACGAAGTCGAGGAACTGCGGATCGTGGATCGGCCGCGACGCGTTGAAAGCGTCCTTCTTACCGAGCGGAATGACCACTTCGTTGACGAGCGGCATCCCCAAACGCGAGACCTGCTCGACACCGGCCACCGGGCTTCCCGGAGCCTTCATCCGTCGGGTCGTGGCCCACGTTCCGATGACAGCCGCAGCATCTGCGGGATCGGTCGGGGAACTGCCGTCCTTCGTCAACATGGAGATCGGAACTTCCAGGGCGATCGCCTGCACGTTCATCCCCGAAAGATCATCCTGACCTTCGCCCATGTTTCCAGGCACCGACCGGAAGGCGAGTAGATCGAAGACAGCTCCCAAATCGACGAAGAAGGGATCGTCCCGCTGACCGGCGAACACTTTGATTCCGTTGTCGAACTCGTAGTACGCGCCGGCAGCCAGCGACTCATAGTTCGGCGTGGTCCGCGGCCCGATGTTGGCCGGTGGCACGACGAGGTCCTCTCCAAGAACCGTGGTCTCTCCGAAAATACCTTCGACTCTCAGCACGTCGTAGGACTGGCGGAAGTTCCAGTCCGGATCGTCCAGGCTGTCGATAGTGTTCTTCGCGTAAAGGAACGTGTTCCCGTCCTGGATCTCCGTATCAAATCGAAAGATGAAAGTGATCTCTTCGCGAGCGTCTCCGTCGTTATCGACGTGAAAGACGTACTCCGCTTCCGGATCAAAGTGAAAGAAGTTGGGTCCACCAGCAGGATCCTCGATCGGCCACCAGCAACCGACGAAGACCAGGTTGTCCGGATTGTCCGGACTGACAAAGACGTAGGTATCGGTATTGTCCGCAGCAGGATCGGCCATGATCCCCGGAGCCTCCCGGTGGCTGGAAGCCCATGTACCACCAGCTAGCATCGCCGTCATTCCCGCCCACACGGAAACACGACACAAGGCGCGTTTCATCTCGTCCTCCTCGACGTTTGTTTTCGGGACTACCGCCCCCCGCCCCGATCAGGTCCGGGCGTTGCAGGCGGCAGCATCAGGCAGGTACGGGAGCGACCGAGGGGCCGGCTTCCGTAACCTGTCCAATTCGTTTCGGGGAATCGCGATTCATGGGGGCTACGTCGCCAAAGGAAAAGCGGATGAGGAAAAGGAGCAGAAACTTGAAGATTTCAAGCCGCTCCAGGGGAGGAGGGAGCGGAGCCGGCGGCCGATGCCGGGGACCAATCCCAGCGACCGCCAGAAACTTGAAGATTCCAGGCCGCCCCAGCGGAGGTCGTACGCTCGCAAAATACGAACGGTTTCGTAGGGACCAACCACCCGCTCAAAACACCCCGCCAGCCCCCTCCTCAACCACCCCACACCCGGCATTCCTGCGAATCGCCCGCCTAGCTTCACCTGTGCTAATCTCCAGCATGGGAGAGGTTGAGGAAAACTGTTCGAACAAATCGACGTAAGTCCCCGTCTTAACAAGTCGGTAGGAGACTGCTCACTCACTCACGCAACCGATAGGAGAACCGGTCATGTCCAACTGGAACCGGAGAGACTTTCTCAAGGGAGCGGCCGGCGGCCTCGGAATGGTCGTCATCCCTTCGTTCCTCACCCGCACGGGGAACGTATTCGCCACCCCTGAACCCGGCGTGGCCACTCCGGCCCTCAATCTCAACGCCACCTACTTCGCCCAAAACTTCGGCGTCGACCAGTCGACCATCCGGAAGGCCATGAACGCGGCGCTCTCCAAGGGCGGGGAATTCGCGGATCTCTTCTTCCAGCACCAGGTCAGCAACTACGTCGGTTTGGAAGACGGCGCCGTCAACCGCGCCTACTCCTCGGTCGACCTCGGCGTCGGCGTCCGCGTTATCGTCGGTGACCAGACCGGCTTCGCATTCACGGAAGAGCTCAGCGAGCGCTCGATCGTCGATGCGGCCATGACCGCCGCCTCCATCGCGCAGGGTGACGCCCGCAAGGCTCCGGACGCCTACAAGGTTGCCGGTCGAAACAACTTCTATCCCATCGAGACGGCTTGGGAAGAAGTCGGCATCGATCGCAAGATCCCGTTCCTTACCGACATCAACGAGCGGATTTTCGCCAAGGACCAGCGCGTAAAGAAGGCGACGATCAACTTCTCCGACGCGACCGGCCGCATTCTCGTCATCAACTCCGATGGACTTGCCGTCGAGGACTATCAGCCCGCCTCCTCGATCGGCGCCAGCGTCGTAGCCGAGCAGGAAGGTCGCAAAGAGCGCAACGGCTACAACCTCGCCGGACGTCGCGACATTCACAGCTACGCCGAAGGCGAAATCGAAGAGATCGCCGACCTCGCCGTCAGCCGGACGGTCAAGCTTTTCGAAGCCGTCACGCCTCCGGCCGGTGAAATGCCGGTCGTCCTCGGCCCCGGCGGTTCCGGAGTCCTTCTGCACGAGGCCATCGGTCACGGAATGGAAGCCGACTTCAACCGCAAGGGCGTGTCGATCTACGCCGACATGATCGGCCGCAAGGTTGCCAATGAAAACGTCACCGTGGTCGACGACGGAACGAACCCGCACCTTCGCGGAACGATCAACGTCGACGACGAAGGCAACCCGAGCGAGAAAACGATCCTGGTCGAGAACGGAATCCTCCGCAGCTACATGCACGACCGGATCAGCGCCAAGCACTACGGCGTCGAGCCCACGGGCAGCGGCCGCCGTCAGTCCTTCCGCCACACGATCATGCCGCGTATGCGCAACACCTTCATGGAGAACGGCCCGCACGACCCCGAAGAGATCATCAAGACCGTCGACAGAGGCATCTACTGCCAGGAGTTCACCAACGGTCAGGTCCAGATCGGCGCCGGAGACTTCTCCTTCTATGTCAGCGCCGGCTATCTCATCGAGAACGGCAAGCTGACCGCTCCGATCAAGGACGTCAACCTCATCGGGAACGGCCCCAAAGCCCTCGAGAACGTGTCGCTCGTCGGGAACGACCTCCAGATCTCGGTCGGTGGTTGGACCTGCGGTAAGAACGGCCAGAGCGTCCCCGTCAGCCAGGGCCTGCCCACAGTCAAGATCGACGGCTCGGTCACGGTCGGTGGTACGGACGGCGGCGGATACCGCGGATAAGGGAGGGACGACGAAATGCCAATGAACAACGATCGTCTCGAACTCGCCCAGTGGGCCGTGAAGAAAGCCACGGAGGCCGGAGCGTCCGACGCCCGGGTCTCCGTCGAACGCACCCGCTACGTCTCCATCGACTACCGTGAGAAGCGCGTCGAAAAGCTGGAAGAGTCCGTGGAGAACGGTCTCCGAATCTCCATTTTTGCCGACGGCAAGTTTTCCGGACACCGCACGAGCGACCTCCGCAAGGACGCGCTCGGACGCTTCATCGAGCAGGGCGTCGCCATGACCAAGTACCTGGAACAGGACCCCTACCGTCTTCTGCCCGACCCCAAGTACTACGAAGGTCGCAGCGACAGGGACCTGGAACTGAGCGACGGCCACTACGACAAGATTGCCCCCGAAGACCGTCACCACATGGTGCGGACGGTGGAAGCCGCCGCATTGGAAGCGGGCGGAGACAAGATCATCTCCGTCGAGGCGGGCTACTACGACTCCACGACGCAGTCGACGCTCGTGGCATCGAACGGTTTCGTGGGTGAGAGCTCCCGCACTGACTTTTGGACCGGCGCTTCGGTCACCGCCAAGGACGAGGGCGACAAGCGTCCCTCCGACTGGTGGTGGGAAGGCCACTGCAATCGCGGCGGCATCGCGGACCCCGAGGCCATCGGCCGTTCAGCCGTGGAACGCGCTCTGGCCCGTGTCGGCGCCGAGAAGATCCCGACGGAGAAGATCCCCCTGGTCATCGAGAACCGCACCGGCGGGCGCCTGCTGCGTTTCATGGGCAACGGCCTCTACGGACGTGCGCTACAGCAGAAGACGTCTTATCTCGAGGGCAAGGTCGGTGAGCAGATCACGTCTCCGCTCCTGTCGGTCTACGACGATCCGCTCATCCCGCGCGGACAAGGCTCCCGTCACTACGACGGCGAAGGCATCGCTGCCCGCAAGCTGCCGATCCTGGAAAAGGGCGTGCTCAAGAACTACTACATCGACACCTACTACGGTCGAAAGCTCGGGATGGAGCCGACCACCGGCGGACCGTCCAACGTCGTCTTCGACTACGGAGACAAGTCGCAGGAACAGTGGATGAAGGAACTCGGCCGCGGTCTACTCGTGACCGGCTTCATCGGTGGAAACTCCAACAGCTCCACCGGCGACTTCTCCACCGGCGTCTACGGCTTCCTCTTCGAGAACGGCGAGATCGTGCGCCCGGTCAATGAGCTGAACATCGCCGGAAACCATCTGGAGTTCTGGCACCAACTCATCGGAACGGGGAACGATCCGTATCCGTACAGTTCGATGCGGACCCCGACTTTGGTGTTCGATGCGGTGACGGTAGCGGGCGCGTAATCGCGTAGTTTCCTGGGCCCAAATCGTTCCGACCTGAACGGCCCCGCTCTTGCTCAGCAAGGGCGGGGCCGTTCGTCTACTCGTCTACTCGTCTACTCGGCAACTCACCCATTCGCCAATTCGTCAACTATGGGACGACCGCCAGTTGCTTCGCACTGCGGTTGGGGGTGCGCATTCACTGTTGGAAGAGTGGCGTGACCCTTTTACCTACCGGTTCGAAAGAGTTCCTTGAGGTCCCCCCAAGATCGCCGAAGCGTCGGCACTTCCGAACAAGCTCCGTTCGTGCCGATCACCTCGTCGCAGCCACTCGGGCTGTTCTCGGGTAGGCAGGGGCTTTCGTCGGAAAGCTTCCATGCTACGTCGTCACAGAACAGGGGATCGGCAACAGCGACCGTCGAGTCAACAATGAGGTTTTCGAAAGGATCATCCAACAGCTTCGGCCAGAAGACGGAACAACTGAGTACTCCCGACAACGCTGAGGCTACGTAGCCTTCCGACTCAAAGACGATGTTCGAGTCGAACGTGACCCCGCCGACCGCTCTCGTACTGATACTGAAATCCTGCCGCACGAATGTGTTTCCACGAAACTGAAGCACCGAGTTGCTGACCAAGGATGCGACGGCGCCCCCATTCACACCCAAGAGCATGTTCTCTGAGCACTCGATTCGCCCGCCAGGTGACGAAAGGTTGTCCGAGAAAGACAGCACGGCACCAACGAAGTCACAGTTCCGAACGACGGTGTCGCCACCGGGAAATGCATACGCCCCGGGCCCAAAGAACTCGCAGTCCCGAATCCGTTGCACACCAGATGGCGCCCCATGAAACACCGACTGCTCCGGTGCCGAGTCGGAGTCACGGAACTCGCACTCCGTTATCTCGACATCGGTCGGCCCGTTCACTTTGACGGCACTGCCAAGTCCGGACGCGTAGTTGTTTTCGAAGACACACTTCTCAAGGCGAAGCGATTGGATGACATCCGCCAACACCGCTCCACCGTGCCAGTCCAGATCCCCCCGAACCTCGTTGTCCCGGAAGACACAGTCCTTTGCACCCCAAGGAGCTGAGCACGTGTTGGCCCAGGATACAGACCCCTCCCCCACCTTTCGTTCCCAAGATCTCCAGGACCACGTGCCCCTTTCCCCCACGCACCTCGAGACCTCGCAGAAAAAGATTCCCTGACATCACGACCGCGGCACTATCCGCTCCACTGCCGTCAATGATCGCGCCCCCAGGGTTGGCCGCACGAATTGTCCAGTCCCCATCCGGCAAGGCGACATTGTCAAGAAAGACCCCATCACGGAGGGTCAGCGTGTCCCCCGGCGCCGCAAAGGTTTCGACCAGGGCCGATATGGTTCCTATGCCCGGGTCAACCGTCCAGTCGGCGGCCATGACCTCACCCGGGGACAACCAAGCGAAGCAACAGAATGCGAACCACCACCGTCCGCCACCGATCATCGCAAAGCCTCCTGACCAAAACTGTTTCCGACTCGTCCGAGGACCCCGTCACATTCTCATTGACCGCCAACGCCCTCCGGATGCATCTTCTCCCACTGACGAGTGAAGGAAAGACTCCAAGACACCGATGGTCTCTATCAAGTCTTTCGTTCGCGGGCCCGACTGACATCGGGCCACTCCCGGCGGTCCACCGGAAGTCGGTGCAAATCCGACGCGGCCCCGCCACTGTAAGCGGTGACGAAACACGACGTGGTCACTGATCGACCCCACGAGGCAAGCAAGGCCAATTCGCCTTGAGCCCTCACCGGGACAACCGATCGGGAAGAGTCGTGGACTAGGACGACCCGCAAGCCAGGAGACCGACCTCCGGGAGTTCACTGTCGACCTTCGAGGGCAAGGTGCGACGGAGCAAACCTGGGGACGGAATCCGTCTACGCGGCCTCTCCAGACTTGGCTCTTCGACTTGCCCTCCGGTACTGCAATGACCGGAGGGTTTTGTATTGGGCTCGAAATCCGCAATCGAGCGCGTCTTCGCGGCAGCAGTCGTCGTAGGCGTGGCTATGGAGTTCTTCTCCCCCGTCCCGGCGTCGGCATCGGCGTCGGCATCGGCATCGGCGTCGGCTTCGGCTTCGGCTTCGGCTTCGGCTTCGACCAAGGCTTCGACGCCGGAACAATCCGTCCCTTTCTATCCCGACGTCGTCGACACACTCGACGTTGACGCGGGACGCCGCGGAGTTGCCGAAGATCTCGAGCGAGGCACGAGCTTCGGGTCCTTCGTACCCCTGGGCCCGGAGGTCAGCGCAGGGAACGACCTGGCCGACCTGCTGGAAACAACCGCCGGCCTCCAGATTCACCGATACGGCGGTCTCGGCGCGTTCGCGTCGGCCAGCGTTCGGGGAAGCACGTCATCGCAAGTCGTCGTTCTGATCGACGGCGTGCCGGTGACCTCGGCCCGCAGCGGAGTGCAGAACCTCTCCCTACTGCCCCTTCACGCTTTCGAACATGCGGTCGTCCGCCGAGGCGCACAGGCGACGGCAATGGCCGGACCGCCATCCGCGGGCACGATCGACCTGACGACGGCCAACCTCGGTCCTTCCCAGCTAACCCTGGCCACCACCGCAGGCAGCTACGGAACGCGCGCCTTCCGTGGTCACGGAAGCGGCATGGTTCCGGGAACGGACGAACGCGTCTCCTACCTCGTGTCCACCCAATGGACTCGGTCGGACGGCGACTATCCGTACCTGAACCGGTTCGGAACCCCGAACAACCCGGACGATGACCGGGAGGTCGATCGATCCAACAACCAGTTCGAATCGCAAAGCTGGCTCGCCAAGACCTCGGCCAAGCTGACCTCGTCGGTCACCCTCGACTACGCATGGCAGCAGTTCCGTAGGGACGGCGGGATCCCGGGAACCGAGAACCTGCAAACCGAGTCCGTCCGCGAAACCCACCACCGCGATCGCCATCAGGCCGGGGCCCAATGGAAGCCGAAGTGGTTCGGTCGGCGAGACCATTGGGGACGCCCGAGTTTTCAGCTGCAAGGCTTTATCGACCACTCCGACGACGAGTTCTCGAACCGCGACGGCGAGGTGGGACTGGGCCGCGCCGACACGCACGACGAAACCGACATGAAGGGCTTTCTCGTCGAGAGCAGGCTGCCGTTCGTCCCCTGGAACCTCGAACTCGGCGCGCTTCACCACCGTCAGGACGAAGAGTGGACCCCATACGACCGGCTGCGTGACGTCCGCGGCTTCACCCGAGGTCGCGAGACGAGAACGACGGTCACCTCATCCTCGTGGACACCGGGACCGTTTCGCTTCGACGCGGCCTACCGATGGGAACGGAATCGCGACAACTATGCGGGCTCCGTCGTCTTCGGGCAGGAGCCGGAACCATCATCCCATCGTGTCATTCGCCATGAAGGCGCGGTCTTCGGTACCCGCTGGGACATCGTCCCCGGGTTCGCGCTGCGGGCCAATCGCGGAAAGTTTCTTCGGCGGCCGACCTTCGTCGAGCTGTTCGGAACCAGTGGGGTCCAGCACGGCAACCCGGAGCTTCTCTCCGAAAGCGGACTGCAGTGGGACGTCGGTTTCGTTCTCGAGCCAAACCCATTCGTCACCTGGGAGACCGCATACTTCGAGTCCCGAACCGATGACAAGATCGTGCTGCTTCAGAACAGCCAGCGCACGGTCAAAGCCTTCAACCTGGACCGGACGTGGACCCACGGACTCGAGAACCGATTCGCGATGCACGCCCCCGTAGGGCCGGGTGATCTGGAGATCGAAACCAACCTGACGTGGCAGGAGGCCAAAGACGTCGGACAGAGCCGTACGTACCGCGGCAAAGATCTTCCCAACCTTCCGTCCTACGAGTCGTACGGAAGTGTCGGCTTCCGGACCGACGCGTGGCACCTGGCCTACGGAGTCGCCTACCGCTCCGCTGCCTACCGCGACCGGTACAACAGCGCACGCAAGAGGGCGCCGGGATACGCACTGCACGACGCAACCGTGGAAAGAGATCTCTGGAAGAAACACCTGACGATTCGGGTCGAAGTCCAGAACGCGACTGACCGCCAGGTCAGCGACATCGATGGCTACCCGCTCCCGGGCAGAACGTGGATCGTCGAACTCATCTCGCGCCCACTCGCCGGGGTCCGGCCTTGAAACAAGACAACGATCCAAGGAAGAAGGAACCGGTCATGACAGTGCCCACCAGGAGAGACGACGTACACGAGAGGGCAGGAACTGCGCAACCGCGCCTGCCCCTGCGCACACGGATCGAGGTCGTTGTCAGAGTAGCCGCTGCGGCGCTTGCCCTCAGTCCGCTCTTAACATCAAGTGCAAACGCCGACGAACTCTTCGTCGTGACGACCGACTTCAGCACGGGTTCCAGCAGCGTCGTCGATCTGGACTCCCCCTTCGACGCGGACTTGGATGTCGCTCCTCTCTGTCCCGACGCCGTGGCCAGACTGCAGGGAGACGAGATCTACGTCGTCAATCGTCTGGGCTGTGACAACATTCAGGTCCTCGACGCGGAGACATACGCCACCCTGCGAGAGTTCTCGGTCGGACCGGGCACGAATCCCCAGGACATCGCCTTTGCTTCCCCGAACCGCGCCTACGTCACGCGCTATGCTTCGCCCTGGCTGCTGGAGATCGACCCGACCACCGGTGCTCGCATCGATTCCGTCGATCTCTCGGTCATGGCGGACGCCGACGGCCTGCCGGAAATGTCACGGATGCACTTCCGTGCGCCCTACCTTTACATTCAGATCCAACGCCTCGACTCCAACAGTTTCTACGAGCCCGTCGACGTCTCCTACATCGGTATCGTCGACACTCGCGACAACTCTGTGTTGGACCTCGATGACGACACCGCGGGAACCCAGGGCATCCTGCTGCAAACAACGAATCCGAACGGCGCCATGGACATCGACATCACGACGGGAGACCTTCTCGTCCCGACGTCCGGTGCCTTTACTCTCGTCAACGATGGTGCCCTCGAGCGCATCCACATTCAGCCGTCGCAGTGGCGCAACGATGGTTTTGCGACCACCGGAACGCAGCTGGGTGGAGACCCTCTTCACTTTGCGATCCACTCGGACGGTACGGGCTACGCCATCGTCGCCGACGCCTCGTTCGTGACGTGTCTCTTGCGATTCGATCTTCGGACCGGAGAGGCGATCGGCGCCCCCGTCGCCTGCGGAAGCGGATTCGACTTCGCCGACTGCGTGATCACCGCCGCGGAAGGCAACCTCTACCTCGCCGATCGCAACTTCATCGATCCGGGAGTGCGCGTCTTCGAGGCGACGACCGGCACAGAGATCACGAGTGGCCCCATCTTTACCGGGCTGCCGCCCTTCGAACTTGTCCCGGTCCGGCCCACGACCTCGGATGTCGCTTGGGAATCCACTTCGCGGAGTGCTCTGAAGGTCTTCCCGAATCCAAGTCCCTCGGAGGTGAGGTGGAGCGGCATGCAAGAAGATCTCGTTGCTCTTGGAGTCTTCGATTCATCCGGCCGGATGATCCGCAGACTCACAGGCAATGCGCAGTCTTGGGATGGAAACGACGGCAGCGGCCGCCCCGTTCCGAGCGGACTTTATTGGATTCGCGGACGCCAGTTGAATGGTGCTGAAGTCCAATCCGCAGGAGTGCGAATCCTTCGGTAGAACGATCTTCGCCCCCGCAGGCCTTCCGACTTGGCGGGTCACGAGCTCGACTTCAGCAGGGCAAGCGACGCGGCGCGGGAACCGCGATGAGGCGGCGGGGCAAGGATGCGGGAAGGGAGGCAGGTCCAAACCCTACCTCCCACCGGTCTCCGCTTTCACGCCGACTTACGACGGCATCTCCTCAGCCGTCGGACCATATGCGCTCGGCGGCGCCACATCGACGATCCGAAGGTACATCCCAAGCTGTGCCCGATGATGAATCATGTGGTTCATGACAAACGACCGGATCACGGCGACCTTCGGCAGCGTGAAGTAGACCTCCTCTCCGGTCCGCATCGTCCACGGCTCCATCAGCTTCGCGTCCGAAGCACCGGCCAGGATCTTCCGGCCTTCAGCAACCCACTCATCGAACTGTTTCAGCGTCTCCGCGCGGTCGGTCATGACACAAGGCTGGTAGTCGAACGTCGCAAAGTCCAGGACGTCCGTGTTCACAGTCGTGTCGATCCAGTTGACGATCTCGGCGAGGTGGCCGGCCAGACGGCCCATCTCCATCGACTTGGCGTGAGGCTTGTAGTCGAGCTTGTCCTCGGGGACGGCTTCGAGAAACTTCCGCACCGTCGCAAACTCCTGGTCAAACTCGGGCAGCATGGATTCAGCAATCATCGTCTGGTCTGTCCTTTCTTCGGCAAACAGCGAAGCCCCGGCTCAGTGAAACTCGATGGCTGGAACAGCGCCGTCCTTGGGCGCCACTACAGCCTGCAGCGGCCATTCAGCGGCCATTATAGCCACGCCGGGCGCCTCGATTGACACTTCTCCGGCTCCGATGCTACGTTCTTTGAGTCGGGGGTTACCGTCGCCACTCCAGCGGCGCAAGTGGAGCGGCAAAACGAGGCAAGAAACCGCGCTCGTAGTCCGATAACCAAACTACCTCTCCTTCCAAACCTCTCCTGGAAGAACGTGACCGTCACGGGTTCGTCATCCGGCCCCGTCGCATCGGCCGTTGTTCCCATTCCAGGCTCCTCCGCTCGCCCGCTCTGCGACCGGAGACACGAAGAGGACGCGAATGATGAGGTCTCCCCGTGCCCTGTACCTAACCGCGATTTTGACGGCTGCCCTGCACTGGAGCTGCCTGCTCACCCCGGACGACGAGCGAGCGGGAACTCGAGTCTCCAACCAGCGACCGTCGGTTCGGATCACGGCCGGCGCCACGACATCGGACACGACCGGCGTCGACTACAAGGTGAACTTCCGTTGGAACGGCACCGATACGGACGGCGTCGTCACTCGTTTCGAATACGCCGTCGACGACACGGTCTCTGAGAACGCATGGAGTCGAACCGCGGAGTTCTCCCGGGATTTTCTCTTTGAGGCATCTCTTCCGGATCCCAACGACAGCAGCGGCGTCCGTTTCTCCCAATGGCATACCCTCCACCTTCGTGGAGTCGACAACGAAGGCGCGGTCTCCCCGCCCGTTCGACAGTTCTTCAATGCCCGAACCGTCGCTCCAACCAGCTACATCGCACGGCCGACCGGCCTCGGGCCCCGTCCCAGTCTTCAACAAACCTTCATCGTCGAATGGGGCGGCGAAGATCTGGACAGCTCAGAGCCGGGAAAGGAACCGATCGCCTGGGAATACAAACTTGTCTACGTCGGGAACATCGTCGTCGATCCGGCGGAAGCCTTTGTCGACTCGCTTCACCGGGCGAACAACCTGTTTCTCGATGGAGCCGGCCTCCGCGACCAAACCTCATGGGTTCGCGTTCCTGGTGACATCCGCAACGTACGGATCAACAACCTGAGTCCGGGAAGGTATCTGGCGTTTGGTGTTCGCGCTGTCGACGAAGCGGGAGTCATCGAGCCGGAACTGGAAATCGGCCGCAACATGCTCGCCTTCTCCGTCAGCGGCGAGCCGAGCGAGCCCTACGTCACGATGAACGAGAGCACGGTGGGTTCTCACTTTTTCGACGGCAGCTCAGCCTGGGAAATCTCCGTTCCATCCGGCCGCCCCTTGTATTTCACATGGACAGGTGACGCCGACTATTACGGTTCCGCCATCGGAAACTGGAACTACGCCATCGACATTCCGGACCCGGACGACGACTCAATCAACGCCCCTCGCGGTTACGGCGGCTGGATTGGCTGGGGCGATTGGCGGGGGCTGGCCGAGCCGCTGGTCTTCGGCAGCGACCAGTCCAACATGACGCACCACTTGTGGGTCAAGGTGCGGGATCTTAGCAACTCGGTAGAGTCCGAGCGTCTTTGTGAAGTCCGCATCAAAGTCGTCCCATTCACCTTCGAGCGACTGGTCTTGGTGGTCGACGACGCAAAGTTCGTCCAGGCCCAGATCACCGATCAGATCCATGACGACTTCATGAGCAATGTCATGCTCCGGCGCTTCAAAGACTTCGCGACGGCGGATCATTATGCGGCCTGGGGTCCCAGAGAAGGCGGCTTCCCATCCGGAGCCAACAACCTGACCTTGGAGCGGATCGCGCAGTACCAACACGTCGTCTGGCAAACGCAACATCTCAGCACCTCCAGTGTCTCGGCGCTCGACATCGTGGAGAACCAGAAAGGCCTCCTCAGTTCCTACCTCGCGGCGGGCGGGCGGCTCATGATGATCGGCGGACAGCTGAGTTCTCTGCTCAATGACCGTGGATTCGAGTATCCCAAGAACGGGCCGGACTCCGATGAGAAGCGAATTCACTTCGGGTTCGACAACTTCATCTACACGTTCATGCGAATGCGCAACGAGATCGTCTCCGTTGCGACGGAAGGTCCGGACAGCGCGCCGGCCAAGCGGGAGGCCTCAGGTCTCATCGGTCTGCGCTCTACCAACCCATCCTTTCCAGATATTCGAATCGACCGGATGAAACGGGATCCGTGGGAGCCGGTCAACAAGGGGCAGAACTTTCGCGGCGGCATCATTGACTGGGAAGGATTCCGGGATCAGCGAAACCCGGTAGCGCAGGCGGGAATGGATTCCCTTTACACGCCCGTGACCATGGACTCGACTCTTCGGACGGGACGTGTAAACGCCGGGTTCCAGGACGCCGTCGTGGGTTGGAGATACCAGGCGACCGCAGCTGACACCGCCCGTGGAACACAGCAGGGTCGGACGGTCGTCCTCAACTTCCAGCCCTACTGGTTCGAGGAAAACCCAATCCGTGATGCCGGTACGACGGCCATCAACTGGCTGATGACAGGGCAGGACCACTGATGGGGGAAGCTCCCTTGGGCGTCTTCTCCCGACGCCCAAGTGGAGCTTCAGTCTGGTCCGACAAGCAGAAACCGAAGATCAGCGGACGACGACGACTCGCTGCGTCTCGACCGTGTTTCCGGCTTCGAAACGGCCGAAGTAGACACCGGTCGGAAGCTTCTGACCGCGATCGTTCTCGCCGTTCCAGGTGATCTCGTGGCGTCCCTGGCTCCGCATCTCGTCAATAACCGTCGCAACGCGGCGGCCGTTCAGATCGTGGAGCGTCAGGCGAACCGCCGCCGTCTGCGGAACCTCGATGGCAAAACGGGCGACTGCGCCGGTCGAGAGAACCTCGAACTGCGCCGCGTCGATGGTAAGTGCGCCGGCACTGTGAACCGGGTTCTCAGGCTGGACCGGTGGAGGCGTCACCTCCGTGATCCGTCCTTCACCACCCTCCGGGTAATCGGCCGCAGTAACGACGCCACCGAGAGCGTCGACCAGGTAGTTCTCGAGAGCCTGCTGATAGCTGACGCCGAGGGCAGTGAACGGCATTCCGCGGAACGGATACTGGTCGCCGCCCCGGGCCAGGAAGTCGACGATGGCCACGTTGATGTCAGGTGCCGCGTTGTTGACGACGCCGTTCTCGACCAGAACCGTGGCATCGTCGAGTTGGGCGTTGACGATGCGGGCGCCTGCGACCAGCACGTTGCCGTCATCGTCCACTTCCTGCGGCGTACCGGCCGCATCCCACTCGAAGCGGACACCCGCAACCTGGGAGAAACGGCCGCTGCCGTCCTCGACCGCAGAAACGCAGTTTTCGAGGATCTCGACGAACTGCTCGACTGAAATGTTCGGAACGATGGTGACGAAGTTGCCGAACGGGAAGATGTCGAAGGTGTTTCGAGCCGTCAGATCCCCGACCGGATACACGTTGTTGTTGCGGATTCCTCCGCCGTTCTGGAGACCAACGTGAGCCGGCGCGACACCAAAGTCACCCGCGAGCAGGTTGGCCTGCCAGAGGATGGCGTCCGCGCAGAGGTTGCCCTGGTTCGTCTCGACGGAGCGAACCTGGGCGCGACGTCCATCGAGTTCGACCTCGGTCGACGCGACAACCGTGGCATCCAACTCGGCCGCAAACTCGGCCACCGGGTCGACGACCCGAGCCTGGACGAACGGATCGCTCTCGACCGCATCCGGCTGGTCGCCACCGGCGATGCGGACCGGTCCGCTCTGCTCGTCGATCTCGACGATCTCGCCGTCTGCATTGAAACCGACGACGAGACGGCCGATGTAGCGGTAGTCGCCGGTCGTCGTGACCATCGGGACCATGTTGCCGTCGGCGTCCTCGACCATGAGCGGATAGGAGCCGAAGATCTCACCTTCGTCCCCCGGGATGAGCAGGTCGCCTTCGTTGGCCAGAAGTTCACTACCACCACCAGCGACAGCGATGTCGATACCACTGAGATGAGCGATGACCTCCGTGTCCTCGTTCACGCTCTGAAGGTGGCTGATGAAGATGATCTTGTCGACGGCCAGTTGGTTCCGAAGAATGTCGATCTGTTCCTGAACCGCACCGGCCACATCCGGGTTGATGTCGACATTGCGAGGACTGGAAATGCTGCCCAGCGCCGGCGTCGTCGCACCGACGATCCCCACCTGCGTGCCGCCGATGTTGATGACCCGGAACTTACGGATGATGCCAGCGTCGACCAGAGCCTGCATTTCCGGTTCATTCTGGAAACCAAGGTTGGCCGTGACGAACGTCGGACGGGCAGAAAGGTCGGCAAACTCGAGACCGCGGAAACCTCGAATGAATGCCGCACAGACTTCCGGACCAAAGTCGAACTCATGGTTGCCGATGGCCTTCGCGTCGTACTGAATGCGTGACAAACCAATCGTATCGTAGAAGGGCTCACCCTTTTCCAAGCTGGCCTGGAACTCGACGCCAGCCAGGAAGTTGTCACCGGACGAAACCGTGACCACGCCCTGCTCGACGACCGGTTCACCGAAGCGCGGAGCCTGGGCGAGTTGGCCTTCCACTTGCAGCTGCTCCATCCGAGTGACGAAACGGGCGATGCCTCCGAAGTCCTCGAGGCCGTCGCCGGCGTTGATGAGCTGGGACTCTCCGTCGTTGGTGTGCAGCAGCGTCAGGCGAAACGCGACGTCGTCGCCTGCGTTGGCCGGAGTCCACGGCATCAGGTGCAAAGCGGCCAAAGCCGTATAGAGAAAACACTTCGATGCGGAGATCGAAAGGTTCTTGATCATTGGGATTCTTTCCTCGTTTGCGATGGTCTTCGCCGGCTTAGGGACAACCGGCAGCTGGATGAGACGGGAAGGTAGGCTCAAAGTCTTTGGTAGGCGTTACGCGACGGCTGGGGTTCTGCTCGAAATTGCTTAGCCGTGAATGAGGAGCGCTCGTCCGCCGGGTCCGCCCCGGCCCTCATCCCGGGGGAGCATTCCTTTCCACAGTCGGAAACTCTTTCCGTGAGAGCCGCGGGCCCAGGCGGGGTGCAAAGTCGGGTATCCCTCTCGAATTGGCAAAGAACCGCCACTGATTTCCCGATTGAGGAGGTAGCCCGTCTTTGCGACGACCGGCCTCGCAACATGATGCGACGCGACGGGGTAATCCAACTCGGAGAGAATGCCGTGAGCGCGGAACCCGAAGAACGACTGAACCCCAGCGACAATGAGAAGGCCGGGGCTTGGGTCCAGTCCATCGTAGACAAGGACCAGGAGACACGAACTGCGGAAGCGAAGGCCATCCAGGAGGAAGGCCGGCACAAGCAGAAGACGAAACTTCCCGTTCTCATCGCCATCGTGGCTGTCCTGGCCGGACTCACGTTCTGGGATCGAAACATCCGTCAGGACCCGATCCGCCAAACGACAAGACTCGAGCAGCAAACGTCCACCGTTCTCGGCTTCCAACTCGCACAGCATTTCGTCGAGGCTTACCGCGACTCGGCCGGCCACATACCACAAGTGTTGGAAGAGGCCACTCCCTATCCGATGGCCGTGAACTACGAAAAGGTCAATGAGAATCGCTATACGCTTCGGGGCGAAAGTCCCAACCAGAGCCTTTACTTCGACTCCAAAGGAGCTCGCCCCGATTTGAATCGCTATGCCGGGAAGCTCATCGGAGAGCAATCGAAATAGTCCGCCGCAACCCGCAAGTTTGAGGACCACCGCATGAAGTCGCACAAAGAGTCGGGATTCACTTTTGTCGAGGTCGCCGTCGTCCTTGTCATCCTCGGGATGATCGCCAACCTTCTCGTCCCCTACGTTCAGGACGCGCGCAGTGGCGCCGACGCCGCTCGCGTTATGAACGACCTGAACACGTTGCGGCTGGCCGGGTTTGACTACTACGCGACCACTCAGTCATTTCCCTCGACGAGCGAACTTGGGCAGAGTCCCGCGGAACTGGCATCCTATCTGCCCCCGGACTTCGAGTTTGAGTACAACGGGATCTACTACAACTGGCTGACAACGACATGGCAGGGTACGACCGTAGCGGGCCCGGTCGTCGTGGCTCCTCCACACGTAATCGATCGGTGCGACACGATGCAGGCTCACCATCGAGTCGTCGGCCCCTCGTATCTATGGCTCTTGTATGAGCTCTGATGCCATGTCGGTCCGCACCCACTGGCTCTTCAACGTGCTTGTTCAGGCCGGGCTCGCCCCAGAACCGGCGGAAGCGACGCTGGATCCGATGCTGTCCGTCGATGAGGCATGGGCCAAGGCGATGGAGCTTTTTGGTCTGGACGAGGACACACTGACCGCCCTGGTCGCCCGCCGTTTCGATCTGCATGCCGCCCAACTCGAGAACGTGGATCCGTCCGCGGCCGAGCGAGTCCCGATCGAGCTGGCGCAACGTTTCTGCGTCGCCCCGCTTCGGAAGGACGGACGAAGCATCGTCGTAGCCACGGCCAACCCGACGGATCACGACGCTGAGCAAAACATTTCCTTTCTGACCGGAACGCGCCCCATTGTCGAGGTCGGTTCTCCCGCCCGTATTCGCGAGGCGCTGCAACGGGTCTACGGAACGGAAGAGCCGAAAGAGTTGGCGACTCCCGCCGACGCGTTGCAGAAAAGCGAGTCGGAACTCGCCATCGACATCAAGTCCGCAGACGAGATCGGGCGCGCGCAGACTCCGGAAGTCGATGCCGAAGAGCTGGAGAGCGGTCCGGTCGTCAAGCTGGCCAACCTCATCCTTCGCGATGCGGTGGAAATGCGGACCACGGACATCCACATTCAGCCGACGTCCGGCGGCGGTACCGTCCGCTTTCGAGTTGACGGGGTCCTCCGCAACTATATGGAGCTACCGCTACCGGTGCTGGCCCGTGTCACCTCGCGCATCAAGATCATTGGTGGGATGGATATCTCCGACCGGCTTCGTCCTCAGGACGGTCGAGCCCGCATCACGGTCCGAGGTCGCAGCTATGACCTCCGAATCTCCTCAGTGCCGACTCGGGGCCTCGAGAAGACCGTCATCCGTCTTTTGGATCCGGAAGGATCTGCGAAGCTCGAGAACCTCGGCATCCTTCCTGAGGAACTCACTCAGCTCGATGCGCTGCTGCGGAATCGCAACGGCATCCTCCTGGTGACCGGTCCGACCGGATCCGGCAAGACGACGACGCTCTACGGCGCACTCCGCAAGTTGATGCATGACTCCGTCAACATCATGACCGTGGAAGACCCCGTGGAGTACGAACTGTCCGGACTCACTCAGATTCAGGTAGAGACCAAGCGGGGGGTGACCTTCGCGAGCTCGCTTCGGGCCATCCTGAGACAGGACCCGGATATCGTGCTGGTCGGGGAGATTCGGGACGCGGAGACCGCCGAGATCGCAGTGCAGGCATCGCTGACCGGCCACCTGGTCCTCAGCACTCTGCACACGAACGACGCTGTCGGCACAGTCCGTCGGCTCTCTGACCTTGGTCTCGATACGACGGCGATCTGTGAGACCTTGCGGGGAGCCGTGGCCCAACGGCTGGCGCGGCGTATCTGCTCCAACTGTGCCGAGAGCGTTACGGTCATGACCGAAAGAGAAGAGATGTTTTCTCAGCGTTTCGGTCGCCATCCCCGAGTCCGCGCGGTGGGCTGCGATCTTTGCGGACAGACCGGCTATCTCGGCCGGATTCCCATTCTGCAGATCCTCCGGATGACGCCGGAACTCGAGCAGGCCGTCCGGGAAGATGCCGCCAGCGACGAGGTGCGCCGAGTGGCCGAAGCCGCCGGGATGAACAGCCTCCTGGAATCCGCTCTGATGCGAGTCGAGGCGGGAAAGACGACGTTTGATGAAGTCGAACGAGTCCTGGGCGCAAACGCCGGGCTTTGTCGCGAACGAAATGAATGCCCGGACGGCCAAGGGCAGGGAAGGCCGACGGTCGTCGGAGGAATCTCGTTGAGTGCCTCCCCAGAGGGTCGTGCCTCTGCCAGCCACGTCGTCGCGAGTTCGGAAGAAACCGGGGCCGAGGGCTCGGTGGCCCTCATCGGGGCCGACACACCGCTCCGAGACGTCGTCTGCCACCTTTTGGGTGACGCTGACCTGCCGATGGAGATGCCGTCCGACGCCCGGTACTGGGTCACTCCACCCCGCCTGATCGTAGCCGACCTCAGCGGAATCCAATCCACGCCTCAGGACTGGCTTCCAGCGGTCCGGCGACTTGCCCCGGATTCAGCCATTCTTTGCGTGGGCGTTGCGGACGCGGAGGCGTCCCTCGCGACACTTCTTCGATTGGGCGCGGATGCGGTGCTTTCGAACCGGTTTCACCCGGACGCGTTTCTCGCCCAGGTCGAGTCTCTGCGACAGCGGCAAATGGCAGACCGATCGGGGGCATGGCCCACCTCGGCTTCGGCCTGAACCCCGCCCCTCAGACGGGGCGGGGATACCAGCACAAAACCACAGGACGCACTGACTCACACTGACTCACACTGACTAACTGACTCACTCCAAGAAGGAGACCTTCTGACGAGCGAGGAGCTTTCCGGAGGACGTGAGCCGGAGGAATGCAACTCCGCTGATCTGCCGGGGTAGGTCGGACGCTGACCACCAGACTTCGACGTCCCCTGCGGGAAGGTACTCGTCAACCAAGGTATCCAAACGTCGGCCGGAAGCGTCCATCAACTCCAGACGCACCGGAGCGCTCTCTGGAAGCTGGAAACGGATCGCGGCGTCTCGTCGTACTGGATTCGGATTGACCTGAATACGGGTCCTCCAGCCGGCTGCTTCGGCCGCATCGATCCAGTCAGGAGTCGAGGCCGGTGAACACCCCTCCCCGAAGGCTCCGATCCGTTCCCCACAGGCGCTTCCGGATGGAAGGGCCGGCGATCCCGCCAGAAGGCCGTAGTCCCCACCGACAAAGGGCGCTTCCGAGCAGCTGATGCTGCGACACACAAGAGGGTCATCGTTGGAGTTGGAGGGACCGAGCGATCCGCCGATGATCCCACCCACGTTGAAAATCGAGCAGGTCAGGCTCAACTCGGAAAAGCGGGAGCCGTCGTCATTCTGGGCCTGGCTGCCGCAATTGCCCCACAGGATCGATCGATTGATGTGGAGCCAACCTTCGTCCGTCCAGGCTCCAATCCCTCCGTTGTCCATGACGGTCGAAGTGGTAAGAGAAAGTCCCGACTCGCCCGCGACGCGAACCCCGCCGGCCCCGTTTCCGGAGACCAGGCAGTCAACGGCTGAAGTCGACACCCCACTCCATCCGCCAAAGACGAACCCCCAGTCGTGGTTGCCTCGCAGCTCGCATCGCGCGATACCCAGGCCCGTCACCATGTAGATGCCCGAGCCGGCGTTCCCCACGACCTCGCAATCGACAACCCTTGCCGTCGACGGCAGGACTTCAATCCCGGTTCCACCGTTCCCGTAAACGTGACAGAAGCTGATCACGGCTGTGGAGGACTCGACGACAACAAT
>JAUIHP010000004.1:0-185000 GCA_030431975.1 bacterium | reverse complement strand
AGCTATAGGCCCAGTCCGCGCATGACCCAATCGGAAAAACCGATGGAGGGCCGAGCTCGATCGAAAATAAATAACAAGAGAAGAATCAGAATTGTGAGGGTACCCGGTCGTCGACCTAAGAGTTCTTCATCCGGCCGAAGCCATCCGAAGACTTGCTCTTTAGAAAGGAGGTGATCCAGCCGCACCTTCCGGTACGGCTACCTTGTTACGACTTAGCCCCAATCGCCGGTCTTACCTTAGGCACTTCCCTCCCGAAGGTTAGGATAGCGACTTTGGGTACTACCGACTTTCGTGGCTTGACGGGCGGTGTGTACAAGCCCCGGGAACGTATTCACCGCTGCCTGCTGATCAGCGATTACTAGCGATTCCAACTTCATGCAGTCGAGTTGCAGACTACAATCCGAACTGAGGACAACTTTTTGGGATTGGCTCCACCTCGCGGCATTGCGACCCTTTGTATTGCCCATTGTAGCACGTGTGTAGCCCCAGGCGTAAGGACCATGAGGACTTGACGTCATCCCCACCTTCCTCCGTCTTGTCGACGGCAGTCTCCTTAGAGTGCTCAGCTTTACCAGTTAGCAACTAAGGACAAGGGTTGCGCTCGTTGCGGGACTTAACCCAACATCTCACGACACGAGCTGACGACAGCCATGCAGCACCTATGCATCCGCTCCGAAGAGAAACTGTATTTCTACAGCAGTCGGAAGCATGTTAAACCTGGGTAAGGTTCTTCGCGTTGCATCGAATTAAACCACATGCTCCACCGCTTGTGCGGGGCCCCGTCAATTCCTTTGAGTTTCAACCTTGCGGTCGTACTCCCCAGGCGGTGCACTTAATGCGTTAGCTGCGGCACAGGAAGGGTCGATGCCTCCTACACCTAGTGCACACCGTTTACGGCTAGGACTACCAGGGTATCTAATCCTGTTTGCTCCCCTAGCTTTCGCGAATGAGCGTCGGTATTAGCCCAGATGGGCGCCTTCGCCACTGGTGTTCCTCCCGATATCAATGCATTCCACCGCTACACCGGGAATTCCCCCATCCTCTGCTATACCCAAGCCCGACAGTATGGAGTGCAGTTCCCTGGTTGAGCCAGGGCATTTCACATTCCACTGATCGGGCCGCCTGCTCGCCCTTTACGCCCAGTGATTCCGAACAACGTTTGCTCCCCCCGTATTACCGCGGCTGCTGGCACGGAGTTAGCCGGAGCTTCCTCTGGAGGTACCGTCAAACGCACGACCTGTTTGCTCGTACGCACTTCTTCCCTCCTGACAGGGCTTTACGATCTTACAACCTTCATCGCCCACGCGGCGTCGCTCGGTCAGGGTTTCCCCCATTGCCGAAGCCTCTCGACTGCTGCCTCCCGTAGGAGTCTGGGCCGTATCTCAGTCCCAGTGTGGCTGACCATCCTCTCAGACCAGCTACCCATCGGTGCCTTGGTGAGCCGTTACCTCACCAACAAGCTAATGGGACGCGGGATCATCCTCTAGTGATAGCTTCCAAGGAGAGGCCACCTTTAGAAACAAGACCAGGAGATCTCGTTTCCACATTCGGTATTAGCACCCCGTTAGGAGTGTTATCCCCAGCTAGAGGGCAGATTTCCCACGCGTTACTCACCCGTTCGCCACTTTACTCGCCACCCGAAGGTGACTTTCTCGTTCGACTTGCATGCCTAATCCACGCCGCCAACGTTCGTTCTGAGCCAGGATCAAACTCTCCGTGTTCATTTAAAAACATGGAGTTCCCACGTCCCTGGCGGGGACGTGAGTTCAAAGTATCGAACACTCCGCAAACTCAAGTGATTGAGTGCGTTGTGCCGACCTGGACCCGCACAATTCCGTTGATTCTTCTCTTGTCAAAGATCGTACATCGCGCTTCGAGCGCAGACGCAAAACGTACCCGGCTCTCTTTACGTAGTCAAGAGAGTTTCTCGTTTCCATTCAGATAGTGAAGGAGACGAGCGGCAGACCGGTTCGGCCTGCCGTCGTGCCGAGATCGCGTAATCTACGAAAGGCATTATCGGATCGTCAACCAGTTTTTTCAGTCCTGTTCGTTTTTTGTCAGGCCCGGGCGGAACTGCTCGATTGACAGCGGTTTAGAGAAGTGGTCGGATTCGTTCCCGGCCGCAGGATAGCGGCCTTTCGCCCACTTGACCCCGCAAAAGCCGTGTGATGGAGTCACGCTCATGCGCCTCTTCCTACTCGCATCCGTGTTGGTCCCTCTGCTGATGGCGGGGGCGATTTACTTCCTGTTCTATGCCTGGGGGGACGAACTGCCCAGTCCCCAATCCCTTCGGGAGATTGAGCCGAGCATGAACACGGTGATCCTGGATCGGAACGGGGTCATCATCGACGAGTTCTTCCTGGAGAACCGCTCCCCTCGGTCGCTGGGCGAAATCCCCGAACTGATGCAGGCAGCGGTCCTTTCCACCGAGGACACGCGCTTCAGCCAGCACTGGGGCGTCGACGTTCTGGGTGTCGTCCGTGCCATGGTGACGAACATCACCACCGGAAGCATCGAGCAGGGCGCGAGCACGATCACGCAGCAGCTGGCGCGGAAGCTCTTCCTCACCGACTCCCGCACCTACACCCGTAAGCTCAAGGAGATGGTGCTGGCCATTCGGTTGGAGAGGTCCTTTTCGAAGGACGAGATCCTCGAACTCTACCTCAACAAGGTGTACTTCGGCGACGGCGCCTACGGTGTAGAGGCCGCCTCGCAGACGTTCTTCGGAAAGTCCGCGGACAACCTCGAGGTGGAAGAGTGTGCCCTTCTTGCCGGAGTCCTCGCCAACCCGTCGGCTTTCAGCCCGGCGAGACATCCCGATCGTTGTCTGCGCCGCCGCAACCTCGTTCTCCGGCGGATGCTGCATTCCGGCGCCATCGACTCGTTGCAGTTCGCCGTCGCCGAGACGACGCAGGTGCAGGTTAATCGGCGTTCGCAGACCGCATCGCGCGCACCGTATTTCACCGAGATCGTGCGACAGGAACTTGCCGAGCGTTACGGCGACAACAGCGTTTACACGGGCGGATTGACCGTGCATACGACTCTCGACATGAGTCTGCAGCAAGCCGCGATCGATGCGCTGGAAAAGCAGGTCTCCGCAATCGAGAAGCAACAGGCCCACCGCTACAAGTATCTGAAGGAGGAAGGTCGGCAGATGGGATCGCTGGCCAACCCGGAGGAGGGAACCCCTTATCTTCAGGGTGCTTTGGTTGCGTTGGAGCCGGGAACGGGCGCCATCCGAGCTCTCGTTGGCGGTCGCAACTTCGAGGAGAGCAAGTTCAACCGCGCAACACAGGCTCTGCGACAGCCTGGCAGTGCGTTCAAACCGATTGCGTTCACGGTCTCGCTTCTCGACGGGCACAGAACCAACGACATCATCTACGACACACCGTACGAAAAGGAGGTTCCGGGCCCCAACCGGACGATGGAAACGTGGGAACCCCAGAACTTCGACCTCGAGTTCCGCGGCCCCGTGACCCTGCGTTACGCCATGATGAAGTCACTCAACATCCCCGCGATTCGACTGATGGAGGAGGCCGATCCTCGAAGGGTCGTGAACCTCGCGAAATCGATGGGAATTGATCGCAACCTCCCGCCCTACCTTTCCCTCGCGTTGGGGACCGGCGAAGTCACACCGCTCGAATTGACGGCGGCCTATGGGATCTATGCCAATCAGGGGATCTATACGAAGCCGTACCTTATCGAGCGGGTGGAAGATCGTTACGGGCAGCTGGTCGAGCTGAATGTTCCCAGTTCGGCCGAGGTCATCGACGAAAAGACAGCCGCCCTCATGGTCAGTCTTCTTCGTTCCGTGATGGACGGGGGCACCGGAGCAACGGCCCGTACCTCTCACGGATACCGAGCTCCGGCGGGCGGCAAAACCGGTACGACCGACGACTATTCCGACGCCTGGTTCGTCGGTTTCACTCCGTACCTCGCCACCGGGGTATGGGTCGGCTTCGATGAGAAGAAGCCGATCGGGAAGCGCATGACCGGTACGGCGGCCGCCCTGCCGGCGTGGTCCGAGTTCATGAAGGCGGCCGAAGAGGAATACGGGGACGACGATTTCATCGTCCCGGAGACGTTGGTCGAGGTTACGACCTGCCGGGAAACGGGACTTGTCGCGCTACCCGATTGCCCGAAGGTCAAAGACATGTTCCTTCGGGGTCAGCAGCCTTCCCGGACGTGCCCCATTCACGCACCGTTTCTCGCCCCGACGTTTGACGAAGATGATGACGATGGAGGGCGCTGGCGCAGGCTTCGCCGTCCCGGGCGGGACAACTAGACGGTCTCACCCGATGACCTCGTGAACCAGCGTGTCTCGTGGTTCTCCAAACTCGATCCAGGACGCGGCCGACGCCTGGAGTTCGGCCTCATCCTCGGCGGGTTCCCTCAGATGAAGCCTGCCGACGACCTCACCGGCCTCGAGCGACGTCCCCAACTCGACACGGAGTTCCACGCCGACCCGGTGATCGATGACGTCTGCCTGCACGAGGCGTCCGCCGCCGGAACGAGTGAGCCAATCTCCGACCGGACGAGCGTGAAGCCCCTTGAAGCGTCCGGCCCTCGGAGCGTGGAAGTCCACTGTGTAAGGAGAGGTCGGAAGGAGACCGGGATCGTCGACCATGGCAAGGTCGCCACCTTGTTGTTCGACCATCCCCCGAAACGACTCCCACGCTCGACCGTCACTCCACACAGCTTCCAGGATCCCGCGGGCTTCCGCTTCATCACCGGCCCCTCCGGAAAGGACGAGCATTCCTTCTCCCAGGGCCAGGGTGACCTCGCGGAGGTCCGCCGCCGTCGCATCGGGTCCCTGGCGAAGGCTTTCGATCGACTCGCGAATCTCCAATGCATTGCCCGCGGTGCGGCCCAGCACATAGTTCATGTCCGTGAGATAGGCCCGGGCTTTCAACCCCAGGCGACGGCCTGTGTCGACGAGCCAGCCGGCCAGTTCGCGGGCACGGTCCTTCTCGCTCATGAAGGCGCCCTTTCCAAACTTCACGTCCAAGACGAGAGCGCCGATTCCTTCCGCCACCTTCTTGCTCAGGATGCTCGACGTGATCAGGGGAATGGACTCAACGATGGACGCGGCATCCCGGAGCGAATAGAACAGCCGATCCGCGGGAACGAGACGATCACTTTGCCCCGCGATGCAGAGGCCGCGCTCGCGCACGCAACGGACAAAATCGTCGGGCGACGGCGCGGTTTCATACCCGGCGATCGCCTCCAGTTTGTCGAGGGTGCCGCCGGTGTGTCCCAAAGACCTTCCGGAAATCATGGGTACCGGAGCCCCGGCCGCGGCCACAAGCGGAGCGACGAGAAACGAAACCTTGTCCCCGACTCCGCCGGTCGAATGCTTATCGACAGGAAGCGGATGCTCGCCGGCCCGCGGCAGCGTGTCCCCGGAACGAATCATGGCCCGCGTGATGCAGGCGGCTTCCTCCCGGCTCAGGCCCTGGAAGTAGATGGACATGAGCCAGGCCGACACCTGGTAGTCGGGGATCCGACCGGCCGCAGCCTCGAGTACGAAGAACTCGATTTCATCCACGGACAGTTCGCCACCGTCGCGTTTCTTGGCGATGATTTCCTTCGCGTTCATCCGTCTTGCTTCCTAGTCACAACGGGAACCCTTCCCCCTCTCGAGGGAATGAGCTCGCCAATCGGCGCGGGTCCCAGTGATTGTGTCGGGCCTGTCAACCAGATCTCGGCCGTCGGCGCGCAGGCCACGAGAGCATCCCGGCAGGGACCGCACGGAGATCCGGGCGGATCCGAAGGTGTCCACACCGCAACCCGCCGAATCGGCTTGCCACCGGCACTCCGCCAAAGGAGAAGCGCCACTCGCTCGGCACAAAGGCCGGACGGATAGGCTGCGTTCTCCATGTTTGCGCCAAGGAAGATCTCTCCACCTTCCGTTTCCATGGCCGCGCCCACGGTGTAGTTGGAGTAGGGCGCGTGGGCGCGACGCGCGGCACGCCGGGCCGCACGAAGTAAGTTTTGGACACGGGCCTCCTGCGACATGACCTCATGTTACCCTGCGGGGCGAGATGACTGAACCCGCAGCGCAGAGCGGCTGGGCGAAACTCTTCGCACTGGCCAAACATCTACGCGGCCCCGACGGCTGCCCCTGGGACCGACAGCAGACGCTGAAGAGCCTCGCTCCGTTCCTCATCGAGGAATCGTTCGAGGTCCTGGACGCGACCGAGCGAGGTCGGGCCGAGGACTGCGCGGAGGAAGTCGGCGATCTCGGTTTCGTACTCGCGCTCTTTCTGGCCACCGGCGAAGAATTCGGACTCGGAAGCGCAGACGAAATCCTCAGTCGCACGACGGAAAAGATTCGCCGACGCCACCCTCACGTTTTTGGAGACCACGAAACCGAGGACATCCGCGAACTCCAGCGAACCTGGGAGGCGGAGAAGGCGCGGGAGGAACACCGTCGTGAAGCTCCCGACTCGGAGGGGCGCGAACCGGACGACGAACCGGACGAAAATGCTCTTCGCTTTCACTTGCGCCCGCCGCACCCTGCTCTGCCCGCACTCGCGCAGTCGAGGAAACTTCAGATCAAGGCAGCCGGGCTGGGCTTTGATTGGCCGGACATCCAACCGGTGTTCGAAAAAACCCACGAGGAACTCGACGAACTGCGTGAGGCTTGGAGCCGAAAGGACACCGCCCATGTCCGTGAAGAGTTGGGAGATCTGCTCTTCGCCGTGGTCAACCTCGCCCGCTTTCTCGAGGTCGAACCGGAGTCGGCGCTTCGGTCCGCCAACGAGAAGTTCCGCCACCGGTTCCACTCGATGATCGATGGGCTTCAGACCGACGGACACGATCCCGATCAGGCTTCGATGGAGTTGCTCGACGCGTACTGGGAAAAAGCGAAGCGAGCCGAGCGCGTGAAAAACGCACCCGACTCGGCTTCGAGCTAAGGACGCCGCGCGCGCCCCGTCTGCATTTCCTAGAGGTGGGTCGTTGCCGGATCCAGGACGAACAAAATCCGGCCGATGTTCGGCGTGTTGTTTCGGAAGGTCAGCCCAGGCTCCAGGACGACATGCGAACTGTCGTCCGGGCCAAAGGTGATCGGCCGCTCGGGATGATCGACATCCATTCCGCCCTCCAGGCAGACGATACAGACGTCGACCTGCGGAGGCAGGTAGGTGATGCGGCCGTGGGCTCCCGGCTCGAGGATCATTTCGATCGCTTCGATCCGGCCACCGAGGATACCAGGGGTGAGTCCATCGAGGAGAATTCCGGTCCCCTCGACGTTCATGAGCTCCGGATCCACCGTCGACCGACGTCCCGGATTGGTCACCGCGACTTCATCGAGTTCACGTTCCTCGATGAAGTAGCTGGGATCCTTTTCCAGAGCATGGGCGATCTGAATGAGAGCCCCGATGGTCGGACTGGTCCGACCTCGTTCGATTTCTGAAATGTGCGTCGATGAAAACCCGGATGCGCTTTCGACCTCGCGCAGGGTCTTCTGCTGTTCGGTGCGAACCTGACGGATTCGCATCCCGACTTTCTCACGGTCCAACATGGTTTTCGTCCTCCCCTAGATGAAGAGCTTGGGGCGGACGGACCACAGGGTGCGGACCGGTTCCGCGCTCAGATTGCGGATCTGGTGCGTCTGCGACGCTTTGAAATGAATGGTGTCTCCACGCCGCAGCACGTGCGGCTGGCCATCGATGGAAACCTCGAGGAAGCCGTCCAGCACGTAGCAGAACTCCTCCCCGCGATGACCGGCAACGGGCTCGACGACCCCGTTCCCTTCGATGGTGGCGTAGAAGATCGACATCTCGGAGACGACGTCACGATTGGTCAGCGGCTCCACCCGGACGCTGCCGTCGTTCATGACGATCGTCGGAAGGTCGGCCCGGCGCTTGACGGTCAGTTCCGGCAGCGGCGGGATGTCAATCAGGTGCGACGGTGGGACTTCGAGGGCGGTGGCAATCTTTTCCAACGCCCCGATGGTCGGAGAGGTCTTACCCCTCTCGATTTCGGAGATGTGCGTCGCACTGACCCCGACCTTGGCTTCGATCTGCTTCAAGGTCAGACTCTTGTCTTGTCGTATCCGGCGAATTCGCCTTCCCAGAAGCTTTCCAATGGCTTTGGGCATGGCTCCCTCCTATTCGAGCGAAAGCGGGAGTGGCGCTACCATTGCCGGTGCGTTCAACATGTGTTCTGTGCGCATTTCCCGCCGAACGACGGGCTTGCAAACGTCGTTCGGACCGCCATCCATGGCTTAATGGAGTTTTCCGGGACGAGCCCGAAAAACGGGTTAACTCCAGCGAAAATAAGCGATTCCGACAAAACACACAAGTCCCCAGCAAGTGGAAAACGTCTGAGAACGTCCATTCCTGGGCAAAACCCCCGGCTCTATCCCTCTCGTGCTCATACAAATAGACTGGAGCCGGATCTATCTGTGATTTATTGAGAAATACGCCGGACCGATGGTTCCGATACGGGTCAATGACTTGATGTGTGTCAGGCGCGCACCTGGCCCGCACTTGATCTGCGTCACAGG
The DNA here is from genome assembly GCA_030431975.1 of bacterium. Lineage (GTDB taxonomy): Bacteria > Eisenbacteria > RBG-16-71-46 > CAIMUX01 > CAIMUX01 > JACKCR01. The sequence continues at coordinate 176,485 of JAUIHP010000004.1, read as the reverse complement.
TTGCCGATCGACCGCCGCCACCACTCCGGCGTGTCCACACCCTGAAGAACCCTGAGATATCCGTCATACCTCGATTCTGAGATCTGACCGTCACCTAGGGCTGCCTTGACGGCGCACTCCGGTTCGTCCCGATGCCGGCAGTCGCGGAACTTGCACTCCGGAATGTGGGGGTGAAACTCCGGAAAGCAGGTATCCAGGTTCTCGCCGGTCAGACCAAACGGTTGGATGGACCGAATTCCCGGGGAATCGAGTAGCGCGCCGCCGCGCGGGAGGTCGATCCACTCCACGCGGGTCGTCGTGTGGACTCCCTTACCGGTGGACTCGCTCACGGGTTGTGTCTTGAGATCGAGTTCCGGATGAAGGGCGTTCAGTAGGGACGTCTTCCCGACACCGGAAGGACCGGCCAGCAGGGAGACGTTGCCCTTCAGGAATTCCCGAAGGGGCTCGAGCCCCTCTCCGGTCATGGCACTGACCCGAAAGGTGGGATATCCGGTGGTGCCATAGATGGCCTCGGGCGCCGGATCATACTCCTCGGCGATGTCAGCCTTGTTGAAGATGATCGCACACGGGACCTCTCCCCACTCCCCGAGAACGAGAAGCCGGTCGAGCCCTCGGAAGTTCAGCCGCGGCTGAGCCAGGCTGACGACGACCAGGAACCAGTCCAGGTTGGCCGCGACCACGTGCTCGATGTCGCGCTTCGTGCTACCGGGGTCGACGCGGGAGATCCGGTTGTTCCGGGGCAGGACTTCGTCGAGGAAGAGGTCCTTGTCCTCCCCACCGACGGTGACGCGGTCACCGACCGCAACCACGTGTGTCACCAGTTTGGGACCGGACTTGAGCGCACCGCGGATGAAGACGGAGACACGCTCGCCGCCCAGATCCACCGTAACTTTTCGCGGCCGCACGCGAACCACGGTACCCTCACGCATGAACCCAATGTACCCCACGAGGAAATCGGTGACGAGCGACGAGGCAACTTCAGTCGGATCAGAAGACGACGAGACGCCGACGACGGGCGAGACTCCCGAAGCGGCGGGTGATTCCGAAGCATCGTCGGAAGGAGATTCCGATGCTCTCTGGATCCGCCACGGTCGCCACCGCGCACCGGAGTACGCGGCGGGCCAGCGTCTGGATCGATACCTCTCCGAACGCTTTCCCTACCGGTCACGCACCCAGTGGGTCCGCATCATCAAGTCGGGTCTGTTGCGCGTCGACGGATCGGCCCCGCGCGCCGGGAAGGTCGTCCGGGCCGGAGAACTGATCGAATACGACGCCGAACCCATGGTCGAACCTTCCGTGGATTCGAACTTCCGGATTCTGCACGAGGACGACCACCTGATCGCGGTCGACAAGCCGGGTGACCTTCCCGTTCATCCTTCCGGACGCTACTTCCACAACACGCTTCTTTCGATCCTGCTTCGCCAGCGCGGGCAGACGCTGGACGCACCCGGGTTTCGGATCGTCCACCGCCTGGACCGGGAAACGAGCGGCGTTCTCGTCTTTGGAAAGACTCGTGAGGCCACGGGATTTCTGGCTCGCCAGTTCCAGGGCCGGGACGCGCGGAAGGAGTATCTGCTCCTTGTCGAGGGACGGCCGTCGGAAGCCGAGTTCGAGGTCGACGCCCCCCTAGGGCCGCATCCGAACTCCAAGATCCGCAAGGCCGTCGGGGTGAACCCGGACTCTCCCGAGAGCAAACATGCGCTCACACGCTTCCGGGTCGAAGCCACCGGGCCGCAGCACAGTCTGTTGCGGGCCTTTCCCAGGACAGGACGGCTGCATCAAATTCGAGTCCACGCCAAGCACGCGGGTTATCCCATCGTGGGCGACAAGATGTACGGACTGGACGAGGAGTTCTTTCTCAAGTTCATCGAAGGGCGTGAGCTCTCCGCTGAGGAGGAGGCCATGCTGCGCCACGGTCGGCAGGCGCTGCACGCCGCGCGGTTGACTTTGCGTCACCCGGAAAGCGATCGCGAAGTCACCTTCCGGGCAAACCTGGCGCCGGACCTGGTCGGACTGGCCGCCGATCTCGGGATCGACCTTCCGAAGGACAAAGACGCGGCCTAGTGGACCGTAACCGAGGACGCGGTAGTGATTGAGCGAGGGACTCTCGTTCTCCGAAAGGCGCGACGACGAAAACCCAAGTAGCGTTTCAGTTGGAATGCCCTTCGGCGTTCACGTTTGTGTCGTCGTCGCCCTTGTCGGTCGAACCCTCTGAAGACTCCCCAGCGGACTTGTCGCCACCATCCTTCTCTACGGATTCGGCCAGTTCGCTGAGGATGTCCTTGTTGTGTTCCTTCATTCGTTCACCGAGCTCGCGGAGTCGATCTTCGACCAGGCGGAAGACGGACTCCTCGGGGAAAACGCCTTCGTCATCGCGCTCTCCGACCGGAGTGCCCAGGAGAATGGCGAGCGCATCCTCGACCCGTTCGACGGCATGAACGGAAAACTGACCGGCGGCGCAGGCCTCGACGACATCTTCACGAAGCATCAGATCCGAGACGTTGGGCGCGGGAATGAGAACGCCCTGCTTGCCGGTCAAGGTCCGTGCCTTGCAGATGTCGAAGAACCCTTCGATCTTCTCGTTGATTCCACCGACGGCCTGGACGTTGCCGTACTGGTCGGCCGATCCGGTCACCGCGAAACTCTGGTCCGCGGGAAGTCTCGAAAGCGAAGAGGTAATCGCCGCGATCTCCGCCACCGATGCACTGTCCCCGTCGACCTCACCGTAGGACTGTTCGAAAGCGATCGAGGCGTACATCGAAATGGGTTCTTCCTGCCCGAAGTGGGAACGGAAGAAGCCATCCAGGATGAGAGCCGCCTTGTTGAAGGTCCGGCCCGAGAAGTCGGCTTCGCGCTCGATGTTGACGATTCCGCTGTTGCCGAGCGCGGTTTGCGACGTGATCCGGGTCGGCTTTCCGAACCGGTGGTCACCGAGATCATAGACGGAGAGACCGTTGATCTGGCCGACGACGCCGCCCGTCGTATCGACGTGAATCGTGCCGTCGGTGATCGCTTCCTGCATCTTTTCCTCGGGCAGCGCGACGCGAATCTCCTTCTCGCGAACGGCGCGCCCCACGTGCTCGGCCCGCACCGTGTCGGCGCCGTCCTTCTTGGCCCAGTAGTTCGACTCCCGAAGGATGTCCGCGATCGCGCTGAAGAGTGTGGAAAGCTTCGCCCCGTGTCCGGCAAGGCGGGCGCCGTATTCGACAACGCGGGCGACTCCGGTCTTGTCGGGCACGGTGAGTGACTCGGCGTCGACGACATTGCGAATGAAGGAGGCGTAGCGTTGCACGTTCTGTTCATCGCGCGGTATGACGGAATCGAAGTCGGCTTTGACCTTGAAGACGCTTTGGAAGTCCGGGTCGTAGGTATTGAGCAGATGGTGCGAGTAGGAGTTCCCGATGACGATGACGCGGACCGTGACCTCGATCGGCTCGGGCTTGATCGCACTCGTCGAGACGAGGAAGAGAGGATCAAAGCTCTGAATGTCGACGTGCTGATTCTTCAGCGTCCGGACCAAAGCCTGCCAGACACCGGGTTCGGACATGGCGTCCGCCAGGTGAATGACGAGGTAGCCGCCGTTTGCTTTCAGAACCGAACCCGCACGGATGTGAAGGAAGTCACTGCGCCAAACGCCGCCGCGATCCAGAACCTTTTCGATCGTGCCAAAGAGACTTCGGTAGTTGGGTGACGTCTCGACCACGACGGGAGGACGGGTCTTTCCTTCATTGTCGACGAGGACGTTGACGAGATAGGGGCGGTACCGTTCGTCGTCCTGCAGCGGCAGGTCCGGCTGTTCGTCTTCGGCTTCCTCTTCGAGAAAGAGGCGCAGATGGGTCAGGATGTTCTCCTGGACCTGCTCGAGGTACTCCTTGATCTGATCGTTGTCGTAGTCGTCGCGGATGTCGCCGAGAACATCCGACAGGAACGGACGAGCAAACTCCTTTTCCAGATCGACGAGTTCCTTCTTCAGCTTCCTCTGGATCGCACGGGACTTGCGGAACGCGTCCTCGAGTCGGTTTCGCAGCTCGTGCTGCGTCTCCTTCATCTTTTTGAGCTCGGCGGCGTCGTACTTCCCCTCCTGCTCGAGACGCTCGATCTGGACGGGCTCCCCGGCAATCATCGGAGTCACCTCGGGTCGGTGGAACTGTCCCATCGAAATCTGCACGAGGGCGAAGTTGTGACTTTTGACTTCCTCCTCGAAGGCTTGAATGATGGCCTTCTCTTCCTCCTGGCGCGCTTCGACTGCGGTCTTGCGGCGAGCTTTGAAGTCTTCTCCCTGATAGATCTGCGCAAGGTTGCCGCGGAGGGATTCGGCGAACTCCTCCATGTCGCGGGCAAACGCATTGCCCTTTCCGGCCGGCAGGTAGATCGGACGAGGTCGGTCTTTGTCGTGGAAGCTGTTGACGATGATGATATCGCACGGCTCGCCGCGGTCGGTTTCCGTCGTTCCGAGAACATGTTTCACGGTCGTCGTTCGGCCGCTCCCGGACGGCCCGGTGACAAAGATGTTATAGCCCTTGTCACGCAGGGTGATGCCCAGTTCGAGGGCCGCGATGGCCCGGTCCTGTCCGATGATTCCCTTCCGATGCTCCAACTCGTCGACGCGTTCGAAGCCGAGGGAGTCCGGGTCACAGCGCCAACGCAGCTGGTCCGGAGAGAGTGGAGTGGGTGTATTCATGATCGGCGTTCCTTTCCATCCGTGCGGTTACGTTGCGATCGGAAACTCCCGCAGGGTTTCATTCAGCGATGTCTTTTCGTCCGTCGATGCTTTGCGTTCACCAATGATCAGGGCCGCCGGAACTCCGTACTCGCCGGCGGGAAAGGTCTTGGGCATCGTTCCGGGGATGACGACGGCGCGGGCGGGAACATGCCCGCGCAGGATGACCGGTTCCGTACCGCGAACGTCGACGATGGGAGTCGAGCCGGTCAGCACGACTCCGGCGCCGAGAACCGCCTGCGTTCCGACACGGATGCCTTCGGTGAGAACGACGCGGGATCCGAGAAAGGCGTGGTCTTCGACGATGACCGGCGCGGCCTGCATCGGTTCGAGCACGCCCCCGATTCCAACGCCGCCGGAAACATGCACTCCGCGGCCCACCTGTGCGCAGCTGCCGACCGTGGCCCAAGTGTCGATCATCGAACCCGAGCCGACACGGGCGCCCACGTTGATGTAGGACGGCATGCAGACGACTCCCGGCTCGAGAAACGCCCCATAGCGAATGGTGGCCGGGGGAACGACTCGAATCCCGGCGCCCGCCGGATCGGTCTTGAGCGGGACCTTGTCGCGAAAGTGGAAGGGGCCGACCTCGAAAGGATGGCTGTCGTGGGAAGCGAAACGAAGGAGGATGGCTTCTTTGACCCAGACATTGACCTTCCAGTCATCACCGTCGGGTTCTGCGACCCGGATGAGACCCCGATCGAGCAGCTCCCAGGCGCGGTCGACGGCACTCAACGTCTCGGGAGTGCGCCGTTCGTCCTCGTTGGCCCAGGCACTGACGATCCGTTCGCGGATCTCGTCCCATTGCTCCTTCATCTCCTCCACCCCTCCTCCGTTAGAATTCATCTCAAAGAACCCGGCGCAGAATCTCCGCCGCTCGGCCGCATTCCTCTTCCGTCGGAACCAGAGCCATTCGAATCCATCCCTGCCCCGTCTCGCCAAAACGGGATGCAGGAACCAACGCGAGTCCCTCTTCGAGCAACCTCTCGGCGAAACTCTCGGCATCCTCCGCGCCCGGGGGGCGAAAGTAAACGAAGAAGCCGGCTTCGCTTCCCGCAACGTGCGCGCCCTTGTCGGTAAGAACTCCACTCAGGAGATTTCGTTTCCGAGAGTAGGCCTGTCGAAGAGTTTCGGCGTGCGCGTCCTCCGACCAGGCCGCGGTTGCTGCCGCCTGGATGAATTCCGGTGTGGCCACACCCTGACTGGTCCGAACTTTCTTGAGTGCGGCCACCAATCGCGCATCGCCGGCGAGAAACCCGGACCGGAATCCTGCCATCGCGCTGCGCTTGCTGAGTGTCTGGAACACGACGACGTTGTCGAGACCGGCTTGGGCGGCTCCGGGAACGGGTTCGCCTTCATACAGATCGACGTAGGCTTCATCCGACGCCAACCAGAACCCGTGCCGGCGAGCCAGCACTGCGGCCTCGTCGAAGAAAGAAATGGGAGCGCGCGCTCCGGTCGGGTTGTTTGGATAGTTGATCCAAAGGACGGAAGTCCGCGCCCAGTCCTCCTTCTCTATAGACGCAAGATCAGGGAGGAATCCGTTCTCCTCCTCGAGCGGAAGTCGGCGCACTTCGGCTCCCGCGAGTTGCGCTGCCGTGGCGTAGACGGGATAGGCCGGATCGGGGACCCAGACCAGGTCCCGTTGCGTCTCCTTCGAGACCACGACCTCATGGACGTGATAGAGAGCTTCTTTCGATCCGTTCGTCGCGATCAGTTCCGTCTCCGGATCGACGTCGACCTGGAAACGTCGCTTCATCCAATCTGCCGCCGCGTTTCGTAGTGCGGGAGTGCCAAAGGTCGGCGGGTAGGATGTCCGCTTGGGGATCGCTTCGGTCAGAGTCCTCCGCAGAAACTCAGGCGTCTCCTCACGCGGTTCCCCAACGGTGAAGTCGATGATCTCGTGTCCGGCTTCCTGAAGTGCCCGTCTCTTTTCTGCAAGCTGGTGAAACTCGTAGGCGGGCAGGCCGGTCACGGCCTCTCGAAGAGGCCCGGGTTGGTGAATGGCCCGCTCGATCATGGAAGGTCCCTCGTCGTCGTACTCGTGTGGAGGCAGGACCCGGAAAGTTGTTGGCCCTCGATCATTGGGGCCCGGGCCCCGCAAGAAACTGAAGCACTCGGTCACGACAGGTCGCGACGGTTGCGAGTTCTACGGCCTCGTCGGCCCGGTGGCAGAGTTCCGCCTTTCCGGGACCCCAGTTCACTGCGGGAACTCCGAGCGATGTGAACCGAGCTACGTCCGTCCATCCCTGCTTGGCCCGTCGCGGCAACGCCGTGGTTTCGAGAAGATGCCGGAGCAGAGGCTGCGACAGATCGACCTGGCCGGGCGCCGCGTGATCCGTAACTTCGACGGAAACCTGCACGGGTTCCGAAACTCCTTCCGGCTGCCATGCACCCGGCGGAGGGCAGAGCGATCGCGCGTAGGCCTCCGCATTTTCCGGAGTTCGATCCGGCGCATAGCGGAGGTTGAGATTGACCTCGAGTCGGGCCGGCACGATGTTCTTTGCTTCCCCGGCTCGAACCTCCGTGATGGTGACGATCTCCCGGAAGGTGACACCGGCAATCTCGACGGCTCGCTCCTCCTGACTGAGGACGGCGCCCATCCAGTCGAGCGCGGCCGGAAGTGGATGGTTTCCCATCCACGGTCGCGCGCTGTGACAGGACCGTCCTTCGAAGACGACCCTGCAGTGGAGGGTTCCCTTGCAGCCCAACTCGAGATCGCCATCGGTCGGCTCGTGAATGAGAGCGAGCCCTGCGTCGGTCAACCAGGATTCGGCCTGAAGCAGAGGGCCGAGACTGTTTCCTTCGGCCGGGCCTTCCTCTCCCAGATAGAAGACGAAGGCGCGCTCGGAGAAACCGTCGTCGGCCGCCAGTTCTTCGGCGATGTGAATCATGACGGCGAGTCCGGCCTTCATGTCGACCGCTCCCCTTCCGTGCAGCCAACCATCCTTGACGCGAGGCGGCCAGGCCTTTCCCAGGGGAACGGTATCGAGATGGCCGGCCATGACGACGAGGGGGCGACCGGAAGAGCCGGGAGTTTCGGGACCCAGCACGATTCCGTCGTCCCACCGGCGGAGTCGCTGTCCGCGTCCGGTGGCGGCGGCGAGACGAGCTTCGACGTAGCCTGCGACCGGGCCTTCATTTCCGGTGACCGATTCGATCCGGACGAGATCCTCCAACGTCTTGGCGATATCACTCATTCGGCTACTTTCGGCCCGGGCCGTGCCGTGGCGCAACCCGGAAGATCGGCTCCCTTTTTGGGATCACGCCGGCACGGTCTATACTGATTGTGCGTCAGCGGTTTCCTATCCACTCCCGTGCGCATTCAACCTCCCGGAGGCACCATGCAAGCTCGCCCGCTCATCCTCGCTCTGGCCTCGATCACCATCGCCGGCGCCGTCGGCTACCTTATGAGGCCGCACGAGACGGCCTCGCCGTTCGAGGCAGGAGACGCGACGATTCACGCGCACCGAGCCCATCAGGGCGCAACCTCGACCGAGCGCGGAGATGGGAAGCCGCCGAAAGCCCCGAACCCCTACTTCTTCGCGGAGCGCGCCTTTCCTCTCGATGCCATTCCACTCGAACGACGCCAGGTCGGGTTGGCCGAAGCGGCAGCACTCAAAGCCCAAGCGTTTCGCGGGGGCTCGGCCTGGACGTTCCGGGGACCGGACAATGTCGGGGGTCGCGTCACCGATTTGGCCGTTCACCCGACGGACGCCGACATCGTTTATGCGGGAGCTGCGGAGGGCGGAGTCCTCAAGACCACGAACGGCGGGACGACCTGGACTCCCATCTTCGACGATCAGCCGGCGCTTTCGGTTGGGGACGTGACTTTGGATCCTCAGAACCCGAACGTCGTTTACGTGGGAACGGGCGAGGTCAATCCGGGCGGAGGAAGCGTGGCCTACGGAGGGCTTGGCGTTTTCCGTTCCACGGACGCCGGATCGAGCTGGAGTTCCCTTGGACTGGAAGCGACATCGTCGATCGGCCGTATCGTCATCGACCCGACCGACTCCGACCGCATCTTTGTTGCCGCAACCGGACGCCTTTGGGCGACCAACCCGGAACGCGGCGTCTACCGAAGCACCGACGGAGGTTCGAACTGGGACCGGGTTCTTTACGTTGCGGATGACGCAGGCTGCGTCGATCTGGTGATGCGTCCGGACGACCCGGACGTCCTTTTCGCCGCGATCTGGCAGCGCCTTCGTCAGCCCGAAGTCTACGACTACGGCGGTCCACTCTGCGCCGTTTACAAGAGCACGGACGGCGGCGACTCGTGGAGCATCGTCGGCGGTGGATTGAAGACACCGTCCAACAACAGCGGACGAATCGGAATCAGTCTTTCTGCGCAGAATCCCGACTACATGCACGTGGTCTATGCGGATCGCACCGGCTTCTTCGACGGGCTCTACCGGTCGACCAACGGCGGTACGAGTTGGAACCGCACGAACGACGGCGCGCTTTCCGACGTCTTCTCGAGCTTCGGCTGGTGGTTCGGTAACTGCCGCACACACCCGACCAACCCCGATGTCGTTTTCGTCCAGGGACTCGACTTCTACCGGACGACCAACGGTGGGGCATCGTGGAACTCCGCCGGCGGATCCATGCATGTCGATCACCATGCACTGGAGTTCGGTCCCGGATCGAGTCCGGTCATCTATGCGGGCAACGACGGAGGCATCTACCGATCCGTCAACGGCGGCACGGCATGGAGTTTCGTCGGCAACCAACCGATTGGACAGTTCTACCGAGTTGCTCTGGACGCGCAGAACCCGGCCTCACTCCTGGGCGGAATGCAGGACAACGGCACGCAGCGCACGCTGGGGCCGATCGACGGGTACAGCAGCCTCTTCGGAGGAGACGGTTTCGAGCCTCTCGTCCATCCGACCAACGCGAACCGGATCTGGGTCCAGTTTCAGTACGGCAACCTTTACTACTCGAGCAACGGCGGCAACTCGTTCAACGGCGCACTGGGCGGAATCTCCGGATCGGATCGCAAAGCGTGGAACTCACCCATTGAACAGGATCCGACGGATCCGGACCGGCGCTTCTACGGAACGCATCGTGTCTACGAGTCGGTCAGCAGTACGAGCTGGACGGCGATCAGCGGAGATCTGACGGGCGGCCCGCGGCTTGGCAACAGTGGACAGGTCAACGGTGTCCTCACGACGATCGAGGCATCCCCCCTGAATGGAGACATCATCTGGACAGGCAGCGACGACGGCTACATTCAGGTGACGACGAACGGCGGCTCGAACTGGACACGGCGTGACTCGGGAATCCCGGAGCGGTGGATCACTTCGGTTCACCCCGATCCCCTCGATAGCGACGCCGCAATGACCACCGTTTCCGGCTTCCGTTGGGACGAAACACTTCCGCGCGTCTACCGGACGACGGACCTGGGTGTGAGTTGGCAGGAGGTTCAGGGCAACCTGCCGGACGCGCCGGCCAACGACGTATGGATGGATCCCATGGCCGCAGACCACTACGTGGTCGCCACCGACGTCGGCGTCTTCGAAACGTTTGACGGCGGCGCCCTCTGGGGCGCGCTCGGCGTCGGACTTCCCAACGTGGTGGTCAACGATTTCGCCTACGACGACGACACACGAACCCTGATCGCCGGGACGTACGGCCGATCGATCTTCTCCATCGAGCTGGACGACCCGGCCTCGGTCGACCCGGAACCCATTGGACAGGATCGCTTCGCATTGGCGGCTCCGCGTCCAAACCCGACGTCGGGTCCGGCCACTCTTTCATGGCAGTCCGCGACCGACGGGAAGGGCCGGGTGGAGATCTACAGCGTCGCGGGAAGACGCGTTCAGAGCCTCGATGTATCGTGGCGTGCGCAGGAACCGGCTTCTGTGGAATGGAACGGAGTCGACGAGGCGGGACGAGCGGTAGAGTCCGGTGTCTACTTCGTGCGCCTGACCTCGGACGACGGCCTGCGCGCGGAGCAGAGGATCATCGTCCGCCGCTGATCGCGGCGCGCCGCGTTCGGGGCGGGCAAGCAGGTGGGTCTGTACGGGTCGGGCGGATCGGAGCGGGCCGGCGCGGTGCCCCGCGGGACCCGCCCTTGCGTCGGCGCATTCCTGCGGTAACAATGCGTTCCATGCAAACTTCCGGCCCTCTTTATCGTCAGCTTTGGTTCCAGACCCTTCTCGCCATCATCATCGGCGTCGTCGTGGGCTTCGCCACGGATGGGAAGTCGGCCCAGTGGTTCGGCTGGCTCGGGATCATCTTCGTTCGACTCCTGAAGATGGTCATCGTCCCTCTCATCCTGACCAGCATCGTCACGGGTGTGGCTTCGGTAGGCGGGGGTAAGAGCCTGGGCCGGCTCGGCGTCAAGACCCTGTCCTACTACCTGCTGACCAGCCTCATGGCCATCCTGACCGGCCTGGCATTCGTCAATGCGATCAAGCCGGGAGTCGGGGCCGATCTCGCCGGCACTTCGGGCAAGGAACTTCCGACGCTGCAGACGGTCGACAATCTGGCCGAGATCTTCTACCGGATGATTCCGACCAATCCGATCGCGGCGATGTCAGGCGGAGACATGCTCGCCGTCATCTTCTTCGCCATCCTTCTGGGCGTCGGCATCACCCAGCTTCCCTCCGGAAAAGACGACACCATCCGCGGGATCTTCGAGCAGGGTTTCGACCTGATGATGGTCATCACGACCGGGATCATTCGGTTGCTGCCTCTGGGTGTTCTCGGGCTGATCAGTACGGCCGTGGCATCGGCGGGTATCGACACGTTCAAGGCGCTTGGCCTTTACGCTCTGACCATCGTCGGCGCGCTTTCCGTTCACTACCTGATCTCGTTGCCCCTCCTGCTTTGGGTATTGGGACGAATGAAGCCGTGGGTCCACTACCGCAACATGGCCGAGGCCATGATCACCGCCTTTTCGACTTCGAGCTCGTCCGCGACTTTGCCGGTGACGCTGCGGTCGGTGCGGGAGCGTGTCGGGGTCAGCAACAAGGTCACGAGTTTCGTGCTGCCGATGGGCGCAACCGTCAACATGGACGGAACCGCGCTTTATGAGTGCGTGGGTGCGATCTTTATCGCGCAGGTCCTGGGCTTTGATCTCAGCACGGCGGCTCAGGCAACGATCGTCGTGACCGCACTGCTGGCTTCGATCGGCGCTGCCGGGATTCCCTCGGCGGGATTGGTCATGATCTTCCTGGTGACCGAGGCGGTGGGACTGACCGGCCCCGAGGTGGCGACCATCGTCGGAATCATGTTGGCTGTGGACCGTCCGCTCGACATGTACCGGACCATGGTCAACGTCACGAGCGACTCCGCCGGAGCCGCCATCATCGCAAAGAGCGAAGGCGAAACCGGAATCAACCAGAGCTAGCGGGTACTTATGAAGATGCCTTTCCACAATGCCTGGGCTCTTCCTCACCATGTCCGCGTCCTGTGCCGCCTCGCTTCTGTTGCCGTTACTGCCTCGGTCGCCCTTTCCGTCTCCGTCGGCGTCGCTTCCGCGGTCACGATCCGGGTCGAGCCGAACGGGACTGAGGACGGTCCATTTACGAGCGCGGCACACGGCGGAGAACGGGCCAGAGGTGGAGCCACAACCGACATGTCCCCGCCGCATCAGCCGGGCATTTCCGGTGCGATCGTGCAGACTCGGGTCGCCAACCTCGAAGAAGCTTTGGCACTCGCCGCGACGGATCCTTCGAAGGAATGGACGCTCCGCTTGGAGCCCGGCCATCACTGGCTGTCTCCGCAGGAAATGACGGAGCCCACATGCGGCAACTGCGAGGATCCGGACACGCCGGTTCCCTGCACTCGCGGCGCACTCATCACGGGCCGGAAACTTCGAGTTCTGGGAGCTTCCGATCATCGGTCTGTCGTTCACACCCGGGCAGGCTACGGGCTACTCGTTCGCGACTGCGAGGACTGTGAAATCTCGGAGCTGGTCATCACCGGCGGCGTTCGCGACACGAGCCAGGCGGCGACGGATGCTGCGATCGTGGTTCAGCGCTCGGACGTGCGCATCGAGAACAACATTATCCGGGATAACATCGGAGACCCGCGAATCATCGAAAAGACGATCGTGGGAATCATCGGAATCGCCGGGCGCGAGGGTGCGCGCATGACGATCGAGAACAACCGGATCCTACGGAATTCCTGGGACGGCATTGCTCTTTACCGGGACGCCGAAGCCGAGATTCAGGACAACGAAATCGACGGCATCGATCTCGCGTTGGGACGGACGGCGGGAGGCGGGCGCGGTGTCGGCATCGGGCTGACCTGGAACGCCAAGGCCAAGGTCCGGGGCAATCGCGTCAGCCGTTACTGGAAGGGAATCGGTGTTTTCGTCGATGCCCAAGCCCTGGTCGAAGACAATGTCGTCGAGCGAATCGCCACCTGGGGATTGTCCCTCTGGGACGCTGGACGCGGAAAGCCCAGCGCACTCTTCCGGCACAATGTCGTGGACTCGACGGGCGCCTGCGGAGTTTCGATCGTACGGGGAGATCGTGGCCTGAGCGACGATCCCTACGTTGACGGCCCCGGAGAACTGGTGGGCAATGTCCTCTCCCGAACCGGACAGAACCCGAAGTACGACTCGGGAGAGCCCTACTGCTTTCAAACTGCGATCGCTTTGCACGACGTGCCGCATCCCTTCCCCATCGAGGATAATCTGCTGTTGGAGAATCGGGGGCCGCAGGGGCGGCCGGGTAGTGGGGACGCCGACCCGGTCGTGGCGGCGAGACGGCTGGCCACGTTGACCGCTCGCCTCTCTGGATACGAGGCCACTGCGAACAGCTACTTCCTCCGGCGAATGGGACTCGGCAACGATCATGGCTGGGGTCGTCGGTAGAGAACGCCGCCCGCGTGAAATGACCCGGCGTCGTTGGCACCGACCGAACGGTTGGTGTTGAGGTTTGAACCGGGATCCGGGAAAGTTCCCGCATGTCTCTGTCATTTCATGCCCGCACAGGTTTGGACCGAATCCGCACCGGCGGCCTGTCCCTTCCGGGCCGTGGCCGCTGCGCCCTCGTCTGCAACACGGCCAGTGTCGACTCGGACCTGCGTCCGGCCCCCGAAATCCTGCACGGACTCGAAAGCATCCAACTGGATCGTCTCTTCTCGCCGCAGCACGGCTTCAGCGGGGAAAAGCAGGACAACATGATCGAGTCGGATCATTCCGTCCACGAGCCGACCGGGCTACCCATCTGGAGCCTCTACGGGGAAGTTCGCGAGCCAACCGCGGAAATGATGGCGGACCTCGACGCGGTGCTCTTCGACGTCCCGGATGTGGGAACGCGAGTCTACACGTTTCTCATTACACTGCTTCACGTCATGCAGGCGGCCGCACGCGCCAACGTAGCGGTCGTTGTCCTCGATCGGCCGAACCCGATTGGGCCCCGTATCGACGGTCCGATCCTGGAATCACAGTTTCGTTCGTTCGTCGGACTGGCTCCGGTACCGCTGCAACACGGACTCACCGCGGGGGAGTACGCCCGTTTCGGGCGGGCCGCACTCGGAATCGACGTCGATCTTCACGTCATCGAGGTCGAAGGCTGGAGGCGAACCGAGTTCTTCGACGAAACGGGACTTCCTTGGGTCCTCCCCTCCCCGAACATGCCGACGTTGGAGACAGCCCTCGTCTACCCGGGCGGCGTCATGCTCGAGGGAACCAATCTTTCCGAAGGTCGCGGTACGACCCGTCCGTTCGAACTCTTCGGGGCTCCCTGGATCGACTGTAGGGAAGTCGTGCAGGAAATCGACGACGAGAGCCTGCGCGGATGTGCCCTGCGGCCCGTCGCCTTCGAGCCCACGTTCCACAAGTTCACCGGCCAGGTGGTGCACGGATTCCAAATTCACATCCTGAATCGGAACATCTTCCGGCCGATTCGCACCTACGCTGCCATCTTCTCCGCGATCCGTCAGGTCCACGGGAAGGACTTCGCTTGGAGAGAGCCTCCGTACGAGTATGAGCACGAGAAACTCCCGATCGATCTGATTGCCGGGACGGCACGAATGCGGGAAGTCATCGATCACGGCATGCCCATGGATCTCGTGTCCCAGGAATGGAACCGCGCCACCAGCGACTTCTGGGAAGACGTACAGCCGTCGCTGCTGTATGCCTGACCCTATGTCTGAGCACAACGAAACCACTGCAGCGACGCCCGGACCTACGTTTCCCCTGATCGGCACCGACGTCATGATCCTGGCGGCGGGGATGGGCACGCGCATGCAGCCCTTGACCGCCGAACAACCAAAGCCGCTCTTGTTGGTGCAGGGTCGGCCGCTACTCGCGTGGAACGTCGCGGTGCTCGCCCGTCTCGGAGCACGTCGCATCGTCATCAATGCGCATCATTGCGTCGACGTCCTCGACGACTTCGTGAAGCATGGGCTGGAGGCCCACCTCAACGAACTCGGCGTCTCTCATCGACCGGAGATTCGTGTCGTCAAAGAACTGATCCTACTGGGGACGGCGGGCGGGTTGGCTAATGCGTCGCCGCTCCTACGAAGTGATCCTGTTCTGACATGGAACGTCGACCTGCTCTTCCAGCCCAACATCGATGACCTGTTTCAGAGTCACGCGGCACAGGACGACACGCTGGCCACCCTGGTTCTGACGCGCAGTCCCGCTCACGCCAAGATTCGTTTGAACGAGGGCCGCATCGAAGACGTGGCCGCGGACGCCGATCCTTCCGACTCCGCCCTCTGGGCCTTTACCGGAGTCGCCCTGTACTCGCAGGATGCGCTGTGCCGGTTGCCTTCGGAGTTTGCCGAGCTTCCGGGCTTTCTGCGGGAGTGGTCGCGGGAAGGTCGATTGCGGGGCTGTCCGTCTGAATCCGAGTTTCTCGAGATCGGCACGCTCGACAGCTACCTCCGCGTCCATCGTCGGTTGGCCGCGCATCCGGAACTGCTTCCGGGAGAACCCGGACCGGAAGCCAAACCGCTCCCCGACTTCGGGTTCATTTCGACGCGGGCCTCGGTCCATTCGCAGGCAAAGGTTTCGGAGAGCGTGATCCTGCCGGGCGCAAGGCTTGGGGCCCATGCGCAAATCGAGCGCGCGATCATCGGACCCAAGACTGAACTCGATCACGCAGTCTTTGGGGAAGCCCACGCATACGGGTCATCCGCGCGATTCCCGATTCTGGACGCAGCAACCGAGAGCGTCGCCGCCACATTCCTTGACGCGCACGCATCCGTCTGGCCGAAGGCGTCCCGCCATTCGTGGCGCTCACTGACGCCCGTTCACGGCGGCGGCTCGACACGGCAGATCATCCGGGTGACTGTCGATGCCCACAGTCACATCCTCATCGTTCCTGAAAGTGGTCCCAGCGTCGATTCGGCGGACTCCGCGGAAGCCGACGGAGCGGATCCCCCACGGGAGGATGCGGCCCCCGCGGGACACGGCTCAGAGCCGCAGGATGCAGTCGCCGCAGGACACGGCTCAAAGCCGAACGATTCAGTCCCATCAGGACACGTCTCAGAGCCGAGCGATTCAGCCCCGTCAGGACACGTCTCAGAGCCGAGCGATTCAGTCCACGTAGGACACGCCTCAGCGCCGAATGATTCAGTGCTCGCCGGACACGATTCGGGGCCGAATACGGATCCGTCATCGGGCCGCCCATCAGAACCCACCGCGCCGCAGGAAACACCTTCGCGCGATGACTCCCGTCCGATCGAAGAAGATCCGCGCGACGACGTGGATGCAGACGTGGGCCACGCGAAGGGTGATCGCACGTCGATCGAGGACAACTCGAGCGGGCACGACGCGAACGTCATCTATCCAGTTCGCCAAGGACACGGAGTACCGACGGAGGCCCAATCCTTCGTCTACGCGGCCAACGTTCTCAGCCGCCGCGGAGTGCGCGTGCCTTCGATCCGCGTGCACGACGAAGTAACGGACATCCTTCTCGTCGAGGACCTGGGAAGTCATACCTTGGAGGACGTCGTCCGCAGGGAACGCCACCACGAGCGCGATTCTGCGGACTTGTTTCGGAAGAGCCAGACCGTCGACGAACTTGGCGCCGAAGTGGCCGGAGATCAGAAGAAGGGTTCGTCGTCCGCCCGCGGTTCATCCAGTTCGAAGATCCGCAGTCACGATCTCTATCGACAAGCTGTGGACTATCTCGTCCAGCTGCAGCGTCCGACGGAACCGTTTGATCCGGACAAGACATTCGCGCCTCCACTGGACGCCGCATTTCTTTTGCAATTCGAAGCGGGATACTTCCAGCGCAAGTTCGTCGAAGGCCTCGCCGGGTTGGGCTCGCCCTCCGCAGAGTTGCAGATCGAGTATGAGAAACTCACGACAACAGCTGCATCCGGACGACCGGTCCTGGTCCATCGGGACTATCAGTCCCGCAATCTCATGGTGACCGGACGCGGACTGACGGTGATCGATTTCCAGGGATGCCGGATGGGTCCGCCGTTGTACGACCTCGCTTCGCTTCTACACGATCCGTACGTCGCGTTGGACGACAACCTGAAGACAGAGTTTTTCGATTCGTTCTGCGAGCGGGCCGAGATCAACGAGGAAACGCGAACGACGTGGTCTGCGGTCTCGATCTGCAGACTTCTGCAGGCTCTGGGCGCATTTTCCTACCTGGGACGCGAGCTCAATCGGCCCGGATTCCTCGACCACGCGCATGTTGCTTTGGAAGTCGCGCGCAAACTCAGCGCACCCAACTATCCACACCTCGGACGGCTTCTCGACGAACTTCTGCAGAGTGAGCAGCCGTGGTCCTCACCGCTGTCCTGAAGGCAAGACAGTACTTGTCATAACGACGACTTATCACCGTATTCATAAGCGTCACGATTCGGCTTTTTTCGCCACAAAACCAGCCTTGCTGGTCGTGCTCTCGGATCGGAGCTAAACCCCTCTCGAATGGGCGCTTGATCGTCTTCGACGATTCGCGTTCGTGCGCCGAGATTTCCTACTTTCAACTTTTGGGTCAGAGAGTGAAGTCGTTGTGTGACTTCCGAGGCGATCGACGAGTCTCTAGTACTGGTGGGCGGAAAAGCCCGCCTCCTGATCGTCCAGGGAAGCCCGGTCATCTGAAAGCTCCGGTGACCGGGTCGCCCGACCCAGATTTGAAACGGTTTTCGGTCTCGATAGTGAAATCGGACGGTGTTGCGGCCACCGAAGGATGGAGTCATCGAGACCGAAGTTTTGCCCGGGTATCGGCCTTAGGGGGTGGGTTTGCGGCCCCCGCCTTCTTCGGAACGGCCCGGGCAATTACACAAACTCGGGTCGACAGGAATCGCGGCGGAATCATCTGCCGCCCCTTCGACGGCTGTCGATTCTCAAGACTCCCGCATCGCAAGTCACGCAGCACGGTCGACGAGTCTTGTGAAGTGCGCCCGGCACCAACTCCGTATCGCACCCACGAACCAACCACCGGGATCCCCCGCACGACCGCTGACGATCCATCCGGCTTCGGCCGGATGGAGTCGACCCACCATTCCACCCAACGCACGTTTCCGTCCGACGCGCCTTTCATCCGACGAGGCCATCCGTCCGACAAGCGTTTCCGTCCGCCCCGCGTTTCCGTCCGACCTGCGCATCCGAAGGACGGGGCCGTCCGGCTACTGGCGGCTGTCGATCAGGACTTCGTGGACCTGGCTGTCCCCGATGGTGATCGGGTTGTCGGCACAGCTTCCCAGCAGGTCGCCCGGAGAGGGCGGCCCCGCAGTCCCGCTCTGTGAAACGCGGACCTGAAGATCGATCTGACCTTCCAGGGTCTGGCCTTCGAACATGACCGACTCCTGCCCGAGGAAGAAACGCAGGGGAAAGGTGGGATGGGCCAGGCGTTTGGCCGCGATCGGGGCGCCGTCCTGAGTTCTCGCGAAGACGAAAAGGGCGGCATTGGGGCCCACTTCGCCCGCCAACTCCTCTGTGATTCGAATTTCGCCCGTCACTCCGGGCGGCGTTCCGCGGGCCAGCAATTCCTCCGCCGAGGCCTCGGTCCCAGGCTGGAAGTTGGACGCGAAGGGAGGCGGTGGTGGCGGTGGGCCGTTCCCGCGCTCGATCCGCTCGATGTTCTGACTGCAGCTACCCAGCATGATGAAGAGAGACAGCGCAAGGGCCCGCAGGAGATGGTCGCGTGTCGAAATCGAGTTTTGCATTCGGGCAGAGTATCCCCGCTCACCCCGTGGCTCAAGCGGGGTCGGATACGGACTTCCCGTCGCGTCGGGCTCGGCTCCCGCCTATGCTTCGTTCGTGGATTCCCCCTTCTCCGACATCGTTCCCGGGTACCGCTCCAACGAGGAGTGCCTGGCCCGAATGGACGCGTTGCCAGGCCTACGACGGGAGGAGATCGGTCGCAGTGTCCAGGGTCGCCCGATCTACGGATACAGCTGCGTACTTCCCGGATCGGAGGGGGGCCCAGCTGCCGCCGATGCGGCATGGGCTCGTTCAGCTCACTCGACGGGCGCGGACGCCGGCCCCCCGGTCGTCGCCTTGGTCTCTCTCGTCCACCCGATGGAATGGATCTCGCGGGAGGTTCATCTCCATCTGATGGAAACACTTCTTTCGCGGCCGTCTCTGCTTCCGCCCGGCACACGTATCCTCTCCGTACCGGACGCCAACCCGGACGGCACCCAAGCCGTCGAAGCGGCGCTTCGGTCGGGAAAGCCAGCTTGGGTACGCGGGAATGCCCGTGGGATCGACCTCAATCGGAACTTCCCCGTCGGATTCCGGACCCGGCCTCGCTGGATCGACTTCTGGCCGATGTGGCGGCCCGGCCCGGCGCCTCTTTCCGAACCGGAGCCGCGAGCTCTCCTGGATTGGATTCGGTCCTTTCCCGTCACGGTCAGCCTCAGTCTGCACTCCTTCGGGCGGTGGATCTTCTACCCACCTTCTTCACATCGTCGAGTCACCCCGACGGCAGTCCGCCACGAATCGGTGGTCCGCCGGTGTCTGGCCCGGACGCCCGCGCGCGGCTACCGCCAACGGCAACTCGGCCGGTATGCCTTCTGGTTTCGGGCGCATGGAATCGAGATCGATTCCTTTGTCGAGGAGACGAATGGGCTCTCGTTTCTGGTCGAGCTTTCCTGGGGAGGCTTTGGCCGATGGGGATGGGGCCGGCTCCTTCATCCGTTTTTTACGTTCAATCCACCCCGCCCAGAGCAGGAGGTCGCTCGGGTCGAACCGACTCTGATCCGCCTGCTTCACGAATCTTTGGTTTCAGGGTGAGAGTCGAGGTGGCCCGTCGAGATGGCCCGTCGGCGTGGCCGGTCGAACTGGCCCCTCGAGGTGGCGGGTCGAGATGGCCGGTCGAGGTGGCCGGCCGTGTTGACCGGCCGGGGCGTCAGCCTGCGGGTTTGCCTTGCGGATGGAATTTGAAGACGTACGCAAAGGGCGCTTGGGGATCTTGTGGGTCTCCGGCGACGTACTCGATGGTCAGATAGGACTGCAGACTCGACACCGCCGGGGTTAGATAGCGGTGGACGTCGTCGTACGGGATGGGCGCCAGGACGATGTAGTCGGCTTCCCGCTCCTCGAAGAACGCTCGCATCTTCTCCGGATCACTTTCCCGGGGAAACATGAGGCCCTCACGTCCCGTCACCCACCGAACGAAGCCGGGTTTGCGCTCGATGATCGTGACGTCTTCCGGAGCGTTGTCCCGCAACCACTCCAACGCGTCGAAGTAGTTTCCCCAGTTCTCCGGGTAGCGATCGGTTTCGGCCTCATAACGTACAGCGCCGTGAATTCCTACGACGAGAAGCAAGCCGAGAAGGCCCGCGCCCGCCGCACGCTGCACGCGTTGCGACATCGGGCTCCACCGCGCAAGAAGGTTCGCTGCATCGGCCGCTCCGCGGGCGAGAAGCAGGAAGAAGAGTGGAATCAACGGAATGAGAAACCGGTTGGCCGACCAAACCGGTGGCCAGAGCAGTAGAAGCCCCAGGGATGTGAACACCGCCCACGACGCAACGTCCCTCCGCCAAAGTCCACGTACGAAGCCGAGGAAGAAGACGCTCATGACCGGAATGCTCAGCAGGAGCGTCTGGGTGGCCTTTTGGGCCAAGGGCTCGGAGTAGGTCGACCGGTAGGGGACGTTCAGCAATGTCACCGGAATGATGTCCAAGAAATAGGAGCGGAGATTAAACGCGATCCGTTGCCCCCATCGCCCCGCGTCCATCTTTCCGAACTCCGGATAGTACGGATTGAAGAGCGAGATCTGGGCGAAGTAGCCGCCGCCGGGGCTTTTCAAAGACTGAATCATCCACGGGACCGCACCGAGAAGGAAGAGGCCGGCGAGGACGAGGCCACTGCGCCAGCGACCGCGTAGCAGAAACGCGATCCCGATCCCGGCTCCGGTGGCCGCGCCTGCGCTTCGAATGTAGAACCCGGCGATGAGAAACGCTGCGAGGCCGAGCAGGAATCGGTTTCGAAGCATCGACTTCCAGGACACGTTTTCTTCGGAGTCCAACCATCGATCCGCGCAGTAGAGAGCGCCGCCCAAACAGCCCAGAAATGGGATCTCGGACATCACATAGTGGGAGTACTCGAGAACGGGAACGGAGATGAAGGCCGCGAGCAGAACCAGCGGCCCCCACGGCGATGCCAACCGCCGACGAAAGACGGGCACGAAGAACAGAACTCCGACGACAAGGAAGAAGAAGACCAGAAGTTTGTACGGGAGCAGCTGAGTTCCAAAGACCGCGCGAATGGGCGCGAGCATCATCGGGAATAGCGGCGGGTACTTGCTCGAGGGCCACAGGTTTCCCTCGAGGATGACCGCAGCCAGTTCCATGTAGGAGACATTGTCGCCGTTGATGCACAGCTTGAAATCGAAGGTCAGGATCGAGATGAGGAGCGCAACGGCGGCAGCTCCCCACCAAAACCGGGATTCGGTGGCCGGCGTCTTCGACCTTCCGACCCCGCCCCTGTCCGGCTTCGTCTTTTCAGCCTTCGTCTTCGCCAACGTTCTCCCCAGCGTTCTGCCGCTTCCGGGGAAGTTAGCCTCGATTCGTCATTCTTTCACGGCTGAAACCGCCTTCGGCGGGAAGGACGGGCCGGGCGAGACGTCGGGAAGAGTGCCAGGCTTGAACCTCGAGGTTCCCTAACTGCTCGTGTCCTCGTCTCGCCGCCCTCACCCGGCCGCGGTCCGGTCCATCGGGACGGCGAAGCCGGGCGACTTCGTACCATGACGTCGCGAGCCCCCACTCCGAGCCAACGACATCCGCCCCGATTTTCAGAACCGCTCGTGGTCAGTCGGCGGAAGCTCCTACTTGGCTCGCAAACCTGCGCTACGGATCTACGAATGGTAGGAACACCGAGGAAAGATCATCCGCCGCTGCCCTCGCCCCTCCCGTGAGGAGGCCAAACTTCACCCTGGCGACATTCCCATGAGAACGCGCCGGCGCCGGGCGGGATCGTTCCCAGTTCTTCCCTTTCCACCGGGCGGCGGAAAAACAGCACTCCGACGAGCTGAGGCGGGGTAAGCCTTTGACTGAGGACGTCGGACCGTCTGCCGAACCCGTCCGGGGCGCCGCCGAGAGGCCATCGAACTCCCGTCGGGACGCCCCGGTTGGATTCGGTCAGAAGAAGAAGACTGCGAACCGTCCCGCCAACTCCGGGGCGCCCGTTTCACGGGGACCACTGCACCAGGGTTGACGTTCGACAGTTACGTTCAGAGCAATCGACGTGCCGCTCCCCTGGCCGGGCCCCGAAAATCGCGGAATCCGAGGCTTTCTCCCCGTGCTCCGCTGCGTGGTGGCGCGACCGGAAGCCGCTGTTTGCTGGCAGGAAACCGGCATCAGAGTCCAGCGACACGGGATCCCCTCGTGACCGGGCCAGTCCCAAATTACTGCGAGGCAATACCTTGCATCCCGCAGGAGTTTGGACGTCCAAGAAGTGATCACGACCGCCGCCCCGCACGATCGACGTCTCTCACGGTCCGCCCACATCGGCCTCGATGGTCCCCTCGTCGTCAGAAAAAACGTCGCGGATGTGAACGTTCCGAACCACGAGACCGACTTTTGGAACGGGGCGGACAGTGGTGGACGTTCGCGCACAGTGAGCGGACGTCTCGAAGGGGTCCGGCGGACGGACCGGGGAAGGCACCTCGGCGATTCATGGCTCGCCGCTTGTCGACAGGGGTCCGCCGATGCTAGCCTGTCTGACTCGCGGGTCTTCGAAGAGGGCTCGTGTTCTAGGCCAGTAGCTCAATTGGCAGAGCAACGGTCTCCAAAACCGTAGGTTGGGGGTTCAAGTCCCTCCTGGCCTGATTCGAGAGCCCGTCGGTCGACCCGGCGGGCTCTCTTTTTGTTCGGCGCGACACGAGGTGCTTCGCCTTCGCTCAAGAATGCGCCGGTTCGAACCCGTCGGGCGACGCCATTTGCCCAATCTGGCTTAGCTCCTCATTGCGTCCGAGCTTTCGCCCGACCCGGGTTCCTCCTATGATCGGCAGCGATGTCTTCAGAAACACAGAATGCGATTCGCACGGTAGCCATGGTTTTGGCAGGAGGCCGCGTCGGCGAGCTCTCCGTTCTGACCATGGAACGGCCCAAGGCCGCTCTCCCCTTTGGCGGTTACTTCCGCATCATTGACTTCGCGCTCAGCAACCTCATGCATGCGGGTCTGACCAAAGTCGGAATTCTCTCTCAGTATCGGCCCGCGTCCCTGATCGAACATGTCGGGACGGGAGAGAGCTGGGACTTCGTCGGGCTCGACCGGGGCGCCAAGATTCTTCCTCCCTTTTGGGGCGGAGACGCGGGCGACTGGTATCGCGGCAACGCCGACGCGGTGGAACAGAACTGGAACTTCATCAACGACGCGGGGGCCGATCTGCTCCTGATCGTTTCCGGTGACCACATTCACGACATCGACTATCAGGACGTCATTCGAACGCATCTGGAAAAAGACGCGGACATGACCATCTGTTTCAAGAGCATGGATCACGACCCCAGTTACGGGTTCGCGAAGCTCGGCCCGGACGGCCACATCGCCGACTACCGGGAAAAACCGGACGAACCGTTCTCGGAGTACGCCAGCCTAACCACCTACGTCATCAACGTCCCGATTCTGCGCGAGGTGTTCAAGTCCCGCGAAGGGAAGGCGGGTGAACTCCTGGAGTTCGGCCGCCACGTCATTCCCTATATGGTCGACAAGTACAAAATGTACGGGTACGTCCATGACGGCTACTGGGCCTACACCCGAACCGTACCGATGTACTACGCCGCCCACCAGGATCTGATCAGCGGCCTCGTCGACATCGAGAAATGGGGCATCCGCACCAACCTTCAGGACACTCTGGTCGCGGATCAGCCCCCGGCACGTTTCAGTCGAACGGCCGAGGTCACGAACTCACTGATCAGCACGGGTTGTGAGATCGAGGGTGAGGTCATCAACTCCGTACTCAGTCCGGGCGTTCGCGTCGGAAAGGGCGCTCGCATCGTCGATTCGATCCTCTGCCACAACACAGTGGTGGGAGAAGACGTCCGCGTCTACCGCACGATCTCGGACAAGCATGTCCAACTCGGCTCCGGCACGGTTTGCGGCGGCGAGGAAACGGAAGACAACACAAGCATCACGCTGATCGGCAAGCTTTGCGAAATCGGCGCCCGCGTCAACCTGACACCCGGGGCCGCTCTTCCTCCGGAACAGCGAGTGCCGGACGGTGCCCGCGTGGAGGGCCGGTCGTGAATTCCCATCGTCCATTCGTTCCGCAAGACCATCGACGCAATCTCGCCCTCATCCTGGCCGGCGGGGTCGGTAGTCGACTCAACGTGCTCGTGCAGAGGCGGGCCAAGCCGGCCGTGCCCTTTGGGGGCATCTACCGCATCATCGACTTCGCTCTGAGCAACGTCATGAACTCGGGGATCGAACGCGTCGGGGTTCTGACCCAGTACCTCCCCTATTCACTGACCGACCACATTGGGGACGGCTCCTCGTGGGGGCTGGTCGGTCGCTACCGCGAGGCACGCATCCTTCCTCCGCATCAAGGCGTTCAGGGAAGCGACTGGTACAAGGGCACGGCAGACGCGGTCTACCGCAACCTGAGCTACGTCGATCGGAACGATCCGGAGTACGTCGTGATCCTGAGCGGGGATCACGTCTACTCCATGGACTACGCCGCGATGGTCAATCGGCATATCGAAACCGGCGCCGATGCCACCGTCGCCGTTCGTACGATCCCGATCTCGGAGGCCTCGAGTTTCGGAACCATCTTCGTCGACAACGACGGACGGATCACCGGGTTCGAAGAGAAGCCGAAGGTGCCGCGCTCCAATCTTATCTCCATGGGCATCTATGTTTTCAGCACGCGTATCCTCCGTGAGCGGCTATTGGAACTGGTCGGAGAGAAAAAGCTGACCGACTTCGGCCACCACATCTTCCCGAAGATGCTCGACCGCGGTGATCACCTCTCCACCTACATGTTCGAAGGGTATTGGCAGGACGTCGGGACCATCCGCGCGTACTTCGATTGTCATATGGACATCCTCGATCCATCCAACACGCTCGACATCCGGAACTGGGGCATGCGGACGAACCTCGACCAGGCCGGGACAGGTGACCGTCCGGCCGCCTGGATCTCGACCGAGGGCTCCGTCCGGCAGTCCATCATCGCCCGCGGATGTCGTATCGACGGAGCGGTCGAGGACTCGGTGCTCTCCCCCGGAGTCATCGTCGAAAAGGGCGCCGTCGTCAAATCGTCGATCATTCTCTCGGACTGCACGATCCGTGCCGGGGCCCAACTCGAAAACGTCATTCTCGACAAGCAGGTGGAGATCGGAGCCAGTGCCCAGGTGGGCGGGATCGGCGAGGATGTCTCCAACGAACGCTTCCCGACTCATCTCGACACGGGAATCAGCCTCATGGGTAAGGGCGCCAGGATCCCGGAGGGCGCGTCCATTGGGAAGAACGTCGTCGTGTTTCCGGAAGCGGACCTCTCCGAGATGGACACGATCTCTGTTGCCAGCGGCGAAACCATTGACCGGCGGAACCGAAGCCAGATCTGATGCTCCCGGCTCTCCTTCTACTGATCCTCTTCCTGCTGTCGCCCGAGGCTTGGGCGCAGGCTGAGGTCGCAGCTACCGAGGCCTCCACCGAGTCGGGCAATCTTTGGTTCGACACGTCCAGAACGGCGGAGCTCATCGCAGTTCTGGGTTTCGGGCTCCTTGTCGTCATCTTCGTCCAGCAGGCCCGCAGGGGGATGGACTTCTTCATCCGGCCGATCCCGGGACTCGAAGCGATCGAAGAGGCCGTGGGCCGCGCCACCGAAATGGGACGTCCAATCCTCTACTGCCCCGGACTCGAATCGATGGACGAGGTTGCGACCGTGGCCTCCATGAACATCCTCGGGCAGGTCGCCCGACGGGTCGCCGAGTACGAGACTCCGCTGAAAGTCCCGAACCGGGACCCCATCGTCATGACCGTGGCCCAGGAAGTCGTCCGTGACGCCTACAACACCGCAGGTCGGCCCGACCTCTACCAGGCGGAGAACATCTACTACAGCACCTACAGTCAGTTCGGCTATGCGGCCAACGTCTGCGGGATGATGATCCGGGAGCGGCCGGCGACGAACTTCTACTTCGGCCGCTTCTATGCCGAATCTCTGATTCTCGCGGAGACGGGAAACATGACCGGCGCCATCCAGATTGCCGGCACCGATGCAGATGCGCAGCTTCCGTTCTTCATCACGGCCTGCGACTACACGCTGATCGGAGAGGAGCTTTACGCCGGGTCTGTCTATCTATCGCGGGAGCCGCTCCTCATGGGAGCCCTCCGTGCTCAGGATTTCGCCAAGGTGGCCATTCTCGTCCTTCTGATTGGTGGCAGCATTCTTTCTTTCGCGGGGATCGTCGACGTCGCCGCCTGGTTCCCGGGATGATCGGAGTGGGCTTGGTAGGTTGTCTGTTGCCGCAGTTGCGATGGGTTCGGTTCGCAGCTTTCGTTCCTGGTGAGAAGGTGGAGGGCGCACTTTGAAACAGGTGGCGCCACTCGTCTTCGGCTTCTTCGTCGGCATGATCATGCTGCTGCAGTACTTCGTTCCCCAACCGCCCAACCCGACCAACTTCTTCGGCGACTTTCTCAACTCCAGCTACAGCACGTTTCTGGACTGGAAGCAGATCGTCTTCGGAATGACCCTGATCCTGGGAGTGATCAGTCTCGTCCGTCACCACAGCACGAAAGTCCGTCGAAAAGAAAGAGACTGGTTCTACTCACTCGTCGCACTCATCGGATTCGTCATCATGGTCATCGCGCCGGTCGTTCAGGGCACGACGGAAGAGGGTATCTACGGTTGGTTCTTCGACTACGTGCAGGCGCCGATGCAAGCCACGATGTTTGCTCTCCTCGCATTCTATGTCGCGTCGGCGTCCTACCGCGCATTCCGGGCGCGGTCCCTGCAAGCGGCGCTTCTGCTCATCGCCGGAATCATCGTCATGCTTGGACGCGTTCCGCTCGGCGACGTCATCGCGGTTCCGATCGGAGGCGGTGACGTTTACTCCCTGGCCGATCTGGCCAACTTCGTTCTGGATGTTCCCAACCTTGCAGCCAAACGCGGGATCCTCATCGGTGTTGGGCTGGGAGTGACCGCGACGGCACTCAAGATTCTCTTGGGAATCGAGCGGACCTATCTCGGGAAGGGCGCCTAAATGAGCGGCTTCGAGACCTTCGTCGAGAAGATGATGTGGATCGAGCGGCGCTGGCTGTACCTGCTCGTCGCCATCGCCGTAGCTGTACCGGTGCTCAAGCCGATCGGCCTCCCGGTCAAACCGAACCAGGAAACCAGGGATTTCCTTGCGGCACTCGACGAGCTCGAGTCGGGCGACGTCATCGTCTTCTCGTTCGACTACGAACCGAACACGGGCGCCGAGTTGGATCCCATGAGCCGGGTGGTTTGGGATTACTGTTTCGAAAAGGGCGTGAAGATCGTCGCGCTGACGCTCTATCCCGGCGGTGTCGGCAATGCCGAGAACGTGATGAACCCGATCGCGGAGAAGTACGGGAAGACCTACGGAGAGGACTACGTTTTCCTCGGCTTCAACACGGACTGGTCCGGAACCATGCTTCGCATGGGAGAGTCCTTCAAGCTCACGTATCCCGCGGATCAGTACGGCACGGCCACGTCCGAGATTCCACTTCTTGCCGAGGCGGACTCCTACGCGGACACGCCGCTTCTCATCAGCGTGGCTTCGAGTCAATTCGCGGAGTACTGGGCGATTTGGGCGGGCGGTAAGTTCGGTCAGAAAGTCATCACCGGAAACACGGCGGTCCAGGCGATTCTTGTCTACCCCTACTATCAGGCGGGGCAGATCAGCGGTTTTCTCGGTGGCCTGAAGGGCGCTGCAGAGCTGGAGTACCTGACGAATCGGCCCGGTGACGCCATGCGTGGAATGGACTCGCAGACGACCGGACACACCCTGATGGTTCTTTTTATCCTTTTGGGTAACGTCGCGTTCTTCCTGCAACGAATGCGTAAGGAGAAAGCGGCCTGATGGACGGAATCGGAATCTGGGTGGCGGCACTCCTGACGCTCGCGATCTTCAGCTTTCTCTACAAAGAGAATCCCGTCTACCGATTCGCGGAGCACCTCTTCGTCGGCGTTTCGGCTGGGTACTACCTGGTTCAGTACTGCTTCTCCGCGATCTACAAGAAGCTTTGGGTCCCGGTCGTCGACGACCACAACTACTGGATCATCGGCGGCGGCATCCTCGGTTTCCTCATGCTCCTGCGTTTTCACCGCAAGACAGAGTGGCTGTCGCGCTTCGCGATCGCTTTCTATGTAGCCGCCTGGTCGGGCTACCTGATTCCATCGGTGATCAAGGCACAAGTCCTGACCCAGGTGAAGGGGACGATCCTGGCGGCTTGGGACACGCCGGACATGACGCTCTACGATCATGTCACCGCGGCGCTGCTCCTCATCGGAACGGTGAGTATCCTCATCTACTTCTACTTCTCCCACGCCCACAAGGGACCGCTTCGCTCCATCTCGCAGGTCGGGATCACGTTTCTCATGATCGGATTCGGCGCCTCCTTCGGGTATACGATCATGGGACGAATCACGCTGCTCATCGGGCGGTTTCAGTTTCTGTTCTACGAGTGGATGGGAATCGGTCCGGGAGCCTGAATCTCTCTTCGATCGCCCTTGGCACCTTCCAACGCCTCTGCTACTCTGCCGCTCATTGAAACGGGGCCATACGACCAACCTGTTACGGAGGCTCCGTCATGGCTCATCCCGCCCGGATGTTCCGGACCTTTGGTCTGGTTCTCATCGCGACGCTCGGCTGCACGTTTCTTGGAAGTAGCGCCCACGCTGAAGGCCCCACGCTTCCCCATCCGATTCTTTTCGTGACTCAGGTTCCGATTCCGGACGACTTCGCGACCATTGGATCCACGTTCGCCAACCACATGCCGTCGATGGATCAGGCCGGCCGCGGCGGTGACCTTTGGATCCGTTACGAAGACGGGACGCTCAGGAACCTGACGGAAGCCGCCGGCTACGGCGTCAGCGGATTTCAGGACGAGCAGGCCATCGCAGTCCGCGAGCCTTCCGTGCATTGGGATGGGGCCAAGGCGCTCTTCTCAATGGTCGTGGGTGCGCCCGATCAGTATCAGTACGAGACCTACCACTGGCAGATCTATGAGATCACGGGACTCGGACCGAGTGAGACGCCGGTCATCACAAAGGTCACGAATCAACCTTTGTACAATAACGTGAGCCCGATCTACGGAACCGACGACAGGATCCTCTTCACTTCCGACCGGCCCATCACCGGGGAAGTGCATCACTATCCCCAGCTCGACGAGTACGAGTCGACTCCGACCGTCACCGGCATCTGGAGCCTCGATCCGACGAGTGGAGATCTCTTTCTTCTTCAACATTCCCCTTCCGGTTCTTTCAGCCTCGAGGTCGACTCCTTTGGGCGCGTCGTATTCACGCGGTGGGATCACCTCCAGCGGGATCAGCAGGCGGATGCCGACGCGACCGGATATGGAGACTACGGAACGTTCAACTGGTCGAGCGAGGCCGTGGACGCGGTCCCCTTGGAAAGCCGGGACGAGGTCTTTCCGGAGCCCCGTCCTTCACGAGAGGATCTCTTGGAAGGAACGAACCTCGAAGGACACACCTTCAATCACTTCTTCCCGTGGACGATCTTCGAAGACGGTCGTGAAGAGGAAGTTCTCGGCCACGCGGGTCGCCATGAGCTTCACGCCTACTTCAATCGCAGCCTGAATGACGATCCGAACCTGCAGGAGTTCATCGGCAACGGTGACGATGCCGTCCTCAACTTCTTCCACATCATGGAAAGCCCTGTCGATCCGGGCCTCTACTACGGCATCGATGCGCCGGAGTTTCAGACTCACTCCGCAGGTCAGGTCATTCGCCTTCGAGCTGCTCCGACCACGGACCGGGAATCTTTCTCCGTCGAGTACGTGACTGACCGTTCGACGTCGGGCGTCGCCAACGATCCGCCGCCGGAACACTCCGGTCTATACCGAAACCCCGTCGTTCTGGCTGGCGGGCAGTTGGCAGTGGTGCACACGTCCGAAACACGGGCTGATGACAACGAAGGAACCCGGAGCGCCCCTGTGTCGCGGTATGACTTCCGTCTCAAGCTCCTTGTGCCTGACGGTGACGTGTTTGTCGCAGGCGATGCTTTGACTCCCGGGATCACCAAGTCCATCAGCTACTACGACCCCGATGTACTCGTTTTCTACAACGGCGATCTTTGGGAGCTCGATCCGGTCGAGGTCAGAAGTCGAACCCGACCGATCCCGGCGGAGGCTTCGCTCCCCGCACCCGAGGCCCAGGTATTTCAGCAGGAAGGCATATCCGTCTCGGAGATGGAATCCTTTCTCGTCGAGAACGATCTCGCTCTCATCGTCGCCCGCGACGTAACGACGAGAGACGACTCGGATGTTCAGCAGCCATTCAATCTGCAGGTGCCCGGTGGAACGGCGACGATCGGAGGGGCCGGAACCGTCTACGACGTCTCGCACATGCAGATCTTCGAAGCCAAGCTCATCCGAGGAATGGGCGGCACGGAGAATCCCGACGACGGACGCCGCGTTCTTGCGCAGCCGATGAATGTGTCGGAGAACCCCATGAACATCGGCGGACCTCTGGGCTCGACAGCGATCGCCTTGGATGGGTCTGCCGCCGCTTTCGTGCCGGCGCGTCGCGCCCTCAGTTGGCAGACGACGGAGGCCGATGGAACACCGGTGGTTCGTGAGCGCTACTGGATTACCTTCCAGCCCGGAGAGATTCGCAGTTGCACGTCCTGTCATGGACTGAACGACCTGGATCAGGCCGGGAACCCCGCTCCGAGCAACGAGCCGGAGGCCCTGCGCTCCCTGCTTCAATTCTGGAAGGAGATGACCGCGTCCACCGAGCCCGGCCGTGCACACGAACCGTTTGGTTTGGCGAGTCATTCCTTCGCACCCGCGCCGTTCAGAGGTGACACGACAGTCCGTTTCTCTTTGGCCGAGCCTGCGGAGAGCGTTGCGCTCGAAGTCTACAGTGCCGACGGCCGACCGGCAGGAACGCTCGATCTCGGCCCGAGGGCGACGGGCGAGCATAGGCAGGAATGGGACGGAACTTTCGCGCTGGCCGCGCCCGGTAACGGGAGTCGAAGTTTGTCTGCCGGGGTCTACTTCACTCGGTTGGTCGTGGACGGGCGGACGTTCCCGTCGGTGAAGCTGCTGCGGCTGGAGTGATTGAGGTTGGAGTGATTGAGGCTGGACTGATTGAGGTTGGAGTAGTAGTAGGAATGGTTGCAGTAGGAGTAGTCGCGGTAGCGGTAATCGCGGTTTGAGTTCCACCAATGCCGGTAATCTCTCCCCAGCTGCGGTCCTTTAGTACGACCTCGTCATCCGCCAAGGTCGTCGCACCGCTTTCCCAATGCGGACTCCACCTGGGAAGCCCGGCTGCTTTCGCGGCCGGCTTCCCAGAGCAGAGATCCTGAGCGTCACCGGAAACCGACGCAGCGCGAACATCCTCTGTTTGCCGGCCCGCTTTCCCAACGACATCAGCGGAAGCTGAGTTGAGACTCAGGACAAGGACAAGGACAAGGATAAGGACAAGTGCATGATCGAGCGCCAGCGCTCGAGGGATGAATGGTGTGCGATGAAGCCGCTCCTCCGACGGGCAGGCGTGCGCTGAACCGGGCAGCAAGAGTGAAAGTGTGCGGGCAATCGATGGAATCATGGCGGTCGCCGTGATTCCGGTACGGTCCAAAGGTAGAGCGTGGGTTTCTTCGTGCTTTGCCGGGATTCAGTGAATCGGTGGGCTATGCCGATCAGGCTTGGCTGATCGAGCTTGGCTGGCCGGGCTTGGCCGGTCGGGCTGTGCCGGTCGGGCTGTGCCGGTCGCGTTTGGCCGGTCGGGCTTGGCCGGTCGGCCTGTGCGGGTCGGGCTTGGCCGATCGCGTTTGGCCGGTCGGGCTTGGACGATCGGGCTTGGCCAGTCGGGCTTGGCCGATCCCCCGTCACCGCCGCAGGAACAATTAACGTACATTTGTTCGTTTTATTCTTGATTTATACAACGGCTTCGCTTAAGTTGTGTCTTACAAGTCGTCATGGAAGACGGCACCCCGACCCCTGATACAGATTCCGAGCAAACTACGCCGACATTCTCGATACCGACATCGATCAGGTTGAACCGATATGCGCGTTGACCACAAAGCCATCGCTGTCTATGAGCGTGAGATCCTGGCCCCCGCGTTGGGTTGGTCCAAGGAGTCTCTCGTTCGGCCACCTCGTGCGCATGAGATTCGACTCGACCAGCAGGTCCGGGACACGCAGTCGCGTATCGCCGCAACGAAGCTATCCCGGATCGACTTGTTGGGTCGCATCCGGCGGGAGGTCGACCCTTTGGATCTCGGATACTCACGGACTTCCGTTTTCGCAAACGAAGAACTGGGAATCAGTCACCGATCCTTCCAGGACGCCGCACTCATTTCACGAGAGACCGAAGCCCGACCGCTACTTCGTCGCGCGATGGCGGAAGGGATCATCTGTGAGTCGAAGGTTCTGACGATTCTCCCTGTCCTGGATGCTGACAATGAAGTCGAGTGGCTGCGAACCGCCTGTTCGCTCACGAACAAGGCTCTCAAAGACCGCGTGCAGCGAGAGAAGGAAGCAAAGAAGGAGAAGGAGAAGGAGAAGGAACAGGAGAAGGAAGAGGGGAACGGGAATGGGAAGGACAAGGAGCGCGCGAAAGGCAACCAGGCGAAAGGGCGACGGGAAAGCACCGATGCGCGTGACTTCGGCCTACGGAGTTTGAACGATCTCAACGGGTTCGGCAATCACGGTGCAAACCACCGCTATCACCGCGGGATGTGGCTTCTGGTCGACGTCGAATGCCCGACCCAGTTTCGCTGGATCTTCGAGGCCTTCTGCGAAGACGTCGCACGTCGGACCGGCGGTCCGGCAAATAGTAGCCAGGCCCTCGAGGTCCTGCTGGCCGAGTTCGAGGCTTCGAACTTCGTCGATCTGTATGAGCCTCCCGACGAACCGCCGGAGTTCTTCGAGAACGAAACCGACGGTGGAATCAGGGAGATTCCGCAAACAGGCGGCAAAGGGATGTCGGTGATTCGCGTTTCCAATCACGACGACTTCGTATTGAGCAAGACTCGACTAGCCGAGCTGGACGCCGTGCTGGCAACGGATTTCGGGAGTAACGGCGGAGTGGAAGCCGCGGTCGAGGACCTCGTGGGTCCGAACTATATGGCTACGGCTACGAACCCGGCCGATACCGACCCGACGGGAACGATTTCGACTCATTCGAGCGCGGTAGATTTGATCCGTGAGTTCCGCTCGTCCGAAGCGAAGCTTCGCTCTCTGCGCAATCATCTGGCCTGTCTGCTCTATGATATTCGGAGCACGCACGCTTGGCGACCGCTTGGCTTCGACTGCTTTCGCGAATATGTTGAGGATCGCTTGGACGTTTCGGTCCGGACCGCCAACCAGTGGATTCGGGCGTGGCAGACTCGTTCCCGCACGCTGCATGAAGCCCAGTCCGCCGAGGAGCTTCGCACGACATCACTTCTCGCACTCAGCCGAATCGAACGCGCCGGAGCGGGCGGAGAGAGCATGTGCCTGTGGCGTCAGCGCGCAACGGAAGTGACCGCCGCGGTTCTCGAACAACAGGTCCGTTGGGCAATGGCGCACGAGGATCTATTGCCGATGCCGAGGAGTACCGGTGACGATCTTGGCGACACCGTTTCTCGGCCTCCCCGGCTTCGCCTGGCTCCACCGTCTGAAGCTACCTGGCCTGCGATCGCGGACCGACTTCGTCGGACTCCGGAACTGATTTCTCTGCCCGCATTCCATGAAGCGGCTTTCGAACACGACGCCGAGATCCAGCGCGATGCTATGTCGGCATGCTGCGTCGACGGGAGCGACACGTGCGTCGGGGATGACACGGACTGTGATCCTGCAGGTGAGTCGGTCGGAACTGACGCCAAAGAACTCGACACTCCGTCGGATCCAACTGAGATGTCCGAAGCCGTCACCGATGTCCCGCCGGACCCGACGGCGATGTCCAAAGCGGCCGCCGACTTCTTCGGGAAGATTTCTGCGTGCTACTGGGAAGAGATGCTTCGAGTGCCGGATCCGACCGAGAAATGCACGTCCGTCGTGCGTCTTCGCACCGACATAGACCTGCTGGACGCTCTCGATCGCACCATTTGCCGAGTTCGAGCTGCGCACGGAGAGGACAAACCGGAGTGGTGGTGCCTGGAGCTCATGATTCTGTACGTCCGGAACGGCTGGGTCCTGGGAGACCGGGACTTTCGCCGCCGAACGGCCGAGTTCAACATCCTGGCTCGCGACGGCTTCCAGTGTACGTCCCCGCGGTGCAACGCGCGCACCAACCTAAACGTCCATCACATCGTCTTCCGGTCTCAAGGCGGCAGCGACGATCCGTCGAATCTCACAACACTTTGCGCCGCGTGTCATCTGCAGGGGGTTCACAGTCGGGCAACGATCACGGTGGGTGGGATGGCTCCGCATGACCTGCGATGGAGTTATGGTGCCGATGCCAAGCTGGGCTTTGTCTAGAGCTATGGTGCCGACGCCGAGCTTGGCTTTGTCTAGAGCTCCGGCACCGATGCCGTCCAGAGTTCCGGCACCGGTGCCGAACTTGGCTTTGTCTGCCAGATCTAGTCGACCCTTACGACGCTCACCGTCCGCACTTCCTGCGGAAGCTCGAGTCGAACCCAATAGACGCCCGAAGAAACCCGCTCGCCGCCCTCACTTCGCCCGTCCCAGGCGACTTTGTTCCAACCCTCTGCCCACCGCGCGGCGGGGAGAGTTCGGACCAGCCGACCGCGGGCGTCGTAGACCCCGATCTCGGCGTGAACCGCAGCCGGTGTGTAGTAACGAATCAACACGTCGCCGGCAGACGGACTGGGCCCGGCACTCAGACGCAGTGCAGTTTCCGAACCGAGCGTCCCCGGATCTCCGGGTTCACCGGGAACTCCGGTAGCCCCGTTCGTGGCGAATCGGGCGACGTCCATGTACAAAGAACGAGAGGTCCCGTCATCGGCAAAGGCCCGCCAGTAGTACTCCTCGCCATCCACGAGCGCGGCGTCGACTGTCCAACTGGTCGTCATCGAGCCTTCGGTAACGCCATCCACGCTGGCTACGAGTTGAGTCTGCGCGGGATCGGACCAAACGCGGAAGCTGTAGGTCAAATCATCCTCTTCCGGATCCACCGCGTTGTTTACCGTGAGGACAACGGGAGCGGGCACATCCTCCGAGCCATCGGCCGGCGCAGCCAGCGTCGGCGCGGAGGGCGAATCGTTGGCCGTAACGGGCTCGAGGAAGCGCAACTCATCGATGCCGGCTTCGACGATGTCTCCGGTGGCCGTTCCGTCCGCAGCCTGAACCCGCAGGACCATCTGAGACGTCAACGGCAGGAGATTCTCGACTTCGACCTCCAGAGAATTCCAGTCGCCACTACTAAGCTGGTCCCCGATCGAAACGAGATCGACGGGATAACTGGAACCGCCGTCATTCGACAACGAAATCTTGAAGAAGTCGCCGGAATCGTCGCCGCTGTCTCGTTGTCCGAAGAAGTAGTCGAGTTCCAGCACGACGCTGGAGTACCCGGACAGGTCATACGCGGGAGACCGGGTCGCCGCGACTCCGCCGTCGACATCGTCCGTTCCGAGCGCAGAATTCTGTCCGGTGATCCATGCGTAGACGCCTGGATCTTCCGTCGTGTCGTCGCCGGGCTGGAACTCTGTCGGATTCGGATCGATCCGGACGAAGTCGCCAGTCGTAGCGGTGTGGCTGGGATCCATCGTCCAGCCCCCGGCGTCACTCTCGAAATCCAAAGTCACGATGGACGGAAGAACACCGACTTCCATTTCCACGATCCCACTGATCTGCAGCCCGCTGTCGGCAATGAGGTCAACGCGGAGAGCGACTCGACGTCCGAGCGGACATCCGGGAAGTACCTCGATCGTGAACGGATCTCCGCTCACCGTCACTTCCTGACCGACCGGGATCGTTCCCGCAGACGACTGGGCGTCGTTGATGATCACGTAGGGATCGTTGCAACTGAGCATACCGGTGACGCCGTTGGCGTCGGAAACGACTCCGACATTGGCAACGGTCATCACGAGGTCGACGGTCTCACCGGCATCGAGCTTCTGATTGTCTCCATCGACGACCGCGAGTCCGCCCAGTTCCAGCCAGGAACCGGCTGCCTGCACAAGGAACAGATTGGCCGGAAGGTTCTCCGCAATCAAACCGTCGCGTTCGGACTCGAGGGGCCAGAACCCGCTGCCACCGATCTCGGTCGTAAACCCGAAGATCTTCTCGTGCTCGTTGGTCGCCCCGTAACCCCAGTCAAACGCACCGCCGTTCACGTTGTACAGAATCTCACCGGGCTGCCCGACCTGATAGCCGCTCGCGGCCGCCATCTCCGTGGCCATGGTTCGAAGGGTGAGGTCGTCCGGCGTGTGATCGTCGGTGTAGCCCCAGGGAAGAAGAACCATTCCGGCAACACTGTGGTAGGACTGCCAAACGACGAACTCGCGGGAGTTCATGAACGCGGTGTGTGCCTGGATCTCAGGCTCACTGTTCGGCGCGGGACCGCGGTAGGTCTCGCTGCAGGGATCGGTCGACGAGCCGGTTCCGACCCATTCGTAATCGTAGTTGCGGTTCGGATCGACGCCCCAACAGCTGCTTCCGTCGTTGTTCCGCCGGTTCTTTCTCCAGAGACCTCCCCCGCTGGGATTGGTCACTTCGTTGTAGTAGAACCCGTCCGGATTGACGATGGGCACGAAGTAGATCTCACGGGAGTTCACCAACTGCTCGACCACGGAATCGGTGGCGTAGTTCTCGCACAGGTACCGCGAAAAGCTGAGCAGCATCTCCACCGTCATGATTTCGCGGGCGTGGTGGACTCCGTCGAAGAGAACCTCTCCTTCGTCCTCGTCGATCTCCGGGTTGTCGGAAATCTTGATCGCCCAGAGGTCACGCCCCTCGTGAGATTGCCCGATCGAGAAGGGGCCGTAGACGATCTCCGGAAACTCCGCCGCCAGTGCATTGAGCGCATCGACAGTCTCATCGTAGGTGTGAAAGATCCCGAAGTTTCCGCCGCCGGAGGCCTGGGACGCACCCACCGAACCAGATCCGGAGCCCGCGCTTTGCGCTCTCTCCAACTCGAGCTTGGTTTCGTAATGCCGAGCCAAGTCCTCAACGACGATTTCGAATTCCAGCCCGGCGTCCGCCATTCGGGTCGTCTGGTCCTCGAGTGCCAAGAATCGCAGGGCTCCGTCGTCGTCTCCCATCAGCTCCAGGTGCTCGGAAAGGATCCACTCCCGCATCACCTCGGGAACGGGCTGCTGAACCCGGATTTCCTTGTAGATCGGATCCTCGGCCGCTTCCGCCGGATGTACCCCGAAGCTCAGCAAGCCCCCGAATCCCAGGAGTCCTCCAAGGCCGAGGACACCCGACAGAGGGACCCTGGTGCCTCCGACCAAGCCGGGACCCGCCAGGGCACTCGTCGGCAAGCCTTTGGAGCAAAGAGAGATAAGTTTCATGGGAAGGCACTCCTTGGAGACGGATCGGCAAAAGGTCGTGGTCCAACCAACGTCTCGAATTCTACCCTATCCGGCCCCCCGGACGGTGTTTCCGATCCCCCCGGACCGAATCGGTGTCAGTGTCGGTGTCGGTCGCGGTCGCGGGCCCGGTCTCGGTCTCGGTCTCGGTCTCGGTCTCGGTCTCGGTCCCGGTCCCGGTCCCGGCTCCGGCTCCGGCTGGCCCATTTTCAACCAGGCCCAAGATCGAGGTACGAACGTTTGGGCATGCGGCCGACGGCCCCCTTCTAGTAAAATCCTTATCGACGACTGAGAAGGGTCACTCCCCCCATCTTGATCCACTTCATCTTTGACTCTCTCTGGGGAGGAGTCCGTGCGAGCTGCGACACGTTGGTGGGGCCGCTACAAGGGCGACATGCTCACCCGCACCGATGACGGCGAGCTACTTCACGATCCGCTGGAGATCACCATCTACCGGGCGCGAAGTCTCGACCTGATCATCTCGGGTGTCCGTGTGGCCGTGGAGGGTCCCAACTTCAATGGTGGACGAATTCGATTCACCGCCCTGGCCACCCCGACACACCAGATCCACTGGCGTGGAAACATGTCGGGTCCAATCATCAGTGGCCGCATCGACGTTCCGTCTATCGGAGCTTCGGGGACGTTCAGCGTCCGCCGCGCCGACCGCGCCTGAATCGGGTGCAGAGTCGCCACGGTTTCGCGCCGCGCCCTTGATTCCCAACGACCTCACGATCTCAGCTCTTCGATTCCCACAGACGTCATCTCGGGATAGGATTCGCCCCGTGAAGAATTGGACGGCGGCATGGGTCACAGGGAGCGTTTCCTGCGTTCTCCTTTTCCTCAGCATGGGCTGCGGGGAGGAAGGACCCACCATCACCGATGGTGTTCCTCCGGCGACCGTCGTCGATCTGCGAGCAGAGTTCCGGTCCGACGACGTCGTCGTGCTCCGATGGACCGCGCCGGGTGACGACGGCGACGAGGGTCGCGCTTCCCTCTACGATATCCGCTATTCGGGAGACGATCCGAACCTCACCGAGTGGTGGGACTCATACGCCGAAGCGATCGAGTCTCCGCCCGCGCCGGCGCCCCCGGGCGCTCCGGAAGAAGTCACCGTCAGCGGTCTCACCGTAGGTGTGGAGTACGCCTTTCGGTTACGAACGATCGACGAGGCGCAGAACGAATCCGCACTTTCCAATATCGCACGGGTCGAGATTCTTCCGCCGGAACCGCCGTCCGTCACGGACCTCACATTCGATGGAAGTACGTCATCGTGGGCCGACCTCTCCTGGACCTCCCCGACCATCGACGGACGTGTTCCGGTGGCGTACGAGGTTCGCTGGTCTCTCTCACCGCTGACCGAGGACAACTGGGCGGCGGCGGAACTTCTGCCCGACGTCCCAGCTCCGTCCACGCCGGGGGTGCGCGAAAACTACCGTTGGACGTCGGTCCAGGCGAGCCGCACCTACAATGTCGGTGTGCGCACACGGGATGCGGACGGAACGCTGTCGGACCTCGAGAACGTCGTCCTCGTTCGAACGCCCGAGATCCAGGTCGAGATCGACGGCACCCCGCAGCTCTTCCCCGATCTGGCTGCGGCCGTCGCGGCAGCGGGAGAGGGCGATGTCATCACGTTGGGCAACGGCATCTTCAACGGCGAAAAGAGTCGGGAAATCCTCGTCGAAGATCGTTCGATTACCATCCGCTCAGAGTCCGGCAATCCGGAGGAATGTCGAATCGATCTGGAAGACGCCGGATGGGGACTTGTCTTCCGGCATACCCAGGGCGGGGCAAAGAGCCCTCCTGTTGTGCAGTCGATCACGATCGAGAACGGCCATGCCGGCGAGGGCAACCTCTTTGGTGGCGCGGTCTCCAGCTTCGGTACAGGAACCACCTTCATCGACTGCGTCTTTCGCTCGAACACGTCCGACGGAAGCGGTGGAGCCATCGTCTTCAACAACGAGGCCGACGGTTTTCTCGATCGCTGCGTGTTCATCGACAACGGGGCTTCGGGACGGGGCGGCGCCATCCGCATCGACTCCGAATCGAATCCTCGCATCCTCGACTGCCGCTTTGAAGGCAACGTCGCCGGAACCACCGGCGGCGCCATCGCGGTCCGTGAAGGTGGCGACCCGCGTTTGGAGCGTTGTTTCTTCTTCAACAACTCGGCCGAAACCTACGCAGGCGCTCTGTCCTTCGAAACGGCTCGCGGAGACGTCATCGAGTGCATCTTCGACGGCAACGTCGCAGGAGCCGGAGGAGGCGCGGTCCTTTGTTTTGAAGAAGCGGATCCGTCCTTCGATTCCTGTGTCTTCGAACGAAACGAGGCAACGACGTGGGGCGGTGCCGTCTATTGCTGGGTCGCAGCCTCTCCGACCTTCTCGAACTGTGTCCTCGCGGAAAACACTGCCGCGGAAGGCGGCGCGGTTCTCAGTTGGACGAGATCTCTCCCCTACATGCAACGTTGCACGATCGTGGCCAACGCAGCGGAGTTCGGCGCCGGGCTGCGTAGCATCGGGCTGAACAGCGGCTTCGTCGTCGAGCGATCCATCATCGCCTTTTCGACCGAAGGTGCGTCCATCCATTGTCAGGACGGCGCGGCCTTCGACCTCAACTGCACTGCGGTTTACGGAAACGCCGGCGGTGACTTTGTCAGCTGCATCGTAGGACAAGCTGATGAGGACGCGAATCTCTGGGCCGACCCGGATTTTTGCAACCTGGCCGGCGGAGACTACCGGCTTCGCACGACCTCCCCCTGTGCCAACCGAACCGGCTGCGGAAAGTTGGGTGCTGCGGCCATCGGCTGCGCGCCGTAGTGCGGGCAAGCACCCGGGGCCGTTACTCAGCGGGGCTTTGCTCAGTGGTGCCTGCTCGGTGGCACTTGCTCAGTGGCACTTGCTTAGTGCCGCTCAGTGGTGCCTGCTCGTTGGCACTTGCTTAGTGGCGCTTGCTCGGTCGGTTTTGATTCTCAGCAGCCCCTCACTACTCGATGGGCCGTCGGCCGACCACGAGTAAGCGTCGGGTCCTGGGCCCGTACGGCTGATCTGTCCAGCCGCCGTACGTTTCCACATCCGTGAATCCGACCGCGCGAAACATGTCGATGAGTTCGCCCGCCGCATAGAGCCAGTGTTCGAAACTCCAACGCTCCGTGATCCGATCCCCGTCGATGAAGCTCCACTCATTGACGATCCGGCGCCAGGAATCCACGATCTGGTGGCGTTGTAGAAAGATCCGCCCATCGGGAAGGTCCTCTGCAAAGACCTCCCGGAAAACTGACGCGAGTCCCTCTTTTCCCAATGTCTCGAGGAAGAACCATCCACCCGGACGTAGGGACGCAAGGATGTTGCGAACGACGTCGACATTCTCTTCCCATTCGTCAAAGTATCCGAGCGACGTGAACGAATTGAGCGCGATGTCGTACGCCTGCTCACGTCGAAACGTGCGCATGTCCTCCTGAACCCACTCGACAGCCAGTCCCTCGTCCCTAGCGGACGCCCGCGCGCGATCGAGAAGAGGCTGGGTCAGGTCGACTCCCGTCACTCGAAAACCCCGCCGTGCCAACGGCAAAGAATGGCGGCCCGGGCCGCAGGGAATGTCCAGAACATCGCCGGACTCGAGCCCACAGATCTTCGTCATCCGTTCGATCTGGCCTTTGGCCTGCTCGAAACTCTCGGGTGGGAACATCAGGTCGTGGAGCGAGTCCCACAGTTGCTCATTCTCGAACCACGAACCCATGTTGGTCTCCTACCGACGCTGATACCTCAATTCGCGCACCCACCGATTCAGACCACTCAGCTCGCGCACCCAGCGCTGCTGACCACTCAGCTCGGGATCTCATCTCGTTTCTGCAGTCAGGATTTTCAGAACCTGCAACGCTTCCTCGTGATTCAGCTGCTGTAGTTCGGCCTCCATCTGATGAAGAGTCTGCCGGGCCGCTGGAGAATCCGGACCTTGCTCGAGAATCCTCTGCAGCTTGTTGGCCTGCGCGACCCCACCGACGCCGTGAACCAACATCTGCGCGATGCCGACTTCGGGTGACACCACCGAGAGACCTTGCAGCAACGCCTGGAGAATCGGGCGGGCGTAGGTTCTTTGAAGAACTGCGTTGTGAGACACGTCCTCCAGCTGCCGGCGTGCCCGAAGCATCGCCGGAGTCTCTGCAATCTTGGACGTGATCGATGCCGGCAAGGACAGCTCCGGCGGTGGCGCATCACGTGATGGTCCGTCGTGGGATGGAGCTTCTCCGAGCGACTCGTCGTGCGGCAACGGGGGTGGACCGGATTCGGTCGTCATCTCCGGCGCTCCCAGTTGCGGTTGCGCTCCCGGTTGCGGTTGCGCTCCCGCCCGCGGTGTTTCTTTCGGTGCCCGCACTCGTCGACGCTGCGCCGTCGTCGTCTCCATCAGCTCACCGGCTTCGACCCGAACCGCGGAACCTTCGCGCCGAATGTGCAGAGCCTCCGGAGTGGAACGAAGACTGAAGCCTTCCACGACCGTGGGGCCGTCGGAGTCGCACCGAAGGTGATGCGCAGACGTGGACAGTACGCTGGGCGCCCAGGCCTGATTGATCGCCACGTTGGAGACGACGATGAGGTGAGTCGGTGTGGGCGGCGGGGTCTGGAAGAACTCTGTGACGACGGCCTCGGCCTGCAGTACGGCGTGAACGATCGCCGTGGCGAGGAGTCGAACGGCGGGATCCATCTCCCGAAGAACCCGCAACCGCACGGGACCGAAGGCCATTCGAAGCTGATCGAGCCAATCGAGCCCGCTGGGGCCCTCCTTCGTATGACCGAGCATCGCATCGAGCGCACCGCAGCAAGGAGAATCGAGACCGAACCGGTCGACAGACCCGAACCGACTGTCCTCCTTGGCCCCCGTCCTACCGACATGTGCAGACACCTCGATAACCAGCACGGTCGGAGCCGTGGCCTGCGGATTCAGCGTGAAGTGGTTGCTGACCAGCCCGACCATGCCCGTCTCGGCCCGCGCTCCCAGGTTCCGGACGGTGAAAACACGGCGTTGCGCGGGAATCTTCGCGGACATGAGCGGAGTCGCCACATCTCTCTCGAACCCATGTTCCAGCTCTCCCAGGAGTTCATCCGCGCACGTTAGAAGCCCGGCGCCGAATCCGTCGGCGTTCGGGATTGCAGCGGCTGCCCTGCGGAGAGAACCGTGATACTGAGAGAGGGCCCGTTCGGCCCCCACATGAGTGATGATTTCGGACAGAACGAAACTCATGGGCCTCACTTCCTCGGATGCTTCCCGGTACTTTAGGGTAGGATGCGCGGAACATGAAGCCGTCCCTTCCCGCAGTCCAGTTCGCGCCCACAACTAGGTCCGCACCTGTAGCCCGGTCCGCACCCAGAAGTCGGTCCTGGCCTGCGCTCGAACTCTTCTTTCCCTCAAAGCGAATCGCTGTTCTTTGGCCCCTGGTGTTTCTACTCTCCCTTTCGAGTTGCTCCTCTGATCGCGCCTCCAAGGAGCCGACGCGAGACGCCGTCATCTCCCTGCTGAACGAGTTCCATCAGGCCCTGCTCGACGAGGACTACAACGCCGCAACGGCGCTCTACCTGGCGCCGACCGGCACCGAGGACGACATCGCCAAGGCAGTCCCGGAGTGGATCGACCGAAAGGAAATCAGCGCCGAGGGGATTCGCGCGCTCGGAAAGGAAGGGCAGTTCGGTCCGCTGCTGGCGGTCTTCCCGAAGAAGGGGCCGTACTGGGCAAAGAGTGTCGGCCTCAGCCCCGAAACGATGTGGGGACTACGACTGGGGCCTGCAGAGGTCGCGGTCGCCATCACTGAGGGCAAGATGCGAATCGTCCGCTTGGACGAAGTCGGCAGATTCGTCATCGCAGTAGACCTTCATGAATAGTTCGGGCTAGTAAATCGCCTCGCGGATCCGAGCGCTCAGGTAGTCCATGATCCAGACGACCACGGCGATGGTCAAAACCATCGTCCCCACCTCGTTCCACTTGGCCAGGCCCTGATACTGGATGAGCAGCGTACCGATACCACCGCCTCCGACCAGACCGATGATCGTCGCCATACGAATGTTGATGTCCCATCGGTAGATGGTGAACGACAGGTACGGCAACACGATCTGCGGAACCACGGCATACCAGATGACCTGCACCCAGTTCGCTCCGGTCGCCTCGATGGCCTCGATCGGGCCGGTGTCCACGTTCTCGATCTGCTCGGAGTAGAGTTTCACGAGAGCCGCCACCGAGTGAATCATCAAGGCGAGCATTCCGGCGAAGGGTCCGATACCGACCCAGACCGAGAAGATGATGGCCCAGATCAACGGCTCGATACTGCGTGTGAAGTTGGCAATGAGCCGCAGGACGTTATAGACACCAACCTGAAACGCGCTCCCCTTCATCAGGTTTCTCGCCGTGAAGAAGCTGGTCACGAAGGCGACGGGAACCGCAATGACCGTGGCCATGAGTGCAATGAAGATCGTCACGACCATGGCCTGAAGAGTGATCCCGATGATGTCGAACTCTGGCGAGAAGAGCGCGGCAAAGATGCGCTGTGCACCGGCCATCCCCTGCGCACTGAAGAGCGAGTACATGTTCACTTCGGTCATGACCCAACCCATGACCACCGTGACCGCCAGCGTCAGCAGAAGAAAGATGCCGGAGCCGGTTCCCCACCAGGAGCGGTTGCCGTCATCACGCAAGGGCTTGAGAAAGTCGTTCGTGCGTTCAATGAACGCGCGCCCGGGCGAATCAGGAGAGCGGGTCCACAAGGCGGTCAGGACGAGGCTGACTGGAATGAAGGCCAGAACCACCGTCTTCGTCTGTGGCCACTCCCCCATTTCGATGCCGGCGAAGCGAAGCCCCAGGTAGAGCACGCCGACCAGGAAGTAGTAGAGAAGAAGGACATTGATGAAATAGCCCTCGACCCACGCCTGGCGCCGGGCTGCCGCCAACTTTCTTTGATAGAGGTCCGTCACTTCTCCCCCGAAAGATTTTCT
Organism: bacterium; assembly: GCA_030431975.1. GTDB lineage: Bacteria > Eisenbacteria > RBG-16-71-46 > CAIMUX01 > CAIMUX01 > JACKCR01. The sequence goes on along the minus strand of JAUIHP010000004.1, from coordinate 131,797 downwards.
GCTGCATCACGTAGCGACATCCCACGGTTGGCCGATCCGGCGGGGACCGTGATACCTGCGCGGTCCACCACCCAGCTCACTCGATTCGGACCTCGACGGCATCGTCGCCGTAGATGCGGCGGAACCACGCTTCATCGATCTCATCCGGAGATCCCTGAAAGACGAGTTCTCCGTCCTTCAGGGCGATGACCCGGGACCCGTACTCGCGCACCAACGAAAGAAAGTGGAGGTTGCAGATGATCGTCTTGCCCCACTTCTGATTCGCTTCCCGCAGATACTTCATCACCGAATGCGACGTCGCCGGGTCGAGACTGGCGACAGGTTCGTCGGCGAGCAGAATCTCCGGGTCCTGCATGAGCGTGCGCGCGATGGCCACACGTTGTTGTTGCCCGCCGCTCAGTTCGTCCGCCCGGTTGTCCGCCTTCTCAGCGAGACCCACGAGTTGCAGCCGCTCCAGTGCCCGCGACCGATCCTCTTCCGAGAAACGTCCCATGAGACTGGGCCAGGTTCCCGTCGCGCCCAAGCGGCCGCTGAGAACGTTCGCGAGAACGGACTTTCTCTTCACCAGATTGAAGTGCTGGAAGATCATCCCGATCTTGCGACGCCGTTGCCGCAGCTCTCCGGTCGAGAGTGTCGTCAGATCTTCGCCCCGAAAACGGATCGCTCCACTCGTCGGCTCGACGAGGCGGTTGATGCAGCGAAGTAGAGTCGACTTTCCAGAGCCGGACAGTCCGATGACAACGAGGAACTCCCCCTCACGAACGTCGAAAGACACGTTCTTGAGCGCGTGCACTCCGTTGTCGTAGTACTTCTGCAGTTCCTGGATTTGAAGGATGGGCGAGCTCATTGGACCTCTGACTACTTGGCGACGGTCGACTCGAGATCGAGTCCGGCGTCCGCCACCGCTTTACGCAGTCCGTCCCAGGTCGCATCTTCCGCGGCGACCAAGCCGCTGATGCTGTAGAGCTCTTCGAGAGCTTCTTTCCCTTCCGGCGTCGATGCAAACTCGAGGAGAGACTCCTGCAAGGCCGTTTGCAGCTTCGACTGCAGGGCCGGGTCCGCAAAGATGTTCGTGCGCAGGATCCACGGGTCGTTTGGAATGTCTTCGGTGAATCCCAGAATCTTGACCTTGTCTGCGACGTCGGGGAACTGCGTCATGACCTTGGCGCGCGCATCCCGAATCGTCACTGTGGTGTCACCGTTCGCGACTTCGATCTTGGGTGGACTGTAGTAGCAGGCACCCGCGTCGACCTGGCGCTGGTAGACCATGGTCACGACGATGTCGTGCTTGCGACCGAAGACCTGCTCTCCGACCTCGACTCCCCGGTCATTGAAGAGCTTCCGCGGCATGATGTATCCGCCCGTCGAAGCGGGATCGGTAAACGCAAACTTGCGACCGTTGAGGTCCTGCAGCGTTTCGATGCCGGAGTCGACGTGGGTGATGATCTGACCTTTGTAGGTTCGCTCGTCCTTGCCGCGCACCACCGAGAGCACTGCGTCCACCGGATATCCCTTGTCATCACGGGCCAGGATGTAGCTGAAGCTGTTGAGAGCGGCGAAGTCGGCCTTGCCCGTCCCGAAGGCTTCGATAACGGCGATGTAGCTGGTCGGAATCGCGCTCTTGATGTGGAAGGGCTTCTCGCCGTCGTAGAGACGCTGCGACATCTGCTCTTCCAGATAGTCCGTGATCTGATCCGCAGAAACAGCAATGGCCTCGGCATCGACGGAGGGCACGAAGTACATGGTGAACGGGCGTTGCTCGGTCCCAACTTCGAGTTCGGCGCAGCCGGTCAGGGCAAAGAGGCAGATCGCGACGACGGACCAGACTCCGAATGGCCCCATGGAACGTGCCCTTCGTCGCAAGATCAGATCGAGTTCTCCGTCCATGCTCATCGCAGCGCACTCCTTTGCGTCCAGAGGCGAGAGAACGTTTGCTCCAGTGCATCTCCCAGCACTTTCGTGTCGTGCGTCACTTCCGGCTCGTTGGAAAGAACGGAGTAGGGAACCGTCCGACCCTGAATGTCCAGGGTTCCCTCATCGCCCGGAGCAATCCGGTCCCAGTCGTTGACCTTGTAGTAGTGCTCCATCTTGTCGTCCGGAAGGGAGTGATGAAGGATGGAGTCTTCCAAGCCCTTGCGCGCCCGCTTCTGATTGCGTCGACACGACTCTTCGTACGAAACCCGGATGTAGGTGATGGCCGCTTCTGCCAAGAGAGATTCAGACAGAAACGAAAACGCCTCGGAAAATCCGTTCTCGCCGCCACGCGCAAACTCGACGATGGCCGTTTCTCCCGGACGCCGATCGCGGGCGTACTTCTCGAACGCGAGATTGATCTTCTCGATGCAGACGTTCCAGAGGAACTCGTCTTTGAAGTAGTAGTCCGGTTTTGTATGGAGGCGCGGCTTCCCGTGCTTGGCGAGGATGTCGTCTTCTTCGAACCAATCCCAGATGTACGGAAAGTCGTCGATCTCGGTAAAGGGTCCGATGCGGAATCGCTCCGCGCGCTCCCCGTCGTCTACGTTTTTGAGAAAGTCGATGACCTCGCTCTTGCCGGCGGCGGGCCGGCCGATGAGCACGATCACCGGGAACACCTCGCCCATGCGCCCCCCGGTTCGGTTTCGTTGAGAGGGGCGACACGCCCCCGGCTCGGTTTTGTGAGAGGGGCGGCAGGCCCCGGCTGGTCCGTGATGGACTACAGACCGGGGAGTCTAGCCTTCGCCCTCCCCATCTTCCAGCGCCTTGTCGATATGGGCGCGGAGCTGCTGAGCCAGGTCGGCCGGGATGCCAAGGCGGGCCGCCAAGAGAGCCAGATAGCCTTCTTCCGCAGGCGAGGCGTCGGCGATGACGACCCGCGAAGCCACGAACACCTGAGCGGCCAGGGTCGCGTCCCCTCCCACCGCCTGGACGAGCGACTCCACATCGAGGGGACGACCGAGCTGGGCTTCCACGAACGCGCGAGCGTCCGGGCCAACGCCCAGAGTTTCCATCTCGCCCAGGATCTGCGCGCGCTCCTCCTCGGAGACGACCCCATCGCACTTGGCCGCTTCCGTCATGGCCAGGAGAAGAGCTTGCGCACGATTGGCACCCGTCGGCTCTGCGACAGCCTCCGGGGCCGGGTTCGGCGCGGCCGCCGGAGGCAGGGCCGGGGGCGATCCAGCGCTCGGCGACGCGCCGGCGGAAGGCGTGTTAGTAGCCGGGGGTAGGGACGGAGGCAAAGTCGAAGGCGCACCGGGAGTCGGCGGCGTACCAGCAGCGGAGCTCGGAGGAACAGCCGAAGGCGCACCGGAAGGCGTGCTCGACCCGGGCAAAGGCGGAAGGTTGCCTCGGGCGGCACGGTCGGCTTGGTCGGCACCGTCGGCGTGGTCGGCTCCTCCGGCCGCGCCCGCGCGCGGACCTACCGACTGCGTGGACGATCCCGGTGTGGGCGGAAGGCCCGCCGGCCGAGGCAGTCCCGATGGTGCTCCTGCCGATGTGGCCGGTCCTGACGTGGCCGGTCCCGATGGTGCTCCTGCCGACGAGGCCGGTCCTGACGTAGCACCGCCCGATCCAGCACCCGCTCCCGGAGGAACTGGAGCGGCCTGCGCCTGCCCCTTCGCCGAGAAGTGCTCGAAAGCCGCGACCGCGACTCCGCCCAACAGCATCAGGCCCTGCGGCGAAAAAGCCGCCCGCCGGAGTCCCTTTTTCATCCGCTTCCGGCTCTTCTTATCCCCACCGAGACCGGACTTCAGCAAGTCTCCGACAAGATGTTCCGCATTGAAGCCTGACATTACAAAACCACTCCTCTCTGCCTATCATGAGGGCGTGCCCAGAATCCTCATACTCCTCGTCGCCGCCGCGCTCATCACGATCTTCGTGGCCAGCAGCGACGGACTTCGTCCCGGCGGCTCCTCTTCAGAGCCCGAACCTTTGCGTGGCGTCGTCCTCTTCATCGGCGACGGCATGGGCCTGGCCTCGATCTGTGCCGCCCGCATCCACTCGGGAACTCTAGCCGGTCTGGCCAATCCAGCCACAGCAACCTTGACCATCGACCACGCTCCGCAGGTTTCTCTCTGCCGAACCTACAGCACGAACTACCTCGTGACCGACTCCGCAGCAAGCGCAACCGCCCTTCTGACGGGGCAGAAAGCGCCCAACGGATCCGTCAACTGCATCGAGCAGGACGGGCAAAGGACGGACTTCGAATCGATCTTCCAGATTGCCGGCGCCCGCGGGATCGCAACCGGAGTGGTCACAACCACGAGAATCACCCACGCCACCCCCGCTTCGGCCTACGCTCACCATCCGCGGCGCTACGACGAGGAAATCATCGCCGCCCAACTCGTTCCCGGTCCGGGCAATCCGTCGCTAGGCCAAGGCATCGACGTCATTCTCGGTGGAGGCCGCCGCAGCTTCGTTCCCAAACGAATCGGGGCCGAAGGACGCCGCGATGACGGCCGCGACCTCATCGAGGAAATGTCCGCACAAGGGTACCGTACGGTCTCGTCCGCGTCGGAGTTACAAGCCGCCCTGACCGCCGGCGCCGAGCGGATCTTCGGCGTCTTTTCCGACTCGCACATGAGCTACGAACTCGATCGGGAAACGAAAACACCGGAGCAACCGAAGTTGGTCGACATGGTCGCCGCAGCCCTGGAAGTTCTGCGCAAGGACGAGGAGGGCTACATCCTTTTGGTCGAAGGCGGACGCATCGACCATGCCCAGCATGCGACGAACGGCCAGCGGGTCGTCGGAGACATGCTCGCTTTCGACGAGGCCATCGCCTACGCCCTTCGCGAACTCGGTGACGAAGCATTGATCGGAGTCACCGCCGATCACGACCATTCCATGGTGGTCGCCGGATACGCACCCGTCGAAAACGGAATCTTTTCCGAAGCCGGCAAGGACACGTCCGGAACTCCCTACACCACGATCCTCTTCGCCAACGGCCCGGGAGGAGGCGAACCACCGAGCTGGTTGGACTCGTCGACCCTTTCGGATCCGGATTTCCGCGAGAGAGCCGGTGTCCCCCTACGATCCGAGACGCATGGCGGGCAGGATGTGCCGCTGTACATGTGGGGACCCGAGGACATCATCGACAACGTCCCGGCCTGCATCGAGAACACGCAGGTGTTTGAGATCCTGCTGACGGGACTCGATCGAGTTCAGCCCCCGCCGCCCGTGACGCCGTAATGCGGAAACGCGGCAACGCCGTCCAAAAACGCAAACGAGGCCTCACTCGGTTAGGAGTGGACCTCGCTATGCAAACAAATGGCGGGGTTGACGGGACTTGAACCCGCGACCTCCGGCTTGACAGGCCGGCGTTCTAACCAAACTGAACTACAACCCCAAACCAAACTGGTGGAACCCAACGCGGCGATCAGACACCGAATCGGATTCCTTTATGAGTCGGGCGCTAACTCGGGCCCTTTCAAATCGGGTGTTTCTGACACGGAAACTGGCCGCCATCGGCGCTCAGCCGTTTCAGGAACAGACCGGGATTAAAACGGACCCAACCGTCAGCTGTCAACCGGGAAGTAAGAGCCGTTTCGCTCGTTCCAGGAGTCCTTCGCCCCGCCGAGCGCTTCAGCCAGTCCGGTCAGTCCCTCCGTGCTGGGACCGGAGAGCAACGCCTCCGTGACCCCGCCTGATGCCGGCGACCAGCCTTCATCGAGAAGGTGGGCCAGCACAGCCGGCTCGAGGGTTCCGACCACTTTCTTCAGCGCCCGCGACGTGGCCGTATCGGTCGGTCCCCGAAGCGCCGTACCCAGCAGCTTGGGGCGAGGATCCTTGGCCCACTCCTCCGCAAAAGCTGCCCAGTCGGCGGGCTTCTCCGGTAGCCAGGCGACCTCTTCGCAGCTGCGACTGCGGGTCGAGGGCGGCGTCCAGCCGGAGAGATCGAAGTAGGGCTCCAGTCCTCGTGGCAGAACCCAAACGTACTTACCTCGCGGCAGCTGGGCTGGGTCACCCTTCAGCAGGACGGCGCGGCGGTGCAACGCGGCCAGGCGCTCGTTGCGCTCTGCGATCACCTCCGGCGTCGCCTTGTCGCCTTCCGAAGCCGTAGCGGGATTGGCTCCCATGCCCCGACGACGACGGGCCAGTGACTCCCAGGTCTCACGGATCCGACTTCGCGACCGAACCAGCGCGGCCAGAACCGACGGAACGGACTCGATCTTCTCCTCGAGCAGATGCATCGAACGGAGACCCGCGTTCCAGTCCCGCGCCACCAGCAGCACGTCGTTGTGCGCAAGCAGAGCCTCCTGCGCAGCGCCGTCCTCCAGTGACACCGCAGCCATGTCGAGCGAGTCGGTGATGACGAGCGGATCCGGGAAGCGACGCGTCAGGCGTCCGATGACCGCACGACTCAGGGACGCCGGCATCTCGTCTCCCCAGTCGATGTGCGCCGTCATGATCCACGGCCACTCGGAGGTCACGCTTCCAAGACAGTGCAGAAACGCGTCCTCGTGCATCCGGCGCGACGCCGGGTCGGTCTTCGGCAGAACCTTGTGACTGTCGGTCTTGGTGCCCCCGTGGCCCGGGTAGTGTTTCAGGCAACCCACCGTCTTCGTCGACTGAAGGCCTTTCGTGAACGCCCAACTCAGGTCCGCCGCACGTTGCGGCTCACTTCCGAAGGAGCGGCTCGCGATGATCGGATTGGAAAGCTCGGTATCGAGGTCCAGACACGGAGCGAGATCGACATGGACTCCCAGCTGCCGCAGCCGTTCGCCGATCAGCTGCCCAACCCAGCGCGCGTCGGCAGTCTTTCCCAGACGCCCCAACGCACGCGGCGACGGCAACGCGGGCCAGCGATCGCCAAGTGCCGAGGTCATTCCTGCGGTCGGATGGATCAGCCCGCCTTCCTCGTCCGCCATCAACAGGAACGGTGTCCCCGACGGAACCAGCGAGAGGATTTCTTCGCGGAGCGCCAGGCACTCTTCGACACTGTCACCGAAGTTGTCGCGGAACAGACAAAGTCCGCCGACCCGACGTTCCTGGATCGCCGCGGCGACGGGAGCCGGGATGGAACGTCCGTGGAATCCAAGGACCCATGGAGAGGGTCCGCTGCGGGAGTGGTAGCTGTCAGGGCTCACGTCGGATGCTCTCCTAGCGGGTTGTCCACTGCGGTCGTGTCTCGCTGCGATCGGAGCGCCCGTGTGCGTCGCCAGGACCGTTGCCGGTGCCTTGACAGCCTGCCGGTCTTGCCGGCCTGCCGACCTCGCCGGTCCCGGGCTGTCCTGCCGACCTTGCCATCTGCCGTCCTGCCGGCCCTACGACTTGCCGGTCCGCCGGTCTTGGCAGTGTTGCCGTTATCGGCCTGCTGTCGATCTGGCGCGCCGGGGCGCTCCCTGCCCCGCTTGGCACTTTATACGGTGCCACCCAAAGACGCTAGGTCCGAGGATTCATCTCAGCGCGCTCGTGCCACGACTTGTGGCCCCGCGGGACAACGGCCCCACCAAGGCAAATGACCAGGCCAGCCCACACCCGCTGCGGGTGCAAACGCGCGATAACCTCACCCAAGCCGTGCTTATGCTGCGAACCACACCCGCTGCGGGTACGAATGCGCGATAATCCCACCCACGCCGTACTTATGCTGCGAACCACACCCGCTGCGGGTGCAAATGCGCGATAACCTCACCCACGCCGGGCTTATGCTGCGGACCACACCCGCTGCGGGTGCAAATGCGCGATAATCCCACCAATGCCGGGCTTATGCTGCGAACCACACCCGCTGCGGGTGCAAATGCACGATAACCTCACGTACGCCCTGCTTATGCTGCGGACCGCACCCGCTGCGGGTGCAAATGCGCGATAATCCCACCAATGCCGGGCTTATGCTGCGAACCACACCCGCTGCGGGTGCAAATGCACGATAACCCCACCCACGCCGGGCCTATGCTGCGGACCACACCCGCTGCGGGTGCAAACGCGTGATAACCTCACCCAAGCCGTGCTTATGCTGCGAGCCACACCCGCTGCGGGTACGAATGCGCGATAACCTCACCCGCGCCGGGCCTATGCTGCGAACCACACCCGCTGCGGGTGCAAAAGAACGGTAATCCGCCCCCGCTGGACCTGTGCAGCAACTCGGCTATCGGCTGGGTTGGGCAGGGTTGGGCAGGGTTGGGCAGGGTTGGGTTGGGGATCCGGAAACGTCAACCTGGCCTAGGGAGGCCAGTAGGGCCGACGCCGGCTTAGTAGTACCGACGCAGCTCGGTCCCGCGGTAGTAGAAGCGCAGGATCTGGGAGTAGTCGTAGCCGACCTCGGACATGCGCATGGCACCGTACTGGCAGAGCCCGACGCCGTGCCCGTAGCCGCGGCCGCGAACTTTGATCTGGGTGGGTCGACCACCCTGATTGAGAACGCCGACGCGCTCGAGCAGAGTGCTGCGCAGCCCGCCGCCGTCGGGACGTCGTACGGCCCATCGTATTTTGTCGCCGTGCAGATGGACGCTTCCGCGTTCGAAGTGCAGCGCGAGGTCGGCAACACGCTTCGACTCGCTGCGGGAAACGATCTCGATGTCACGGAAGGCGCCGTACTCCTTCCGACTCCAACTTGGAACCTGGCGAGGCAGCTGGCGGTCGATCATCGCCTCGAATTCATCGATCGTCCAAAGCTCTTCCCACTTGTAGAACGGTGATATCGAACAAAAGGAGTCATCGACCTTCGAGGTCTTGTTGCGAACGGCACGTAAGTACGGATAGTCCTCGCGTTCCCAAACTTCGCTCGGGCTCGCAGTGTGACCGCCGCTGGTCGAGGAGTAGTAGGCGCGAATGGGCTGCGAATTCCAGACGGCGACAACGCCTTCCGTCTCGGAAACCGCCGCCGTGCAGCGCTCGTTCTCGGCATCGAACCCGCCGTAGGCCTGGTCTTCGACCGTGCTCTTGAGGTCGTAGCCTTCGCGTTCCCAACGGCCCAACATCGACAGCGTGTAGCTTCGCGCTGCGACGGTTTGCGCCTTGATCGCTTCGTACCGCTCCGCCGACTGCCCCCCGATCTCCAGCGGGACGACACCCAGCAGATAGGATTCGAGGTCGATGTAGTTGATCACGTAAAGCTTGCCGTCACGGGCCCAGATCTTGAGTTCGCCGCGATAGGAAGTCGAACCCACCTTCAGGGTCGCATCATCGCGCCAGCTGGCACCGCGCGAACCCGACGACTCTCGACCTGCGTCTCGGTAGGAATCGCGACCGACCTCTCGACCGGAAAGTCCGTCACGCCCGGCCCCGGCATCGCCGGACGAGGAGCCATCGCGTGCGGGTAAGACAAAGACGTACAGGGTCTCGTCGATGCGCTTGCGGAAATCACCGTCCTCGATACCGATTTCTGAGTCACCGAGAGCTTGGAGACTCCAAGTCCGCCCAGCGGGGACGCGGACGGGAACCTTTCCGCTGTTGTCGATGCCGATGTACCAGTCGGATTCGGAACTGATCGTGACCTTGTCCAGCGGAGTGTCGATACCGATCCGAATGATCGGCGGATCGTTGGCAAGAGCCGCTTCCGGCAAGATCGCCAGGAAGATGGCAGCAAAGAGAATGACCGAAGACGACAGTACCTGATGAAGCCGCCAACCCGACAACCGACGTCGGGTCTGCGTTGCAACCTCGGCGGCCTGATACTCGATGGTTCTCATGGGGTCCCTTGCTTCGCGGCTCAGGGGTTGGGAGTACTCGTCGTGGACAGGCCTCGTCCTCGTTCTAGTTCTTGCCGACCGGCAGCAGGAAGCCGACTCCGACGGAAACATCCCACATCGGCTGCCAGCGTCGATCGGTGTCGATCCCGTGCACAGCGGACTCGAGATTCACGAACATCCCGGATGTGCGATAGAGACGGACACCGGCCTTGCCGTTCCAGCCAAACTTGTAGAGTCGTGCGGTCCGAGTGTCTTCGGCGACGGGAGAGTCGGGATCGTCTCCTCGGGCGAAGCCTTCCGTCTCCGGCGGTTCCTCACCAATCAGGGAGGGCAGGTAGGTCACTTCGACGTCGTAGAAGCCGATTCCAACTCCGGCGTACGGGACCCAGAAGCGGCCTTTCGACCACTGCTCGGCGCGGACGATGAGGTCCACGGTGAAGGGCATGACTCGCGCTTTGTCCGGGCGTTCGCCCCAGCGGGCGCCGAGATCAGGAGCTCTGCGACCCTCCATTTGCGCGATCTGGTTGCCTTCAAGAAATCGCGCTCCGACGTTCGCGCGAACGTCGAGAAACTTGTGAATGCGATAGAAACCGGAGAGCTCGAGTCCGGGGCCTCCGTCATAGTCGTCGGCCGACTTGTCGAAGAGATCGGAAGCGATTCCCTGAACCGAGATGGCCCCCTGGGCTACGGCCGAGGAGGTCCCCACGAATGCACAGAGGAAGAGCCCCAAGCCGAAGGTCAGCATCCAGGCTGCCGTTCGGCACTCAGGGTAACGAGACATGTGATCCTCCCTGACCATCGCTGTTCACAACGCGCGACTCCGCATCGCGCTGAGTCCAAACCGCGCGAATCCGAACACGCGCTACTCCAAGACGTGCGAATCCAAAGACGCGCGGATCCACACCGCACCAAACTGATTGTCACGGCCGCGCACTTTGGCGCGATGACATCCCGGCACCGGACGCATGGGTGCGCGGGCACCTTCTTCAAGACGTCCGGCGGACGCTAACACGCTCCCCCAGAGGGCGCAATCGGGAATGGACGGCCGAAACCCATCCCGGACAGAGGTTTGGCCCAGAGAGCAATCTCAGCGAAATCCTGACTATTGAGTCTCAATATCTCAACAAGGCATTGACGGCCTTCTTCCCCCTCCCCTAGCTTTGGCCATGTGTCCACAAGCAGAGGCGAGTCATGGGAAGGCAATCAACAGACCCCCACACCGAACCAACCTTCGACCAGGTTCTCGACCAGTTCCGGTCGTTCCTGACCGACAAGAAGCTCCGCTTCACTCGCGAGCGGGAAGAGCTCCTGGCCGCGATCTTCCACGCGCCACGCCACTTCGAAGCCGAGGATCTGATCCGAACGGTGCACGACCGAAACGGTCGCGTCAGTCGAGCCACCATCTACCGCACACTCTCCCTGCTCGAAGAGTGCGGCATCCTGCAGAAATCACTCTTCGGTCACAACCGGCACTTCTACGAATCGTTGGTCGGTCGACATCATCACGATCACGTCGTTTGCATTCGGTGTGGTCAGATTCAGGAATTCGAAGATGACCGAATCGCGGCCGTACAGAAGGAGGTCTGTGACCGGCTCGGCTTTTCGGTGGTCGATCACATGCACGAGATTTTCGGCATCTGCAAGACGTGCCAGTTGAGCGCCGACGAAAGAACTCGACGTAGCCCCGAGCGAGAGAACCCAGTTGAGCCCCAACAAAAGAGCCCGGCTTAGCCCCGATAAGAGAACCCAGCCGAGCCCAACGAAAGAACCCGGCCCCTCGAAGAGGCCAGGCACTCCCATGACCAACATTCCGTTGTGATTCGCCGTTCTAGGCCGTTCTAACCGCTCTACGCCGCACGACGGCGGCGCCGCATGGGACGGCCGCGCCTGCGCGATGCTTTGTCCCGCAGCCCCAACTTCTCCAGCCGGTAGCGCAGACTTCCGCGACTCATCCGCAACAGACGCGCCGCTTCGGTGACGTTTCCGTCCGTTCGTTCGAGAGCAGCCTCCAGCAAAGCCTTTTCCACCGCCTTGAGTGGAACGCCTTCCTTCGGAAGGTCGACGCGAATCTCGCCGGTCTCCGGGTCGGGAATGAACAGAGACTGCGGCGACGAAAATGCGCGCGGCAGATCCTCGGCCGAAATCGTGTCCGACTCGGTCGTAATCAGGACCATTCGCTCGGTCAGGTTGATGAGCTCGCGAACATTACCCGGCCACGAGTAATGCATGAGCGCTTCCATCGCATCGGGCGCCCACTTCAGCTTCATTCCGCGGATACGGTACGAAGCTGCTTCCAGATAGTGGTCGGCAATGGCGGGAATGTCCTCGGCGCGCTCGCGCAACGCGGGCAATGCGATGGTGACGACATTCAGGCGATGGAACAAATCGAGTCGGAATCGCCCCTCCCGGACCTCGGTTTCGAGGTCGCGGTTGGTCGCCGCGATCATGCGAACGTCGACCTTGAGAGACTCGGTTCCCTGCACGCGGCGGAAGCTTCCGTCGTCGAGGAACTTCAGGATCTTGGCCTGCAGCGGCGTGGCGAGTTCGCCGACCTCGTCGAGAAAGGCGGTACCGCGATCCGCGAGTTCGAGAAGTCCTGGCTTCTCCGTATTGGCACTCGTGAACGCTCCGGCAACATGACCGAAGAGCTCCGACTCCATGAGTTCGCCCGGGATCGCTCCGCAATTGATTTCCTGGTACGGGCCACTACTCCTGGGACTCTCTGCGTGAATGGCACCGGCCAACAATCCCTTACCCGTACCCGTTTCCCCAAGAATGAGGACACTGGTTTGTGGGCTGTCCGCGACTTTCCGTGCGGTCTCGAGAGCCGCCTTGAGTTTCGGATGGCTTCCGACAAGCGCTTCGAATCCCGTCAACGTCAGTCGGCGGCGATGTTCCTCGCGCCACTGGTTCTGCAGTGACCGCCCGGCAGCGCCCAACACCTTGACCAGGTCGGATGCTTCGAAGGGCCGGAAGAGCCAGTGACGAATGGCCACCGGACGCAGATGTTGTGGGCCGAGAGTGGAGTTCTCTTTCGTCAGAAGGAATATCTGACACCGCGGAAACGCGTCTTTGAATCGCTTCAGTCGACGGACAAAGTCTTCGCGGGAGTCTTCCTCATCGAGAACGGCAAGGTCGGGATCAAAGTCGTCAGCGAAAGAATTCGCTTCGGGGAGATACTCGTAGTGGACGGCCTTGTGGCCGAGGCCTTCGAGTCCCTGTCGTACCCAGCCGGCCAACGCAGGGTCGCTACCGGAGACAAGGATCGAGACCTCAATCGGCTTGTTGTCTTTTTGCTTCGTCACCCGTCATCCGTTGCCGGACCCGACGAAACGGAAACCTTGGCCCTCCGGAGTATCTCGCCTTCGAATGTGTAACCCGGTTCCATCGTGATGACGATTCGACCTTCTTCGACGTCTTGCGAAGGAGAGGTCATGAACGCCTCGTGCAGTTCCGGGTCGAAGGCCGTCCCCGGTTCGGTCTCCATTGCTTCGAGTCCGAGCTGAGTTAGCGTTTCGACCAACTTCTTGAGGATCTGCTGGAGACCGTCGGCATCGGGCGCCTCCGAAAAGGCCTCGGCGCGCGAGCGGTCATCCAGGACCGGGAGAAGTTCGGTGAGGAGATCGGCCTTGGCCTGCCTCCACCACTGCTCTTTGTCCCGAGCGGTCCTCTTACGGAAGTTATCGAACTCTGCTCGTAGTCTCTGAAGCTGATCGAGGTACTGACCCGCGACTTCGTTGCCGGAAAGTTCGGGATCGGCCGATTCACCGCCCTCTTCGACCCCAACTTCGGAAAGTGTTTCACCTCGTGCGGCATTTTGCGCAGCAGAAGCGGGGCCACCCGCGGCCGAGCCGTCGTTCTTGCCGTCGTTCTTTGAGCCTCCGGGAGCACTTCCATCAGAGGCGGCCGACGATCCACGAGCGTTGCCTTGCGTCGACTCAGGATTGTTGGCGTCGCCCTTGCTCCCTGCGGTGTCGATCCCGTCGACACCGGAGGAAGCCATGTCATCTACATCGGTGTTCAGTGTCGATCGGTCCGGGGATTCCTTCGCCATGACGTCTCTCTCTCGTCCTGTTACGAAAACGTCGCATCCCCAACGGAGACACGACGGCCCGTGGTTTCGAAGTTCGAAGTTTCGGGGTTCGAAGTTTCGGAGTTCGAGTCTTCGAAGATTCGAGGTTTCGAGGTTTCGAGGTTTCGAGGTTTCGAGGTTTCGAGGTTCGAAGTTGGGTTCGAAGCCTCGAGGTTTCAAGCAAGTGACCGGCCCGCGCATCCCGTAGAGTGCGCGGACCGGGTCGGTCAGACTACTTGCTGTTGTTGCCTTCGTCGACGACTTCGAACTCGGCATCGACCGGGCCTTCATCGCCTCCGGATCCAGCCGGGCCTCCGGTCGTTCCGGTCGCCTGCTCAGCACCCGGCGCACCATCCATGCCCGGACCACCGGCGGCTCCAGGTCCGCCCGCAGCGGCGCCTTCCGCGGCGCCGGCCTGGTGGATCTTGGCGGCAACCGGCTGCCAGGCGGCCATCAGCTTCTCCTTGGCCGAATTGATCGCCGAAGCCTCGCCACCCTCGATGGCCTTCTTCAGCTCTGCCAGCGCGGACTCGATCTGGCTCTTCTCACCGGCGTCGACCTTGTCACCCGCCTCGGTGAGCGCCTTCTCGACGCTGTAGACAAGCTGATCGGCTTCGTTTTTGGCATCGATGGACTCGCGACGCTTCTTGTCCTCACTGGCGTGAGCCTCCGCGTCCTTGACCATCCGGTCGATCTCATTGTCGTCGAGACCGGAACCGGCTTCGATGACGATGCTCTGCTCCTTGCCCGTCGACTTGTCCTGTGCCGAGACCTTGAGCATGCCGTTGGCGTCGATGTCGAACGCGACCTCGATCTGCGGCATACCGCGCATGGCCGGCGGGATTCCCACGAGCTGGAACTTACCGAGCGACTTGTTGTCGGTCGCCATCTCGCGCTCGCCCTGCAGGACGTGGATCTCGACCTGCGTCTGGTTGTCACTCGCCGTCGAGAAGACCTGGGTCTTCCGCGTCGGGATCGTCGTGTTCCTCTCGATGAGCGGAGTGCGAACGCCGCCGAGCGTCTCGATTCCCAGAGTCAACGGCACGACGTCGAGAAGGAGAACGTCCGAGACGTCTCCGGCCAGAACACCACCCTGAATGGCGGCGCCGATGGCCACGACTTCGTCCGGATTGACACCGCGATGCGGTTCACGTCCGAAGAGTTCCTTGACCGTCGCCTGCACCTTGGGGATTCGCGTCGAACCACCGACAAGAATGACTTCGTCGATCTTGGACGGATCCAGTCCGGCGTCGGCCAAAGCCTTCTTGCATGGACCGACCGAACGCTGAATCAGATCGTCGACCAGCTGCTCGAACTTGGCGCGGGAAAGCGACAGGTTGAGATGCTTCGGGCCGGACTGGTCGGCCGTGATGTACGGCAGACTGATCTCGGTCTGGGCCGTCGTCGAGAGTTCGATCTTGGCCTTCTCTGCGGCTTCCTTCAGACGCTGCAAAGCCATCGCGTCTTTGCGCAGGTCGACGCCGTCCGACTTCTTGAACTCGTCCGCGAGCCAGTCGATGATCTTCTGATCGAAGTCGTCACCACCCAGGTGCGTGTCCCCGTTGGTCGCCTTCACTTCGAAGACACCTTCGCCGAGTTCGAGGATGGAAATGTCGAACGTACCGCCGCCCAGGTCGTAGACCGCGATCATCGAGTCCTTGGTGTCTTTCTTCTTGTCGAGACCGTAGGCCAACGCCGCAGCCGTCGGCTCGTTGATGATGCGCTTGACCTCGAGACCGGCAATACGGCCCGCGTCCTTGGTCGCCTGACGCTGACTGTCGTTGAAGTAGGCCGGGACGGTGATGACCGCTTCGGTCACGGTCTCTCCGAGGTAGTCCTCCGCGGTCTGCTTCATCTTCTGCAGAACCATCGCGGAGATTTCCTGGGGAGAGTAGGTCTTGTCGCCAATCTGAACGTTGGCCAGACCGTTGTTCCCCGGAACGACTTCGTAGGGGACTTCGGTCATCTCGGTGGAGACCTCGTCCCGCTTGCGTCCCATGAAACGCTTGATGGAATAGACGGTCTGCTTCGGGTTGGTCACTGCCTGGCGCTTGGCCACGGCGCCAACCAGACGCTCGCCGTCGTTCTTGAATGCGACCACGGACGGCGTCGTGCGCGCGCCCTCGGAATTCGTGATGACGGTGGGCTCGCCGCCCTCCATGACCGCCACGCACGAGTTGGTCGTGCCCAGGTCGATTCCAATGATCTTACCCATAAGATGGTGTCCTTCCTTGCGCGCCAGTTTCGGCCGTCCCGGTGCGGGTTCGACCTACTCATGGATCTTCCGAGCCCAAACTTGTTCGTTTGGAAGGTATAAACTACCGTGCCGAGGCGAAGGAAACCGTCCGCTACGCCTGTAACTCGATCATGTATTAGGGTTTAGATGATCACAGGGCGGCCGACCGGTCGGATCCAGAACCCGACGTTTCATATCCGAACACTGAAACTGACTCGAAATGAAACGGTGAAACAGTGGATTGGCCGTAACGGACGACCTCGTCCGGAGCCCGGCTACGCTTCGACGTCACCGCCTTTGAGCCCGTACTTGTTGACCTTCCGCCATAGCGTGGACCGGGAGATCCCCAAGCTCTTCGCAGCATGCGTCATGTTCCCACCCAGCTTGTCGAGGACCCGCTCGATGTAGCGTTTCTCCAGCTCTTCGAGCGTGAGGTCGTCCGGGAAGGTCTCTACCGTCCCTTCGGTCAGAAGCGGCAGCCCCCCTTCCGAGATCTCGGGCGGCAGGTCGGCCGGTTGGATCCACCCGCCTTCGGCCAGGGTGGCGGAACGTTCGACGGCGTTTTCCAGCTCGCGCACGTTCCCGGGGTAGCCGTAGTTGAGCATCATGCTCATGGCCCGCTCGGTGAAGCCCTTCAGGTTTCGCCCGGTTCGATCTATGAAGAGTCGAAGAAAATACTCGGCGAGAAAGGGGATGTCCTTTTTGCGGTCACGAAGCGCGGGAAGCAGAATCCGAAAGACGTTCAGTCGGTAGAAGAGGTCTTCTCGAAACGAGCCGTCCGCGATCGCCTGCCGCAGATCCCGGTTGGTCGCGGCGACGATGCGGACGTTGACCTTGAGCGTGCTGTCCGAACCGACTGGCCGAATCTCGCGGTCCTGCAACGCGCGCAGAAGTCGGACCTGAACGGAAAGCGACGTCTCTGCGATCTCGTCGAGGAACAACGTCCCGCCGTCGGCCATCTCGAAGAAACCACGCTTGCGGTCACGGGCGTCGGTGAACGCTCCCCGAACGTGGCCGAAGAGTTCGCTCTCGATCAGCCCTTCCGGAATGGCCGCCGCATTGACAGCGACGAAAGGCCGGGTGGCCCGTGCAGAGTTGAGGTGGATGTAGCGGGCGACCTTTTCCTTGCCCGTTCCGCTCTCGCCGGTCAGAAGGACCGTCGTTTCCGTCGGCGCGATCTTCTCGGCAAGACGGAGCACGCGCTTCATCTCATCGGAAGCACCGACGATGTACTCCGACTGTGCGTCGTCGCTGGGGTGAATCTCTTTTTCGGGTTCCATTCCCATCCGTTGCTTATGAACTCGCCTGCACTCTGTACGCTGTTCTCTTCGGACAACGAACCGTCGGCAGCAGCTTCGCCCTACAGCTGTTCAACGTCATTCAACTCGGTGCCCCGTATCAGTGCCCCGTATCAGTGCCCCGTATCAGTGCCCCGTATCAGTGCCCCGTGTCGGTGTCGGTGTCGGCTACCTCGTCCTCTGCACCGCGTCCTTCCTCCGGCCGCATGTGCGGAAAGAGCAGAACATCGCGCAAAGCATGCGTCCCGGCCACGAGCATGGCCAAACGGTCCACACCCAATCCGACCCCGGCTGCCGGAGGCATTCCGTACTCCATGGCTTCGAGATAGTCCTCGTCCAGAACCTGCGCCTCGTCATTGCCCCGCTCACGCTGCGCGGCCTGCTCCTCGAAACGTCGCCTTTGATCGACGGGGTCGTTGAGTTCCGAGAACGCGTTTCCAAACTCAATTCCACCGATGAAGATCTCGAAGCGCTCGACGAGTAACTCCGGCTCGTGCCGGTTGACCTTGGCCAACGGCGAGATAGCCAACGGGTGATCCATGACGAACGTCGGCTGCACCAGATCGCCCTGCACATACTGGTCGAAGAGTTCTTCGATAAGGTGGCCCCGCGTCGCGAAGTCCGGGGCTTCGCCCAGCTTCGAACGCAGTTTCTCCTCTGGGTCCTTCAGCACGTCGAGACCGGTCTTCTCCGCGATGAGATCGACCATCCGAACCCGGGGAAAGGCCGGTTCAAAGTCGATGGTCTTGCCATCCCATTCGACCGTCATTCCTCCCGTCACCGTCTTCACGACGGTGCGGCAGAGGTCCTCGACCAGATCCATCGCGTCGTGGTAGTCCGCGTAGGCCCAGTAGAACTCGAGCATCGTGAACTCGGGATTGTGTGAGCGATCGACGCCCTCGTTCCGGAAGACGCGGCCGAGTTCATAGACGCGATCGAAACCTCCGACCAGGAGCCTCTTCAACGGAAGTTCGAGTGCGATCCGCATGAAGAACGGCATGTCCAGCGCATTGTGATACGTCTCGAAGGGACGCGCCATAGCGCCCCCGTAGATCGCCTGCAACACCGGCGTCTCGACCTCGACGAAATCACGTTCATCAAGGTAGTCGCGCAGCGCGCGGACGACAGCACTCCGCTTCCGGAAGGCTTCACGCGAATCGGGATTGAGAATGAGGTCGAGATAGCGCCGCCGGTAGCGCGCTCCGGTGTCTTTCCACGCGTCGAAGACCTCGCCTTCTTTCTCTTTGACGACGGGAAGAGGACGGATGGCCTTGCTCAGGACTTCGAGTTCGGTCACGGCGATCGACGCCTCACCGGTCCGGGTACGTATGCGCGTACCACGGACTCCCAACAGGTCCCCGAGATCGAGCAACTTGAACGCCTTGTACGATTCCGTCCCGACATCGTCCCGTTTGATGTAAAGCTGGATCTTCCCCGACGCATCCTGAACATGCGCGAACGCCGCCTTACCCATCAGACGCAACGAAACGATGCGACCGGCTACGGCGACAGAGGACGAATCTTCTTTCGCCTCTTCCTCATCGAAGTTTGCCAGCACCTCCGAAACCTGGTGCGTGCGTTCGAACCGGTAGGGGTAGGGATTGACTCCCATTTCGCGAAGGCGTTCGGCCTTGTCGATCCGGTTCTGGATCAAATCGGGACGCATGCGGATCCTCTCGTGGATGAATGTGTCGGTCGGCGAATGGTGGATTGTAGGCGAGTCGAAGAAGAGACGCGAGCGTCAGGTGCTTCCCCGCCGCCTGGCTGCCGCAACGCGCCGCCTTCCCGATGCACAAACCGGACGCAGAGGACACGGGACGCAATCCTGCCAGGTCAAACGGGTCGGACAACCGCCCTCGATCCCGAAGTGGCAGATGGGGAAGTCATACCGCAGCGGGTCCTCCGGGCAGGCTCGGGAGAGTACGCCCGTAATATCCCGGGCCATCGCAGCGTTGGCCGTCCGTCGGCGGGTCCACCCCAACCTCGGCGCCAGGCGGGCCCAGTGTGTGTCCAGGGGAATGACCAGGTCGGCAGCCGGCAGCAGGCTCGACCAAAGACCAAGATCGACTCCGTCATCCGGACGAATCATCCAGCGAAGATAGAGACGCAGCCGTTTCGCGGCGGACGCCCCTCCCGGATCCGAGATCAGAAAGCGAAGCGCGCGCGAGTCTCCGGCCCGGGCCGCCGCCCCTTCCCGAAGCCGAGTCGTCCACGCAGTGAGCCCGGTTTCGGAGACTCCGCCCGCTTCGTTGACGGACGTCGCCAGAGCCTGACCCAAACTTCCTTCCTCTGCCCAGACGTCCCGAATCGAATCGAGTAGCGCAACCAGATGCGACCGGGTCGTCCATCGATACTGGAAGCCGCGGGCCCAATCGTCGTCGAGGTGCATGCCATCCCGCACTGCGCCCGCCGGGTCGTCACCCCAGGGACGGAGGAGCGTCTCCAGCCCGCCGAGAATCGACGCGACCCGGCCATAGGCCAAAAACGCGGCGAGTAGTCCAACCAGTTCGCGATTGGCAGCACCGTCGTAGCGCCGGACGAACTGAATCGGATCCTGCGGCATGACCTCGCGCCGACGCGCCACCATCGCTTCGAGGGTCGAATGCAGTTCCATGTCACGCGATGAGCGGCTCAACGCCATCCTTGTTTCTACTCCCCAGCGGCGATGGAGGGTGTCGCTCCAGTTCCGTCGATTGCGATGATCGGGCCGGGCGACTCGCTTCCCTGGACCGTTGGCCTTAGCGGTCGGGCCGGTCGGGTCGGGCCGGCCAAGCTTCCGCCACCCCTTGGAGTCGGTCACCCGTCATGCAAGAATCCAAGCTTGGCTGGGCGACTCGTGTCACGCAACGAAGAGAGATCGGAAATGAGTGAGCTTCGGGAAAGACTGCAGCAGGTCGAGGAGGAAATCGCCGCCGCCTGCGCGCGATCGGGACGACCGCGTTCCGAAGTTACGCTCGTCGCCGTCTCGAAGACGTTTCCAGCAGAAGTCGTCCGCGCGGGCTACGACGCAGGAATGCGGGACTTCGGGGAGAATCGCGTCCAGGAGATTCTGAACAAGGCCCCAGTGACGGAAGACCTGGATCTGCGCTGGCACATGATCGGTCAGCTGCAGACCAACAAGGTCAAAGCCGTCCTCCCCCACATCTTCCTTTTGCACTCGTTGGATCGGCACAGCCTTCTCGACGAGCTGAAGAAGCGGCTCACCCGCGAGCTGCCTGTCCTGTTGCAGGTCAACACCACGGACGAAGCAAGTAAGTCGGGGGCCGCTCCCACGGAAGTGGACGCCCTGCTCGAGGCCGCTCTCGGGGATCCCCATCTTCGGGTCGAGGGACTCATGACCATCGGACCTCTCGGCGGAACCGAAAGTGACAATCGCCGCGCTTTTGCTCTGCTTCGTGATCTTCGCGACCGCCTGCAGACGACCTTCGGCCATCCGCTCCCAAGTCTTTCCATGGGCATGTCCGGAGACTTCGGCCAGGCGATCGAAGAAGGGGCGACCCATGTCCGGGTCGGTAGCCGCCTCTTCGGGCCACGGGGCTAGGCTCGACTCCGACTTGGATTCGTCACCAAACCTGTTCTGAGCCTGTTTGGTCTCTAACTCTCCGCGATGAGCCGCTGGACGATGCCCTCGAAGTGGGCACGCGGTTGATAACCGCGGGACCGCGCCGCGATGCGTCCGCGCTTGTCGATGACGAACGTCGTCGGAATGGCGCTGACATTGCCGTAGAGGGGAGAAATCCTGGGACCGCCGATCAGGATCGGGTAAGTGATCCCGGATCCGCGAACGAACGGCTGCACTTTCGCCAAACCTTCCCGATCCATCGAGACCCCGAGAACGACGAAGTCGTCATCTGGATAGCTTTCGGACATGGCAATGAAGTCGGGAATCTCTTTGCGGCACGGGCCACACCAGGTCGCCCAAAAGTTGACGAGGACGACTTTGCCTCGAAACGAGCCCAGAGACACCGGCCGACCTTCGACGCTTTGCAGAGTGAACTGCGGAGCGAGGAACCGTTCTGCGGGCTCGACCTGTCCGGATTCGAACGGAGCCCAGTCGACGGTCGCCAGATCGGCCTGCCGAAACTGAGGAGTTCCGTCCGAGGCACCCCGATCCTCTTCCGACGCCACGTTCGAGTGGGAACTTTGGGACGAGTTGTCGGTCCGGGACGAGTTGGCGCTCCGGGCCGCGTTGGCTCCCTGGGTTGAGTCCGCGGGATCCCCTGAGCCCGAACAGGCCGGCACGCCAATAAGGATCAGGATCAGGAGCACGCCCAGGAAACACTCCAGCCTGCGCCGCCACCATCCCACAATTAGTGTGCTGTTCCGCACGCAGTTCTCCTTCCCCGCTCTCATTCTCGCCTCGCCGTTGGACCCAGGGAAACAGAAAGGTGCCCGAATCCCAAGCCGATATCCAGTTTAGGCAGTTCACCACGACATCGGAGAGCTCACAGCGCGGGGAGGCACCAGTTGAGTCCGACGGGAATCCCGGCGGAAATCGGCCGGCGACAAGTCGGCGGCGGCCGGCACGTCCGGGGGCGGATCGGTTGGCAGATCGGCCGGCACTGCGGCCGGCAAGCCGGTCGGCAGGTCCGTCGGCAAGGCGGCTGGCAGCTCGGTCGGCAATGCGGCTGGCTCTTCCGAGGGCGGGGGCTCAGCCGCCCAGCCGAGAATTCCCTCGCGCGGCTTCGACGGGGATCCTGGTACTTCGTCCTGACCTGCCTGCTGATCATCACCGGCGCGATAGCCACCCTCTCGTCCGCTGTCGCCGAACCCGTACACCCAACACCCGTCGATCCTCGGATCGACCCGCTTCTTCGACAGGAAATCGAAGCCGCGCGAAAGGGCACCGTCTCGGCGGGACGGTCGCTTCTTTCGATCAGCCCAAGATGGGAAGCCACGACGGGCGCTGTGGGCGATGCCGCAGGTGGCGTCCCGGGTAAGGCCCGGACCACGAGCGACGAGCCAACCCGATTTGCCTGTTGGGTCTCGTTCGATCCCGGGTTCGATCCCGGGTTCGATCCCAGATCCGATCCCGGAGTTGATCCTTTCGCGTTCGCCCCTCTGATTCCTATCGGTCCGGAACTCGCATCGGCGCGGCTGACCGTGGCTGAACTCGACGCTCTGGCCCGGACCCCCGGCGTCCGTCGCATCGAAGCGGCGCGACGTTGCCATCCCAGCCTGGACCGCAGTGTCACAGACATTCGGGCGGACGAGGTTCACCGTCGTGCCGGGAACCCTCCCTCCTATGGCGGCTACTCCGGATCGAATGTCGTCGTTGGAATTGTCGACACCGGAATCGATCTGAACCACGCGGACTTCCTCTCCGCAGGAAAGACCCGCGTCGTCGCGCTCTGGGATCAGACTGCCGTCACCGCCGATCCTCCCGCGGGCTTCGGTTACGGCCGCGAGTGGGACGCTGCCGAGATCGACGCCGGCGCCGCCACGCAAACGGACCACGCGGGTCACGGCACCCACGTCGCCGGGATCGCAGCTGGATCCGGAGCGGCCACAGCGAACGGTGAACCGGCCTACCAGTACGTTGGCGTCGCTCCCGAAGCTCGGCTCGTCGTCGTCAAAACCGACTTCTTCGCCAACTCCATCGTTGACGCCGTCGCCTACGTCTTCGAACAAGCCGACCGTCTTGGACTTCCTGCCGTGGTCAATCTCAGCATGGGACACCAGTACGGTCCGCACGACGGCACCGACACCATGGATCTCGCCATGGACATGCTCGCCGGACCGGGCCGGGTCATCGTAGCGGCGGCGGGCAACGATCAGCAGGACGGAATCCACGCCGAGCTGAACCTCTCCCGCGGCGAGTCCGATCAGGTCCATCTCGAAGTCCCGTTCTTTCAGGAGAGCGCCGGCAGCGGCAACGACATCATTCTGATCGACGCGTACTACTCGAAAACGGAAACGGTCGAACTCACCGTGGAAACTCCGGGAGGACGCTTCATCGGTCCTGTCGGTCCCGGCGAACAATTCGAATCCGATACGGGGGAAGGCGCGGTCCTCATCGAGAACGACGTGTTCGATCCACCCACGCCCGACCGCAATCTCTTCATCCAGATCTGGGACAAGTCCGAGAACCTCCCTGCAGCAGGCGTCTGGAAGCTGCACGTAGAAAACACATCGGGCCACGGCACAGGAACAACCGCGCAAACCGACTTCTGGATCTATGCCCATTCGCTTTCCGCCGGACCCGAGTTCGTCACCGGTTGGGGTCGAAGCGACGCCAAACTCGTCGGCTCGCCGGCCAGCGCGAACGAAGTGATTGCGGTCGGCTCCTACGTGACGCGCAACGGCTGGCAAAGCTCGGACGGAAACACCTACCACTACAACCCGCTCCCCGAGATCGGAGAGATTTCCGCGTTCAGCAGCCGCGGCCCGCGACGTGACGGAGTCCTCAAGCCGGAGATCACAGCACCCGGACAGGGGATCGGCTCGGCACTCTCGGGCGATCACTTCATCCACTCGGCCTGGGTTCTGGAAGATGGTCGCCACTACGTAGCCCAGGGAACAAGCATGGCCAGCCCGCACGTTGCGGGAGTCGTTGCCCTGCTCCTCGATGCATTCGGCGACATGGACAAGAGTGAAATCATGTTGGTCCTGGAAGAAGCCGCGCGATCCGACGACCACATGGGCACGCTTCCCAATGCGACATGGGGGTGGGGCAAAATCGATGCGCTGGCAGTCACTCAAGAACCGACACCGATCTGGTTGATCGGCGTGAAGGTACTCGCGGCCGCAGAGGGCAACCAACTTTCGTGGAGCGTGCCCGACGACTTGTCGTCCACCTGGTTCCGCGTCGAAACAGCGGGAACCGAGGGAGACGTCCCCGCAAAGATCGCGTTCGTCGGCCCCGGTCCGAACTACGAACTCACCGATACAGCGGGCTCCCCGCAGTCCCAGTACGTCCTCATCCCCACCGAAGAGGGACGCGACCTGGTTCGCCTCGGCCCTTTCGCCGTCGGCACCGGATCTGACAACGGATCCGGCGGCGACGGCAACGGTGACGGAGCAGGGGACGGCGCAGGGGACGGAAACGGATCAGACGATGGATCCGGTAACGGGAGCGCGGACGGTGACTCAACGGGAGATGGCTCGGGAGGTGACTCGGAAGGTGACTCGGTAGACCAACGCCACGAAGGATCATGGTTCCAACTGTCCGCTCCGTCACCCAATCCGTTCTCGACCCGGACCCAGTGGAACGCTACCTTGACCGCTCCATCCCGACTCGATGTGGAGATTGTGGACGCAACCGGTCGGCGCATCGCTCGCGTTGCCTCGGGCCACTTTCCGTCAGGGACGGCCGTCTTCGGTTGGGACGGACGAGATGCTTTAGGTCGCGAGGTCAGCACCGGCGTTTACTGGATTCTCGCCCGTGCTGATGGAGCGACCCAGAGCCGACGACTGCTTCTGCTTCGCTGACGTCGGGCACGACGCGAAACGGGAACGGAGGACGCAGAAAACTTGGCCTCCGCAACGGAATGTGCCGTCGGCATCTTTGCCCGGGCTCCAGTTCCCGGAAAGACGAAGACCCGACTGATTCCCAGACTCGGCCCGGAAGGTGCAGCGTCGTTTCATCGCGCCGCGATTCTCGACACTCTGGCCTTGGTCCGTTCTTCCCGACTGTCCGCGACGGTCTTCGTGACCCCGGCTCGCGCTCGAGACACGCACGATGATCTGTGGGGAGATATCCCGGTGGTCACGCAGTGTCGCGGATCACTTGGCCATCGGATGACGAAAGCTCTGCAACACCTGCACGAAAAGACAGGTCGCGCACTGCTCATCGGAACGGATAGTCCCGACCTACCTCGCGAGTACCTCCATGAAGCCGAGCGAATCCTTCGGACGCATCCAACGGTTTTGGGACCCGCCACCGACGGCGGGTACACTCTCATAGGCATGAGATCGGACGTCCTTGACGACGCCAGCGCAAAGAAGCTCTTTCGTGGCGTTCCTTGGTCTTCGGAAGAGACTCTCTACCAGACGGTCCAGCAGTTCACTCTACTTGGGATCGCACCGAAGCTTCTGCATCCGTGGTGGGATGTCGACGAGCCGGAAGACCTCGACGCCTTGGAACGCCGACTTCGCACCGCCGACCTGGTTGGCGGCAAGGCTCCGTCCGCCTGCGCTCAGTTCCTCGGCCTTCGCACTTGAAACCAGACAGTATGGAGTGACCGGTCCGACGGTCGGAAGTCCCGTCCAGGGCAACCTACGGAGCGGCGCGACTCGCCTGTACCTGCGCGGCTCCCGTTTCGGTGGATTCGATCTTCTGCAGATACGGACCGACCTGATCCCCGATCGGCTCTTCGCGATCGCGCTGCGCCGGCGTCGAGAGAAGAAACTCGACCCGTCGATTGCGCCGCCTTCCCTCCGGAGTATCGTTGGAAGCCAACGGTCGGCTGTCGGCCATTCCGACGGCAAGGACCCGACTGCGCGGCACCTCCGCTTTCTCGAGAAGAAAGCGAACCACCGAAGAGGCACGAGCCGCGGACAGCTCCCAATTCGAGGGAAACGCTGCGGTGGCGATGGGAACATTGTCGGTGTGCCCCTCGACATGGATCTCGTAGGGATAGTTCCGAAGCGGTGAAAGAAGCTTGGCCAACGCATCCCGCGCATCATCCTTTAGATCAGCCCGACCCGGATCGAAAAGCAGACTGCCGTCCACCCGGACGCGCAACCCGTCTTCCGTCTTGGCTGCAGCGAACGGACCGCCCAGTTCCTGAACCATGCTCTCGACTTCTTGTTCGACCCAGCGCCTCTCTCTCTCTTCCGCGGCGGACGCAATCCCCTGGGTCGGAGCGGAATCGAGTTTGGGATCGGCCAGCGTCCGGTCACGTGTTCCGAGAGCGTTCTGAACCGACCCGACCAGGGATCGGTACTTCACGACATCCAAACTCGAGTAGGACGCGATGAGAACGAAGAAGACGAGAAGGAGGCTCATGAGATCCGCGTAGGTGACGGCCCACTGCGGCGGGCCGGTCTCCCTTCGCGGTGGCTCGAAAAGGGTCGGCTTCATCGGGACAACCTAGGCGACCGGTCGCAACCGGTTGTTCGGGGGCTTGCCTGCCACAATCTCACCCCACCCCAGAAGTCCGAAGAGCCTGCGTTGAACAAGGCGCGGGTGTTGGCCTTCGAGAATCCCCAGAATTCCCTGGATGGCAATCTCCCGTCGGACGAGTTCCGCCCGCGAACGCTCGTAGAGCTTGTCGGCGATGGGCAGGAAGATGACGTAGGCGAGAAAGGCACCGTAGAACGTGGTCAGGATCGCCACCGCCATCGCAGATCCGATCTTGGAAGGGTCGTCCATCACGGTGAGCATCTGCACGAGCCCGATCAGCGTCCCAATCATTCCAAAGGCCGGCGCGGTCTGGCCGAGGGAACGGAAGATGCGCTCTCCTCTTTCGTGTCGCTCTACCTCGGCGCCTGCTTCACTGCGGAGTAGTGACTCGATCAGGTGGGCCTCATGTCCATCCACGGCCAGTCCGACTGCACGATTGAGAAAGGGATCGGAAATCCGGACGTTCTCCAGCGCGAGCAGACTCTCACGACGAACGTGTTCGGCCAACTTGGTGATCAGTGCGACCAACTCATCCGGACTCTCGTTCTTCGAACGAAAGGCCTGCAGTGCGACAGCAGGCGTGGCGCGAACGTAAGCGAAGGGAAACTTGACCAAGGTCGCGGCGATGGTGCCGCCCAAAACGATGACCACAGAAGACGGATTCCAAAACGCGTTGGGCTCGCGACCCATGATGATGGCAGCTACGATGAACCCGACTCCGAGAACGAGTCCGGAGATACTGCCCCGATCGAGAAACATCGCTTTGCTGCGACCCTACGCCCCGGGGACGCGAGTGCCCCGTGCGGACACTAGGCCGCCTCCTCTCGTTCCGACTCGGCGCCGACCTCCGCAGGAATGTCGAAGTCGACGGCAAGACGACCGTCAGGCTGCCATTCCAGATTGAGCTTGCCGCCGTAGTGTTCGATGACTTTTCGCGCGAGAACGAGTCCGTCCCCGATTTCGCCCGGAGTCCGCGACGCTCCGGACGGTCCCGCCGGGGTGACTCGCAGCTCGACCCGCGATCCCGCCTTCCGCGCTGCCTCCACCCGTAGGCTCGTTCCCCGAGCCGACTCGCTCGCGCAATCGAGGATGACGCTGACGGCCAGAGCCCACTGTTCCGAGTCCACTCGAACCCAGGGCACCGAGTCCCCCATATCGACGTCGAGAGAGACGTTTCTCTCCTCGAGGCGTGCCGCGACCCGACTCCGAGCCTTTTCGAACAAGGCCTCGATCTTCGCCGGACGGTCCCGCCACTCCAGCGCATCGTGCCGGAACTGTTCCGAAACTCCATGCAGGTCGGCTTGCGCCTGCAGCGCTTCCAGTCGGACTTCGAGACTCCGGAAGAGTTCTTCCCGGCGGCCCTTCGGCTTCACCTCGTCCCGCAGAAGCTTCAGGTAGCTGCCGAAGGAGCGGGTCTTCTCCCGAACAGACTCGATCTCTCGCCGCGAAGTCTCCGCATCGTCCCACCACTCCGCAGAACCGCGTTCGGTCGAACGGAAGCGAACGAGGATTCCCGGTTCAGACTCCGAGCCAGGTTGGACTCTCTGGAACACCAACTGAATGGGGCGGGAAGCATCTCCGAAGATGACCGGGATTTCACGGGAGACCCGTTCGGAATGGTCGGCAACCTGTTTCAGCGAACCCCGAAGAACTCCGTGGGCCTCCGGCGCGACAAGGTCGATCAGCTGCCGCCCGACGACGTCCTCGGGATAGCGACCCAACTGAGTACCGACAGCTTCGCTCGCGACCTGAATCCTGCCATGGGTGTCGACGAGAAGAATCGCCTCTTCCGCGAGCGAAAGGACGCACTCCAAGTGCCGCATCGCCGAACCGAGGGCCGTGTGCGCATTGGCTGCCCGTTCGGATTCCAGGAGTTTCTCGAGAACGGATCCGCCGATCCGTCCCAAGAAGTAGAGCGACTCGTCACGAATGGACGCGAGTTTCCCAGTCGTCGCTCGGAAAACGAAGAACCCCCAGACACCGGTTGCGGTTTCCAGAGGCAGAAAGATCTCGTTCGGCGATTCGCTGCCCGCTCCTAGAAAGGACCGGGTCAGCTGGGTCTGCCCGTCTTTGACCCACTCCCCTGACGGTGTCACGCTGTCTTCGT
Organism: bacterium; assembly: GCA_030431975.1. GTDB lineage: Bacteria > Eisenbacteria > RBG-16-71-46 > CAIMUX01 > CAIMUX01 > JACKCR01. The sequence goes on along the minus strand of JAUIHP010000004.1, from coordinate 103,412 downwards.
CCAGCGCGTCCTGAGTCCAGGTACCGACCAGGCGATAGGTGTCTTCGGTCTCGTGGTAGAAATAAAGTTGGCAGGCAAAACGGACGTCGTGCCCCTGCGCGGCTCTCTCCGCGATGACACGACCAAGGGCAAAACCAATCGCGTTGGCCCCTGTGTTGGCATCGAGCAAAAGCTCGAGCAGAGCAGAGTCCCAACCCAGCCAGGTCTCGGTTTTATTCGTGCTGTCGTTCAGATTCGCAACCACGAGATCCTCGGTGCCGGCGTCGTTCTTGAGGCTAGGGATCCTTGTTCCAACCCTGGTTGGAGCGCTTACATACTCAAACTGGAAAGAAAGGCCTGAGCCTTCTCCATCTCGCCCTCGATTTCGCAAACCAACTCTTCCAAACTCTCCGCGTTCAGCCCGGAGTGTTCGAGAACGCTGGCATCGATGTCCTCGAGTTTGGGCTCGACCGCGAAGACAGGTGAGACCGGTTCGTCGTCCCGCTCCTCCTGCTCCTGCTCGGCGCGCCACTCGGCGACGTGACTCAGGATGTTTCCGATGTAGATTGAAATGGCGAGTTCGGAGGTGCGCACCGCGCCTTCCGCGTCGTGATGTACGGCCACAGCTTCGGTGACCTGATCCGGAAAGTTCCACTTCTGCGCGATGAGCCGCCCGACCTCCGCATGGTCAAGCCCCAACACCGCCTTCTCAGCGAGGTGGAGCGGCACGGACTTCTTCTCTGCAACGTCCAGGGCCATCGAGAACTCCTTCGAGAAGTACTGATCGATGACGATGCGCCCCATGTCATGGATGAGGCCGGCCAGAAAGGCCTCTTCCGCATCGACGTTGCGGAGGCGTCCGGCTACCAAACGCGCAGCGGAAGCCGTGAAGATGGAGTGGGCCCAAAACTTCCTGCGGTTGAACCGCGGATCCTGGCCGGGGCCGGAGAAGGCGTTGACGAGGCTGGTCGAGAGCGCAATGTTTCGCACCGTGCGGTACCCAAGCAGGATGACCGCATGCGTGATCGAGGACACACGCCGATTGAGCCCGTAGAACGGGGAGTTGACGATCTTGAGGATGGCCGTGACCATGGCCTGATCCTGACCCACGACCTCGGCCACCTGTTGGCCGGAGACCGTCGGATTTTCCGCAAGGGCAATGACCTTGGATACGACTCCGGAAAGGGCGGGAAGGTTCTGGAGGCGTCCCACGCTCCGGCGTACCCGGTCCTCCGCTGACGGTCCACCTGTCTTCTGCTCGGTCGTCATGTTGGATGAAACTCCCATCGGTCGATTCTGGCTCGACCCGCCTCAGCGACCCGTTCTGGGTTCGTGACCCTGTAGGCGTCCGGTTGCGCGGGTTTGACGTGGAACACACGGACAACACGAGGGGAAGCCCCACCGAATTGCCCCAACTCTCGTCACCGGATGTATCGGTGGAGGGAAGAGATATCTTGACGGAAGGTCCGCCGAGAACTCGATTTAGGAAGGCATCGGGGCTGGAGGCCCTATTTTTCCAGGGCGGGAAATCGGTTCCGCGTGAGCTTTTTTGCTCACGGGAAATCGGTTCGAACCGGGAGGGCGGGAAGACGGACTTGGCCGGCGAGATAGCGGCGCCGCAACCGCTCGCTCGAAGGGCGCCGGCCCGGGTTGGGCGCCTTTCGAAGGGCGCCGAGCCCGGGTTGGGCGCCTTAGGGATCGGTGCCGCGCTCCGGAGCGAAGTCCCGAAAGTACTCGGTGAGTCCGTCGGACATGGCCTCCGCCAGCGCTTCCCGGTGTCGTTCCGTCTTCAGCTTCTCGCGATCGATCTCGCTGGAAGCAAACCCGAGTTCAACAAGGATGGACGGCACGGCCACGGACTTGAGCACCACGAAGGCCGCCTGACGCACCCCGCGATTCTCGGCCAGCTTCTCGTCGACGAAGACATCGAGAACCGCTTCGGCGGCGCGGCTGCTCCGCAAAATGGTGTCGCTTTGACGAAGCGAGAGAGAGAAGGGCAGCTCATCGTCGGAGGACTCGTAGACGATCTCCTCCTCGCCGGCCTGATTCTCGGACCGCGCCAACTCTTTGGCCGCCTCGTCCGAGGCTCCGCGTAGGGAGAGATAGAACACCTCCACGCCGTGCGCCGTCGGAACCGGGGCCGCGTTGACGTGAATCGAGACCAGCAGGTCGGCCTCCAGCTCTTCTGCCAGACGCATCCGCTTTCGCAGCGGAACGTAGACGTCCTTGGATCGGGAAAGGACTGGATGGATTCCCGGTTGGGCGGAGAGCTTTCGGTGCAGCCGCTGCGCCACGTCGAGACAGACATCTTTCTCTCGAAGTCCGGTGGCCGTCGCGCCGGGATCGTGGCCACCGTGGCCGGCGTCAATGACAACGACGCGAGGACCACGCCGTTCCGGCTCGGGTGTCGAAGTGACCTGGTGGCGCTCGAGGGCTTTTTCAGCTTCTATCCGGGCGAGTTCGTCCGCTGCCTGGCGACGCTTCTCTTCCTCGCGTTCGGCAGCTCTTCGCGCCTCCTCCGCCTGGGCCCGCTCCCGAGCTTCGTCCTCAGCCCGTTGTGCAGCCTCGCGATCGGCCGACCGTTGCGCATCGGCGCGCTCCGCGTCGGCACGTTCCGCCTCGGCGCGTTCGGCCTGGGCGCGTTCGGACTTGGCGCGTTCCGCCGCCGCCGTGTCCTCAGCGCGGCGCTCCTCCGCCTGCTCGGCCTCCCGCCGTTTCTTGGCTCGCTCTTCCGCCGCTCGCTCTTCCGCTTCGCGGCGCGCGATCAGATCCTGCTCTTCCTTCTTCTTGCGATCCTGAGACCCGCTCGGGTCCTGGGAACTGCCCGGAGGCGACTGCCCCGGTTTGGGAGGAAGCACGTCAAGAACCCAACGATCCGGCCCCTCCAACGTGAAGATCCGGATTCTCGACGGATTGAAGAAACTGAGCAGGAACTCCGCGTCCTCACCGGACCCCGCACGAAGCTCTCCCGTTTGAATGCGACCGACATCGGAAACGTCACGCCGCACCGAGGAGGGAATGCGAACGCCGGAAAGCTTGATGACCGCACCATGCGTATCCACCTGCTGCCGGGACCACTCGATTCCACCTCCATCGAGGTCGAGAACGATCCGGGTCCGCTCCGGAGTGACCCCGGTTCGAAGCCGTTGAACCTCGATTGAGGCCTGAACCGTTTCCGCCAGGCCGAGGGAGAGAATAGAAAGAAAGACAAACCCCGCGAGGATCGCGGGGCCGTTCCAGATTCGAGTCCTTCGAATGCTCATGTGTCCTTACTCGAGCGGGAAGGTCGACTTAGCCTTCAGCCGCGTAAGAATGTCGAATCAATGTTGATGATTCTCCGGCGTTCGGTGGAGCAGGACGTAGTCCCTTGGATCCTGAGCCACACCGTCGATTCGTACTTCGTAGTGTACATGAGGTCCGGTCGAGCGTCCCGTGTTCCCCAACTCTCCGATGACATCACCACGAACGACGGTGTCACCCTTCTTCCGGTCGCTGCCGGCCAGGTGGGCATAACGGGTTTCGACACCGTCACCGTGATCGATGACGACGGTCAGTCCGTAGTCACGCTTCGTCTCGACGGTAGTAATCTTTCCGCCGGCGGTCGCGTAGACCGGCGTCCCTTCGGGCGCATTGAGGTCCATTCCGTAGTGGAAGGCCCGCTCACCCGTGAACGGATCGTCCCGGTACCCGAAACCGCTGGAAACCGCGTGATTGTGTCGGAGCGGAGAAATCGTCGGCGTCCGGTCGATGCGATCCTTCTGAGTCTCGAGAATCGCGATGGTCTCGTTGTAGCTCCGCTCCTGGAAGGCGACGCGACGCTCGAGTTCGTCAAGAATCTCGGCCTGCGTCTCCAGTCGGAAAGCCACCTGCGGACGAACCGCCGGGGCTTCGGCATAGGCGGAGCGGGGGCCACCCACTCCCAGTCGCCTCGTCTCGGGGTCGACCGGATCCAGTCCGGCGAGAAGACGGGCTTCACGGTCGAGCTCTTCCGCCGCAGCAACCGACGTCCCTAGGGAATCGAGGCGCGTTTCCATCCGAGAAAGATGCTGATGAAGGCTCGTGTTTTCAGCCTCGATCGAAGCCGCGTCGGCCAAGACTCCCCGATGATGGGTGAAGAGCCAAACCGAGCAAACGAGTGAAAGGAGACAGAAGAGAACTCCCGCGCCCGCCCAGACGACGAAACTGCGGGCGACCGAAAACTCCCGCACGTCCCCGCCTTCTTCGGGCACGAGCATGACCTGATAGCGTTGGCTCAACCTACCTCCGGAGCCGACCGTCCTGATTCGGCGAATTGCCCAGATATGAAATGTTGGCTTAAATCCCTGCCGAGCAACTGTTTAAGGCGGGGGTGCATTTCTAGCAACCTGGGCGGAATCCTAACAATCGGTTGGGTATCTGTCAATGACCCTGTCGGATCCTCCGGTCGGGTGCCCCTCAGGGGCGTAATCGAGTGGACTTGCGGTCCGCTACCAAGGGGTTTCGGCCGGATGGCGGTTCTCATCCATTCGAAATCCTACGTATCGAGGGCCGCGAACCAACGAACACCCTGGCGAAGGAGCTTTAGAACGACCGGACGACGGTCCCTTCGTGCCCCTTCGACGGCGGCCTCGAAGTCCCGCGGGTGGGTCAGAACCCGTCCATCCGCTTCCAGGACAATATCTTCCGGGCGCAGGCCCACATCGTCGGCCGGGGAGTCCGGCAGCACCTCGCGGATCCGGACCCCGTGCTCTCCCCCGGCCAGCGCCCAACCCAGGCTGTCGCCGACGGACTCGACCCGAAGCCCCGGCCCCCCGCTCCGCGGCAGGGTCGTGGTGGTCATCGAGGCGGCGGACTCGTTCGACTCCCGCTCGGCCAGCCGAATCGACAGCTCCAAGGTCTCACCGAAGCGCAGCGCTTCCAGAGGAATGAGATCTCCCACCGCAGCATGTGCCACCTGGATACGGAACCCGGAGACGTCCCGAACCGCTTCACCGTCGAAGATGAGAATGGCGTCACCGGCCCGGAGCCCCGCGTCTGCCGCAGGGGTCTCCGGCATCACTTCGCGAATCAGAACACCGCGCCGTCTCTCGAGTCCCAGCCCGAGCGCCATGTCGGCGTCAATCTCCTGCAGGAGGACTCCCAAGTAGCCCCGAACCACGTGCCCCTTCGACATGAGGTCCTCGGCCACCTCCCTGGCCAGATCGATGGGGATGGCGAACCCGATTCCGACTCCCTGCCCACCGAACGCAGTGTTGATTCCAACCACCTCTCCGCGCGCGTTGACCAGCGGCCCTCCGCTGTTGCCGTAGTGGATCGCGGCGTCCGTCTGGATGAAGTCCTGATAGCTCGGGGCGCCCCCTTCGATGGCGACCTCGCTTCGACCGATCCCGCTGACGACGCCGACGGTGAAGGTTCCGTCGAGGTATCCCAACGGATTGCCGACGGCGGCCACCCACTCGCCGACTTTCAGGTCCTCGGCGGTCCCGAGCCGAGCCCGCGGAAGGTCCTTGGCCGGCGCGACCCGGACGACGGCCACGTCCGTCTCCACATCCACGCCCACGACCTGCGCCGGAAGGCTGCGGCCGTCGGATAGATGAACCCAGATCCGGCGCGCCTGTTCGACGACATGGTGATTGGTAAGGACGTGACCGAGGTCGTCGAAGAAGAAGCCGCTTCCGTTCGACGGCACGTCGAGGACCCCGTCCCCAAAACCATGGATCGGATTCCCCTCCGGATCCACGACCGGGTGCTCGATCCGGCGCCGAACTTCGATCGAGACCACCGCAGGCGCGATAAAGGCGGCAACATCTTGCAGTCCGGCCTCGGAAGCCATCGAAGCCGGGCTGACGGAGGCCGGCCGTAGACCTCGATCCGCCCCCGCTGGAGCCCCCGATGGGGTCCCCGCGAAGGGTAACCCCGTCCCCTCGCCGATCTGCCCCCGACTGAGGAAGAGCCCGAGAGCCGTCCCGACCAGCAGAACGAATGCCGTCCACAGGAAAAGCTTGGCCGCATCGGCCCAAAATCGCCACATGGGCCCCATTATCACCGATTCGCCGGTAATATGCCTCCCTATGACGACTGCGACCTCCGGCAAGCCTCACTCCGAAACCGTCATCGCCGCCTTTCTGGTTCTGGCGATCGGAATCTTCTATCGCGTCTGGGCGACGACGCCGGACATGCACTTCGATCCGGCCGTCTATGCGCAACACGCGTACAACCTGAAGGAAGGCACCTTCACCCTCGAGACCGACTCCTGGTTCGCGCACCGTTGGACCGTCTTCGTCCCGGTAGCCCCGCTCTACGCCCTTTTCGGAGTCGGAACGTGGACGACCAAGGCCTGGCCCCTGCTGGCTTCCGCGCTGCAGTTGATGCTCCTGCTGTTCATTGGGTGGAAGCGCCTCGGGCCCTGGGCTGCCATTCTCGGTGCCGGCTTTCTCGCGTTCTCTCCGCTCGACGTCATCTACTCGTCCGTTCTCAACCCTGACATCATCATCGCTCTCTTCATGACCGGCGCCGCCGGCTTCTGGATCGTTTCGTTCGAAGAGGGAACGCGCCCATCGCGACTCGGGCTGCTTCTGGCGGGCATCTGCTTTGCGCTGGCCGTCGTGACCAGGCTGTTTGCCGGCATTCTCGTTCTGTTCTTCGTCGTGCACCTCATTTGGACACGTCCGTCCTGGAAGGACCTTTGGCCGTTCGTCGCCGGAGGGCTTCTCATCGGGGTTCCCCTACTCGCCGCCTACGCGATGCAAACGGGAGACCCGCTCTATCGCCTCGACGTCGTCGGCGGCCGCTACTCCACCACGAACAAAGCCGAGGACGCTTCCTGGTGGTTCTATCCGAATCTATTGCTTCATCCTCGCCACACCATCACCGGACTGGGCACGCACGTTCTTCTGCTCGGGGCCATCGGCGGACTCGCATTCCTGAACCGGCGCCGGCTCCCTTTCGTTCTTTGGGGGCTGCCGATTCTGCTCTACCTGCAGTTCGGGTCGATGAGCGCAACGGAGTACATCCCGATTCTCAAGCGCGAGCGCTTTCTTCTTCCTCTTTCTGTTCCTCTGTTTCTGCTGGCCGCCGACACCATTCTCGAAGTGGGTCGTCGCCTTAGGTTGTTTGCGTCGTCCGATAGCCTGGCGCTCGCTCCGACCCGAATTCAACGCGTCGTGCTCACGGGCGGGCTCGTGCTTTTTCTGGCCGCCGGCTTCCTCGTGGTTCGGGACGAGCGGCTGCGGAGCGACGTCCGTGGACAGTCCTTCGTCCAAACCGCCACCTTGATCGAGGCGTGGCCAGAACTCCCCGTCTACTTCGACCACTGGCGAACGGGATACCGCGTCGCCTACTACCTCGGATTCCAGGAGGGATCAGACTTCTACCGCGGCGCAGATGACTCCGTACGCATGGGAGAACCCGGCTCGTTCGGGGACTCACGCCTGGGGTATCTCAAATGGTTTCCGGAGGAGGCCGCGCTTCCGCGATGTCTCGTCGTCCTCCACGAGGAGGCTCTGCAAAAAGCGGCCCGGGAGGATGACGTCACCCAAACCTATCGCGCTTCGGAGATTCCAGCGTACGCCTACGAGCCGCCGGCCGACTGGGAGCTGCTGGGCAACTTCGACCAGTTCCGCGTCTACATGAACCCGTAGCAATGAACCCGTAGCAGGCTGAGTGGCGAGGGCGGCGCTCGGCCCCGCCGTTACAGAAGGACCTTAGGGAATCGTCCCGTCTACGACGGCGAGAGTTCTTCCCGCTCGACGTCCATCGAGACGTAGCCCCCGTCGCCCAGCTTGCGCCCGTCCCGTTTGAGGAAACCCGCCCGCCAAACGCCGAGGCGATCGAAGAGGCCGGCCATCGAGGCCGCCAGGACTCCGAAACCGTACTTGCAGCTGCGACTGAAGTTGATGCTCGATGCTTCCGGGAAGTACTTCGTCGGACAGGTCACTTCACCGATGGTGTAGCCCCAGCGAATGATCTGAACGAGCATCTGGTTGTCGAAGACGAAGTCGTCGGAATTCTCGAGCAACGGCAGGGACTCCAGGACCTCTTTCGAGAAGGCCCGGTAGCCCGTGTGGTACTCGGAGAGCTTGTAGCCGACCATGATGTTCTCGAAAGCCGTCAGAAAACGATTCGAGATGTACTTGTAGAGAGGCATCCCGCCGCGCCGCGCGCCGACCCCGAGGATCCGCGAACCGAGAACGACGTCGAACTCTCCCGACGAAATGAGCGAAGCCATGGCCGTGACCAGCTTCGGCGAATACTGATAGTCGGGATGCACCATGATGACGATGTCCTCGCCGCCGCGCAGCGCTTCGGAGTAACACGTCTTCTGGTTGCCGCCGTAACCGCGGTTTCTCTTGTGGAGAAAGGTATCGAGCCCAAGCCGACGCGCCACTTCGACGGTCTTGTCGGAACTCTGATCGTCGACCAGGATGACACGGTCGACCACATCATGGGGAAGCTCTTCGTACGTCCGCTCGAGCGTCTCCGCTGCATTGTATGCGGGCATTACGACGCAAACCCGCTTCCCGTCTATCATCTAAAGAGGCTAGCGGGGCGGACACACGAGGGTCAAGTCTGCCGACCGTAAGGTCGCATTATCCCTTTCGATTCGCGCGCCCCATCGGCCGGATGTGGCCCTTTCGAATGCGGACTCGACCCCGCACGGGCCAGAGGAGACAATGCGCCCCATGCTCGATATCTCCCTCGAAGTGGAAGAAAGCCCCATCTACTTTCTGAGCGACGCCCACCTCGGAGCGCCGGCCGGTCCGGTGGAGCGGGAAGACTGGCTGCTGCAGTTCATCAAAGAAGCGCAACGGGACGCCCGAGCCCTCTTCGTCATGGGAGACCTCTTCGACTTCTGGTTCGAGTACCGCCACGCCGTTCCCAAGGTGACGTTTCGAATCGCGCGGGCTTTGGCCGACTGTGTCGACGCCGGTGTCCGCGTCGTTTACTTCGGAGGAAACCACGACTTCTGGGCGGGATCGTGGCTCTCCGAGGAACTCGGCGTGACGAGCTTCGACGACCCGATCCGGGCGCGACTGCAAGGCCGGCTCGTCTACCTGGCCCATGGGGACGGATTGGGACCGGGTGATGGTGGCTACAAAGTCCTGAAGAAGATCCTTCGCCACCCGTGGGCCATCGCCGGCTACCGCGCACTTCACCCGGACTTCGGATTTCCCTTCGCGACCTGGGCCTCTCACGCCAGTCGCAGCAGTCACGATCCTCCGGCCGAGGAAATCGTCCCCAAGGTCGTTCGCGACATCGCCCGCCCCATCCTCGCCGAAGAAGACGTCTCGGCTCTCGTCATGGGACACATCCACCATCCGACGCACTTCAGTGAAGATGGCAAGGACTTCGTTCTGTTGGGAGATTGGATCCGGGAGTACACCCATCTACGGATGATCGACGGGCGGATGCAGATGTTCCGTCGACAGGCGGACGGACGTCAGGAGCCGATCGCGGCCAGGCCGTTTCCGCCGGATCCGCCGAGGTCAAAGTAGGGCCCGAAGGCTCGAGCCACCCGGGGTTTCGCCTCGATTCGTCAATCCTGTTCGAGATGAAACGCGTCAGTATCGAGGCAGGCTTTGCCTCCACAATCGACCGTCGTGAATCGTCCCGACTACAGGCCCACGCGCACCGAGAAACGATGCTGGTCGCCGAGGTTTTGTCCGAATGGGCTGAACGCGTACTGACCGCGGACGCGACCACGACCCAGCCCGATACCAAAGGCAACATCCTGGGTATCGTGATTCGTCTGGTACCCAACCTGCAGGCTGGTGAAGTCCTGATAACGGTACTCGGATCCGAAAACGATCTGCGTGTCCTCATCCCGGACGGCCCGGACCTCCGCCGAAAGACGGAACTCACCATCCATTGAGGCGACGGGGACCCGGTGCGTCACTCCCCCCTGGAAGGTCGTGGGAATGTCGAACTCCTCGGTTTCGTACTTCATGCTCGAACCCAGGTGGAGCGCCGCGAAGCCGACATCGGTCCGGGGAAGGACTTCGCGAGCCTGAAACCCAATGCTGGCCGCCAAGCCGGTGGCCTCGTAGCGATCGATCTGCTCCCGCAGATACTCGACCCCGATACCCAGGCCCATCGTCTCGTTGAGAGCGAGGGCATAGTTTCCTGCGATGGCGATTCCCGCGTAGCCAAAGGATCCGGTGGAGTTGCCCTGGACATCGAGCCCGGTCAGGTCATCGGTCCAGACCCCGTGGAAAGCGGCCCCGAATCCGTGGCGGCCTTTCCGATGGCTGAGACCGGCAAACTCGTAGCGCACCGTCTGAAAGCTCTCGTTGTGCATGAGTTCGATCTCGGTTCCCGGGGCGAAGGCTAGGGCGCCGGGATTCCAGTAGTTCGCCGTCGGGTCGGCCACATTGCTGACCACCGCATTTCCCAGCGCGATGGCTCGGGCACCGGCCCCCACTTTGAGGTAGCTGAGACCGGTCGCCGCTTCGGCGGAGGGCGTCATTGCGAAGCTGGCCAGAACGAGAGCAGCGGCCGCCAGACGGGCCGGGGACAAGGCGTGTGTCATGTTTCTCCTAGGCGCGGCGACGGGACGCGGCACCGGAAACCGTTGAGGGTCTGGCGATATGGTAGGTGTCGGAAATCGATGAGGTCAACCAACCTCGCCCCACTTCCCCCTCGGCCACTTCGACGGCCGACAGTTGTCCGCTATACCGCCAGGTCCGGGCTCCGGTTCCCGTATGGGCGAGTCGCACCCGGTCCCGCGCCGAAACGGGCACGAACCGATGGCGCGCGGGCGGGACCAGCCCGGTACGAACCGATGAGGCGCGGTCGGGACCAGCCCGGCACGCGCCTCTTCGTTCGGATCCGACCCGCGGGCTCTCATCGCGGGCCGGATGCCACCAAATGTTCGGCTTCGTTTCTAGTGTCTCTAGCGGCCGCGCCTCGATGACTTCTTCGAAGTCCCGGAGTCCTTCGACCTGCCGTTTGCCTTGTTGCTTGGCGCCCGGTTCGACCCGCTGCTCGCCTTGGCGCTCTCCTGGCTCTTCGAGGAATTCTCGGACTTCTTCTTTGCTTTGTCGCTCGAGCCCGACCGTCGACTTGGCTGGTCCTTCGGTTTGGGCTGCGACTTCGGCGTCAGTTGCGGGCCGCGCTCCACTTTGCGGTCTGCTTTGCGCTCCGCTTTGCGCTCCGCCTTGCGCTCGACGTTTCGATCCGTCGGCCGCTGAACCTTGACCCGATCCTGAGCCCGCCGTGTCTCTTCGGAAGCCAGGTCTCGGGAGTCTCGCCGGATGCTCTTCTGAATCTCGCTGGCGCCGCGGCTCTTCTCGATCTTCACTCGATCCCGATTGATGTCCCGGGTGCGGTCATCGTCGCGATCTCGGTCACGGTCCTTGTCGTTGCCGCCACGGTCGCGATTCCTGTCGCTTCGATCCCGATCATTGTCATCTCGGTCGCGAGCCTTGTCGCCCGGGTTTGCCCCCCGGTCGTCGCGATCGCGCTGCTTGCGATCGTCCGCGTCCGCCAGCCAGTCGTCGACATGACGCTTGCCTTTGACCCGGTCCCAACCCTGAGGTTTTTCGTCCCGGTGCTCGACATGGTTCCGCCGCGTCGGCGGCGCAACGACGTGCCCCGGTTTGTCCGGATTCACATAATCGCGAGCGTAACGATACTTGTGCTTCTTCCAGTGCGGATTCCTCGGGGAGTACCACCGGCGAACCCAGCGCCTCTTCGGCGGATGGCGAAAGTCACAGTGTCCCGAGCCGAAGTCGATCGTGACCGAGACGTAGTTGCGATGATCGCAGTACTTGTCTCCCCAGATCGTGCTATGGCCGCAGACATTGCAGACCAACCAACAGTCCGGCCGTTGCCAACCGACATCGAAGCGCAACCAAGATGCCGCGTAGCTCTCGTAGTCACGCGGGTAGCGGACGACGCGGTCGACGAAGTCATAGAGGTCGTGAATCGGATCGCCGACGGACCAGCCGGTTCTCCAGAAGACGTCCTCATCGTCCCAGTAGTTCTCTCTCCAGTTAACTGCGACGCCGTCATCCATCCAACGCGGGAAGCGGTCCCGGATCGGGTAGAGGGACGCCACGGCAAAGACATACTCCTCACCGGCCGGACCCGCGAATCGCAGATCGTAGTCGCTGCGGTGATTCGGCAGTGCGTAGGTCTTTCCTCCGCGAACGTATCCGTCCCCGCGTCCAGGGAAGAGGCGACGCGCGCGACCGTCCGTACCGATCGAAACCAGAGTGACGTAACAGTCGGCGTTTGCTTCGAAGTAGAAACGAGCCCGATCGCCGACTTCAATGTAGTCATCCGGGTCCGGATCCGACCAGAGCTTGACGCCGAGTCCATCCCGCGGAACCGGAACGACGTTGTGCCACTCGCCGCTCACTTCGACGTTGCCGATGCGGACGGCAGCGCCGACGTGGGCGCCGACATGGGCCTCGACGCGGGTGTCCACATGATGATCACAGTCAGACGCGCAGCTCGACGTGCAGATCGAAACTCCCGCCTCCGGCCGAAAAGCTTGGACTGGTCCGGACACCAGGGTGAGTGAAGCAAGGACCAGGACAGTTCCCAATCCCGATGCCGGACTCAGTCCAAAACGTGAACGCGTATTCTTTCGCGAGATCCATTCAGCGGTGGCCGTCACGCGCTGGTGGAGGCGCTTTGCGTAGTTCATGGGTTTCATGGCTACCTCCTTCCGGGACCGGCCCGATGTGCCCGATCACCACCGCCCGGCTCTTTGCCGAAGCCCGGTAGATTCGGAACGCGAAGTTCAGGGTTTCCTCGATCCGTCTGGTAGGCCCAGTCGAGGACGATGGAGTCGGATTCGATGGAGACGACCCGCACCTTGGCGAAGTGGTTGTCCCACGTCCAAACCAGATAGACGTGTCCTTCAATGGCCGGGGAGTCGCCGGTCGGGGACCAGCCGCCGTCAGGCGCCCAACCTACGTCGTCCATGCGGTGGAAGCCGGCGTCCTGGATGTCGGTATATTCGTCTGCGCTTCGCTCGGTGGCGACCAGCCAGGCGCCTTCCTCTTCGGTGTACCAGTAGTAGATGTCCGCACTGATGTCGTCGGCATCAACGACTCTCTGCGCGGAGAAGTCATAGCCGGCGTCCCGGTCCCTGTTCGCCGCGTTGAAGACCCGCAGGTTCCGGCCGTCCGGCCGAGGCGTATCAAAGACCAGCTCGTAGGAAAGCTCGCTCTCGTTGCCATAGTCGTCGAAGGCGGTGACGGCGTAGTAGTAGGTCTGGCCGTTTCGGGCACTGCGATCGACATAGGAGGTTGCGGAGTACCCGACCGAACCGATCTTCTCGAAGTATCCGTCCGGTTCGTCATTGCGATAGATCCGGTAGCCGTCGAGGTCGGACTCGGTGTTCTCGACCCAGTAGATTTCGACGGAGCGATCACCGGTGACGGAGCTGACCCCGCGAGGGGCGGCCGGTGCGTGAGTGTCCGGATAGTATCCGGGACCGCAGTCATCGCAGTCGTCATCGTGCCAGTGGCATCCCCCCAGGCCCAAGGACGTCAGTGCGATCCCTGCGACGAGGAGACACCGTGAGTTCGTTTTTCTTGTCGAGGCCATGGTTCACCTTCCTTAACTTCAGAGCCCGTCGTCTGTCGACGTTCACCCTCGTACATAGGAATCGACGTGCCAAATGAGCGAAGGCGAGAGGTGGAACCCGGCAAGATATTGCTACGACATGCATTTAGGAAATCAGAGGCCGAAAGGCGAGCGGTCATGGAGGGCGCGTCACCGGAAGTTCCCGGCGTTCATGTGTGACCCGGGGGTCACAGATCTTAGGTTGTGGACGGACGATTGCGGACGCAGGGTTCCTAACCTGCGACGACACAGCGTGCTTTGGGGATCGAGTCCCGGGGGGCAATGACGACGGCGGATCGTCGCTGTAACGTCAACGAGGCAGAATCACTTAGCCTGATCCCGTCCGCAATCCTCCGACCACAACCCACAGAGAAGCGGGCTCCTTGGGAAGCCCGCTTCTCTGCTAGGGAGATCTGCCGAAACTGTGAGTGCGTCTAGGAAGACTGGTTGGAGTTGGGGCTGACTGAGCATCCAGGCCACTCGACCGTTTCTACGGTCCGACGACTGAAACTACCCGCTGCTGGACATTGGGTTGGCCGAGCGGCCTGGAGCTCTGTCTATTGGAGGTCCCCCCTCCAGTGCTCCTATATGTGATCTTCGTACCAAGTCGTCAGAACTTAGAGAAAATCATCTAAACCACTGTTCTGTAGCGAGTTAAACATCTTACGCCAAACCGCAGTCCGGTCCCGGTGCCACTTCGGTACCCAGGACTAACAACAATGACTACAAGTTGTCGGGACTGCCTCGTCAACACACGAAGCAGTAACGACTTAGACCTGTTAAAAATGTTTCTGAAACGAATTGAGAAGAGGGTCCGGAGATCTCACCGACGTCGCGGCTCGAGTCCGTACTTCTTGATCTTGGAAAGAAGGCAGGGATAGCTGACTTCGAGGCGACGAGCGACCTCGGATTTGTTTCCCCCGGTTGCTTCGAGAGCCGTAGCAATCAGTTCAGACTCGACGCGTTGTACAGCCGTACGGAGGGTCACGTCGTCGTCCGAATGCGGGGATTGATGAACCGGAGCCTGGATTTCCCGAGGAAGTTCGGCCACGCCAATAGCGTCACCATCTTCCGCGAGCACGAGGATCCTTTTCACGACCTTTTCCAACTCGCGAACGTTACCCCGCCACTCGTGATCGGTCAGGGCCTCGATCGCGGCCCGAGTCAGAACCACATTCTTTCGCTTCAACGGCTCGGAATAGTGACTGACGAAGTGGCGAACGAGTAGAGGGATGTCTTCGCGTCGATCACGCAACGGAGGAATGTGTACCTGGAAATCGTTCAGTCTGTAGTAGAGATCTTCCAGGAACTTGCCGTCGTCGATGAACTGAAGTAGATCAGCATTCGTCGCACAGACAACCCGCACGTCGACCGGCTTCCAATGCGTAGAGCCAACCGGACGAATCTCGTGTTTGTCCAACACATGGAGAAGCTTGGCCTGAACCCCAATCGGCGCCTTATCGACCTCATCGAGAAAGAGCGTACCGCCCTCGGCTTCTTCAAAGAGGCCCTGCTTCTTGCGGACGGCGCCAGTGAAAGCTCCCTGCTCATGTCCGAACAGTTCACTTTCAAGAAGAGCCTCCGGGAGAGCCGCACAGTTGACGGGAACGAATGTGCCTCGCGCTCGAAGGCTTGATTCGTGAATCAACCGGGCCAGCAGGCCCTTGCCCGTTCCTGTTTCTCCGGTGACCAAGACGCCGGCATCCGAGCGATTGAGTTTTCTCAGCAGATGGATCGAGCGCTTCATCTCGGCGTCGCAGGTATGGAAGCTGGCGAGGGCGTCCTCGGGTTCGGGACCGGTGTCCCGATCCACCTGAAGGCGACGCTCGCCCTCTCGCGCTGAGATGAAGACGCCGAGAATGCCGGCAAAGAAAGAAAGAAGGCGAAGATCAGCGCTACGGAAACGGGACTCCTGGTCGCGGTCGTGGCGATCGGCATAGAGAAGAGCGGAAGTCTTCTCTCCAACAGAGATCGGAACCGCAACGGCCGAATTCACCTTGATCCCGGAATTCGTAAGAGGCCGGTCAGTAGCGTCCGCTGCTCCAAGGACGACTATCTGACGTCCATCCTCAAACCGGCCGAACACACTTGCGATTAGAGACTTCGACGGGAGCTTCTCATCCTTGAAGCCACAACGGTCCTCAACCCGGATACCCAAGCTGCGGTCATTGACCGCAATCATCACCCGATCGCTCCCGCTGCGCTCTGCAGCCAACTTCAGAAACGACGCGATCGCCGCGTTGGGATCGCGCCGGTCATAGTTTGCGACTTCGTTCAGTAGCTGGAATTCCGCCGAACGAGTCAGGCTCGTCTCGATGCACTTCTCTTCAAGCTCAATGCGCAGGTTCTCCAAGCCAGCACGGCTCACGCGACAGCCCTGTTCGTCGACCAGCTGAAGCGCTTGGTCGACGACCGTCAAAGCCTGGTCGATCGAGCCCCGACGTTGTGCATCTTTGGCAAGTTCGTGGAGCGCACCCACAGCACAGTGAGGCAAACGTAGTTCAAGAAAACGCCGTGAGGACTGTTCGAGAGAACTGGCAACCCTCGTACCATCCTTCTCTCCTGTTCGCGACCAGCCAATCGCCCTTGCACATCGAGCCATCTCGAGTTCGATCACATCCGATGTTCCCTCCAGGATGAGGACGGCTTCGCTCAGGTGAACGGCAGCTTCATCCGTTTCGGACAGATCGAGGAGAGCGGCACCGAGAATCCGATGAGCTCGACCTCTCTCGATGGAATCATTGATCACGTTTGTGACTTGGAGCGCCTCTTCGGCCAACTCCTTGGCACGGACGGCATCGTTTCGGAGAAGAGCGAGTTCCGCCTGACGCGTCGCGATCTCGCCAACAATGTCGTTGGCGGCGGACAAAGACTTTGCGACGGTGCGCCCCTGGCCAAGGAATGTTTCGGCTTTCTCCAGTTCGTGCGTTCTCAGGCACAGTTCACCGAGGAACTCATACGCCAAAGCTTCCTCGCGGCGGTCCTGTCGTTCTCGCGCCGAGGCGAGTGCATGGCGAAGATGCGACTCGGCTTCGGAGAACTCACACTTGCTGATCTTTAGACGTCCCATCGCGAGCTGAACCCTGACCACCCTGAGAGGAGCCGTCTCTTTGGCTATCTGCAGCGAACGGGAAAGGTAGTTTGCGGAGAGGTCCCACTCTCCGGTTCTGTAAGCCAAGATTCCCAGGTTCAGACAGAGGCTAGCGATTCGCGCGTAGTTCCCAGTCTCCTCGGCGACCGCGATCGCACGGATCAGGTATTCACGCCCCTCACCCCAACGTGGCGTGTAGATCAATAGCGTTCCGAGATTGTTGAGAGCGCGAGCGATTCCTTCGCTGTCATCGATCCGGCGGAAAGTGCTTAGGGCAGCGGTGTACCGAGAATGAGCGTCCTCGAACCGTCCCGAAAGGTGTGCAATGGCACCAAGGGTTAACTCTAGGGCGCCGACCTCGCGATTGGCGTCCGTGTGCCTGAGAATCTCATACGCTTCGAGACAGGTTTCTCGAGCATCTTCGTATCTTTGAAGTCCGCTCTGCACCGTCCCGAGCCGGGCGATGACCCTCGCGCGAAGTCGCGGATCGGCAACACTGTCCGCATCGCTCGCTAAACGCTGGGCCAGGCCGATGGCTTCACCAAAGCTGCTCTGCTTCACCAGTGCGTCGATGATCTTGAGCTCGACTTCAATTCGATCTGTGTGCGGAGCCCCACACTCTTTCGCGACGACGCGCGCTCTCTCAAAGTATTCGAGAGCCGAGACGATGTTGTCAGCGCCAAGATGGACGTCGCCAATACCGACCAACCGGACGAAATCTCGATCGGAAGTCTTTGACGGGTCAGCCGGCTGGACTGGACCGAACTCTGTCGATTGCGGGTGCGTCATCGCCTAGAACGTTCCCCTCTAGGGCTGAGAATCTAGCGGACGTACAAAACACCGACCCACGCGATAACTTGGTCGATAATGAAGTCCACATCGATAGGGTCCCCGTCTTCGTCTTCCCCATCCTCGTCGCCGACCTCCTGGTCGCCTTCAAAGGAGTCGTACGGATTACCCGGTTCCGGGGCATCCGAACTTGGCGCGTCGGTTGGGCTGTTTGCCCATGCCGAAGCGGTGGGGTAGCTAAGAACAAGAGCGAGGATGGCAGAGAGGGTTAGCCAAGCTCGCAACGGGAAGAGAACTCTCATGGGTTCCTCCTCCATGCTGATTGCATTTCGGTGTCTTTGATCGAAGTCGTCGGTCCCGCAACCAGCAGGCTTTCTTCGTGTAGACATAAGGTAGGTGAAAGTATCAAGGGTGTCAACCGAATGCACACCGGCTCCGTCAGTACCAGTTGAGCACCGGGCGCCCGGTCTCGGCCCTGGACTCGATACCGGCATTGGGCCCGTTTCCGGCCGGCGCCGCTTGCCTGACCAAACGAACCCCCGGCCACGGCGGCGGATCCCTGCCGCTGCCTAGAGCAGGAAGTCCTCGAGGTCAGAGTCGTGCGAGCTACTGGAATCCTCGGGCGGCTCGTCGCCAGAACCCTTCGCCTCTTGACCGGACTGACCGGACTCCGCGTCTGCGGACCGCCTCGAATCTCCGTCGGGTACCCGTGTTCGTGGATCGGACTCACGAGCGGGCCGCACCGGCGGCTGCGAGCGCGGTGCGGACTCCAATGCGGTGGGATCTGCTTCCGCGGATACCACCTTATCCTTCGACCCTGAAGCCGCAGACTCCGCCCCTCCTGTCGCGGCCGGACCCGCGAAGTCATTCGGACGCCCAATCGTCGGTCGACCGACTTCGGCAACCTCGCCGGCCGATCCCGGACTCGGCGGCACTCGACGTCGAGCCGCCAATCCGACAGGACTTCCGGCTACCGAAACAGTGGGGGCCGGATCGCGAGTCCAGTCGACAACATGACGCTGGGGAACGGGAGGTGGAGAGGCCGCCGCGACTTGCCTGGGTTCGATGGAGGAACGGGAGGGCCCGGTGCGTCGGGAGGGTTCGGTGGATCTGGAGGGCTCGATGGGTCGGGAGGGTTCGGTGAACCCGGAGGGCTCGACGACCTTCGGAACCTCGACCGGCCGTGAATCTGGAGTCACTGCAGGACCGCTTTGGGACCTCGCCTTCTTCCGAACCGGCTTTGGCGTTCGGGAATCATCGCCCGTGGCAACACCCGAATCTCCATTCGTCGCCCCGGACCGCCGACTTCTCTTTGTCGTCTTCCGAACCGATCTGCGGGCAGCGGGGGACGCGTCCTCTACCGCTGTCGCGGACTGGGGTTCGGCCACCTCCGGCATGTCCAACTCTGCCCGAAGCAATCGGACGAACCGCTCCCCTACCTCCTCCCCGGCATCCCGGAGACGATAGTGTCGGAATCGGCCGTCCTTCCGGGCCGTGGCGATCCCGGCCTGGACGAGAACGGAAAGATGGTGGCTGACCAGGGGTTGGCGCAACTCGGTCTGGCGCGCGATCTCCAGGACCGTGCAGGGTCCCTCCAGGAGCACGCGCACGATATCGAGTCGACGTGGGTCACCCAACGCGGCAGCGGCGGCTCGAAACCGATCGAGTGAGTAGGCCGTATCCTCCATTGCCCTGTCGTCTCCCTGGTTTGGGCGTGCGGGTGGTAGTCTAGACACCAATGCCCAACGGCGCGAGCGCGACCTGAGTGAAAGCGATGACGAATACTGAATCGATAGAACAGATCGAGCGGATTCCTCTCCTTGGAATGACCGCCGAAGAAATGCGATCCCAGGGCCCTCTGGCCGGGGAGCCGCCGTTCCGAGCCCGGCAGATCGCGGGCTGGCTTTACGGAAAGGGCGAGACCCAGTTTTCGGCCATGACCGATCTGGGGAAGGAGCTGCGCCAGGAGCTGGAGCAGGCCTACACCCTCGAGCCGGATCCGATCCTGGCCGCCCAGCGAGCTCAAAACGACGAGGCGGTGAAGTTCCTCCTGCGGCTGCGCGACAACCGCAACATCGAAACCGTCCTCATCAATTCACCGAACCGCCGGACCATCTGTGTCTCGTCGCAAGTCGGGTGCGCCTACGGTTGCGACTTCTGCGCAACGGCCAAGATGGGACCGGGTCGAAATCTGACGCCGCGGGAAATCCTCTCCCAACTCTTCGTTGTTCGCAGCTACATGGCGGAACACGATCTCGGTCACGTCCACAATGTCGTCTTCATGGGGATGGGTGAGCCGCTCCAGAACTTCGACCACCTGCTGGCGACGCTGCGCCTGATGCAGGATCCGAAGGGGCTGAACATCGGTTGGCGCCGAATCACCGTTTCCACGGTCGGGCTCGAGCCTCAGATTCGCAAGCTCGCCGACTCCGGCGTCCCGGTTCGACTGGCCTACTCCCTCAGCGCGACCACGGACGACGTCCGAACCCGCCTCATGCCGATCAACAAGAAGTATCCGTTCCGGATGGTCTTCGACGCGTTGCGGTACTTCCAGGAGAAGATCAAGCTGCGGCCGACGCTCGAGTACGTCCTGCTCGACGGCGTCAACGACACGATGGAAGATGCCGTCCGTCTGGCGGGGTTCGCACGGGACCTGCACTGCAAAGTGAACCTCATCGTCTACAACCCACATCCGGCCGCTCCCTATCAACCGTCGCCGCATGAGCGGATCGAGGCCTTCATGAAGACGATCTATCCGCTCGTCCCGACGGTGACGCTGCGGTACTCGCGCGGACGCGACATTCTCGCGGCTTGCGGACAGCTTTCGACCCACTGGGACGACAATCGTTCATGATGACCGGCTCGGAGACTCGTCAATGAGGCTTCGGACACGGCTCTTTCTCCTCTTCCTGGTCTCCGGAGTCCTGCCTCTGCTCTTCCTGCTCTCCCTGGGATGGTGGCCGATGCGGCAACAGATGCGAATCTGGACGCTGCCTCGGGTCGAGACGGGGCTGGAGTCCTCGATTCGTACCAACCAGGAAACGCTCGACCGGATTCTGCGGTCGGTCGAAGACACCGGACAGGAAGTCGTGGACCTCGCCTCCCGGTCCGGTCGAAGCATGAGCGAGATTCATGACATCCTGGTGCGCGCCACACAGGACCCGTTGGTCGACCTCGCCTACTACCTGGTGCCCAGTCCGGAAGGCTTCGAAGTGATGGCCGGGACAGGTTTCGCGGTGGACCCGGATGAACTGGCCCGGCAGGTCTCCTACCCGTCGAGTTCCACGAAGGGCCCGCAACGAAGTCGGCCCATCCGGTGGGAAGTGCAGGGAAAGGACGTGCTTCTCATTCCGTCGTTTCTTTGGAATGTGGTCCCATCCGATGCGGATCCGCAGGTGGCGGGATGCATCGTCCTGGGACCCCAGCTGGGACCGCAATTCTTCGCCGATCTCAACAACGTGACCGAGTCGTTGGTGAACTATCGGCGTTTCGGCGAAATCGGGCAGATCTTCGGTTCGGCGCAACTTCTCATGCTGGGGCTGGCTCTTGTCGCTTCTTTGATCACGAGTGCATGGCTGGCCCGACGAGTTGCCCGTCGTATCTCCTCTCCGGTCGAGGGTCTGGTTTCCGCGATGGAGGCGGTCGGACGCGGACACGATCCGGGGACACCGAAGGAAAGCTACATCCCGGAGCTGGATCTACTGAGCCGGACCTTCACGCAGATGCGGACGCGCCTGAACGAATTCGAGGATCAGTTGCGCGAGACCGAACAGGTGCGGGCAACGCAGGAAACGGCCCGTTTCGTGGCCCATGAAATCCGCAATGCATTGACCCCGGTCACGGCCGGTCTGGCGGTTCTGGAAAAGCGCGTGGAGTCGCTTCCTTCCGAAAGCCGTCCGCAGGGAGTGCGGGCTCTCGCGGCCATCCGCCGAGAGGCCAATCGTATGGCCGCCCTCGCATCGTCCTTCAGCGAGTACTCCCGGCTCCCCGAACCCGCGCCGGAGGAGGTCGACCCGAAGGCTCTGCTTGAGGCACTGCGTGAAGAGGTTCCTCCCGGAGTGGAGTTCACATTGGACGCCGACGCGGAACTGCCCCGGATCCACGCGGACCGCGACGAAATCGAGCGCCTTCTGCGCAATCTGGTCAAGAACGCGGTCGAGGCCATGGAAGAGGAAGGATCGATTCGAATCACCGCGAGGCAGGAACAAAAGGGACTGCGAATCGTCATTGAAGACGATGGGCCCGGAATGGACGAAAAGACGCTGGCCCGCGCGCTTCAACCCGGGTTTTCGACGAAGGAACATGGCTCGGGTCTGGGTCTGGCTCTCGTCCGCCGTTCCCTCATCCGCTACGGAGCGCGCCTCGGACTGGAAAGTGAGCTGGGAGCGGGAACCCGCGTTACCATCCACTTCCCGATCGGTGAGCACGGACCGTCGCACGGGGGCGGCCGGAGCCGCGAAGCAAACCGTTAGAACGGGAGTGGGCGGAATGGAAGGACCAAGTCGGTGAGAAAACGAGTTCTGGTCGTGGATGACGACGCCGGAATCCGTGAGGCGATTCCGATGTTGCTGGAGGACGCGGGCTGGGAGTGCCTGACCGCGGAGAACGGCGAGGCTGCGCTGCAAGTGCTGGGACGGGAGTCGGTCTCGATCGTCCTTTCCGATCTTGCCATGCCCAAGATGGACGGGCGGGCTCTCCTCTCACAACTGACGGAACACTATCCCGGGTTGCCCATGGTGATGATTTCCGCCCACGGCGAGTTGGAAACGGCCGTCGAAGCGGTGCGTTCCGGCGCGTACGACTATCTCGTCAAACCCGTCGATGAAGAGCGACTGACGCACACGCTCGAGCGGGCTTTGGAACATTCCGGACTCCGGCGCGACTACGAAGCGGTGCGCACGGTCGCATCGTCGCAAACCGATCTCCTGGGAGAGTCCGAAGCGATGGTTCGCCTACGCTCCGAGATCGACCGGGCCGCACCCTCGGACGCCCGGATCCTCGTTCTGGGAGAAAACGGCACGGGAAAGGAGCTGGTCGCTCGGGAACTCCACGAAAAGAGCCGCCGTCGGGAGCGACCGTTCATCAAGCTGAACAGTGCAGCCATTCCGGGCGAACTCATCGAGAGTGAACTCTTCGGTCACGAGGCGGGTTCGTTCACCGGAGCCCGCAAGGCCAAAGCCGGTAAGCTGGAGTTGGCCGGATCGGGCACTCTCTTTCTCGACGAAATCGGTGACATGTCGCTGGAGACGCAAGCCAAACTCCTGCGAGTTCTCGCCAGCGGCGAATACGAACGGGTCGGCGGGGAGCGAATTCTCCACTTCGACGCGCGACTGGTCACGGCGACGAACCACGACCTGGCGATGGCCGTCAGCGACGGCGACTTCCGCGAAGACCTCTATCACCGGGTCGCCGTCATTCCGATTCAGGTCCCGCCGCTGCGGGAACGCGAAGGCGACATCCTGCTGCTGGCGGACCACTTTCTGGCTCACTACTGCGGTGAGTACGGTCGGACGCCGCCCGAGATCACCCAGTCGGCGCAGCAGCTGATGCAAACCTACCGGTGGCCCGGCAATGTGCGGGAGCTCAGAAACATGATGGAGAGAATCTCGATCATGCACCCTTCCGACCAGCTCGAGAGTTCCGATCTGGAGCAACTGTTGACGACGCCGCTGGCGGCCGATAACGAATCAGCGGAGGCGCACGGTGACCTCGCGCGGTTCCGCGAAGCCAACAAGGAAGAAGAGCGGACGCTGGTCCAGAAGACGCTGGAAGAACACGGCTGGAACGTCTCTCAAGCGGCCCGTGTACTGGGAATCGATCGGGCTTCTCTTCACCGGAAGATCAAGCGCCTGGGCATTCGACGCCCCGGCACCTTGGAGGCGGAATCCTAGACTGGCAAGTCGTCGAACGCGGAAGGAATCGCGATGAAGGTGACCCGAACGTTCCTTTGGGTGATGGTCGGAGCCCTGGCTCTGCAGTCCACGCCGACGGAAGTACAGGCGGACGGCCGCGGGCGATGGCAACAGCCGTCCGGAGTCTTCCCGAACCAGCGCACGCAGGAATGGAAATCCTCCTGGGGCTCGGACTACGCCGATCCAACCGCTGACTTTCTGCCCGCACGGGATCCGGAGTGGCGCCCGGAAGCCCGGACCTGGACTCGACTCGGTCCCGAGTTTCGCCTGGGCTTTGGATATGGAGCGAACGTCAATCGGGTCGACGGCGCGAGCGTCCTTCTCTCGCAGGATTTGGTGAACGACAAATGGGGTCCGTCCTTTTCGTTCTATGAAGCCTATGGTTTCGCGAGCGAAGAGTGGTCCGGTGCGGCCGAGGCGCGGCTCGGCTCAGACGGATTCGCGTTGGGTGCGCGCTGGGCTGACGAAACGGTCAGTTGGGACCAACCCCGGCACCCGGTGACATCACTCGAGAACATCTTTGCGGCCACGTTCATCCGTCGTGACTACATGGACTATTACCGCCGGGAGTCACGAACCTACTTTGCTGAATGGTTGGACGGCGACCAACACGGTCTGACAGTCGCCTACCGCGACGAAAACCACCAATCCGCCGACCGTTCCATTTCGGAGTTCGGCGTCTTTGGCGGTGACCGTCGCTTCCGCGAGAACCCAAACATCGAGGCCGGAGACTGGAACGTCCTGCAAGCCCGGGCCCACCTTTCCGAAGGCTCCGAACCTTCGATCTGGGGCGCGGACACCGGCTCCTCTCTTCTCGTCGACGCACAGTGGGCAGGTGGAGATCTCGGAGACGGACGTCACTTCATGCGGGTCTGGGGAGAGTATCGCGGGCAGCTGCGCGTTTCGTCCCACCAACAGGTCTCCCTTCGGGTCAGCGCCGGGGGCGCGCCACAGGGAGACGCGGACGCCACGGGGTCACGCCTTCCCCGCCAGTGGCAGTTTCAGGCCGGCGGAATTGGAACGTTGCGTGGGCATGAGTGGCAGGAATTCCGCGGAGACCGAGTCCTGCTGGCCACAGTGGAGTACGGAGTGGACTTCGACACGTCGGTCCGCCCCGTTCTCTTCCTCGACAGTGGAAAGGCTTGGAACGAGAATGACAATCAAACGGAAGGGATCGCCGGAAGCGGTCGGCTCGCCTTGGACGGAGGCGTCGGTTTCCTGCTGGGGTCGGATGGTTTTCGGATCGATCTGGCTCGTGACATTCGCAGCCGGCGAGCGCCGGTTCGTGTCACGGTACGCCTTTCGCACGCCATATAGGTCAGGATGGTTGTCGAAGTCATAACTCCGATTGGGCAAAACTCGTCGGCGCAAACCGCCTTCGGCTCGCGCCAGAGCACACCATTCGCGGCCGTCGTCCTTTCGCTCGTGCTGTGGCTCGCGTTCTCGGTGACCGGTACGGGTAGGGCTGCCTCCCCGTTCGAAGTTCGTGTCGAGAGCGATTCCCTGGCCTTGCGGGTGCAGCCGAATCCCGGGCCGGAGGTTCTGCCTGAGTTCGTTCGGGAACGGTTGGACGTCGGCATCCCTGCGACTGTTGGGATCCAGGTCGACCTGATGCGCACGCGGTCCGGTTGGTTCGACCGCCGCGTGGCCCGCGTCGTGCAGCGTTTTCGCGTTTCCCGAGATGCCTGGAGCGGGAACTACCTCATCGAAGGCCCGCACGGCGTGTTCGACGCCGACTCCCTGGGCACGATCACTTCCTTCCTCGACGAGAATCCGATACGGATTCCGCTCTCCCGAGCGCAGTGCACGAACAACTCGAAGCATTGGATCGAGGTCACGGCAGTGACGGTGCCGCTCTCGGTGGAAGACCTGCAGGAAGTGGAGAACTGGGTCGACGGTGAAGTCTCCGGTGAAGAATCCGGTTCGATCCTCGACATACCCAAAGCGCTGTTCCATCTGGTTCGTGATCTGACCGGACTCGGAGACCGCAAGCTGGTGGGACGAAGCGACGGTTTTGAGATGTCGTTGGTCGCCGGGGACTACGTCTGGGTGCAACCGCGACCATAGCAGCGTCTGGCTGGTGGCTTGCCTGGGCTTTGACTTGACTTGACTTGACTTGGCTTGACTCGAATCGGCGCGACCTATCGCGGGCTCACGACACGCACCGGTAGGACCACGGTCTCCCGGTCGACCGTCTCGACTCGAACCCAGTACGCACCGGCTGCCGTGGGTTCGTTCCAACGGACCGTCCACTCCGCCGGGCCTCGCCCAAGAGCATCCGGGGAGCCGAGACGGCGTCCACGAACGTCGTAGAGATCGAGACGTCGAATCACAGTCTGCTCGGATGCCCGTAGAGTCAAACCGTCGAGGGAACGACCGGGCCGCGGGTATAAAGACCAGGTGGAGGCCGCAACAGGCTGCGCGGAGTCCTCGACGAACCCCAGAAAAAACTCCCGAAGGCCGATCACGTTCTCGGGCCGCTCCAAGGTTCGGTTTTCGATCGAACCGTCACCCCTCGCCAGATCACCTCCAAACAGAACACGAAAATCCTCCGCAAAGACTTCCTGCGGACGATCCGCGTGCGCCGCGCCGAAATGAAAACGCTCGGTGTCCTGCATCCCGCGCAAGTCCCGGTACGGATCCCAGGCAGATTCGTCTTCGAACGGAAGATACTCGCGGTGAAACAGGTGACCGACCTCATGCGTGACGACGTAGTGAACCTGCTCAACTGAGTATTCGCGGACTCCGGGAGACAGATAGACGGCGTTGCGGCCGGCGGAAGAAGACAGACGATCCGCACGCGGATACGGCAGGATGAAGATGTCCGCGTTCAAGTCTCGAAGAAGAGTCTGCGGCACGGCTGCCAGGGCGCGCTCCACCTCCGCCACATCCATCGAGTGAAACTCACCGTCGCCCGGATTGACGATCCGTTCGTCATCGGTCGTCTCCACCAGTCGGACAGCTACGCCGTCGGGTTGATGAAAGAGACGGGCACCGTCTGGGGCCACGGATGAAAACTGAGAGAGCACCTGCTCCGGGGTCCAAAGCCGGATCTGCGGCGCGCCAGGAAGAGTCAGAGGCGGGCTCGAATCGGCCGTGGAAGTCGCGGCCGTGGAAGCGGCAGCCGTCAACCCCGTGCCGGCGAAGAGGGCAAAGGCGGCGGCGAGAAGGACGGGTAGAGTCCGTCGTCCCGATTTGTCGGCGATCCCTTCCATAGGAAGAGTCTACCATCCCAAAACACCGGAAACGCCTATCCCACAGTAAGTTGTACCTGTGTGATTTCACCAGGACCGGGCCGGATCCGGCCCGAATCGAGGTAAGTCGCTGTTGGGGCGGTGGGCGAACTGCCCCGACGCGGGACGCCAGCCCGGATGGGGCTAGACTGGCGTGGCTCGCTCCGGGGTCCCGAAAGGATCCGGGTCCGACGCTCCCCCGCTGATGGGCGGTGACGGGACATC
This sequence comes from bacterium, assembly GCA_030431975.1. GTDB lineage: Bacteria > Eisenbacteria > RBG-16-71-46 > CAIMUX01 > CAIMUX01 > JACKCR01. The sequence continues at coordinate 76,626 of JAUIHP010000004.1, read as the reverse complement.
GAACGGCGCTTTTCCGCCGAACCGGCTGAGGGCCACGGCGCCGATCCCGATCGTGGAAAGCGTCCAGAGGCCCGCGCAGGTTGACATGAGGAACAGACCGCCGAACGTGCCGATGATTCCGCTCATCCCGGCAAAGACCAGTGCGACGATGCTGAAGCCGGACAGGACGATCAAGCCGAGGCTGAGTCCCCGAATCCACTCGACGCGGGACCGAAGCGTGGCGTTCCCCCAGAGCCTTGCCCCGAGCAGCGCCGTCACGATGATGGTGCCGACCGTGATGATCAGGGCGAAGACGAAGGGAAGCAGAATCGCCAACGGAATACCGATGACGGTCACCAGCAGAAGAGCAAAGACCGGGAGGAAGAGAAGATGAACGGCGAGTCCTGCGAAGAAGCTGGGCCACAGCTTGATTCGAACCTGCTCTGCCATGTTTCGCATGCGGAGCGGCATCAGCCACTCGAAGAGTACGCCGCAGATCCAGAGGAAGCCGACGGAGATCGCGGTCAACACGATGAAGAAGACGTGCCCATCGGGGCTTCCGAACGGACCGTACTCGCCGGGAATGAAACGGAGACCGACGTTCTCGCCGTCGAGACGGGCCCCTCTTTGTCGATCCAGCTTCCCGCCGATGGCGACGGCGTCACCTTCGACGACCGAACCGTCTTCCAGCGTGACACTGCCACCCAAGGAAACGACGTCTTCGGTCACACGACCACGAACGATGACATCACCGCCCATGGAAACGACGGAACCGTCGATGAGTTCGTCCACGTCGACGACGATGTCTTCGCCGAAACGAACGATGTCCTCGCCACTGCCGTCAACATGAACCCAGCGCGAAGAACGATGTTCTGGCGGCCCGAACCGGAACTTGGACTCCAGCGTGTCTTCATCGGTCTGGATGGTGATCCGGAATCCCTTTTCCTCGTCCCGGGCGTCACGAGTTGCGCGGTTGCGCTCTGAGCGGGTCGTTCGCAGCGTGTCGGACTCGAGAATCTCGATCCCGGCTTCCGTCTTTTGGTTTGGAATCAGGGATCCGGCGAGTGCGAAGAGAACGGGCGAAACCCACAGGACCAGGCGACGACACCAAGTCCGACGCGCGCTGCGTTTTGTCTTCAGGCGAGGTTCAAACATGGTTCACTCTACTTTTGGGGCCGGAACGATTCATACGCCACAAGGTGCCGGCAACGGCCACGATCGTAAGAAAGACGATGGACCACCGGGCAATTCCGATCGCGGACAGCGATGCCTGGAGCGCCCGCCAAACCGGTGAGAAGCGCGAGAGGAAGTCGACGACCAACTGCCATCCGACTTGCAGGTTTGAGACCAACTGCATGATCTCTTCCAGCGCGGTGGCTCCTCGACCGACGCCACCCGAAACCATGTCGTCCATCGAAGACGTGGATCCACCCGGCATGAGAAAGAAAATGAAGACGGCGACAATGGCCAACCCAGCACTGGCGCAAACCAGGGGAACCCACGAAAAACGGGGACGGGCCTCGGCCGGGGCCTTACCCCACGCCGGTGCAACGTCTTTGCGAATCTGAATCGCAGAGCGAACGAGAACCTCGCGGAGGTCGTCCGGGTAGTTTGCCGTCGGACGGTCGGCCAGCTCGTCGGCGAGCTTGCGGTGGAACTTCAGGTCGGCCGCGCACTGCGAGCAGGTCCGAAGCTGAGCTTCGATGATGGGCACGTCCCGCTGGTCGATCTCACCGATCGCGTACTCCAGGAGGAGGTCCTTATCACAGCCGCAGGGGGTCATTGCTTCGTTCACATCCCTTGAGGTTTCCCCCAACCCGGGGGATTCCGCCGTCCTTGAAAGTCTAACGTAGGATCGTGGCCTTCGGTCTTCTTCCGGCCGGCGCCGCTTCGGACAATACCTGTGCGGCGGGCTGCGATCCTGTGTCGAATCTCTTCGTCACCTCCTCCTACGGGAGGTCCGATCAAAGGTTTCGACTCGTCGGAGTTGATCTTACGAGTTTCAGGTCCTCGATTTGGCCAGCCTCGGCCGTGGCGATCGAACCTACGAATCATCATCGCCGCCTTCCAGCCAAGCCTTGAGCTGGTGGTGGGCCCGGTGGAGCCGCGCCTTGACCGTCCCCAAGGGAAGATCGAGGGTGTCCGCAATCTCCTCATACGATCGTTCGCGTAGATAGCGAAGCTCCACGACGATGCGGTAGTGAGGGGCGAGATCGGCGACCAGCTTCTCCAGTTGCTCACGCCGGCGGGACTTTGCCTCCATCGCTTCCGGTCCCGGCCCGGGATCCTCGAGATCGATGGCCGGCCGATCATCGTCTTCTGGGTCGGCGTGCATGGAAACCGTTTGGAGCCGCTTTTTCCGGAGAAAATCGATGGTCTGATTGCTGGCGATCTTGAGCAGCCACGAGGAGAAGTTGCGGGAAGTGTCGAACTGATCGAGGGCACGGAAGAGCTTGACGAAGGTCTCCTGCGTCAGGTCACGGGCATCGTCATCCGATCGCACCATCCGGTGGATGAGGGAATAGACCTGCCGATCATACTTTTCCACGAGCAGGCGGAACGCTTCCTCTTCGCCGGAGAGGCATCGTTGGACCAGCTCGGCATCGCTCAGCGACATCGACACCGCCAGGCTGGGCTTCGGGTTTGGAACCGAAGCGCGGCCGCACGCGCCATCACCTGGGAAGGCCACCCAGGCAATTCCTTGTGCAAGATTGAGTTAACTCGAACCGACGGAGCATAGGTGGGGGTTAGGAGGCTGTCAAGGCTGGGGCCGCAGCCTCCAGCCTGAAACGGGTTGTTCCGGCCTATTCCTTGACCGTTCCGTGCTATGTGGATAGCGTTGCCCGTCCCGCGGCGAGAAGCGCCCGGCCCGGCTCCCTCCCTGCATCATCGTCACGAGCCGACCGGCCGATCCGGAACGCGGAAGCGGAATCGTCCGACCCTGTCGTCGAAGAAGGAGACTCACGTCTGATGACCAACATCGAGGAAATCCTGGCCCGCGAGGTTCTGGACTCCCGTGGCAATCCCACGGTCGAGGTGGAGGTCATCCTCCGCAGCGGGGATCGCGGACGTGCACTCGTCCCGTCGGGTGCGTCCACCGGCGAACACGAAGCGCTCGAGCTGAGGGACGGCGATACCCATCGCTATCACGGTAAGGGTGTCCTGCAGGCCGTTCGCAACGTCACGGAACGAATTGCGCCGGAAGTCATCGGCCAGGACGCGCAGAACCAGCTGCGCATCGATCGACTGATGTGTGATCTCGACGGCACCGAAACGAAGTCAGAAATCGGAGCCAACGCAATTCTCGGTGTGTCCATGGCCGTGGCCCGCGCCGCTGCGCACGTCAACGAACTGCCCTTGTACCGGTACCTCGGTGGCGTTCGGGCACACCTTCTGCCGGTCCCGATGATGAACGTTCTCAACGGCGGCGCGCACGCGGACAACAACGTCGACCTGCAGGAGTTCATGATCGCTCCGGTCGGCGCGACTTCCTTTGCCGACGCCGTCCGTATGGGCTCCGAAGTCTTCCACACGTTGAAGAAGGTTCTCGATCATCGCGGCTATGCAACGGCGGTCGGGGACGAAGGCGGCTTTGCCCCCAACCTCAAGTCCAATCGGGAAGCATTGGAACTCCTGATGGAAGCCATCGAGAAGTCCGGGTACCAGCCGGGAAGCGACATCGCATTGACCTTGGATTGCGCGGCTACGGAGTTCTATTTCGAAGGCACGTACATGCTGCGCGCCGAAGACGACGAGAGTTACACCTCGGATCGGCTGATCGAGTTCTACAAGTCACTGGTTGAGGAGTTTCCCATCGTTTCGATCGAGGACGGCCTCGCAGAGGACGACTGGAAGGGTTGGGCCAAGCTCACCGAAGAACTGGGCGAACGGATCCTGCTGGTCGGCGACGACCTCTTCGTCACCAATCCGAAGCGACTGCGCCGCGGCATCGAGGAAGACGCAGCCAATTCCATTCTCGTGAAGCTGAACCAGATCGGGACGCTCTCCGAAACGCTCGAAGCCATCGCGGTTGCCAAGGGCGCGGGCTTTGCCACGGTCATCTCGCACCGTTCCGGTGAGACCGAGGACACTTTCATCGCCGACCTGGCCGTCGCCACCAATGCCGGTTTCATCAAGACCGGATCTCTGGCACGCTCTGAGCGGGTCGCGAAGTACAATCAGCTGATGCGGATCGAGGAAGAGCTCGGGGACCAGGCGGTCTATCCGGGCCGGAGCGCACTCGGCGACTTCGCCTGATCCGGAGACCTTGCCCAAGGACGGGACAAGGATGGGACGAGGACAAGGACCGTGAAGAATAGTCCGAATTTAGGATCGCGTGCCGACGGCTATCTCCGCCGTAGGTGGACACCACCGTTTCGACGTCTCGGTCCGCTGCTGGTCGGCGGCATCGTCGTCTGGTCGATCGCGAGTCTCTTCGTCGGTGATCGCGGCTTGGCCCGGCTATTGGAACTCCGCTGGCGCGAAGAAGAGCTTTCCGCAGAACTTCACACGATGAAGAAGGAAGCGGAGAATCTGAAGTGGCAGCTGGCGGAAAGCGGTCCCATGGCCGTCGAACGTCCGGCACGGGAGAAGTTCTCGATGCAGCGTCCCGGCGAGATCGTCTACTACTTTCCGCGGACGGATGCGCCGCAACCGGCTGTAGACGCGGAAGAAGGCCCAACCCCAGAACCTTCCGAACGCTAGTTCTCGTCTGGGGTTGAGTCGGCTGGACGTGCCTCGGCCGGACGCCTGGGTGAATTCGACGCGGGAATGCCGACGCCGGAATGTTGATGCGGAATGCCACGCGGGAATGTTGATGCGGGTTGCCGACGCGAGAAAGTTGACGCGGTAGCGAACCATCGATGAAATCGAGTTGACATCTCGAATTGGGGGCGATAGTTTTCCCCCTTCAGTTTGATGCGGGGTGGAGCAGAGGTAGCTCGTTGGGCTCATAACCCAAAGGTCGCAGGTTCGAATCCTGCCCCCGCTACCATATCGTCCCACGGGACTCGGAAAAGGTTCGGACGTGGGTCCGGACCTTTTTTCGTTTCCTTCGGATACTTCCTTCGGCGCTCGCGTGATTTCAGAGAACGACGTGCCCCTTGCTCAGACAGCGACGGGCCCACGCGCAAAGCGACCTGACAGACTGAAGTAGGAAAGGAAGCGCCCATGGCCGTCTCGATCGACTTCGACTACCGCGGCAACCTCCGCACCCGTGCCGTCCACGGCCCGACCGGCGGCGAGATCATCACCGACGCTCCCGTCGACAATCACGGTAAGGGTGAGGCGTTTTCTCCCACTGACCTGGTCGCTGCTTCGCTCGGAACCTGCATCATCACGGTCATGGCCATCGCGGCCAACAAACGCGGCATCGAGTTCCCGGGAGCGAAGGCACACATCGAAAAGGAAATGATCTCCGATCCGCGGCGTCGCATCGGTCGGTTGCACGGTTGGATCGAAGTCGAAGGGTCGTTCACGGACTCGGAGCGAGCCCTGTTGGAGCGGGTGGCTCACACCTGTCCGGTCGAGGAGTCGCTCGACTCCCGAGTCGAAGTCGAGATCGAGATCCGCTGGATCGACGCGCCGTCCGACTGACGGCGGATAAGAGAACGCGGAATCGAACAAACGTCACCGACGTACGCGCGCGACCACGGGAAGCCGCATGCCGTCGCGGCCGAGACCACGGTAAGCGGCATGACGCCGCGCCCGAGACCACGGTAGGCCGCATAACGCCACGACCGAGACCGTGGCAAGCCGCTGGCCTACTCCGCCGACCCGGCCATCACCGATGCCATTCGAACCACGCGTCCAACCGCCACGCATCATCCCGGGCGCCTTCGACGTTTTCGGCGTTGTCGACCGTCATCCAACGGAGTCGGCTTCCGAACCGAAGCGAGGCCGTCGGGTAGGCTTGAACCGATAGGTCGAATCCCGTCGTCTCCTCGACCGTCCCCGTCAGTTCGCTCGCCGGCGAATCCGGGTTGCCCTCAGAACGTGGATCGCTAAGCGGGTACCAGGGTCGCCCGAGTTGCCCTTCTCCTTGGCGAATCGCCAAGAGCCCGAGGCCCAACGAATAGTTCGGGCTCGGGCTGAACTCACAGAAGATCCGCGCGTTCTCGGAGTCCGGCCCAAAGCGGGCCCCGAGAGACCGCCCCTGGTGCGTCCAGTTGCTGTCGTCGTAGTAAACGCTGTAGGTGAAGTCGTAGATCTTGGACGCTTCGAATCCGAAGCGCCAAAGCCCGTGCCGCGCGGGCACCGCTTGCTCTGCCCCCAGCAGAAAGCCGAGACGCGTGGGCTGATCGGCGTTCTCGGTCGCCACATCGTCGAGCAGGAACTCCACCCAAGCCGCTCCCCCATCGGCGAAGCTCCAGATCACGTCGCCTTGATAGATGACGTTGTTACGAACCTCGGAGAGCGGGCCCTCTCGAAAGACGTCCTGTCCCTGTAGTCGTTCCACGACCGTGTACGGAACGATGCCGACGACATAAAGCGGCTGGAGCGGCGATCCGTGAAACACCGCGCCTTCGGTCAGTCCGATCTGCACAGACGGATGAAGAGAAAGCTCGACGCGATGAAGCGCGATGTTCTTTTCTGAAGCCGGAGAGAGAACACCCACCATCGATCGGAAGCGAATCGGGAGAATGTCGAGTCCGAACTCGAAGTGGTCGATCGCAGGTGCGGTGCTTGCAATGAGCAGGTTGTCGAACCGGCCCGGTCCCCACGCGTGATGGGTCCGACCCATTCGAACGAACCCATGATCGAAGGCGTACATGCCGTAGACCGATTCCAGAAGAAGCAGGAAGTCCGTGTGATTGACGAGAGCGTCCCCGAACCTTCGCCCGTCCTCGACGTCACCGGCAAAAAGGTTCTGGTGAAGGACAAAGCGGTCGGAGAGGTGGGCCGTGCCTTCCAGTCCGAACCGCGGCTGAGGCCCCCAATCCCATCCGTCGTCCTCGACCCAGGCGGCGTCCAACCAAAGGTAGGGACGAACTCTGATCTCCCCCGCTCCGGCCGGCCACCGCAGCCACGGCTCCGCTGCCAACTCTCGCTGCAGGCGCGCCCGCTCGGGTACCCCCAACGCGTGTTTCGTGACTATGCGTTCTGCGGTCCCAGCCGCGGTCCCGGTCTCGGTCCCGTCCTCGGTCGCCGTGTCAGTGCCCCCTTCACCGACTGTTCCGTCTTCGGAAAGATCGAGGAAACGGGAGAGTTCAGTCCGCGTCGCGGGCCGAAGGGTCCAGGCCGACCAGGGCAAGATCCCGGAAACAGCCAGGTGTCGGACGCTGATTCCGTCCCGGTCCCGGACCGGAAAGAGTTCCGGACCTTCGGGAGGAGCGGCCTGCGGAGCGCCCAAGGGCAAGAGGACGACACCGAGCGAAAGCGCAGCACCCGAGAGCGAGAGGGCGGCACCGGCCGTAAGGGCGGCACCCATCCTGCGCGCCGCACCCGAAAACGAAATCACGGCATTCTTTGCAAGCGCGGCACCGAAAGACAGACGCAACGCCGCGCGGAGCGTACGCAGCCGTCTCAAGGCACGTTCGTTCCGGCGTCCAGCTCTCCCCGTAACCAGTCGGGAAGCCGAACCGACCGGCCCGTCTCCCGGTTCACGGGGACGTGCACCGTCTCCCCCTCAGCCAGAAGCCGATCCTCGACCCGCATCTGGTACAGGAAGGCCAGGTCCCGGGTACGCAACCGGCCGACCCGGGTCTCGATCTCGACGAGATCATTGTAGCGGGCGGGGTTGCGGATTCGGAGGTGGGCCTCGGTCACAGGTAGGGCGATCCCCCGGTCCTCGACCGACGCGTAGTCACATCCGCGCTCGCGCATCAGCTCCGTCCGTCCGATCTCGAACCAGGTCAGGTAGTTGCCGTTGTAGACCACGCCCATTTGATCGGTGTCGGAAAAATAGACGCGAACCTGGGTGATTCCGCGCACCTGGGAGTCCTGCCAAGAGTTCATTTTGCGGACGCTAACATAACGGTGCTTTCCTTGAAGCTGTGGAAGCGGAGTCCCTATACTCTTAGGAAAGGGAGGGTCCGGCGACCTTGACGACGAACCTGCGTTTCCTAATGACAGCGATCCTGGGCCTGCTGGTCGTAGCAACTTCCGCATCGGCTTTGGTCGATGTCGGAGATCCATTGCCGTCCTTTCAGCTCATGGACCTCGAAGGCAATTCCTATGACGACTCCGACCTCGACGGCAACGTGGCCGTCATCTATCTGCTTGGCTCCGGCTGCAGCATTTGCGTCGGACTGGCCGAACGAATCGAGTCGGACTTCGTCACGAAGTACTCCGGACAGAATGTTGCCGTCTACGCGATCGATTCTCTCGACGGGCACTACGAGGAACTGGAACGACTGCGGGACTCGGCCGGCGTGCGCTACCCATTCCTCCTGAACGGAAGCGAGTTCGCGTCCGCCTGCGGCGTGAAGTGGCACACCTTTCTCGTCGTCGATTCTCGCGGCTACATTCGGTACGTCAGCGAAGGCGCCAACACGGCCGCCTATGACCCGTCGGCGATGCAGGCCGTCGTTGACGAGTTTCTGGACGACGGCGCCGAAGAGGAACTCGTCACCTGGGGCGAGATCAAGAGAATCTGGGACGACCGGTAGCCGCGGCCGCGGTACAGACCCGTACGTGTGAATTCAGTCGTGAGAGCGTGGATCGAACGCGTGGAGTTACTTCGAGCCGCGATAATCGCAGCGCGTCGTACAGGTCTCGAGCACGGACACCCGTGACAATTGGGGAAGGTCCGGAACCAGTCTCTCCCAAAGCCACACGGCGATGACCTCGGATGTCGGGTTCTCCAAACCGGGGATGTCGTTCAACAGCCGGTGATCCAACTCCGCGACCACCGGCTTGACCACCGCAGAAATCTCCCCGTAGTCCATCAACCAACCAAACTCGGGGTCGATGGGACCGGTGACTTCCACTTCGACGCGAAAGCTGTGTCCGTGCATTCGTCGGCACTTGTGCCCCTCAGGAACGCGCGGAAGAAAGTGCGCGGACTCGAAACCGAATTGTTTGACGAGGCTGACCCGTTCCGACGACATCATGAACCTCCCGGGGTCGTCTCGCGCGAAGGATACGGAAGCGGGTCCTCCGCGCCGGCTCCCTGAAAGCCACGACGGCGAAGGACGCACGCGTCGCAGCGACCGCAAGGGGAGCCCGGTGACATTGGCTCATAGCAACTGGACGTCATCGCGTAGTCCACTCCGAGTTCGAGCCCGCGACGGATGATCTCGGACTTCCCGAGATGAAGAAGCGGCGCGCGTACCTCGATCGGCCGTCCCTCGACTCCTCGGCGCGTGGCCAAGTCGGCCACTCTCTGGTACGCCTCGAGGTACTCCGGGCGACAGTCGGGATACCCGCTGTAGTCGAGTGCATTGACTCCGACATAGACCGCGTCGGCGTCCAACACTTCGGCCCAACCCAAGGCCAACGAGAGGAAGACGGTGTTACGGGCGGGAACGTAGGTCGATGGGATGGCCCCTGACTCTCCCGGCTCCGGATTGTCCTTCGGGACCTCTCCACCGCTCTCGAAGAGGCTGGAGCCGCCGAATGCGGACAAGTCCAGATCCACGATTTGGTGTTCCGACACGCCGAATGCCGATCCCACCTGGAGCGCGCAATCGAGTTCGTGCGAATGTCGTTGCCCGTAGCGGATGGACAGCGCGTAACAATCGAGTTGGTCGCGGCGCGCAATCGCCAACACGGTCGCGGAATCCAGTCCGCCACTGAGAAGAACGACGGCGCGCCCGGACCTCGCCCCGGGTTCGTCCGAGGGGGACGGCGCTTCGGAATGGGATGGTCCCGCAGACGAAGTGGTCCGTTGAGGCGGCGTTTGGTTGTTTCCGGATTCGCACACAATCGTAGGATTGTAGAGCACCCGACGCCGGGAATCGAGAACCGCTCGCCCGAAGCCCCCCGCGCGCGAGTCGCGCCGTCGGAGCCCCACAGTCGGACCGTCGGAGCCGCACAGTCGGGCCGTCGGCACATCGGCACGTCGGCACGTCGGCACGTCGGCACGTCGGCACGTCGGCACGTCGGCACGTCGGCACGTCGGGAAAAAATTGCCGTGTCGGAATCCCGTCAATCAACGGCGGCCGCTCCTCCAGCTCGGTTCCGTAGGTGCCGAAACCTGGGGAAAGGGAGATACGGCTTTGCAAACCACCGACAATCAGCTTCCCCGTCAAAAGGTCCAGAACGCACTCGGCAAGACGGAGCACCTGCCCCCGACTCCGGAGATTCTGGTCTCCCTACTGCGCATCGTCGACGACCCTGAGGTCGGCGCCGAAGAGATCGGCGAGATCGTCCAGGTCGACGCGGCTCTTTCTCTCTCGCTGCTCCGGCTGGTCAATTCGGCCGCCTACGGACTGATGCGCGAGGTTACGAACGTATCCGACGCCGTGAAGTACGTGGGCTCGACCGAGGTGAAGAACCTGACCATCGCCATCGCGGTGAAGACGGGACTGATCGGCAAAGCTCCGGTCTGCAATTCGTTCGACCGGCTCGCCCTTTCCAGAAACTTCCTGACCAGTGGAATCGCCGCCCATGTCGTCGCGGAGATGCGCGGCCTCTCTTGCAGGAAGACGGCCTTCGCCGCCGGGTTGCTCCACCAGTGCGGCTTTCTCCTCATTGATGCGATCCTTCCCCACCGGCTGCAGTTCTATCTGTCCGAGGTGGAACTGGGGAACGAGGTGTTTCCGAAAAACGAGGCGGAAGTCGTCGGAGTGACCCACGGCGAGGTCGGAACCTGGCTCGCCACGAAGTGGGACATCCCCCAAGCCTTGATCGAGCCGATGATGTCCTACGAGAAACCCTGGCAGGCCTCGTCGCAAGCCGAGTTGGCCGGTGTCGTCCACATCGGAAACCGGTTGGGTGCAGCCATCGATCCGATCATCCCCCGCCCCGAACCGCCGCGGGTCGAACCGCGTTGCCTCGAGCTTTTGGACATCGATCCCGACATGCTCGATGAGGTCAAACGGGAGCTGGGCAATGAACTCGACCGCCTCGCATTCCTGATGGATTCCTGATCCTGGGCCGGAACTCCGGAGCCTTTTGGGTGCCTCGCTCCGATCTTCGCGGTTCAGCCACAGCCCACAGTCGCCACCGGGGCCGGGGGCTTAGCCGAGGTCTTTCGAAAGCTCCCGGACGAGACGGAGGATGCGATCGTTGGCCTCCGGAAACCGGTACGCTTCCAGATGATCCGGGTCGACCCAACGAACCGCCTGGCACTGGACCGGCTGCGGGATTCCCGACTCATACCGGCAAAGGTAGAAGCTGAGCTCCACCAGCCTGTCCGGGTAGTCGGCTTCCTCCCGCAGAAGGAGGCGATCTGCGGCAACCCGCACGGCCGTCTCCTCCCCGACCTCACGGGCGGCGCAGTCCGGTCCGTCCTCTCCGGGCTCATTCTTGCCGCCCGGGAACTCCCAGAGACAAGGGAGGTGAACATCCGGTGGACGCTGTCCGACCAGGACAAAGGTCCCTCCGGCGGCCGATCGATAAAGGACAATCGCGACTGCAACCTTTATCCTGGGTCCCGGCATCAAAAAGGCATCCCGGAACCGGTTTCGGCAGTCGGGGTTTCCAGTGACCAGGTAGGTCCCACCTCTAGCCAAGCCACGGAGGAAACACAGATATGAGAAGAAGCCTGATCAGCGCCGTCTCCGCGACCGCGATTCTCGGCGCCGCCGTCATCGGCCATCAGGCCGGGATTCGAGGCGTCGACCCGACCGGCGTGACGGTCGCCCACGCGCAGTCCGCCGCCGACGGGGTCGAAGCCCTCAAGTCCCAGAGCCGGGCCTTCGTCCAGATTGCGGATCGCGTTCTCCCCTCGGTCGTCAGCATCACCACGAGCAAGGTCGTACGCCCCGCAGGCAACGGCCGCTTCTTTGGTGACGACTTCATGCAGCGATTCTTCGAAGACGCCCCCGAAGAGTTCAATCAGCAGGGTAGCGGTTCCGGCGTCATTGTGAGCCGGGACGGATACATCCTGACCAATAATCATGTGGTTGCCAACGCGGACGAGCTGGAAGTCGTTTTTCATGACGGCAGAACAGCCTCTGCTGAGTTGGTCGGCCGCGATCCGGAGAGTGACCTCGCGGTCATCCGGGTCGACGCGGAAAACCTCAGCGCCGCGACACTCGGCGATTCCGATCTCATCGAGGTCGGCGAGTGGGTCCTGGCTGCAGGTAACCCTTTCCAGCTGTCCTCCTCCATCACCTCAGGGATCGTCAGTGCCAAGGGACGCAGTCGTATGGGACTGGCCCAGTACGAAAACTTCATCCAGACCGATGCCGCGATCAACCCCGGTAACTCCGGTGGCGCTCTTGTCAATCTCGAGGGCGAGGTCATCGGTATCAACACCGCCATCGCAACCCGCTCGGGCGGCTACCAGGGAATCGGCTTCGCCATCCCGATCAACGAAGCGTCGACCGTAATGCGCGATCTGATCGACCATGGGAAAGTCACCCGCGGCTATCTCGGCGTCAATATCGGTGAACTCGACGACGTCATGGCCGAGTACTACGGACTCGATCGTCCCCGCGGTGCCTTGGTCAGCGATGTCGTCGAGGGTGAACCCGCCGACCGGGCCGGGATCAAGCAGGGCGATGTCATCAGTCGCATCAACTCCAAGGAAGTCGAGAACGTCAACGACCTCATGCTCCGCGTCGCCAAGATGCGTCCGGGCACCGAAGTCGACGTTGAGATCATCCGTGACGGGCGCACCCGGAACGTCACCCTGAAGCTGACCGAGCGCCCCGATGCCTTTGCCGGCAACGAGAGTGAGGATCAGCCCAAGACCTCCTCCAGCTTCGACGCCTTGGGCTTCGAGGCCGAGGACGTGACTCGCGCGACCCGCGAGGAGTTGGAGCTCGACCGCGATGTCGAGGGCGCGCTCGTCACCGACGTGAAGGCGCTCTCCCCCGCCGGGAAGGCGAACCTTCGTTCGGGAGACATCATCATCAAGGTCGACAGCGCCTGGATCGATTCAGAGTCTCAGCTCCGTCGCGAGCTGGAAGGCAAGGAAGACGGCAAGCCGGTGCTCTTCCTGGTTCTCCGCGGAGGCAACGAATTGTTCCTAGCCATGAGGATGCCGGACTAGCTATAGTACCGGATTCGATCTACTGTGATGTGACACGGGGCCGGGCTCGCCGCCGGGCCCCGTTTGTCGCCAGATCCCTGAGCCGGATCCCGAAGGAGGACTCGATGAACGAAGAAAACGGAGCTCCCATCGAGGAAGAGCAGGTTGCTGCCGAGCCCGATTTCCGCGAGATCCGCAGCAAGTACGAATTCGTCATCGCTGCGGCCCGCGAGGCCGAGCGCCTGAACGAGTACTACCGGAACCACGGGATTCAGCCCGACCTCAAGGTCACGAGCGAAGCCATCGGACGGATTCGTGAGGGACTGTCCCGGATCGTCTACGAAGAGCCGAAGCCGGCCGAAGAAGAAACGAAGAAGGAAAGCACCTACTTCTTCGGGTAGGAGCCGCATCCCGAAGCCAGGTTTCTTCGACGTAAACCGTTTGCGAAGAGAGTCAGCCGGAATCGAGAACGATTCCGGCTTTTTCGTGGCTGGTGTTTCCGACGGTCACCGTTCCCTTCCAATCTGCAGCAGAAGGGACCGGAACGTAGATCCCCGCTATCGGGGCCGCTTCGACGACTACCGATTCGAGATGTCGTTGAGGGTCCAGTCGTAGGGCAGATACTCGAGGTCATAGTTACCGCGCCGGATCCAATCCCGATCGGCCTTCTCCAGGTAACTTCCAACGAACTCGATGATCGGTGCCCTCTCCGCAAAGACCTGCTGAACGGTCGCCGCTGTTCCGCGAAGGTGCGCGAAATCCGCTGCGTACCAGTTGAAGAGTTGGGAGACGCGCAGTTTCTTCGCTTTCCGGTCAACCTGGGCGCCCTGGGGACTCCTCAGGAAGACTTGGGCGGCGAGATTGAGCTCACGATCCAGCGTCCCTCCGTGGAACGCTTCGTTCTTGAGGGCGGGACATCCCACCGATGCGCAGACAAAGCCGAAGTGAGCTTTGTAGGTGCCCAATTCTCCAAGCACGATCTCCTTTTCCACCTTGTCCAAGTTCAGTGTCTCGCCGGCTATGTCGATCGGCAGTTTCCAAACGTCCGGGATCTGCTGGATCGAAGACTCGGGAAACTCGGAGTTCTTCCCCCGGATCGGATATCGATCGCGAACGATCCGCAACGCATGACCGTTGTAGGCGTTGATGTAGAACGCGATCTGATGGTTCTTGCTCCACTCGGAGAGTTCCGACTGAGAGACCTTTGCGACCTGACCGAGCCACGTGTCCAACGCTTTGGGTGAGGCCTTGAGGGCGGCATAGTCCACCCACCCGTCCTGGACATGTGCAGCCAGCACGGCGTCGAAAGCCGCTTCCAGTTCTTCAGCCTCTTGGGAAGCCTGAGCGGACAATGCGAATGAGAGGGCGGCTAGTGCCATGGCGAATACGATCGAGGTCTGACGAAACAACGGTTCCTCCTTCGGGCGGGTCTACGAGTCCCTCCTATCGTAGTGGTTTCGAGGTCCACCATGCCATCACCCGCATCGCGCGAAGAGTCAGCCAACGCGACGGTCGGCCGGGGCCGTCGTCGATCGCGAACCACACCCGACCACGAAGCGACCGGTCGAGCGGCCAGGTCCCGTCCACGCCACGCTTGGACACCACAACATCGATTGCATCGGCCAGCCGGGGATCCGGGCGGGTACCCGCGCCGGCCAACCGGGCACTCGCACGAAAGTAGTCGAGCGCCCGAAGAACGTCGTAGTGCCAGCGGTTCGGATGAACCAATGAAAGGAAGTTCACGTCCGCCGGCTTACCCGTGCTGAGCCGGCGGAAGAGTGCTCGCTCGAGCAGATAGTTCTCGCCCGCAGCGCGGGCCTCCCGAGTGTCCGCCGTCCCTCCCGTGGCCTTCTCGTGTTCGAGAAGCCCTTCGAGGACGTTGATCGTGGTGTCAAACGACGAGCAACTCGATCCGTTTGCGCGCTCACAGTTCCAGCCGCCGTCCGGTTGACGATCGTCGAGCAAACGCGCAACGATCGGCTCTACATCGACACCGAAGTAGGCTCCGTCGGCAACCGTCCGTCCGTTGATGCACTCTTCGACCTCGCCTTCCCAGAAGGGCTGTCCGCCTTCCTCCCATCGCGAGTTCGCGCCCACTTGTTGGACGGTGCGCTTCGCCGCCGACGCCTCCGGGTCGAGACCAAACTCGCGAAGTTGGGTAAGAGAGTGGGTGGTCGCGGTCCAGGGCTGGCCTTCCTTTTCCCAGAGCTCTTGGGTGAAGTCGGAGGGAGCGAAAGCGCCGCCCGCCCACTGTCCGTCCGAATCCTGGCAGGCCAGAAGTTGCGCACCCCAACCCTCGGTCTCGACCTTGGCTCGTTCCGCTGCCCACTCGGCTTCAGGTGCACCGAGCAGATCGCGCATCACCTGCCACCGGATGGCCGGGTCGGAGTCAAGGAGCCACTCGGTCACGGAATCTTTTCGGTTCGTCGACATAGCAGACATTCTCCCCGCTTGACACCCAGACGTCACTCACTATCATTCTACCAAATGGTAGAATCAACAGCTCAGCTGGACTTGCTGTTTCAGGCGCTCTCCGACAGCACTCGGCGACGCATCCTTTCGCTGGTCGCGGAAACCGAGCTCAGCATCGGGGAGATCGCCGTTCATTTCGACCTGACGTTCGGGGCCATCTCCAAGCACATCAAGGTCCTGGAAAACGCCCGACTCGTGGCCAAACGCCGTCGAGGCAAGGAACAGGTCGTGTTGATCGTCCCCTCCTCCGTGGAGGTGGCGAAACACCACCTTGAAAGGTACGCCGAGATCTGGGCCGACCGGTTCGACCAGTTGGAAGACATTCTGAAAGAGGACAAGACTTCATGAGCAAGACCACGTTCACCGTAGCGGATGACAAGAAGACCCTGACCGTAGAGCGCACTTTCGACGCGCCGAAAGAGAAGGTCTGGGCGGCGTACACGAAAGCTGACCTACTGCAGCGCTGGTGGGGTCCCCGAGGTTGGAAGACGACGATCAAGCACATGGAGTTCGTCGACGGTGGGTACTGGCACTATGGGATGACATGCGAAGACAAGAGTCAGGGAGACTGGTTCGGGAAAACCAGTTGGGGCAAAGCCCACTTCGCGAACATCACCCCTCAGAACTCCTTCGAGTACACCGACGCGTTTTGTGACGAGAATGGAGATCCGATTCCGGACATGCCTGTGTCCCGCACTCTCCTCACCATGTCCGAAGTCGACGGCAAGACCAGGATTGTCATTCGAACCGAGTACGACACGCCGGAGGCGTTGGCGCAGGTGCTTGCCATGGGAATGGAACAAGGTTTGACCGAGACCTTGGACAATCTCGAGAACGTTCTGGCCGAACATTCGTAACCGCTGCCCGAGCTACGTCCCATACTCGCAAAGGAGTCGCTCCATCCCCCGCCGACGCCGCGCCGGAGGTTTGTGCAACCGAACCAGCCCCGCGCTCTCGAGCACGCGAACGTGTTTCGAGACGGCGGTCTGGCTCATCTCGAACGGCTCGGCGATGTCGGAGAGCTTGGTCTCTCCCTGTGTGGACGGAAGATTGCGGATGGGATCGGGCTAACTGCTTCTGCAGCTCTGGAGTGCGGGGAGAAACGACCGATGGTTCTCTGGAGCGTCGTATTGAGTTCGCAAGGTGATTGCACCCTCGCGAGTTAGGGGATCAGCGTCCGCAATCTTCCGTCCACAACCTATCGGCCACCTCCATCGTCGCTGGGCTCGCGCGGCTCCCGCGTCCCAAAGGTCGCTTCGAGCCCAGCGATCAGCTCCTGCGTCTCCTCCTCGGACAACCGCGCTTCCGGATGCAGCAGAAGGTAGTCGTTCAGCGGCATGGAACCCTTCCGGACCTCCCGGGCCGCCTCGTCCGCATGGCGCTGAGGCTTGTCGAACTCAGAGAAGTTGAGTTCCGACCTTCCGTGCTCGACGTGTTCGACCACTCGCCAGGAGATCGGAGCGATGTTCGAGTACCACGGCCACTTCGTCTCGTTGCTGTGGCAATCGAAACAGGCACGGCGGGCGAGTTCCTCGACTCGGGGAGAACTCCACTCGGGGGAACCGGTCACCGGTGGGTTCGTGTGATTGCGTCCCCGCGGGACAAGCTGCAGCCCGACGAAGACCAGCAGGAAGACGAAGAGAACGATACGTAGTGGTTTCATGCCACCGAGATTCACACAGCAGGACGCGGTTGTCGAGATACGGACTCAACGTCCCGTCCTGTGACGCGCCTCGCCACGCACGGAGACCCGCCACGGCCTGACAGAGCATCCGAACCGCGGTCTGGTTCGGCGACCGCTGTGCCTCGCAATCAGCCTTGAGGGCTGCCTGCCATCGTCGCCTGAACCGGCTCATCCTCCATCTTCGTATGCGGAACGTGGTTCTTGATGAACCAACCGTAGAGCATCTCCCCGTAACCGAAGTTACGGATGCCGCGCTGCTCGAAGAAGGGACGAAGCTGTCGATTCAGCTCCGGCAGGTTGTAGAGCGGAACGCTCTGGAAGTAGTGGTGCTCGAGGTGATGGTTGCTGTTGAGAAAGGCGAGTCGCCAAAACCAGTTTCCATCGACACGCGTTCCCCAGGCCGCCGGATCGTCCGGATTGATGAAGTAGTGCTGCCCAAGCCGGTTCAGGGTGAAGGCGACCGGAAAAACAAAAAAGTAAGGCACGGCCCAAACACGAGCCATCGCTTCCCAACCACCTCCCCACCAGAGCAACGCTGCGATGGCAAGATGCCCGCCGATGGTCAACGTCCGCTCCAGCGAGATCGTCTTTTGCGTAGCCTCGTCGTACGTCGCCGTCTCCGCGCGGGCGGCGCGGAAATAGATCGGGAAGAGCACCGGAGTGCAGTAGAGCAACTTGTACCAACGAGCCACGCGCTTCGGGGACAGATGGAAACGCTTGGGATCCTCTTCATCGTCCCCAAGGTTCTCGTGGTGATCGGTGTGCCACACCTTGAACTGGGTGGCCGAGATTCCACTCGGGAAGGCGTAGAGCCACCCAAGGAAGCGCATGGTCTTCTTGTAGCGGCCGTTGAAGATCAGACGGTGGACCTGCTCATGGAGGAGCACGGTGAAATTGAAGATCGTGAATCCCATCACGAGGGCCGTCGGAATCCAAATGAGCGGATTGGAGAAGCTCCACAGGATCCAACCGCAGCCGAAGAGGAGCAGAAACTGCCAGGCAACAAAGGCGAAGTGCTTGATAGGCTCACGCTTATGGAGACGGCGGAGTTCCTCGCGGTCGAAGAATTCCTTGAGATCCTGCTGGAGTTGTTCGGCGGATTGGAAGTAGCTGCGGGACTTTCGCGTCATGGACCTCTCGCATCTGCGGACAGCCGTAACTGCTTGTGCTGTAAGGTTTCAGGGCAACAGCCCGGAAAGTTCACGTAAAGGATATCACAATCCTTGGCCAATCTATCTGATCCAGGTCAGAACCAATCGGGAAAATGGGCCGGGTCTCGCCCCCGCTTCCCCGGCTTTGACTCGGACCTCGATCCCGATTCCAAGATCCGGACCCCGTAGCTGCTACAGTCGGACGGGACCGAGAGGGTAGAACCGAACTTTCGTCGACCCTGTCACCAACGTCGACCCTGTCGTCAACGTCGGCCATTTCGCCATCGTCCTTTGCCACCGCCTGGAGTTCTCATGCCCCTTTCCCAATACTCAGCCCGCCTCGCGATCATCCTGGCCTCCGTCGCGAGTCCTGCAACCGCGGAGAACCTCCCGGTTCAAATCGACGGCGCCTACGGCGACTGGCCGCCGTCCGCCGTCATCGCGACGGACCCAGCCGGGGACGACGGAAGCTCCGGAATCGACTTCACCGAGCTCTCGATCGCGAACGACGGTGATCGGCTGTTCTTTCGATTCGATACAACGCAGGAAGTGCAGGGGGATGAAGGACAGAACCTCGTCTTCGCGATCGACTCGGATCGCAATCCCGGAACCGGTCTCGCCTTCGCCGGAATCGGTGCGGAACTTGTCTGGCGGCTGGGAGACAGAGAGGGAACCTTTCACGACGGCGGTGGAACGACTCCTGTCGAACACTGGGAGATTGGGCTGGTCCTCGCTGCCACGGTCAGCGACCAACAGTTCGAACTCGCACTCGACCGCGAAGCCGAACCATCCGGACAGTCTCTCTTTCCGAACGCGGACTTTGACCTGGTCGTTGTGGACGACGACAACGGCGACACGATCGGGCCCGCGACCTATGAGTTCGCGGCTGGGGAGCAGCCCGTCGTTTCCACTCCTTTCGCCAGAGACGACGCGAACCACGTCCGTGTGGTCGCCTACAACGTCGAGAACAACGGACTCTTCGAAACCGGCAGCCGGGAGGATGCATTGTCGCGGATTCTCACGGCGTCGGACCCCGATGTCTTTCTCTTCTGCGAGATCTGGGACCACTCGGCTGCAGAGACCGAGACTCGCCTCGAGTTCTTTCTCCCCAGTTCCGGAGGAGAAAGTTGGAACGCGGTCAAACTGGATGCGGGAAACGTCATCGTCAGCCGGTTTCCGATCCTGAATACGTGGGAGATCCTGCCCGGCTCGCGGCTGACGGCCGCTCTGGTGGATCCTCGCCCACGGTACGACACCGACCTCCTCGTGATTGCCAATCACTGGAGCTGTTGTACCGCCGATGACAATCGACAGACCCAGGCGGATGCCCTGATCGCTTTCCTGCGGGATGCAAAAACTTCGGGTGGAGAGATCGACCTGGCGCCGGACACTCCGATCATCGCCGGCGGAGACTTCAATCTGGTCGGCCTTCGCAGACAGCTGGAAACGCTGACAACCGGAGACATCGAAGACAACGGCACCTGGGGTCCTGACGACGCGCCGGACTGGGACGGTTCGGAGTTCGATGTCGTGCCGAATCGTCACCCCGACGCACGGCTTACCTATACCTGGCGCCGCGACTCCAGCTCGTTCTATCCGGGCAAACTCGACTACATCTGTTTCACCGGTGCGGCGGCGCAACTACACAACAACTTCACGATCGAAACACGAACCATGACTCCGGCTTCGCTCGCCGCAGCCGGACTGCAGCCGCTGGACACAGAAGTCGCAAGTGACCACGCCGCCCTCGTCGCCGACTTCTCCCTCGACGGCGGAACCAGCGGGCTGGATCTTGATAACGAATCGGACCGGACCGGTCATATCCGGCTCCGCGACGTGACTCCCAATCCGTTCCGCAAACGAAGCGTCGCGACCTTCGAAGTCCCCGCAGTAGCAAACGGTGGTCACTACTCTGGATCGAATATTGTCGAAGGAGCCGTCTTTGACTCACGCGGGCGGTTTGTTACGGCCGTTGAATCACAGACGGTGGGAGCCGGCATTCACCGGTTCGAATGGAGCGGAGTCGACGGTCGAGGGCACGAAGTCGCGCCTGGAATCTTCTATCTTCGCTGTCAGGTTTCCGGTTACTCCGCCTCGGCCAAGATGACGCTACTGCGTTGAGGCGGGCAGACTCCCGAAGCGACGTTGACCGCTGAGCACGCCGACAACCCTCGATGTCGAGGCACTTTCGGTTCGTAAATCACTCCGCCCGATACGACCATCGTTTGGACACCGCGACGAAGTGACGTTTTCCGCTCCTCTCGTCACCCATTGTCGTAGTTCCACAGGCAGCTGCGTTCGATTCTTCTTTCGTTGGACACGAACAAAGGAGGATCTGGCAATGAGCGTGCTGAAGAGAGTGATTGTCTTCGCTGTGGGTACGGCCTTCCTGTCTTCGTCCGTCGGGTGCGGTCCAGGCCGCACCGCTCCTGGAACCAAACTCCGCTACCCGTACGCCATCCCGCTCACTTGTGACGCCGTCGCACAAGAACAGGGGCATGTGCTGCGGGTCACAGGCGAGTCGGGTGTCGTGTTCATCGGAAGTCTCCTCAATGTGGATTGTCAGAGTCTTCCTACGATGATCCTGGATGTCCACCACAGCTCCCCACGAGACTCCATCGCGGTCGTCCCGCTCGCCGGTGTCTCGTCGCTGGAGGTTCTGGACACCCCCAAGGTTTCGGAGGACGACCTCGGAGATGCGATAGGCATCGCGGCGCTACTCGCGGTTAGCGTCATGACGACACTGATCATCCTCGATAGCGACGACGAACTATCGATCAGATAGTTCGATCGAACGCGCGCATCCTCCCAGGAAGCACCTTTCGTATCGCCCTCGTTCTCCGTAGTCTCCCGCAAGCAGAGCCGCAAAACTTCGGCCGAAGTCGCAACCGGGAGTAGAAGCCATGATAAGTACCGTTGGAAGGGTCTCCACCGCGACCCCACAGATGCCCATTCCCTTCCTTACCATCCTCCCGATCCTCCCCGCCTTTTCCGCCTTTTCCGCCTTTTCCGCCTTTTCCGCCCTTTCAGCTCTTTCAGCTCTTTCCGTCCTTTCCGTCCTTTCGTTCCTCCGCCTACTTCCCCTACTCCTTCTCACAGTGATCGTCGGCGCCAGCCACGCCGAAGGCTGGGGACGGCCCGACGCCGGCCCAAACTCGAGCCCGTCGCGCGCCATCGTCCAAGGAGAACTCGGAAGCAAACTCGATCGCACCCTCACTCCGTTCGTGGAACGGATCATGGGCGACCACGATGCCGTCAGCATCGTCATCGGGGTCACCCAGGGTGACGACATCATCTACGCCCGCGCTTTCGGGTTCGCCAACGCGGAGACCCGGCAACCGGCAACCCTGCAGTCCCGGTACCACATGGCATCGGTCTCCAAGCCATTCGTTGCAGCGGCGATTCTGAAACTGCAACAGCAGGGTCGGCTTCATCTGGATGATCCCGTCATCCGTCATCTTCCCTACTTCAGGCTGAAGAACGGCGACTACCGGAACGTTACGATTCGTCAGATCCTGACTCACACCTCGGGGCTGCCTCGCAACGTTCCACCGGACTACCCGGACCGCAAGGATGAGGGCGATCAAGCTCTGGAAACTCTCGTTCGCAGTCTCCGTCACCAGGAAATGCAGTTCGCGCCCGGAGAGGGCTACGGATACAGCAACGTCGGATTCAACTGCCTGGCAGACGTGATTGCCAAGGCTTCGGGCATGAGTTTTCGTGACTTCATGGACACGCAGATTCTCGCTGCAGCGGGGATGCGATCGAGTTCCTTCCGGGCTCCGGAGTCACGCCCGGACGAGTGGGCTACGCCGCATGTGCTCGTCCTGACCACTGAAGTTTCGGAAGACTATCCGTATCGTCGCCGTTACGGCGGAAGCGCCGGGCTCCACGCCAGTGTGCTCGACATGTGCCGATGGGGTCGGATCACGCTTCAGAACGGAAGCTTCGATGGAAGCACCGTCCTGCGTCCGGAATCGCACAGTCAGCTTTTGACGCCGCAGGCGAAGACTCCTTGGGGACAGGATATCGGACTCAGTTGGTACCTACAGGAGTACGAAGGCCGGCCAACGATCCTTCACACCGGAGAGAACCACGGATTCAGTACGCAGATGGTCCTCTATCCGGAGGAAGACGTGTCCATTGTCGTCGTGGCCAACCGGGACTATTCACGGACGGCCCGACTGGCCAACGCCACGGCAGAGGCGCTGTTCGATCTTCCCATCAAGCCGTACAAGATCCCGGCGCGGATTCCCTTCGGCCGCACCATGGAGACCCGAGGTTTCGAGGCAGCCAAAGCCGAGTGGCGGCGACTCGCAAACGATGACCGCTACACCACCAGCGAGTGGGAGATGAACGTCGTCGGCCACAGTCTGATCTGGGCCGAGCGCTTCGACGAGGCCAAGCAGGTCTTTCAGTTCAACATCGAGCGGCACCCGGATTCCGCCAACGTTTACGACAGCTACGGAGACGCTCTATTGGCGGAAGGAGACGAGACGGCCGCGCTCGAGTACTTCCGAAAGTCCTTGGAAGTCGATCCGGACTTTGGAGACCCGAAGCCCAAGATCGAAAAGATCCTCCGCAGCCGCGTTCCGAACTCAGGAGCTCGCCAAGGTCGATAACTTGGTGAGTTCCGCCTCCCATGCGGACCGCTCCGCGTCCCGACCGAAGGCATTGAGATACGCAACCCGGTTCCGAACCATCCGTACCCAAAACTCCAGAACGTACTGATGGATCCGGTCATCCGGATCGAAGCCGGCATCGACGAGCGCGTCCGCCGAGGGCGGCTCCAACTTCGGTGAGGTCGCCGGGTCCTCCCTCAACACATAGATCAACCCTTCCGGCACCGGTGTGAGGTTTCGGGCAAACTCGGGAGTTACGTCCGCCGTGAACACCGTCGGCCGCTCGGGCCGGTGCGTATGCGCGATCTCTTCGATGACCGCTCGGTAACGCGATTCGATCCGCTGCGGATCGTAAGGTTGCCCGGCTTCGAAAGCAGCGAGGTGGACCAGAAACTCATCGACCAAGGGCTCGAGAGGACGAAGGAGTTCCGGATCCCAACGACGGAGTTGTTCGAAGTACCAGCTCCGCCGCAACAACTCGGGATCGACGATGGTGAGGTCCCGCCGCGTCCGCTCCACCTCTTGCACGTAGATGGATGGCGAGACGAACGCGTCCCAAAAAGCCGACAACACGATGGCGTCCGGTGGCGTGTCCGCGAGGGACTCTTCGAGATGGAAACGCACGAATCGATCGCCGGACCGGTCCTGTTCCGGATAGCGAAGCAGCCCTTGAACGAGGGTGACGGCAACGCAGATGGCTCCCGCCCATCGCCACGCCTGCCCCGTCCGCCCGGCGTGCCCGGCGTGCCCCGCCTGTCCAACCTTCCCGGCCTGCCCCGCCTGACGAAGTATCCCATGCAATCCGGCCCCGGCCAGAAAGAGGAAGGCGATGTCCGCGGGCAGATAGTAGGGCTCCAGATCGAAGATCTCGTAACCGGAGGCCCAAACCAACGTCGTCAGAGCGACGAGGAGCAACACCGTCAGCGGCCGCCACATCGAACGAGCGAAGTAGATTCCCGCAGGAACCAGCGCGACGAAAGCGAACCCGAGCTCCATCGGCAGTCGCGCAAAGTAGCCGGTCAGGTTCTCCACGAAACGCGCGGAGGACTGGAAGTGCCAAACACTGTACTGCGCCGCCAACAGATGCCGCTTGAAGGTCGCCCAACCTTCGGGATCCCCCCAGTCCAGGACCGGCTCCGCTCCCGACCGCACGGGCAGATAGAGGACGACACTGAAGCCGAGGACGAGGCAAAGCAATGCCCCGGCGAAACTGCGGACTCGGTCCCCGGGCCAAACGCGAATGGCATAGACCAGGACCATGACGACGGCGGGTCCGAGAAAGACGATCGACAGGTGGTGGGCGCCGGCCAACCCCAGCGCGTAGGCCATGAAGAAGAGGGTGCGATCGGCAAGGTCACCGGAAGCCAGACGGAGGGCAGCGCCCATGATGGCCACCGCGAGCACCGCATGCAGGGAATAGACTTCGTTCGTAGTGGCCTGGGACCAGAGCAATCCAGAAAGCCCAAAGGCCACGGCGAGGAATCTCGGCAGCCATGATTCCAACGCGATGAGGTTCCGATCGACAAACTCCACCGCGCCGCCCCGGCTCGTTGCGGCCGGGCTCGAGTTCCGCGTGGCTCCTTGGGGCTTCGTCGCGGCGTCGCCGGGTTTCCGGGTCGCTCCGCCTCGCGTCGCGGCGGCCCGGGGGCGAGCCTTCCCCGTCACGCCCTCGCCTCGCCGTCCGCCGGTTCCTTCGGACAATCGGCGTGTCCAGAACCGGGTCTCCCGCAGCAACAGGGCCGACGCGGCCAACGCAAAGACCGCCGAAAGCATGTTCATTCCATGGATGACCGAGCCGGGCCAAGCCGTGAGGAAGGCCTTCCCCACCAAGGAGTAGAGCGGGTAGCCCGTCGGATGCGCGATGCCGAGAGTGGCGCAGACGGCGGCCAGTTCCCCGCTGTCGATGCTCCCGAGATCACGGCTGACGGTCAGTCCGTAGAGTACGGCCAGGACCCCAAGGCAGAGGCCATCCCAGGGCCAGTTTCGGCGGGCAGACATGCGCGGCATTGTAGCGCGGATCCAGACTCGCGAAAATTGACATGCGGCAACCGGGGCCGCTAGACTTTCCCTCTTCACGTTTTTTTCGGCCGAGAAAGGGAGATCGGAAATGGGTGACGCCAAGCATGTTCACGTGATCGGTACCGGGACCATCGGGGAGCCGTTGATCGGTCTCCTGGCCGACTTCCGAGAACAACTCGGCATCAACGTCGTCTCCTTCCACAAGCGGACCCCGCTCACGACCGAGGTCGCAAAGGTGCGGAGCATGATGGACCGCGGCGCCCTTCTCTGTACCGACGAAGCGGCCATTCCCAAGTTCGAGGACCAGGGCCTCAAGGTGAGCTGGGAAACCGAAGAGGCCATCGACCGCGCGGACGTCGTCATCGACTGCACGCCCTCGGGCGTCGGCCACGAGAACAAGAACAAGTACTACGAGCGCTTCACCCACAACACCAAGGGCTTCATCGCCCAGGGAAGCGAGTTCGGTTTCGGGAAGATGTATGCGCGCGGCATCAACGATGAAGCGCTCGATCCCAAGGAAGACAAGTTCGTCCACGTCGTCAGCTGCAACACCCACAACATTTCGGTGCTGCTCAAGTCCCTGGGCTTCCCCAACAACAATCCGGAGAACCTGCTCGAGGCGAAGTTCGTCATGATGCGTCGCGCCAGCGACACCTCGCAGGACGGAGACTTCCTTCCGGCGCCGAAGGTCGGGAAGCACGACGATCCGCGGTTCGGAACGCACCACGCACGCGACGCCTGGCACATCTTCCAGACCCTCGGCTACGACCTGAACCTCTACTCTTCAGCGGTCAAGCTGAACACGCAGTACATGCACGCGTTGTGGTTCAACATGCGGCTGAAGGAGAAGATCACGCTGCCGCAGGTCATGCAGCGTCTGAAGGACAATCGCCGGATCGCGACGACCGAAAAGACTTCGGCCAACCAGATCTACTCGTTCGGCCGTGATCATGGGCACTATGGACGCATCCTGTCGCAGACGGTCGTGCCGGTGAAGTCGCTCTCCGTCGTCGGAGACAACGAGATCGTCGGATTCGCCTTCACGCCGCAGGACGGAAACCCGCTGCTCTCCACGGTCGCGGTCGCCTGCTGGTATCTCGATCCGAACGATATCAGCGCACGTCTCGATTGCCTGAAGCCGTACCTCTTCCACGAGATCTGATCCAAAACGGGAGGCCGTCGTTGGTTCGCGCCATCGGTGGCCTCTCCGGCTGGGACACAGCCCTGATTCCAGCCTTGGTTGCAGCCCCGACTCCGGCCTTGACTGCAGCCTTGTTCGCAGCCGACGGGCGCAGTGGCCGAAGTGGCCGAAACGGCGGATGGGAGGGGCTCGCTTGCAGACCGGCAGACCGCGCGTAAACACCGGGATGGCGCGCGCACTTTCTCTGGTCGTCTTCGTCTTCGCCTTTCTGGCCGCATTCCACACCCTCATCAACGCCGACTACTGGTTTCACCTTCGCGCGGGGTCCGACGTTGCCGGCGGCTCCATTCCGCGCGTCGACAGCTACAGCTTTCCCTCGTCCGGCCGGCCCTATGTCGACCTCCACTGGCTCTTTCAGCTGTTCCTCTACGGGATCCATCAACTTGGAGGTGTGAAGCTCGCCATCTGGGTCAAAGCGGTCCTTGTTGGGGTGACCTTTGTCCTCGTGTACTTCCATGCCGCACGCCAGTCAGCACCCGGGGTGGCTGCGGTCGCGGCCATTCTCGGCGTCGTACTGGCCAGCGAACGGTTCATGGTAAGGCCGGAGATCTTCACCTTCCTCCTGTTGGCCGTTCTGCTTCTCGTCCTACAGAGGTATCGCGACCGACCCGGAAGTTTCGTCTGGTGGATTCCGCTGCTCTTCGTCCTTTGGGTGAACTCGGAAGGCATCTTCGTCGTGGGAATCGGCGCGCTGGGCGCCCATGTGCTCGAACAGTTCCGCGACCGCAGGCTGTGGCTGGTTCTCGCGGCATCGATCGTTGCGACTTTGCTGAACCCGTTCTTTGTTGAAGGAGCCCTCCACCCTCTCGTTCTCTTCACGCGGATCGACGGCTCGATCGAGATCTACTCGACGACGATCGGCGAGTTTCTGAGCGCGTTCGACGCGTCGGTGCGGCATCCGGCGGCCTACCTGTTTCCGTGGTACCTCGGACTCCTTGCCCTCGCACTGCTCGCCTCGCGGCGCCCGCGGATCAGCGAGATCATCATCGTCGCTGCGTTCGTCTTTCTTTCCTTCAAGGCGAGACGGAACCTGGCCATTCTTGCGATTGGAACCGCCCCCATCCTGGCGCGATGGCTTTACCTCGCTCGTGAGGCCGCGCCAATCTCCAAGATTCTGGAGAGCGCCGGACCGTCGGCAAGACGCACACTCACCGGTGCGTTTTCCATCGGGTTCGCGGCGGCAACCGTGCTCTACGTTTTCGGTATCGTGACGGATCGGACCTACGCTGCCATCGAATCCAATCGCAGCTTTGGAGCCGGGCTGGCCGACATCGCGTTCTCTCCGGGAGCCGCCGCGTTTCTTCGGGAGACCGATCCGCCGCAGCCCATCTTCAGCACGTTGTCGGTCGGCTCGTACCTGATGGGGGCCGCGCCCGAGTATCCCGTCTTCATAGATGGCCGTCTCGAAGTCCACTCGACCGAGCACTTCGATCGATACATCCGCATGTTGCGCGAGCCGGCAGTTTGGGAATCGGCCCTCACGGAGTTCGGTTTCCAAACCGTCGTCCTCGACCACGGCGCCGCTTCGTCGTTGACCAGCCGAATGATCCGGGACGGCAGTTGGTCGCTCTGTTACCTCGACGGACAGGTCATCATTCTGGTGAGGCGAACACCAGAAAACGAAGCGTACCTGGCTGCGAACCAACTGGGCGCGGAGAACATCGAAAACACGGCCGCCGCGTTGAAAGCGGCCGGACCGGGCGCACCTCCCCTGCTGCCGCCCAACCCCGGCCCGATGTCCACTCTCTTCGGTTCGCGAAGTTTTCCGTGGGCGGAGATCAGCCTCGGCCAGTTCTTGTTTCGCATCGGCGCCTACGACCGCGCGGCGGAACAGTACCGGCTCGCCATCCAATGTTCACCGCATGTGGCCTCGCCTCGCGTCCTTTTGGCGGCAGCACTCAATCAACTGCGTCGTCCGGACGAAGCACTGGAAGTCCTGGAAAGTGCGGCGGACAGAGCCGGAACCGAATCCGAACGGGATCGCGTTCGTGTGACGCGCGGAGACATTCTGGTCGCGATGGACCGTCACGCCGAGGCGTTGGAAAACTACAACGCCTACCTCGCCACGAAAGAGCCCAGTCCGGAAACGGCAACAGCCCGAACCAATCGGGCCATGGCCAAACTCGGACTCGGGGACTTTGCCGGGGCCGCCGAAGACGCGACCCAGGCCGTCACCGACCTACCAAACTTCGCCGAGGCCTACCGTCACCTCGGCCGGGCCCGCGAAGGACTCGGAGAGACCGCCGCCGCGCTTCAGGCCTATGAGACCTATGCGCAGCTCGGGGGCCAGAATCCCACCGCGCTGGAAGCGTTGGAGCGGCTCAGAGCTTCCTCTTCACCGAAATGAACGAAGCTCCGGCGACTTTGAGCGATCGCGCTTGCGGAACAACACGAATGAGGTGCGAACACGACTAAGAAAAGCACCGAGACGGTAGGTCTCGGTGCTCATTCAGTTCACAACACCACTCTCGAACGCGGCCGGTGAAGGACTTCACTCAGGCGCGCTACCGGGAGGGTCAGCGAAATCGGACGGGGTCTTAGACGCCGACTCCGAAGTGCTGCGAAATCATGCCCGTGATCTTCTCCTTGGACTCGACGCCCACGAACTGGTGAACCGGCTCGCCGCCCTTCAGGAAGATGACGGTCGGGACGCTCATGACGCCGAACTTGGCGGCCACGTCGCGGGCCTTCTCCACGTCGACCTTGCCGACGAAGACCTTGCCTTCCATCTCACCGGCAAGCTCCTCGATGACCGGCTCGAGCTTCTTGCAGGGGCCGCACCAGGTGGCTCCGAAGTCCAGGACGACGGGGACGTCAGACTTGGCGACCAGCTCGTCGTAGTTGTCGTTGTTCACGATGACCATGAGTTCTTCGCTCCTTAACTTCGGGCGTCCCCACTACGGGCCCCGCCTTGCTGGGGCTGCTGCCCCCTTGTTGATTCCGCCTTTCCGATGCAAACCGGCATCGGGCGGTTACTTCTCAGACTGCCACGGCGGCAACGGACCAGCATGACCAGGCGTTGCATGACTAGCCTGGCCTTGCCTAAGCCGCCGTCGCACGGTCCGGCTAGCCGAACTGAACGCCCTGGGCCAGCGGCAACTCGTTGGACCAGTTTATCGTGTTCGTCTGGCGTCTCATATAGGCCTTCCACGAGTCGCTGCCCGCCTCGCGGCCGCCACCTGTGTCCTTTTCCCCACCGAAGGCTCCACCGATCTCGGCCCCGGAGGTACCGATGTTGACGTTGGCGATGCCGCAGTCACTGCCCCGGTGAGAGAGGAACTCCTCGGCCTTCTGCAGGTTCCGCGTGAAGATGGCGCTCGAGAGTCCCTGGTCGACCGAGTTGTGGTGCTGCATGGCCTCGTCCAGCGAATCGACGGTGAAGAGGTAGAGCAGCGGGCCGAAGGTTTCGTGCTTGACGATGTCCATGTCCGGCCGGCCCCGAACGATGGTCGGCTGGCAGAAGTAACCAGGACCGTCGATGGCCTCGCCTCCGCAGAGGACCTCTCCGCCCTGCTCGCGAACCTTGACGACGGCGTTGACGACGTTCTGAACCGCGTCCTGCGTGATGAGCGGACCCATCAGGGTCTTGGGATCCTGGGGATCGCCGATCGAGATCGTCTTGTAGGCGCCGAGAAGCTGGTCGGTGATCTTCTCCGCCACCCCCTTTTGCATGAAGACGCGACGCGTGCTCGTGCAACGCTGCCCGGCCGTCCCGACGGCGCCGAAGAGAATGGCCCGCATGGCGAGATCGGTGTCCGCATCGTCCAGAACGATGAGCGCGTTGTTACCGCCCAGTTCGAGAAGAGACCGGCCCATGCGTCCCGCCACGACCTGCCCGACCCGGCGTCCCATGGCGCAGGATCCAGTTGCCGAAATGAGCGGGAGGCGACGGTCCGCGATCATCCGCTCGCCGACATTAGGGACATCGCCCATCGCCAGCGTGAAGAGTCCCTGCAGTCCTTCCGCGTCCGTGACACGGTTGACGATATTCTGAACCGCAATGGCGGTGAGCGGCGTTTCCGGAGACGGCTTCCAGAGCATGGTGTCGCCGCAGACGGCGGCGATCATCGCGTTCCAGGACCACACCGCGACCGGAAAGTTGAAGGCCGAGATGATTCCGATCGGTCCCAGCGGATGCCACTGCTCGTACATCCGGTGGAGCGGACGCTCGCTGTGCATCGCGTTGCCGTAGAGCTGACGCGACAGCCCGACCGCGAAGTCGGCGATGTCGATCATCTCCTGCACTTCGCCTTCGCCCTCGGTCAGGATCTTACCCATCTCGAGAGTGACCAGACGGCCAAGCGGCTCTTTGAAACGGCGAAGCTCCTCGCCGACCTTGCGGACCACTTCGCCACGCTGCGGAGCGGGCATCATGCGCCACTTTCCGAAGGTCTTCTCCGCTGCGGCGACCGCCGCCTCATAGTCATCCGCGCCCGCCATCATGACGGTGGAAATGGGCTCGCCCGTCGCCGGGTTGAAACTGACCAACGCCTCGCCCGAGGGCTTCTCGATCCAATGGTCGGAGTAGGCTCCGGAGTTGACCTCAGAGATGCCGAGATCGGCCAAGAAATCCGTCATAACGCGTCTCCTTTTCGCCTCGATTCGCAAACAATCCACGGATGATAGCCCCCCGGGAATCGGCAATCCACACCTGTGGTGCCCTCAATCGGGCCTTGCAGCAATCTCGATCCCCTGTGCTACCCTCTGGGCACGGATCCAAGGCGATCCACGGGGCACCAGATCGCACCAGGATGTGCCCATGCCCACCAAAGCTCCCCTGCCGAACGTCAGGGTCGAGCCCGTTCCTACAGGAGTCTCTTTGACCGAGAAAAAGACGGATTCTACGTCGAGCCCGAGTCGTCGGCGGCGTCCCCGCCGTTCCAGCAAGTCCACCGGTAGCGATCGCCCCGAAGGCGCATCCGAAGCCACAGCCGACGGAGACGGCAACGGCGGATCCGACCGTCCCCGGCGCCCGCGGCGTCGACGCTCCTCGGACAGTTCCGGCGGCGGCAACTCCGAGGGAGGCACGGGCACCCGGTCCCGCCGATCTTCCGGCCGAGGAGGTCAGGGAGGCGGCTCCGGCCGGGACGGAAACCGCAGTGAGCGCGGCGGTCGCGGCGGAGGCGGAAACAGCTCCCGCGGCTCGAGAGGCCCCGGATCCGGTCCCGGACGCAGCGGCGGCCCCGGTGGCCCCGGCGGACGATCTTCAAGGAACGGCGACCCGCGAAGCCGAGGCGGCGGAGGCGGCGGATCCCGTCCCCGCGGAGGCCCCCGAGGCGGAGGAGGCGGTGGTCCGCGAGGAGGCCGACGCGGCGGAGGAGGTCGCCGACGCGATCTGCTCGACAGCCTGAAGATGCTGCACCGCGGCATCAGCATCGATCCCCATGAGAGACTCGTTCTCGAGACCGAACCCGACGCCTACTCGAACCGCGTTTTCGACCTCGTCGCCCCCATCGGAAAAGGCCAGCGCTGCCTGATCACGTCTCCGCCCAAGGCCGGAAAGACGATGCTGCTCATGGCCGTCGCCGAGGCATTGATCAAGAACCATCCCGAAGTCGAAGTCATGTGCCTGCTCATCGACGAGCGGCCCGAGGAGGTCACGTACTTCAAGCGCGGCGTCGACTGTGAAGTCGTGGCCAGCTCGAACGACATGCATCCCAGTGATCACGTGAAGACCGCCGAAGAGGCCGTTGTCCGTGTTGCGGAGAGCGTCGTCGAAGGCAAGGACGTCGTCCTGCTGTTGGACTCCATCACGCGGCTCGCCCGCGCCTACAACCTGACCAGTGAAGGATCCGGACGAACCCTGTCCGGAGGAATCGACGCCTCGACGATGTACGGCCCCCGC
This sequence comes from bacterium, assembly GCA_030431975.1. GTDB lineage: Bacteria > Eisenbacteria > RBG-16-71-46 > CAIMUX01 > CAIMUX01 > JACKCR01. Next base: position 44,569 of record JAUIHP010000004.1, on the reverse strand, counting down.
CGCATCTTCGGGGCCGCCCGCAAGATCGAAAACGGCGGAAGCCTGACCATCCTCGGAACCGCCCTCGTCGACACCGGATCCCGGATGGACGAGGTCATCTTCCAGGAGTTCAAAGGAACGGGAAACACCGAGGTCATGCTCAGCCGCAAGCTGGCGGACAAACGGATCTTCCCCGCCATCGACATCCTCGGAAGCGGCAGCCGCAAGGAAGAGAAGCTCTACAGCATGGATGAAGTCCGGGCGCTGCATACGCTGCGGAGGTTCCTGGCCGATCGGCATGCGGATGAAGCGATGCTGGGGCTGATCCGGATGATGGAGCGGTATCCGACCAATGCGGATTTGTTGGCGGCGTTGGTGGGTGGGGGTGTGCAGGACTAACAGACTGGAGGCGCCGATCGGTCAAGGTTGCCTCCGCCGCGACAAGTCTCCGGAGGGAGGCTCTTTGTCGTCCGACCCCAGCCATCTCAAGATAGCTCCGATTCGAGTCCTCGAATCTTCGCCCCTGATGTTGGCAGTTAGCAAACCTTCGAACCGTGAATTCTGCCCCGACTAGGCGCCTTTCAGGGGTTGGGAATTCCCCTTAGGCTCTACGCTCAACCCGCCTCCTCCCTGCGACAGCTTCCCGAGCCCTACTTCATTTCGTCTTCGGTCTCTTGGCCACAACAACGCGTCGGAATGCTGATGCTCCCGTCGACCCACCCGTTGGGAGAGGGGCTGATGCCGTCAGCGCACATTCCTGTTCGTGCGGATACGAACAGGATCGCCCCCGTGGATGCACCTGTTTCGCACGAGTGAACGAAAACACCTCACTTAGCGAACGGCACGATACTTTCTGCACCAAGTGCATGGAACTGATGGCAACGATGCCCCAACGGCCTGCCCAATTCGCGGCAACCAGCAAGCTGTCCCTGTCCGAGTTACTTTCGCGCCGCTACCGGCCGATTCGGAATCTGCAGCAAGCCGAGAGTCGATCCACAATACTGGCCGAGGAACTCGCTACCGGAAACCACGTCGTCCTCAAGACGGACCTTCCCGATCGAATTCGCCATGAAGTCGAAGTCCTGATCTCGATCCCTCGTCACGTCGGACCGAAAGTCTGCGACCTTCTTTGGGATGGTGCTGCGCTGACGGTTGCGATGGAGGCACTTCGTGGCCGCCCATTCCCGGAGGTGGTAGACACAATCGTCGAGGACGAATGGCCGACGCTGATTCGGGACGTCCTTATCGACCTTCACCATCTTCACCGAACGGGGTACCTACACCTCGACATCCGGCCAGAGAATCTGCTCGTGGTAGGAGAGCCAGACGGTCGGCAGCTCCGGTTAATCGACTTCGGCTCCGCCTACGACCTTCGTTCCGTCACCGGGTTGGATGGGTATCGCACTCAGGTGGATCCTTCGTTCGTGGCCCCGGAAATCCTTGGTCGCTGGACCGCCGATGCAAGATCGGACCTCTACTCCCTCGCTCGTGTTCTCGAGCATTCCGGCGTCAGAATCGACGAAATGGGACTCTTGGAATCGGCACTGGAACATAGCGTGTCTTCCAGACCTAAGCACGCGTTGGAGGTTGCCCAGTCGATCGAAGAATCAAAGCGGATCTCACCTTCGCCTCGATTGCTCAACTTTGACAACCGGCCCGTTGTTCCAGTACGCCCGGCTACCCGGCAGGAGCGCCCGACTCCACCAGACCGCCGAAGCGTCATACTCGTACAGGGGCGCCGTGGAACGGATCCGCTAAGAGCGGCACAAATGCTCGCCCTCACTCTCGCCACCGGGAATGCTGAGGTTCAAACGGAGAGCACACAACCCGCGTCGGGAACTTCCAGCCATCCTGGAGTACTGATCAGGGCCAACGAGTGGAGCCCACTACGTCCAGCCTGCGCGGAGGGGGCCGATGAAGTCATCACGCTCCTACCTTTAAGAGCTAAGGAGCTACGTACCTCAGTAGATCTTGCTCTCACAAACGAAGTGTCCGCCAACATCCCGTCGAGTTTCTTCGACCGAGCAACTGGCTCAACCAGTGCCCTTATCCGCAACCTTCAAGTCGAGCGGGGCGATGGGGCCCCCTCCCTCTATAGGATCGTGGCACCCCATTCATGGAGCTATCCGGGACACAGCGCGGAGGCAGATCCAAACGTGCGTCGCGGCCTCGCGCACCTGCATGTCATCGGCCCGGGAGCCCGCCGCGATGCTGCTGAGTCGCAGCTTGCGATGTCAGGGGGTGACGCATCGAGTTGGACCGAACTGGAGAATCTGGGCGCGGCTTGGGAGTACGCCGACCACTCGATCGGGTTCGAGCAGGACGTGGATTGTGAGACCGAGGTAAGTGCCTTCGGACCCGAACTTCTCCAGTCCATTACTCCGAATTCCGACTCAATCGAGAACGTGGCCCACGTTGCCCGGATCCAGAGGCAATACGGACTCGAGGCCGAGTCCCGCGACCTCGTCGAGTCGATGGTAGTGGAGTATGGAGAGAACGAACGCTTCCAAGACCTGGATCTCCTCTTCAGGTCGTGGGCGATGGATAGTGGTCTATCTGTTCGGGATGCATTTCGAACCGAGTTTGGCGGCTGTGATCCAGAGTCTCGCTCGGAACTCGCCTACTATACGGCGCTCGCGACCTCGCAGTTTGGTAGTCGAGAAGCGATCCTACTTCTGCAGGACTACTGCTTGCAGGATCCCCGATTCTCTCTGAACAGCGCCAGAATCCTGATGGAGTACTCGTTGCCAGGATTGAGCACGGAGGGCGCACGTCGAAGGCTGCAAGAACTTAGCGAGTTCCTGACACCCGGGTTCGTATCGTATTACGAAGGGCGCCTCGCGCTACGTAGCGGTGACCGCGAGTCAGCAACTCGAATGATAAATGCTGCGTTGGAGATGGATGCCGACGGCCCGGAAGTCGGACTCAGGGAGTTCCAAGCTTTCCTATCGATTCTCAGGTTCGAAGAAGACCCGGAAGACGCAGTTCGACTCATGAAGTCAGCGATCAAGCTTGCCAGCACTAAGGTTTGGCGATCCGCGATGGAGTACAACCTCGCGATGCACTACGAGCGGATGGGGCAACTGTCATCGTGCGAAACTCATGCTCGACGGTCGATGCAACTGGCCTCAAGTGCCGGGATCCGAAGACAGGAAAGGCACTCGCGCGTCCTACTTTGCGGAATGGCCTGCTGGACCGGTGACTTGGACGGTGCTGAGTCTCACCTGGACTTTGCCTTTCGATCTCCAGGCACTACCGATTCACAGTGGTCAGAATCTCCGGTCCTAGCCCAAGCCGCTCTGGTAAACCTTCAACGTGGCGCTGAGGCGCGGGCGGCCTTACAAGCCGAAGCTTCGTGGCAGGCTGCTATAACAACAGCCGCATCCCAACTGATACGTACGGCCATCAGTATAGCTTCTGAAGTGGTATTTGATACAGGCCGCAGGGATCTCGCAACAAGGCTCCTCGCGATACCACATTTGCCCGATCGGATATCCGACTTATCAGACGCTACGGTCGCATCAATACGCGCCTTCGCGGACGGCCAAAGCTATGATCTAGCGATTCAGCGAATCGAGACAGCGCTAGAAGGCCGGGCCTCCGACTTTCAAGCGGCCCGACTGACGCGGCTGCGGGGGCGCATCCGCATGACGGTCGGCGACTTCTCTGCGGCTGCGAACGACATTGCGGCCGCCCTCGAACGCCTCCCATCAGTTTGCGGTCCCTATGCACGCCTTAGGTGGCGACTGGACCTGGTGGAAGCGCTGCAAGTGTGCGAACCAGCCGAGCTGGACCAGATCGTTGAAGCCGCTCGACAAGACGGTTTCAAAGGGATTCTCGCCCGGAGCTTGAAGCTACGAGCAAGAATCAGTGTGCAACCAACTCCCAAGAAGGATGTGTGAATATGAAGACGCTTCGAACTTTGGTTTCTATGACTGCAGCAATCGCCTTGGCGGTATCCTTCCCGACGGCGGGAAGGTCCATCGGTGAAGGAGTCGACGTCGACGTCGAGTTCATCTTCGCCAAGTGCGCAGGTTTTGCGCCCAACGCTGCGGTGGTCATCGACCACTACGACGACACGAACGCGCTAAAGTACTCATATACGGGCACGGCGGACGGGTTCGGGCACTTCGACGTGACGATCGAGGCTTCGCAGTCCGGTGACTACATAAAGGTCTATATGACTCCAACCGGTGAGAGCCAGAGCGACTTTCATCACTACAGCTACGACGATTCAGGCCTCGAGGGCAGCGAAGGCGGCGACTACGTTGCTTCCTTCCCGCCCAGCCCCGGAGGGGGATGCTGGGACGACATCCACAACGGCCACATCCGCGTCAAGTACGGATCGGGCAACGAAGGCCAAACGCCGTAGGAAGGGCTCTAGTCCGGGGAGCAATCCCCGGACCAGCCTCAGTTTTCAACAGTCCGACAATGCCGATAGATACCGGATCCGAACGGCACCGACAGCCTTCCGCGCCAAACAGAAGGACCCGATCCTCCAAGGCCGCACCGGATCTACTCAACCAGACTCGTCGTTGGTCGAACGGCTGTCACAGCCGGGGGATCGAAGACACACTTTCCGTTCTCGAAGAGGAGTGGAACTTCTAGATCGACCTGAAAAGGGCTCTTCCGATCGAAGAGTCGGAGGCAAAGATGCTCTCCCGCACTATCGCCGCCCATTCCTCCTTCTCCGACCTCACGGCCCCAAGCCCCGTCTTGCGAGGCTGTGTTGGGGTCTAGATAGATCAGACCAAGTCGCTGGGATTCTAAAGCGAGCCGGCGCAAAGCTTCTCCGCCACTCTCGATGCGACTTGCAGTCGGTCCCTCAACAAACTCTTCCATCGTCTCATTCCCCTCCGCATCCCAAGCCAGGATGCGCGGAGGAAAATGCCGATCATGCTTCTCCATGATCTCCGCCGCATGCTCCTTCATATGCCGATAGAGCACACGAATGCGGTCGGTCAGGACCTCTCTCAGATCAATCGTGTCAGCCAACTAGACTTCCTGTCTTTGCAGTTTGAGCGGACCTGCCGATCCGGCGGTATCGCCGCTGACCGGGCAACATCGCGGGTGATTGCTTAGGCCGCCTTCGCCGTTACCGACTTGGGCAGCGCTGCATCTCCCGCGTGCGCGCGTCGGGCGTCGTCGCCCATGACGCATCCACCCTGGAAGAATACCGAATCTTCGATCTTGAGAGACTGTGCATGAATGTCTCCCTCGACCCGCGCGCCGGAAAGAAGGATGACCTTCCCCGCAGCGTAGATCCGGCCTTTGACCGTTCCGGCGACGGTGACGTCGTTGCCGTTGACTTCGGCCTCGACGACTCCGCTGGCGCCGATCTGGACGTTGCCGTCGGCTTTGACCGAGCCTTCGATCCTGCCCTCGACGACGAGGTTCCCGGCGGTCTCTAGCGATCCGGAGATTCCGGCGCCGGGGGCGACGGAGGTGATGGTGCCGCCTCCCGCGCGGGGTCGGGGGCTTGGGTCCTTCACGGGCTGAATGGTCTCTGTGCTCTTGGAATCCTTGTTGTTCCGAAACATGGGGGCGGTCTCCTCCCGTCCGAGGATTGAGATTCTCGTTGCGCCGATTTCTGTGTCGTTTTCGGCCCCGTAGTCTTCTTATCGGGTCCGGACCCGGCCCCTGAACGCGTGACGCAAAACCGGCGCGTAGCAGCCCCGCAACGCCATACCCAACAAATAGTTACAGCACCCGAAACTCTGCATCCGGACTGGGTCAATTCGCCCGCGTCGCCGCCCCGGCGACAAAACCGGGCGGATGAACCGGGCGACGCGCGGCCGAAAGGCGTATTCTCCGGCCGGCGAACGAATAACAGACCCACGCGGCGGTACTCCCTTCAGGAGGTCAGCCGCAAATGGGTTCTGGACTGTCGATCCATATGAATCAATCCGACGGGGGCATGGTGGCGATTCCGCTCGAGGATCTGGACGAGCGCGATCTCATTCTCCGATGCCAAAGCGGTGACAAAGCCGCTTTCGAGCCGATTGTTACGCGCTACATGCGGCGGGCGGCCGCGTTTGCGCTGGGTTGGGTCGGAAACCGGGAAGACGCGTTGGACCTGTCCCAGGATGCGTTTGCTCGAGCCTACAAAGCCCTGCCTCGCTTCGAAGCGGACCGGCCCTTTTATCCGTGGTTTCACCGCATCCTTCGCAACCTCTGCATCAATTACATCGGCCGGGCGAAGTATCAAAAGGAAGTGCCGCTCGAAGACGACTACCCTCTGCGGGGTCGCGAGCTGTCTCCGCTCGAGCATGCGGAACGTTCCGAGCTTCGGGCTGCAGTCTGGGCGGGCATTGAGCAGCTTTCCGAACAGGACCGTGAGATTCTCGTTCTGAGGGAGTTTCAGGGTCTGAGCTACACCGAAATTGCCGAGTCCCTGGAGATCCCCAAGGGCACGGTCATGAGCCGGCTGCACAATGCGCGGCGACGGCTCAAAGACAAACTGACAACCCTGGTTCCGGAAAAGGTCGGCAGGGAGGAGACTTGATGTCTCGGGACTCGAACGAACTCATCAGCGCCTATCTCGACGGCGAGCTGAGTCCGGCGGAACGCGCCGAGTTCGAACGAAAGCTCGCCAGCGGAGAGATTTCGCGGCAGGAGTTCGAGGAGATGAAAGCGATGACGGAAGTCACCAGCTCGGTGAAGCTGGCTTCGTTTCCAGACGAGGTCTGGGACGGTTTCTGGAGCCAGACCTACAATCGCCTGGAACGAGGCATCGGTTGGATCTTCCTCTCCATAGGCGCCGTCATCCTCTGTTCCGCAGGCGCCTACCAATTCCTCCGCTCACTCATCGAAGACCCATCGAGTCCGTGGTGGATCCGCCTGGGCACCGCCTTCGTGGCGCTCGGCCTGGGCGCTTTGTTCGTCTCAGTCCTTCGGGAACGGATCTTCGTTCGCTCGACGGACCCCTACCGGAAGGTGAAACGATGATCCTGACCACGACCAACGAAGTCGCCGGACGTGAAATCTCCGAAACCCTTGGGCTGGTCCGGGGCAGCACCATCAGAGCCCGCCACCTCGGACGCGACATCCTCGCCGCATTCCGCGGCATCGTCGGCGGCGAAGTCGGCGAGTACACAAAGCTGATGGGCGAAAGCCGCGAGCAGGCGCGCGACCGCATGATCGAAGAGGCGCAACGGCTGGGCGCGGATGCCATCGTCGGCGTTCGGATCGCGACATCCCAGGTCATGGACAACGCCGCAGAGATCCTCGTCTATGGGACTGCCGTCAAGCTGAAGCCATAAGATCAGCACTGACCATGTTACCTTCCTACCCCGTCGCGCATCCTTACAGGACGTCAGGAAGGAACCTCGGTCATCTCTCCACCCAAGAAGAAAAAAGTTGAACTCGCCAGCGTCCGCCGCGTCTTTGGCCAGCTCATCTGGCCGCGTCGGAAGATCCTCTTCGTCGGCCTGCTGCTCATCCTCATCAACCGGCTGGCCGGGCTGATCCTTCCCGGAGCGACCAAGTACCTTGTCGATGAGGTCATCGGCAAGGAAGACCTGGGGATGCTCAAACTGCTCCTGACCGCCGTCGGAGTGGCCATCGCTGTTCAAGCCATTACCTCGCTGCTTCTGACGTTGGTTCTAAGCGTCCAGGCGCACGGATTGATCCGCGACCTCAGGGTTCGGATTCAAAATCAGGTCCTGCTTCTTCCGGTGAAGTTCTTCGACGACACGAAGACCGGTTCGATCGTCTCCCGCGTCATGAACGACGTCGAAGGTGTGCGCAATCTCGTCGGGACGGGACTGGTGCAGCTGTTGGGCGGGACACTGACCGCGATCGTCGCGGGAGTCCTGCTCGTTCGCCTCGACCCGATTCTGACGTTGGTGGCGATCCTTCCCCTGGCAACCTTCGGACTGGTTTCCCTGCGCGCGTTCAAGTTCATCCGGCCTATCTTCCGCGAGCGTGGTGCGATTCAAGCCGACGTCACCGGACGCCTGACCGAGACGTTGGGCGGCATCCGCGTCGTTCGTGGTTTCCATGCGGAAGAGGCGGAGCGCAAGGTCTTCATGGATGGCGCGACCCGGCTGTTCGACAACGTTCGCAAGTCGCTCCTGACGACCAGTGTGGTCACGAGCAGCGCGACTCTGCTCATGGGCGTCAGCAGTGTGCTGATCATGGGCGCGGGCGCCTACCGCGTGGTCAATGGCCACCTGACGGTTGGAGACTTCTTTGCCTTCACGCTCTACCTGGGATTCCTGGTCGCCCCCATCGTTCAGATGAGCAACATTGGAACGCAGATCACGGAAGCATTCGCCGGACTCGATCGTATGGAAGAAATCCTCGGCATGGATCCCGAGGGCGCAGAGCCGAATCGGATCGTCGAGGTGCCGGAGCCGAAGGCGGAGATCGAGTTTCAGAACGTCACCTTCGCCTACGAAGAAGGGGTCGATGTACTCAAAGAAGTCGACTTCATCGCTCCCGCCGGGTCGGTCACCGCACTGGTCGGAAGCTCCGGTTCAGGCAAGTCCACGATCGCCGCTCTGGCGGCCTCCTTCCTGAAGCCGCGAGAAGGCCGCGTCCTGGTTGACGGAACGGATCTGGCCACGATCCGTCTCGACAGTTATCGCCGGCACCTCGGGGTGGTCCTCCAGGACGAGTTCCTCTTCGAGGGATCAATCCGCGAGAACATCGTCTTTGCCAAACCCGATGCAACGGACGAAGAGGTCGAGGCGGCGGTCCGCGCGTCCCACGTCCACGAGTTCAGCGACCGGTTCGACAAGGGACTCGACACGATCATCGGGGAGCGCGGGGTCAAACTCTCGGGCGGACAACGTCAGAGGGTCGCCATTGCCCGGGCGCTCATCGCGAATCCGCGGATTCTCATCCTCGACGAGGCAACCTCCAGCCTCGACACCGAGAGCGAAGCTTTGATTCAGGACAGTTTGGATCAGCTGCTGGCCGGGCGGACCACGTTCGTCATTGCCCACCGTCTGAGCACGATTCGAAGAGCGGATCAGATCCTCGTCCTGGAAGCCGGACGCATCGTCGAACGCGGCACCCACGATGAGCTCATCGCCCATGAGGGGCGTTACCACGAGCTCTATACCTACCAGGCCCGGATCTAACCCGGACCGACCTGGGTCTCATCCTCGCCAGGACTGTGCTATCGTTTGGTTGGCCAAAGACAGATCGGCTCTCCAACGATCGTGTCATGAACCAAGCCCTGCGTTTCGACCTCGTCTCCAACCGACTCGAAAACAGGAATGACGATGCGACGAAAACCGTGGTCCCTCACCACCACTCTCTTTGCCACTCTCCTTTCCATGCTGGCCGCCTCTTCCGACACGGCAGAAGCGACCGCCGGTTACCGCCACGGCTTCGAGCTGGGGTTTGGAAACCAGATCCCCATGCAGGAACGACTGCGGAACGGGTTTGACACCGACTACTACATCGTTGCCGGGTACTCTTCCGTCTTTGACTCCGAAGTAAAGGCGCGACTGCAGCTCGAGGTTTCGTGGACCTCGTCCTCCGGCCATTTCTACTCGGTGGACCCGACCTTCGAAATCGACGAGACCAAGCTGAAGGTCTGGGGCACGGCCGTCGGAGCGACGCGATTCTTCAGCACCTATGAAGGCTCACCCTTTGAGCTGCACATGGGCATCGGAGTCGTGGCCCACCGCCTGGCCTGGGACACACCCGGCTCGGATGAGCGCACCGGCATTGCCTACGGCGTCTATGGAGATCTGCGGCCGGAACTGCGTGTGCTTCCCGGCTGGCACCTTTGGGTTCGCCAACGGTTGATGGGCACTTCGGAAGTCACGTTTCTAAGTTCGGACGTCACGGACAGCGGCGTCTTTTTCTCTGCCGGAGTCCGCTACGCGTTCGGGGAGATCCTCCGATGAGGCATGCGACGACAAGGAATGAATCCATGAAACAACGACTCACCTCCCTCTCTGCGATCCTGCTCCTCGGCGCCAGCGCTTTGGTGTTCCCGTCGAAGACCGTGCTCGGCCTTTGCGTCCCCTTTTGCCCGGATTGCAATCTGACCAACTCAGGACAACTCAACTTCGTCGTGCTCGACCGGGACCGGGATCTGACGCGGCTGATCCCGAACATACGCATCGTTGGAGAGGCCGAGGACTTCGCGCTGGTCGTTCCGACACCGCGGCTGCCGGTGCTCAACGAAGCGCCGCAGAACATCTGGTGGGACGCGGCGCTTCTGACCGCACCGGTCAATCGATTCCCGATCTCGGATGACACCGGATGCGGAACCACTCGCAGCGTCGACATCGCCACCGCTCCCCCTGAGGACGATGTCGTCATCCACTCTCAGGAAACGGTCGGCGCGTTCATCGCGACGATTCTGAGTTCGAAGGTTCCGAACGCACTTCTGACGTGGCTGGAAGACAACGGTTATCCGGTCACCAACCGACAAGCGGAGCTTCTTACGGAACTGGCCGAGGATGGATGGTTCTTCACCGCGATGAAGCTGGACGGCGTTCCCATGCCCGCACCGGGTTGGGACACGTCCGTCGACCCTGTGGAGTTTGCCTGGAGTGGAACCGACTTTGAAATTCCGATCGGGCTGCTTTCGATTCGCAGCGCCGCGACCCTGCCGGTCACCTTTTACGTGGTCGACACGCACCGCGCAGCGATCGAAGGCTTCCAGACGAGCTACGCGAATCGGCTCACCGAGTCGGAGTTCCGCGCCATCCAGGAGCGCTACCCGACGCTACGCGCCTTCGTGGAACCGGGATTGTTCATCACCCGGCTCGATCACACGTTTCAGACCGGAGACAATCGGGAAGGACGCCGGCCTATCGAACGAGCATCCAATGATGATGAGTTTCGGCAGGGTGTCGCCGACGCGGGTCTTCCGCAGTCGTTGATGGGGCTCGGTCTGCTCGCCGTTTGTCTGCAGGCTAGCGGGTGGGCGGATCGTCGTCGACGATCTCGAAGTCGGCGGGCTCCGGGCGATTCCCACGACGGCGGGTCGGCTTCGGACCACTGAACTGGCTCATCTTCCCTCGTACCAACCTTCGGATGATCATGTTCAGTCCGAAGAAGAGCAGGAAGATGGCTAGGAATCGCAACATCGGGACGTCGGTTCTCCGGGTAGCGGCCCTTGATTCGAAGTGATGCGGTCCGGGCAAAGCCACCGCATCACGGTGCCAACGCGCACAAGTTCGCGTTCCCGTTGAGTCGCAACGGTCGATGCAAGCTACCACCTTTGTTCCCCAAAGGTGGTTCCAAAAAGTCATAGAAAGAGGAGCCGCTCTGTGAAGCAGCTCCTCTTTCTGCGAGTGGCCCGAACACAACGGGCTCTTTTCGTCGACCAGCTGAGCAGAACGAGCGACAATCCCGCCGCCCGCCCAGTCATCCCAACTAGTTGCTCTTGACCATCAATCCCTTCGCCTCGACCGGGGCGCCCTCGAGACGATAGAAGTAGACACCGGCCGGAGTGTGGTTGCCGGCAGCATCCTGTCCGTCCCAGGTCACGTTCGACTCGCCGGACGGAATGCGCAGGTCACGCAGGCGGCGGACTTCCCGACCGTCAGCGTTGTAGATGGTGAGATCGGCCTCGACATCCTGATCCAGCTGGAACGAGATGGCGGTTCCACTGCGGAACGGATTCGGAGCGGCAAAGCTCGAAGCCGTCGACGGAACCTGGAAGCCGTCCGGAGTGTCGGTGGTCGCGCCCTGATAGACGTTGTAGACACAACGCGTGTACTCGCTCGGATTGTTCGTCGAGAACACGGCGAGCTGCGTCTGCGCGAAGTCATCTCCCGGCTGCGGGAAGAAGTCGACACGGAGCGTCTCGGTGAAACCGGCCGGCAGTTCAATCGTTGCTTCGCCGAAGTAGCAGATACCCGTCGACGTCTGGCAGAACTGACCGAACCATCCCGCCGGGAAGAAGTTCTCCGGAACGATGGTCACGGAGTCGTCGAAGGCCGTCGGGTTCGTGAGGTCGGCGAAGAACTCGTAGAGAGTCTCTTCGGTCGGAGAGTAGATCGTGTCGATGCAGGAGATATCGAACTGTGCATCCACCTCGCTCTCGCCGTTGAAGACGGCGTAAGAGCAGTGGTAGACCTCGAGTGGATCGGCCTTGGAACGAACCTCGATCTGAATGTTCCCGACACCCGGCGTGCCCGTGTTCGGGAAGAAGTCGACGCGGAACTCGTCCGTGTCCTCGACAAAAACGGTCACATCAGCGAAGTAGCAAACGCCCGACGAGACCTGACAGACCTGCCAAAACCAGCCGTCCGGCAGGTACGGAGTCACGGTGATCTCCACCGAGTCCCCGAACGCATTCAGGTTCTCGATCTCCGTGGCGAACTCCACGATCGGCGTGCCAAGAGTGATCTCTACCGACGGATCCGTGTTGCACGTGAACGAGAAGTCCCGCGCCTGAACGGATCCAACGGCGACGGTACAGAAAACGAGCACGGCGGCGACAGCGGCGCCGATGTGGCGAAATGTCATTCTGGAACCCCCTGAAACCGAGAACCTCTGGGCCTCTCCGGCCTGATGGTCACGATTGCGATGTGATGGCGTACCATGGTCCGGAGTTGTTTGCGAGTGGTCCGGGACGGAACGCCGCTAAGAAATTGTGGTACTAAGTACGGGACCTGCGGCCAAGGCACAGGAACCCCGAGAGGCCCGATTATACCTGTCCGGCCAGCCGTCAAACAACTGAGACGGCAGTCTGAAATGGGTCAATCGAATCTGACCGATCAGTAGGCAACAAACAGCCTCGGTACGACTCACGAGTCTCGGGACTGTCTCGCCGTGATCCAATCCGCTAAAATCCAGCACTGCTGCGGGCCACGAACCACCGCCGCAGTCGAACCAGCCTGAAAAGGGGGATGTCCGAGACATGCGCTTCCAAGGGATGCTTAACCGCCGCCGCTCCATCTTCACCGGAATCGCCGCCCTGGCGCTTCTCTTCACCCACATCGGTCCGGCTGCTGCCGAGGGCGATGAAGGGGCCTCCTCCGCACCCGACTTCGTCGGCGAGGCTCTCGACGGAAACGAATACAAGCTCTCCGAGCTCTTGAAGGAAGGACCCGTCTTCCTCGACTTCTGGACGACCTGGTGCAAGCCGTGTCAGATCGCACTTCCCAAGCTTGCTGAGATTCACGAGAAGTACAAAGCTCAGGGTTTCACCCTGCTGACGGTGGCCAGCGATGATCAGAAGACCGTTTCCAAGGTCAAGCCGCTCGTCAAGTCTCGCAAGTGGGAGTTCCCGGTCATTCTCGATCCCAAGCGGGAGATCGGAAACCAGTACAGCGTCCGCAACTACCCGACCTCCTACCTCATCGGTCAGGACGGCAAGATCCACTCCGTTCACATCGGGTACCGTCCGGGTGACGAAAAGAAGCTCGAGCAGGAGATCGTGGCTCTGCTTCCGGAGAAGAAGGCTGCCGTCGGCATTGAGAGTGAGGGAGGCTCGAATTGAGGCGAGAAACCCCTCTCGTTCTCGCCGCCACAGCTCTTGTCATTTCCACCGTCGCCGAGGCCCAGTTGGGTCTCGGCGACGATACGTTCATCCAAGCGGCGAACCAGTTTGAGTTCTATTGGGACAACGATGTGGAAGAGACGGTCGTCGACGACCGCCTCGACGTCACCGTCTCGCGCGGAGCCTTCACGCTCGGCGGAACCTTCCTCAGTCACTCCCCTTCCGACCCGGGCCGTTTGGATCCCAACGACTTCGGAGAGCAGGTCCAGGGACTTCGCAAGCGCTGGCTCGAAGTACAGACCGATGATTTCCGGGCTCGCGTCGGTGACGTGTACGCCACCTTCGGGCGCGGACTGATCCTGAACATCTTTGAAGACCAGACCGTCGACTTCGACAATGTCCTGGATGGTTTCTACGGCTCGGCGGACCTCAACGACCGCGTGACCCTCGAAGTCATCTCCGGAACGAACTCCCTTGGGGACGAGTTCCAGACGCTGAAAGGCGCACAGGCCAGCTTCTACCTGCCCAAGAACGTGACCGTGGGGCTCGAGGGCGTTTGGTCGGACTCGCTGGGAACGGAACTGACCGGCCGCCCCGGTGGTGACCGGCTCTACGGAGGCCACGCCGGCGGATCGCTGACCGAGTACATCGACTACTACGGGGAGTACGTCGTCCGCGACGCCAGGAACTTCCGGGAGGGTGGATCGGAACCCGCACAGGGACACGGCGGGTACGCGAACGTGAGCCTGTACCTGGGCCAATTGCAGTTGCTGGGTGAGTACAAAGACTTTCTTCGCTACGTCACGGAGAACATCAACCCGCCGACAGCATTTCGGTCGCACGCGTCGACCCTGCTCAACCGAGGCAGTCACGTCGCCAATCTCAGCTTTGCAGATGAAAAGGGCGGACTCGTCGAAGCGCTGCTCACTGTGACGGATCAGACTCGTATCGCTGCCAGTTACGGTGAGACCGTGGCGCGGAAGGGCAACTTCCCCGCCTGGGAAGCCTATGGCGAAATCGAACAATGGTTCGGTCACTCAGAGCTGGTGCTGCGAGCTGCCGAGACGGAGGAGACGATTCGGGAAGGGTCCGACGACATCTTCTTCGAACGGATCACCTACTCGGGAACACTCGTCCACCCCCTGAACGATGTCCTCAGTGTCGACCTCACGGTCGAAACGCAGGAAGTTCAGGAAGTGAACAAGAGCCTGCAGAACACGCGTTTTCCCCTCGAGTACCGTGACAATGTGATTTCCGCTACGCTAAACAAGTCACCAAACATGTCCTGGGCCGTAACTGTAGAGTGGTCGGACAATCCGCGCGAAGACCGCGACAACTGGGTCTGGGGTGAATGGAACATCGCCGTCGGCGATCGGCATCAGCTCAATCTCGCCGGCGGACAGCTGCGAGGCGGGCAGCTTTGCTCGGGCGGCGTCTGTAAACTGGTCGACCCTTTTCAGGGGGTGAAAGTTGAATTCCTCACTACGTTTTAGAAGCTGCCTCCTCGTCGGAGCCGCTGTTCTTTGGACTCTTGGAGCGACGAGCTGCAAGGACGATATCGCTCCCCCGACAATGGGTACGGTATCGGTCAATCTAAGCGCGCTGACTGCCGGAGCCTTCGACGGTGGGCAAATCTACATCGACGGGGTGCTGGAGCAAGCGTCCGTCTCCAGTCCGAACTATCGTTTCGAACTGGAAGAAGGACCCCGCACCTTTCGGTTCGAGAAGGAGTGTGCCTCGGTCACTCCGGCAGCCGAAGTCACGGTCGATGTCCAAGCCGGCGGAGACCGCAACGTGGCCTGGATCGTCGGGATCAACGGCGGTGTCGAAGTCACATCGAACGTGGATGGCGCTGCCATCTGGCTGGACGACGAGGACACTGGCCTCGTCACGCCGGCAACGCTCGAGTGCGTACCCGTGGGAACGCATGAGGTCCAGTTGGTACACGAAGGGTTCATCGAAGAAGCCCCTCAAACGATCGAAGTCTCCGACGACGTACTGCGAGTCACTCTCGATCTGAGTCCTGCAGAGCAGACCCGCGGCGCCCTGGTCGAGATCCTCACGGCGACCGAATGCCCGAACTGTCTGCCCGTCGATGAAGCAGCGGAGGACATTTGGAGGATGGATCAAGCGCGCGTCGACGCCGGCGCCGTTACGGTTCAGGTCCACCACCCTTGGGCCGGTGAGTCCGATCCTTTCTTCAATGACGACACATTCAATCGGAACATCTTTTACGGAGCGCGCAACGGTGGGCACCCGATTCGGATGATCAATGGCATCGTCCGGACCGTCGGCGCCGGCGATGGCGATATCGAACGAATCCGTAATCAGATCCGGGGAGAGGTCGACCCCTTCCTCGCAGGCGATCAGGGCGGGCCCCACTTCGCACTCTACTGGTCCCAGCCGGAGTACACCGAAGGAATGGAAGTCCGTGCGACCCTCCGTGTAGTCGTTCTCGAGGCGGTCGAGAATCCGGAGGAGACTCAGGTCTTCGGAATGAACTACAAGCACAACCTGATCACCTATGTCCGGCTCCATGACGCGGATGAGCCGTTCTACCGGGTCATCCGAAACATCGACAGCGCGGGTACGTGCGTTGATCTGGGACTTCTCGAGCGCGGCGACTGGGCCGAATTCGAGTACGTCTTCGACCTGAGTGGTGACACCGAGTGGCATGAGGACGGAATGGGAGTCGTCGGCTTCGTTCAGGATCTTTCGACGAAGGAAATCTACAACGTCCGTCACGCGTACGTCCCGTAACGGGGACGTACGCCGCCGACGGCACGTCCAACGACGCTACTCTCGGGCGTAGGCCGCAACCACGTGCAGATGCCCGTCGCAATTCTCCACGACTTTGACCTCCTGGTCCGGGGCGAGGTCATAGTCCATGTCGTTGAGAACTTCCGCGAGTCTTCCGTCTTCGTAGCGGACGACGACGGTGCTCTTCCCTACCTCAACTACGGTCTGTGTCTGACGGCGGGGATCCGAGCATCCGACCGATGCCATGGTGAGAAGGCCGAGAACCAGGGCCGATCGACCTCCGCCGGAGCCGCGTAGCTGCGCCATGACTGCCCATAGAAACTCGTTCATACAAGGATTCTTCGGCCGTCCCCGGCCACTTCTGAGCCTGGTCTTGCAACCCTAAGGGGCCTTTGACCTCGGCCCTGGTTTGGAGGCTGTGGTAGATTTCCGCTCGTGACCTCCAAAGAAAGAACTGCCGGTCGGGAAGAGGCTTCCGTACAGCGCTTTCATGACGCGCAAGTGTATGAAACCTACGAATCCAACCCGCACTTGGAAGAGCGGAATCGTCTTCTCATTTCCAACCTTCCCGAGGATGTGGCGTCCGTTCTCGACGTCGGCTCGGGTCCCGGTGTCTTCGGTAGAGCGGTCGCAGCCACCGGCCGGCGCGTTTTCTCGACAGACCTCAGCATCGAAGGGTTGCTGACCGGTCCTCCCCATGCGTTTCAATCCAGCGCCCTCGAACTTCCCCATCGCAGTCGGGAGTTCGACCTCGTCGCCTCCCTGGAGGTTCTCGAACACATTCCGGATGAACTCCTGAACCCGATGGCGGACGAGATCGCGCGGGTGTCATCCAGCTGGTTGCTGATTGGCGTTCCCCATCGGGAGAACCTTCTTCGCAACCACCTGCGTTGTCCATCCTGCGGCTCCCGCTTCAACCGCACGGGTCACCTCCAGAGCTTCGACTCGCAACGGCTCGGCTCTCTCTTTCCGGACTTCGAGACGCGCTGGTCCCAGGTTTGTGGACCGCCGGTTCGGGACTATCGCGCGCCACTGCTGTGGATGCGGCACAACGTAGCCCGGCGCTTCTCGGAGATGTCGGGACTGGGAGGCAACATCTGCCCTCAGTGCGGGCAGACCACGTTTCCCGAGTTCCGTCACAACCCTCTGTCGTTTGCACTGGATGGAATGAACAAACTGATTAGCTCTCGACGACCGTACTGGATCATCGAACTGATGGAACGGAAGCGCCCTTAGAATGCCCGTGTCCAGGATCTCTGGTCTATGGCTCGGTTCATGCTTCGGTTCATGCCTCGGTTCATGCCTCGGTTCATGCTTCGGTTCATGCTTCGGTTCATGCTTCGGTTCATGCTTCGGTTCATGCTTCGGTTCATGCCTCGGTTCATGCCTCGGTCCACGCCCGGGCCCATCTCCTGTTCTACTCGTCGAATGGATTCGACGCTCATTCCTCAGCTGGATTCTCCCGTGGCTCCTCTTGCTTCCAGCGAGTCTTCGCGTTGGCGGCTCTGCCTTGGCAGCAGACGTGTACGTCGACGGCGTTTCCGGAAGCAACTCGAATTCCGGAACGCAAGAAGAGCCCTGGCAAACGCTGCAGTTCGCCATCGACCAAGTCGGTCCCGGAGACACGATCTTCGTCCGCGACGGGATCTACTCAGAAAAGGTGTCCTTCGACGGCGCGGAAGACTCGGGATCAGAGGCAGACGGCTTCGTCACGTTGACGGCGTTTCCCGGCGAAACGCCCGTGATCGACGGACAGGTCCTCACCCCCGACGGACGCGAAGGACTCATCTCGATTCGGGATGCCGAGTATGTACGGGTCTCAGCTATCGAAATCCGAGACTTCACGACGACTTCCGCCTCCGACACGCCGGTCGGAATCTATGTCGAGGGTCGTTCGAACCACCTGGAGATCCTCGACAACACGGTTCACGGCATTCGTCAGTTGAATCCCAGCGACGGTGGCGCGCACGGAATCGGTGTCTTCGGGACGGACGCGTCCGCCGCCGCTCACGAACTTCTTTTCCGGGGAAACGAGGTCTTCGATTGCAACCTGATGTGGAGCGAAGCCTTCGTTCTGAACGGCAATGTCCGGGGCTTTGAACTTCGGGAGAACATCGTTCACGACTGCGACAACATCGCCTTCGACTTCATCGGCTATGAAGGGGAATGTGGGGGATGCTCCGGAGACTTCGGGGACAACGTCGATCGCGCCCGGGACGGACTTGTCGTCGGAAACCTGGCCTACGCCATCGACACGATCGTAAACCCGGTCTACGAAGGGCAGCGTAGTGCGGCCGGTTTCTACGTCGACGGCGGCGCCAACATCGTCTTCGAACGAAACGTATCCCGCCAAAACAATCTGGGCATCGAGCTCGCCAGCGAACACTTCGGCCGGGCCACCGAACAGATCACCGTGCGCAACAACTTCGTTCTCGACTGCCACGTGTTGGGGATCGCGACCGGCGGATACAGCTCCGGCAACGGACCGGGAGGCGGCGAAGCGAGGGACAACACCGTCGTCAACAACACGCTCTACCGCAACACGACGTCCGATCGTCCCGAGGACAATTGGGGCGCGGAGATCCTTCTTCAAAGCCGCAACATCGACAACCTCTACAAGAACAACATCGTCGTGGCCCGATCAGGCAAGCGCCGCGTCGCCATCGACGGCGCAATGAATTCGGGGAACGTGTGGGGGACACAGCTCTACTTCGGAAGTGATCAAGGCTCGACTCCCGGAGTCGTTTCCACGGACGACCCACAGTTGGTGGATCCGTCCGCAGGCGACCTTCACATTCAGCCAGGATCCCCGGCGCTGAACTTGGGGGAAGCCTTGCCGGAGACCGTGATCGGAACCGAGGATATCGATGGAGACCCGCGCGTATCGGACGGGTTCGTCGACCTGGGCGCCGACGAGCTGGATAGCGCAACCGAAGTGTCGATCTTGGAAGAAGGACCTTCGTCCCCGTTCGATCTCTCTACCGCGCCCAACCCGGTCCGAGGTCTGGCGACGATTTCGTACCGCCTACCCGAAGCCTCCCGCGTGACGCTGCAGGTTTGTGACGTGCAGGGACGCGTGGTGCGCACGCGGGCTCCGGGGACCCAGTCTCCGGGACTTCACGAATGGAGTTGGGATCGATCGGACGACTCCGGACGGTCCTTGCCGGCCGGAACCTACTTCGTCCGACTTCGAGTGGGTGCCTGGAAAGAGACGGTCAAACTTCTGATCGCCGAATAGGGCCTCCGACCTCCTGAAGACTTCGGGGGATTCGGGATTCGGAGGGTTCGGGATTCGGGGCTTCAAAACATTCCGAGCCTTCCATCGCGTTCTCCCCTAAGACCCTCCTGGACTTCGTCCTATGCGCCTTCCCGACTTCGTCGTTGGAATGCGGTCCTTTCCCGCCGATACGAACAAAGAATCGGGCTATTCCCACCCCCACGGAGGAGATTCCATGCGACTGCTGTTCTGTTCCTTCTGTCTTGCTCTGCTCGCACTCGCCGGCTGCTCCGGAGGCGGAGCGCCGATCACCGATGGTAGCTACGTGACGTACGAAATCGGTGACACCCGCGTGCGCATCACGTTCGAAGACGCCGGAAGCGGTAAGTACCGCACGGTCGGCGTCGTTACCGAGGATGACGGAAGTCAGGAATCGGCGGTGGGAATGCCCGGACACGACGAAAAGGTAAACTCCAAGCTCTACACAGAGTCCGGCGTTCCTCTCGAAGTTGCTTCCTTCGGCCCGATCTGGGCCTCCCCGTCGAGTTTGAAGGAGGGGAAGCGTGTCTACGGTTCACCGGTCTCCGCAGTTCGGCAGGAACACGGGCGGAGCGTCGCCTCCATTGAAGCATCGTTTGGTGTGGGTGGAGCTCTGCGCGGCGAGTGGCTCTACGACGTAACGACCGGATTCGCGGTTGGCGGGTCGAAGAGCTCACCCTTTTTGGGCGAAGGCGGCGGGTTCAAGTTCCGTCTCGTCGAGACGAACATTCCCGGCCTCGTCGTTTCGTAGGACAAACTCCGGATCGTGAATTAGTCGACGTCGCGCATCGAACTCAGTACGGAGTTCGCGTCCCGGAAACCGAAGAACCGCTCCTGCTCCTGTCCGCTCGAGTCGAGGAAGATGACGGTCGGGAGTCCGGAAACCCCGTACTCCTGATACTTCGACTGCGCCCAATCTGATTTCTCCGTGAAGTCCATCTTGATGGCCACGAAGCGCTCGGCCTCGGCGCGGACCGAATCGTCGACCCACGTCTTGTGATCGAGCTCTTTGCAGGCAGTGCACCAGTCGGCGTAGAAGTCGATGACGACCGGCTTGCCTTCTGACAAGGCCTGGGCCAGAGCCGCCTCATCGTCGTTGACGACCCAGTCGAGGCCGGCATGGGCTTCGGCTGCCCCACCGCCGCCTCCTGCAACCGCGCCGGTTCCGGCAGTGGCGAAGTTGATCCCGCTCATTCCCGCAAAGCCGAGAAGCAGAGCGAAGCCTCCGCACAACACCATCGCGATCCCGAGTCCTTTTCGGAAGAGTAGTTTGATCGGGGCATCCTCAGGCACGGGCCGGAACGCCCCGTAGACCGTTCCGGTCAGAAGCACGAGGAGTCCCGTCAGCAGCCAGGTCAGGTTCGGCCCGATGATGGAGCGCAGGTAGTAGATGGCCATCCCGAAAAGGATGACTCCGAAGACGTGCTTGACCGTGTCCATCCACTCACCGGCCTGCGGCAACGCATTGAGCGCGCCGGCAAAGGTCCCGATGACGATGAACAGCATCCCGAGCCCCACGGCGAAAGTGAAGAGCAGGAAGAAACCGTAGATGGGTGTACTGTTCTGCGCGACCCACGTCAGAAGGACGACGAGCACGGGCCCGACGCACGGAGAGGCCACGATTCCCGTGACCATTCCCATGAGCACCGCGCCGATCGGCCCCGTTCGGGGACCGGACTGCAGCTTGGTCTGCATGCTGGATGGCAGGGCGAGGTCGAATGCACCCAGCATCGACGCCCCCATCAAGGCAAAGACCGCCGCCACCGTCACGAGCACGGGAGTGGACTGCATCGCAGATCCGAAGAGTCCGCCGGTCATCGCGGCAATCAACCCGAGCGTCGAGTACATGAGGGCAATACCCAGAACGAAGAAGAGCGAGAGGACGAAGCCGCCGAACTTGCTCTTACTGCTTCCGCCGATGTAGCTGATCGTGATGGGAATCATCGGGTAGACGCAGGGCGTAAAGCTGGTCAGGAAACCACCGACAAAGACGAGGACGAAGGCCAGGAACGATCCCTTGGCCAGCGCCGCCTCCAAACGGCCGGCGAGGTCGGTATCCCCCTCACTGGATTCGGCCTGGTCCAACCAGGCCTCACCGTCGCCGCCGGAACCGTCGGAGTCGCCGGATCCGTGGGCCGAACTTCCTCCCGCGGCCTTGGCCGCCGCCAGCGAAGCGAAGATGGCTTTGTTCTGGGAGCTTTCGCGGTTGGCTCCGGATTCCAGACGGACCGTGCTCGACTTCTCGTCCGGGGCGTAGCAAACGAAGACCGGCTCTTCCAGACAGGCCTGGTAGCCCGCCTTGACCTCGAGTTCGATCGGACCGGACGGTGCGTCCTTGTTCAGCGTGATCGGGACGAAGACCTTGGTCTCGCCCATGAAGACCGGCTCGTCCATGAACTCGATGGTCGCCGGATGAATCGGCTTACCCAGCGTCGCAGGCGCGCCCTCGGCCAACTCGACGTAGAAGAAGTCATTGAGCTGGATGTGGGACTGGGGCGGAACGGCGTAGACCACTGCGAGGTGCCCGGTCTCCCCCGGCTTCAGAGCATCATGGGAGAGGACCGTCACGACCGGGACATCCACCGAGGTCGGCGTGTCGTCCATCGCACCGAAGGGGTCGTCCCCCGGGGCGGCCCACACCGATTGGATTCCGGCAACCAGGGCCAGGCAGGCGGACAGGATCCAAATCCATGAACGAGGGGCTACGGCTGATCGCATCGTGAACACTTCTCCTGAGTGGAACGCAGAACGCAAAGAGTTGCTTGTGGAGTTTACCCCGGTCGGTTTCCCGGACTCCCCCCGCCCTTCTGGAATTCGAGAGTATATCTGCTGGCTCCCATTGGGGCTACCGGCCCGCCTCGCCAGGTGTGACCGGATTCCAGCCGGCGGTCAGAACGTAAGGTCACAAAAGACCACATCGTGATCCGACGCCGGATGTTGTGGGTCTCTACCCCGAGCTACGGTCTTGGACTCCACAACCGCCCGAAGATTTCGCGCCGTGATCCAATCGAGGCGCATATGGATGATCCGGGACCCGAGCCCGAACCTCCGGGAGACCCAGTCCGCCAGCCACTTCGGGAGAATCTCCAGATCCTCGGCCGACCCCAGGAGCTGCTCGGCCGTGGCCTCTCCGTCGGTCAGCTCCCGAAACTGGAAGCCGGCCGACTGCAGTTCCCGGAACAGAGGTTCCCGGTCGAATGGAGCCCGAAGTTCGGCGTCGAGGGCGTGTTCCGGCGTCGTGACGATGCGGAGGAACTCCCGGACCGTGTTCCAGAGTCCTCCCCGCCGGAAGGAATTCGAGTTGAAGTCGCCGGTGAGGACGGCAGCCTCCACTCCCCAATCTTTCGCCGCCGCGGAGAGATGTTGGACGGCGACTTTCATTTGACGAGCCCGGCAGGCCGGAACGTTCCGGACCTCCAGGTGGGTCGTTGCGACCACGATGTCCCGTCCCCCGACCTCGATTCGGGCGGCGAGGACCTGGCGGTAGCCGAAGCGCTTCTCGAAGTAGTCGAAGTAGTCCCAGCAGTGCGGAAGGGGGCCGCCCCGGGCGTCACGGATCGGGTGGCGCGAGAGAATAGCCAGCCCGTGGAGCCCTCTTTCGTTGTCCCCAGGGGCCTGCATCTCGTCTTCCAGGGGCCCTTTGGTGCACTCCAGATAGCAAGGGAGGTAGACCCAGTGGCATCCCAGGGCTTCGGCCAGTTCCCGCGCGATGTCCGCGTTTCCGGCGGACCGGGCCATTCCCCAGTCGACTTCGTTCAGGCAGTAGATGTCCGCTCGGGCCAGGTCCGGCTCCTGGGTCAGCCGTTCCCGGATTCGGTCCAGCTCCTTGCCCTTCTCGATGTTCCACTGGACGACTCGAAGCGGGAGGTCGGCGGGACCGTGAGCTGCCGCGGGTTCGGCGGGCTCATGGTTCGGGTTCGGGTTCGGGTTCGAGAAAACCTGGGGGGTCTCCAGGAACTCCCGGAGACGCGTCCCGTGCTGCCGAAAGTAGTCCGAGTTCCGAAACTCGGCTTCCGTGGAACAGGAAAGCGCCGCCTCGCGGAAGGTCGTGTAGGGCATGCCGGGCCAGAGTTCGTTCACGGAAGGCAGAATAGGCCGGACCCGGGGCCGGAGCAATTCGATCCCGTGCTACCCTCGTCGCTTCCGGAGCAACCTTTGTGGAGGAAGAGCGATAAGGCTGTCGCCCTCGGCCGCTCGTTGTCGCCTTGAGAGGGTGGCGGACTGCAGCGGCCCGACCACTAGCCAACGGATTCGTGAACGGGCTGATGCTTTTTGATCTGTAAGGAAAGGTCGTCTCTTGCTTCTATCACTGCTCCCCCGCTACTCGACGTTTTTCGTCCTGTCCCTCATCACCGTGGCCAGTCTGGTCACGACGATCGGATGCGGCAGCGACTCCGACGACGGATCGACGGTCCCGATCGGCCTCAGCGTGAGCCTGACCTTGCCCCTCGACGGCAGCACCGTCACCGGGACCGCCGTTGGAGTCCGCGCCACTGTGGCCGGAGATCGCCCAGCCTCCTCCGCGTGGCCGACCCAAAGCCGCGCCGCCGCGGCCAGCGTCAGTTTCTACATCGATGACGCGCTCATCGGGACGAAAACCGATTCGCCCTACTTCCTGGAATGGAACTCGAGCACGGTCCCGAATGGGCAAAAGACCTTGAAGGCGGTCGCCACGAATGGAGATCAGACTGCGGAGGACACAGCAACCGTCATCGTCAGCAACGAGGGCGGTGGCGTGGCCGTGGTCATCGTTCCGGCATCCGTGCAACTGGGCGCAGGAGCGACTCAGAATTTCTCAGCTCAGGTCATCGGCGCGGACAACCAAAGCGTGAACTGGGCGGTCGACGGCGGCGCAACCAACGGAACCATCACATCGTCCGGCCTCTACACGGCGCCCGCAACCCTGCCGAGCAACAACTCGGCAACGATTCGGGCCACGAGCGTCGCCGATGGAGGCGCAACCGGAACCGCAACGGTTCTTTTCGATCGAGGCGGCGGCGGCCAAATCACCGTATCGGTCACTCCGCCGACCGGAAGCGTGGAGGTCGGCGCGACACTGCAACTGAGTGCCTCCGTTTCCGGGACAGCAAACACGACAGTCAACTGGACGGTGACCGGCGGAGCCACGAACGGAACCGTCACGAGCGGCGGCCTCTACACCGCACCCAACTCCGTTCCCAATCCAAGTCAGGTCCGTGTCCGCGCCACCAGCGCGGCAGATCCATCGGCCTTCGGCGAAGCGGTCGTGACCATCACCGGCGGCGGTGGGCCGATTCCCGCGGACGAACTTGAACTACTGATCGGGACATACCTGGCGGGATTCAACCTGCAGAGCACGATTGGAGAGGTCAACCAGTTCGTCTTCCAAGCCGTGCTCTTTGCCAGCTGCACCACGGGTCAGGCCACCGTCACAGGATCGGTAACCGAAAACCCACCCGGCTCCGGACAGTTCGAGTATTCGAATACGCCGAACGATCGGCTCGTGGTCACTCTGAACAGCGTCTCCTACGACGTTCGCGTGACTTCCCTGGAAACGGACGAGTCGAGTATCGACTGTGAAGACTGGCGGTCCATCGATCGCGCCCACGGCGCGCAGTACACGATCGAAGGACCCAACGTCGCACTCGGCGTGGTGAGCGCACGCTTTCCGAAGGACAGCACTACCAACAACGTTGACCAAATCGTGCAAGGCGCCGTCTTACTCGACGGCCGAACCTGGGAAGTCAACGGGCAGATCCAGGGGCAGGAGTCCTTCTTCATCGACACCGGTGGTGAAGGGTACTCGCTAACATCGGACAACTACTCGTTCTCCGGCACACTGACGTCCGGTACGACTTCGGTGACGATCGCACAGGACCAGTCGTACGAGTTCCAAACCAGCGGAAGCAGCTCGACCAGCAACGAGACGAATTCCGTCCGCAACCAGGGAACGAATGGGAGCGTCTCCTTCAGCTTCTCCGGGCTGAGCTACGGCTGGGTGGACAGCAACCGCATCGACCGGATCTACAAAGGCTCGGGGACAATCCTTCGCAACGGGGCCGCCTTCGGAAACTTTGTCGTCGATTCGGCGAGCGGGGCCGCAGGGATTCAGCTGCAGGGAGGGGCGATCGTTCCGTTCTAGACCGAACCCCGAACCGTGATCTTCCCTCCCATTCGTCGCGTGGTATCGGCGCAAGCTGCGACATCACTCGCAAACATATGTTCGGTCACTCTTCGTTGTGCACTCTTTCGGCTTCCCGTCGTTGCAGGGACAGACAGGGGCCCGGGTTCGGCCTGACGATTTTCGCGTGGTCGTTCCCCTTGGCTCCCCAGACATCCCACTTCACGCCGAGGAGACGTCGAAATGCTCCGGACCTCACCACGAACCCACTGGCTGCTCGCGGCCATGGCGGTCCTCTTGCTACAAAGCTCGATCGCCGAAGCGCACCTCTCGATCATTCGTCAGGGCCGGGAGTCCCACGGATTCCGCGAGTCGGGAGACCGGTTTGGCGCGGCCCTGGCCTACGGCGACTTCAACGGCGACGGCTACGAAGACCTCGCGGTGGGAAGTCCGGATGAGGACAGCCAGAACCACACGGAAACCGGCGCGGTCACCATCAACTACGGCTCGGAGCACGGGCTGACCCACGTAGCTGCGGCTCTCATCCTACCGGGGATCTTCGGGGTGCCTTTGAATGACGGGTCGAGATTGGGACACGCTCTCGCTGCCGCCGACCTGAACGGCGACGGATACTCCGACCTCCTCATCGGCGTTCCGGGAGAAATCGTGGGTGGGGTCACGAATGCCGGTCGCGTCTACGGTTTCTACGGTGGACCGACCGGTTTGACGGCCTGGTTCGGATTCGGCCAGGAAAATATCGGCGGAACATCCGTCACCAACGAGTACTTCGGCGCTTCTCTCGCCATCGACGACTTCAACAACGACGGCTATCCGGACATCGCAATGGGAGCTTCCGGCCGCGGCGTGACCGCGGGGTCGGTCTTCGTTTCGTACGGCGTGAACACCGGACCTTTCGGCACGGTGACGGAGACGTCCGCCGAAGACCTGGGGCTGGACTACCAGAACAGCGACCAGTTCGCGTTCTCGCTAGCCACGGGGAACATCATCGGGGACTCGAACCCGGATCTCATCGTCGGCTCGCCCGGACGGCATGCCACCACTTCCTATCTCAACGCGGGAGCGGTTCACATCATCCCGGGCACACCGGCCGGCATCGATCACAACCAGGGCATCACGCGCTACAACAACCTGGCGGGCGCACTTTCCGGTCGCGCGGCATTCGGTCATGCCGTCGCGGTAGCGCCCGTTCCGGGCTACGACATTCTCATCGTCGGCGAACCCAAGCGAACGATCGGTTCGGCCGAATGGGCCGGACGAATCGTCATCGCGACCGGGCAAGCCGGCGGCCCTCCGGCAGGTTCGGGGTATGCGCTGACCCAGTCGGACTTCGGAGATACGCCCGAACACCACGACGAGTTCGGGTTCTCACTTGCGACCGGCCGCTTCCTCAACGACACCTGGCACGACCTGGCGATCGGCGCACCGGGTGAGGACTTCCCGAACAACTCTTCCGGAGTCGTCCACGTCTCATTGGGCGGTCCGTCCGGATTCGGAGGTCACGGATGGTACGGATACAACCAGGGCATCATCGGGGACTTCAACGAAACCGGTGACCGCTTCGCCGAGGCTGTTTCCCTCGGCGGAGAGTTCGACGATGCCGAAGAAGGAACGTTGGTCGTCGGCTCTCCGGGAGAAGACGCCAATGCGGGATCCGTCCACGTGCTTGCCCCATGGCGGCAGTCCTATTTCCATACGCACAAAACCGCATGCGCCATGAACTGCACCGGGGAACTCGTCTTCACCCAGAAGCCCTTCGACCAGGTCTTCATTGCGAGCACGACCAAGATCATGACGGTGCTGCTGGCCTGCGAACGCACCCAATTGCCGACCAACCATCCCGACTACGTCTCACTCGACGCCACCTATACCGTTCCCGATTGGGTCGAGACGGACATCGGCGGATCCACCGCAAATCTCATCGAAGACGAGCGGCTCACGCTTCGCGACCTGATCTATCTAACTCTTCACATCTCCGCCAACGACGGAGCACATGCGATCGGTGACATGCTGCACGGCGCCCAGGGGCCGTGGAAGTCCATCCCTTCCTTCATCGCGGCGATGAACACCCGAGCGATCGAGCTGGGCATGTACGATACGCGCTTCAACAACGCGAATGGTTTCGAGCAGGAAGCGGTCGGTTACGACCTGGGAGACCACTACTCAACGGCCTACGACATGGCCATTCTGACCCGCGCCGCTCTGCAGAACGAACTGTTCCGGGAGATCGCAACCACTCCGACCTGCACCGCGCAGCGTTGGCAGCCCGATGGGCTTCTCATGCACCAGTTCGACAGCTTCCAGAAGTGGATCCTCGACAATCCCAACATCAACGGTTTGGGAGTCAAGGGCGGCTGGACTCCTGCGGCGGGCACGACGTTCTGCATGGCAGCCGCCGGACCTTTCGGGAATGCAGTTTTCACGGCGTTCGACCTTCTCACGAACTCGCCCTGGGGCACCGAACTCAACAACTACATCAACATCGCTCTCAATGCCTGCGGTGGGTTCCAACAGTACGAGCCCTGGTACTACGAGTATCTGTCGGTCCGTGAAGCGATCCGGCCACAGTTGGGACGCGCCTATCGCTTCTCGGCCCATCCATCCGACCTCTCCGCGGTGCAGTTCGATCTCTTCCAGGCCAACCTGGACGTGGCCCCGCTCGATGCCACCGTCACGGTCAGTCGCAGTTCCGAGTTGGAACTCGATCAGAACGACTCCGTTCCCTTCGAAATCGTTCCGTTTGAGTCCCACGGAGAGATGCTGGTAACCAACCGCAGTGACCGGGTGACAAAGATCCGGATCGTTACTCCGTTCTTCAACAGGTTCGTCGATCTCGGCCCGAACGGGACCACCATCATCCCGGCCGCAGATGGAGCGATGGACTCGTTCCAGTGGACCATCGAGAACTTCGATGGCGACTCCGATCCCTTGATGCTGGAAGTGAAAGAGGTCTACCACTACGACGTCGACGCGCCGGCGATCGTGACGTCGGATCCGTTGTTCCAGGCGGCTGTGGAGCGCGACCCGCGGACGATGCACGATGTCGTCGAACTGAACATCGATTGGCACGCCGAAGGCGGCGAGTACGTGCTGGTCTCGCACGAGCCGGGAATCACGGTGGACGCTCCGGAGGGCGGCCCGCGGACCGACGAACCGGGCGCGAGTCCGCTCGTCTCGTGGTCGGCGGCCCCGAACCCGTTCCAGGATCAGTCGGTGCTTCGCTTTCAACTGGACGCGCCCAGTGCCGTCGGAATCTCCATCTACGACGCGGGAGGACGCCTCGTTCGGAAGTATGCAACCGAAACCCGTGACGCCGGAGAATGGAGTCTGGCCTGGGACGGACGGAACCAGTTCGGAGAACGCACGCCGCCCGGCGTCTATTTCTATCAGGTTCGAACGGAGGGACGGACGGCTACGGCCAAAGTGACCCGGGTCCAGTGAATCCAGAAGAGAAGCGGCCTGCGCCGAGGCTCGGGCCTACTTCTTCTTCATCATCCGTTCGTGTTTCTCGATGAGAGTCTCGACGACTGCCGGCTCGCCCAGCGTCGAGACATCACCCAAGCCTTCGTATTCCCCGGCCGCGACCTTGCGAAGAATTCGCCTCATGATCTTTCCGCTTCGGGTCTTTGGCAGACCGGGTGAGATGAGGATCTGGTCGGGAGTCGCAATCGGGCCGATGACTTCGCGCACCTGCTTCTTGAGCGCCTCGATGACGGCTTCCTCAGGCTCTTCCTTCACGTGAGCATTGGGAATGACGTAGGCGAAAATCCCCTGTCCCTTGATCTCGTGAGGGAACCCGACCACCGCGGCCTCGGCGACGAACTCGTGGGCGACCAGAGCGGACTCGACTTCCGCCGTTCCCATCCGGTGACCGCTGACGTTGATGACGTCATCGACGCGACCGGTGATCCAGTAGTAACCGTCTTCGTCGCGGCGACAACCGTCACCGGTGAAGTAGCGCCCCGGATAGGTCGTGAAGTAGGTCTCCCGGAAGCGCCCATGGTCACCGTAAATAGTTCGGGCCTGACCCGGCCACGACTGTTCCAAACAAAGGTTGCCCGAGACGTCGTTCCCTTCGATGACTCCGCCTTCCGCGTCCATCAGTGTCGGTTTCACTCCGAAGAAGGGCAACGTCGCGGAGCCGGGCTTCGCATCGGTGACTCCGGGCAGCGGTGTGATGAGGATGCCGCCGGTTTCCGTTTGCCACCAGGTATCGACGACGGCACAACGCTTCGAGCCGACGACGTCGTGGTACCACTTCCAGATCTCAGGATTGATGGGCTCACCTACCGTTCCCAGGACGCGCAGCGACTCCCTTGAATGTTTTTCCACCCACTCATTGCCCTCGCGAGCGATGGCGCGAATGGCGGTGGGAGCCGTGTAGAAAATGTTGACCTTGAGATCGTCGACCAGTCGCCAGTAACGCCCCGGATCCGGGTAGAGCGGAGTCGACTCAAACATGACAGTCGTCGCGCCGTTGGCAAGCGGACCGTACAGAATGTAGCTGTGCCCGGTGACCCATCCGATGTCGGCAACACATGCGTAGATGTCGCCTTCGTGGTAGTCGAAGACGAGCCGGTGCGTCAGCGAAGTGTAGAGCAGATAGCCGCCGGTCGTATGCATGACGCCCTTGGGCTTTCCTGTCGAACCGGACGTGTAGAGAATGTAGAGAGGATCCTCTGCATCCATCCACTCGACCGGGCAAGTCGCGCGCTGGGCGGCCATCTCTTCATGAAGCCAGTAGTCACGACCCGGCTCCATGTGCGTTGACGCGTGCGTCCGATGCGCTACGAGAACCGTATGAACGATGTCCGTCTCCCGAAGCGCCTGGTCGACCGTCTCCTTGAGGTCCAGAACCTTCCCGCCGCGCAAACCCTGGTTGGCGGTTACGACAACTTCCGCTCCGGCGTCGATGATGCGATCGCGCAATGCCTCCGCACTGAATCCACCAAAGACGACGGAGTGAATCGCTCCGATCCGCGCGCAGGCCAGCATGGTGTAGGCCAGTTCCGGAACCATCGGCATGTAGATGCAGACGCGGTCTCCTTTGCGGACTCCGTGCCGCTTGAGGACGTTGGCCATGCGACCGACCTGACGTTGCAGCTGGAGATACGTGATGTGCTCGTACTCACCCGGTTCGTCCTTGGCCCAAATGATGGCGGCCTGATCGCCGCGTTTCGCAACGTGCCGGTCCACACAGTTGTGGCAGGCGTTGATCTTGCCGCCGTTGAACCAGTGGAAATCGACCTCGTTGTAGTCCATCTCGACGACCGTATCCCAGTCCACGAACCAGTCGAGGGTCTCGGCCTGCTCTGCCCAGAAGCCCTCGGGATCGTCGAGGCTCAACCGGTAGAGGCGCTCGTACTCCTCCATCGAGGAGATGTGCGCCTTGGCGCGGATGTGATCTTTCGGTGGGTAGCGGTCGGACATTCGCGGGTCTCCGTTCGGTTCGGGTCAGCCGATGCAAAGGTTCGGCCATTCTGCCAGCCGGAGAAACGCGGAGCAATGGACGGAACCTGAATCCAACTGCTCATCGGGTTGGGTGCGAACCGGGCGGGATCCGGCGCTCAACCGGTCAGCCCGTCTGCCGGAGCAGACCTCGGGGAATTGGAGCCGCGAAACGGCATCGTCTTCGAGATCAAAAGACGCGGCGCTGGATCTCGATGACGGCGAGGCTGGCAAAGAGCAGAAGGCAGACGACAAGGGCAAGGTTCGTCTTCCATCCGTTTCGGTGGTCACCCAGTGCCTTGTCGTTACCGAGCACGAGAAGAGTTCCGGCAAGGAAGGGCATGAAGAGAGATCCGATCGCGGCGTAGAGGACGACCAACCATACCGGTCGATCCATGAAGAGCAGAATCATCGGAGGAAAGGTCATGAACAGGACGTATCCCCGGTAGAGCCAGCCCTTCCGGACGCCTTCCCAGTCAGGCAGCCTCGATCCGCCGGCGGCCTCGGCCTGCGTATCTCTTTCGCGACGCAAGCGGACGAAATGGTCGAAGAGATACGGAACGCCCTGCCACACACCGAGGGCGGAGCTGGCCACAGCGGCCCAGAATCCGACCAGGAAGACGGTCTGTCCGGCTTGTCCGAATCGTTCTCCCAACACACCGGCCATTTGCAGGATCCCTTTGCTTCCGGTGATCTCTATTCCGCGCGGATGCAGTTCCAGGGCAGCGAGAACGACGAGTGCGATTCCGAAGATCCCCGTGAAGAGGTATCCCACGGACAGGTCGACGCGGGCGGCCCGAAGCCATTCCCGACCCTGCCATCCCTTTTCAGCCATCCAGTAGCTGTAGGAGAGAAGCGTCAGCGTTCCGCCCACTCCGCCGACCACTCCGAGCAGAAGGACGACGGATCCATCCGGCACCCTGGGGATGACCGCGCCTTGCAGAACTTCCGCCGGTGGCGCTCCGATGATCAGAGCCGTTCCGACGATGGCCACGAACATGACCCCGATCGCGATCTGCATGGCACGTTCGAAGACGCCGTATCCCTGAGCCCAAACGAAGGCGGCGGCAAGCAGTCCGTGCAGTGCACCCCACTGCGCCACCGAAAGTCCCGGCACCAACGCGTGCGCCGCCAACCCGGCGCCGGCGAGGAGAGCCGCGCTGACGAACTGCGTCCAAATGAGCAGATAAAGAAAGAAGTAGGCTCGCACCGGCCAGGCGAACCGCCGCGCCCACGTGGCCAGGATGACTTCACCCGTGACCAACTGCCAGCGGGCGATGCCTTCCGCAAGAACGAACTTCAGGACAGTGCCGACGACGACCGCCCAAAGCACGACGTAGCCGAAGGCCGCTCCCGCTTTTCCGGCCGAAACCATGTCGCCCGCGCCGACGCCCGTGGCCGCGACGACCAAACCGGGCCCGATGACGCGCAACATGCCGCGGAACCCTTTTGGAGGAGGCGTGGACGGACTCACTCGCGCGTTCTGGTTCACAGTCTGTCACTCAATCCTGGACGGCCCCGGCCGTCTTCAAGCTGTCGATCGGAACGAAACGTCCCAGCGCCGACCACAGTTCGACCTCGGCACGAAACCGCTCACCCTGCTCGAGCCCCGTCCTCTCACGAATGAGTGAGTCATACCGATGAAGTTCGTGGAAGTCGATGGCAACGGGAATCGGATCCCACTCCGGGCCCTCCGGCTTTCGGTAGGCGTGTTCGTAGACGCCGTCCTTGTCGCCGTCCCAGAACCAGGTGTCGAAGGTTCCGTCACCGCTGCGGTCCTGCATTTCCAGGCGAGCGTCGATGGTGCCGTCATCGTCGCGGTCGATCTCGATCCAGCCTTCTCCGGCGCCCTTCAGATGAATGCGGCCGTCGACGGGACTGAAGTAGATCTCCAGAAAATGGGAAGGGACGTTTCGAAGTTCGTACCGCTTGTTCGCGGTCCCGCAGTTCGGATTCCCTATCTGGCTGAATCCGGGCGGCACTTTGGCGATGACTCCCTCCCAACGCTCCCCTGTTTCCGGATTCTTGACGTCGACGTTGCGGTCGTTTTCATCAAAGGCGAGGAGCGACCGAAGCATGACGGCTTTCTTCGCGTAGTCCCGCGCGTGACTCCAATCGAGGAGAGTGATCACATCTTCTCCGCGCACCGGAATGGTTCGGGACAGCGCCGCGGGAACGCGCGCACGTCCTGTGGCGGTGAGGGAAAGGTCATAGTCGTACGTACCCGAATAGTCGACACGGTCGGTGGCATGGTCGTCGACCCGGGTGTTCGCACGGTCGCCCTCGCGATCAGCAGCGCGGTCATTCGCGCGGTCGGTCACGCGGTCGTTTGACCGTTCGCCGGCGTGGGTGGGGCTCGCGGAAGCCTTCCCACGATCCAGCGACCCGTCGTTGTCACAGTCGAAGCTCCAGCGAATCGACGAGATGGAGGGCCCCAGTCCCGCGAACCGAAGTGACTCCTCACTGAGACCGTCCCCGTCCGGGTCGTAGAAGCAGTAGGGGTTTTCTTCCTGGACGACCCACTTTGCCTCCCGCGAGTCGTACTTCATGTAGGTGAAGAACAGATCACCGTGGAAGTCGCAATGAAACTGGTCCCGCGGCTGTATGTAGACGCCGTCCAGGACCGGCCAAAACGTCCGCCTGGCACCGGCTGCTGTGGTGGCCGGGCCTGGCTTCATCTCTTCGATGAGGAAGCCGAAGGATCTCGGACCGGGCTGCCCGCCGGGGAGAGACAGGATAAGCTGCCGATCCGCCTCGCCGTCTTCGTCGACGTCGACCCAGTCGACGATTCGGTCCGCCGTTCCGTCCCCGTCGGTGTCGTACTCATAGAAATCTGCGACGGTGTCCCGACGTCCGTCATCGTTCTCGTCGACATGACGTTCGATGGCCGTACCGGTGAGGGCCGTCGATGCGCAGGCGATCAACAGAAACATGGGGAGCTTCGCCCGAAGCGAAAGCCTGTAGAGGCGGGGGCTTCGTCGGGTCAATGGTGGCCGGGTCAATGGTCGCCGGGTCATCATCTTCGGTTCTTCGCTTCCGGATTCATCATCTCCAGATTCTAGCGGGGATTCGAGACCCGCGGCACCCGGCCTCTTTCTGGTACGCTCCGGCGTCCGTCCGCAGGGAGATCGAACACTTGGCCAAACGCAAGGCTCCTGCCTGTCTCATCGAGGGAGCCCGTACTCACAACCTCAAGGGAATCACCTGTCGGATCCCGTTCGGCAAGCTCACGGCGGTGACCGGAGTCTCCGGGTCCGGCAAGTCGAGCCTGGCCTTCGACGTCCTCTACGCAGAGGGGCAGCGGCGCTTCGTCGACTGTCTCTCCACCTACGCGCGACAGTTTCTCCAACGGTTGGACCGCCCTGACGTCGATCACATCGGCGAAATCCAACCGCCCGTCGCACTGAAGCAGCAGGTCTCGATTCGCAACGCCCGGTCGACGGTGGGTTCGATCACGGAACTCTCCGATCTACTGCACCTACTCTTCGCCCACGGTGGAACGCCGCACTGCGCCGAGGACGGAACCGAGTTGGTTCTGCAAACGGCGGAAAGCGCGGCCCAGGCCCTGCGAGACCTGCCCGCCGGAGACCGATACGTTCTGGTGGCTGAAGTGCGTCTGCCGGGTCGCAACGACACGTCTGAATCCGATTCGGGTCAGACTTCCCAACAAGAAACGCGATCCCGCTCAAGCAAAGCCAAAGGAAGGAAGGGAACGAAGGGATCGAAAGGAACGAAGGGATCGAAGGCAACGAAGGGAGCGAACCGAACGGACGCGAAGCTCGCCCGGACGACCCTCGCGGCCAAGGTCGCACGTCACTCGCCGGAGCCGGAGAGTGGCGGAATGGCAGCAGCGGTCGCCCTCGGTTATCAGGAACAGGGATACGCGAGAGTCTACGACGGCGGCGAAGTCCACGACTGGAGTCCACCCTACAAGACCGGCCGCGTCCGCATCGTCATCGACCGGTTTGTTCCGGAGAAACTGAAACGGGGCCGCGCCCTCGAGTCGATCGAGGCCGCGTGGCGCCTCGGCGCCGGCCGAACTTCCGTCTTTCGCCTGGGTGAGACCGAGCCCGTGACCACGTTGGTCGAGGGACTGTCGTGTCCGAGTTGTGGAGTTCGGAGCCGACCGCTTCGCCCCCAGCTCTTCTCTCCCAACTCACCTCTCGGGGCCTGTCCGACCTGCAACGG
The DNA here is from genome assembly GCA_030431975.1 of bacterium. Taxonomy (GTDB): domain Bacteria; phylum Eisenbacteria; class RBG-16-71-46; order CAIMUX01; family CAIMUX01; genus JACKCR01. The sequence continues at coordinate 9,397 of JAUIHP010000004.1, read as the reverse complement.
CTTCGGGCGCATCATCACCATCGACCGGAACAAAGTCGTTCCCGATGTTAGCCTCACCCTGCGTGAAGGCGCGGTCGCGCCGTTCGAAACGAAAACCGGCTCCGGCTATCGGCGCCGTATGCTTCTCGCGGCCGCGGACGCGGAGGTCGATCTCGACACGCCGTTCCACGAGCTTCCGTCGACCGCGCAGGAGTGGGTCTTCTCCGGCGGGCACGGGTTCGGCGGCGTCGAGGCGCTGTTCGAACGCCTCGAGCGCAAGCGATACCGCGCCTACGTTCGAATCATGCTGGCCCGCTACCGTGGATATGAAACCTGTCCTGACTGTGAAGGCACGCGACTTCACCCCTCGGCCCGGTCCGTTACTCTGGGAGGCAGGAATCTTTCGGAAGTCGAACACCTCTCCGTCGGAGAGCTGGAAACGTTCCTGCAACCCGAGCTGTTTTCTGAAGCTCGCCTGCCGCGCGTTCAACTCGTTCTCGAAGAAATCGGTGAGCGATTGCGCTATCTGCAGGAAGTCGGGCTGCAGTACCTCTCCCCCGCCCGAACGGCGCGGACTTTGTCGGGAGGAGAAACGCAGCGCATTCGACTGGCCTCCGCGTTGGGGACGTCTCTCACCCAGACGTTGTACGTCTTGGACGAACCGACGGTGGGACTGCACGCTGCGGACACCCGGCGGATGCTCGAGATTCTGCGGTCTCTCTGCAACGAAGGAAACACGGCGGTCGTCGTCGAGCACGACCCCGAGATCGCATTGGGCGCCGATCACCTGATCGTTCTGGGACCTTCGGGCGGAGAACGAGGCGGTGAGGTTCTCTTCGAGGGCGATCCGGAAGACTTTGCCAGCGAGCATCCGCACTTCTTTCAAGCGACGAGTACAGCGGGTCACACGATGCTCCTTGCCGACTCAACACCGAAATGTTTGCTGAGACTGCACGACGTTCGCCAGCACAACCTGCACGCTGAGACCGTCGAGATCCCGATGGACCGACTCGTCGTCATCACGGGAGTCTCCGGATCCGGGAAGTCGACACTGGTCGATGATGTGCTCTACCGGAACGGCCTTCGTCACTTCGGCAAGTCTGTCGAGGATCTCGGCCAGTGCCGCGAGATCGAAGGTCTCGACGCGTTCGAAGAGATCCTTCTCGTTTCCCAAAACCCGCTCGGACGCTCGACCCGTTCCACTTTGGTCAGCTACTCGGGCCTCCTTGCCCTCATTCGGAAACGTCTGGCGGCCACTCCGAAAGCAAAGGAGCACGGACTTCGTCCCGGCGACTTCTCGTTCAACGTGGAAGGCGGACGCTGCGAAACGTGCAAGGGCCTCGGCACCGTCGTTCTCGAAATGCATTTCATGGCCGATGTCGAAGTGACATGCGAAGTCTGCAAGGGAAAGCGTTTCCGCGAGGACGTGCTCGAAGTGACTCTGCGCGGTAAGTCGATCCTTCAGATCCTCGACCTGACCGTGACGGAAGCTCTGGAGTTCTTCTCCCAGGAAAAGGAAGCCCATCGGCGACTGGAACCGCTCATTCGCGTCGGACTCGACTACCTACGGCTCGGCCAGAACACTTCGACCCTGAGCGGCGGAGAAGCACAAAGGCTTCGCCTCGCGTCTTTGATCGCGGAAGGTTCGAGCCGGGAACGAAAGATCTTTCTGTTCGACGAGCCGACCTCGGGCTTGCATCCGCAGGACATCCGGAAGCTTCTCGCTGCGTTGCGTCAGTTGGTCGAGTTCGGCAACGGAGTGATCGTCGTCGAGCACCAACTCGACTTTATTCGGGAGTCCGATTGGGTGATCGATCTCGGTCCCGGGGGTGGGGACGCGGGTGGGAAGGTGCTCTACACGGGACCGGTCGAAGGCCTGATAGACGTGGAGGCCTCGATCACTGGGCAGGCACTTACGTCTGCTGGAACTCTGACCCCTGCTGGGACTCTTACTTCTGCAGGAACACCTACTTCTTCAGAAAGCTCTTCGCCCGACGCTTCATCCAGTCTTCCGGCTCGGCCATCATCCAGACCTCGGGCTCGACGCCGAGGGCGTTGGCAATCCGACTCGTGTAGTTGACGTAGGCCACGATCTGCGTCGCCGCGACGATGGCGTCGTCGTTGTGGCCGGTCTCCCTCATCTTCTCGAGGTCTTCCTCGGTCATGTCACCGGGCGTCAGCGTCAACTTGACGGCGTAGTTGCAAAGGGCCATGTCCGCATCTTCGAGCGGAGCCTTCCGGTAATCGAGCGTCAGTTGCTCGGCCAGCTTCTTGTTGCCGGTCTCATCGGCGTACTCTTTGGCATAGGCGTGCGTGCAGTAATAGGAAACGTTCGCGTTGCCGACCACGATCCCGACGAGGGCCCGGCGCTCGGGGCCGTTCTCCCCCAACGGAACCTTGCCCTTCATGAGGTTCGTTTCCAGGTTTTGGAAGGCCTGGGTCGACTTGGCGTCGACGCTGGTCGCCTGCACGAGTTCCGAAACTTCACCGTCGCGGGCCCGAGCGGCGTCGTAGACCCGGCGAATGGCGCCCGAGGCGTTCTCTTCAGCAACCTGCTTGACGTAGCTCATGCACACTCCTTGAAAACGTTGAACTACCATTGTCGCCCGAGGTGGCGGGGATGGCAAGAGGGCGGCTCCGCGTGCGGCGACATCAAGGCCGTGCCGCTACGGGACGGGCGGCATCTCGAAGGAAATGGAACTCAGATCTCCCAAGGGGAGGCCGGGCGCTGGCGCATAGCCGCGGACCCGCGTATGAACGAGATCGAGCCGGTTGCGCCGGAGAAGAAAGTTGGCGGGTGCATCGCGTTCGACCTGAGACTCGATCAGACGAGCCAAACGATCCCGATCGGACTCCGGAGCGGCGAAGAACTCCCCGTACAACGAGTCGACGACGGAGCTGGAATAGCCCATCCCGTTGTACGCACCCCAGCTTGCCCAAAGACTGGAGACGTCTCCGGAGGGCGGTGGCCGGAATCCCAGAAGAACGGCTTGAAAGCGTCCCTCGAGAAAGCGCTCCCAGACCTCCGGGCCGTCCAGGGGAAGCGGGCGCAGACGGATTCCGAGATGCGCCAAATCCTCGGCCAGGAACGTTGCCATGCGCTCCCGACCGGGGTTTCTGCGGTCATAGATGAGGTCGATGGTTCGCCACGGAGGCGTTCCGGGAACGGGAGGCTCCGTGAAACCGAGTCGTCTGGCCGCTTCGAGTGGGCGAGCCGAGTTCGCAACGGCGCCCGGCCCGGAACCGCGGTCCCAGGAGGCGCCCCCTTCCGACCCGGAGCCACGTTCCGAGGAAGCACCGCCCTCATCGCCCGAAGCTCCGAGTGAGGTCGACTCGACGAATCCGACACCGGCGTGGCCTGCCGAAATCTCTCCGACCCGGAAGGTCTCCGCCAACCGGGATCGGTCGATGGCCAGGCCGACCGCGGCCCGAAAGTCCACGTTCGTGCTCTTGTCCCGAACGTTCCACAGCAGCAGCTCGACCGAAGCGGGGCCGGCGTCGTGGATGCGTACGGATTGACCCGGCCGGACCAGGTTTTCCAGGACCGAGACTTCGACATCCACGGCCACATCCGCGTGCCCGGAGATGACTCTTTCGACCCGGCCTTCGGGGCCGGGAAACACCAGCGACTGAACGGCCCGAACCGGCACCTGGGAAGGATCGGCCTCCGTGCTTCGTCGCAGGCTGGTCGTACCGTCGTCTGACCGGCGGTAGGAGGCCGCGGTCGGCAATTGCGGCGGAGGCACACCCGGCTCCGGCTGAAAGCGTCCCGTCAATCGATCGATCTCCACCTGCGAGTAAAGCGGCAGCATGGCCGTTTCGCGGGCCAGCCACTCCGGAACGCGCGGAGCGAACTCGAGAACAACGGTCGTGGAATCGGTCACGTCGACGTTCATGAGCGCGCGGTTGGCGCGCCGAAACGCAGAGGTCACACCGTCGGCCATCACGGAGTTGCCACGGTGCGGGCCGGGCCGCAGGGGCAAGAGCCCGCGGTCTTCCAGGAAGCGGTAGCCGGCTTTGACCGACTCCGCGCGGATCGGCTTTCCGTCGCTCCAGCGACGGGCGTCGTTGAGGCTGCAGACCAGGGTTCGTGAGTCTTCGTCCCAAAGGCAGGCGCGGGCCAGGTCCGGAGCACCGTCCGTTCTTCCGGGACGCAACAGGGACGCATAGGCGTAGCGCCAGAGGTCGATCTGGAACGGTTTCGGCCCTTCATCGGGACGAAGGGAGGGTGCTACGGGAACGACGACGCGAAGGACCGGGCCCGGGTCCGGAAGTGCGTTGGCCCTGCCCACGTCGGTCTCGGGCAGTCGCGATTCGCGCTGACATCCGGTTCCAACTGTGAGGACGAGCCCAATGAGGCAGGCCCAAAGGCCGATTGAAGCGACCCGCGACCGGGCTCGGGCGCGGGCTCGGGCTCCAGCTTGGGCTCCGGCTTGGGCTCCGGCTTGGGCTTGGGCTTGGGCGCGGGGACAAGTGCGCGGACGGTTCCAACAATTGCGGCCCCGAGAGGTGACCGTCGAGCCCGCGCTACTCTTCCGCCGGTTGCCAGAACTCACGCTCGATCGCCCTCGATTCTCCGTACCGCCTCTTCCCGAGAAGTCTGCCGAAGCCAATGGTCGACCAGAACCAGCGCGGTCATGGCCTCGACCAGGGGCACGGCCCGGGGTAGCACACAGGGATCGTGTCTTCCCCGCGCCTCCAACGTCCGCCGCTTTCCTGTGTCATCGACCGTCTGCTGCGGTTTCCGAATGGTCGCCGTCGGCTTGAAGGCCACGCGGAAGTGAATCGGCTCGCCGTTGGAGATGCCTCCCTGGACGCCGCCGGAGAAATTCGTCTTCGTTCCAATGCGCCCGCGACGGCGGATGTAGGGGTCATTGTGCTCAGAGCCGCGCAGCCGGGTCCCTTCGAAACCGGACCCGATCTCGAACCCTTTCGTGGCGGGCAAACTGAGCATCGCTTTGGCGAGGTCGGCTTCGAGACGGTCAAAGACGGGCTCTCCGAGTCCCGGCGGAACGTTCCTCACCACCGTTTCAATGATGCCGCCGACAGAGTCGCCGTCCCTTCGTGCTTCGTCGATGACCTGAATCATCTCCTCGGCCGCTTTGAGATCGGGACAACGCACCGGCGTCTGGTCGACCTTGCGCCGCGTCAGCTTGAGCGGGTCGAGCGCGCCGTCGACTCCCTCCTCTTTGAAGTGAATACAGGCTTCCGTGTCGGCGACACGCTTGACGTAGGAGACGATCGAAACGCCCGAGGCGAGTGCCAGAATCTTCTCGGCGATCGCTCCCGCCGCGACCCGTCCCACAGTTTCGCGAGCGCTGGCTCGTCCTCCCCCCTGCCAGTTACGGATCCCGTACTTGGCGTCGTAGGTAAAATCGGCGTGGGATGGCCGATAGACGTCCTTGAAGGACTCGTAGGCGGAGGGTCGGGCGTCCTTGTTGTCGACAGCCAACAGGATCGGAGTGCCCAAGGTCCGCCCTTCGAAGGTGCCCGAAAGGATCCGAACCGTGTCCGTTTCCTGCCGGGGGGTCGTCAGGACGCTTTGACCCGGTCGGCGTCGATCGAGCTGCGGCTGAACATCGGACTCATCCAGTTCCAACCGAGGCGGGCAGCCGTCCACGACGACGCCGACTCCGCCTCCATGCGATTCGCCCCAAGTCGAGAGTCGGAACAGAGTTCCGAAGGTCGATCCCATTCGTCAATCTCCGCCGCTCGCCGCCCCGACCGCTTCCTGCAACCTGGGGTAGAGAGTTGGCTTGGTCCTTCCGATGGCTGATCAAGGATTGCTGATTCAAGGTGGAATGTAACGGGGATTCACGAGCAGCTGAACGGGAGATTCTCATCACCGCCGAACAGCCCGCTGGCTATACTGCCAACCCCATGAGCAGGAATGAAGACAACGCGCTCTTTCGCGCCAATGCGCTGCTCCGAATGGAGCGTGCCCTGGACCGGGTCTCTCCGAAGACCTCGGATTCCTCGTTCATCGGAGTGGCGGCGCGGCACCTGGGCGAAGGGCTGAGAGCAGACGTCTTTCTGCAAGCCGACCTGGATGGCGGCGGACCGGAGATCCCGTCCATCGACGAGACGCCGCTGACCCCGCTCGGACGAGAGCTGTCGGATTCCACGGATCGGCACCGCCACTTCCAGGACGCCGCGCACAGTCTGGCAAAGGGACACAAAATCCCTGCCGGCGTGCCGCGAAACATTATGGCCGTGCTTGCCGCGACCCCGGATCACAAACACTCCGTAATCGGCGCCGTCCGTCACGGACACGACTTTTCGAAGCCGGAGTTGTGGTGGGCCCTCTCCGTGGGAGAGCGGCTCTCGTCCCGGCTTCTTCACCGCGAGCGCACGCGGGGACAGATTCTGCGCGACCAGATTTCGAGGAAGATATTCGAGGAACTGCGTCCCAAGGACGTTCTCTACCAGATCCTCCACGGGCTCAAGAAGCTGTTCCGCTATGACCACAGCGGCGCGGTCCTGCTCTTTGGTGCAGACGGCGAGACGTGGACCTTGCAGGCCGAGATCATTTCGTGGACCAAGGCGAAATCGGACCGGGTCGGCGAGCAGGGACGGATCGAGCCGGAGGTCTATCGGGCGCTTGCCGGCCAACGGAAGGCCATCGTCCTGCGGCCCGGGCGGATCGCGGATGGGCTACGCGTACAAAATGTTGGCGATGGGGGCGGGACAGGCCCGCGAGATGAGGAACGCGACGGGAGTGGGAGGCCCGAGAGCGCTGGGAACGAGGGCGATGGGCGCGAGGGGAGAACGGACGCGCTGAGCGAAGACCGCTCCGGAGAGGACGTCCGTCTCGACATGTTCATTTCGAAGCCGTTGTTGGAACCCGCGTCCGGGTCTCCTGACGCTCGGGCTTGTCTACTCGGGGTACTCAGGCGACGGCACCAACTCCTCGGCGTCGTTCAGCTCCTCAGCCGCGAAGGTTCGGGCTTCACCCGCGAGAACGTGCGTACCTTCGAGAAGTTTCTGCCCCTGGCTTCGACCACGGTCTACAACTCCGAACTCTACGAGCAGCAGCACACGCGGATGGTTTCGGCGGAGCGAAAGGTCGGACTCGGTGAACTCGCCCGCGCCATTTCGCACGATCTCAACAATGCCTTTGGGGTCTTGATCCCCTTGCTCGAGAACACGGCGCGGGAGCTGGAGGACGGTCAGTTCGACCCCAAGCAGATTCAACGGGACGTCGAAGTGGCTCTTCACTACTCGTCGTACAGCGCGCGCATCTTCCGCGGTTTGCTCTCGATGGGACGCGGCCGCAACGAGGAATTCGCGTGGAAGCATCCGAATTCCCTGCTGAAGGCCACGGTCGGAATGGTCGCGCCCAATCTTGAGTCACGCGGCATCTCCATCGAATGGGATCTGGGGGACACGCCGACCATCTGCGTCCGCCAGGGCGAGATCGAACAAACTCTGCTCAACCTGATCTACAACGCCCGCGACGCCATGCGGTCAGGCGGAGTCATTCGCTTCACGACGCGGGCGGAAGACGGCGGCGTCACCATCCGGATCACCGACTCCGGCACGGGCATCTCCGAAGAGCTGCGATCCAAGATCTTCGAGCCGTTCTTCACGACCAAGCAGGAAGGGACCGGACTCGGCCTCGACATCTGCCGCTCCATCGTCTGGGAGTACGGCGGGAACATCGACCTACTTCCCGAATCGGATGGGGGTACGTCCGCACGGGTCTGGTTGCCGCGGTTCACGGAGCGCGTGCCGGCTTCGATGCTTGGAGACAGCGAGGCGGCACCCGGCGGGAAGGTCGAAGCCGACGCCGACGGTCCTGATCGGCAGGTCGAAGCGGACGCGACCGCAGATGGACGACAGATCGACCCGGGTGCCGTGGCACCTCGGCCGCAGATCGACCCGGACGACGTAGCACCTCGGCCGCAGGTCGACACGGACGACGTGGTTTCTCGGCAGCAGATCGACCCGGACCGGTCGGAGTCGACCGGAAAAGAGCCTGCCAATTCATGAGTGTGGAATCCCAGACCATCGCCAGCTCGAAGTCTCGGCGGCGCGTCCTCATCGTCGATGACGAGCCGGGAATGCGTTACATGGCGCGGCGCGTTCTCGAAAGCCGATTCCATGTGGCGGAGGCGGCCAGCGGCGAAGAAGCACTGGAGCTTCTGGAGCAACGGAGCTTTCACTTCGCGATCGTCGACGTTCGCCTTCCTGGGCTGAACGGCCTCGAGCTACTGACCCGAATCAAGGAGCAAAGACCGGAAACGGACGTCGTGGTCATGACCGGAAGTGCGCACGACCCCGACGAAAGTTTGGAGGACTCGATTCGGAGGAAGGCGTTCTTCTTCCTTCGGAAGCCGTTTCCTTTCACGCTGCTGCAAACTCTGGCCGACCGTATCGTCGAAAGTCAGGAAATGAGCGAGACGCTGGACCGGCAGATTCGGCGACTGGAAAGTGATCTCGACGCCGCGCGGAAGTTTCAGCGGCAGCTGCTGCCCGAAGCTTCTTGGAGCGGACGTGGAGTGGCGGTGTCTTCCCTCTTCATTCCGTCGGAACGGCTGAGCGGAGACTTCCTCGACTACTGGGCGTTGCCCTGTGGCTCAGTCGCGGTCCTGGTCGCGGACGTCATGGGTCACGGTCCGTCTGCGGCCATGATCACCGGAATTCTCAAGAGCCAGGCGCAGAGGTCTCTCGCGTCCAGCAACGTGCCGGATCCGGCGAAAGCCTTTGCCGAGCTGGACGAAGAGTTCATGCGTTCGCAGATCAGCGTCTTCTTTACCGCGTTTCTGCTGATCATCGGCGAACGTGAAGTCCGTTTTTGCGGGGCCGGTCACCCGCCGCTTCTCGGTCGATCGGCCACCGGGACCTTCTTCGAGGTCGAGTCGACGGGCATTCCGATCAACATGGGCATTCCGTCCCAGCGTAGTTCGACCGTTCGTCCCCGCCGACCGGGAGAGCGCTACCTGCTGCTCACCGATGGCTACAACGAAGGCCCCCACCCGTCTGAAGATCGCTTCTTCGGGGAGACCTATGACGGCGTCAACGCTCTGCACGAAGGAGCCAAGGAAGCCCTCGCGGCAGATGACCCGACGGAAGGGCTGGACCGGCTAGAGGGAAAGTGGCGTGAGTACACCGGCGGATCCGAATGCGAGGATGACCGGGCAGCCGTGATCGTCCATATCGAGAGCATCTGAAGGACCTTCAGTAGCCGTAGCTGACGCGTAGCGGTAGCTGACGCGTGCCCACAGCGGGTGCAAACGAACGATAACCCCACGTTCCCCGGACTTATGCCGCGCGCCGTACCCGCAGCGGGTGCGAACGAGCGATAAACCCACGTTTCTCGGACTTATGTTGCGCGCCGCACCCGCAGCGGGTGCGAACGAACGATAAGCCCACGTTTCTCGGACTTATGCTGCGCACCGCACCCGCAGCGGGTGCG
>JAUIHP010000027.1 GCA_030431975.1 bacterium | reverse complement strand
GTCGTCGTGGACGGCTTCGAGACCTTCGAGTACTCACAGTACTTCCCCTTCCACATCAACCTGGCTGCGGGGCAGAGTTCCTGGTTCGTCTACGGATTCACGGACAGTCCCCTTCGTCGCAAAGGCCGGATGACTGCGAAACAGAAGCGCGAACGAGCCCACCTGGAACAAGAGCTGGGCCGACCCGACCCTCGCGCGGTGGAGACGGGAATGTGCGACCTCATCGGTACTGTCCTCGATCGGACGCACGGGCCGCTCGAGCTGCATAGCGACGAGCACCCCGCCTACCCGCGTGCCATCCGCCGAGCTCTGGCGGATCGACCGGATCGGCAGATCGACCACTGCTGCACTCCGTCGGTCGAGGCTCGGACGCACCAGAACCCGCTGTTCGCCGTCAATCTAACCGACCTGCTGATTCGCCACAGTCACGCCAACCACCGGCGGGAGACGATCGCCTTCAGCAAGCGACGCATGGGCGCATTGGATCGGCTGGGGATCTTCGTCGTGTGGCGCAACTGGATCAAACGAAGGCGGGAGAAGAAGGGAAAGACCACCGCGGCCATGGTTTGCGACTTGGCCGACAGGCCGCTCAAGTGGGCCGATGTTCTAAAGCGAAGACTCTTTCCGAATCGAGTGACGCTGCCGTCACCCTGGCCTGACTACTACCGTCGGCGAATCTTCACGGCAGTCATGGGCGAGGGGCAGACAGAGCACAAGTTGAAGTACGCGTTCTAGGGCCCAGAAACCCTTCGTCGACGGGACCGGACGGACGCAACATCGGGGGTAAGATCAGCAATCTTCCGGCCACAACCAAAAAGAAACGGGGCCCCTGCAGTGCCTCACGGAACACCGTCGCTGGGAACCCCGAAACTGAAGAAGTTCGTCAATGAAATTGTCGGCCGGTCATTCGGTCGACTTGAGTCCTAGCTTCTCTTTTCCGACCGGAGACTCCAGCACGGCTGCCGGAAGACTCAATGTCCGGCCCTCGGCGTCCGAATCCTCCAAAGGCCCGTCCCTGCGCGGGTACGTTCGGACAGCTACAGCCGCATGGGCTTCCGAGCCTTTGCCCCAACAAAAGGGAGAATTCATGTCGGACAAGAACGGGACGACCGTCCTGCTGCTCTGCATTCTACTCGGGCCATTTGGCGCCCATCGTTTCTTCGTCGGAAAGGTCGGAAGCGGAATCGCCATGCTCTTGACCGCGGGGGGCCTGGGGGTCTGGGCGCTCTACGATCTGATCATGATCGCGACGGCGAAATTCACCGATGCGCAGGGACGTGTCGTTTCGCTTTCGAACGATCGTCCGAACTCTTCGGGAGATCGTCACGCCGCATAGCCGGATCTTTCCACGAAGGTCTGTTGCGGTGGCAAGACTGCCCACAGCTAAAGCGTTGCGCTTGCCTTCTCGGGCGCGCGAAGCGGCCCGGGGCCTGGCTAGGCCTCGGGCACCTCGAACTTGAACTCCGGATCCATCTCGCGGATTTCAGCCAGAACCTCGTCCATCCGGTTGCGGACATCGTCGGCCTTGGACTGCTTCCACTCCAGATAGAGATCCAGCACCTGATCCTGCTTCTCGCGGATCGCTTCCTGTCGCTGCGATTCGTTGACCACCCGCTCCAGGTGATAGACCTCGCCGCGGCTCAGCCGCTTCAGCAGGTCGAGATACTCGCCTCGCATGTGCGCCAAAATGCGCAGGTACTTGTCGAACCCGGTACTCAGCTTCTCCAGGACCTCGCTGATGGCCTGATTCTGCCCGTGGACCTGTTGGCTGTAGGAGTAGGCAAACTGGTAGTAGGTCCGCCCACGGCCGATGTGGGCCTCCTCATTGGGACGAAGGGAGAGCTTCTCCGGCTTTGATCCGGGGCCGGGCAGGCCCTCCGCGAGGGCGAATTCGGGGTCGTCAAAAATCCCCAGTGAAATGAGCAGGAAGTCCGCGTTCGTCTTGTAGAGCATGTACTTGAGCCGTGCGTCCTTGGAGTCCGAAAGACGGCCGAAGACCTCGGTGTCGTAGCGGGACAGGTACGGTTTGGCCTTGTCGATGTAGTCCGGATGGATGAACGAGTTGAGGAGGTGGGCGATGTAGACGTTCACGTCCTCGTCGTAGTAGTCCTTGTTCGAGACCAGTCCTGTCTCCATGCGGCTGTAGAGGAGGCACTTCATCATGAAGAGATAGGTCGGACGTAGGTCCCGGTCGCTGGTAGGCAACTCGATGTAGTGCTGGCGTTGGGTCATCTGCAGGGCTCCCTTGGTCGCTCGTCCCAGCCGACTGTGCTAGGCTCGTCCTCGACCGAAGCTAGCGGAGCAATGGATGTGCCAGCCGCTTCGGTGATGGAAAACTGACCCCGGATACCTATAGGATAGCGGCCGTTCCGGGATACCGAACGTTTGGGAACGCGCTTTTTTCGGGCTTCGGCTGTGCATCCTGCAAGCGCACAACCCCAATCGCTGCAAGAAGCCAGACGATGACCAGGGGCCAAGGGAATGAGTGACCCGGTCGTGCGCAAGACAGCCGAGGGTTCCAAGGGCCGGTTTCGAAGCCGTCTGATCCTCTTTGTCGTGGTTCCGACCCTGCTGCTCGGGGCCAGCTACTTTCTCTTCATCGAGTACATCGTTCTCAGTCAGGCCGGGCTGGGAGACGGAGTTCGTCTGGCTCTTCGGGTGGGGGGCGTCGTTCTCATCGTGCTCGCCCTGATCAGTGCCCTGACCAGCGGGTACCTTCTCGCGGACCGCCTGACCCGACCGGTTCGGATGCTGCTCAGCCTCACCGAGACCGGGGACCTGCCGGGGGGAGCGGGCCTTTTCGCCCACCACCGCGATTGGGAGGTGTTTCAGCTCTATCGTCGGGTTCACTCCCTCGTCCGTCAGAACCAGGCGGGAGCCGGCGCCCTCGATGAGTTGGAGAGCCTGCACCGCTCTCTCGACCAGCTGAAGACGACCCTCGACCGAACGAGTCAGCATGGGGTTCCGGCGCCGATACGAATCGAGCCGGGTCCGCTCACGGAAATCGCCGACCTTCTGGAAGCCCACAGAGTCCGGCTCACCGAGTTCTTCAGTGACATCAAAAGTCGGGCCGAGTCTCTCCGGCAAGAGCTGGATGAGCTGAGTGCTGCCGACGACGAGGTTTTCTATCGCGCAAGTCAGTCCATCGAAGAAGCTCACGACCGTCGGCTCGATGAGGCCTGCGCCGAGATTCGGAGGGTTGGAACCGTTCTGGCGCTGGAGGTGGAGAGGTTGCGTGACTCCAGTCCGGAAGTCGGACGGCTCTTTGATCGGTTCAAGGATTCGGCGGATCGGATGGAAGAGGCGGTGCGGGCCTCCCGAGCCTTGGATCTGAATCAACTACCCGACCCTTCCGGAAGAGAAGAACTTCTCCAGCGGCTACGTCAGGATCTAGGATCTCTCGAGAGGCGATTGGAAGAGGTCGAGGTGAAATGACGGTCGACGACTGGAAAGAACGACTGCTGCAGTGGCTGGAGTCTGCGCTCGCGCGACGGCGGCAGGAGACGTCCGAGTTGGAGCGACTGCTCGCCGGTCTGCGGGCTGAGACCGAGCCGTCAGGGCGGGAACTGTCGGAGAACGCAGAGTTACCTAGGGCTCAAGAGTTCCCCGGAGCTGAAGAGTTGCCCGGGGCTGAAGAGTTACCCGGAACTGAAGAGTTACCCGGGGCTGAAGAGACGCCCGGAGCTGTGGAGTCACCTGTAACCGAGGAGTTGTCCGGAACCGAGGCGTTGCGGCAGGTCACGATCCGCCCCGTTCCACCGACGTTTCTCGCCAAGACCAACGGGCACAGGGCCCACGTCCCTGAAGGGGCCGCATCCAAAGCACCCACGTCCAAAGCACCCGCGCCCAAAGCCCCGACGCCCGAAACACCCACGTCCGAAACACCCGGGCCCAAAGCCCCGACGCACGAAACACCCACGCCTACAGCCCCGATGTACGAGACACCGACGTCCTACACTCCCGGGCCCAAGGCACCGAGGCCCGAAACGCCTGTTCCCGACGCGGGCACCCTCAAGGCGGCTACCCCCAAGGTGCAAACAGACAAGGCGTCCTCCCGTGAGCCGTTCGCCCACGACACACACCCTCACGGCCCCTCGACCGATGACGTTGTTGGCGTCGACCCCAAGAGCCTGGACGAGTCTCCTACTCCGCTGCTGCCAGACCGTATGTTGCTCGTCGGCTCTGGACCCCACTGGTGTGGTCTCTCGTGGGACGAAGTGCTCCAAGTCTCTTTGGTTGCGGATGTAGTTCTTCCGGAGAGCTCACCGGATCGTTACTCGCTGACGGCTCTCCTGGCCGGTCGCGGTCTTAACGTGGATGGATCCACCATGGAACCGTATGCGGTGACTTTTCGTCACGACGGCGGCGAGGCGGTTCTGACCTGCGAACATGTCGACTTTCCGGACCTCAGCCGCGGGCAGCGAGTGATCGACTACATTCTGAGACCGAGTGAGCGTTCGAGTCGCCGTGGACCGGTTCTGGAGGCCGCGACAGTCTCGTCCGCGGGTGTGGCGCCGGCCTCCGTCCCGGGGGCGGCTGCCAGCCCCCCGACCTTTACCGTCGAGCCCCACCAGGACGCGATCCCGGCAGAGGGTCTCAATACAGCGCCCGATCCGCCGCAGGCGGAGACGCGGGCAGGATCCGCACTCGTCGCCATTCGCTATCTTCCGGCACGGGTTTCGGTGAGCCGAGCCTTGCGACAGAGCGACTGGACGGTGCAGGAGGTTGCGGATCTGGGTTCGTTGCCAGAGATCCTTCCGGGCGACTTCGATGCCATCTTCATCGACATTTCCGAGAGGCTTCCGGCGACCGTGCAGGATTTGCTGGGTCGCGAGGATCTTGCCGCCTCGACCTTCATCGGAGTGGGGTCCCGCCTCCGTATGGGATCGGACGCCCCTCCGCGACCTTTGTCCCGGGCTCCGCGACTCTTCTTCCCCTTTACTGACGAGGAAGCGCGCGTGCTGATTCAGGGTTTGACTCCTCACAACTAGTGGACCGTACCGATTCCTCGGTTACGGTCCACTGTCAAGCAGCAGGGAAGCTCTCTCACCGCGAGCGGTCGTCGCGCCTCCACCATCGTCCGGTCTTTCCGAGGTCGGCTCTCCAGAACCTGCCGGATCCCGCCGATGAAACGATCGGGCGTGATTTGGTTTTTGGAGGTTCGACATTTGACCCAGGAACAGCAGGGTGCGGAAACCCTACTCATCGTGGATGATGACGTTCGCGTCGTCGAGCTGCTGCAGATTACGCTGGGAGGACGCGGCTACGAGGTCCTTACGGCCTACGATGGAGACTCGGCTCTCGAGACCCTGCAGACACGACGGCCCGCGCTGGTCGTTCTCGACGTGCGGCTGCCCCGAAAGAGCGGTTTCGAGATCCTGCGGACGATGCGGGAAGAGGCCGACCTCAAAGACATTCCGGTCATTCTCATTTCCGCCAACGCCGCCACGGAGTCCCGGCTGCAGGGACTCAAAATGGGGGCGGACGACTATCTGACCAAACCCTTCTCCCCGCGCGAACTGATTCTGCGCATCCGCCGGATCCTCTACCGCTCCCGCGACCGTGAACTGTTGAAGGTTCGCAATGAGGTTCTGGAGACCGAGATCCGACGCGGTCGGGAAACGCTTCTCGAGATGCAGGAGGAGATGGGCCTCAAGATCAATCGCATCGGCAATCTGATGACACGCATGCTGGAGATGAACCAGTCCGTGTCGATCGACGATGTTCTTGAGAAGTTCGTCGTCTCCACCGTCGATGGCTTCGAGTTTCGTCGGGTCGCACTTCTCGCCTTGAACGCGGAGGGAATGCTGCAGGCCCGCGTTTGGAGAGGGATTCCGGAATCGGCCATCCGCAGCCTGGAGCTACGCAAGGACGACCCGCTTGTGCGGATGCTGCAAAGCATCGGCCGACCGCTCCGCATCGACGAACTGGAAGACTACCCCGACCTTCAGATGACTTTGGGACGGCTTTCCGCTGCCGGGTTGACGCTGATCGTTCCCGCATTCTCGGGGCCGACCCTACGGGGCGCTTTGGCACTGGGCGATCGTCCCGCGGCGCAGCCGGTCGGGCACTACGACACCCGTGTTCTTCAGCTGCTCGGGAACTCCATTGCCTCGGCCTTGCGCAACGCGGAGGAGAGCACGGAGTCGCAACGAACTTTCCTCGAGACGACGGCGCATCTGATTCGGAACATCGAAGAGCGGTACGCCTTCATGAGTGGGCACTCCGAGCGGGTCACCCACATTTGTCTGCAGATGGGGCGTCGGCTTGGCCAGACGGAGGCGGAACTCGAGACTCTGCGTTACGGAGCGTTGCTTCACGACCTGGGTGAGCTGGATCGTTACGGCGAACTCATGGAGAGCGACCGCATCCTCACCGACGAGGAACGACGCAAGCTTCGACAGGAGTCCGCGGCGCGCGGCGAGACCCTGCTGGGCTTCCGCGGCGAGCGCCGCATTCGGGACATTCTTCGACATCATCAGGAACATTGGGACGGCAGCGGGTATCCCGATCGACTTCGGGGCCTGGAGATTCCGCTCGGTGCCCGAATCGTCGCATTGGCCAACGCCTGGGATGCGCTTCGACACGATCGGCCTCACCGACCTGCCTACGCGGTGGACGATGCTCGCCGAATTGTCGCAGAGAGAGCGTCCGAACAGTTCGATCCGGACCTGGTGCCCGTGCTGTTCGAGGTTGTGGAGTACCTCTCGGAAGACCGCATCTCGGCCTGACCCCCACTCTTCAGATCGGGAAAGCCCGACGAATCGGGGCTAGGCAGTCTCAGCGAAGAAGAACGTCCGGCCGGGGCCGGACGTTCTCTGCTCTTCTCTACGGGCAGTGGTTGTTGTTGATGAACGCCGGGGAGAAGATGATCAGATCGTCCAATCCCGTCTCCCCGTCATTGTCGTAGTCGTGGCAGTCACTGGTCGACGCTCCCAGGAACTCATTCGAAAAGTCGATCAGGTCTGCAATGTTGGAAGAACCGTCTCCCGACGCTCCGTCGTAATCCGGACTCTTCACGTTCTCATAAGAGCGAATCGTCACGCCGTTCACCTTGATTAGACCGGCGAGCGCGACATCGTCGGAGCACCCCGTCGCCGCCAAGGTGAGAGAGGCCACACCGTTTCCGTCCGTGGTCGTTGTGAAGTCAGCTCCTGGGCAAAGGGTGTGATTCACCCCGAGTATGACTTCGACATGCGCGTTGGCGACGGGAACGTTGTCCGAGTTGCGTACCGTCATCACGAGCTGCGACGCTGGAATCGGCGATGGAATGTCCGGACAGACGACGAGCCCGTTGAGGGCGTCGGAAGGCTGAACTTCGCTGTTGGGGAGATTCGGCTCTGTGAGGGCAAAGGTCGTCGTCGGCAGCACGAGAGTTCCCGTAGTGAAACTTCCGGCCGCCGCCGTACCCACGGTAGAGCAGGAAACGACGAATATCCCGATGGCGAACCAAAGAGTGGCGGGGACTTTTGATCTGGCATGCATGGTCGATCCTCCGAAGTTGAGTTTTGGAGACGATCGAGCCCGGGACCTTACACTTCACGCTCGCTTCGATGCTGCCGGCCCCTCCACCAACTCTCGAAACGCACGCGCGGGACCGTCGCGACTGGAGAGCGACTACCGCGATCCCGAAGTGAGTAGACTTTAGGTGATCCAGGTCCCTGTTGTACAGGGTATCTACCTTGTGATCCCGTGCTTCTGTATCCGATAGATGAGAGTCTGCCGACTGAGGCCCAGAAGACGAGCGGCTTTCGACTGGTTGCCGTTGGCTCGATCGAGAGCCTGTTCGATGAGGTCCCGTTCCAGGTCGGCCAGGTCGACGCCGGACTCCGGCAGACGAAATGCAGACGCTTCAAGGTCGTTCGGATTCTCGGGCGCCTCTTGGGGATCCGGCTCGGGAGGAGCCTCCCGATCGGATGACGTTGCCGTCTTCGTTTCGCTCGCCGCCGATTCCTGCGGTGTCTGGGGCGACAGGTCGGTCACGTGAAGAAAGTCTGCCTGCTTGCGACGACTCAGCGCGCGGTCCAGATGCTGCTCAAGTTGTGTAAGGTGCCCGCGCCAGACATGGTCCTGCAACCAATGGGCGGCGTCACCGGAGATCTGAACGGAGTTGAGTCCGCGTGCGTCGAGATGAGCGCGGGCCAGGGCTGGAACGTCCTCCGTTCTCTCACGTAGTGGCGGGACAAAGATTTCGTTGCCGCGAAGTTCGTCCAGGAGCGCCGGGGTCAGCCAACCCTCGGAAGCCTCCACCGCCAGGGGGCGCTCCATCGAAAGAAGGATCCGCGTGTGGGTCCGGATCGGTGAACCCCGGTCCGAACCGGCGGCGCGAAACGGTTCATCGGCGACAACGGGTTCTCCCGATGGGCGCGTCGAGACCTCGAAGACCTGCCCCGTTCGAAGAAAGTCGCCCAGGTCTTCCTGGACCGAGTGGGGAAGGCGGCCGGCGTCCGCAAGGTGCAACGAGCCGCCGTGCGTCTGCTCGAGCCAACCCGGCCGGTGCCGACCCTCGACACGTGAGCCGAAGAGCCGCCGGCCGATGTCCGGCGCGTGTATCTCGGATCGGCCGATTCCCAGAAAAGGTCCACCGGATCTGGGTCCGCCGAAATGAATCCATGAGGCGGCTTTGGCTCGTCCGGAACCGGACTCCCCAACGAGGACGATCGGGCGAGGGTCGGCCAGGCGGGAGTCCAGCTCCTCCCGCAGACGTCGAACGGACTTCGAGGAACCCGAAAGCAGGCTGCCGTGGAGTGTGGGGAAGGCGAGCCGACGCGCCTCTTCCACCCGGGCGGCCAACCTCCGATTCTCGAGAACTGTTTCGATCCACGGGGACAGGACTTCCGGACGCAGGTCGTCGGGTGCTCTGCCGGCCACGCCCAGTTCCCGAACGTCCATCTCTGCCCGGAGCGTTGTATCCGCCTCCCCCGCGATCGGATCTCGACTCCAGTCGAGTCTCGGAGATCGCAAAAGGAAGATCCACGGTCGCGGCTCCGGCAGTCGCGAGGTCAGTTCGAGCAGCCTCGTCAGATTCGATCCATCCTCAAAGAGGATCAGATCGACCGGACTTCTCAGGACGTCTTCTAGCCAGTTCGCTCCCGCGCCCAAGGCAATGACGTCGTGACCCCGCTCCTCGAGATGACGGGACCATTCCTGCCGCAGTACGGGCAGGCTGGAGGAGATGAGGATGCGATCGGACATCGGACCCCGCGGTTCGGGCGAGGCTTCCTGCCGGGCGACGAAAGACGAATCCTTGTCCAACGGTCGGAGCTCTTCCTCCGACGCCCTTTAGTGTAACGCGAATTGCGTCCCGGCCGAACGAACTCGGTCTGTACCGCGCGAACTCGGTCCGTCCCGCACGAACTCGGTCCGTCCCGCACGACGTGGATTCCGATTCTCTGATGCGGCTGTCCGTATGGGCCGAGACCGGCCCTTTTGTCGCGGCTCGGGATCGGCGCGTTCCCGCTCAGGGAAGTTGTAGCCGACCGGCCACCGCGACCGGCTCCGACCGGCTCCGGCCGGCTCAGCGAACGGTCCATTAGGGGGCGATCATGCCCATCTCTTCCAATGAAATCAGGATGTCGATCATCCGGCCGTAGGACAGCACTCCGTCGGTCTGGGCATTGGCCTTGAGGTAGGTGTCGTAGGTCTTCTGGGCCACGTCCTGGGTGACGCCCTGATGCTTGTCCCAGAATCGGCGGATGGCCAGACGGTCTGCCTGCGGTCCTTCGTCGAGAATTTGGGATGGCGCCAGCGCGCGGGCCGAGTCCGGCTCTGAACGATAGAGAGCCGACCAGGCGCGGCGGTAGGCGGCCAGTGCGCCGGAATAGCGCGTGACCCAGAGTCCGGAGGAACGGCAGGCCAGGTAACCCAGCGCGTTGGCTTCATCCTCCCGCGCAACTCCGCGCTGGTGGGCCATCTCGTGCGCAGCGACGAAGGGGAAGGAAACGTCGGGCATGCCTCGGTTGACCGAAGCCTCGCCGGTGAAGGGAAAGTAGATTCCGCTCGTCCCGGTCAAAGAGAGAAACCAACTGGCGACGTAGGGAAACTTCGGTGTCGAAAAGCTGCGATCGCGCGAGCGCGGAAGGACGGAACGGTAACCTTGAGCGAGCGCGTTGAGGTAGGTCTCGCGCGAGACGAGGATCGTCGAGCCCCGTTCCGCTTCGGTCTCCGCTTCGTCGAGCTCGCCGAACGCGACCGCCTGCTCATAGGAATGATTCGTCTCCGCGGCCAAGACACGCGTGAGGCGAGATAGTCGTTCGGCAGTGACCTCGACCTCGGGGAGTCCGGTCCGTTCCGCGAACGGGTCACGGCTGTAGTTCAGTCCCCAGAAGATGTGAAAGGTCCAGACGACGACCGCGGCGACGGTCAGCCACTGGGATGCGGCGATGACGACCGCGCGCCTTCCGCCTTCCCGAATGCGTCCGACCTGCTTCCAGATCAGAACCGCCAGGCCGAGGACGACGAACAGTACGAAGATCTGGGCCAGACTGAATGGAACCAGATGCCCGAGAGAGCCGAGCGCTGAGGCGATCGGACCGAAAATTGCCGGGAAGTAGATCGTCTCGAGAAAGGCCGAGCTGACCAGCCGGGGAAACAACGCTCCTAGCAGCAAAGCCGCCGCCGACAGAGCGAGGCGTGTCCACGGATTCATGCGAACCCCTATCGCTTCCACAGACTCATGCGAACCCCGATCGCCTCCGCGGACTCATTCGGACCCCATAGCCTCCGCAGACTCATGCAAGCCTCTATCGCTTGGCTTTCTCGTACTCGGCGAGAGCCTCCGGCATCCATCCCCGCAGGTCACGAACGCGGGTATCCGGGCTTGGATGCGTACTCAAGAACTCCGGAGGACGCTGGCCGCCTCCGACCTGCGCCATGCGCTGCCAGAATCCGATCGCCGCCTGCGGGTCGTAACCCGCGCGGGCCATGTAGATCAGTCCGATGTGATCGGCTTCGCTTTCCTGAGCCCGGCCGAAGGGGAGAAGAACGCCGACCTGTGAACCGACTCCGTAGGCACTGAGAATCAGGTTCTGGGTCGCTGCCGACTTTTCGTTGAGCAGGGCCTGCAGGCCGACGCCGCCGAGTTGCACGGCCAACTGATCGGTCATGCGCTCCGAGCCGTGTCGTGCGATCGCGTGGGCGACCTCGTGTGCCATCACGACCGCGAGTCCATTCTCGTCCTGCGCGATGGGGAGGATCCCGGTGTAGACCGCGACCTTTCCGCCGGGCAAAGCCCAGGCGTTGACGGTGTCATCGTCGTCGATGAGGGAGAACTCCCAGTTGTAGTCGGAACGGCCGGAGATCTCGGCGATGCGGCGGCCGACCCGGACGACCATTTCATACTCCGGTCCGGAGCGGATGAGTCGTGCGCCTGAAAGGGACTGCTGGTAGGCGTCCGCTCCCAGGGCAATGGCCTGGCTTTCGGGAATGACGTTGAAGGCCCGACGCCCGGTCACAGGGACCTTCGTGCAACTGGATGTCACCATGAGCAGGCAGACGAGGGGGAGCCAGGTCTGGTTAATCCATCTGATGCGGCGAGTTTGGGGGGCGAGGGGACTCCGGTTTCGAAGCATGATCGAGTTCGACTCCTTCTGCGGCAACTCTCGGGATACACGCTGCTGTGCGCCCGGTTCGCGCGGAGTATAGCCGCTTGCGCGGACGGTCGCTGTGGGGGACTCAGATGCCGGGTTCCGAGGGGGCGTCCCGTCTCGAAGCGGGCTGCCCGCCCTTCGCCAATCCCACCGGGAGCCGTGCGGGGTGACCTGTAAGTTGTTGGTGAAAGGCTGTTTGAGGGTTGGGCGCGGCCCTCCGACTTCCGCCCAGGCATCGACCGATCTTCAACCTTTCGGTTGTGGACGGAAGATTGCGGACGCCGGGTTCCTAACCTGCGACGACGCAGCGTCCTTTGGGGACAAAAACGGGAGGGAGAACGACGACGGCGGATCGTCGCTGTAACGTCAACGACCCATAAACACTTAGCGGGATCCCGTCCGCAATCCTCCGGCCACAACCCTTTTTTTGTCCCTTCCCACCTCCGAATTCCGAGTCGCAGGTTGGACAGACAAACGCCGGGCTCTCGCGGGAGTCCGTTTGTGGAGGACGAACTCATGCGCCTACTCGGAATCTCGATTTTCATTCTACTCGCCCTAGTCAAGGGAACCGGTGCCCAAGCCGAAGACTTCGCCGTCGAAGCCAGCGATGAGCTCTTCGAGTCCTACGTCCGGGTTTCCTGGACGGCGGCGGAGTCCAAGGACGAGTTCTTCCGCATTCGACGGGTGGAGGAATCGGTTGCCGACACGGTCCTTCTCACCGTGGCGTCCTCAGAAGACGTGGAGTTCTACGACGCCACCGGCACGCCGGGGGTGGCCTATAAGTACCACGTTTCCAAACATCTCCTCTCGGACGACTCTGAGTTGGCGAGCGACGCTGACGAGGGTTCGAGAATTCTCTTCGCACCGGCGGACGTCGAAGCTTCCGACAGCGAGTTTGCGGACCGGATCCAGGTGCGATGGCTCGACCGCTCTGAGGTCGAGGCGGGCTTCCGGGTCTTTCGCAGCGGCGCCGGGCCCGATTCGGTCTACAGCCTTGTGGCGGAGTTGGAGCCCAACGTCCAGGTCTTCGAGGACGTGAACGTCGAGACGGGTGAGATCCACGACTACTGCGTCCTCGCGTTCGACTCCGAAGGCCACGTCTCGGTCGAGAGCTGCGACGAGGGAACTCGCGGCTTCATCCTTCCGCCGGGTTTCGTGCAGGCAACGGATGGGATTCACCCGGACCGTGTGGTCGTGACGTGGACGGACGTGACGGATGACGAGATGGCGTACCGTGTCTACCGCGACGACGTTCTGGTCGAGGAACTCGCATCGGACACGGAAATGTTCGAGGACGTGGACTCGCTTGGCGTCGAACACGAGTACTGTGTCACGGCTGTTCGCGCCTTCGTCGACGGAGGGGAAACGACTCTCGTCGAATCGGCATGGGGTTGCGACACCGGAATTGGGGGAACAGCGACGCTGGAGCCTCCCTTCAACGTCGATGCATCGGATGACGACTTCGACGGTTGGGTCGAGATTTCGTGGGACTACGCGTCCGAACTGGGTGACGGCTTTCATGTGACTCGCGACGATTCCCTGGTCGCAGAGCTGAGCGCGGACGTTCGTTTCTTCGAGGACACGGAGATCGCTCCAGGCGACTCGGCCACGTACTGCGTTTCTGCGGTCAGCGATTCAGGTGGTGTCTCCATCGACGTCTGCGATTTGGGAAGTCGCGCCGTCGTCGTCGCCCCGACCTCGGTCAACGCAACGGACGGAGACTACGAGACACATGTACTCGTGACCTGGGAGAGCGCGTCGACGAGCGTCGTTCTGTTCAAGATCCTTCGCGACGGTGTTCCCATCAAGACGGTCAGCGGGGGAACTCGCTCCTACGAAGACCACAAGATTGATGCCGGAATGGACGAGACCTACGAGTACTGCGTCGTCGCGGTCACGGCACACGAAGACGATTCCGCAGGCGCCTGCGACGAAGGGTATCGAGAGCTGACGGCTCCCACCGAAGTCGCAGCCACGGACAACACGTTGGAAGACCGTGTGCTCATCACGTGGAAAGACGAGTCGGAGGCAGAAACCGGATACCTTGTCTCGCGAACAGCGGACGGTCAATCCGAAGTAGTTGGGACGACCGGTCCGGGAGCGGAAGCGCTTATCGATGAACAGGGTGTGCCGGGGACCGAGTACGAGTATTCGGTGGTGGCGGTCGATGAACGCGGAGAATCAGCGGCGGTGGTCGACTCCGGCGGCCGGACTCTGGCTGCCCCGACCGAATTCACTGCAACCCAGGGCGAGTTTGAGGACAAGGTCGTTGTGACCTGGAAGGACAACTCGTCCGCGGAAACGAACTACAAGCTCGTCGGTCATGGAACCGTCGAGATCGATGCCGATCAGGAGCGCTACGAACTTACGACCTTTCCCGGTTTCTCGGGAACGTTGAGCCTCGTTGCAGAAGACGACTACGGTTCCTCCGTCGCGGCCACCACGACCGGCTCGTCTGTCCTGGCCAGTCCGGGCGCCGTCAATGCGAGTGACGGATACCTCGATAAGGTCGTGGTTTCCTGGATCGACAACTCCGAGTACGAAGACAACTACAAGGTCTTTCGCGACGACGCCCTCGTCGGCACGGTCGACGAAGGCGTAACCCGCTGGGTCGACACGACCGCGGTTGCAGGACAGGCCTACGAGTACTGCGTCAAAACGGACGCCGGGAACTCCCTGTCCGACTGCATCTCCGACCGTGGCATCCGGCGTCTTCCGCCCACGAACGAAGTGGGCTCGGTCGCATTGACGTCACGGTTCGACGAGCCGACGCCGCGTACCGGCGCCGGATTTGGTAGCGCGGTTGCGGTGGAGGGCGAGCTCGCTCTGGTCGGTGCGCCCTACGCGAATGGGACCGACTCGGGGGTGGTTCACGCCTACCGATGGACCGGGTCGGGGTGGGAACGCTTCCAGTCCTTCACCCACGCAAACCCGAATGACGGAGACCGTTTCGGTACGGCCGTGGCCATTCACAATGGGCTGGCCATCGTCGGGGCGGACGGGGACGACAACTCCGGAATCGATCAGGGGAAGGCGTTTGTCTTCGACTACGACGAGGGAGACGAGGAGTGGAAGCAGATCAAGGATCTGAAGGATCCGACGCCAGCCGATGACGAGCGATTCGGAAGTTCGGTCGCCATCCACGACGGAAACCTCCTGGTTGGGGCGACGCAGGCACCGTCGACCGACGGAACCGTTTATGTCTACGAGCGCGACTCGGACGGCACCTGGCCAGACCTGCCTACGGCGGAACTCGTGCCCGGCAACCCACGGTACGGTTGGGGATTTTCGATCGAACTCTCGGACAAGTTCGCCTTCATCGGCGATCCGTTCAAGGATGGCGAAACCGGCGCGGTCTCGGTGTACGAGCGGTCCTCCGGGGGAAGTTGGAGCTTTCGTGAGAACCTTCAGTTGAACACTCAGGTCAGCGGTTCCCGCTTCGGGTGGGCAATGGATCTCGAGGGCGATCGCCTGGTTGCAACCGTGCTTTCCGAGGGCGTAGGCGCGTTGCGTCGTGCCGCGATCTTCGACTACGACCGATCGTCAGACGAATGGATCGCAACCTCCGAGTTCGAGTCCACATCCTCGGGCGACAGTTGGGGACTTCACGTCGGCATCGACGGAGACTACATCGCCGTCGCGACCTACGGCGGCATCACAGAAGGATCCGAAGGCAGCTTCCAGCTCTTTCATCAGGACTCGGAGTCCGGCACATGGTTGGAGGATGTTCGCCTTCTTGCCGATGAGCGAAGCCGCGGCGGCCCATGCGCCATCGACCAGGGTCGATTCCTTCTCGGCGCACCAAACCTCGATTCCCTGGAAGGAACGGTGTACTTCCTCAAACGTCTCGCTGCACCTCAGTTCGTTACGGCCACGGACGGAGGATCCGGACGGGTTCAGGTCCGGTGGGAAGACCATTCTTTCAACGAAGATGGGTTCGAGATTCTGCGCGACGGCGTGTCCATCGGCGAAGTGGGACCGAACCGGGAAGTCTTCGACGACTTCGACGCCCGTCCGGGTCGGATTCACGAGTATGTGGTCGTTGCCGTTTCGGAGAAGTCGCCCGACTCCGACCCGGCTCGGGACTACGGGTGGGCGCTGCCCGACGGAACGATCGGGGGGCGCGTCTCGACCCTTTCAGGCGCCGTCGTCTCCGGTGTGGATGTCTGCCTGAGCCCCTCCCCGAACGGCGCCGTTCTTCTCGATGGGTTGGGAGGACACCTACAGTTCGATGAGGTGGCGATGCCGGACTCCGCGTTCACCATCGAGGCCTGGGTACGTGTACCGGACCAGGATGGGACCGCTGCGACGCTGCTCTCCTATCTGGATGACGGTGCGGACGGATCCATTCTCGTGCGCAATGCGGCCAACCTTCGGGTCAAGGTCGACGGAAACAACTCCGGCCCCCTCGGTGTTTCCTTCGATGATGGAAAGTGGCACCACCTTGCCGTGAGTTGGCAGAGTTCCGACGGCAGTCTTCTCGTCTACAAGGATGGAGTCCTCGAAGCTTCGGCCACCGTTTCCCAAGGCGGGGCCGTCGAATCCGAGGGAATCCTGGTCATCGGGCAGACTCTCGAAGACGACGGCACCTTTACCGATCAGGCGTTGACGGGACTCGTGGACGAAGTCCGAGTTTGGGATGAGGTTCGCAACGGAGTCGACATCGCAGCCGACATGAAGCGGCCGCTACTCGGCACCGAGTCCGCGCTGGTTCACTACTGGCCGATGGACGCAGGATCGGGTTCAGCAGTGGCGGACCTGCCTGGAGTCTCCGCTTATGGAGTCCTGGGTGCGGGTACGTACTGGGCCGAGAGCGGCGCCCCTCTCGAGGTCTGTTCCGTTACCGACAGCGAGGGCAACTATACGATCTCCGGCATTCGCTACGGAGACAGCCAAACGTTTCGCGTCGAACCGTCTTTGGGAGAGCGACGCTTCTCTCCGGCATTCAAGACCATCGTCCTGGCCCGCGAAAACCCGGTCCAGAACGAGGTCGAGTTCTTCGACGTGACGTCCTTCGCTCTCAGCGGCTTCGTTCGATTCTCCGAAGGCTCGTGTTTCCTGGCCGGAGCGCAGATCCTGCTCGACGGGACCGTCGTCGGTGCGACGGACGCGAACGGTCGGTTCGAGGTCGCGACCCAGCCGGGTGACCGGGTGCTATCCGTTCAGTTTGAAGATCACACCTTTGAAACGCCAAACCTGAACCTCCAGGTCGATTCCAATGTTTCCGGAATCGAATTCCTCGACACGACGCGACGCCGCATCACCGGTCGCGTCGGGGGAGGATGCGACCTTCCTATCGGTACGGTCTCCATCGAGGTCACGAGCGAAGACGGTTGTGTCGGACCGTTCCAGATCGACACGGCTTCGGACTTCGAACTGGCCGGGCTTCCGGCCGTCCGCTACTTCGTTCGGGTCACCGACGTCGAGGACGTGCCCGAAACTCTGGACCGCGCGGACATCCTGGCCTTCTTCGAGAATCTGGGATCCCAGATCGTCGATCTGACGGCAGGAGACGCGACCCAGGATTTCACCTACCGGGCTCCGCTCTCGCTGATCGTGAAGGGTCTGCCCGATCCGGTTTGTGACGGCGCGACGCTGACCGATCCGGAGACCGGGATCCAGATTCCCGGCGTCCCGCTGATCGAACAGGGAAGCCGCACCGAGCTTGTCATCGAAGTGTATGAAGACTACGGGGCCGGGAATCTGTGTCCAGTCGACAGCGGCACCGTCGCTATCTTCGATGAAATCATCGACAGGGGAGACGAGCCCACCGTACTCCAGATACAGAACGGAAAGGTGCGGTACACGACAGCAGGCAACACACCGAACGTCTTTGCCGGTCGCCGGGACGCGCAGGGCAACGACCGCTCCTTCCAGAAACCGATCACCTTCGTGGCCGACGTCGAAGGTCAGGAGTCCGCACAACTGACCGAGTGGGTCATCGTTACGGGCTTCCTTCCGCGCACCGGAACCTTCGTCACGGCCACCACGGAGGAGATTCCGCTTCGCATTCTGCGTGATCCTCCCGGAGACAACTCCTACGCCTACTACGAGGAGGGCTACACCTCCGTTGGTGTCGTCGAACTCCAGTTCGCGGAGAACTACGAAACCGAGTCCCAAGTGAAGGTCAAGACCGGACTCGAGTTCGAAAGCGGGGTTCCCGGGTACACCACCGGACAGACGACGTTGACCGCCGTGACCGCCGGGTTCACGTTCGGCGTCGGGCTGACGCAGGAAGGCCACATCGAGATCACGGCGACGACCAGCGAGCGGTTCGCCACTTCGGCGCAGGAGACCCTCGTCGGCCGGGACGGCGACGTATACATCGGAGTCGGTCTGAACGTCGTGTTTGCGAAGACGGACGAGCTGTTCATCGATGAGGACGCTTGCGAAATCGTCCGGTCGCAGGGCGTCACCCTGGGCGGGGACAAGGACAAGCCGTTTGAAACCCTCTACGCCTATACCGACAGCCACATTCGAAACACGCTCATTCCCCAGCTGGAGGAACTGGTCGAACTCAGTCCGGACAGCACCGCCCTCTTCGAGAGTGCGATCGAGAACTGGCGAAGCCATCTGAAAACGAACAAGGAGGCGGTCGAGGAGGCAGACGTCGTCGAGAACCGATCCTTCAGTGCCGGTGCGGACTACGAAGCATCGGTGACGGACGGCCTCAGCGGGCGCGCTTTCCTCACAATCGACGCGTTTGCCTCGTCTGAGGCTGCTCAGGAGATGGAGTTCTTCGTCGCCGGTTCCGGCGCAGAGGGTGTGTACCGCACCAAGATGAGTGTCGCGTTCTCGCTGCGAGGCGGGGGAGGCGCCGACGAGACGACGACGACCGGTTACGTGTTGAGTGACGACGATGTCGGGGACTACTTCTCGGTCGACATCGGCAAGGACAAGCAGTTCAAGACGCCGACGTTCACCCTGGTCCAGGGTCGCAGTTCCTGTCCGTGGGAGCCCGCCACCCAGCCCCGCGACAGTACGTTCCTGGCCATCGAGCCTCCCGTTCTTCAGG
Organism: bacterium; assembly: GCA_030431975.1. Lineage (GTDB taxonomy): Bacteria > Eisenbacteria > RBG-16-71-46 > CAIMUX01 > CAIMUX01 > JACKCR01. The sequence goes on along the minus strand of JAUIHP010000027.1, from coordinate 58,713 downwards.
ACGTTTCGCCGGACGAAGCCGCAGTCTTCACGGTGAGCCTGACGAATGCGAGTCCGAGCGAGGAACTGCGAGAGTACATGCTGCTGCCGGTGCAGACCTCCAATCCGAGCGGCGCTGTGCTCAGCATCAACGGACAGCCCTTCAACTCCGGACGGTCCTTCTTCGTGGACTCCGGCCAGACGCAGGAGGTGACGCTGACCGTCGAACGTGGCCCGCGTCGCTACTACTATGAAGATCTGAAGATTCAGGTCGTCCCGCCCTGCGAGTTCGAGAACTTCCGTAACGGTGCAGCTCTGCAGTTGGACGATACGGTGACCTTCAGCGTCGGGTTCGCCGCGCCGTGCAGTGACATCACACTCTTCGAGCCGACGTCCGGATGGGCCTATGACCTCGAGCGTTCCGTCGACGAGGAAAACCAATTCCGACTCACGCTGGATGACTTCGAGATCCAGATCAGCGAGACCGACAGTCTGGAGTCCGTAGGCGCCGAGTACCGGCGGGTGAACACCGAGGACTGGACTCCGGTCGCTGCGGAAGTAATGCGGGATGACCTCCCCAGGTTTCCCAACGGTGACCCGAAGAGTGTGGCCATCGACTGGAACGTGACGAACGTCCCGGACGGCGCCTACGAGATTCAAGGCTTCGCCCGCTGCAGCGGAGGGCGGTCCTTTACCACCGTGGCGACGGGCGTGATTGATCGGCAAAGACCCGTGCTTGCCGGATCGCCACAGCCGGCGGACAACGTTCTCGCTCTGGGTGACGAGATCCTCGTCAACTTCAATGAGAAGATCGCCTGCGGATCCGTAACCCCGAATCGGGTGACCCTGACCTATCTGGAAGATGACGCTCCGGTGTCCGTCGCGTTCGACACGGTTTGCGACGGAAAGAAGATCTTCATCGTACCCGACGAGGCAGAGCTGGCTCTTCTGGAAGGGCGCTTGCTGACGGCGCGCCTCGAAGGGGTCGAGGACCTCGTCGGAAACCCGATTGCGGAGCCGGTCGAGTGGAGCTTCGAGATTCGCCGGGGCGCCTTCACCTGGACGGAGGAAACGCTGTTCAAGGAGGCTCCGTTCCGCAACCCGGGAACCTTGGCTGCCGAGTTGGTCAACGGAACCGCGACCGATGTTTCCTTTGAGCTTAGCGACCTTCCGGACTGGCTGACTCCGAACGTCGGATCGGGAAGCATCGTGTCGGGAGAGCGTACGGAGATCGTGTTCAGCATTCAGGATTCGCTGGCCGAGGGCACGCACGTTGCGACGGTTCTTGCCAATGTTCCCGATGCCGAGTCCCCGCTGATCGTTGCTCCGCTCGAGGTCCGCGTCGACGTCGCCTGCCGTCCGCCGGCATGGGTGGCCCGCGCAGCGTCCTTCGAACACTCGATGACGGCAGTCCTTCAGCTCTCGGTGGACGGCGCGGTGTCGGAAGACACCAATGACATCGTAGCCGGCTTCGTCGGGAATCAGCTGCGCGGAGTTGGACGACCCGTCTATGTCGAGGATCTGGACGAGTACGTCGTCTTTCTGACCCTCTACAGCAACCGGGCAGAAGGAGAGAACGTCCGGTTCAAGATCTTCGACGCCGACGATTGCCGTCTCTACGGAGCGGCGGACCGGGTGCTGCGCTTCACTGCCGATCGACGCCACGGGACTCCGGAAACTCCGATCGTTCTGGTGGCTCAGGAGGAGCCGGCCGGAGACCCGCAGTCGATCGCGCTGAGTTCGGGGTGGACCTGGTTCTCGGTGAACAAGCTGAACCAGGACATGAGTGTCTTCAACGTTCTGGGCGACCTCAATCCGACCGAAGGTGATCTGATCAAGTCCCAGTCGTCCTTCAGCCAGTTCGACGCGTCGATCGGTTGGGTCGGCGTGCTCGATGAGATCTCCGTGACTCAGGCCTATGCGATCCAGCTCACCAATGCCGGAAACATCCTGCACGAAGGGAGTCCCGCGAATCCGCAGACGCTGATCCCCGTCGTCGACGGATGGAACTGGGTCGGTTATCCGCCGAGCGAGGAGATGGCCGTGAACGACGCACTGGTCAACCTCTCTCCGGAAGACGGCGACGTCATCAAGAGCCAGTTCGCGTTCGCGGAGTACGTGGAGAGTGAGGATCGGTGGATCGGCAGCCTCGAGACGATGCGTCCCGGGTTGGGATACAAGCTGTATCTCGACGACGCTCTTCAATCGAGCAGCTTCCTGCGGTATCCAAGTCCGCCGGGCTTGATGGCCGCAATGACCGTGTCCGGCGACACCGGCGACACCGGCGACACCGGCCACAAGGGCCTCACCGATAGACGGCAAAAGCCTCTGCCCACAGGCGACTCGGAAGGTGCTGCGGATGGCCGGGTGTCCCGTTTCGAGGAAGATGTCGCAGAAGGAGAGTTCGTCTCCTCCCAGCCGGCGAACGTTGTCGCCTCCTTCGGTGAGAACGCACCGACCTGGGAACTGACTCGCGGCTACCAATTCAACATGACGGTCACGGCAAAACTGGATGTCGACCTGCCGGCAGGCACATCGGGTGGCATGATCGGCGCGTTTGTTGATGGAGAGCTCCGCGGCGCCGTGACCGCTCGGTACGTCTCGGCGTTGGGATCCTACATCGCCTTCCTCATGGTGCACTCTGATCGTCCCAACGGGGAGAACGTCGAGTTCTTCTACTACGATCCGGGCCAGGATGAAGTCGTTCGAATCGAAGAGGCCATGGCCTTCGCTTCGGACAAGGTTACGGGAAGCCTGAACGAGCCGTTCATCTTCACGTTGACGCCGGAAACGCCTGGCGGAACAGAGCTCGTCCCGCAGGAGTTCGCACTCGACCCGCACTACCCGAATCCGTTTGTCGGCACGGTTCCGCTACAACTCCGCTGGGCGCAACCGACGGCCGAGCATGTCGTGGTTTCTCTCTTCGACGTGAAAGGACGGCGAGTCCGAACCCTGGTCGACGAGCCGGTGTTGCCGGGCTGGCACTCGAGGTCGGTTGACGTCACAGGAGTTCCGGTTGGGATGTACTTCTACCGCATCGAGGCGGGAAACAACGAGTCGGTTCGCAAGCTGGCGGTGATCCGATGAAGTATTTCGGCGCTTGGATCCTGTCGATGGCCGGAGTCGTGTTCCTTTGCCCGGCTGCGGCTCAGGCTTCGGCCGAGGCTTTCAGCATCGCGCTTTCTGAAGAGGGGCAGACGATCACGCTCCCGTCACCGCACGCGGACGGGTTCTGTGGGACGGAGATCCTCTTCAACCACGACGGAACGATCGAGAACGCCTACGGCTGGCTCTTCGACGGCGTAGTTGCACCGGACTATGGCGCGTTCGCCGAGTGCTTCGAGGGACGTTTCCGAATCTGTGAAGTTCAGTTCCACTTTGCCCAGGTGGGGCATCAGGCCGGTCAAACCATGGATGTGTACGTTTGGGACGACCTAGGAAACGGAAGTCCCGGCGCCGTCCTGGCCATGGTTCCCGAGGTCGAACTCTCGGCTGTGGCTACATGGCCGCAAACCAGCCGTCACGATGTGGAAGTCGCAGCTCTGGTGGAAGGGAAGTGGTGGGTCGGCTACTGGGGGGACTGGCCCGGCGCGCAGGCCGGATGGTTCATCGGAGCTGACGAAGATGGTCCCGGCGGATGTCCCCGCACGAACGTCGCGCCCGGACTCGGACTGCCGCAAGGTTGGGAGCATCCCAGCATCCTCTCTTCCTGGGCGAGTTGTCGAAGCCTGGCCATCGAAGTTCAGGGCCGCAATGCGCTTCCCGTGGGCTCCGTCGGCGACGCGGCCCGCTTTGCCGGGGGAGGACTCTCCCTCGAGTCCAGATCGGGTGACTGCAGTGAGGCCACCGTCTTCAAGAACCACGACGGAACGGTGGAGAACGCCTACGGATGGATCTACAACGGCGTAACGCCTCCCGACTTCGGCGCGTTCGCCGAGTGCTTCCAAGGCGACGCCGAGATCTGCGAGGTGCAGTTCTTCTTCTCGCAGATCGGCGGTTACTCCGGCCAGGACCTGGATGTCTACGTCTGGGAAGACTCCGGCGTCGACTCTCCGGGAGCGGTCGTGGCCATGTTGCCCGGTGTGGAAGCGGGAAGCGTCGCCCTTTGGCCGAACGTCAGCCAACACACCTACTCCATTTCTGCATCGGTGTCGGATCGGTGGTGGGTCGGTTACTGGGGAGACTGGCCGGACGAGGAAGCGGGTTGGTTCATTGCCGCGGATGAAACCGGACCCGGTGGATGTTCGCGAACCCGCGTGTCTCCGGACTCGGGATTCCCAACCGGGTGGGAACATCCGTCCGTCGTTCCCTCGTGGGAGTCGTGTCGGAGTCTGGCGATTCAAGTCGTCGCGACCGAGAACACGACCGATGTGTTGTCGACACCCTTGGCGGCGGGAGGATGGACGGCGTCCCCGAATCCCTTCCGGGACTCCGTCGTGTTCGAGAGGTCCGACGCAGGAGAAGTCGCCTCGAAGGTTTCCTTCGAGACGGTCTCCATCGTCGACGTTTCCGGTCGGGAGATCCGGCGTGAAACACTTGCGGCCGGACAATCCCACTTTCAATGGGACGGAACGAATGAGGAAGGTGCGCCCGTTCCATCGGGAACATACTTCGTGTCCTGGAGCGGAGCCGCCCAAATGGACGCGCGGCGGATCGTAAAGCTGCCGTAGCTCAGGGTAGAACGGGTCCGAGGAGGTCGGTCCATGGAGGCCGATCCAGGGAAGCCGGTCAAGGGAAGCTGGCTCAGGGGGGGCGGTTCACGAACGCTGGTTCACAAGAGCTGCGGTTCAGGGAAGGGAAGCCGCGCGTCGGGCCTCCCGCGTCGTTTCCAAATGGTCCCGAACGACGGCGAGGATCTTTTCGTCAAAGCCCTCTGTTTCGAGGAGCATTTCTTCGTAGCGAACCAGCGTGGACTCGGCGCGTTCCCAATCGGACAGGTCACGATGGAGTTCTGCCATGAGAAGAATGGCGGGCTGGGTTCCCGTGTCCGACGGTCCCAGGTCTTCCAGCAGGTAGTCGATGTTCTTCTGAAGTTCCGCGAACGCTTCTTCGTGGCGGCCGACGCCCGCGTAGGTGCGGCAAAGGTTTCGGACGGAGACTTGCACGTGCCAGTCCGTCCTACCGTGCACCGAACCCAACAACGCGATCCCTTCCTGCAGGGCTTCGATGCTCTCGTCGACGCGGTCCAGTTCCTTGAGAACCACTCCGTGGGTGATTCGGAGCCTTGCATAGTAAGTTGTCAGCAGATCGCCGGCGTCCGGGTCGCGATCCGGGACGTGAGTGCGCAGCAAAGAATCGGCCACGCTGAACTCATCGCGGCCGAGATGTATGTTCACGAGCACGGAGAGGAGAGGGAGTGACTCATTCGCGGATTCCCTCACCTGCTCCCACAGTTCTCGAACGATGACTTCGGCGTCGGCAGGACGGCCAAGCGCGAAGAGACATGCCGCCAGATTGTGCGAGGCATTCAGCGTAACTTCGTGGTCGGGTCCAAGGATCCTTCGGAAAGAGTCCGCCGACTCACGAAACAGCTGTTCTGCGTAGTCCAGTTCCTGTCCCTGCCGAAGGAGGTTGTAGGCGAGCTTGTCTTTGACCGAAACCAGTCGGTAGTCGTCCTGAGGATGGCGCGAAGCGTACGTCCCCAGAGTTTCGCGAAGAAGGTTCTCGGCCTCTTTGAAATGGGAGGGGTGTCTGCCCATTGTGTCGGCAAGTCTCACCGTTGCCGCCAGAGTGTGCTCGTGTTCCGGCCCGAAAGCTCGCCGAATGTCCTGAACGACCCGTTGCATCTCCGCCAGTCCCTTGTCGAAATCGAGCTGATCCATGGCCTGAGCCCGTTCGAGGTCGGCGTCGAGAGTATCGAAGGCGTCGGGACCGTTGCGTTCTCTTCGCTCGGTGACGACTTCGTCCAGAATCTCGACCCCCTTCTCCGGATCGTCGTTCAGGTAGCTGGCCCCGAGTTTGTGACGGATGTCGAGCCTTAGGTCCGGATCGCCGTGCTCTCCGAGAAGAGAGAGCGCCCGCTCGAGCTGTACGCGTGCCGCTTCGTTCTGGGAAAGGTTGGACAGGCTGCTGCCCAGGGCATACCGAGTTGCCGCCTCGGTTTCCGGCGCCAGGTCACGGTCGTCGATGGCCGCCGTTGCGGACTCCAGGACTTCGAGAACCCGGATGTCCTTGGCGTTGACGAACGGATTGGGGGCGGTGATGAGGTCTTCGAGAAGAAAGTCGTAGACCGCAGTCATCTGCTGCACACGAACCTGAGCTGCGGCCCGCTCACGGTTCGCCTGGAAAGCGAACCAACTACTCGCGGCCACTCCGCCAACGAGTAGGACGACGATGGCGGCGGCGGCGGCGACGGCCGCGCGGTTTCGTTGAATGAACTTTCGCGCGCGATACCGGCTGGTTTCGGGTCCGGCGACGAGCGGTTCGTTCTTGAGGAATCGACGGAGGTCGCCGGCAAACTCGTCCGCTGACGCGTATCGGTCATCCGGTGACTTGTTCATCGCCCGCTGCAGGATCCAGTCGAGCTCCTGAATCGTGTCACCGACTTCGCTGGCTTGGGGAGGGGCGTCCTTGAGAATCCGACGTTGCAGTTCGAGAAAGCCGACGGGATCTCCGGTCGGTCGGGCGAACGGAAGTTGTCCTGTCACCAACTCGTAGAGGACGACACCAAGAGAGTAGATATCGCTTCTCGTGTCGATGGTGCGTCCCGAAGGGTCGACCTGCTCCGGACTCATGTACTCCGGGGTTCCCAGGAGTTGTCCGGCTTCCGTGTGGAGGGAGAGGTCGACCGATGACGTGCTTTCGGTTGGAACGACCTTGGCGACACCGAAGTCGATCACCTTGACGACCGGTTCCCCGTCGACGTCCCGGACCAGGATGTTCGAGGGCTTCAGGTCCCTGTGAATGATTCCGTTTCGATGCGCGTGTTGGACGGCGTCACAGGTCTTCGCGACCAGGAGGATGCGTTCTTTGAGGTCGAGGTCGTTTCGACTGCAGAACTCGCGAAGGGGAACGCCGTCGACGAACTCCATGGAGAAGTACGGCTGATCGCCGACCACTCCGCCGTCGTAGATCCGGGCAATTCCCGGGTGGTCGAGTGATGCCAATACCTGACGTTCGGCCTCGAACCGACGTTCCAGCTCGCGGCCTGCAATGCTCGTATTGAGAAGCTTCAGAGCCACTTTTCGACGAATCGGTTCGAGCTGCGTTGCGAGGAAGACTCGGCCCATTCCGCCCTGACCGATGAGCCTTTCGATGCGGTAGGGGCCGAGGGTCGATGGAACTGGTTCGGGCGGATTCAAGGCCGCCGCGTTTCGCGCGGACTGGATCTCCTTTTCGAACGTGGGCTCATCGATCAGGGAATGGCCTTCGCGATCGGAGTCGAGAAGGGATTGAACTTCGCTGATCGCTTCCGGATCGTTGCCCAACTCCGACTGCAGGAACGAGTCCCGCGACTCGTTGTCGAGTTCACGGGCTTGGGTGAAGACTTCCTTGATGCGGTCCCAGCTTGCCGTCACCGGGGTCCCGCTTCGTCCGCTCGCAACTCTCTGGCCAGCCATGCGCGAGCCACGGCCCATTCGCGTTTCACCGTTCGCTCGGACTTGCCGATGATCTCCGCGATTTCCGACTGCTGCAGTCCACCGAAGAATCGGAGCTCCACGATCTGAAAGAGCACAGGGTCCTTCGTGGCCAGTTCTTCCAGTGCTCGATCGAGACGCAACACTTCTTCCGACTTTGCCTCATGGCCGTGGGCGGACGTGTTGAGGGTGACGAACGGCTGATTCCCGCCTCGCTTCTGCGCGGTGCGTGCGCGGGCCTGATCGACCAGGACGTGCCGCATTGCGCGCGCGGCGACGGCCAGGAAGTGTGGCCGGTCCTCGAGGCGTATCGGGTTGCCGGCCGAGAACAACTTCAGGTAGGCCTCGTGAACGAGCACCGTGGGACTCAACGTTTGCCCGCTCTGGGGGCCCACCTTCTTGAGGGCGATACCATGAAGCTCCTCGTAAACGGCGGGCAGGAGCTGACGAAACGCTTCCTGGTCGCCCTCCCCGTAACGACGGAGGAGCTGGGTGATGGGAGGGTCGGTCACGGCCGGAAGCTCCAAGGTCAAAGGGCTGAGCGCCTATTTTAGCACACTCCCGATCGCGGGATCTCGGAGCCCTCCGCCGCGGGGCAACCGCCCGCTCGAGTGCCGCTCACCTTTGTATGAACCCTTCCCCATTGCACGGAGATGAAATCAACGTTGCACGTCAGACTGTCAGGGGAAGTCTGGATGCTCCCTTCCAACTGCAACCTGGGGTTCGCGCTGAGGACTCATTTCGACTGAGTCGAGATCAGTAGGGTCAGCCGCCGAGCGAGAATTCCGTGATCGGAACCCGGATGGAGAATTTCATTTCCATGGCCTTCTCCTGCACGCCGTCGCTGCGGCCGTACATCACGTATCCCGCTCCGACGCGCGGTAGGAACAGGCCACCGCTCAGCGAGGTTTCGAAGTCCCCGTGGTCCCAGTCGACACGCCAGTCGAATTCGCTGCCGAGCTCGCGAGTGAGATCGGTGCCGAATTCGTCGTCGCTCAGCACGCCGTCACCGTTCTCGTCGGAGAAACCGCGCAGGTCCCGGACCGCGCGGATGAGTGACGCGCTTCCGAAGACGCGAAGGTTGGGACGGACATGAAAGGCGAGGAAGCCCTGCATGATCCGCGTGTTCTCGAGCTCGCGATACCCACGGGAAAGCGGGGAGCCCAGCCCTTCCGGATGGAAGCCGATCGGCGGGACGGTGGAGTCTTCCCAAACTTCCGTGATGTAGAAGCGACCGTCGGTGTGGATCCGGTTGAGGTTGCCCTCCCCGGAGCGTGGATCGTCGTCGCCGCTACCTTGCGCGAAGATTCCGCCGATCTCGAAGCGAGAGGTCTCGATCGCACCGCGCAGATACATGTTCGATCCGGAGAGGTCTCCGTTGTTCTTGTCCCAGATTTCTCCCGGACCGAACTCCGTGTTCGCGACGCGGTCGACGCCCTTGATGGAGTCAAACTCGACGTCGAGGGCGACAACTCCGGCGCGAAGACTGGCCTCGATACCGATGGCGTTGGCCCGTGTCACGTGGGGTTGGAATCTTGCGGTCGGGGCCAGGCCGTCGGGACGGACGGTCGAACCGTCTCCTCCCGATCGGTCCATGTACATCAGGAAATATGGGCTCAGAGATACCGAAGAGCCTTCCATCGCCCATTCGGCGAGAAAGACGTCGGCGTCGCGTCCGTCTGTACCGGCGCGGGCTCCGTCCTCGTCGATCAGATTGTTGGCGTCGCTGAAGCCGCCAGCCTCGAAGATCTTGGCGACACCCAGACCGAAAGCGGAAGAGAGGCCGGGGAAATCGCGGTAGATCTGAATCCCGCTGGCGTCGGTATCGAGGACGAGTCCCTTTCCGACGCGAAACTCCTGTCGACCGAGATACCAGCGGGTCGAACTCGGAACATGCCGGTAGGCGAGGTAGGCCCAATCCAGCTGAACAGCGGTCAAAGAGTTGCCGGTCGTATACGGATTGATCTGGCCTGCGGCGGCCGGGGTGTCAAAGCCCCAGACGCCCTGAGCCACGTCGACGCTCAGATTGATGTTGAGGTTGTCACTGAGGATGAACCGTGGCTGTAGAAGCAGATTCTGGGCCCAGTATCCGTCGTCGTCGGTGGAGACGCCATGCGTCCCACCTCCGCCCAGAAAGAAGTTCTGCTGGGAGAAGCTCTCGATGGTGAACTCGCCGCGAATGGTCAGGCGTGATCGGGGGCCGGACTCATCAGGCCCGTCACCAGGGGCTACCGGCGAATCGGCGACAGCGACCGCAGGCCATCCCGCCGCAACCAACGCGAAAACAAGCAGGAACGGGAGAGTTCCCATCCCGACGACCCGGTCCGCGAGCGACCCGAAAGAGAATCGTTCGAGCGGGAGAATCCCCGAGTGAGCGCGATTCCGAGTCAGGACGCCCGAGGCATCCCCCTGGGTAGGCGTAACCTGCCCCGCGCAGTGATCAACGATGCGTGCGATAGCGACGTTCCCTGTCCCTTTCACCCCGGAATCCTCCTGTGCCGGGAAGCCTTTCTTCCTGAAAGCCGGCCCGATACTAACGTCGACTGCGTCGCGGCGGGAGCGGAATCGCTCCCGAACTCGGCTGACTACTTTTCTTCCGACGCGGAATCACTGGCGTCGGATTGGAAGAGACTGGTCTGCTCCTCCACGGACTTCCTCTGCTTCTTCCGCAGTCGGCGCTTCGACCCGCGCTTGCTGCGGGCCTCGCGATCGGCTTCCGGCGTGATACTGACTGCGGCCGTGATCTTGTGCTCGGGACGACCGTCGGCATCGGCATCGGCGTCGGCATGGGCATCGGTGCCGGTCGCGGTGTCGGCTTCGGGGTCGCCACCGCCGGCTGCCGACCCATTCTCAACCAGCCGACCTGCACTCGTACCGTTCGAACCGTTCCCATTGGACGGGGATGCAACAAGATCATCCACTCGATCGCCCGACGGGCGGCCCGTCGTTCCCGTGCTTTCGCCGATGCGTTCGGTGAAAACCGGATCCGCCCATGACGCCATTTCCTTCCGGTGCGTCAACAGAATCCACTGACGGCTACGGTCGAGCGCCTTGAGCCCCGTCTGGAGTTGGGCGAGGCGCTGCTCGTCGAAGTGAACGAACGGATCGTCGAAGATGAACGGCAGGGCGACGGAAGTACTCAGCAGGTCCGAGACGCCGAGGCGCAGCGAGAGCATGAGCTGATCACGGGCGCCCTGCGACAGCTGCGTGGTTTCGAGGATCCGGCCCTCTCCGTCGCGTACCCGCAGCTCGAAGGTTTCGCCGAGTTCCACGCGTCGGTCAGGATTTCCGGTCAGGCCCTGGAAGTGATGTCCGATTCGCTCGCCCAGACTCTCCCGGTAGGTCGAGCGATACGTCTCCGCCGCTTCTTCGACCCATTTGAAGGCATGGGTCAGCGCCTCGGTCTGAATCTCGCGCTCCCCGAGTTCGTCTTCCATCTGGCGGATGCTCAGTTCCAAAGCGGCCAGGTTGGGAAGGGGAGTCCCTTCGAGGGTCGCCTGCTTGCGTAGACGCTCGCGCAGCTCTGTTTCCGCTTCGGCCAAAGCTGCCTCGTCTTCCTTCTGTGCGGCGAGTTCCTTTTCGCGCCGCGACTGGAAGAGTTCCGCACGCTTCTCCGGGCTGAGCCCCGCGCCACCGTCGGAAAGGGTCAGCTCTCTGGCCTCGAGTTCCTCGGACTCGCGAACGTTTCCACCCAGCGCAGCCTTCTCGGAGGTCAGACGGGTCTCCAGCTCGTTCGCGTCGGAGAGGCCGGCGCTGCGCAGCAGACTGGGAATCTGGGACGCGAATCCGGCAGCTTTGTCCCGGAGTTTTTGCAGCGACTGAAGCTGCTTGCGCGTGTCATCGGCCCACTGGGCGAACGCATCACCGCTCGGACGTTCCGCGGAGTTCCAGTCCTCGGCCAGTTTCTGCCAGGCCTCTTCGACCTTCTGCTTCTGACTCTCGATCTGCGACTCGGGATGGGACTCTTCGAGCTTGGTCTGCAATCGGTTGAAAGCGCGCTCGAGGTCGGCGCACTCGTCCTGCATGTTCAGCAGCCACTTCGGATCGGTTTCGAGATCGAACGGAGCCATCTTCGCTTCCAGTTCTTTGATCTCGTCTTCGTTGGTCACGCGCTTGCGGGCTTCGCTAAGGCGAACCCGCAGCGTTTCGACTTCGCGAACCGAGTCGGCGCGCGCCGTTTCCGCTGCGGCAAAGGCCTCCCAGTCGGCGCTGTCGAGCTTGACCACCCAGTCGATGAGCTCACCGACGCTCGGGTTGTCGTCGGGAGACGGCCCGCCGGGTAGCAGAAGCAGCTGCTCGAGTTCCTCGGTGGCTTCGGCAACCGGGGTCTCTTTCCAGTCGTCATCGCCGGCCGCTCCGAACCGTTCTTCCAGGATCTCGGCGCGTTCCTCGGAAAGGTTGTTGAACTGTTCATCGAGAAGCTTCCAGCGCTCCTCCATACGAGCCAACTCCGCCGCACTGGTTCTTGCATAGTCACCCAGGTGCTCACGCAACTCTTCGAGGCGTGCCTCGATTTTGGTCGCACGCTCCTGGATCTCTTCGAGTCGGCGCTCGGCCTCCGCCAGAGCGTCCTTCGCTTCGTCCACGTTCAACTCCCCGGAACCGTTGGGTCGGGAGATCTCAGAATCCGTGGGCTGCCCCTCCATCATGCGGCGACGAAGGCGTTCGCCCGGGGTCAGTTCTTCGTGATTCGCGGCCGAACCGTTCTGGACCTTTCGGACCGTCCGGGTCTTCTTGGGCGGACGTGATGCGACGAACGTCACAAGCAGGACCAGAACCGAACCGGCAGCCAGGATGGCCCAGGCGGGCAGGCCGGCCTGGGTTCCACCGACAAACGTCAGACAGCCGCCGATCAGACCCAGCGCCAACGAACCGAAGAGACGGGTGTTGGAAGCCGGAGCCTCGGGCTCCATGACCTCGACGAACTCCTCGACCGGTTCTTCGACGACCGGAGCCTCCAGGACCTGACGCGCCCGCGCCTCCGCTTCCTCGACCTGGTCGTGCGCGAGAATGACGTTGGCCTTCTGCTCGCGCAGAAGAGTGGTGCACTCCTTGAGTTCGCCTTCCAGCTCGAGGTTTTCGTTGAGCTGCTCCATGCGGTCGTGGTCTTCGAGATAACCCCGCTCTTCCATCTGCTGACGAAGCTCCGCGAGCTTGCCGTCCAGCTTCTCGATGCGCTCGAGGGCGTCCCGAAGAGACTCGCAGTGGGACTGGCAGGATGAGACGAGGACCTGATCGATGTTCCGCGTGGAATCGAGATCGTGCTCACGTTTCTCGATTTCGTCCTCGAGGCTTTCGATCTCGGTGCGAGCGGTGTCACGTCTTGCGACGGCTTCACGCAACCGGTTGCGCGTGTCGATGAAGTCGGGCCGTCCCCGGAACTCTTTGTACTCGCCTTCGAGTTTCTCTTTCGTCTCCGCGAACTCACGCTCCAGCTTCTCGCGTTCGTCGGACTTCGAGTCCGCCTCATCCTGGCGACGTTGAAGTTCGCGGTCGGCGTTGGCCAGCGCTTCCAGCCGGGCAGCGGCATCGGACGGAGCGTCCTGAAGCATCTGAGAGAAATCCGTCAGTTCCGCCTCGACCTGCTCCCGCTCGTCGTTCAGCTTCTTCAGTTCGGTCGCCGAGGCTTCGAGTCGGCGGACGGTTTCCGTGCGGGACGTCTTCTCGGCCTGCAGTTCGGTCCAGCGATCGAGAGTGGCCAAACGGGCCCGGCGCTCTTCGAGGCGATCACGCAGCTGCTGGATCTGCGCCTTTGCGTCCTCGGTCTCGATCCCTTCGGAGTTGATCTTCTCGAGCTCTTTCCGACCCAGCTCCAAGTCCAGTCGGGCCCGCGCCAGTTCGGTGCGAAGTTCGTCGACTCGTCCGTCTTCACGCTGGTTGGTCGGACGGGAGGTGCCGGGACGAACCAGACCCAGGTCCCCGGTGGTCTTCGTCTGCTCTTTGATCCGTGCGAAGAGTCGGCCGAGAACGTCGTCCACCTTGACCGACCGGCTGCCGGAGATCAGGTGCTGCAGTTCGGACTCGATCGTTGCGTCACCGACAAACGGTTGCGAGAGACAGAAAGTCTCGAGGAAGAGATCCATCCGCGCGAATCCGATGATCTTCTTCAGCTTCGACGGAAAGGCTTTCCCCGACGACGAACGACCCTGGGGATTGTGTTCTCCCTGGAAGAGAACGGAGGATCCCTCCGTCCCATCGCGCGTCAGCTTGACCTGATGGGAGTCGAAGTTGCGGTGAAGGCGATAGGTCTCGCCTTCGACGTCCCACACCAACTCTCCCCAAAACTGTTCCGGTTTCGAAAAGGAGCGAAAGCGGCTGGTCCCGACCTTGGTCGGATCCGAGTTTTGCGGAAGGCCGAACCAAACCGCGGCGATGCCCCAGAGAAAGGTGCTCTTCCCGGTTTCGTTGGCGCCCCAGAAGATGGCCGGCCCGTCGGGGACGAGGAATCGGGTCGGCTCTTCATAGATACCGAACCCGGCCAGGCTTAGCTCACGGATGCGTAGCACTTCGTCAGTCTCCCTTCGACTCAGCCTTGACGAGCCCCGACACCGGTTCCGGAGAACGCCGTCAGGCCTTCACGCAGAGCGAGCTGGGCAACCTGCCGTTCCCGGTCCGTCTGCATGGTTTCGATCTTTTCGAGGGCGATGCGGACGAAACGGCCGCGCACCGTCGGCTCCGTGGCCAGCTCTTCCAAATCGGAATCTGAAAGAGGAGTGCCCGGTCCCTCGACTTCGAAGTGATAGAAGCGGTCTTTCCAACGGGTCTGCAGCACTTCGGGCAGTACGACAAAGCCCGGCGACCCGACGAGACGAGCGCGGACGATGCGATCCTCGTCCTGGTCACCGAAGATTCGTTGGAGTCGTTGGTCGACCTCGTCCTCGTTGATGCAGGTCCCGACGCCCACCTCGACGGTTTCGATCGTCCGTCCAAGCACCTTCGTGCGATGAAGGACAGGTCCACTCGCGGTCACTTCGACTTCGAGGAGCGGTGCGCCTCCGGGGTCACGGAAGCTCGATCCCTCGATGCGGCCGCAGTAGGCGACCTTGCCGCTGCCGAGCTTGCGTTCGCTCGGTGTGTGAAGGTGACCGAGGGCGACGTAGTCCAGGTTCAGTTTCTGAAGTTCGCGGCTCGAAAGCGGCACGGAACGGTCTCCGGACTGAAGGTCCAGGGAGCCGTGGAAGACGGCCACGTTGAAGCGGTCCGGGTTCTCGACGTCGAAGGTGTCGAACGGAGCTTTGCTGCGACCGGCAACAAAGGCCATGGCGTAGAGATCGATGTCGACGTCGGCGATCTTCCACTCTGCGACCTTGGCGGCGGAAGGCGAGGTTGCCAACGTTCCCGGCCAACGGTCCTCGATCTCCCGGTAGGCGCAGTTCGGATAACTCAACTCGTCGTGGTTGCCGGGAACCGTCAGCAGGAGGATCCCGCCGTCGACCAGCCGCTGGAGTTGCTTGCGGACCTCTTCGACGAGGGTGGCTTCGGGGGCGTAGTCGTCGAAGAGATCTCCCGCGATGATGACCCCGGCCACTCGGGAGTCGTTCGCCAGAACCTCATCGACGATCCGGCGCAGGATGCCGTCCGCCTCACGGGCTCGTTCTGCGGATCTGGGACCGACGAAGGAGTGACGGTCCCCGAGGTGTAAGTCGGCAAGGTGCAGGATACGATCGCGCATGTTTCTCTCCCGACGGCAACTTAGGGCCGCCGTTGGGTCATTTGACCGACAGCAGGATTACGGGACGCTCGACGTCTGCCGCCCAGGCGAAGTCCCCCCAATTGGTTTCGGGCGTTTCCGGCCTTCTGTTAATCCCGGTTTCGGAAGCGGAACGGGATGATGATGGTTGCCTCTACGGGCTCTCCGAACCGCGAGGCCGGGACAAACGTCCATTTTGCGGCCGCTTCGACCGCAGAATCCGCCAAAGATGGATCGACTTCCGAAGATGCAACCGTCGCCTCGACGACTTTCCCTGTCTCGTCGACGGTTACCTTGACCTTAACGTCTCCCTCGAGGCCCTGCTCCCGTGCCCACTCGGGGTAATCGGCCGGAAACTGGTCGATCGGCGTCGGAGCCTGATCGAATCCGGAAGTCTGGGCTTTGGCCGACATCTCCGAGTACTCCTGAAGCGCGGAAGATGCACCCGAAAGGTCCCAGTCTCCCAAAACGAAGCGGGCCAGTGCGGTGGAAGCATCCGGTCCGGAGGCTCCCTTCAGGGCGTCAGACCGGATATCTCCGGATTGGATGCCGGAGAGCGTCTCTGCGAGCGGCCCGACTTCTCCCTCCGTCACAGCGAACTCCAGAGTCGCTTTCCACGCCTCGAGGAAGGGGACGGACGCCGTGGCGTCCAGGGCCACGCCACGCCGGAACGAGTCGATGGCTTCTGCCGTGAGACCGCCCATCATGCGGACGTGGCCCAGCCCCAGGAACGTCAGCGCATCCTGGCTTCCGGAGATCAGTGCCGCCTGGAAAGTATCCCGTGCCCGGACCGGGTCGCCGGCGGCCAGAAAGGCGAAGCCGAGGTTGCGCCGAAGCCGCGTCGTCCAGGCGGCGTCGGTCATCGTTTCCGAAGCACGGCGAAGGATCGCCATGGCTTCGACGATCTCGCCCCTTCGACCGTGCAGGTTGGAAAGTTCGACGACCGCCTCTCCGTAGTTCGGATCGATGGCCCAGGCCTGCTGCCAGAAGTTGGTTGCCGTCTCCAGGTCGCCCCGGCGCGCATGGATGGCGGCGAGGTTGTCATACGAGGACGGCTTTTCCGGATCCTTGGCCAGTGCCTTTTCCAGAACGTTCTGCGCGTCCTCGAGGCGTCCCATTTCCGTGAGAACGATTCCCATCTGAGTGAAGCCGGCCGGAAGGTTGGGGTTCGCCTGCGCCATCTGACGGAAGGCTTCCAAGGCATCGGCGTAGCGGCCGTCGGCGCCGTTTCGCGCCTGCTTCAGATAGAACCGTCCGAGTTCGTTCCGCAGGTCGAGACGGCGCGGTTGCGTCTCGATGGCGCGCTGAAAGAAGAACTCCGCCTTCTTGTCATCGCCGAGTTCCTCGTAGGCACGTCCGTAAAGAAGTGCCGCGAGGCCAAACTCCGGTTGCTCGTCCAGACAGCGGTTGAGGCGCCGACGCACTTCATCGTGAATCCCGAGGAAAATCGCTTCGTAGCCTTCGCAAAAGTGCAGGGCGTACTGCTGCGGATCGCTGTAGAGGATCTCCTGGCAGAGAGTCCGGTTCGCTTCGATGTCGGTTCCGGCGGCGATTTGCTCGAGTTTGCGCACCGTTTCGTCCGCGCCGAAGGCGGTCGTACCTAGGGAGAGGAGGATGCAGCTCGAAAGCAGGAGCAGAGTGTGCCTACTCTTCATATCGAATTCCCTTCAAGGTCGGGCCTCGGCGGCCCGCGACTGGCATCCCGGCAGTCCCTAGATGATGAGAAGCGGCTGTTATTCAGCCGTCACGCCGAGAGAATAGCATCGAATCGGCAAAATTTGCCGATCGCGGTCGGTCCGCCTCTTTGCGTTCCATCGGCGGTTGTCCCTCAATCGTTGACCACGCGTATGCGTTGAATTCCGTCTCCCTGTGCGACGCGATCGGCCACGTCGCGGCCTCGCACGATTTCGCCGAAGACGGTGTAGCCGCCGTCGAGGTGTGGTTGCGACGAGTGGGTGAAGAAAAACTGGCTTCCGCCCGTGTCCTTGCCGGCCAGCGCCATGCCCAGAGCGCCTCTTTGGTAGCGGTGGCGGTTGATTTCGCAGCGGATCTCGTGCCCGGGGCCGCCCCAACCGTCTCCGCGGGGGCATCCGTCCTGCAGAACGAAGTTGGGGACGACCCGGTGCCAGGCGCCGTCGTCGAAATATCCCGTTTGCGCAAGCTGGGCCAGGTTCCAGCAGGTCATCGGGGCGTCTGCGCTGAAGAGTCGGGCCTCCAGCGTGCCGGCGTCGGTTTCGATGACCAGGCGGTGGTCTTTCGCTGCCCACTCGAGGATCCGGAGGTAATCCGAGTGGGAGTGGCGGGCGTCGATCGGTTCGGCCTGCCGCCTCGGGGTTTCTCCGGCTTCTTCCAGTGCCTGGACGGCTTCTCGACGTACGACGAAGCTTGGGTCGTCGAGGGCCGCGTCGACCAGGTCGCGCATCCCCGGTTGTTCGAGATGCTTGCCGGCCTCTCCGGCGATGGCCTGCCGAACGTCCGACCAGAGGGGATCCTGGGCTCGGTCGCGAACGTTTTTTATTGTGGTGGCCACCGGAGCCCAATCCGGCGTTCCGGTCGTCGAGTCCGCTTCCTCGGCTTCGAAGAGTTCGGTCAGCTTACCCATGGCCATCAGGACCACCATCGGGTCGTCCGCTTCCAGGAATCGGTCCAGTTCAGGCTGAAGCACGTCCTGCGAAATGATTCCGTCTTTCGACGAAGCCTTCCACTCGAGATACGGGCCGACGGCGAGCTTGGCCACGGCGGGAACGTCCTCGGTCAGGGGCCGCAGAAAGTCGCCGCGCTGTTCTTCGGGGAGAAGGTCGGTCAGGCCGATGCAGGCGGCGCGGACGGTCCATTGCGGGTCGGATCGAAGCGGTTCGACTGCCTTGAAGAACGAGGTGAGTTTTGCCTCTATCTCATCGGAGTCCTGCGCCTCGATGGAACGAAGTCGCGCCGCCCACGCGCCGACGGCGAGTTCGCGAATTCTCGGACGCTCGTCGCCGAGGAAGCGTTGCAGCTGCGTCTCCGCGAACTGGGCGACGGAGGCCTTGGCCAGCGCCTCGACCACGACGGCCACGACGTTTGGCTGCGAGTCTTCCAGGCCCGTACTCCACGTGGTGTTCGGAATCTGGCGCGGCTCCTCCGTCCCCGTCAGCGCACGCCACGTTTCGACGCGAACGCGCCAGTCCCTGTGGTCGGCCATTTCCAGAAGTCGTGCCGTCACCTTTTCGTCGGGTCGGGTCCGTAGCCCTCGAAGGGCTTGCATCAGGACTCGGGCGTCCTCCTCCTGAGTCATCTCGAGCAGGCGATCCGCGATTCGTGTCTTGTCGTCGTCACTCAGCTCCTCCCCCTCCGGAATGGCCGTCCGGCCCGAGGCCGGCGCGCCGGCCATTCGCATCAGGCAGTAGGCTGCGGTCCAGCGAAGTTCGTCCTTCTTGTGGTTCGACATCTGCAGGATCTCGTCGACGGGCGTGGCTCCCGGAATTCTCCAGGCGGCCAGAAGAGCCCGCGCCTGGACCTGCTCACTTCCGTCGCGCAGGGCGGCCAGGCAACCTTCCTTTCCGCGCCCCAGCTTGCCCAGACCTTCAACGGCCAGTTCCCGAACGACCGGATTCTGCTCGTGCCCCGAGACGAGGTGGGTCTCCAGGATCATGGCTGCGGTCGAGTCCTCGATTTCACCCAGAGCGAAGGCCGCCCATTCTCGGACCCCCGCGTCTTCGTCCTGCAAAACGGAGGCCAGCCGGGCAACGTCCTCGCTGCGGCCGATCCGACCGAGGGCGAGAGCGGCGCGGCCCCGGGTCTTCGCGTCCTCGTGGCTCAAGAGGTCGAGCAACGTGGCGTCGACTTCCCGACGGTCTTCCTGCGCGATGATCCGGGCTTCGGTCTCCCGGTCCATGGCCCAGGCGGTCGAACCGGAGCCCATTCCAAGTCCCAAACCCCGCTCCACGACATCGACGGGCTCGGAGATCAGAACCGCGAGCCCGATCATGCCGGCGGTAAGGCCGGTTCTCTTCGGGGTGAGCGTGGTGACATCCGGGAATCGTTTCATTTGTGCGCCTCCTTGGCCGAAACGGCTTCTGGAGAGGGTGCCCATCCTCTAAAGACGAGGCAAGCTCTGAGGACACCCCAAGGGGGATTGTGCCGACACGCCGCCGAGCGCCCGGTGCGACATGCGGGAACGGTTTCTCCCACCGGGCGCCTGGTGGGAGATGCGGGACCGGTCTCCCTCACCGAGCCCCCGGTGTCATGTGACACCGAACGTGAGCCCGAATGGAGGGTTTCTCACCGCTCGGGAGGCAGGCTACTCTCCTTTTTCCGCGACCGGGCGAACCTCCATGGAAGGAGTTATCGAGATGATCAGGAACGGCTGTGCCAATCCCTCCAGCGACGCTCGTGGGGGACGGATTGTCGGCCTTGCACTCTTGCTGAACCTGCTTGGCCTCGTCAGTGCCGGGCTTCCCGCGAATGCCGCCGAACTGACCGGCCCCTCGCCGAGCGGAATCTACGAAGCCGAGCTCGACAACGGCCTGCGCATCCTTATGAAAGAGGTCACGACCTCGCCGATCGTTTGCGCGTCGATCTGGTATCAGGCCGGCACGAAGCACGAGTCCAACGGGACGACCGGGTTGGCTCATCTGCTCGAACACATGATGTTCAAAGGCACCGCACGCTACGGCAAGGGTGTCTATGACGACCTGCTCGAGGCCAACGGCGGTCTGAACAACGCAACGACCTGGCTCGATCGAACCAACTACTACGCCGTCATCGCCAAGGACAAACTCGATCTTCTGCTCGAGCTCGAAGCGGACCGAATGCGCGGAGCTCTCTTCACCGATCAGGACCTGGAAGATGAGATGCCGGTCGTCCGCAACGAGATGGAAAAGGGCGAGGACGATCCCTGGACCGAGTTGGACGAACGGATCGGCTCTGTCGCGATTCTGGAACATCCGTATCACTGGCCGACGATCGGTTGGAAGAGTGACGTCGAGGCCACCACCGCCGAACAGATTCACGACTACTACAACGCGTTCTACCGTCCGGACAACGCGTTCCTTCTCATTCTCGGGGACGTTCCTCCCGAGGAAATGCTGGCCACGGCAGAAAAGCATTTTGCCGACATCGAACCCGGACGTTCCGAGTTTCAAGTCGTGACACAGGAGCCACCGCAGAAGGGTGAGCGGCGTTTCCTCATTCGGGAGAATGGAAACTCGCGGCTTCTGGGCATGGCTTTCCGGACTCCCGAACGAAATCATGCCGACAGCGCGGCGCTCGATGTCCTGGGTCGGTTGCTTTCGGACGGCAAAGCCAGTCGGCTGGAGTCTCGTCTCGTCGAAAGCGGGGAAGCGGTTTGGATCGCTGCCTACAACCAGCCCATGGCCGATCCCTATCTCTTCTTTGTCTACGCGATGTTGACCGAGGAAGCGAATCCGGACGCGGTCGAGTCCGCAATCTATGAAGAACTCGATCGCTTTCGCGAGACGCCGCCCACGGCCGAAGAGATGGCTCGCGTACGAAAGCGCGCGCGCGTCGAAACGCTGTTTTCCTACGACGACATCGTCAATCTCATGTTCTCGATCGGGGAGGCGGAAACGGTCGGCGGGTACGCGCTGCACGAGAATTACCTCGATGACTTGGGCGCGGTGACTCCGGAGGACGTGACTCGTGTCGTCCGCAAGTACTTCCATGCGGACAGCCGGACCGTCGGTTTCTATCTTCCGCGCGGACAGGAGTCCGGCGGTTGGATCGAGCGGGAAGAAGATGATCGCCCGGGACCGGCGGGAAGGTCTGACGTGCGAGGTGTTGGGTCGGGAGCGCGTGCCCGCAGCGATCACCGAGGTCGACAGAGTGCAGGGGGAGCGTTGGCTCAGACCGAAGTCTCGACCGAACGCCAGGTTCTGGACAATGGCGTCACCCTGCTCATCAAGGAGAGCCACGCCAACCCAACCGTGGGGCTGCGGGCCCGAGTCGACGGTGGTCTGTTTCTGGAACCGAAAGGAAAGGAAGGCGTCGCTTCACTCGTCGCGGAGACTCTCGTCTCGGGAGCCGGTGAACGGTCCGCGCAGGAGTTCTCGGAGTATGTCGAGTCCCTGGGGATCGATTTGGAATTCTGGGCCGGTCCCGACGGGATCGAACTGCGTGCACGCTGTCTCAGCGAAGACCTGGAATCACTGTGGGACATTCTCGGCGACGTCATTCTGCGGCCCCGCTTCGATCCCGACGTTGTCGAACAGGCCAGGGTGCGTCAGTTGTCCCAGCTCAAGGAAGACAAGGGTGAGACCTACACCGTCGCCTACCGCCGGGCGCTCTCCGAAATCTACGGCGAGGACTCGCCGCTGGCTCGCTACACGGCGGGTACCGAAGAGGGGATCCGGTCGCTGACCGCCGCGGACGCCCGGACGTTTCATGACGAGCTGCTCCACGGCGCGCGCTGGACCTTTGCTGTCGTAGGTGATGTCACCGCGGAAGACGCGCGGAAAGGCCTGTCCCGCGCCCTGGCGAACTTGCCTGCAGGAACGCCGCTTTCGCTGGAGGCGCCGGAGGCGAGCTTTCCGGAGGAGCCCACGATCATCCGTGTACCGATGGAGGATCGGTCCCAGGTCGACATCGTCTTCGTCGGACCGGGGCCCGCTCCCGGAACTCCGGAATACGAAGCCGGGTATCTAGGAAATGTGGTCGTCGGGGGAGCTTTTACCTCCCGCCTGAACCGTTCGTTGCGTGATGATCAGGGACTGACCTACGGTGCATCCAGCTGGTTCGAGAACCTGCCGGGGCAGGGGCGATTTCACGCGGCCCTGGGCGTCCATCCCGACAACGTGACGGCCGCAGTCGACGGGGTCGAGACGATCTTTGCGGCCTTGTCGGACGGCGGCGGTGAAATCACCGCGCCCGAGTTCGAGAAGGCCATGGAGTACGAGGCCGGTTCCTACCCGATTCGGGTCAGCACCAAGCCGGAAATTGCCGGAGCGTTGCTCCGGGCCGAACGTTTGGGGCTGGGCGCCGACTACGTCGACCGATTCGGCGAAAGGATTCGCTCGCAGAAGCTGGATGAGGTCAAATCTGCGACGGCAGCGGTGACCGGTTCCGGGCGATTCGTCGTCGTTCTGGCCGGGACGTTTGCGGAATAGAGTTGGAATCGCACAGGGAGGCGAAGGAGAGCATGAGGGTTTCGGGGGTTCGGGACGTCATGGCGGCGGCATACGCGAGGGTCGCCCCGGCCGCGACGGTAGCTATGGCCGCCACGGCAGCGATGGTCACCACGGTTGCCACAGTTTCGATCGGATTCGCTCCGGGTTGGGCCCTGGCCCAGTCGTCGGGGCGGGAAGTCGCCGTCGGAGCATCCAGCATCGAGACGTCGGCCATGATGAAACACGTGAACTTCCTCGCCTCGGAAGACCTTCAAGGCCGCTCCGCCGGTTCGGAAGGTGCCGCCAAGGCCGCCGAATACATCCGGGAGCAGTTCGAGGATATGGGTCTCGAGCCCGCGGGCCGGGACGGCTTTACCCAACGTGTCTTGGCGTCGAGCGGAGTTCGCGTCCAGGGGGTGATCGGCCTTCAAGACCTGAACCGCGGCTACGAGTACAACGTCCACTACACACCCTTGGGCATGTCCGCAGACGGACATCACACTGGTGACCTCGTTTTCGCCGGCTATGGCATCACCGCCCCGGATCTCGACTACGACGACTACGCCGGACTCGATGTCACCGGCAAGATCGTTCTGGCGTTTCTGGGCGAGCCCGGGATGCGAGATCCGGACAGTCCGTTCGATGGAACCAGCCCGACGCTTCACAGCGATCTCTACCGGAAAGCCGAAGTTGCGCGGGAGCATGGAGCTGCCGGGCTCATCCTGACGCCGGGGCCGCTCTATGCGAAACGTCCCGATCAGGTCTGGCGCATCTCTTCCGAGGCCGGCTTCCTCAACACCGGAATCATGGTCGTGCAAATGGGCGCGAGCGCAGCGCAGTCACTCCTCGAGCCCGCCGGCGTCCAGCTTGCGAACCTTCAGCGCGACATCGACAAGCGATACCAGCCGCTGTCTTCCGACCTCCCAAACAAAGTCGAGATGATGGTCAAGCTTCGCCGACTGGAATCGGTCCTGACCAACGTCATCGCCAAGATTCCCGGTCGGACGGAGGATGCTGTCGTCCTGGCCTCGCATTTCGACGGCTACGGAATGGGACCGGACAACTCGGTGGCCGTGCTTCATCCCGGAGCCAACGGAAATGCATCCGGCGTCGCTACGCTCATCGAGGTGGCGCGTGCACTGAAGAAGATGCCGCAGCCCGAGAAGACCGTCTACTTCGTCGCGCTCTCCGGACACCACATGACACATGCCGGGGCCGAGACGTTGACCCGAAGCGACCTCCTGCCGTTCGACCGGATGACCGCCTTTGTCAACATGCACATCCTCGGAACCAACAACCAGAGTGCTCTTCATGCGTTCGGAAGCGGAAGCGGCGACGGATTGGTCGAGGTGTTGCAGCTGGTCAACGACAACGTTCGGGCGCCGGTGGAACTCAAGAACGACAAAGACGTCGCCAACGTCGGTGATCACATTCCGTTCTACAAGAAGGACGTTCCGGTGCTGACGTTCTTCGGCGGCGCTACCGGGGACATCGGGACACCCATGGACACTCCCGACAAGATCCACCTCGGTTCGTTGGGCCGCAACGCCCGGTACATCTACGGTGTCGTGAGAGCGCTGTCGCAGATGGACAAGCAGATCGCGTTTCGGGGGCAGTGACCGGAAGCAGGCTCTGCCCCTTCGGTTGGACCAGGACACAACATAGCTGGAGATGACCGTCCGCTTCCAAGCCTGGGACGGTTTCTCCCTGAATTGTGGGTTCAGGCTTTCCCTCTCGGCCTGGTCGATCCAAGGAGTTGCCATGATGTGTCTTTTCGGAAACGCCGCCGGTGCAGGTCTTCGTTGTTACTTGTTCTCGCCTATACGACGCTCCACGGGCCTGGCACAGAGGACAATTGCCGTTGTCATTGCGGCCACAGCCTGTGTCGCGGCGCCTTTTGACTCCTCGATTTCTTCTGCGGTCGAGCCCGTCGCGAGCGCTCGCTCGCGCTCGTTCCAGACGTCTTCACTTCTTCTGGTAGACGGGTATGAAGCAGCGTTTCTCTTTCCACATCGGATGGAACGTCGCACGGGAATCGCGGCCTTCGACCTGCAACAGAACGAATCCTTCATTGTGACGTTGGCGAATGAGGACCACGCCGTCGGTTGGCTGTCGACGAGCGGACCAACCTTCGACTCGTTCGAGACGGAGCAGATCCTGGCCTTCTCCACAGGCGGCGACGTTTCCCGATTCGGCCTGAGCGTGGGCTTCAATCTGGACGGTTCGGTGGAAGACCGCGGCGGGCCGGATCTGGAACAGGATCGTTCCGAGTTCCACGCGCGCGTCAGCGCCGGGGCCGGCCAAGGCGACGAGTTCTTCGAGGCCACGGCCGGTGTCGTCTTCCCGAGCTTCGAACGGAAGCTCGTCGACGAGCGGCTGGATGAGCCCCGGTATCGGGACGAGCTCGTTACCGATCCACGGTTCACATTTGCCGCTCGATTCGGGACCGAGTTCGGACGTCGGAACAACTTCGTAGCCATGGGCGGGTTCACCGATCGTCGTCAGGAGCTCGAGTACGAGAGGCTTGGGTTGACCGAGACGGGGACACGGGAAGTGTACGGACACACCGGATTCGCTGGGGTCATCATGAATCACGACCGCAAGAGAGGTCGGATCTTCCTGGCGGTTGACTATGCCGCAAACAACCTGTCCAACGTCTTCACTCGTGAGGGGCAGGAGCCGGGTGTCTCGTCGTTCGAGACTCGGATCGTGCGAACCTCGACGGGAGTGGCAACGCAGGTCAGCCGTCAACTCCGGATCAATGCCAGCGTCTCGCGTGTGTACGACTACGACGAACAGGGAGGCGGCATTTCCAACTACCGTGCCCGTTGGACGACGAGGGACGCCTTTGCCTGGGGACTAGAGTACGAGCGGAAGAACATTCGATTGGCGGGGCTCATCCGGACGGATCTGTCCCTGACCGAACCCGTTCTCAGTCTCGACGCAACGTTTCACCTTTAGTCTCTGGATTCCACCAGAGTCGCGAGCCTCGCGCAAAAGAACGCCCGGTCCCACTTACGAGACCGGGCGTTTGCCGTTTCGTTCGGATCTAGGCTACGCCGTCTATCCCTGCGCCTTCTCCACTGCATCACGCAGACGCGACAGCCGTGACTGCCGCTCCCGCGCGAACTTTTCGATTCCACTCAGCAGATGGTCCGGCGAAAGGTGCGCTTCCTCGATGACCTCGTCGATGTTTCCACCCGTCCGCCAGCGGTCGTCGAAGTCACTCGTCATGGCGTACTCGGCCGCGATCTTGTGCGGCAGCCAGTCATAGCAAACACGCCGGGAGCGGTTGGAGATGACCGTCGAGTCCATCCAGTCCTCCTGCGGCAGCAGCTGATCGCGATAGACCTGTCCCTGCAGCTCGAACAGCTGCGGAGACACGACTGAGACGACCTTGACGTTGAGTCCGTGCTTGTCGAGCTCGGGCAGAAGCTTGACGACGTTGGCCGTCGTCGAGGTTCCGGTGACGAGAATCGTTCCGTGCTTGGGCTTACTCGGATCGTACTTGCGCATCAGGTACGCGCCCTTCGCGGCGGCGAAGTGCGAATCGATGCCCAACGCCTTGCGATCCGGTATCTCCACCGGCGGACGCGTCAGGTGAAGCGCGATGATCGCCGCCTTCGTCTTGAGCGCCGCGCCGATCACGACCGGGACTTCGTTGTACTCCCACGGATGGACGTCGATGACGTGACCGTCGGGGAAGAGCTGTGTCACTCCCGTTGCGAAAATGCCGAAGTGGGTCCGGCTGTCGTCGGCCGTCTCCGGACCGGAGTGCCCGGCGACCCAAATGACCTTGCCGACTTTGATCGGGGAGTCCTGGGCGACCTGCGAATACAAACGCATCAGTCCATACTTCAGGTAGCTGAAGGACCCATAGGTCGAACAGGCGGCGCCGAACCCGTCGAACTCTTCGAACGGCTTCGGTGAGAGATTGACGGTACCGATACCCACGGAGATTCCGGCGTTGGCGAACTCGGTGATCTCCTGCGGAAGAAGTGCACCGTCTGGGTTCTTGTCCCGGTCGTACCAGCCCCAGCCCTCGGTCTCGGTGCCGTTCTCTTTGAAAGACTTGGCGAACCCGGAAATGTTGGTCGAATCGGCGAGGTCTGCCGAGGACGCAATGATGAGCGGGCGGCCGTACTTCCGCCGGGCCCAGGTGTTGGCCCATGCGCCCCAGGTTGCAAGGGCGGCGCGGTTCGGGGCCTGTTCGCCCGGAGCCTTCCACATTTCGCTCGGATAGTTTTCGAAGTCGGTCAGTTCAGCGTCTTTCCACGGGTTCTTTCCGAGGTCGATGCGAACCTTGGGATGATCGACCGGAACGGAGTCGCCGATGTCGGCCAGACGGTTGGCCAGGTAGTCGATCAGTTCCTGATCGCGGTGCATGACCTGGACGACCTTGCGGAAGTTGGCCTCGGCCTGGCGGTGGAACGCGTCCGGATCTTCGGGACGCGGCTCGCCGTAGCCCTCGAACTCGATCCCGTACTTCTCCATGAACGGCTTTTTCGTTTCCCAGTAGATCTCGCTGTTCGACTTGTGCGGAGCGCCGTGGCTCGCGAAGTCGTACTTGAGATAGCCGCGACCCTTACGTGTCTTCAGCCAACAGATGCGTGGGACGTTCGGTGGGTTGTCGCCGTGGATGCAGTCAACCAGCGCGCGGTTGACATGCTCGAAGTCGGAACCGTGTTCGGTGCCGACGACTCGCCAACCGTAGGGAGCGAACCAGTCTTCCGGAGTGCCCGGGACGACGGCCGAGGCCGCGCGTTCATCGATGCCGAAGTCATTCCAGTCGATGACGTAGACCAGGTTGTCGAGTCCCAGCCCCCAAGCCGAGTTCTTGACCTCGTGAGTCGCACCCGTGGTCAGACCACCCTCGCCCTCGAAGGCAAAGACTCGGACGTCATCCGCGCCCGCACGCTTCAGAGCCATTGCGGCACCCGCCGCCGGCGGCGAACCGTGACCCGACGGGCCCGTGTTGAACTTGACGAAGAGAGTCTTGCCTTCCATTTCCGCATGGCCCGGCAGGCCGCCGCGACGGCGGAAGGTCAGAAGGTCTTCCCAGACCAGAGCCCGCTTCTCGAAGTCCGAAATCAGGTAGCGGGAGTCGCCCGTCTGCTCGTACTTGCGCCGCATCGCCTCGTTCATGGTCGCGAGAGTCGCGTAGAGGAGAGGAGTGCAGTGCCCGGCGACCAGGACGAAGCGGTCGTTGTAGCGCTTCTCCGGATGGCGGACGTCCCAGCGCATGACGTTCCCGAGAAGGGTAGCGACCAGCCCATGCACCTTGGAGCGGGAACCGCCCGGGTGACCGCTCTGGCGGAAGTTCAGGGTCATGTCGATGAACTGATCGACGATGTCCTTGGTCTTGTCCCAGTGATGCAGATTGGTGTCGTTTTCGGCCTGGATTTCCCGGGCGCGGTCCACGGTTTGGCTGTCCACGGTGGAGTCCTTTCTTCCTGCGTGAGAGGCCGGCCCGATTGGGGGTGGGCCAGCGAGGGGCGAGAATCTCATGGGGTCCGGAAGGGGGTCAAGGTAGGGAGGTTGCGGACCCCGTCGGCACGATTCGCGCAGGGGCATGGGCGATGTGCCGGTCTACTTCCCTGGAGTATCGCCCTCGCTCTCCGGAGTCGACGGCGTTGCACGCGGTCGTCCGGGAGAACCTGGAAGGGTTTCTCGCGGATTGGCGGGATGACCGCGGTTCCGAGACGGGCTCGGTGACGTTTCTGCAACGGTTCGGCGGCGCTCTCAACCTGCATCCCCACTTCCATACGTTGATTCCAGACGGCCTCTTCGTTCCCGTAGCGGGTTGCGAAGAGTTGGAGTTTGTGTCCCTGCCGCCGCCGAACGCCGAGGAAGTCGCCTCGCTGACCGAACGGATTGCCCGTCGGATCACGAAACGGGTTCGGAAGCTGCTGGAGGGCGAAGAGGAGAGGGGCAGCCGGCTCGAAGAGACGGTTCTGTCGATGGAGTCTTCGCTACTCCGGTCGATGCGGGTTCCGGTTGCGGATCGCGCCGGACTCTTTGACGATGCGGATCATGAGAGCGAGGCGTCGGCGTCGCGTCCGTCGTTGTGTACGAAGTGGGGCGGCTTCTCGCTTCACGCCGGTCGTTGTGTGTCTGCGGAAGACCGGGAGTCTCTGGAGCGCCTCTGTCGCTACGGCCTTCGCGCGCCGTTCTCTCAGGACGGTCTCTGGGTGAGCGAGGGCGGTCGCGTCATCTATGAGCTTCCCCGTCCCTGGCCGCACTCTGGGGGCGTGACGCACCTGACCCTGGACGGTCGGGAGTTTCTGCAGCGTCTGTCATCGCTCATTCCGTCTCCCTACATGCATCTGACTCGGTACCACGGCGTATTCAGCAGCCGTTCGAAGTGGCGTTCCCGTCTGACACCTCTTCCGGTGACGGCGGCGGTGGGAGTGGAGGGATTTGCGGAGTGGGAACCGGCACGTGTCGAGGAATGGGAAGAGTTCTCGTCGAGACCGGAGTCCGACCTACCCGCGCGCTTCGACACGGACGAAGTAGCTTGTTAAGCGTATGGCAGATATTGGCTTAATAGATTACTCAATGATCGAGTAAAAATACTCAGTCATTGAGTAAAATGTTGATCCCAATTCGGTCGATCCCTAAAGTCAATACATGGCAAACACACAGTTTGAGCGAGCCATCGTCGGTGAACTGCTGACTCAGCTTCAGGGTCCACCGATGATCCAGATCCTGCTCGGCCCGCGGCAGGTCGGCAAGACGACCGCAGCGCGGCAGGTCGAGGAAAAGTGGCGAGGCCCTGTGATCTATGCCACAGCTGATGCTCCTCTGCCCCCTGAGCCGGTCTGGATCGAGACTCACTGGAACCGAGCTCGTCGAGCCGGAGCCGGTTGCCTACTCATTCTCGATGAAGTTCAGAAGGTCATGGGGTGGAGCGAGACAGTGAAATCGCTCTGGGATGAGGATCGGCACAAGGGTCAACGACTCTCCGTTCTTCTTCTTGGGTCCTCCGCGCTACTCCTGTCGCAGGGAACGACGGAAAGCCTGACCGGCCGTTTCTTTCTCACACGTTGTCTGCACTGGAGCTACCCGGAGTGCCGAGAGGCGTTCGGGTGGGATCTCGATCGCTGGACATTCTTCGGAGGTTACCCGGGCGCGGTGCCGTTCGTGAAAACCGAAGACCAATGGCGGCGCTATGTCGCGGACTCGCTGATCGAGACGGTCATCTCCCGTGACGTCGTTGCAGCACACCGAGTGTCAAAGCCGACTCTGTTGCGCCATCTCTTCGTGCTCGCCTCGCGATTTCCTTCGCAGATTCTCTCCTACAACAAGATGCTCGGGCAGTTGCAGGACGCGGGGAACACGACGACTCTGTCCAACTACGTTCGGATGTTGGAATCCGCCTACCTTCTTTCCGGTCTCGAACGTTTCTCATCCGGAGAGGCAAGGAGTCGGGGTTCCAGTCCCAAGTTTGTTCTGTGGAACAACGCGCTGGTTACGGCGCTTGGAGTCCGTAGTTTCCGTTCGAGCCGCGATGATCCTGCCTACTGGGGGAGACTCGTCGAGAACGCGGTCGGCGCCCACTTTCTCAATGAGCTCCGCTCCCTTCCGTACGAAGTCTCGTACTGGAGGCATCGAAAGCACGAAGTCGACTTCGTCGTTCGAACGCCGGAAGACGTGTGGGGGATTGAGGTCAAGAGCGGTCGCCCGGATGCAGTCCAAGGGTTGACCGCCTTCCGGGACAAGTATCCAGGGGCTCGAACGATCGTCATCGGAGGTTCGGGTATGCCGCTCGAAGAGTTCTTCGCATCGAGTCCAACCGATTGGCTCTAAAGGTAGGGCGTCACTCACCGAGCACGCCACTTGGACGGGTGGCACTTCGCGCAGATCACGCCGACGCCGTGCCCTTCGAGTCGCGTGAGGGGTTCTCAGATACAGTCACTGCGTCCCTTATTCTCCGACACCATTTCCGTAAGTCTCCAACACGTTGGAAAATGAGCGGTTACGGACAGACGATGTCACCGATGGAATTTCATCGCTCAATTTCTCCTTCTGAAAAGGTGAAATATCGCCGATATTCACCCTTGGAAAAGGAGATTCCATGTCACCACCGCCTCATATCCGCCAAGTCCTCATCGACAAACTCGCGGATCCATCGAACGGCCGATCCGTGACAGCACGGAACGACGCGTGTTCCACCGAGTTTCCGTCCGGAGTCGTAGTTCAGACCGCGAGCGAATGGATGCTCGACTGAACGAGTGATGTGGAACGGTGGGCCGGTGCCGACGATGACACGGCCGCGCTCCTTGACGACCCCGCACGCACCCCCGAATCCCCGTCGGAGTTTGTCCGGTCGGGTGAGGTCGGTAGCGATCCGCACCCGTCTATCTCCGTACGACGACCTTCCTCGTGTCCTTCGAATCGGCCGAGTTCAGCTGCACGAAGTAGACACCCGCAGGCACGGCACGGCCCCAGTCGTCCTCTCCGTTCCACCGGACGGAGTGAAGTCCCGCCTCCCGCACCTGGTTTTCCAGACTCCGAATCCGGCGGCCATCGGGAGCGTAGATCGAAACATCGAACGCACCTGCCTCGCTCAGCGCGAAACTGACTTCGGCCTGGCCGCGGCTTGGCTGGAAGGGATTGGGAAGGACGGCGCGTAGACCGCGACCCGGAGTCGTTCCGTCTTCAGAAGACACATCCTCCGTGGAGTCACCGACCCCGGAAGTCGAGCCATCCACACGTGCCGTCACTGTCGTCTCGCCGTACTCCACCGTCCACGCCAGGTCCCCTTCCAGGTTGGGGAGTTCCGTCGCATCGAACGTTCCCGAAACCTCCGACCCGGAAACGAGCACGAACATGTCTCCCGCCTCGATGACCGCATCCGCGGACAGGATCAGGCGGAGTGTCCCATCGACGACAACGGGACCGGAGGTGGCCAGCTGGCCGTACTCTTCCTCACCCTCTCCCACGATGTCGACGGACAGGGTCGACGAGGTGGCCAGGGAGACGGCGATGGAGCCGGCGGGGAAGCCATAGTCGCTCCCGACACCAAGATCCAGAGTGCCCTTGATGCTGACGTTCGAGAACGGCTGCGCATCCCGGCCGTTGGAGAGCCGCAGGGTCCCGTCGATGTCGGTGCATGTGTTCTCGATGTCGACGTCTTCCGGACCCGCCACGACCTGCCCGACTCCGGACAGCTCGACGACCGTTCCCGCGCCGATCTTCGTCACCTGAACTTCGCCTCCGAGGTCGATCTCGCCCCTGCTGGTCCAGGTTCCACCCTGAAGGAACGATCCGGCAAGGTTCTCCAACACAGAGGTTGCTCCGAAACCGACGAAGCTCTCCTCTCCCGCTTCGACCGTTCCCTCGTTGCGGAAACTTCCGTTCTGGACGACCAGGCTTCCACTCTGCCCACCCGGGAACCCACCGCGGACGACGCCCTGGTTCAGAATGTCCGTGGAGCCATCCACGTTCGCTCCCGCTCCGGGGTTCAGGAAGAGCGCGCCGAGAATGGCCTCGATGACTCCTTCGTTTCGAATGCCGAGATTGTCGGCCAGCCCGACGAAGCCCTGCCCGAAGATCCGTCCATTCTCTTCGACCCGGAGTTCGACCGGTAGATCCGCGGGGTGTTCGTTCCGGACCCGATCGAGAACGTTGAGTTGGCCATGCCCGGAAAGGGTCAGGTCATCCGCCAGGCCGATTGACCCGTAGCCCTGGATCGAGCTCCCCGGAACCAACTCGCTGGATCGCTGATGAAAGAAGAGGGTGCCACTTACGTTGACGTGCTCATCGACGTCGACGAAGAGCTCGGCCCGCGTGTCCGCGGAACCGAAGGACAGGTTCCGAACTTCCACGTCCTGGGCACCCTCGGCCAACTTCAGGGTGCCCAGCTCCAGAAGTCCGCCATCGAGGAGGACATCGTCGTCGAGGAGCAGGTTCGCGGAGTTGCTTTCCGCTCTAAGGATGCCGCCATCGTTCTGGATGGCGCATTCGAGGAATCGCACCTCTCCGTCGGTGTTTGCTTCGATCACACCTTCGTTCACGACTTCGAAGGCCGTTGCCGGGTCATCCCCGGGATGGATCAGAATGTCGAAGAAGTGGCTTTCGATGGTCCCGCGGTTGACCAGACCAACGTGATCCCCCGTCCCTGCAAAGAACGCGGCCCGCATGATCACGCCCGAGTCCAGGGTGACCGCCCGAAACGCGCCCCCGGGGCCGTCCGCGTTGGCCAAAGTCGCGGCCTGGGCACCTCCGCCGTAGAAGAGGCCGCCGCCGGTGAAGGTCACGCCGCCTGCAGGGATCTCGAACACGTCCAGACCGTGGGATTGGATGGAAGCGTCTTCGGCAATGCTGATCGTTCCTTCGAGTTCGACCGTCGCGCCATAGGTCCCGACCCCAGCCGACTCCCCGATGGAGAGATCGGCCAGGAGCAGGTTGTGGGTTCCCTCGGGAATCACGAAGGCGCCGTTGCCTCCGTCGCCAAGGAGTTCCCCACCCCGGATCTCCAGGCTGGAGTCGAAGACAACGGCCCCTCCACTGTGCCCGCCGGCCAACACTCCGTTGGTGTTGTCGATTCTCTGGGGTCCGACGAGGGTGATGGTCGACTGGCCGGCATCGATCCGGCCCCGGTTGACGAGATCGTAGTTGCCCACGGCGTTGCCACCGGCACCCGGGTCGATGGAGATGCCGCTCTCACCTTCGGCCTCGATGGTGCCGTAGTTGAGAATTCCCAGATCGGTTCCGGCGCCGAACGTACCGGAACCGACCATGCGATGGTCGGCTTCATGAACGAGGATGTTCCCGGGGGACAGAGCCACGAAACGGTTGAAGGGACTGTCAGAGAGGAACCAGTCGCCCGATCCCCCGATGGACAAAGTGGCCGCTCCAACACGGATGTCGGTGGCGGAAGACGCCGCGTTTTGGGAGATCACATGGTCGTTCTCGATGGCCGATCCGGCCACGGTCAGATCGTTCCCGTCTTCGATGATCAGGCCGTCGTTGCTGCCCACATCCAAACTGCGAATCATCCGGCTGGAGTCGAGGGTCACATTGGCCGGGCTGAAGTCCCCATTGATGCGGACGTCCACGGTCGGGCCGTCCGGAGCACCGGTCGGGCTCCAACGGGTGTCCTGAGACCAAAACCCGTCCGCCAGTGAGGTCCAGGTGACTGTTTGAGCCGTCGTCGCCTCAGGGGCGGTCGTGCCCAGAGCCAGGGTGCAGGCAATCAGCGTGACCATCCGTTTCATCGGGGAGTTCCTCCTGTGTCTCTGCAAACGTCTTCGCATCCGGTTCGAAGGACCCGTCGCGACAGGCGGGGTCGGATCTGGACATCCTTTTTCCGGTGGACTCCGCGGGGCGGGGATAGATCGGCCCTAGTCGTTGTGCGAGAATCATCTGGAGCAGGAGGGCCGGAATCGGCACAGCAATCGAACGGCGGAACCGATGCGCACTTTCCTCAACCTCGCGACTGTGATCATTTCCTGCCTCGTTCTTGTGGCCGATGCCTACAGTGAAGTCATCCACGTTCCTGGCGACGCGTCGACGATTCAGGGTGGGATCGACCTCGCGTCCACCGGGGATGTCGTCCGAATCGGACCCGGCACCTACGTTGAGTCTCTATACCTCTCGAAAGGGATCACCCTCGAGGGAGCCAGCGGCGCCGAGTTCACGGTCATCGAAGGTCTGAACAGCTGGCCCATCATCGAATGCCTGCACATCGATGGATCGCCCGGATTCACGATTCGAGGACTGACTCTCCGAAACGGATACAAGAAGAGTGGAAACGGAAATGGAGGCGGAGCTTTTGTCGGCGACGCCGTGGGAACGATCGAGGACTGTATCTTCGAGGGAAACGCAGCTTTGTTCGCCGGAGGAGGAATCGCAGTGCAGAACGCCGATCTCCTCGTTCGATCCACCGTCTTTCGCAACAACTCCGTTCCCGTAACCGGTAATGCCTTTGGTGGAGCTGTTTCGTGCACCCAGACGAACGCGACGTTCGAGGATTGCCGCTTCGAGTCGAATGCAGCGAACTACGGAGGCGAGTTCGGTTGTCCTCCACTCCGGTGCGGTGCGCTTCACCGCCAACATCGTCGCCAACTCGTCAGGGAACGGAGTCGACTGTCGGGAGGCGACCATGGAGTGCAACAATGTTTGGAACAGCGGCGGGTCAGACTTCGTCTGTGCACCGTCCGAAACAAACTTCAGCGATGATCCTCGCTTCTGCGATCCGAAAGGCCAGGACTACACGCTTGGGTCGGACTCACCCTGCAGCCCTGCACTCAGTCCGGACGGTTGTGATCTGATTGGAGCATTCGATGTAGGATGCAGTCCGGTACCCGTACTCGAGATGACCTGGGGATCGATCAAGAACCACTTTCGATAGCCTTTTCCTGCCGTGTTGCTCCGGCTTCGTCGCCTACCGGATAGGAAGCGGCGGGTCCCCGGGCGGGGATGTCTAGCTTCCGCTGAAGTCGGCAGTGGCGGTGGAGAGGTTTCCGCGCCTGCCGAGGAATGGGGAGAGCTCTCGGCGAGGCGGTGGGAGGGTTCCGGGCCCCGAATGGCCTCTGCATCAGGTTCGTTTGCGGTTCGCCCCGACGTCAACGCACCAGATGGATCCGTGAAACGGCCTCGGCCTCTTCACCGTCCAGCCTTACGTAGTAGACGCCCGACGATCGCGGCGCGCCGTCCTGCCCCAGCCCATCCCAATGGAAGCGAACCTGCCCACCCGCGGCCTGCCTCGTTTCCTTCCAGACCCTTCGTCCCTGAGCGTCGAAGATGGACGCCTGAACGGACTGGGAATCCGAGACTCGCCACTGAATGTGGGTCCCGCTCGATGTCGGGTTGGGCGTGAGCCGAAGGTTGTGCCCGGACAGCGGGTCAGTGTCAGCGGACTCATCGGGAGCGGAGGTCGTTGGCCCGCAGTCGACGGGAAACGCGAAGAGACCGATATCTGCCGCAATCGTAAAGAGATCATCGCCGTCGGCAGACAGATCGAGATCTATACAGCTACCTCCGGGATGGGCAAAGCCCAACAGCGTCGGCGCCATGGGGTCTGTCAGGTCGTAGACATGGACGCCGCCGCTGGTGACGGCGACATAGAGGCGATCCGCAGAAATGGCCATGCGAGTTCCGGCGTCGAGAAGGCGCGTGCGGCCCAACCAAACCGGCGTGCCGGGATCGGAGAGATCGAAGGTGTGGAGAAAGACGGATCCGGTGGCGTAGGCCGTCGTTCCGTGCCAGATGATGTTGGATGCTGTCCCCGTAAAGCTCGTTGAGGCCGTTTGAGTCGGGTTCGTCGGATCGGAGACGTCGTAGACGATGAGTTGATTGCCGAGGACGATGAGTTGCTCTCCATCGACGGCGACGTCCTGAATGGGGAGGAAGTCGAAGCCGAGCAAGCTCGGACTTGTCGGGTCCGACACGTCGTAGATTTGGAAGCCACCGTTCCCGCTCACGACGTAGGCCAGGTTCCCATCGACGACGATGTGACGCCGCCGGATGCCGTCGTCGACCTCCGACAGTTCGACTGGATTCGAAGGGTCGGAAACATCGACGATGAAGAATCCCGCTTCGTCCGAAACGTAGGCGATATCGTTCTGAACCTCGAGGTCCACGACCCGTCCCGACTCATAGGCGCCGGCCACGAAAAGGTTGGCCGGATCAGAGGCGTCGACGATCGTGAACCCGGAGAAGAAGGCCGTTCCGACGTAGACATAGTCGCCGGCGACGTCGACGGCGACTGTTGGGAGGTCCAGTGTGATCGGGGGGCCCAATGGTTGCGGGTTTGTGAATTCGGCCCCTCCGAAACGACTGAGAACGGCGCTACCGTCCGAGGTCCAGATTTCGTCACCCAACAGGTCAAACGCAACCAGGTCGTTCTCGGCGACACCGACGATCTGGGGTGAGGTCGGGTCGGAATAGTCGAGGACGGCAACGGCCGAGCCGTAGCCGTCGTGGGCGATGCTCTCGAGAAAGGCCGTGCCTTCACGTAGCATGATCCGGCTTGGGAAGAAGGGCGTTTCCAGACTGCCGACCAGGACTGGTGCCGTTCGAGTGCTGATGTCGTAGATCCGGACACCGAAGTCCCGGACTCCCACCATGAGCAGATCGTCTTCCACTGCCAGCGAGACGAAAGGTTGGCCTACCTCGTCCCACGCAACCGCAGGGGACGCGGGGTTCGTCACGTCGAGGACGCCAAGGTGAAAGCTGGAGTTCGCGGTGTAGTAAAGATAGGTGTCGATGAGAGCCACCTGTTGGGCGGCGAAGTCGGGAGAGTCCGCGACATGAACAGGGTTCGTCGGATCACTCACGTCGTAGATCTGAACGCCTCCCGTGGCGCCGTCGGAGGCGAAGTAGGCGTAGGGAAGGCCGACCTCGACGTCCTTCGAGATCGTCGGGGAGCTGATCTCCGCGACCTGGGAAGGACTCGACGGATTCGAGACGTCGATGATTCCGAATTTGTTGTTGTAGGCAAAGTAGACGTGATCGGCAGCGAGATCATACGTCGTCTCCCACGTGACTCCGGCGACCGCAACCTGCCCGAGAGGCAGCGGATTGTCCGGGTCGGAGAGGTCGGTCACGATGAAGGTGCGAGTCGTGCCATCGAGGGCGCTGCCGTAGAGCATCTCGTCGTGGATCTCGAAGTAGATCGGGCCGGAAAGAGGCGAAACGGTCTCACTGCCGACCCACTGCAGTCCATCCGAGTAGATCTCGCACTGGGCCCGGGTGTCCCCAGGTACGGCCAGAAGAGTGAGCACAGCGAGGGCGATCAGAGATTCACGCAACGGACCAGTGATTTGCTGTGAGTTTGACATCGAGATGATCTCCAGAGGGCTGG
This sequence comes from bacterium, assembly GCA_030431975.1. Taxonomy (GTDB): domain Bacteria; phylum Eisenbacteria; class RBG-16-71-46; order CAIMUX01; family CAIMUX01; genus JACKCR01. The sequence continues at coordinate 21,553 of JAUIHP010000027.1, read as the reverse complement.
GGGAGGGGATACCAGCATAGCATAGCACAGTCGGTGCCGGAAGGCGGTCAAGGCGCGGAAGGCCCGGGCTGCTACAATCTCTGATGTCTGACGCCAACACGGGAGCGGGTCCTTAGATGTCTGTTGTCCGCCGACTTCTTCTTATCACCTGCGTAGTACTGTTTGCCGGAACGGGCTGCACCCGAGATGGCTCCGAAGAAGGGACCGCCTGGATCCGGACGTTGATGGGAGAGCCGCGCGATCCCGTGGACGTCGAAAGCGTCGCGGCCACAGGCTTGCGGGATGGCGAGATCACGCGAGCCCGCTTTGTTCTCGAAGCTCGATCGCTCGGGGTCCTCGAACTCGACGTGGAAGTTCGGCATGTCCCGCAGCCGGTCTTCGTTTCGGGGCGGTGGTCCGAGCGACCAGTAAACGAGTCAAGCGCACTGGGCAGCGCATCGGGCAGCGCTCCGGCGGAGACAAACTCCAGAATGTCGGGCTCTGTCCTAAGTGCGGACGGTCTTCACTTCCTCGGTGGCCAGGGCGGCCGACCCAGTCTCGGCGGTCGATTCACTCTCGGGCGGGACCGTACGGCGCACTACGAAGTCTATGTGCCGCCGACCATTCTTCAGCCGACAGGTGGGGGCCGGGGGGGACGTTTCGGAAGAGGGTCCTGATCTATCGCCCCAGATAGCGGCTGGGCGATCGACGAGGACACCATGCTTCAGGCCCACGACACCTTCTATGCTCGCCTTGCTCGGCTACCTACAGGCTCAATTCCTTCCGCGTAGCAGCTTGGCTCGTTGAAGATTGCCCCGGGTCCGAGGCGAGCCGCTTGAAGGCGATGAACCCACAAATCAGGGCGACGGTGATCCAGTAGATCACCGGCCCCAGAGACCCGTCGCCGCTGAACAAATGAAGCCCCGTGTAGGTGAGCATCTCGAGAGCAACGAAGCTCGCGGCGATCGGTACCAAGAGGCGCAGAGGTCGGTAGACGGCAGGAATCACGAGCGCCAGGGCACAAAGCAATTCCAAACCGGCCATGCCGAGCCACGCCGGGTCCGGAATGGCCTTCAACGAAGGCATCGTTTGTTCCGCCGAGTGGGACAGTTTCCAAACCGCCCCCATGGCGGTATGCGCAGCAAGCAACACTTGCAGAATCAACAGGAACGCGTTCATTCGATCCTCCACTGACAAACCGTTTCAGACTCTCAAGATCGTTAGGGAAGCGCCGCCAACAGGTTCTCGAGTCGCTCTCCCATCATCTTCCAGCCGTAGCGGGCCCCACCGAGTGCGCGCTTCTGTCCCGGTTCGAATCCGGATTGCTGGATAGTCAGTCGAGTTCCGGTTTCCGTCCGATCTAGGACGAAAGTGAGGACGGTGTCGATATCGGCGGCGACCCATGCCCAGGAGAGTCGCTTGAACTCTTCGACCTCCAACATTCGGCAGTTCACGCTGCCATCCCAGTCGGGTTGGGGCGGGGCCGAAAAGGCAAACTCACTTCCGGCTTCGAGGTTGAATCCGGTGACCGGTAACAGCCACTTCGCCAACAGCTCGGGATCCGTCAAGGTTCGCCAGACCTTTTCCGGCGGGTGGGACAGGTCGAAAGTCAGGATCATCGTTCGGTCGTCGCCGCTACCCGTCATCCATTTCCTCCAGCAGTTTCTCGAGGCGTCCGACCCGCTCCGTCCAGAAGGCCTCGTACCGGGAAATCCATTTCACGAGCGGTCGCAGTCCCTTGGGCGCAATGCGGTAGTAGGAGAGGCGACCGTGTCGTCTTTGCGAAACCAGACCAGCGCGACGCAGGCTCGCCAGATGCTGAGAGACGGCGGGCTGCGAGATGTCGAATGCCGCAGCCAGGTCCTTTACCGGCGTCTCGCCATGGGTCAGTCGTTCGAAGATGGCGCGCCGACTCGGATCGGCGAGAGCGCGAAAAATCTGGTCCTCAACTCGCATGACCAAAGCATAAGTACATACTTATGAATTGTCCATCCTTTGTTTGATCCGAGACCGCAGGCGTTCTGCAGCAGCCTTGCTCGAGCTACGGAACAATCGACGTAATGCAGGGGGGGCGGCGCCGTCTAATGGCCAACCTAACGAGCTGTCGTGGACTCGGATGGGGTGTTCGTGAAGTCACAAAATGGTGCCCGACGAAAGATTCGCCGAGCACCATTTAATGTCAGTAATGCCGCTGTTCTGAGCCCGCAATTCAAGAAGGTCTACTGCGGTCCCGTCCGGCGGCCCAATGGGTTCAGGATGCGTTACGGCATCACCGTCACCCAGCTCGTGGCCAAAGCCTCTCCGCCGCGGTTGAGGCGAATGAGATAGCGCCCGGCTGCCACGCTCTGGCCGCTTCGGTCAAGACCGTCCCACTCGAACTGCGTCGGCGCCTCATCCAGGCGTCCGCTCCAGACTCGAGCGATCTCACGGCCCTGAATGTCGAAGACGGTAACGGAGCCGATGCCGTCGAATTGACCCTTGTCCAGGTTGTGATGGATGAAGGTGCGACCGTTGCTCGGATTCGGCTGCGTTCTGAGGAAGGGCACGGTGCCGTCCAGAAGCTCGGAGAAGTCACCGATCTGCTGGTCTGCCATCCCGACGCCGGCGTGATCGACGTGTTGGGGCGATGGGCAACCCGGAAGCGGCCAATCCGCTTCGGCGACACCAAGGCCGAAAGCGTTTTGTCCCTGCGCCCAGTAGTAGGCTCGGATCTTGTTGTTCGGTTCGATCGTGAAGCTGCTCACCATGTACTGCTCGTCGTCCCAGGCCGGGGACGTGGCAGACGGATGATCGATGACGACCCCTGTCTTGCAGAAGTTGCGACCGCCGTTCGTCGAGATCGCATGCCCGAACTTGGCACAGCCGCGCGTCGTCTGACCGTTCCAGTTCGCGCCGGTATAAAACAGATGGACCTTGGAGCCGTTGTTTGGATCGTTCATGAGAACCGGGTTGGCAATCCCACCCTGATCCCAAGCTCCGCAATCTCCGACGGTGATTGCCGGGTTGAACGGTGATTTCGTCCAGTTGAGCCCGTCCGACGAATAGGCCAGGTGAGTCTCGGCCATTTGGAATGGACCCGTGATGCCCGGTCCCGCGCAGGCGTACGTGTAGGCCATCAGCCAAAGCGTGGGATTACGCTGGATCACACTCGGATTGTCCAGGAAGTAGCCCGGAGTTCCCGAAGTGACCAACGGGGCCGAGTCTACGGTCCACGTGACACCGTCATCGTTCGACACAGCGCGCGCGATACCGCCAGGATTCGCGAAGGCCTTGAAGTAGACGACCATCTTACCCTGGTCGCCGATGAAGTGAGGGTCCGGGCACTTCATGCCGTTGAACCAGTGATTGTCGGGATCCAGAACGATACCGGTTTCCGTCCAGGTGAACCCGCCGTCGGTCGAAACGTTGCGGGTCATGGCCCCGCCGCCGCCGTCCATCGTCAGCTGCACGTAGAAGTTGTCGTTCTTCTTCGCGATCCCGAAGCAGCCGGCCCGATGAAAGATCGGAGCGGACTCCGTACCCGGAACCCTCACGAAGGGCGTCGACGGATTGACGGTCGCGCAAGTCGTGGCGCTGCAGGGGGGAACCGGGCAACTATGTCCAGCCGGAACTTCGCTCGGGTTCGCAGGCAAGAGTGGAAGATCCATGCTGGAATCGATGTCGGCGAGCGGGATGAATCCATCCATTCGCAAGTAGGACGCACCACCGATCCCGGTAGCCTCACCACATGCCTGTATCGCGTCGTGCGATGAAACCATGGCCGTCATGACGGACGCTGCCGTCAAGAGAACGAGCCGTTTCGAAGATTTCATTGGAGCCCTCCTGTCCTTTCCTCTCGGTTTTGTGGAGCCGTCCCAAGAGGGGCCGTCGGACCGGAGGTTTGATACAGGGGATTTCGCGCAACCCACGACTCCGACCCAGGCCGGGCTCGAGGCAGCGACTCAGCAGCGGAGCGCAACTTCCTTCCGGGCTTGGGTGACGCAAGAGATGTCCTCTATCCTTGGCCCGGTCCCGTTCAGCCTGTCACGAAACACCACGGAGGAACTCGTGATCGATTTCCGCTTCCCAACTCGGATTCCAACTCTCGCTCTCCTTCTTTCGGTCCTGGCCGCCCCCGGTGCATCGGCCGTCGATTGCCTCCTCCACGATCTGCGCGTCCATACGGATCAGATGGGACCGGTACCGGCCGATCAAATGGTTCCAACACACGGCCCCGGACATCGGATGGCCCCCCCGGAAGATCCGGACGTCGGCGACTCCTGGCTCTGGTACACGTGGAAGCTGGCCGGCTTCCCCGTGGCCGAGGAGAAGATGTGCACCGTCCGTGGAGAAGGGACGAACGTCTACATCGTCGTCGAGGACTCGCAATGGAACACGAACGTCGACCAGGCTGACGTCGATGCGATGCTGGAAGCTTGGGACAACAGTTCCCTCGGGAACTGGCCGGAGAAGGGGATTTACGAACTCACCTCCGAGAATTTCGGGCCCGTACCTGACCAGCTCGACAACGATCCGAAGGTCTACGTCCTCTACTACGACTTCGATGTGAATGCGGACGGATTCTTCTGGGCTTTCGACATGGCTCCCGACGGCACTCAATCCTTCGCCTCGAATGAGACGGAAGTGCTCTACATGAATTCCAGCGACTTCGATCCGGGAGGCGACTACCTCATCTCGGTCCAGGCCCACGAGTTCCAGCACATGATCCACTGGCTGGCGGATGACAACGAATCGAGCTGGGTGAACGAAGGATGCAGTGAACTCGCGATGTGGCTCTACGGCCGGCCTGACGATGTCGTCGCTTTCAACGCAAACCCGGACAACAACCTCACGGCCTGGAACGGGAACTTCGCCGACTACATCAAGACCTATCTGTGGACGCTCTATCTCTACGAGCAGTACGGGGGACAGTCCACGATTCTGGACCTGGTATCTCAGCCCTCGAACAGCGTCGCCGGCGTCGAGATCGCCTTGGACAATGCCGGGGCCACGGACGACTTTGCTGACGCGGTCGCCAAATGGTTTCTCGCCAACTACCTCGACGACCCTTCCCTTGCGAACGGCGAGTACGGATACGTTGGGGAGGACTTGCCGTCGTTCACTGCGATCACGCGCAGTTCCTATCCGGTACCGACGGTGAACGCGACGGTCAACCACTGGGCGACAGACTACATTCGCTTCATAGACGGGGAGCCGCTTCGCCTTCTCTTCAACGGAGGTGACACCAGCGCATGGACTCCCCAGGTCATCCAGTTCCAGGGCGGGGTCCCATTCTCGATCGACCCGATCGTTCTCGATGCGTCGGACGACGGCGGAATCGATTTGCCCGACTTCGGAGCCGGAGTCGACGAAGTCGTCCTTGTCGCCGGCAACGTTTCCAGCGGGGGAGCGACGAACTACAGCTACGAAACCGAGGGCGTGACAAGCTCGGTCTCCGGACTCGCCAACGACTCAGCGGGACTCTCACTGCGTCGTGTCGGAGAGCATCCGTTCCGCTCAGCTCTGAACCTGGAGCTTTCGCTGACCGAACCCGCCTCCTTACATCTGACCGTGCACAGCGTAGACGGGAGGGAGTTGCGAACTCTCCATGGCGGGAACCTTCCGGCGGGAACCCACTCTTTTGTCTGGGATGGACGCGACGCCCAGGGCTTCGAAGTCGCGGAGGGCGTCTACTTCATGCGGGCAGTCACGGTGGATGGGCGTTCCGTCGCCTTGCGAGGCGTCAAGTCACGGTAACGAACCTGGGCTTGCTACAAAGCGAGCAGATTCGCCAGCAGTCGGTAGGCACCGGGGACGGCCGCTGGCAGCTGGCGGAAGAGCCCGACACCCACATAGACCCAATGCCCCTCGCCCACGGGTGCGTCGACAAGTGCACCACCCTTTGGTCCTGCGTTGAGAGGCCAGGGATCTTCCAAAGTAATCAGATCGAGATAGCGCGGGTCGGTCACGTCGAGGAAATAGAGTCCCCGCTCCTGGACCCAACCTTCCCAGTCGCCGGGAACGATTCGGTTCGGCTGCGCAAACACAGGATGATCCGCGTGATTGACGACGACGGGTGACGCCGGATCGGTCACGCGTCGGCGCCCGACCTTCGTTTCCGGGAAGGGAGCGAAGGGACTGGATACTTGCTCGCCCGCGTTGAACTCGAACTTGTTGTACTGCACAAGCAACGTTCCGCCGCGTTCGACCCATTCCATCAGTCGGGGCTGCGCCGCGGCCAGGTCTTCACGGACTTTGTAGGCCCGCACTCCGGTCACGATGACGTCGAAGCGATCCAGGTCTCCCTCGAGAAGATCCGCGTCGGACATGGGAACGGCCTCGATGCCCAGCACGTTGAGTGCGGCCGGCATCTGATCGCCGGATCCCTCGACGAAACCGACTCGCAGTCCGCTGGTCATCTCGACGCGGAACGGCGTGATCGTGAACTCCGAGGAAACGAGCAGCGCGCCCGGACGAATGTGTCGGTGCTCGACCCGCTGATAGCCGACACGGCTTTCCTCTCCGCTCTCGAGATGTCGGGCACGGGCAGCGATGATCACTTCCGGTCCGGTTGGATTCGCATCGTCGCGCAGTGAGGCGGGCGGACGCAGCGTGAACTTGGCCGGCACTTCCGCGCCCGGTCGAGGGGACACCGTGCGTGAGGCCGGTTCGATGGTCCAACCGGGAGGTACCGACGGGACCACTTCGATCTCGCCGCCCTTGAGCGACGAAACCCACCAGGTGATCTCAGTTTCGGCGGCGCCGGCGCCCGGGCCGTCGAACAATGGCAGCGGTACGCGCGGGTTCTTGGTGCGAATGCTGGGATCGGGAACGACATGAAGGTCTGAATAGAACGTCTGAGGAAGCTCGGCGTCGAGTTCCTGATTGACGATTCGAACCGGCTCGAGATCGAAAGTCATTCCATCCAGGGTCAGCGTCGGCTTGGCGTAGAACGCGCCCCAGGTCGGCGCTGCGAACTCACGCGGATCGACATCGCCAACCGCCGGACCGCGGGGCACGGGGCGGGCGATCGATGGCTCCATGCTCTGGGGAAGCTGAATCGAGACCGTGTCCTTCCACGTGTTCTCGCCGTCGAGTTCGGCCTGAATGGCGGGGCCGGACCAGGGCGAGCCTTCGATGCTCGTTGTCGGGCCGACGATCTCGAGCTTCAGTTCCGCCTCTTCGCTCGAGAAGAGACCGATCGAGATGTCGAGTTCATCCCCGGCCGCGGCGAGTCGACGATCGGCTCGAACTTCTATCGCAACCTGCGCCGAGAGTGCGACCAAACGTTGGAAGCGACGACGCCACGTCTCCTCACGCGATGCGCTCGCGAAGGATGTCGACTTCAGTTCCTCAAAGGCCTCGCGAACTCTGCGCAGCTTGTCCGCGCCTTCGGAGCGGCGTGATTCTTCGAGAAGCCGCGCGACCTTGGCCTCTGATTTCGGGTCATCGGTCCACGTGAGGTCGAGTCCGCTGAAGAAGTGATCCAAAGCGGTGGCGGGTGAGGGTTCCCGAACCGTCGATCCGGACCATTCACGCGCCCAGTACCAACGGGAGGTCGAGGTCGGCATCACTTCGCGGAGCCGCGCCATGCCCTGGCACTGATGCGACTCCCGGCCCCGAAGTCCGAACTCCTGATACGTCGAACCCAGCACAGCGTCGTACTGGCCCGTCTCCAACGCGACCAAACGCTCTGGGGCGTGATCGTTGTCGATGTCACGACGTACCTGCTGAAAGAGTCGTGACGCGCGGTGCGGTGTGCCCAACTCCGGCCAACGATCAGTGCCCGCGATCTCGAACGCGTCGTAGGTCATGCGCGCGCTCGCCTGATGATGCTGTCCGCCGCCGGGACCGCCCGGCCACATGGTCAGAACCACGTCCGGCTGGAAGTCGCGAATCGTGGCGACGATCTCCCGAACGATCGGCTCGTAGCCCCACAGGTCATAGGTCTCTTCGACGGAGAAGGAGTATCCGAACTCGAAAGCGCGACTGAAACGTTGAAGGTTGCCGATGTAGTTCGAGCTCGCCTCCAGCTCTCGCGAGCGAAGCACGCCGAGGGCGTCGAAGAGCTCGGTGCCGACTTCGTTCTGGCCACCCTCGCCGCGGGTCAAAGTGAGAAGCAGAAGCTCGTGACCCTCCCCGCGACAGAGGCGCGCGAGGAGCCCCGAATCCTCGTCATCCGGATGTGCGACGACATAGAGGATGCGACCAGGTTGCTCGAGCTCGCGCAGAGAAAGCTCGAACTGTCGGATGGGATCGGTCGGCGCGGTCGGCGCGTGCGCCAGGGCCGGGCCTCCGGTCAGCGCGAGGGACAGAGTCAGGCAGAGAGCGAGAGTCGGTGCAAGACCGAGAGCGGGGGGAAACATGTGAATGAGGCCGAGCAAGAGCGTTCGCGGCTCCAGTTGCGGGACAGTTCCCCGAAGCTGTTGAGGGGCCCCTTGCGGGAGGCGCCGCCGACGCCATAGGAACGCCCATCGTGCGGGTGTGGGGCCTCGACGCCCCTCGTATGTGTGCGTCGGTCGCGACATTTTCTCTCCAGCCTCAAAATGTGCTTTCCGCAAGCGACTTCTCCCCAGGTGTCTGATGGTGACGGCCTCTCGTGGCTGGTATTGTCTCCCGACGCCTACGGAAGTTCCAGAGGAGAGCCATGCACGGGATCGATTGGCTGCTGTTCTTCGGTTTTCTCGTCTACGTCATTTGGGACGGCGCCCGCCGCGGTCGGGGGGCCGAATCGGTTGACGACTATTTCATGGCCGGCCGAGCCGTTCCCTGGTGGGCGGTCGGACTGTCGATCATGGCGACCCAGGCCTCCGCGATCACGATGGTCGGAACGACCGGTCAGGGTTGGGCCGACGGGCTTCGCTTCGTGCAGTTCTACTTCGCCCTTCCGATCGCCATGCTCATTCTGGCTTTTGTGGCGGTTCCGGCCTACCAACGTCTTCGGGTCAACACGGCCTACGAGTACCTGGGCCGACGTTTCGATGAAAAGACGCGCCTTCTCTCCGCCATCCTCTTTCTGTTCCTGCGAGGGCTTTCCGTCGGGTTCGTCATCTACACTCCGTCGCTTGTCCTCTCGAAGATGTTTGGACTTCCCCTCAAACCGACCATCGTTTTCATGGGTGGAGTGGCCGTGGCGTACACCGCTTTCGGCGGTTTGAAAGCGGTGATCTGGACCGACGTGAAACAGATGATCGTCATGGTCGTCGGACTGATCGCAGCCTTCGTTGCGGTTTCGCAATTCGTGGTCGGCGAAGTGGGGTGGGGAGGCGCGCTTCGATTGGCCGGCGAAACGGGACGGTTGACCGCAGTCGACTGGAGCTGGGACCCCTCAGAGAAGTACACCATCTGGAGCAGTCTGATCGGCGGGCTCTTTCTATTCCTCTCCTACTTCGGGACGGATCAAAGTCAGGTGCAGCGGCTGTTGGCCGGACGCTCCGTACGTGATGCGCAAGGTGCGCTACTCCTGAACGCAATCTTCAAGGTGCCCTTCCAATTCCTGGTTCTGTTCCTCGGAACGTTGCTGTTCGTTTTCTATGTTCTGCAGGGATCTCCGATCGCGTTCGAACCTGGCGCCCAGAACGCGCTGACCGAGCTACCGGACGGCAAACGGGGCGCCTACACCGCAGTGGTCGAGGAATACATCGGCGTTCAGGGACGACTCGAACTTGCGGCGCGCGACCTGGTGGCGGCCGAGCCTGCAGAAGTCGACGAGGCTACGGAGAACTACAAGAACCTACTCTCCGACTCGGACCGGCTTCGTGACGATGCTCGCGAGATCCGTGGCGGTGTTCGCGATACGAACTACGTGTTCCTTGATTTCATTGTTGAGCATCTTCCGATTGGGATCGTCGGTCTCCTTCTTGCCGCCATCTTCGCTGCGGCCCTCTCCAGCATCGATTCGGAGATCAACGCGATGACGACCGTTGCGGTCCTCGATCTGTGGGCCCGGAAGCGGAAGGAAGGCGATGTCGAAAAGAACCCCGCTCTGCTCCGGGCGTCCCGTTGGGCCACGGTCCTGGTCGGCGCATTTGCGACGGCCTTCGCCGCATACGCAGAAGTTGTCGGGTCACTCGTCGAAGCCGTGAACAAGGTCGGGTCCTATGTCTACGGATCCTTGTTGGGAGCGTTCATCCTCGCCTTCATCTGGAAGAAATCGAACGGACATGGCGCGTTTGTCGGCTTGATCGTGGGCATGATCGCCGTCGGCTTGTCCGCTCAAACCGACTTGGCGTTTCTCTATCTCAATACCGTTGGAACGCTGACGGTGGTGATCGTAGGAATCGTCGTTTCTGCCCTGACCGGCGGCCGACGGGAAGCCTCTTGACCGGGACCCGGGAGGGGCGCATGGTCTGCGGCCGATGCATCGCAAACTGACGGAATGTTGCGTCAGGCCCGGTCGGCAAGGAACGGCTCAACGACGCGGTGAGACCACCGGTTGTGCCAGAAAGAGGGAACACTTTATGAACGTAGCGTTGATGAACGGATCTTCACATCGTCCCACAGGGGAGTCCCGAAGTAGACGCGGATTCCTCTCCATGGCTCCTTGGATCCTGGGTCTGTTTGCCTTTGCATGGATCGGCTGCGGTGGCGGTGACAGCGGGGGCGAGTCGGGCGACTCGGCAAGTTCCGATGAGGCTGCCAAGCCGACGCTCAAGTTCACCGCGATCCCCGATGACAACACCACCGAACTCCGCCAGAAGTACAATCCGGTCGCAGACTATCTCAGCGAGCAACTCGGAATTCCCGTCGAGTACGTGCCTTCGGCCGACTACGGAGCGTCGGTCGAGATGTTCAAGAACGGCGACGTTCATCTGGCCTGGTTCGGCGGACTGACCGGAGTGCAGGCTCGGCAGGCCGTAAGTGGCGCACGCGCCATCGTCCAGGGGGCGGAAGATCCGGACTACTTCTCCTACTTCATCGCCAACGCCTCGACGGGCCTGGAAGAGAGCCCGAACTTTCCGGCTGCCATCGCCGACCTAAAGTTCACCTTCGGCTCTTCGAAGTCCACGTCCGGCCGCCTGATGCCCGAGTACTTCATCCGTCAGGAGTCGGGCAAGACTCCCGAGGAGTTCTTCTCCAACGAATACGGCTTCTCCGGTTCGCACAACAAGACGGTCGAGCAGGTTGCGAGTGGCGCGTTCGACGTCGGCGCATGCAGCTACAAGACCTATGACGCCATGGTCGCCGAGGGCAAGGTCGATCCCAAGGTCTGCAAGGTCATTTGGAAGACGCCGAACTACGCAGACTACAACTTCACGGCGCATCCGGAACTCGACCGCATGTACGGCGCCGGCTTCACCGACAAACTCCAGCAGACTCTCATCGGCATCAAGGACGCGAACCTTCTGGGCGCGTTCCGCCGTTCGGCGTTGATCCCGGCGACCAACGCCGAGTTCGACAAGATCCTGGGCGTGGCTCGGGACCTCGACCTGGCCCGCTAGGTCGGCTGTGAGCGGAGCGTCTCTCGAGTTCGATGGCGTCACCGTTCGCTACGGCGAGACCATTGGAGTGGCCGATGTCGACCTGCGGATCGACCCCGGAGCGCAGGTCGCTCTCGTCGGCCCCAGCGGCTCGGGAAAGACGACGCTCCTGCGACTGGCCGGTGCCATCCGCGAACCGACAAAAGGGCGGGTTCGTGTCGATGGCACCGACCTCTCTCAGCTCTCCCCGAAAGAGCTGCGACGGTTTCGGTCTACGGTCGCGACCATCTACCAGGATCTGCGACTGGTTCCGGAATTGCGCGTCTATCAGAACGTCGCCGCCGTGCGCGCCGGTCGCCGTTCGTTCCTCGGCCTGCTTCGCGATCTCTTTCTGCCGAGCGGCGGTTCCGTCGCACAGATCCACGAGATTCTCGAAAGCGTTGGGATCGAAGAGAAGCTCTATCACCGGACGAACCAGCTTTCCGGTGGGCAGCAGCAGCGAGTCGCCATCGCCCGGTCGCTTTATCAGGAGCCGGCGGTGCTCCTTGCCGATGAACCCGTAAGCAGTGTCGACCCGGCAAGAGCCAGAGATGTCGTTCGGCTGCTCTGTGACGCGGCGCGCGAGCGGGAGATCACTCTCGTCATGAGTCTGCACAACCTCGAGCTTGCGCGGGATCACTTCTCCAGACTCGTCGGGCTTCGGAACGGACGGGTCATGTTCGACGATGATCCGTCGAACCTTTCATCCGAGGCCTTCACGCGGCTGTATTCGCTCACCGAAGAAGAGATGATCGAGCAGGGAGCTCACCGTTGAATCCAAAGCCCGGGTCGGCCGGCGCCAAGGGTCCACGAGGGCGTCTCGGCGGATCCACAAGAGCTCGGGTCATCACAGGAATCTTCGCGGCCGGTCTGATCGCCGCCGTCCACCTCGGCCTCAACCCCATCACGCTCTTCACCGAGATTCGCAGCTGGAAGGTCATCCGTGACTTCTTCGGCGCCGCTCTTCAACCGACGTTGATCAGCGAGAGCGGCTCGGAACTCTTTCTGCTCCCGGCGGTGCTCGAAGGAGTCCAGGCAACCCTTGTTTTCGCGATCGCGGCTATGAGTTTGGCTGTGATTGCCGGACTCATCCTCGGTTTCCTCGCGTCCAGCGTTTGGTGGGACGGGGATCTCGTCGGGGGAGAGACGGGCTTTCAAAGAGCGCTCCGACGAACAGTCGGTCCTTCGATCACCGGCGTGGCGCGGCTCTTCATCGGACTGCTTCGTTCCGTTCACGAACTCCTCTGGGCGATGATGCTTCTTAGTGCTTTCGGGCTTTCGCACGCCACAGCGGTACTTGCCATTGCCCTGCCCTACTCCGGGATCCTCGCGAAAATCTTCAGCGAGATGATCGACGAGGCGCCCCGCGGAGCTGGTTTGGCACTGCGTGCCGCCGGGGCGGGGGAGGCCACCGTCCTCGCAATCGGCATCTTTCCCCGAGCGCTACCGGACATCACGGCCTACGCGCTCTACCGATTCGAGTGCGCCCTTCGTTCCGCCGCCGTTCTCGGTTTCTTCGGGTACCCGACTCTCGGCTATTTCATCTCGGCCTCGTTCGAGAACCTCTACTACCGCGAAGTGTGGACCTACCTCTACACGCTTCTCGGCCTCATCATCATCGTCGAGTTCTGGAGCGTGCTTCTTCGAAGAAGGCACGACTTCGCATGAACGATCAGACGAGAAACACAGGTGGTAGCACAGGTAGAAACGCTCGCGCAAACGCAGACACAAGCGCCGACACAAACGCCGACACAAACAGGGAGAGGAATGCGGACAGAAAAGCAGATAGAAAAGCAGATAGAAAAGCAGGCGGGAGCGCAGACAGAAACCTGGAGAGGCAGGGGGAGAGGAAGAAGCGCGTTGCTGAACTCCGACGACTTCGTCCGCGCGATTGGATCCTTCGAGGCAATCTCGTTCTTTGTCTCGTCGTCATCATCTGGGCCTGGACAAGCGGCTCGTTTGATCTGGGGGACCTGACGACAGAGCGCGCTCAGCGCAACCTCGACCGATTCCTGACCGAGATCCGTCCCTATCCGCTGCAGGGTGTTGATTGGAACTGGGGAGTCTATGGCGAGTGGCTGCGAGAGACCTTGCAGGACACAGCGCCCCGCGCGCTGACATCCACGCTCGCTCTTTCGGTCGCAGCGGTGGTTCTGTCGGGGCTCGGTGCCTTGTTCATGGCGCCGGTTTCGGCCGGCAACCTCGCCCGCGCGTTTCCCTTCGGCCTTCCGGGAAACCCGAGCCGTCTCGCGCGCTCTCTCTGGTGGACATTGCGGGGAGTGGTGAGATTCTTCGCCATTCTTCTGCGAGCAATACCGGAGTACGTCTGGGCCTTTCTCCTGCTCACCCTACTCGGCGTCGGCGCGTGGCCCGCGGTTCTCGCTCTGGCTCTTCACAACGCTGGGATTCTCGGACGGCTCTATCGGGAGACGATCGAGAACGCGGACGAACGCGCAGCTACGTCGCAGGCCGCGCTCGGAGCCGGACGAACGCAGACCTTCGCCACCGCGCTTCTACCGCAGCTGATGGGCCGCTATCTGCTCTACTTCTTCTACCGTTGGGAAACCTGCGTGCGCGAGGCAACGGTCTTGGGACTCCTCGGCTTCGTCTCGCTCGGTTGGTACATCCAGGAGTCGAGAGCGGGCGTGCGCTATGACGAGATGGTTCACTTCGTCCTGCTTGGAAGTCTGCTCATCCTGCTCGGCGATGCCGTATCCGCCTGGTTGCGCCGCGTCGTTCGCGAATCGAAGTAGTCGCTCTTCCTTCGGCAACTCGAGGACCTAAGAGACGGTTCCGTCGATGGAGTCTTCGTTCTCCCGGTCGATGTGGGTTCCGGTTGCGGATCGCGCCAGCCTCTTTGTCGACACGGCTTATCAGAGCGGGTCGACGCCATCGCGTACACACCGATCAGATCTCACCGCCCCTTTGCCTCTGGCAGCTCCTCTGGCAGCTCCTTGATCATCACATGCAGGCAGCCATTCATGCACTGCTGCGAGGCCTGAAAGCCACCCCGCTCAAATGTCTTCATCGAGCCCGTGAAGGCCCAATCTGCAGCCGTTTCGTCGTCGGCCCTTGAAGCCTCGTCTTGCATTGCAGCATCGAAGGGATAGCCCTCGGCTGTGTCGGCGCCATGGGCCTTCAGACTCTGAAGGACGTCCTCCAAGAGTCGCTGCGAGACGCCTTTGCCCCGATAGCCGGGCTTGATAAAGAAGCAAGGGATGGCCCAGCTCGTATCATCGGGCAGATGATCTGCCTGACGCAGATGCTGGCGGGCGTGGTAGAAAGAATGGCGCGGCCCAAAAGTACACCAACCCACGGGGACGCCATCGGCATAGGCGATCCTGGCGTGGACCTGACCGGCCTCCACTGCCGCTTGAAGGGCCGCTCTGGCCTCATCCTGGGGGAGATGGTCCTTGCGGCGCCAACCCATGCACCAGCAACCGCTACCGCCCCCATCGGGGCCCAGGACGGCCTCCACATCAGCCCACATGGTCTCATCGATCTCTTTGGTCAAAAGCACCAATGGCGACTCCTTCTATTTGTCTTTGTCACGATGCCCATCGGCCAAAGAGATCTCTCTCCGGGAGCCATCGAGACTCAGGCCACCCTCTTCGGTGTCTTCGGCCAGAGAGAGCCAGCCCTTCCCTTCTGGCTGAAGTGAGAAAGACGAGCCAAAGCTACCATTCCAGATATTTTGAGCAAAGGTCACGAGTCGAGCTAGCGTCGATGGAGGCGGCG
Source organism: bacterium (assembly GCA_030431975.1). GTDB lineage: Bacteria > Eisenbacteria > RBG-16-71-46 > CAIMUX01 > CAIMUX01 > JACKCR01. The sequence continues at coordinate 6,398 of JAUIHP010000027.1, read as the reverse complement.
GCGGAACCGCGTCGAAACCCGCGTCGGAACTCGGTAGAAACCCGCCTCGGAACCGGCGTTGAAACCCGCGTCGGAACCCGCGTCGGAACCTGCCTCGGAACCCGCGTAGGCTCCACCACACGTGTCACGACGACTTTCGCAAGGTTGCGGCGACAAAATGAAGTGCCGCCTCCTCGGTGGGGGGCCTGAGGAGGCGGCAGCTTCCGGGCCGAAGCCCGAGTGCGCGGGGCGCACGACGCGTCGGTCGGCGACGCGCCTTCGTGGAGAGGGTGGACCGTGACTCTCCTCGAACTATCTCGTCTTCATGGAGACCAGCATGCTGTCTCGAAACCGGCATCGGCCTCCAGGTTTGCGCTACTTCCGGGTCCAGTGGCCGCTGACCCAGTGCCAGCGCTGGTGGACCGGACGCCAGGCCCAGTGGCCCTTGACCCAGACCCAGCCGTGGCCAGCCGGGCGCTTGACGACAACCTCCGCCCGCGGCGCTGGTTTGGCCACGGTCACCCGAACGCCGGTGGCCGGATTGGCGACGACCTTCACGGCGGGGGTGGTGGCGACCACTTTGACCGTCGGGGTCTTCTTGACGACCTTGACGACCGGAGTCGGCCTGACGACAACCCGGACGCCGGCGTCGACGGTCGTGACTCCCAGGCTCAGTGCTCCCAGGATCGCCAGGGCGGAGAGGGCGGAGAGCTTCATGAATGTACGCATCGTGGTGCTCCTTGTCGGACTCGGCGCGCCCGGTTCGGTCGCGCCTCTCGTTCTGTGTCTGCGACCCTCAAGGGAGTCGCGGTTCTGATTCTTGATAAAGAAAGGCCCGTGCCAAATGAGGCTGAAGCAGGCATAGAACCTTGTAAGTCTTTGGTCGGTAGGAAGAAAGCGGGCGTGCTTCGCCACGGTCCCGCTTGCCGATGGAGCTGAAGTCCGTCCGCCGTGTACGCGCGGGTCCACGTCGCGTCCCAAGTCGGCGCACCGTCCCCCACGAAACGGCTGGTCAAATGGTTGTGGTCGGAAGATTGCGGACGGGATCGGGCCAAGTGGTTCTATGAGGTTGTAGTTACAGCGACGGTTTTACGCCGCGTCAGTCCCATGTGGATTGAATTGCCAAGGACGCTGTGTCGTCGCCGTTTAGGAGGTTGGCGTCCGCAATCCTCCGTCCACAACCCAAGTTCTACGCATGCATGGGCGTTTGACGGTTTGTCTTACACCGGATACGCTTCGTTTGGAGCTAGTCTCGATTCGTCGAGCCTAGGAAAGCCGAGGTTTCGGAGATGCTCGACCAACCCACGCTTGTTCTGAACCGGCACTGGGTGCCGGTGGGAACGATCTCGGTCCGCAACGCCCTCTGCCTGATCTATCGAGAGGCAGCCCGCGTAATCCTGCCCAACGATTACAGCCTCCACGACTTTGACTCCTGGGCCAGCCTTGCGGTGAACGAGGATGAGCCCGCGATCTCGACGGTGAGCCTCCGGATCAAGGTCCCCGAGGTCGTCCTTCTGACCCGCTACGGCGCGTTTCCTCGCCGCCGCGTGACGTTCTCCCGCAAGAACCTCTATCGGCGGGATCTCTACACCTGCCAGTACTGCGGGGCCAAGCCGGCCATCCAGGATCTGTCCATCGACCACGTCATCCCGCGTTCGCGGAGGGGTAAGTCGAACTGGGAGAACTGCGTCCTGGCCTGCCTCCGGTGCAATCGTCGCAAGGCGAACCGGACCCTCAAGGAGAGCGGCCTCAAGCTGCACCGCCAGCCCAAGGAGCCGAGGTGGTCTCCCTTTGTAACCATTCCTCTGGCGCAACGCCGGACGTCGTGGGAGCAGTTCATCTCCAACGAATACTGGAACGTGGAGCTTTCCGAATAGCAGGACCCTAAGGGGCGGCCAGAAAGACCCTCGTCCCAGTCGACCGCGAAGTCTGGAGCCAGTCGACCACGAAGTCTCGAATCGGTCGACCACGAAGCCTTGAATCGAGGCTACACTCATCCTTCCGTGAACGAGAATTCCGAAACCGAGTTGAACGGCCGATGGGTCCGGGCTGAGGCCTTGGATTTGGCCGCGTCGCTCCCTGACGCCTCCATCGATCTGGTTTATATCGATCCACCGTTCGGTACCGGATCGGCGTGGACCATGCTGCAGGGGCGCGGTGGAAAGGGCCGCCGGGCGGGGGAGCGGGCCTACGAGGACGGCGCGCGATCGGCTCCCTCCGAGGAACTGGCAGAGCTTTTCGACCAGATCGAGAGGGTCCTTCGGCCGGGTGGGGCCTTCTTTCTCCATCTCGACTGGCGCACCGTGCACCGGGCGAAGATCCTTCTGGACGACATCTTCGGGGCCGATAACTTCCTCAACGAGATCATTTGGCACTACGCCACGGGGGGCGTTCCGAAGCGTTGGTTCGCGCGAAAGCACGACACCATTCTCTATTACGTCAAGAGCGACCCCGACGGGAACGGACACACGTTCCACCGACTGCAGCAGAAGAAGTATCTGGCCCACAAGATGAGCCGCAAGGGTGTGGAGGAGTTTCGGGACGAGGGCGGCTGGTATCGCTACAAGTTCCTCGACGATGTTTGGACGATTCCCTGGCTGACGCAGGACGCCAAGGAGCGGACGGGTTATCCGACCCAAAAGCCGGTGGCCCTGCTCGAGCGGATTCTCGAGGCGGCGACCGATCCGGGCGATACCGTTGCCGACTTCTTCGCCGGTTCGGGAACGACCGCGGTCGCGGCGATGCGGCTGGGTCGAAGCTGGGTCGTTGGGGATCGGGCCGAGCTATCCGAGGAGACGTCGAAACGACGGATTGAGGACGAAGCGGAATCCTGCGCAGGTTGGACGTCAACGCAGATCGCGTGGGATGTCCTGCGAAGCGACCGCGAGCGAAGCCTGGGCGAGAAGTGCCCGACAGACAGCAAGAAGAAGGCGGGCGTGAAGCGCCCAGCGGATAGTGAAGAGGAAGGACGATTCGATGTCGCAGGTTGAGACGGAAACGGCACCCATGAGCAGCGCGGTTCGCACCTCGCGCGATGTCTACGCGCAAAAGGGTCTCAGCCAGATTCCGCGGCTTCTTTCCCTGCAGGACCGAAACGAGTTCAGCAAGACCTACGGCTGCTTCAATCGCGAGTACTGGCTGTGCCGCACGCTCGATTTTCCGTCGGCCATTGCGCAGTTCGGCGTGCACTCTTTGGCGCTTGCCTACACGCAGCCGTTTCCCGACAACCAGTTCTATCGCTCACCGAAGATGCTGAAGTGGACGCTGGCGGGCATCGACTACTGGATGAAGATCCAGAAGAGCGACGGGTCCTTCGACGAGTTCTATCCGAACGAACGCGGATGGGCGGGGCCGACCGGGTTTCTGCTCTACGTCATGTGCGACAGCTACCGTCTGCTCGGTGACGAGTTCCCGAACTCGATGCGGCAGCCGTTCCTCGAAGCCGTCGACAAGGCGGGCCGCTTCCTGGCCAAGTACGATGAGCCGGGCGTGCTCGCCAACCATCATGCGATGGCCATCCTTCCGATTTACGAGGCCTACCACCTCATCCAGGACAAGAAGCTGCTCGACGGGTTTCACGTTCGCCTCGACGACTTCCTCGATCAGACGCGTGAGGAAGGTTGGTGTCTCGAGTACGACGGAACCGATCTCGGCTATCTCTCGGCTACGGTCAGTTTTCTTTCGAAGCTCCACAAACTCTACAAGGACGAGCGCACCGAAGAGGTTTGTCGGAAGGCGGTCGACTTCGCTTCGTACTTTGCGTATCCGAACCTTCACTACGCGGGATCGATGGGAAGCCGGCAGACGCTGCACTTCTATCCGCACGGGTTCGAGATCTACGGCGGGCAGGGCAACGCGATGGCGTCAGCGGTGGCAGAGCGCATGCTGCGAGGACTGGCCGAAGGCGCACTCGTTCCGCCGGAGATCCAGGAGGATCGGTACTTCCTCTACCGCATTCCGGAGCTCCTGGAATCGTGGGTCGATTACTCCGAGCGGCCGGATGTGTTGCCTCCGTTGCCGGACGAAGGCGAACCATTCTCCCGCTACTGGCCGGGAGCGAAGATTCATGCGCGCAAGACGGTCGACACTCGCGGGCGCGCGTCGTACACCCTCGTCAACCTGGCCAAGGGCGGGGTCATCAAACACTTCCGTTTGGACTCCGGGAAGTCGGTGGTGAACGACTGCGGCTTTCTGGCTTCGCTCGAAGACGGCAAGGTCGTGACGTCGCAGTGGATCAGCGAAGAGAACCTTTCGTGGGGACCGGAGAATCAGAAAGCCAGCCTCGATGCGGCCGCCGCGCAGGCGGATCCCTCCGGCGCCGACGGCTCTGAACGTGTTGCGGTTGAGACGCCCATTCACTACATGGTCATGAAGCTCTTCAATCCCGTAACGATGATCGGATTCCGCGTCTTCATGCTCGCCGTCGGTTGGCAGACTCGCATGGCCTACGAGATCAAAGGTTGGATCCGCAAGCTCCTGATGACGCGGAGCGGAGCCTCTCCGCTACGGTTCCATCGTCGCGTTTCCTTTGGAGACGACAAGCTCACCGTCATCGACCGCATCGAGCGTCACGGTGCGCCCAAGGTTGCGAAAGCCGTCATCGGAGATGAGTTCCATGTCCGCTACGTGCCGCAAAGCCGGTACTTCCAGCCGCAGGAGCTGGACATGGAAGGAATCGAGCTCAACGCGGAAGAGCTGGCTCAACTCAATGAGCACGGAACGCTGACTTTGCGTCGGACGTTCGACTACTACGACGGGCCGCTGGAACGCCAGATCCTGAGCGGCTCGTAGCCCGAGCCGGTAGATAAACGCATGACCGATTCGGAATCGACGAGGAACGACGGGAAGCCCGAAGGTTTTCCGTCAAGGCAGGCGTCAGGCTCAACTTCACCCGACCCAACCTCGGCTGACCTCGAGAAGCGGATCGAAGGGAAGGGGTGGCTTCGTTGGATCCTGCTCGCGGTGGTCACCGTTGCCGTCTTCGTGTTGTTGGGGACCGGCCTCGACTACAGCGAAGTGTGGTCCGTTCTCAAGGACGCGGATCCGGTTCTGCTCGGTGTCGGCGTTCTGCTGACCGCAACGTTTCCGGTGTTCTCCGCGCTTCGCTGGCAACGAATGCTCCGCGGTCTCGGCTACGAGCTTGGCTTGGGGCGTGCCGTCCAACTCATCATGGCGGCATGGCCGATGGGGACGTTGACTCCGTCAAAAGCCGGTGACGTCGTCAAAGCGTACTTCCTGAAAGATGAGATTCCGGTACGGACGGTCCTCGGTTCGGTCGTGGCTGAGCGGGCACTGGACGTGCTGGTCCTACTCGGCATGGCCTTGTTCGGTTGTGTTCTTTTTCAGAGGTGGGAGCTGGCCGCCCTGGCCGGTGCTGGTTTCGTCTTCGGCATCGGCGTGCTTTTCCTGCTCCTGCGAGCCCGGCTCCCCATCCCGGCCAAGATCGGGCAGAAGCTTGAACCCGTGCTCGACGCCGTGCGGGCCACGCTGTCTTCCCCCGGGCTTCTGGCGCAAATCGTCTTTTGGACCGTTTGCAACTGGATGGCCAGCGTCGTTCAGGTCGTCGTTTGCTACAAGGCGCTCGGAGTCGATGTCCCGCTGCTTATGACGACGGGAGCCGTCCCGCTTGCCATCTTCGTCGGACTCCTTCCGGTAACTTTGAGCGGGATGGGAACCCGGGACTCGGCGTTCATCTTTCTCTTCCAGGCCTACGCGCCCGCGGAAGTGTCTCTCGGAGTCGGACTGCTCTACTCGCTCTACGGCTACTGGCTGCCGGCCGTGGTCGGATTGCCGTTCATGCGGGCCGTGCTACCCCGCGGCTCCAGGCCCAGACGAAGTCAGGCCGACTAACCAGCCCCAGCCCCCGCACCCGCTGCGGGTACGGCGCGCGGCATAAGTCCGAGAAACGTGGGTTTATCGTTCGTTCGCACCCGCTACGGGTGCGGCGCGCAGCATAAGTCCGAGAAACGTGGGTTTATCGGTCATTCGTACCCGCTGCGGGTGCGGCGCGCGGCATAAGTCCGAGAAACGTGGTTTTATCGGTCATTCGTACCCGCTGCGGGTGCGGTGCGCAGCATAAGTCCGAGAAACGTGGTTTTATCGGTCATTCGTACCCGCTGCGGGTGCGGCGCGCAGCATAAGTCCGGGGAACGTGGGTTTATCGTTCGTTCGTACCCGCTGCAGGTGCGGCGCGCAGCATAAGTCCGGGGAACGTGGGCTTATCGTTCGTTTGCACCCGCTTCGGTGTGGTGTGCAGCATAAGTCCGAGAAACGTGGGTTTATCGTTCGTTCGTACCCGCTGCGGGTGCGGTGCGCAGCATAAGTCCGAGAAACGTGGGCTTATCGTTCGTTCGCACCCGCTGCGGGTGCGGCGCGCAACATAAGTCCGAGAAACGTGGGTTTATCGCTCGTTCGCACCC
>JAUIHP010000026.1 GCA_030431975.1 bacterium | reverse complement strand
ACCCGTCGCAACATCGACCGGGTCCTGCGCGCACAGGGTACGGCGGTGGAGATCGTGATGGAGTTCGACAACATCGAGACGATCAAGCGCGCGGTAGAAGTCGAGGTCGGGATTTCCATCGTTCCCCTCATCTCGGTCCAGTCCGAGGTCAAGGCGAAGAGCCTGGTCGCCATTCCCTTCAAGGACCTGACGCTGGTGCGCAATCTGGGAATTCTCGTTCGCAAGGGACGTGAGCGTACCCAGGCGATGTCCAAGTTCATCGAACTCTTGCAGAGTGAAGACGTTGAGGTCCGCGCGTAACTCGGTCTCGATCTTAAATTACTTCCTTCCAAAAGCTTACAGCCCACGTCGCCACGACCGCCCAGGATTCCGAGTCCTGGGCGAACCCTCCAAACTATTTCCTATTTAGAGGAAAGGCCACTCTGCCATACCTTTGAAGCGCCGTTCCGGAACCGGCGCGAATCACTCCCGTAATACTCTTGTGAGCCCCTAGATTTAGTGCTAGCTTGTCGGCCCACCCACTACCTGTGGCAAGATTTTCAGTCAGCGGCCAAGTGTGGGCAGGGGCAGATTCAAAGGCCGCCAGAACTGAACAACTCTCTTTGTAACAACACTTTCTACCGCTCAGGGCCCAGTGCGCCCTGGAGCCGCCAAGGGAGACCGAGCAATGGCGCGAACGGACTCGACTCACGGCCCGGACTCACGGCACGGATCTCAATCCTGGACTCAGGAACCATCTGTCCGTAGAGGCCTGCGCATCCCCCGCAGATTCACCCGACCGGGAGTCCACCCGTTCGACGAGATCAACTGGGAACTGCGAACCGCAACTCTCACCAACGAGAAGGGCGAGGTTCTCTTCGAGCAGGCCGGGATCGAAATGCCGAGTTTCTGGTCTCAGATGGCGACGAACGTCGTCGTCTCCAAATACTTTCACGGGCAGATCGGCACTCCGGAGCGCGAGAACTCCGCGAAGCAGCTGGTCGGCCGCGTGGTCAACACCATCTCCAAGTGGGGACGTGACCAGGGCTACTTCGAGACCTCCGTCGATGCCGAAGCCTTCGAGTCGGAGTTGGCTCACCTCCTGATCTACCAAAAGGCCGCGTTCAACTCGCCCGTTTGGTTCAACGTCGGAATCGAAGAGAAGCCGCAGTGTTCCGCGTGCTTTATCAACTCCGTCGATGACTCGATGGACTCGATCCTCGAGCTGGCCAAGACCGAGGGCATGCTCTTCAAGTGGGGCTCGGGCTCCGGAACCAACTTCTCCGCGCTCCGGTCCTCCAAGGAACCGCTGAGCGGTGGCGGGACGGCGTCCGGCCCGGTCAGCTTCATGAAGGGCTACGACGCCTTTGCCGGCGTCATCAAGTCCGGCGGTAAGACACGTCGCGCCGCCAAGATGGTCATCCTGAACGCCGACCATCCGGACATCATGGAGTACGTCAACTGCAAGTCCGAGGAGGAAGAGAAAGCCTGGGCGTTGATCGAAGCCGGCTATGACCCGGCCATCGACGGACCGGCCTACTCCAGCGTCTTCTTCCAGAACTCGAACAACTCCGTCCGCGTCACCGACGAATTCATGCAAGCCGTCGAGAACGACGAGAGCTGGTGGACACGCGGCGTCATGGACGGGCAGCCCATCCAGGAACATCGGGCCCGTGACCTCTTCCGGATGATGTCCGAAGCGGCCTGGAAGTGCGGCGACCCGGGCATGCAGTACGACAGCACGATCAACGACTGGCACACGTGTGCCGGCACCAATCGGATCAACGCGTCGAATCCGTGCAGCGAGTACATGTTCCTCGATGACACGGCCTGCAACCTCGCCAGTCTGAACATCATGAAGTTCACGAACGACGACGGAAAGCTCGACGTCGATGCCTTCCGCCACGCCGTGCGGATCATCATCCTCGCTCAGGAAATCATCGTCGACTCTGCGTCCTACCCGACGGAAAGAATCGGCAGAAACAGTCACGACTATCGTCCGCTGGGTCTCGGCTACGCCAACCTCGGCACGTACCTCATGTCGCAGGGCATTCCCTACGACAGCGATCACGGTCGAAACACCGCAGCCGCCATTACGGCGGTCATGTGCGGTGAGGCTTATGCCTGCTCCGCCGAAATCGCCTCGGCCGTTGGCGCTTTCCCCGGCTACGGCATCAATCGGGACTCCATGCTTCGCGTCATGGGCAAGCATCGGGCCGCCGTTCACGATATCGATGCCCATCACGTCGAATCCGATTTGATGTCCGCGTCCCACCAGGCCTGGGAGCAGGCGGAAGAGCTGGGCAAGCTCCACGGATATCGCAACGCACAGGTCACGGTGTTGGCGCCGACCGGAACCATTGCCTTCATGATGGACTGCGACACGACCGGCATCGAACCGGACATCGCACTCATCAAGTACAAGCGACTGGTCGGCGGCGGCATGCTCAAGATCGTCAACCAGACCGTCCCGACCGCCCTCGAGTATCTCGGCTACACGCCGGAGCAGCGTCGCGACATCCTTCTCTACCTTGAAGAAAAGGAAACGATCGAAGGCGCACCCCACCTGAAGGAGGAGCACCTCCCCGTCTTCGATTGCGCCTTCAAGCCGTTCAACGGAGACCGGTTCATTCAGCACATGGGTCACATCCGCATGATGTCGGCGGTGCAGCCGTTCCTTTCCGGAGCGATCTCCAAGACGGTAAACATGCCGGGAGACGCCACTGTCGAGGACATCGAGAGCGCGTACCTGGAGTCGTGGAAGTTGGGACTGAAGGCCGTCGCCATCTACCGCGACGGATGCAAGCGTTCGCAACCTTTGAGCACGGGCAAGTCGAAGGACGACTCCACCTCGGATGCCGACAGTAGCGACGCGACGGCCGCCGTTACTGCGGAAGCAGCGGCTGCAACTCCCGTCTCGGTGGAAACGACGGAGCCGGTCGGGACCGCCATTCCGGGACCGAACCGTCGTCGACTTCCCAACGAGCGTAGCTCGCTCACGCACAAGTTCTCGATCAGCGGACACGAAGGCTACATCACGGTCGGCCTCTATCCGGACGGCACACCGGGTGAAATCTTCATCACGATGGCCAAGCAGGGCAGTGTCATCTCCGGTCTCATCGACTGCTTTGCCACAGCCATCTCCATGTCCATGCAGTACGGAGTTCCGCTCGAGACCTTGGTCGACAAGTTTACGGCGACTCGTTTCGAGCCCTCCGGAATCACCAACAATCCGGACATTCGGTTTGCGAAGTCGGTTGCGGATTACGTCTTCCGTTGGATGGCTCTGAAGTTCCTTCCCGGTCACAAGGCTGTGAACGGAGGCAACGAAGAGCACGGCATGTCGACGGAAGAAACGAATCCCAACATGGAAGACGGCTTGGATTCTAAGCCGGCGGTCGCCGCACTCAGCCAGGAGCCGAGCCACACTCCCGCGGCGGCCGAGGTGCAAGCCGAGTACGTCGCCGTTCGCTCGAACGGGCATGCACAGTCCGAGTCGAGCTGGCGGCCGGAAACGGACGCTCCTCCCTGTCCGGATTGTGGCTCTCTGATGGTCCGGAACGCCGCCTGCTATCGCTGTTTCAACTGCGGTACGACCAGCGGCTGTTCGTAAGCGGGAACGCTCCAGCGGTGCTGGCCGGCCTCACGAGCAGGTCGGCCGGCCGCCCAGAAGGATCGAGTGAACAAGATCTACACGAAATCGGGTGATGCCGGGGACACCGGCTATCTGGGCAAGGGGCGAATCCGGAAGGACTCGCCCCGGGTCCGCGCCCTCGGCGCACTCGACGAAACGAACTCCGCCATCGGTCTGGTTCTGGCTTTGCAGGACGTTCCGAAGGAGATCGAATCTACGTTGGTACGGATGCAGAACGACCTCTTCGAGGCCGGCGCTTCTGTTGCGTCCGAAGATCCCACCTGGGGCGCCGAGTTGCTGGAACAGGAAACGAAGTGGTTGGAGGAAGCCATCGACCAGATGGAGGAAGCCCTACCGGAGCTGGACCACTTCATTCTGCCCGGCGGCAGCGCGTGTGGCGCGCAACTTCACTGGGCGCGGACGGTTTGCCGCCGAGCCGAGCGTGAAGTCGTGACCGCCTTCGCGGAAGACTCCGCGCGCGGACCGCTCCTTCGTTTTTGCAATCGAATGTCCGACGCCCTCTTTGTCGTCGCCCGAACCGGTAACCAGCTCACGGACTCGTCCGAGTCCCGTTGGTCCAGCCGAGCGAAGACCTCGGGCGCCGACGACGCCTCCGCCGGTGGGAAGGAAACGACGGGGGACGGAGACCGGAAGAAGGGAAGTTGAGAAGTTTCATTTGAGGCCGGCACCAGAGACACCACGCGCTTGCCCGCGGAGGTGTGTCACCGGGCACATGTCCTGAGCCATGGAAGGCAGGGGGTTGACGTTATTCGCCTTTGGCTCTACGGATCAGAGCAGGACGCGTCCGGGGTGCCGGCCTCAAAGAATTTGAAACTTGGTTCTCCGCCCGCTTCGTGAAAAGGCCGCCCGCCCTTGGGAGAGCTGACCGTGACGAGATTGTCGGGAAGAGAATCGTAGTCTAGCACGGATCCAGAAGCTTCGCCAAGCGAACAGCAAACAAATGTTCGCACCCCTGGGAGCCAAATTCTGTGACCGCCGCGATCGGCTACGACGCCCCCTGGTGCCCACTCGATTGCACCATGGGTGCAGGAACTCGATTTCGGGCCTGCCCTATCCAACCCTCGTTTGCTCGGACGTGGTCGAACTGCTACGTTGAAGTCCCCCTCCTCTACGTGTCACCAACATCCGGGGTTTGCTACACGGGAGGAAAAGAACATGTCCTTGAGCCTCAACCAATTCAAATGGATCGCCCTGACTCTGTCTCGGACTCTAATTCTGACTTTGACTCTGACCAGCGCCGCCAACGCTGCATTCGTCGAAGAGTCGTTGGGCGACGAGCTGGTCGAAGCCCGTGCCGTCGCCATTGATACGGACTCGTCAGGCGAGGTCCACGCAATCTTTGCCACCGAGGAACTTTGCACTTCGGTCACCGCGTTTCGCCTCTATTACGGCAGGCGTTCCACCGGAGGCACGTGGGACGTCCAGCCGGTCCTTCGCGACGGATGTGCGTTGCCGACTCCCGCTGCGTATGCAGACTTTCTGATCGGAGTCGACGATGTCCCGAGAATGATGGTTCGGGCTCTGGACGAAGGCACCGTCGAGAGCAGCCTCCTCTACGGAACCTTCGACGGAACTGCATGGAACTTCGAAGAACTCGACCCGGAGAATGACGTCGGACAGGATCCCTCGATGGAGATGGACGCCGACGGAAGCATCCACCTAGGCTACGGGGACGCGGGTGACGGACCGCTCACACTCCGCTACGGCGTTTACTCCGACGGTGTCTGGACTTCGGAACTCGTCGACGCCAGCAACTTTGCCGGAGGGTACAACTCGCTTTCACTGGACCCGGATGGGCAACCTTGTCTGAGTTACCTCGCCTACGAGGGAAACTGGATTCGATTTGCTCGCCAGGAATCCGGATCCTGGGTCACGGAAGACGTGGCTTCCGGCGTGGACAGCTTCGGATGCACCGACCTGGTCGTAAGCTCATCAGATGGGACGGCCCATATCGCATGGGCGCGTCTCACCAACACGGTGGCCTACGGCTACCGACCTGCGGGAGGAAGCTGGACGCTCGAGGACATCCCCGTCACAAGTGGCCTTCTCACCGCCGAACTCCAGCTGGAGCTGGACGAGAATGATGTTCCTCACATCGTCTACACCGAGCGGGAAAGCCACGTCCTTTATTACATGGTTCAGACCGGATCGGGGTGGGTGACGACCGAACTCCGCCCGGACGCCGACTACCACAAACGTTTCCACCTCGACGAGAATGGGGTCGGGCACATTCTCTTCCCCAGCGCGAATGGGGACGAAATCTTCTATGGCACGATCGAACTCGTGCCCTCGGATGTCGACCCTCCCCACCGACTCGTCCTCGATTCGATCCGTTCGGTTCCGAACCCGGCGGTCGGTCCGCGCGTGAATCTGCTGATAGAGGCATCGAGCGCCGGATCCTTCAATGAAGGATGGACGGAAGCGGCAACCCACCTCTCGATCCACGACGTGGCGGGACGACGTCTTGCCGTCATCGAGACCGAACGGGATGGAAGCGCCGCGTGGCAGAATCGCTCCGGGTCAGGGGTCTACTTGGTCCGGGCTTTCACCGGGGAGGTTCCGGTAGCGGAAGGCAGGATCACAGTCCTTCGTTGAACCGCCAAGGGCGCGTTCGCAGGTGCACGACAACCTGTTCGCGGGCGCCGTCGCTCGAATCCTGACTTTTCTTGGCGGAACCCTGTCTGTTTTTTCGGACTGATGTCTGGCCGGACGACCGGCCTGGGGCTGGCAGACATCGTCCGAGATTCCTTCCGTCGGAGGCCGTTTCCGAAGCTCGCGACGCAACCGGATGCGGCCTCCACAAAAGGCGGAAGTAACCCATGCCCAAGCCAACGATTCGATTCGAACTCGTCCATCTGAATCCGGACTCGGACACGAAGATCGACACCGACCTCATGATGGGAAAGGACAGTGCAGATACTCGTGATGACTTTTTCGACTTCGGAGACCAATTTTCCAAAGCCTCCTACGCCTCCCGCGGAGTCAACATCGATCTGAGCTTGTTGACCAAAGTCGAGGACGGCGCGGATGCCCTGGCTCAGCCGGGGACGATTCCCCGCGGCAACTCGGAACTCCGGATTTTTGCGGACGCGGGAGATGCCTCTGGTGAAGTTCGTTTTGAGGTGACCTACGAGGTCTCCCACGTTCTTTCCTACCAGGGCTCTCTGGGTGCGCGCACCTGGACGAAGGCCAGCACCTCCCCGTCCATCACCTCGTTCGGAATCACGACCGACCGCACCATTCGACTCGACACCACGACGCAAAAGAACAAAGAAACGCTCAAAGAATCGAACATCCAGGTGAAGTCCTCTCAGGACATCGGCGGTTCGATGGAGAACTCGGCGGAAATCGAGGGTGCGTCACCCGACCCGCGAGTCCCGGTGAAAGTGAATGTGAAACGCAACCAGAACCTCACCTTCGACAAGAAGAAGTCGTTCTCCGCTGACACCACGGAGACGGTTTCGGCGCGTCTGGGCGATACGCAGTCCACGGTCGTGACACACACGTTCCGAGTTACCAAGGTGTACGGACCTGGGAATCCGCATCGGGAAAGTATGACCGCCAGCCTGCCCGGAACCTTGAGTTCGACGACGCAGCCCGGGCCGGACGGCAATGACCTGGACACCACGGTGATCAAGTCATCCGCGACCGTCAGCACCGCGATCAAGATCGACGTCAAGGAGATCAAGCTCTTCATCGGAGACGTGGCTTTCGCGTTCGCAGTGACCCAACTCCAGGAGAAAGTGGAACGGCGCAAGCAGACGGCTTCGTTGTTCCCGTTCGCCACCAGACCCTCGGACCAGGCTCTGGCCTCATTGGGGCCCGTGTTTCCGAAGCGGGATGAGATGTTTCTTCTCAATTCCCCGGACGCGGTCACCGTGGAGATCCGTTCATCGGACACAACGGTGGTGGAGCCCGCAGTCATGCAAATCTCGCCGCCCCTCCTACCGGACAACCTTCTTCCCCTCAACCTGGTTCGGAAGACGGCCGGCACGGCGGACATCACGGTTCGGATTCCGGAGATCGGCTTCGAACAGACTCGACCGATACGAGTCCAAGCTCTGGACTCCGTTCCGCGCCGGATCGGCGTTTCGACCTTGAACCAGCCACTGGCCACCGGCGGCTACGCCAGCCTGACCCTTCGCCGCACGGCAACCTACGACCTGGATAGAAAGCTGACAGTGACCGTGAACGTAGACGAACCCAACACGGTCGTTCTGCCCTCTTCCGTAGACTTTGCTCCAGGACGCGATCGGGCGATCCTTCGTGTGACCGGGAACCAGGCCGGGACAACCGCCCTTCGTTTCCGCACCGCAGACCTCGACGACGAGGTCGTGGTGCCGGTCACCGTGGATCCGGTGGATGCGGTTTCCATTCAGGGAACGGAGCGGATCGACCTCGCACTGGGAAACACCGCCATCATCGAGCTCGATCTGAGTCACCGGTTCGCGCAACCGGTGCCGTTGACCCTCGCCGGTCTCGGAGCGGATCTCGTCCTCGCCCGATCCATCGACCTGACGGTGGCGCCCGGTCAGACGAAGATTGTCTTCGAAGTGGCGGGAAATCGTTTGGGCGCGGGGCCGCTTCTGGTCACAACTCCCTTCGGAGTCGGCGCCTTCATTGCGGTCAACGTCCGACCGGCCCTCGACACTCCGGTTCTTTCCGTCGACCCGGACACCCTCATCGTCCGGCAGGATCGACCGAGGTCGTCTGACGAGTTCAACCGACCGTCCTTGCAAACTCCTTCGACGACTCCGGATCGGTTTCTCTTCGAACCCACCGAGATACTCAGCACGACCACGAGGCCAGCCGTGGGCAATGGTCGTGAGGCATCGGCCGGACGGTAGTCGGCGAACGTCCCGGCGCGGCAACCGTAGACCCGGTTGCCGCACCGGCCGCAAACTCACAACGCCTTTCCGTCTCCTTCTTCTGCGCCCAACCTTGCAATCCCCAGGGTCACCCCGAATCCCGCGAGCACGAGCCCCAAGGCTCCCAGGACCTGCCCGATCCGAGGCGAGAAGCGCTCCGTGGGATAGTCCTCGACATCAAATTCTGAGAGGTTTTCGGTGGTCACGACCTGGCCCTTGATGATGGTCTCCCCGAGCACAGGTTCGACGCTCCGCTGAAACGGCCAGAGTCCGACGACGGCGCCGGCCAACAGACCAATAAGCGCGCCCAGAGTGACCGCGCGATGACTTGCGAGCAGCCAGCGCAACAGGTTGCTTACCCCGATGACGCCGATCACGACTCCGATGGCCACGGGCAGGAGAACGTTGACTCCCGGTCCCATCGCCGCACCCAGGTCGCCGGCTTTCAATGCCTCTTTGAACGCGTCAATCGCCGAGAGAATCGGGATGTACTCCCCGAGCAACAACAGCAGGTAACCGCCACTGATCCCGGGCAGGATCATGGCGCTGGCGCCGGCGAGACCGGCGAGACCGTGAAAGACGACCGACCCTTCCCCGGCCCCGGCGGCTCCGGTTCCTCGGGACTGCGCCAGCGCCAGCAGGACCATGACCGCGAATCCAAGCGCGGCCCCGACCCAAACAGGTGCGGACACAGGACGGGCCATCCGCCAGACGATGGGCAGCCCTCCAAGGGTGAGTCCGATGAAGATCGAGTACATGACCCAGCGGTGCTCGACGACCAGGTCCTTGATCGGTCCGGCGAAGAGCACGACGCCCAGCACGGCCGAGACGACGACCAACCCCAGCACGAAGATGGACCGGAAGCGGAACTTCAACGTCGTGATCTCGGCGATGGCTTCGACGAACCGGGGATAAATCCCGGCAGCCAGGAGCATCGTCCCGCCGCTGATTCCGGGAACGAGATTGGCCAGCCCCATAAGAAGCCCACCGGCGACCGCGCGGAATGCGGTTCCACGAGAGGCTGCCGGGGCTTCCTCCGTCTGTCCGGCGTTTTCCGAGTCCCTTCCGAATGCCTGCACCGCGTACCTCCCCGTCGTCCCGTGAGGCCGCGCCATCGACGGCGCGGCCGCGTAATCCTGCAAACGGCGACGATACCACGGCGTCAGGCTGGTCCGGACCGCAACGCTATCGATGACGGCAGATTCACCACCGCAGTAGACGTTCGGGATGGCTTCGGGCTAGCCGGTGGGTGCGAGACCTCCCCCATCCTCCAGACCCGCGGGATTCAGGTCTGCGGCGACGAGACCGCGAGGGTTTCGGCCCGGCGACGTCGGCTTCGCGGCCGCCTTCACTCCCGGCGGGCCTGGGTCGGACGCTTTCACGATCCCCAGCCGTTTCATCTTGCTGACCAGAGTCGTTCGGGAGAGTCCCCCCAAACTTCGCGCGGCCTGAGCACGATTCCAGTCGCTGTGTTCCAAAGCACGCACGATGAGCCGTCGCTCCAGCGATTCGAGAACCCGATCCAACCCTATCGACTCCACCGTTTCGCAGGATGGTTCCGAGGACTCGTTCTCGTCTTGCGGTTCAGCCGCCGGAAACGCGAACTCCGCCACTTCGGCATCGCTGCCCTCCAAGCCGAGGAGATCCTCGGTGATGATGGCGGTTCCCAGGGCCCGAGCGAGATAGGCGGCACGAAGGACCGTGGCCCGGAGTTCCCGGACGTTGCCCGGCCACTCGTGTGTGAATACTGCACCCAACGCCGCCTCGGTCAAACCCAGGCCCGGTCCAACTTTCTCGAGCAACGCCCGAACGAGAAGCGGAATATCTCCCCTCCGGTTTCG
Organism: bacterium; assembly: GCA_030431975.1. GTDB lineage: Bacteria > Eisenbacteria > RBG-16-71-46 > CAIMUX01 > CAIMUX01 > JACKCR01. The sequence continues at coordinate 67,465 of JAUIHP010000026.1, read as the reverse complement.
AAGCGGTGGGATGACCACGACAACGGAACCAATTCGGTGCAGCAGGTCCAAACGGAAGTCGCCGAGTTCGACGGCGGACTCCAGGTCCCGATGGGTCGCCGCCACGATGCGCACTCGCACCTTCCGAGTCCTGACGTCGCCAACGCGGCGGACCTCGCCGCTTTCGAGAACGCGCAGGAGTTTCATTTGCGCCTCGGCACTCATTTCTCCGATCTCGTCGAGAAAGAGCGTTCCACCATCGGCCACTTCGATCAGTCCCGGCTTGTCCGCCGCGGCGCCGGTGAACGCACCGCGACTGTGACCGAAGAGCTCACTCTCCAGCAGCTCCCGCGGGATCGCGCCGCAATGGATTGCGACGAACTCACCGTCGACTCCGCTCCACTCGTGCAGAGCTCGAGCCATGACCTCTTTGCCGGTGCCACTCTCCCCACGAATGAGAACGGGAAGCGGCGTCGGAGCCAGTAACAACATTCGTGCGCAGGCGCGAAGCGTCGCCACGTCCCCGGTTCGAAACCCGGCGAGAAGACACCGCGCCCGCACGTCCTCCAACGAGCGCGGAGTCCGGGCTCCCGGAAGTCTTCGATCGATCGGCTCGCCACCTTGTGCAACCGGAAGTCGGCTGAGGCTCGGGTGCAGCGAAGCCCAACGTTCCTCGCATTCGACGGCCGGACGATGAAGACCCAGTCCATGGAACAATCCTGCCGCCATCCCCAGCTCGTTTCGAAAACGGGCCAGGTGACGCATGCGCAAAGGGTCTTCCGCAGAGAGCCCGGACACTCCGAGTTCCGCGGCCACACGTAGAGCAAGTGCGCGAATCAGGCAGGGCCGATGTGGCGTGGACGCAGTATCCAGAAGACGACGGCGGGCGTCTCTGCCGTCCACCTGAGTCGCCTCGACGGCAACGGCAAGAATGGAACGGAGCGTTCGGACCTCGTCCGCAGAACTCACCGTGGAGTTCTCCGGGCACTTCACAGCGTTGAAGCGAGGCTCGGAGTTTGCGGCCTTCTGCCCGCGGCCAAGTTGTGCGAGGAGACGGTCCCACAGTTCGGAAAGTTCGTTCTCGTCCGAGGCGGCGGTGGCCAACAAGCTCGAACTCGAGTCTTCCCAACCAAAGAGACTGACGGAACGAATCCACTCCGAGTAGCCGCGTTGAACCCGGGAGTCCCGAGAGACGCTCCGGGTCGAAACGTTCGGGCCATGCGGAACCGCGGCGTCACGCACGGCACCGCAACGGGCGGCGCGATAGGTGCGGTGAAGTTCAAAGGCCAATGCAGTCGCGGTGGAGTCGCGTGATCTGCGGGTCTTCCTTGCCCGGACGAGGATCCGAGCCAACGAACGTCGAAAGCGGTCTCCCCACCCGGACTCGAAACGTGCCACACATTGAACGAAGGCGAGCCAATCCAGAGCCCCGTCCAATCGTCCGTCCAGTTCCGAGACGAGTTCGTAGATGCGGTCGACTTCATCCAGAACGTCCGACCAGTCGCCCGCAAGGCACGACCACCGGAGAAGTCGATAGCGGGTCCGAAGTTCCCAATGTCGATCCCGGTCTTTCCCGCGACCTCTCTTCCTGTCTGGTTTCCGGTCTGGTTTCCGGTCTGACCGGCCTTGCTCTGCATCCGCCTGCCGTTGGTACTCCAGGCTCGCTCGCTGCAGTCGCGCGGCCCTTCGCCACTCGCCACGTTGCGCAGCCCGCCGCGCGGCCTGCTGATGCTTCTGGGCGTCTGTATCCCGAGTTCTGACGCCTCTCCCGATCTCTCCTTCGGCCGCTCCATCGGCCGGTCTTTCCGCCGGCCTTTCCGCCGGTCTTTCCGCCGGTCTTTCCGCCCGTCCTTCGGCCCCTCTTTCGATCTCACTGCGGGTCTCAATACGGTTCGAACTTCCATGCTGCGTTTCAAGTCTACGGATGGCCCCGTCCATCAATCCCCTCCCCTGGCTGTGGATTCCTCGGTATCAGCAAGGCAAGGTCGAAGCCAACCTGGCTGCTCAATTGGACCGATGCGGCGAGGCCCTTCCAACGTGCGACCTGCCAAGAAGAAAGAGGAGGTCGGGAACCGACCCGTAATGGAAGATGTTGATGGACAAGGGGATCGAATCGCCGGTCTCGACGTTCCAGGAACGTTCCCATTTTCCGAAGATGATACAATGTCCGGGTTCCTTGTTTTCTGATGGCTCACCGCCATACTCGCGCCCGAGAGATCGGGGTCCATGACGGTGAGATTTGCGACTCCACGGAGGGTTCATGTTCAAAGCTTCCACGTGCTGCCGAATCGTTCTCTGTGCCTCGGCGGCGCTTCTGTCATCCAGCACCACGGGTTGGTCTGCCGTTGATCCGGCTCTGCGAGACCACAAGGCCGTGACCGGGACTCCCAACGAGATACGGACCGAGCTGGAAGTGGCGTGGAGCAAGTGCGGGAACGACTCCCTGCGCATCGACGCGCATTTTCAGGACGTGCGGGCAAGAGCCCACCAAACTCCCAAAGACACGGACGTGGTGCGACACTACGTAACCGTTGCGCGCTCGACTCAGAGACTCGATCAGGTGATGAAGGAACTCGAGGACTACGCCGAGGCCAACCCGAAGAGTCCGCACGCCCACTACTACCTCGGCCTCGCCGATCCAGAAAACGCGAAGGGTCACTTCGAGAACGCGTTGAAGCACGACCGTGATTTCTACGAGGCCCTCGTCGCACAGGCGGGAGTCGAGTTGGTTTCGCCGGAAGGCGACATGGCCAAGGCAAAGACTTCGCTACTGCATGCCATCCAGCAGCAACCGGACCAGGCTCTCGGCTACATCGTCCTGGAGCAGCTGTATCGCCGAACGGGCGATGTGGACTCGCAAGGCCAGGCTCTGGCGCTGGCCGCGGAAGCGGATCCGTGGGATCGCCGAATCCGTCAGATGTATCTCCGGCAGTTGCAGACTCAGGGCCAGGCCAAGGCTGCGGAGTCACCGGAAGCATTGAACCAATGGGTGCGCGAGGTCTCGACCCAGCTTCTGCGTCTGGCCAAACTGGGCGACGGCAGTCCGGAGTTGGCACTCTCTGCGGCGCGCCTTTGGACGACGCAGGAAGATCACGTCGATCCACTCTTCGAGTCTCTCAATCTGGCCGCGGACCTCGGCATGGTCGACTACAAGGGACTGGAGCAGGATCGTACGCTCGGCCCGATCCTCGAGTATCACAAGCTCGGTCCGCCAATCGTCGAAAAGATCAAACAGAATCGGGAGGACCGGTCGGAGCAGTTGAAGATCAACCTCCTCGAGGAACTGGTCAGCGCCGAGGTTCCGGAGCTACCGCCGATCCCTCTCTTGGGAGGCGGCGAACTCGACTTGAAGGCCAAGACCGGTCGGGTCGTCATCCTTGATTTCTGGGCGACCTGGTGTGGACCGTGCCGGCGCACCCTTCCCGTTCTGGCAGAGTTCTACCAAGGCAAGGACGCGGAAGTCGAAGTGTACTGCGTCAACGTCTTCGAGAGAGACGGTGGCGGATCCGTCGAACCGTTCTGGGAGGCATCCGGGTATCCGATGCCCGTCGCACTGGGAACAGAGCAATGGGCTCGTGTCTTCAACGTGCAGAGCATCCCCGCACTTTACGTGATCGGACCTGACGGAAATGTCCGGTATCACCACAAGGGGTTCACTCCGTATCTGAGCGAACACCTCGGTTGGATCTCCGAAGGGCTTCTCAGCGGTTCCTGAAAAGTTCGCTGGAAGCTTGAGTCGGGTTCGGACCCTGACCTGGGGTTCGGATCTTGACTGGGGTTCGGATCTTGACCGGGCTCTGGAGTCGGAGCCGGGGTTCGACCGGGCTCCGAGTCGAGGTCGGAGTTCGGATTCGATCGTGCAAAATACACGTCGATTCCTTGCATTGCGCCCGACTCGAACGGATGTACCGGGAAGCACATCGACCCGCCTCATCCCCGCAAGTTCCGTCCCACTCCCGATTCCGGGGCGGCGTGCAACGCCGATCCTGCAAAAGGCACGGCTCTTTCTAAGGTTGTGTTGCCAAGGTCCCGGGGGGAATGGGGCTCAACGATGCAACGCAACAAAGACTTCGTTTCTCTGGCTCTCCTCTCCTCGGTCGCACTTTGGAGCATGTCCGGTTGTTCGTCCGATCCTTCCGCCACCGCGCCACCAGGGGAGGTCCCGGGACTCGCCGGGCAGGACGCCGACCAGGGTCGGCTCGGCTTGGGTTCGGCATCCCTGCACTTGTCGACAACGGACGAGGGGCAGATCTACGTTCGGGGTGACCAGAATCCGTGGGTACGCCATAGCACGGTGACCTTCGCGCCGTACTTTGACCTCGAAATCCAAAACAAGGGGCGCAAATCAGGACGTGATGTCGAGCTGCTCATCACGGTTCCCCAGGACCTGCCGGAAGACGGTTGGTCCGTCGAGGCGAACGGAATGCGCCTCGAGTCGCTGGACGCATTCCCCTACACCAGCCTTTTCGACAGCCATTATCCCCGGGTGCCGCACGGCGTCTTCGAGCCGCAGGGGAACGGCCGGTTCTACCGGTTCCGCGGTCCGGAGACTCTGGACCCTGGAGAGACCTGGGTCGTGTCCATCGCGTTGGACAAGGGGTTCGTCGACGACTTCCAGGTGCACTTCGTTGCGGCGAGTGAGAACGGGCTGTGGTCTTCGCCTCTCGCGGACGTCACGGCTCTACCGGCAAGCCTGGATGGTGGAGACGAGTTGACGGAGCAGCCGAGCGGAATCGGAGTGAAGTGAATTCCGGATCCGGAAAGCTGATTCCGGACCCAGTGTTGATCCGGACCCGGCATCGAACGCACGGAAGTCGGAGCCGAGGGCCCTGGGATGGCCGGCCGGATCCCTTGGCCTCGAGTGGGCCCGGTGGGGTTCGGCCGGGCGAAGAGTGTTACTCGACGAGCCCCCAGACAACGATGGCCTTCTCGCGGCCGTCTTCCTGGAAGTAGATGACGTCGTGCTTGCAACGGTCGAACGGAGATTCGTAGCCGAGCTTGGTCAGGAAACGTCGGACCTGTCCGGCTTCCAGGACCTCCCAGCGTACGCGGGGGTGCCTCTCCTGCATCTGGCGAATCGAGTCTCTGACGTCGACGGGCATGGTTGTTCTCCTCGCGGGGCGCGGCGACGTGCCCCAGCGCGAGAGTAAATCAAACGGTCACGAATTCGTCCAGCAACGCGCGATGGATCTTTCCGTTGGTGGCCGTGATCGATTGGCCGTCGTGGTAAGCCTCCCCGCCGCGACAGTCCGTGACATGGCCGCCGGCCTCGATGACGAGTAGTGCGCCGGCTGCGACGTCCCAGGGGTTCAGCCCCAACTCCCAGAAACCGTCGTAGCGACCGTTGGCGACGTACGCCAGATCGAGCGCGGCGGAACCGCAGCGGCGGAGTCCTCGGCTGGTCGCGCTCAGCGCCTCCCAGTTCTTCATGTTTCGATCTTCGGGCTCCCCCTTGCCGTAGGCGAATCCGCTGGCGAGAAGCGAGCGCTTGAGTTCGGTCTCTTCGGAGACGTGGATCGCATTGCCGTTCATGGTGGCGCCCTGACCTCGGCGACACGTGTAAAACTCGTTGAGCTTCGGCGCGTAAATGACTCCAACGACGGGACCTTCCTCGTCCTCGACCCCGATGGAGACACAATGGAACGGGTGATGGTGGACGTAGTTGGTCGTCCCGTCGAGCGGATCGATGATCCAGCGGACTCCACTCGTTCCCTCTTTGGCCGCGCCCTCCTCGGCCAGGATGCCATGGTCGGGGAACCTCTTGGAGATCGCGTCGGCGACATGTCGCTCGACCGCTAAGTCGATCTCCGTCACCAGATTCCGCCAGCCTTTGTAGCTGACCTCACCGCGTCCGACGGAGTCGTGGCCCTCGACGAGAATCTTCCCGGCCTCTTCAGCCAAACGGATGGCAAACTCGTAAAGCTCTTGCATTTCCTGTCCTTGAAGCTCTCTTCCCCACCCAACACCGGCCATGGCGACCGGCGAATCCATCTTGTTACCCTGACCCCGAATCGGTACAGTTCAATCTTGACTTTGCTCAGGCCTTGGTCGGAGCGTGGAAACTGTTGCATCCCTTGGCATTTGCCCGTTGAGGTCGCGGAAATCCTGGTTCGGAATCCGGACCGCCGCGACACCTGAGGACATCGATGACCGTCACAATGGACAAGATCGTCAGTCTCGCCAAACGGCGTGGGTTCGTCTACCCCTCCAGCGAGATCTACGGCGGCATCAACGCCTGCTGGGACTACGGGCCTCTCGGCATCCGACTGAAGAACAACGTGAAAGCGGCATGGTGGCGGGCCATGACCCAGCTTCGCGACGATGTCGAGGGCATCGACGCCGCCATTCTGATGTCTCCGGAAGTCTGGGTGGCTTCCGGTCATGTGGAGAATTTCACGGATCCTCTGGTCGACTGCCGCGAGTGCAAGGCCCGGTTCCGCGCCGACCACCTGAAGGGCGATCCCACCGACGAGAATACGCCCTGCCCCAACTGTGGTCGCAAAGGCACGATGACCGAGCCACGGCTCTTCAATCTGATGTTCAAGACCTTCATGGGTCCGGTGGAAGAGGACGCCAACGTCATCTATCTGCGCCCGGAAACCGCCCAGGGCATCTACGTCAACTTTCTCAACGTTCAGACCTCGTCACGTCAGAAGGTACCGTTTGGGATTGCCCAAATCGGGAAAGCCTTCCGCAACGAGATCACGCCCGGAAACTTCATCTTCCGGACCCGCGAGTTCGAGCAGATGGAAATGCAGTTCTTCGTCAAGCCCGACACCGCGGACGAGTGGTTCGAGCACTGGAAGGAGCAACGCCTCCAGTGGTACGACACGATCGGCATTCGCAGGGAGAAACTCCGCTTCCACGAACACGGGCCCAACGAACTCGCGCACTACGCCCGTGCTGCGTACGACATCGAGTACGAGTTCCCCTTCGGTTGGCAGGAACTCGAAGGCATCCACAACCGCGGTGACTTCGATCTTACCCGCCATCAGGAGCACTCGAAGAAGAAGCTGGAGTACTTCGACGAACCGACGAAGGAGCGTTTCCTGCCGTACATCGTGGAGACGTCGGCCGGTTGCGACCGCACCCTTTTGACCGCGCTCGTCGATGCCTACCGGATCGATGAGCAGGACGGAGACGAACGAACCTACCTTGCCTTCCACCCGACCCTCGCCCCCATCAAGGCGGCGGTCTTCCCTCTCGTGAAAAAGGAAGGAATGCCTGACATCGCGCACAAGATCGTCGACGAACTCCGGCCCTACATGGAGGTGTTCTACGACGAGAAGGGCGCCGTCGGTCGCCGCTACCGTCGTATGGACGAGATCGGCACGCCATACTGCATCACCGTGGATACGGAAACGTTGGAAAACGACTCCGTCACGGTGCGCGCGCGAGACACGCTGGAACAGGACCGCGTGAATCTTTCCGAACTGAGGGGTTTCCTTGAAAAGCGAATCCGCCCGTAAGAAAAAGGCCAAGACGCGAGGCAAGTCCGCAGGGGCAGCCTCCGCAAAGAAGAAGGCTTCGGCAAAGAAGGCTGTGAAGAAAGCAGCCACGAAGTCTCCGACTTCAAAGAAGGCAGCTTCCAAGAAAGCGGCTAAGAAGGCGGTCTCCAAGAAGTCCGCCGCAAAGAAGTCGACCTCAGTGAAGAAGTCGGCCGTCGCGAAGAAGTCTGCCACTGCGAAGAAGGCGGCGAAGAAGACCGCCAAGGCGGCCCCCAAGAAGTCCAAAGCGACGGCAAAGAAAGCCACCAAGGCCACGGCGGCCAAGAGCGTGAAGGCAGCCGCCTCCAAGGCTACGAAGACTGCCGCGAAGACCCCGGCCAAGACCACGAAGGCAGCAGCGGCGACTCCGGTAGCCAAAAAGAAGGCGGAGAAGAAGGCCGCGCCCGCCAAGACACCGAAGGCTCCAAGGCCGGCGACGACATCGAGCAAGGCCCGGTCCGTCGCCGCGGCCGCTCCCAGCCGGGCCAACTTCAACAAGCCGCCGTTCCCTCAGCCCTTGGACCCGATACTGGAAGGCGAGAAGGTTCGCAACGCGCTGCGAAACGTTCTGCGCGACTCGGGCCTTCCCCGGCGCATCGCCCACGGCGCGGTCATGCCGGCGCTTTTGGCCACGGGGCGCGTAGAGCAGCTTCGGGAAATGCTCGATTGGGCTCTGGAAGAACGAGTCCCGGCGTTTTATCTGGCTGAGTCTCTGCTTCAGAGCTATCTCTTCGTCGGTTTCCCGCGCACGATCAACGCCTTGGCTGCACTGCACGACGTGACGCAGGAGCGGCGCAGGGGCTTGGGACTGGCGGCCGACCCGCTGCATGTACCCAGCGAGATTCCCTCACTGGATCGCATCCTTGGCGGACCGGGTGAGTTTGGCGGGGGCGCGCTCAAAGGGCGCCGGATCCGGCTGGCCGAGGGCCCGCCGATGCATCTCGAAGCCCCGAGCGAAGGCCCGGGAAGCTTTGAACGCTACGCCCGGGAATGGTGGCGACGCGGCAGCGAACTCTGTCGGGCCGTCTACGGCGGACAGTACGGTCGGCTCCGCGAGAACCTGGCCCGCATTCACCCGGAACTCTCCGACTGGATGGTCTTCGAAGGCTACGGCAAGGTCCTTTCCCGTCCGGTCATTACGCCGAGAGAACGCGAACTTTGGATCATTCCGCTTCTCATGGCGCAGGACGTCCCGGAACAGCTTTATTCGCACCTTCGCGGGGCCAAGCATCTCGATGTGCCGATGACGCGGCTACGAGCCGTGATTTGGTTGGCCTCGGGGATCATCGGCCCGGAGAGTCTGGAGAAGGCGAACGAGCTGCTCGAGGAGATCGAGTCTCGGGAAGATCGTCGAGAGGACCGTTTCCGACCCGTGTACTAATCTCGATTCGACACTCTCTGTCGAATTGAGACCCGTCTTCTTCCGACTCAGTGATCGCGACGGTAGTGCACGGCAACCACGCCGTTACGGAACGGATTCACGGAGACCAACTCGAGTCGTCGCGTGTCGACAAGGCCACCTTCGTACAGCGTCGGACCACGGCCCACGATCCTGGGTTGGACGAGCAGTTTGTACTCGTCGATCAGTTCCATGCGGTCCAGCGCCGCTGCGAGCTTTCCACTCCCCAGTAGGACTCCGCCCGGCGTCGAGTCTTTGAGTTGCTGAATGGCGGTCGCCAAATCGCCCGATAGATGGTGGCTGTTGGTCCATGGAAAACGGTCTCGCTTCGTCGACACTACGTACTTGGGTTTGGCGTCCAGCTTGGCGGCCCACTCACGCATCGCCGGCGGCGCGTCGGTGTCGCCACGGGCGACGGCCGGCCAGTAGCTCTCCATCATCTCGTAGGTGATCCGCCCCCACAGCATCGCCCCACTCTCGTCCATGAGACGGGTGAAGAACGCGTGCGTCTCGTCGTCGGCGATCCCCTGCTGGTGGTCGACGCACCCGTCCAGAGTGATGTTGATGCTGAAGGTCAGTCGCCCCATTTTCTCGATCCCCCAAGGTCCGCGTGGAGAGAACCATCAGGTCGCTCACGGTCATGACCTCAGGAAGCGCAGGAACAAATGGCAAGGACCAAACCCCGGCGGTGAGTACTGACGAACGATTTGGAAGCCTGCCTTCTCAAACGCGGCGTGAGCACGGGTGTTGTCCACCGCGCTTGTCAGGCCTGCGACGGCAAGATCTTCGTCCTCACCAAGCTGGCCGACCAACAGGTTCAGCGCCTCAGGACCGACTCCCCGACCCAAATGGACATCCTCACCCAGAAAGATATCAATGTCGACGGCGTTTGCCGGTACGTCGGTCAGCCCGACAGCATCCAAGGTCTCGCGATCGACGACTTGCCAACGCAGATAGCCAACTGCCACGCCATCTTTGGTGATCAAAGCTTGGCCTCCCCCGACCGGGGGCTCAGCCGCCCACTCCAGAATCTCGTCGGGTCGCGGGAACCATCGGGCGACATGTGGCCGCTTGATCCATGTCTCGAGCAAGTCGATGTCTGGCGAAGCGAAGCGCTTAAGGGTCAAATACGAACTCACACGATCTTCTCGACTTCGAGTTCACAATGACTCGTGGATCAGGGGTCGCCAAGCCGCCATGCGGCCGAGTACGACATTCTAGCAAGTGGCGTAACGAGCAGACTTGATTGTTTTGATGCGCGATCCCCTGGTGGCCAGCCAGAGAGCACACACGGGAGACTTTAGGATTCCGAACCCGACGTTTTGAAGCGGTCCCGGTATCCAAGAACGAGCTTGTAACTGTATTTGGTCTTGGAGGCCGACGGATCGACCGGCTCGATCAACTCTGCCTTTCGCATCCGCTCGAAGACCCGTTTCATCGCATTCTCGCTTTCGATACCGGTGAGTTCACGAGCCTGTCGGTTCCTGATCGTTTCGTTAGTTTCCAGATAGCAAATAATCTGTTCTTCCGCTGATGCAATGCTCTCGTGGCGAAGCACAACTTTGACGCTCGTTTCCGTTTCTTCAATCACGGGTGGCTTGAGTTTGGCATCACGCATACTTCGAAAAGCAGTGTCGAGGCCCTCGCCAATGTCCTTGTTCGGCGGATCGGGCAGCTTGTTCAGAAGTCTTACAACTTTCGGGTTACGAGCGTATCGATCTTGGAGAATGTTGTCGACGGTTATGTGGCCAGGTAGTCTTCCCGGGCTTATCACCTCAATCCTGTTGTCGTAGATATTGATATGCACATCATCCTTGATCCCGTAGTCGCGGTGGATCAGTGCGTTTGTTACGATTTCGTGGACCGCAACAGCCGGATAGCGAAGTGACTGGTACTGCCCATCTACCATATACGTAACTCCGGACATCATGTGCATCACCGCATCACGACTCCGATCGATAAGTAGTTGAAGCGGCCCTTCGATTGTTTGAGGAGTACCTTTAAGATACTCGCGTTTGTATTTGGAGTCCGTTGTCTCGAGGCGACTGACCTTCACTCCGCACTTTGTGGGAAGCGCCGCCTGCGGCAAATCGTCAAACAACATGACACCCGCCGTCAGGATTCTCGGTCCCAGGAAGTGAACCTGCCCCTCCTCGTTGGTAAGTCTCTGCTTTCGCAGAAAAACAGCGGCTGGCTGGGCTGTCGGCACCAGACGCAGATACCGCTGCATATAATCCGATTCTGCGAGCTCGTGAGCCCGTACGGTCTCTACTGGGACGTCTTCGTAAGATCTTTGGCCCTTTGCAAAGATAAGCCTTTCGATGTCCTTGCCTTTCAATACTAGATTCTGGGCACCTTTGCGTACGTAACATGTCTTGTCCGAGGTGTAGTGTACCATTGGGCTTTTTGGAATGATAAAGTGGAGTACTAGACCTTGGGGCGCGGTCGGACAGACTATGAGCTCGATGGAAATTCCGGGAACTTGTGGGTCGACCAAAACATCCGGCACCGACAGGTGGTTGTTGGCATCTTCCGGCTTTTGAAATGGAAAGAAACGGTCTTTGGGTGCCGCCGCCGTATCATCGCTGAGACCGACAAACACCTCGCCACCGTCCGTGTTGGCAAAGGCCACAACAGACTCCTGAAGCTTTCCTGGAGCTATCTCCGCTCGCTTGAAGTCGAGGAAATGAGATTCTTCCCGACTGAGGAGGTCTGTTTCCTGGTCGTTGTTGTAGGTCAGTGGTTTCATCTCGCACCCCGCTCTATGCTGATCAGTTTAACGCCTCCAAGGTTAAGCAGCTCCTCCAAGGCGGATCTGGGCATCGCTTGGAACAATCGGGCGAGCAGAGGACCCATCTCCTGCTGCCACCCTTGATAGCCAACGGGCATACTGGACGTGCGCTTGGCTGGGCAAGACGATTAGCTGTTACTCGACGTCCTCCTCCAACCCGCTATGCGAGAGTTCCAGTTCGTGCCGACGGCCCAGCCGACGGTAGTAGTTCTGGGCCCTGAACTGGAGGTAGTAGCCAAAGAAAACGGTCAGGAGCAACAACGAGAGGCCCCCAAGCAACAATCCTCTCTGTACCGGATCGCCTCTGAGGATTGACTTCAGATTCGGATAGAATAGACCACCTGTGACCATCAAGACGCCGATCGTTGCGTATGTCCTAAGGAGGAAGCGAGTAATCGGAAGCGATTCTCGATCAGCCGATGGTGAGGTAAAAGTCCGCGCCGCGTCTCGGATATCCGAACCTGTCACCTCTATCGTGTCGTCTCCGAAGACATACTTGTTCTTGCGGATCACAGCCTCCAGCTCCTGAGTTTGCTCCAAGTGGAACTTTGCGAGCTCCTTCTCGGCAGAGGGCGTGTAGACTATCTGCACTGGCGCTCTCCTACCTGCTGTTAGTAATGCGAATAGCCACTAGAATTCCGGCAATAACGATGGCAATGATGAAGACGGGCGTTCCCCACGACTTGGTCGTGTTGGCAACTGCGAAGGCACCGACAGCCGTTAAGGCGTATTCGGCGACGTTTCCAGCAACCAACCAGTTTGACCTAGATGGCTTACCGAACGACATGGCGATGGAGTGCGCAGCGGCCCTGACATGGTCATGAGTCACCTCACGATCGAGGCCTCTCCCTTTGTCGGCGTCGCCAAGTTTCACCGCCTTCAAATGCAACGTCGCAGCGTAGTCATCCACTGTTTGCTGGTATCGAGTCTGCCCGGAAGCCGTAAAACCGTCCGTCTCCAGATCACTCGTGGTCTTTATCGGCATTTAGTCCCTCGGGACACCGCCCAGTGCAAAGCAGATCACCCTGCCTACCGTACCTTCATGACTCTCGCTCTGTCTCGAACATGCGTTGAGCACACGCCTCATGTGGGTGTGAATCGCGAGCACGGGGGTCTCGTTGCCCATTATGCCTACCCGCAGCATAGCGACGGAGCGGCGCTTCGTCAGCGCCGCTCCATCTCGATCTGTCTACTCCGGATCTCCCAGCTTGATCTTCTGAGCCGCGGAGATCGCCACTTCTCCCATGGCGTCCATCAGAGTGAACGTCTCACAGGGATCTGGGGCGTCCCCGATCCGGGTTCCCGTGACCGACAACTCGAAGCAGGTCCATCCGTTTGACGGGCAGCCCTCCCCAAAGACCTCGACCCGGGAGATACCTGTCGCGGTATAGGACGTCCCGGAGAAGCTGAAGCGGATGACCGACACGGCCCGGGACGTGCAAGCCCCGAACGTGAACGAGTTGACGCACGTGGTCACGATGTCGCCGTTTTGGACCTCGTACTTGCAGGAGAAGTCCGGATCGCCGTCCGGGTCCTCCTCGAACGGGTCGTCGACGGCACAGGTCGTGTCCACGATGGTCGTCTCGAAAACGGTGCTGTCGGTATCACAGATCGTCGTGGTGGTCGTTACCTGCCAGATTCCAAGCAGGACGCTTGGGTCCGGGCACGGGTTCGGGCTGCAGCTGAGTCCGTCTCCGATGTAGAAACCTTCGTCACCGCAGGCTTCCTCCGTCTGGATCGAGCAACTGCCGGTCGCGTCGCAGCAGGCACCGGTGTCGCTTCCGGCCGGGCAGGGATTCGGGTCACAAACGGTTCCGTCACCCTGATAGCGTCCCTCTCCGAGGCTGCAGTCCTCGGGCAGCATCTGGTTGCAGTTGCCGTTCGAGAAACAACACGCGCCCTGTGTCGGGTTCGAACAAGGGGACGGAGTACAGGCCGAGTCGTCTCCCTGATACGTACCACCGAATCCGGAACAGGAGCTGGACGAAGCCATCGCGCAGTGTCCGTCGCTGAAGCAGCAGGCACCCGTCGTCGGGCAGGGATCCGGATCGCAGGGAACGCCCGCTCCCTGGAAGCTACCGAGTGACGACTCACATGCCGACTCTTCGAGCTGGAAGCATCCAAAGCCCGTGAGACAGCAGGCTCCGGCCGAACCGGCTCCGCAGGGATCCGGGTCGCAGGGAACGCCTTCGCCCTGATACTCGCCGGCAGCTTCACAGGTGACCTGGTCGAGTTGGAGGCAGTTGCCGAAGGCGCAACACGCGCCGACGCCCCCGCCTCCACCGCCGCCACATGGATTGGGGTCGCAGTCCGTCCCATCACCTTCGTAGTCACCGCCTGCGGTCGAGCAGGCGCTGGCCGTAAGGATCTGACACTGATTTCCGGCCAGGCAGCAGGCGCCTTCCTCTGGGGCTCCGCCACACGGGTCCGGATCACAGGACGTGTTGTCGCCCTGGTAGGCACCGAGCGCAGTGTCACAGATGCTCTCGGTCGACTGGAAGCACGGCCCTGCGATCGGGCAGCAGGCTCCGATCGGGTCCTGCGGGCACGGGTTCGGGTCGCACGCCGTGTCGTCGCCCTGGTAGTCGCCGGTAAGAGTGTCGCACGCGGTCTCCGTGGTGACAGCGCAGCCGCCGCCCGGGGTGCAGCAAGCTCCTTGCGCTTCCTGACAAGGATCCGGATCACAGTCGGTTCCGTCTCCCTGGTACTCGCCGAAGGCGGCTTCGCACAGATTCTGATTCTGAATGACGCAGCTTCCGGCGAGGACACAGCACGCGCCTTCCGCAGCGCAGGGGTTCGGCTCGCAGACCGTTCCGTCGCCCTGATAGACACCATTGGCTTCCGAGCACGTCGACGCGTCAAACACCTGACAGTTGCCGTTGGACGCGCAGCAGGCGCCAAGGTCGACGGTCTCGCACGGGTTGGGATCGCACGCGGTGTCATCGCCCTGGTACTCGCCGACGCCGAGGTCACAGTCGTTCTCACTGAGCACCTGGCAATCATCGTCGAAGCAACATGCGCCGGTCGGCGGCTGCGGACAGGGGTTGGGAACGCAGCTGACGTCGTCGCCCTGGTACGTTCCGCCGATCCCTGAGCAGTCATCCGAAGTTTCGACCAGGCATTGCCCGTCATCGAGGCAGCACGCCCCGGTTGCGGGCTGCGGACATGGGTTCGGATCGCAGGACGTTCCGTCTCCCTGGTAGACACCGCCGCGGGAGCATGCCCTCCCACCCGCAACAACGGTGCAGGAACCGTCGGAGGCACAGCAAGCGCCGCTCACCGCCTTCGGACACGGATTCGGGTCGCAGGCGACGTCATCACCCTGGTACGTCCCGCCGGCCGTGGAACAGTCATCCGCGGTCTCGACCGTGCAGTTGTCCGAAGAATCGCAGCACGCGCCTGTGGCCGGCTGCGGACATGGGTTCGGATCGCACGACGTGCCGTCACCTTCGTAATCGCCGCTTGCGGTCGTGCAGTCGGCGGACGTTTCGATGCTGCACATGCCGTCAGCAGCACAGCAGGCGCCGGTCGGCTGCGGACATGGGTTCGGATCGCAGGACGTGCCGTCACCTTCGTAGTCGCCGCCTGCGGTCGTGCAGTCGGCGGACGTTTCCACGCTGCAGGATCCGTCGGCGGCACAGCAGGCGCCCATCGGCTGCGTGCACGGGTTCGGATCGCAGCTGGTGTTGTTGCCGAGGTAGGTTCCTCCGGCGTTCGCACAATCTTCGGACGTTTGGACGGCGCAGCTGCCGGCCACGTCACAACAGGCGCCGGTCGCAGGCTCTGAGCACGGGTTCGGGTCGCACGTCGTGCCGTCCCCTTCGTAGGTGCCGGACGCGGTGGCACAATCCGCGGCGGTTTCGACGGTGCAACTGCCGTCGGTGGCGCAGCAGGCACCGGTCGCGGCGGCACCGCACGGATTGGGGTCGCAGTCGGTGTCGTCACCCTGATACGAGCCGGTGATGACCGTACACTGCGCTTCACTCAGTACGGTGCAACTCTCGTCGGCGGCGCAACAGGCACCCGTCGCCGGGGTCGGACAGGGATTGGGGTTACAGGAAGTGTTGTCTCCCTCGTAGTCGCCGTCCTGGCTGGTGCAGTTGCTGGAGGTCAACACGGCACAGGACCCGTCCTCCATGCAGCAGGCACCGGTGGCCGGCGGGTCGGTCCCGTTGTCATCGCTGTCGGAACACCCGAGGAGTCCCGCTGTTAGCAAGAGAACCGAAACCATGAAACACGCCGCAGCGGACCGCAGCGGCTCGCGGACAAAAGATCGAAACATGTGTGGAGATTTCCTTCCTACGTGTAGCCCCAAACTGCCAGGGAAGTCTACGTTTCCGGGCCTGTCAGTCAACCCAAACTGCCTTTCCGAGATCGAATCCGCTCGCTATCCTCCCCCCATGAAACTTGATCCCTCCTCCGTCCGGCCCTTCTTTCCCGGGCTGGAATCCGACTGGATTTACATGGACAACGCCGGTGGTTCGCAAATCGCCCGACCGGTCGTCGACCGTGTCCAGTCTTACCTGCTGGAAAGCAATGTTCAGCACGGCGCGAGCTATGAACCCTCTCGGCTGGCCACGGCGAGGGTCGCGGCCGGAGTGCAAGCCGTGGCGGATTTCATGGGGTGCGCCCACGACGAGGTCGTCCTGGGTCCCAGCACGTCGATGCTCCTGAAGAACCTGGCTCGATCCATAGAGTCAGAGTTTGTCCCGGGAGACGAGATCGTCGTCAGCCGGTGCGATCACGAGGCCAACGTCGGTCCGTGGGTCGACCTCGAAAAGAAGGGCGTCAAAATCGTTTTCTGGGATCCGAATCCCGAGACCCTGGAGCTGCGTTCGGAAGATCTGGATCCCCTGCTCACGCGTCGCACGAAGTTGGTCGCGTTTACGCACTGTTCTAACCTGATCGGGACGATCCACGACGTTCAGGCCGTCACACATAGAGTCCGAAGCCATGGCGCGATGACTTGCATCGACGGCGTCGCCTATGCTCCGCATCGATGTCTCGACGTGGAGGCCTGGGGCGCAGACTTTTATGTCTTCAGCCTGTACAAGACCTACGGTCCGCACTGCGCCGCCCTCTATGGTAGACGCGATCTCCTACACCGTCTTCCTGGGATCAACCACTTCTTTCTCGAGGAGGAAGTCCCGTACAAGTTCCAGCCGGGAAACGTCAACTACGAGCTGACCTACGGGCTGACCGGAATCTGGGACTACATCGATGCGATGACGCGGGGTCCGCAAACGACCGATGAGCCAAGAACGACCGATGATCCAAACAAGGCGTTGTCTCACGAGGGCGGGGCGGTGGCTCTGACGAGTTCTCGCCGAAGCCGTCTCGCCTCGTTCTATGATTCCGTTTCTCTCTACGAAGAGAGCCTGGTCGAGCCGCTCCTGGCGTTGTTGCGCAAGGATTCGAGAATCACGATTCTTGGTAATCCTGACGCATCCCGAAACGCCCGGGTGCCGACCGTTTCGTTTCGCGTCTCGGACCTGGACAGCCGGTCCTTCGTCGAGCAAATGGACGAGTTCAAGATCGGGATTCGCTGGGGTGACTTCTATGCGCGCCGGCTGGTCGACAAGTTGGAACTCGACGCAACGGGAGTGATCCGAGTCAGCCTGGTCCACTACAACACCGCTCAGGAAGTCGAACAACTGCTGGAAGCGATGGAGTCCGTACTGCAATAGCAGGCTGATGAAGAACTCCTCGTCGACCGCGAAAGCGGGCGGGAACGGGAAGCCCGTCACGTCTCGATTTGAGTGCTGACGTTTCCATCAGACGCCGCGGCCGCCTCCGTAGATCCGAATGTGAAGTCGGTCCGAGTAGCGCCAACCCTTGGCCAATGCGCTGGCCGCGACCTCCGATTCCCGGGCCTCCAGCTCTCCGGGCGTCCGCGCCTCCGGCATGAGGAAGACCTGATCGCCGCGAAGCCCGAACTTGTCGACGAATGCCGAAATCTCGCCTACGTCACGCCCGATGTTCTCGCCGCTACGAACCACGAACTTGAAGAAGGCCCGGCCCGTCGCGATCAGTGACTCGATGGCGGACGGAACGACGGCCTTGCTCTCCTCCAAACCGGAGTTTCCAAGCTTCGGCGAGACAACCCAGGTTGAAACCCGGTCCCGGAGTTCGGACGACGGTTGGATCGTCCCGTTCGTTTCGACGTCGATGGTCCAGTCCTCCGACAGCTCGTGAAGCAGGCCGGCCAGTCGACGTTGTTGGGCCAGAGGTTCGCCTCCCGTCAGAACCAGACTTCGGCAATCGAACCCCTCGAGCAGCCGCATGACCTCCGCGACGGGTAGAACCAGTTGCTCGTCGGCCTTCCGAAACGCTCCTCCGTCGGCGTGCGTGAACCCTGCCCCCTCCCAGTTCCATGTGTAGGGAGTGTCACACCACACGCACTGCAGGTTGCAGCCGGAGAGTCGCAGGAAGACGCTGGGCCGTCCCACGTGGGGTCCCTCTCCCTGAAGGGAATGGAATACTTCGGCTCTGCCTTCATCGTCGCAGGCCACTATGAGAGTTTGGATCTTCACGGATTCCAGCGTACACCAGACAACTTCGGGTGGCGAAGACCTCGGCCACGAGGACTGTCGTGTAGCCAAACGGGGCTCCGGCGAGGTAACCTAAGCCCAATCCCCCTCTCCATTCGTGCATCTTGTCTCGACAGGACTTTCTAAAGGGGAATCCCATGTTGTCTCCAATCCAACCCTGCTCCGCTCACGCTGGGAAACGAGCTCAATTTGCGGTCGAAACCGCCTCAAAGCGCATTGCACCCGCCCAACCGTCCCGTCTGTGTCGTTCCGTCCCGTGGCTGGCTCTACTGCTGATTCTGGCGAACTTCGCCACCGCAGGCGCAGAGTCCGGACACGGAGGAGTCTCTGAGGTCGACGCCTGGTTCACCGTCACGACCAGTGACATACCGGTCGCGGCATACTGCGTGGTCGAGCCCGCGGATGCGCTCAACGGTCTCGTGCTCGCCCCCGACCTGCCGACGCCGGTTCCAGCTTCGGTCATCGACATCTACGTTCGGAACGCATCCAACAACCCGATGGCCCAAGCCGGAGTCGAAGTGCGCCTCGAGGACGGAATCGTTCTCTGCTCCAGTACCGTGCTCACGGGAACCACCGACGCCAACGGGTATCTCCGTCTGACCCTGGCCGGCAGCGGTTGTCTGGACGATCAGTCGCTTTCCGGCGTCATCAAAGCCAACGGGGTGACGATTCGGAACTACAGGAACGTCAAGAGCCCGGACTACGACGGCGGAGGCGGTGACCGGGTCGTCGATCTGGCCGACCTGATCTCGTTCTCCGGAGAGTTTCTCGAGGGCCAGGGCGGATGCCACGACTACGACGACGACGGGACGACCGATCTCGGAGACCTGATCATCTTCTCCCCAACCTTCGTGAATGGAAACAACTGCCCCTGACCTGCCGCGCGCCAAGCCGCCTCGATTCGACCGTCTCTCGCGTTTGAGAATGTTTTGGGCCCCAACGAAGGGCGGCGGGTCGAGGCTGGCGACTCTTCCGTCAGCTCCAACTACGGAGAAGTCCTTAAGCGCTTTCCAGACGATTCTGTTGGACAATGCTCCTCGGTTCGGATGCAAACGTTCGGATGCAAACGTCCGGACCAAGGCAGGATCAAATCGAGCGGTTTCCTCCCGATCTCAGAGGGGCCGGTCGGGAAATCTCCGAGGCAACGACGGCACTCGCGATACAAGCCCGAAAGGTCGCAAAAGTGGCCTTCCCGCAATGGGCTTGCTGTCCGTAGAATGGCACCGCGCGAGAGCGGGAGGACGAGTTTTGGAGCTCCAAATGGAACGAGAACGCGACACTTCGCCTTCCCATGGCGGCGGCACCCTCGCCGAAGCCATCTCTGAAACAGCAAAGACGACGGAGATCGTTCCGTCCCGTCGAGAGGCAGGGTTGATGAAGATCGGAGTGCCCAAGGAAATCCACAAAGACGAAACACGGGTCGCCCTAACCCCAGGCTCGGCAAGGAGTTTTGCCGACCGAGGGTTCCAGGTGCTCGTGGAGTCGGGGGCCGGGCAGCTTTCCAGCTTCACCGACGCGTCCTACGAAGCGGCCGGAGTGCGGGTCGTCCCGGATGCCAGGAGCCTCTGGGGTGAAGCCGACCTCGTCCTCAAAGTCAGAGGACCGGAGCCGCACCCGGATCTCGGAGTCCACGAAGCGGAACTGCTGAAGCCGGGTGGCCACCTGATCAGCTTCATCTGGCCGGCTGAGAATCCGGAACTCCTCGACATGCTGTCCGACAAGAAGGCCACTGTCATGGCCATGGACTGCGTGCCGCGGACGACCCGGGCACAGAAGCTCGACGCGCTCAGCTCGATGGGCAACATCTCCGGATACCGGGCAGTCATCGAGGCCGCGCATCATTTCGGCCGCTTCTTCAACGGACAGATCACGGCTGCCGGAAAGGTTCCTCCGGCCAAGGTTCTCGTCATCGGAGCGGGCGTGGCCGGGCTGGCCGCGATCGGCGCCGCCAAGGGTCTGGGCGCGATCGTCCGAGCCTTCGATACCCGGCCCGTCGCCAAGGAGCAGGTCGAGAGCATGGGGGCGGAGTTCCTCCAGGTCGAGGTCGAAGAAGACGGCACCGGCACGGGCGGATACGCCAAGGTCATGAGCAAGGAATTCATCGAAGCGGAGATGAAACTCTTTGCCGAGCAGGCGGCCGAAGTCGACATCATCATCACGACCGCCCTCATCCCCGGCCGCACCGCTCCCGTCCTTATCACCAAGGCCATGGTCGAGTCGATGAAGGACGGCAGTGTCATCGTGGACCTGGCCGCAGAAAAGGGCGGCAACTGCGAGGTCACCGAATGCGGCAAGGTCGTCGTCCACGACGGCGTCAGCGTCATCGGCTACGAGAACCTGGCGACGCGCCTTCCCAATCAGTCCAGCGTTCTCTATGCAACGAATCTCGATCGTCTGATCGCGGAGTTGGCCCCGAACGGAGGCGGGACTCTGCAATTGGACATGGATGACGAGATCGTCCGAGGAATGACGGTGATGAAGGACGGGGAGATCACCTGGCCTCCGCCGCCCATCGAGCCGTCCCCGGCGCCGGGAACCGGCCCGGCCCAGAAGAAACCCGCCGCCGGTGGGGCAGCTCCGGCGGCTGCACCGAAAGCGGCTCCGGCACCGGAAAAGAAAGTCGAACCCGCTCCTTCGAACGTGCCCTCTGACACCAGCGCAGCACCCGCGCCGAAGAAGAAGCTTCCGGTTCCGATGATCCTCGGGGCGGTCCTCTTCGCACTTCTGGGCGCGGCGGCTCCGCTCGAGTTTCTGGCGCACTTCACGGTCTTCGTGCTCGCGATTTTCGTCGGCTACATGGTCGTCTGGAACGTGTCCCCGGCGCTACACACCCCGCTCATGGCCGTAACCAACGCCATCAGCGGAATCATCGTCATCGGGGCGTTGCTGTTGATTTCCGACACGTCCTCGCCCCTCGTCATGATCTTGGCTTTCGTGGCCACGTTCTTCGCAACGATCAACGTCTTCGGTGGATTTCACGTCACGCAGCGCATGCTGCAGATGTTCCGGAAGTAGGTACGAACGATGGAAGAAGGCGCAATTCGAGCCGCGTACATCGGGGCCAGCATACTGTTCATCCTTTCCCTCGGCGGACTGAGTAATCAGGAAACGGCGCGTCGCGGAAACGTCTACGGGATCGTCGGAATGGCCATCGCCATCCTCGCGACCGTCCTGTCCAAGCACGTCACGGGCTACGTACCGATCCTTGCCGCCATGGCTCTCGGCGGAACGATCGGAGTCATCGTCGCTTCCAGGGTCGCGATGACGGCGATGCCGGAACTGGTCGCAATTCTCCACTCCTTCGTGGGACTGGCGGCGGTTCTCGTCGGTTTCGCCAGCTATTTGAGTCCGGCTCACGACTACGTCGGCGCGGAGCGGATGGTCCATGACATCGAGATCTACATCGGAATCTTCATCGGTGCGATCACGTTCACGGGCTCCGTCTTTGCGTTCGGGAAGTTGGCGGGACGAGTCACGAGCAAGCCGGTCATGCTGCCGGGACGGCACCTACTCAACCTTGCTCTCATCATCGCGACGGCGATTCTCGGCTTCTTCTTCGTTCAAGCGGAGACGATCTCTGCAGGAATGATGCCGCTTCTCATCATGACCGCCATCGCTCTCGTCATCGGTGTCCACATGGTCATGGCCATCGGCGGCGCCGACATGCCGGTCGTCGTTTCGATGCTGAACAGCTACTCCGGATGGGCTGCAGCCGCGACCGGGTTCATGCTTTCGAACGACCTGCTGATCGTGGTCGGCGCCCTCGTCGGCTCCAGCGGCGCCATTCTCAGTTACATCATGTGCAAGGCGATGAACCGCTCCTTTATCAGTGTCATTGCAGGAGGTTTCGGCGCAGCCGAAGGAACCGCCCCGGCGGGCGCCAAGAAGGAAGCCACGGGCGAGATCACAGAAATCGATGCGGAGTCCACGGCGGGCTTGCTCCGCAACGCCAAGAGCGTGGTCATCGTCCCCGGCTACGGAATGGCCGTCGCCCAGGCTCAGTACCCGATCCACGAAATCACGAAGAAGCTGCGAGCCCAGGGGGTCAACGTCCGCTTCGCCATCCACCCCGTGGCCGGCCGACTCCCCGGACACATGAACGTGCTGCTGGCTGAAGCCAACGTCCCCTACGACATCGTGCTCGAGATGGACGAGATCAACCACGACATGCCGACCACCGACGTCGTCCTCGTCATCGGCGCCAACGACATCGTCAACCCCGACGCCCAGGACGACCCGACAAGCCCGATCGCGGGAATGCCGGTCATCGAAGTCTGGAAGGCCGGAGTCGTCGTGGTCATGAAGCGCAGTATGGCGGCAGGGTACGCCGGAGTCGGAAATCCGCTGTTCCTCAAGGAGAACACGCGGATGCTATTCGGTGACGCGAAGGCGAGCGTGGACGCCATCCTCTCGTCGATCGACGGCTAACCTCGATTCGTCAGGCTATCGGCCGATGGCTCCTTCGATGGACGCGTCACCTCGGTGGCGCGTCTTTCCCTTTCCAACCGGCGAGAGGACATTGGCAGAAGGCCTGGCTCGCGATCGCCACGCCGCAGTAACCACCGACCGGGCACCGAAAGCTCAAGGTGGAAGACACAGTTCACGCCGAGCGAGTTACGAGTCGGGAGGCAAGCCAAGCAACCCGCCTCCCCACAAACCACCGCGAGTATGTCTGAGCGAACGTGAACTGTGCCTTCCACCCCCGAGGCAAGCCCCGACAGAGCCTTATCCGCGGGTCCGGTTCGGGTTCGGGTTCGGGTTCGGGTTCGGGTTCGGGTTCGCAATCGGATTTGCGCGAACACCCGCTACGAGTCGACGAAACGCCGGTCGAAGCCGAGGTCAGTTGCCAACCATGACACTCGCCCCGCTCGACGGATCGAAGAAGTAAGAGGTCGAGCCGTCCCCGCCGATGTAGCCCCCGGCCGTGGCTCGTTGATATGAACGGCCGCCACCTCCACTCGCCTGGGCGAGTTGATAGAGATTGACCAACGCCGGTCCACCTTCGTAGCCGCAGTTTCCGGCGGCATCGACCCAGAACCGGCCGAGCTGCACGGCAACAAACGTTGAGAGCACGGCCACGTCGTATGGATGTAGTTCACGACCGTTGACGAAGACGCCGGTGAGGTAGCCGGTTCCGCCTCCGGATGCGTCGGCACGCAGGGGCCCTCCGACGGTGAGTCCGGCCTGCGTGATGCCCAGGGCCGGGCCGCCCTCGAATCCCCAGGCTCCGCACGCGTTGTCGTACCAGTAGCGGCCCGCCGGAATGGCCAGGCCGTAGCGCTGCTGGAAGCCGGCCAGAGTTTCGGCGCTGAGTTCCACGCCGTTGACGAAAACGGAGGGAGCCGGCTCGGAATGGGCGCGGCCGGCTTGGCCGGAGGCGAGAACGGCAACGGCGAGACCGACGGCAATGACCGTGCGGATGGTGCGAACGAAACGGGTCATGACGAATCACTCCAAGGTTTTGAGACGATCTCCGTGGCTCGACGTCGACCCTTTCCAGGATCGAGCGAGGCTTCCTCGCCACGTATCGCTCCTCCGAGGGCTCGAGTTGCGTGATAGAAAGGTTGTGGCGGGAGATTGGCTGGCGGATCCTGTCCGCTCGAACGCGCCGAGGGCCGGCCGCAAACCTGGGCTGAAACCTTTGGGCCGGTTCGTGCCTCTGTATCTAGAGGTGGGCCATGGCCCTGCCGGGCCGGGCACTGCATGGAGAACGCGAGATGCCGATGTACGAGTACCGCTGCGAGACCTGCGGCGAAGAGTTCACCTTGATGCGGCCGATGGCTGAGCGGGACAAAGCTCCCGATTGTCCGGAATGCGGTGGAAGCGAGACGAAACGGGGGCTTTCGGCCTTTTCCACGACCGGAGGCGACTCCGCCGGTGGAGCGGGTGGTGGCTGCGGGCCGTCCTCGGGGTTTGGCTGAGGGGTTCCGCGGTAATCGCGGTGAAGCCGGTGGCTTCCCAATCCTCCACTCCCTTTCAGAGAGTACCGATCCCGGCCGAATCACGGTCGAACGGTAGCCCTTCCACTTGGCCCGATCCGGGTCGTCCGTTGGCCCGCCTCTACGTTGGCGGGATCACGGTCGCACGTTGGCCCGTCGCCACTGCGACCGGATCCGAAGTGTCGGACCGTTCGCGGCCTCGGGAACGAGAACGAGGACGAAACGCTCGGCATCCGGACTCATTCCGCCGTCCCTGGCTCGGATTTCCTGGAAGAGAAGCTTGGGCGTACTCATGATGAACTGCTCGCCCCGGACCCGGAACGCCACCTCGTACACTTCCGCCTGCGCCGTCACGTAGTATAGCGCCCTGCTGTCGGGAGCCCAACTGACCCCTTGCCCTCCGTTGGGACTGACGCGCCACCGGCGGCCGGGTTCAGGAAACGAAGTCACGTAGAGCTCCGGCGTGCCGGAGTCCACGGAGACGAACGCAATCCACTTCCCGTCGGGAGAGAAACTCGGCGACCACTCCGCGAACTGTTCCGTGCTCGCGGCGAACTTCTCCAGGCGTTCCGTCCCGAGGTCGTAGGTCCAGATGTCCCCTTGAATGACGATCGCCAGATACTTGCCGTCCCGCGACCAGTCGAGAAGCGCTCCTCCCTCGGGCAGATCGACGAGCTTGCGTCGTTCCTGTGCCCCGGCCAGCTTCCGGGCATAGATGGCCCAGCTCCCGTCCGAGTCGGCGGCATAGGCCAACTCGCTTCCGTCTGGTGACCACAGTGGGAACTGCTCGCTGCCTTCAGCACTGGTGAAGCGGGTTGGAAGGCCGGTCGTCACATCCATGATCCAGATGTCTTCGGTCTCGTCGTCGTTGTTGTCGATCTCGTAGGCGATGCTCATCCCGTCGGGAGAAAACGAAGGTCGGCTGTAGCGCGCCTTCTCCCCCACGGCACGCGATCGCAACCCGCCTTGTTCGTAGATGACGAGTTCGCGCAGATCCGACTGCTCGCCGCCCATCTGATAGACGAGAAGTTCCGAGGTGGCGCTGAAAAGACCGCGCCCGGCCGCGTCCATGACCGTGACCTCTTCGGCCAGCCGATGCGGGCGACCGGTCAGCTCCATCGATCCGGAATCGAAGTCGGACGAAAAGAGCGTGTTGTCCCGAACGAAGAGCAACCGTTCCCCGACGGGTTGCGCGTGACTGACGCTCTCCAACAACAGGCCGCCTTCCGCTCCGTCCAAAGTGGCCCAGTGAACCTCGAAGTAGTTCTGCTCCTCCCGGCGACGGACCGTGTAGACGAAGGCGTCGTCCCTCCCCTCGACGAAGGCAGGAAATCGGTGGCTGTTTTGAAGGGTCGTATCGATCCGGGTCACCTCGAAACTGTCTCCGCCTTCCGAAGAGACCTGGTGGATCCCGCTGTCGTAGGAGGGCGCAAAGAGAATCGTTCCATCTTCGCGCCAGGTTCCGCCTTTGCCGCGGCCGGCTTCGCACAAGCGAATGGGACGACCGCCGTCCAGGCCGATCGTCCAGAGGTATCCGTTCTCGAAGTATCCGATGCGGTCTCCGTCCGGTGACCAGAACGGATACGCGGCTCCGGCGGCGCCTTCGAGAAGCCGAACATGACCGTCCCGAAGGTCCCGCACATAGAGTTCGTAGCGTCGAAGCGAATTCGTTTCGTAGGCCACGAAGGCGAGGAATCGGTTGTCCGGGGAAAGGACCGGTGGTCCCGGGTCCACCGGGTCGTAGTTGAAGTCGAAGCCTTCCGGGGGCAGAAGCTCGGCCATCAGAGCGGGACCGTCGTCGGAAGAAAGATCCAGACCTTTGCCGCGGCCTCCGAGGAACAGCATGGCTAGCGCGGCTGCGGTCGCCAGTGCAAATCCTCCCGCCAACGACCAAGCCAAGCGTTCGCGAGACTTTCTTCGCGAAACGACCGGAGCGGGAACGCCAACCTGCGTTCCCGCCTCGCCAAGAAAGCGAAGTTCCAACGCGAGGT
Source organism: bacterium (assembly GCA_030431975.1). Taxonomy (GTDB): domain Bacteria; phylum Eisenbacteria; class RBG-16-71-46; order CAIMUX01; family CAIMUX01; genus JACKCR01. The sequence goes on along the minus strand of JAUIHP010000026.1, from coordinate 41,328 downwards.
CATGCATCGACTGCCGACGTTCTTCGGGATCCTTCTGCAGACACTGCGCGATGAGTTGAGCGAGGGCAGGCGGAGTCATGGGTTGAATCGACGTGACCTGGGGAGGCTCCTGCCCGAGCACCGCCGCAATGACGCTGGCCTGCGTCTTTCCGCCAAACGCCTTCTGACCGGTCACCATCTCGTAGAGAGTCGCGCCGAAGGCAAAGACATCACTGCGCGCGTCCGCCTCCCCGCCTTCCAACTGCTCCGGAGACATGTACTGATACGTCCCGACCAGCGTTCCTGCCGTCGTAAGCGGTGTTGCCATGGTCGGTGACTGCGTCAGGGAGTGGGCTTCCCCGACTTCGGCGACGGCCTTGGCCAATCCGAAATCCAGAAGCTTTGCGCCGCTTTCGGTCAGCATGACGTTTCCGGGTTTCAAGTCACGGTGGACGACGCCGTTGCGGTGGGCCGCGCCGAGCGCTTCAGCGATCTGCGCACCGTATTTGACGACCTCGTTCGTCTTGAGCGGTCCTCGGGTCAGTCGTTCGGCAAGCGACTCGCCGTCCAGATACTCCATGACGAGATAGTGATGACCGCCCTCCTCGCCGACGTCGTGCAGAGCGCAAATGTAGGGATGGGCCAGAGAGGATATGGACTTCGCTTCGCGCTCGAAGCGCTGCCGAAGGGACTCGTTCGTCGAGAGGTGCGGAGACAGGACCTTGATGGCAACCCGGCGACCGAGCCGGGTGTCCTTGGCCTCATAGACCTCCCCCATCCCACCGGCCCCGAGCGCCCCGACGATTTCATACGGCCCGAACTTGGTGCCTGGATTCAGCGACATGATGGGAACCGTACGAAACCCCTCGCGGAATGGCAATCCGGGCAAAGCCGTTGGGATGGGAGCGGGCTCTGGGGTATCATTGGAAGGCGACGATCGCGGCAGTGAGTTCGTCGAAACACAACCGGTCCCGACCTCGCAGGGCTCGCGACGGCTCGGTTCCAGGAGGACTCACGATGCCTGTGCTTTCCGCACTGCCTCGATCGCGTAGCGTGTTCTCGTTTCCATCCCTTCTCGCAGCTGCCCTCGGTGTCGCCGCTCTCTCCGGTCCGGCCTGGAGCGGCAGTTACAACATCGACTTCGGAAACGGGACGACTCCCGACGCGAGCTACGGTGCTGCCGGTTCCCCGGGAACCTGGAACACGGTCGGAGTCCTGCCCAACGGCACACGCCAGAACCTGCTCAACACCGACGGGGTTAGTGACGGAGCGCGGATCTACATGATCCTCAGCTCTCCCTCGATCCTGGAAACGGATGATCCGGGAACCAGCGGCGACGACGAAGCCCTGGTCGATGACATGCTCATCGGCCTCAACAATCCGATCGATGTCTGCGTCTGGGTCGAGGGGATTCCCAACGGAGAGTACGAGGTCATCACCTACGCTCTGACCCCGGCCGATCCCGGACTCCTTTCCCCCGTCCGTGTCGACTTCGCGAACGAAGGTCCGATCATGATCGGAGGATCGTGGCCCGGCTCCCACCAGGAAGTCGTGACCTATGCCCGCCACACCGTCAACATCACGAGCGGCAACATCGGGCTGCACTCCGGAGAGCCCTCTCTGAATGCGCAAACGGGAATCAACGGATTCCAGATTCGTCCCGTCGTACCGGCGGACGTCGGTGAATTCCATTTGGAAACGCCTGGCCTTCAGGTCTTCCCGAACCCGGCCCGTGGATCGCAGCAATTGGTTTGGGCGCGCCCGTCGGTCGCAGAAAGCGGGCTCGCGGACGGCTCAGGTTCCGGCCAAGAAGTCGAGTCCCAATCCGGGGGCGCTGTTCTTCGGATCTTCGACGCCGGCGGTCGGCTCCACCTCACTTCTGAGGTGATGTTCGACAATTCCGGTCGAGCGGTTTTCGAGTGGAACGGTCTCGATGACCTAGGTCGCCCCGTTGCTCCCTCGGTCTACTTCGCCCGCGTCGAAGGTTACGCTCCCGTCCGCATCATTCGAGTTCGCTAGAGAGAACGCACGAGAGCCTGATGAAAGAACTCCTCGTCCGACTGCGATAGCGGGCGAGGAGGAGGGGTTTCCATCGGGCCTACCCCAAGCCAGCCGTGACCGCATCCATATCTCGTCCGTGCCCAGGAGGTGTTCGAACATGCCCACTTCTTCCCTGTTCCTTTCGCGAGTGCGTGGGGCTCTCCCGCGCTTCTCATTCACCAACGCACGCAGCTCGAGTCCGGTGAAGAGCGTCGGGCTCCTGATCGCTGTCGGCGCGTTCCTGCCGGCGGACGCCTCGGCGCTCGACACGACGACACGCCTGGTCTCTCCGGTCCAATCGTGGACGGAAGAGTCGCTCGCCACCTACGCGGACCACTGGATCCACGTGAAGTTCGTCGAGGGTTCGGATGTGGAGTTGGTCCTGCCCGGATCGGGCGCGCCGCTCACGGAAGCCCGGTTCGTCGACCCTGGATCCCGGGATCTGTCCCAACTGAACGCCGCACTTGCGGCGGCCGACCTCCGGTCTTTGCGGCCCACCTTCGACAAAGACCGGGCCACTCTTCGGAGCTGGAAGTCCCGTGGTGAAGCGGCAACCGGAACCGTCGGACCGGACCTCTCGCTTTGGTTCGATGTCGAGGTCGCGACGTCGAAGTCCGGGTTGGCCGATCTGCTGAACAAACTGAACGCCGACCCCAACGTCGAGATCGCGCATCCGGCCCCCGTCGTCACCACCGCCGCATTGCAGTTCGATGACGCGCCGCGCAACGTCGCTGGAAGCGCGAGTGCGAACCGGGGCGGCACGCCGGACTTCACCGCGCAACAAGCATATCTTTACGACACCCCGACCGGACTCGATGCCCCGTCTGCCTGGGCGATACCCGGCGGGACCGGAACCGACGTCAAGTTCGTCGATGTCGAGTTGGGATGGGCACACGACCACGAGGATTTCAACTTCGACAACTTCTTCTTCGAAGGAGGAGTTCCGCAGGGCACGGACAATCACGGAACCGCGGTCATGGGTGAGGTCGTCGGACAGCACAACGACTTCGGGATCAGCGGATTCGCACCCGACGTTGCCTACGGAACCGTCGCTATCCTCGTCAGCGAGTGGCCGAACGTCGCACACCGCTTCCAGGAAGCCGTCGACGCACTCGACCCCGGCGATGTCTGGCTCATCGAGCTCCAGATGTTCCCAAGTGGGCGGGACGCCACGCCGATGGAGTACCTGCAGGTGAACTACGACGTCATCTGGACAAGCTCCTGGGCCCTGGACATCGTTTGCATCGAAGCAGGGGCCAACGGCAGCCAGGACCTGGACGACCCGTCGTGGGGCGGAATCTTCGATCGGAACCAGCGTGACTCCGGCGCTATTCTGGTCGGCGCCGGAACCCCGTTCGGCCGCGTCGCCGAGTCGTTCACCAACTACGGCTCGCGCTGCGACGCCTCGGCCTGGGGCTCACAGATCGTCACCACCGGATATGGCAACCTCTACAACGGCGGCAGCGCCCAGACGCAGTACACCAGCTCGTTCGGCGGAACGTCCGGCGCGTCGCCGATGGTCACGGGTTCCGCACTGGCTCTGCAGGGCATCCACAAAGAGGCCAAGAACAGCTACCTGCCGCCGGTGACCATTCGACAGATCCTCACCGACACCGGAGTGCCGAACCTGGGATCGAGGTACATCGGTCCCAGGCCGGATCTCGCCGCGGCCGCCAACGCGGTGCTGACCGCTGCCAACGTCGAACTCGGCGACTTCCGGCTGGTTCTGGACATGTCGGTTTCTCCCAATCCGGTTCGGGGCGACGCCAACATTCGCTTCCGACTGGATGAGGATGGACCGGTGCGGGTCGACGTCGTCGACGTGCGTGGTCGCATCCTGACGAGACTGACCGACGGCGTCCGACAGGCCGGCGATCACGAAGTGCAGTGGAACGGCGAGGGGCCGAAGGGACCTTTGCCCAGTGGTGTCTACTTCATTCGGGTGGAGGGAGAGGAAGCGGAAACCGCGCGGCGCGTCTCCGTGCTCCGGTAGAGCTTCGAGCCGCGCCGACCGCATCAGGGTGACGGTCGGCGCGACTGAGGCTGAAGCTGTGGCTGCGAGGTGGATGCGGCTGTGAGATGGATGCGGCTTTGGCCGCAGATGTGGATGCGGCCGTGGATGTGGACTTGAATGTCGCTGCGCCTCCGGCCTCAACGGAACTCGATGGCGATCTCCTCCTGCAGCGAAACTTTCATTCCCGGCACGTCGGCCAGCCACTCCGCCGCCTCCGCCATCGACTTCGGCTCACCGCGACCGGCCAGCTCCTGAAGCTTGGGGAGATCGCTGAGAAGCGCACCGAAGTCGATGTCATAGACGGTGACCTCGTTGCCGTCGCGATGGGTCGCGTCCGTACGGACGAGTTCACCTTCGGTCCGGATCGACGTCCCGAAGCGCAGCCCGTCGAACAGCTGCAGCAAGGGAGCGAGTTCTTCCTCGGTCGGCATTCCCAGATCCTGATCCATCTCCATGTCGGCCTCTTCGTCATCGGAAACGGAGAGATCCTCCTCGGGAAGGATCGCGCGGATGATCGAGAGGTCGCCGCGTTTCTCGAAGTGAAAGCGGATGGGATCCTGCGGCTCTTCTTCCGATTCCATTCCGTCATCGGATCCCATGTCCCCTGAACCGTCGTCACCACCGTCCATCCCCGAACCGACCTCGGAGAGATCCTGCGGCGAAGTGTCGACCTGAACCTGATTGAGATCCTCGAAAGCGAACGTCGCCAAAACGCCGACGAAGCCGTCCTCCTTCACTTCCTTGCTCTTGACGAAAGTGACCCCGGGGCCGAACTCGGCAGCCATTTCGCGCAGACCGTCCTCGGGAAAGAGCGACGGCGGCTCGGCGCCCTCCTCGGCCAGCATCGCTGCGAATTCCTGCATCGAAGTGGCGGCCTCCTCGGCGATCAGGGAAAGGACCTCGATGTTGCCGCTGCCGTCCGGTCGCACGATGACGGTGGTGTGGGAACGAATGCAGGCACTGGTTCCGACCAGCAGCCAAAGCAGGACGACCGAGCGGATGAGACCCCAGACACGCCCGCCGGGGGTTCCGGTGCGGCGCTCCCGCAAGCTGGAAGTCATTGTATTCATTGATTTCACGAGATTCTCCTCAACGAGGCTGTCAACGTTGCGGCCCCTGCCGGTCGGCGCGGCCTCTCTGTGTTGGAAACCCCGAAAGAGGAGAAAAGCGAACGGCTGGAGAACAGTTCTTTCTTTCGGTGTTAGGTTGCGAGGTCCGGGATGACCAGCGTCTGGCCGGAAGAAAGATGGACCTCCACGGCCCAACCGGCGACCAGAAACTCCTCGAAGGCAAAGGTCTCGCCGCTCCGCACCGTGGCCATGGCCAGGACGTGCTCGTCCTGCCGCAACAACACACGAGCCGAACCGGTTTCGTCGCGCAACCAGACCTTTCCTTGCAGAGTCCAGGCCCCGTCCTTCCCCGTATGGTCCGCGGAGAGTCCGACCTCGCCGTCGTCGAGAATCCGGGATGCCAACCGGCGGGGTTCGAGTCCGGGAGCGCTCCGGACGTCGGTCAGGTTCCACTCCATCTGCGAGGGCGGAGCCCCTCCTGCAGGCGCGGCTTCCGGTTCACTGTCCGCGAGCAACGCGCGCACGCGGGCTTCTGGAACTTCATGCCACTCGCCGCACGCCCTGCCGCGTCGCGCATCCTCGAGCAGCTTTTCCTCCCAGCCGCGGCTCATCCGATCTCTCCCAAGACCCGCTTGAGGCGATTGAGACACCGAATCCGAATCGGACCGACCGAACCCCGGGCCATCCCCATCTTCTCCGCGACCTCGTCGTAGGAAACCTCACGCGCACTGAAGAAAAGAACTCGCAGGAGCTTCGCGCAACGTCCGCCGAGTTCGCTGAGTGCATTCTCGAGTCGAAGCCGCGCTTCGGAGGCCACGACCTCCTCATCGGCGAGGCTCGAAGGGTCGACCAGGTCCTCGGAAATGTCCGGAAGGAGGCGTCGGCGTCGGGTCGCGACTTTGTAGCAGAGGCGGCGCGTCGCGACGATCAGCCATCGAGGCAGAGCTTCGGGCCGACGGATCCGGCCGGCGGATCGGTAGAGTTCGAGAAAGACTTCCTGGAAGACATCGCCCGCGTCGTCTGCGTCGAGACCAATGTTGAGGGCCGTCGAGTAGACGAGGTTCTGATACCGCTGAACGAGCTTGCCCCACGCCTCCCGGTCTTCCTGCGCGCAGAGCTTCAGCAGCTGTGTGTCGCTCTCGCCGGGACTAGCCGGGCCTCCGTCGGGAGTCGTCTTTGAATCCTGAGTCACGCCGCTGATGGTAGCAAACCCGTGACGCCTGCGGGCGTGTGGATCCAGCGTCGAACGAACCCTTTGGGTGGGCTCGATTGCCCTTGACGAGTGCGGTGCGCGACGACACGTTCTCGGCGTGCAAAGGAATGTGGCAAACCTCGGCAACCGCGACTTCGACCTTCTGGTCGTGGGCGGCGGGATCTACGGGGCGTGGAGTGCCTACCACGCGGCTCACTGCGGTCTGTCCGTCGCACTCATCGAGGCGGAAGACTGGGCAGGAGCCACCTCGTCCGCTTCGTCCAAGTTGATCCATGGAGGGCTTCGTTACCTCGAGCAGTTCCGGTTCTCCATGGTTCGAAAGTCGCTCGCGGAAAAGAAGCGGCTGCTCGAACTGGCGCCGCACCGAGTTCGTCCACTCGACTTTCTCGTCCCCCTGCCGCAGGACGCGCGCGTCCATCCCGGCAAGCTGGGACTCGGCCTGTGGATCTACGATCTTCTGGAAGGAAGAACTCGTTTTCCCACACAGATCGTCGTTCCTACGGCGGAAGTCGGCCGGCGCTTTCCCGATCTCGATTCCGGTTCCTTCGACCGCTGTTTCCTCTACGAAGACGCGCAGACGGACGACGCCCTCTTCACCATTGAAGTCGTCGATGGAGCCGCGGAGGCCGGAGCGGTTGTGGCCAACCGGGTGCGTTTGTTGAGGCGGGCCGAGGGTACCGAGAACTGTGCGGGTGCCGAGAACGGTGAGGGTTCCGACCGGTGCGTAGGTTCCGGGATCCGCCGGCGTGCGGCGGGCCACTCCGACGACGTCCGCGCCGCGAACACGCGTCCCTCCCGGAATCGGCGCGGGTTCTGTTCGTTCGTCTGTGAAGATGTCGTTTCCGGAGAGCCGTTCGTCATTCGCAGCCGCTCGTTCCTCGACACGCGCGGCCCCTGGGTCGAGGCGACAGAACCGATCCGCCACGTCAAAGGTGTCCACCTGGTCCTTCCCGCTTTGGACACGGACGACGCGTTGCTCCTGGTTTCGCGATCCGACTCGCGAGTCATCTTCATCCTGCCGTGGTACGACCGGACGCTGGTGGGAACGACGGACGATGACTACGTCGGGGATCTCCGTAACGTGGAGGTTTCTGACGAAGACGTCGACTACCTGCTCCGAGAATGTGCGTTCGCACTTGGGTCGAAGGCATGGTCGAAGGAGGACGTCATCTCGTCCTTTGCCGGTGTGCGGACCCTGGTTGCAGGACCGGATGCGCCGGGCTCCGGGCGCGGACCGGCGGAACCCTCTGCGGTCAGTCGGGAATGGAGTCTCATGAAGACCGGCGACCTGTCTTGGGCTTCCGTCGGAGGCAAGTTCACCTCGGCCCGGGTCGACGCTGTTTCCATCTTGAAGCATGTCTGCGCGGAACTTGGTTTGCCGATGCCGGTCGGGCGAGATCACGAGCGTCCCTTTCCCTGGGCTCCGCCCGAAGCGGGCCGCGCCCCTTCGACGGAACCGACTTCAGCGAAGTCGTCGTCGACGAACTCGCCTTCGGCAGAGCGGGCCTCGGCGAACTGGCCATCCACGGATCCGCCTTCGACAAACATTGCTTCGATCCTCGAGTCGCTGGGGTTCGACGAGGCCGCCGCCGCAAGCCTGATTCAGCGCTACGGGTCCCGCGTGGATCGGATTGCGGAACTGGCGCAAGGTGACCCGACTCTCGTTCAGCGGATCGTTCCCGACCTACCGTTCACGTTGGTCGAGGTGGCGTTCTCGATGCGCCACACAATGGCGCAAACCGAGGAGGACATCCTTCGTCGAAGAACTCCGGTTTCGCTGCTCAGCCGGCAGCGGGTCTCTCCCCTGCTGTCGGAGATCATGGACCGTCATCGCGCGACCTGAAGTTCTGATCACTTCGAAAGACTCCGCAGGCGCAAAAATGCGAGGGGAAGCCACGCACCGTTCGCGCTTCAAGTGGACGGGACGGTACGCGCCCGGCTCGGTAGGTGACCGGTTCGGATCACCGCGGGGTTCTGCAGTTTGTCCTGAGTCGTCTCGGGCATCCGCAAACCACTGCATTTCTTGCCTTTGAGAAACGGGGCACGTAGGTGGCACGGCCGTTGACACATTCGAGTTCAGAAAGACGGCCGCCGCTTCAACCCGTGGCCCCGCCTGAAGTCGAAAACGACACCGAACCTGGGCCCCAAGCCCAGCCCCAAAGACAAGGAGTCCTGAAATGAAACCCCGCGTTGCCTCCCCCGTTCGCGCCCTTCCGGCGCTCGTCCTGCTGGCCGGAGTCACATTGATGACCGCAACCGGTTGCTCCGAATCCGGCGACCCGGTTTCCGCAAACGAACCCACAGGTCAGGTCGAAACCGATCCGGTTCCGGAGATGTCGGAACTCGAATCCGAGGCCGCGCTGACGCCGCAGCAGGTCGCTGAACTCGCCCCGGCGCTTGGCCAGTGGCGTCGGGCTGTCGCCGCCAGCGAAGCCGCCGAAGACATTCTTCTGGAAGATGCGCCGGCCGTTGCATTCCTCGGCGCCGCATCGTCCGTCGTCGCCCCGAATCAGTTCGGACAGGTTATGAACCTGGCCCGTCGCGCGATCGGCCTCCAGGGAGACAACCTTGCACCGGATCCCGGCGATCGCCAGGCCAACCGTCACCGTGGGATCCGCGGTCTCTTCCGTGATCTCGACCTCACTGAAGATCAGATTGCCGCCATCCGTGACGCGATGGCCGCCGCGCGCGAAGACGCCCTCGCACTGTGCGATCAGTACAACGACGGCGACCTGACTGAGGAAGAGCTTCGGGCAGCCCGTCAGGAACTGCGCGAAGACCTCATGGACACGATCAAGTCGCTGCTGACCGACAAACAGCTGGAGATTCTGGAAGCCACGGAAACCGAGATCGTCGTTCGTCGCCTGACGCGCATGCTCACCAACTTCGAGACGCGCGTCGAGAAGCGGGTCGAGCACCTCGATGCTCTCCTCGAACTCGATGACGCACAGGAGACGGCGATCACGAACATCATCCTGGCGACGAAGCCGGAGCTCGAAGCTCTCCTCAGCGACGTGGAAAGCGGAGCCGTCAGCGCGAACCAGGCACTTGAGGACTTCGTCGCCCTACGGATGGAGACCCGGGACGCCGTTCGTGGCGAACTGACCGAGGAGCAGATCCAGATTCTCGACGACCTTCGTGACATGCACCAGCCCTGCGTGACCAACGCGGCCGTCGTCAACGGATAGTCGAACACGATCGAGCTTCAAGGCGACGGACGAAGTCCAAAGTACGAAGCTCGACAGCCCCCTGATTTCCTGTTGCGTACCGGCGAGCGGACCCGAGCCTTCTTCGGGTCCGTTCGTCGTTTCCGGTGCGTGGTTCCCAGGTGCGTGGTTCCAGATGCGTGGCTTCAGGTGCGTCGCCCTCGACGTGTCGCTGCCACTCCGTCGTTCCAGGCACGCCACACCAGGCGCGTCGTTCCCGAACGGTATTCTCCTTTGCTGCTTCCAGGATCCAGGCTACGGTTTCCTTTCCCTGCCCTTGCCGGGGCCTCTCTCACGGTGTCCGCAGGACCGAACAAGGAGAACGGAAGTGAGTAACGCACACGGACAGTTCGTCTGGTACGAGCTGATGACGACCGACCCGAAGGGAGCTTTCGCTTTCTACTCGGAGATCATGGGCTGGGGCATCGAGGACGCGCCCGGGCCGATGCCGTATCAGATGTTTACGAATCAAGGCAATCCGATGGCCGGCCTCATGGAGCTCCCCGCCGAACTGAAACAGAACAACGTTCCACCCCACTGGCTCGGCTACGTCGGCACGGACGACATCGATGCTTCCATGGCCAAAGCCCAGGAGTTGGGCGGGAAGGCGCTGGTTCCGCCGATGGAAGTACCGGGCGGCGGTAAGTTTTCCGTTCTGGCCGACCCCACCGGTGGCGCGCTCGGCCTCTTTCAGGAAGGCGAGTCCCGGGCTGACTTCGACAAGTCAGGACCGGGTTACGTCAGTTGGAACGAGTTCATGAGCCTGGACTTCGAGACGACCAACGGGTTCTACGAAACCCTTTTCGGTTGGTCCAAAGTCGATGAAGTCGATATGGGCGAGGAATTCGGGATGTACCGAATGTTTGGGAAGAGCGGTCCCCCCCTCGGCGGAATGATGAAGAAGCCGGCCCAGGTGCCGGGCCCTTCTGTCTGGCTTTACTACGTCAAGGTCGCCAACATGGAGACTGCGCTCGAGCAGGTCAAGGCCAAGGGTGGAATGGTCATGAACGGCCCAATGGAAGTCCCGGGCGGAGACCACGTGGCCCAGTGCCTGGATCCCCAGGGCGCCGCGTTCGCACTCCATTGCGCCAAGGAGTCGTAGTGCGCGTTTGAGGTTTGTCCGCCGCGCTCGTAGGGGCGCGCCTGCGGTCAACCAGGACAGTGGCGGGCGTCAGGTAGGAATTTGCGGCCTGACGCCCACTACGAGGCGCACGTCACCTTGAAGTTCAAATCTCGATTCGGAGGAGCTATGCAACAGTCGCTCGCACTCAACTCAAGACACAACTCGCGTTCGTTCGCACTCACCTTTCTGTTTGTCGTTGCCGTGATTGCCTGGAGTCTTTCCATTGTGGGTTGTGGTGAATCCGCGGAAGCTGCCCGCGTCGCCAAGCCGTCCGAACTCGCTCAGGTGCAGAACGGAACAAGTATGGTCAGTCCCATCTCGGGAAAAACGATCACGAAGACCGGCGGAACCCCGGCCGTGGCCTGGGAAGGAAAGCTTTACATGTTTTGCTGTGAGGTCGACCGGGACAAGTTCATCGAGAATCCCCAGGCCCACTCGCGCGGTGTCTTCCCTCCGAATGCCCATTCCTTGAAGTAGTCGCGAACGGGGAGGCTGCCGGGAAAGGTGACGCGCTCCGTACAGGGACGTCGAATGGAGCGAAGACCAGAAGAGAGAGAAGACCAGACCTGAGAGAAGACCAGAACTGAGAGAAGACCAGAAAGAGAAAACCGACAGGGGACGTAGACATTGAGCGATCGCTTTGCCCACTCCGCCCAGAAGGACCCGACCCTCAACCGCGCTGCCCGCACGCAACAGCCGACGCAGGACGAATGGTTTCTCGCGCGGCCGGAAGTCGACAAGTCCGGGTTCACGAGTACGGATCCGTGGCGTGTGCTCCGGATCATGGGAGAGTTCGTCGAAGGCTTCGACACGCTGGCAGATCTCGGTCCCGCCGCGTCTATCTTCGGCTCCGCCAGGACGCAGCCCGGTCATCCCTACTTCGAAGCCGCGGTGAAGACCGCCGTCTTGCTCGTCGAGTCCGGACTCGCCGTGATCACGGGCGGAGGGCCCGGCATCATGGAAGCCGGCAATCTCGGAGCGAAGCAAGCCGGAGGCGTCTCGGTCGGACTCGGCATCGAGCTCCCCTTCGAGTCCGGCGTCAACGAGCACGTCACCGTGCCGATCAACTTCCGCTACTTCTTCGCGCGCAAGACGATGTTCGTGAAGTACGCGCAGAGCTTCGTCATCTTCCCGGGAGGCTTTGGGACACTGGACGAACTCTTCGAGTCGCTGACGCTCATCCAGACGGGAAAGATCCACAACTTCCCCGTCATCCTCTTTGGTAGCGAGTTTTGGGGCGGTCTCGTCGATTGGATCCGGAACACCATGCTCGGCGCGGGGAACATCTCGGCCGCCGACCTCGACCTGTTTCAGATCACGGACTCCCCCGAGGAGGTGCGGGACCTCATTCTCTGCTCCGTTCGGGGCGAAGATGCGGACTGTCGCCGGCGGGAGGAAGCGGCGCGTGCAGTGACGCGACGAGTATTCGAGGTCGAGTAGCGGAGTTGAGGTCGGGCAGCAGAGTCGAGCCCGGGTGGCGGAGTCGAGGTCGGGTAGCGGAGTTGAGGTCGAGCAGGATCACCGGTCAGTTCGCATTTCCAGGTGACACCGCATCTGAGAGTTCGAAGTCAACCAGCAGAGACGTCTCAGACTCGACTTGTGTCCCGGCCTGGCTTTCCTCGTAGATCCGAACCAGTCCAACGCCGTTGACGATGTCCGTCTCCTGGGTGATCACGGCTCCAAAGATCGCGCCGCCGGCGGAGACGCTGACGTTGACCGTGATCCGCGAACGCGTGGCCGAAAACGTCCCGGCCGGCGTCACCGTTTCCACGGTCCCAAGGTTCAGCCCCTCGCACTTGATGAAGAGATCGTAGGCCACCTCTTTGGTTTGAATCGTCTCGGACGCCTGAAGGTTGATCCATGGCTCCCCGACTCGTGCTTCGAGATCGCCGAGCTTCCAAGGGAACGAGTCCTCAGCCTGTTGCACCAGCCACTCGCCAACGACATCTCCGGACGGGTCGCCGAAAAAGTTGGGAACGACCAACCAGAGGCGGGGGCCGTCCTGCCGAAGGTGAACGTCCTCTGGTTTGTCGACGCCGCTCTCTCGGAGAACCCAGTAGCTCTCGCCGTCCCGAGCCGTCGTCTCTGCGACCTCGATAGTGTAGGAGTCTCCTGAAAAGGCCGGAGGTTGCGCCGAGCTCTCGACAGGAACCGCTGCGGTGGCCGGGACGGAAGAGCCCGGGGCTGTGGAAGCCGCGGCTGTGGAGGTCGCGGCTGCGGAAGCCCGGGCCGCGGTGAAGGGAGCTGAGGCGGACGCAGCTGCGGAAGCCTGGGCTGGGGTGAGCCACGGTGACATGAGCGGGTCCGGTGTCGGGGCCGGGTCCGTCAGCGTGAACTCCCAACGATTGCCAATGGCCAACGGGACCTCGAAACTGGGGCCGTCACCGGTGGGATTCGTCCCGGTGTCGCCGTCATCGCCGCATGCCACCGTTAGCAAGGCGAGGAGCGTGAAGGCGGTCGCGGACAGGATGGGGAACCGGCCCACCCGGTCACGGACCTGATCGGGCAAAGACGTGCATGTGGCGGGTCCTTGCCCCGTCCAGTGATGTGGGTTCCTTATCACTTTGCGACTCCCTTCGCTTCTCCAGCCGGACTTCCTAAAGCCCGGACTTGGTACCGGGCCTGGGCCGAGTCTGGGCCGAGTCTGGGCCGGGCCTGGGGCCGGGACTGGGGCCGGGACTGGGGCCGGGACTGGGGCCGGGACTGGGGCCGGGACTGGGGCCGGGACTGGGGCCGGGCCTGGGGCCGGGCCTGGGGCGGGCTTGGGGCCGGGCCTCCGCCAGGCCTGGGTCCGGGCCCGGAGCGGTTTGCTTGCTTTCGTGGTCTGCGCACTCGGGCTTGTTCCGTTCGAGCATCCGTGTCTCTTCCATTCGAGCCTGCGGCCTTGTTGCGAGTTGTCAATTTACCCACAGATCTTTGGAAATGCGAAGGCAACCCACGGCCTGAGTACCAGTGCCTCAAACTACTCTCCACCCTCCCCGGCCGTGCCGCGGCGCGAAAGGACACGGCAAACATTTGTTCGATTTCTATGCAACCTTTTCGGACGGTTGTACGTCTAACGAGCGGTCGAGAGTTCAACACTCTCTCCTTTCCTTCCGAATCTCCGACAGAAGTGAGACTCCTTTGATCTGTACAACTCTACCGCGACCCTCCGTTGAGGCGCGCTCGTCTGAACAGGACCCTATGCTGGCGTCCCATCCGCCACGCAACGAGTCAGGGTCGACGCACACAACCGATGTGCATCCGACCTTGAACGACGAAAACCTCCGGGACGCTCACGCACGGCTGGGTCACCGCCGCCTTGAGCGCATCCGACTTCTGGCCTCATTTCACGACACGGTCGATCCGCTTCAGCTTGGTTTCTCTCACCGGGAGGACTTTGCCAAGCAGTGTCTTGGCATCTCGAATCGTACCTGGCAGCAACAAACCCGTATCTGGAACCACCTTCAACCGCTCGCTCTGACACGAAGAGCCTACGCCGAAAGCATCGTGTCCGAATCGAAGTTGCTCCTCATCCTCGAGGAACTTTCACCTGCCAATGAACAGACTTGGCTGAAACGCGCCGTGCGACTTGGACCGGCGGCGCTCCGGCAGGTCGTCCTCCAGTCGAAAGGCGTCTGCACGAATGTCAGGAAAGATTCCCGCCCGGATGCGACCGGGGAAACCAAGGCAGTCCAACTCCGATGCCCGTCCCAAACGGTCTGGGCGACACAATCCTTTGCCGAGACGGTCAGCCGGCGAATTGGGCACCGTGCATCCTCCCAGGACATTGTCGACGTGGCGGTCGGTTCGTTTCTTGCAGGACTGGATTCCGAAGTCCACTCAAAGTTGAGGCGCCATGTCCACTGGCCGCCGCTCTTTGTGACGGAATCGGATCCGCGCTCGCACAACTCAGTCCCGGCCGCCCCTGACGACTTGAAGCGTCCGGACCTGGATACGTATGTATTTCGCAACGAAGCAGAAGATCTCGAGTCCCCTGGTCCGTGGCTTTCCTTTTGGAAGAAGCAGGCTGCAGAACGTGGAGTGGTTGAACCTTCGCCAGGTGAATCTGGTTGGGCCTTTTACAACGGCATTCCCGACGAACAAACGGATGGGAGAAGCTTCATCACTTCCAGACTCTCCGCGATCACCCATAGAAAGGGGCTGTGGTCCGATCATGAACGCCAGCGCCAACGCTCTCTTTCACAAACACTTCGGGAGCGCCTGGAGAGACTCATCGACGACGTCGCTGCCGGAAGCGAGGAATCCTCTGACGACACTGCGATCACAGAAGGGATACGGGAAGTCGAGGCAAGCGGGACAAGGGAAGTCGAAGCCGTCGGGCCCGAGACTGGTGCCAAAGAGGCAGCTCTTCTGGGTTTCCGTCAGACCCTGAATCGGCTCCATGCCTTGGAGGCCGAGATGCGGGTTCTCTCACGCCGTCGCCTCGATTGCCTGCGGCAGATTCGCAAGGATCGGTCCTTTGTACGACTGGGATTCTCGTCGTTCGACGACTATGTCGAGGACCGCCTGGGCCTGACGGCACGGACTGTTCACCGATGGTTGAACGTGCCCATCCCCTCCCCCGTCATGCTGGCGGCGGAAGCGAATCCAAGCATGCGGAGCCCGATTCTCCGCGAGCTGCAGCGCATCGAGCGGGCCGGCGCCGACGACCGAAGCCTTCGTCGTTGGACAGAACGCGCCTCGGAAACCACTTCCAAGGACTTCCAGAAGCAGGTCGAGTGGGCTCTGGCCCACGACGACTTCAGGCCATCCCTGACATCCCTTCGGGCCCGGCCTCGTCTGGAGCCTCCGGCGCCCTCCGTTTGGGCTGAAGTGTCTAGGCGCCTCCTGCGCGACCCAGCCGCCATCCGTTCTCCCGAGTTCCACGAGAGGGTCCGGCTTGCCGAGTCATCCCGCGTAGAGGCGGCGATTGCGACGGCGGCAACGACGTCGAGTCCGACGGCCGACGCGGTCCGGACAATCTCTGCGCACCTGACCGCCGAGGGGGAACAGACAAGCTCTGCACGCCTGACTTCCGAGGGGGGCCGGACAATCTCTGCGCAGCTGACCGCTGAGGGGGAACAGACAAGTTCTATGCACCTGACTCCCGAGGTAGACCGGACATTCTCTGCGCACCCTCGCAGCACGGAATCACTGGCAGAGACACCTGCGACAAACTCTGCGCCCTCATCAACCAATTGGATCGGAGACTGCCCACCGTTGCCGATTCCGATTCCCGACCCGGAGAGCCCAACGTCGACGCACCTCTGCCTCCACATCGCACCTGAGACTCAGGACAACCTCGCCCGAGTCTTCGCAGTTCTTCGCGCGCAGTACGGCGACGACAAGCCGGACTGGTGGTGCCTCGAAGTGCTCTTCCTCCACGTCCATGCGGGGTGGACCGACGAAGACGCGGACTTTCGTCGTCGCACAGCCGAGTTCTCCACACTTGCCCGCGACGGGTTCCAATGCCAGAACCCGTACTGCACGGCCCGGCGCAACCTCACAGCCCACCACATCGTCTTCCGGTCCGCGAACGGTTCCGACGAAGACTGGAACAAAATCACACTCTGTGCCGCCTGCCACCTCCAAGGCATCCATACCGTCGCATCGATCAAGGTCACAGGAACGGCGCCGGACAAACTGACCTGGAGGCTGGGCCGAGCCCCTTTGACGACGGTCGTTCCGACGGTCGTCCCGAAGGTCGTTCCGCCGCTCGAACCTCGACCGGCTCATGAGCGTCCGTGCTAAACTCTCCACCCGTACGTTTTCGCCGGGGGGGCCGGAGGAGGCTACATAAAGATGCGAGACATCTCTGTTCTGCCCGCGTCTCTGCCCGCGTCTGTTCCCCGCGCGGTCGCCCAACTTGTTCTGATTGTCGCCGGCGTTGTGACTCTCAACGCCCCGAACCTTTTGTTCGCGCAGGGTCAGGACGGCCGCGAGTGCGACCTCACCATCACCGACAAGATCCCTCTCCCTGATGCGGGTGGTCTCTTCTACCGAAGGGTTGACCAAACGCCGGAGTACGCATCCGAGGACCTGGGCCCGGAGTGGAGGCAGGTCGGACTCTACGGCAACGGACTCGTCACCCGCCCGCAGCTACACGACGCCGCCGGGCAAGCCATCGCCGAAGGTCTCACACCCATCGACGGTAAGATCGTCATGCTCTCGATCGGCATGTCCAATACCTACCAGGAGTTTGGTCGTTTCCTTTCTCGCACGACCTTCGACGATGCGGTCAATCCGAATCTCACCATTATCAACGCGGCCCAGGGGAGCCGGCCGGCCGACATGTGGGATGCCCCGGACGACCCGACCTGGGACGTCGTCGACGGCCGCTTGGCGGACGCAGGCCTCACACCGGACCAGGTCCAGATTGCCTGGATCAAACACGCGGTCCGTTCACCGATGTTTCCGCCGCTCGACTTCCCGGAGCATCCGGAGATTCTCCAGGGCATCCTCGAAGATGTTCTCGCCAGCTTGAAACAGCGTTACCCCAACATCGCCCTGACGTACCTCTCCAGTCGGACCCGTGCCTATCTCACCGATCCATCGGCTCAGAGTCCGGAACCGGCCTCCTACGAGGGCGGCTTCGCCGTCCAGTGGATCCTGGAAAAACAAATCGCAGGCGACCCGTCTCTCCGCTACGACGGAGCGGACCCTCCGGCGCCGTGGCTTTCGTGGGGGCCGTACTTATGGACGGATGGAACGGGGGCACCGGAGGGCGATCCTCCGGCACATTTCGCAGCACGTTCCGACGGATTCATCTGGACCTGTGCCGATGTCGACCGGGACGGTGTTCATCCTTCGCCGCCGACCCCGGACACCAACGACCCGGAGGGCGAGTTCAAGATCGGCGACCAACTGATGGCCTTCTTTCTCACCGACAACACCACCACTCCCTGGTTTTTGCGCTCGACGGACAACGGCCCAACGATCGACGCCCTCACCGCAAACGGAGTGGACCCGCGGGTCACTCCGCTGAGTGGCGTCGCGCCATTCACCGTCGACATGTCGGTGCAGGCGACCGGGAACTCTCTAGAGCACACGTGGACCTACGACGACGGGACCTTTTCCTTCAACCCGAACGGAACGAACACCGGCCAACCGCCGTTCGAAGAAAACACAGCTCCGACGAAGGTTTTCCGTGTCCCTGGAACATACGATGTTCGGCTCGCGGTCAGAAACGGAGTCGGAAACACCACGCTGGAGTCTTTCTCCGTCGAGGTTCTCTCGGAAACGACGTCGACCCCGGAGCCCGGCCTGGAAACATCATCCTTTGGATTCGAAGCCTTCCCGAACCCTACCGGAGGCATCCTGCACTTCCGCTTTCGGCCGCTCTCCGATCCGTCACAGATCGAGATCTTCGCCGCCTCCGGCCGCCGTGTCGCGGGGCTGAAAGCAAACGGCAATCCGGGACGAGTCATCGACGTGGAATGGAACGCTGAAGATCACACGGGACAACGTCTGGCGGCCGGAACCTACTTCGCCCAGCTCCGCTCCGGTGGACTCACCCGGACGCTACGCTTCGTGCTGACGGACCCGCCAAGGTGACGGACTCGAGGTGATCCTTACTAGGCGGCGGAGTTCCGATCCCGCTCCGCCTCCAACAACGGCACCAAAGAAAGGAAGGCCCGTTCGAGTTCCGCAAGCTTCTCCGTACAGGCGTTAACCTGTTCCGAGTGCGCCCGCAACTCCAGGGCTTTGGCCAACTCGCCGACCCCGGAGGCGCCGATCACTCCACTCGAAGACTTCAGACTGTGAGCCTCCCGCTCCAGGCTCGAGTAGTCGTTGGACATGAGCGCCGACTTCATCCGGCCAATCGCGAGTTCCGTGTTCCGAACATAGCTGTCAACCAGCCGCTGGACGGCACCGGTCCGACCCAACTCTTCCAGCTGCCGCAAGCGGTTCATCGGGCCCACATCCATCAGACTGGAACCGTCGACGCCCGCAATCTCCGGCGGCGTGGCCAAACTGCAGTTGGACTGCCGCACAAACTGCGCAATGGCATCCCGAAGATCGTCCAAGCTGTACGGTTTCGAGAGGAACCCATCCATCCCGGAGGCATGGCAACGATCCCGATCCGCTTTCATCGCGTTAGCCGTCACGGCAAGAATCGGAATGGGCTCCGCTCCGCTCCGGCTCTCGATCTCACGAATCTTCGCGACGGTTTCGAATCCGTCCATCACGGGCATCTGGCAGTCGAGGAGCACAATGTCATACGTGTCCTTCTGCCACATCTGCAGGGCCTCGGCCCCGTTCGTCGCACTGGCGACATCGCAACCCAGAAGACCCAACATCTCTTCTGCGACTTCCCGGTTGACCTCGTTGTCTTCCGCCATCAACACACGGACGCTCCGCAGAGGCAGATCCTCATCCTCGTCTCTGACGACGTTGCATCCACGGCTGGTCTCCACCGACCGGACCGGCGTCGCCTCGATAAGTGGAACCTCCACCCAAAACGTTGCCCCATTTCCCGGAGTCGACTCGACGCCGACTGTCCCGTCCATCGCGTGAACGAGCTGTTTGACGATCGCAAGACCGAGGCCGGTCCCACCGAACTCACGTGTCGTCGACGAGTCCCCCTGCGCAAACGTGTCGAACACCCTGCGCTGCGCATCCGAACTCAGCCCGATCCCGGTGTCACGGACGACGATTCTCAACACGTCCTCGGAATCACTGATCAGTCGCTCGACTCGGACGACGACCTCACCTTCCGACGTGAACTTGATCGCGTTGCCGACCAGATTCGTCAGGATCTGACCGAGGCGGGTCGGATCGCCGAGCAGCCCGTCGGGGATTGCGTCGTCCACCTGACACTCGAAACGCAGCCCTTTGTCCCGCGACCACTCCGTCCAGAGGCTCAGCGAGTCATCGAGCAGCTTCTTCAGACTGAATGGCACGGACTCGAGTTCGACCTTGCGCGCCTCGATCTTGGAGAAGTCGAGGATGTCGTCGATGATGGAAAGAAGCGACTGTGCAGACCGTTTGATGGTGTTGACGAGCCGCGCCTGCCGACTCTCGAGCGCGGTCCGCGCCAGGATCTCGACCATTCCGAGAATGCCGTTCATCGGCGTGCGGATCTCGTGACTCATGTTGGCCAGAAACTCGCTCTTGGCCATGTTCGCCTCGTCCGCCTTGTCCCGAGCGTCCGTCAACTCCTGATTGGACTGGGCCAGGTCGTGGAGGGCTTCCTTCAACTCCGAAGTCCTGGCCTCGACCTTGCGTTCGAGTTGGATTGCGGCCTGGAAGAGATCGAACGAACTTCCCTGAACGCTATTGCTCTTCTCGACACGGTCGACGAGCGCCCGATTGATCTTCTCCAGGCGCTCGATGCGAGCTAGTAATTCCTGTCTTTCGTTCGCTTCCATGTGCCGAGTATGGGCTCCTAGGCGGCCCGCCTGGATCCGATCGCGATCCCGGTCAGCGTTTGATTGACGTGCGCAGCGTTGAACTGCTCTCCGTAACTCGTGAATCCGATGACGTTGTTCGCAGCCATCAGTTCCTGAAGCTGCGGCTCGAGCTTCTTGTTCAAAGCCTCCACTCGCCGGAAGAGACAATCGCAGGCGACGATAACTTCAGGCCGTCCGATCCGGCTCTCGACTTCCGCAAACGATTGCCGGAGGTTCTCCACCATATCGACGCCTCTGGAGAGGCGCAGCACCACCCCCTGATCGATGGCACAGGCAAACCGAATGCTCTGATCTGGACTGACACTCATGATCGATCGAACGAAGTGCTCTCCACCCAACTGCACGACGACGGGATGACAGGCCAGGATCTCATTGCTCAGATCTGCAACCTCGAGCCCGAGATGGTGCGCATAGGCAAGCGCTGCAGGCTCTCCGTCGATCTCCATGACCACTCGGTTCGCCGGGTCGGCCGCAGTGACGACCAGCACTTCATCAGAAACTTCGAAGTGCTGGGTCCGAAACGTCTGAAACTCCCGATTCGTGTGGATGAGGCTGAAGACCGCCCGCCCGGACCGCCACTCCCCGTCAACGTAGATCCAGGTCGTGGAGTACCGGCCCCCATCCCCCGCGGACCCACCAAACAGCGGGATGTCGCCCAAACTGAGATAGAGCGCTGAAGTCAGGGTCTCTTCCCGCATCGACAGTCCGTCGACCAGCAGAAAGGCAAACGTGTTCTTCGACCCGAGTGAGCCGACGCGGGATTGCAGCCGGCGTCTGAGGTCCTTGGCCGCTTCCTGCGTTTCCCGGTTCTCGATCTTCTGAATGTCGTCGAGAACACCGACCTCGGCGGAAAAGTCCCCGGCGGGAAGAGCGAAGGCGCTGATTCCACCGGCAGAGTAGCCGGCATCGCTGAGTTCTCCGGCAGTCGTACACGCAACCACCCGACTCTCACCGAAACAGCTCTGCATCGCGCTGGAGAGTTTCTCCCGGTCATAGTCGTCCGATACGAAGAGCACGACGAGGGCGAAGGGGCCTCCGCCGATTTGTCGGGAAATCTCCGTCACCGCCTCGGTCGCGTCCGCGTTTGCCGAAGTGGCTCGCGGAATGGAAACCGTTTCATTCTCGTTCGGCGATATCACGTTCCGTTTCCTTTCTTCACTCATCTCTTGCCTCGCTCATCCCTGACTGGCTTTGTCGCTCTGAGTTCCGTCGCCTTGCGGCTATCCAAATGCACTGACTCGTCGAACCGCGGCCGAAGGCAGACTCATATGGAATCGAATCCCTCCCTCGCCGACGGTCTCGGCCGCGACCTCGCCGCCATGCCGCCGAATGATGGCCCCGGCGATCGGGAGATCCAGATCCAGATCCTCCGAGTGATGCTTCACGTCTGACACACGAAAGAGTTCGAAGACATCTCCCCGTTGAGCCGGCTCGTCCCGCATCGACGGATCGCACAAGTCGATCGGGATGGTCCCGTCCTCGGGGTCAACATGGCCAACCTGAACCTGCACCTTCGGGTGCCGCCCGGCAACTTCGGCCAAAAGGATCCCGAACGCTTCTCGTAAGTGGACTTCGTGTGCGTTGACCTCGCACTCGTCACCGAGGACTTCGAAGACCGATTCGGGATTCGCGTAGCGAGCACGATCCACCTCAGACCGGCAGAGACCGAGCAGGGAGATCGACTCGAACTCGAGCGGCGGATCGTCGGCCTCGTGTTTGAACAGCACCATCGAGCGGTCGAAGATCGTCTGCAGGCGTTGCGCGCCGCCCAAGATGATCGACTCCAGATCGCGTCTTTCCTCGTCGGACTCCGCTCCGGGAAGCAACTGAACGGAAGAGAGAATGCGCGAGAGCGGGGTTCGCGTTTCGTGCGCCAGCATCGTGACCAGGCCGGATCGAAGTTCACTGACCTCCTCCGCATTGCGCAGTCGCAGGTGTACACGAACCTTCGCCAGAAACTCCAGCGGGTCGAACGGCTTGACGACATAGTCGTCGGCGCCGGCCTCATAGCCTTGAATCCGCTGCGCCGCCTTCGACTTTGCCGAAACGAGAAGCACCTTGAGGTGGGGGTACTTTCCCTTGAGCCGCTTGCACGTCTCGTATCCGTCGAGTCCGGGCATCATGATGTCGAGGAGAACCAGGTCCGGCGGCGAGACGTCGACCTTGTCCAATGCTTCCTGTCCGGAGGACGCGAATTGAATCAGGCACTCGCCGCCGAGAATCTCGGCAACGATCTCGCGATTCATAGCGTCGTCGTCGACGACGAGGACACGATGTGTCAAGACCACCCCCCTTGGGTGCGGCGCGGCGGTTCGTTTCCATAAGTGGCCCACGGACCGTGGGTTACTTGGGGATTTATCGGGCCAAAAGCCGTCTCTCTTGAGAAACGTCCGAGGAGGTTGACCCGCGTCTGATGGGAAGAGTTTGCCGCCCGGGCCGGCACTCAACCGCCGGAACGCTTTACCGTCCAGCCGTGCTTGGCCAGCTCTTCGACCAAAGCATCCCGGTGATCGCCCTGGATCTCGATGGTGTCATCCTTGACCGCGCCGCCGGAACCGCACTTCTGCTTCAGGGCTTTGGCAAAGTCCCTGAGCTCGTCTCCGACCAGGGGCACTCCCGTAATGACGGTGACCCCTTTCCCTTTCCGGCCTTTGGTCGACCGGCCGACACGTACGACGCCGTCCTGCGGGGGCCTGGGGGATTGGCCAGCCGAATCAGCACCCGCCGACCGGCCCTTTCCGCCTTTTCGGCCCTTGGAGCATCGGCAGTCGGACGAC
The DNA here is from genome assembly GCA_030431975.1 of bacterium. Classification (GTDB taxonomy): domain Bacteria; phylum Eisenbacteria; class RBG-16-71-46; order CAIMUX01; family CAIMUX01; genus JACKCR01. The sequence continues at coordinate 18,511 of JAUIHP010000026.1, read as the reverse complement.
GGCCGTCCGCACTCCGGACACATTTTTCCGTGCCGGGTGGAGTAGACGAGGCCGTCTTTATCGGGGCGTCTGGGGGAACTCATGGCGACTTTCAGGGTCTCTCATCCGAACCCTGAATTCAAGCCACTGCCACCGGGGGCAGTGCTTCGGTTCCGCGTGTGCTAGCGTCTTACCCGCAGGGAACAACGAAGTCATCACCGACGGGAGGGGCGGAATGGCTGAATCGGACGAGACGGCCGGCACCAGCGGCACCCAGAACGGGTCCGCGACGCGCGACCAAGCTCAGACGCGCGACAAAGCCCAAACGCGTGACCAAGCTCAGACGCACGACAAAGCGCAAACACGCGACAAAGCCCAGAAGATGACGGACGTGGCAGAGGTCACACTTCGGATCGTCGACCGTCTCGATCTGTCCGCGATCAGCTTTGCCCGGGTGGCCCGGGACGCCAAAGTCTCGCGTCCCTGGCTGTACAAGTACGTGGGCAAGACCAAGGACGATCTCATCCAGATGGCGGCCCGCCGTTTCGGGCTCTACCTGGCCGGGCTCGAACTCCGCTCGCCCCGCACCGACAATCTGGACGCCTGGGTCGAGGAAACCTGCTCCGGAACCCAGAGATTGTTCCGTGACGTCGCAGAACGTCCCTGGATGCTTCGGCTCTACTTCCGCTTCAAGGGAACACCCACCGTCATCGGCAAGGTCATCGCAGAGATCGAAGCCCGTTACACGGCGACTCAGACGAAGGAACTCTGCGAAGTCTTCCGCCGCGCCCCCGCCGAGATGGGGTGGTTGGCTCAAACGCTGGTGGGGATGCGGCTGGGACTTGCGTTCAAACTCGCCGTCGATGACTTCGTGGAAGAAGAGCGCGAGGACGAATTCCTCGCGCTCATGGAACGTTGGCTGCGAAGCGTGGTGTGCGTCAGCGGATGACGACGGCCCGAATCGGCTGCGAGCTTCCGCTCCCGGAATCGAACCCGGAATCGAGCCCGAAGTCGGACCGAGCATCGGTACGGAATTCCGGGCGAATGTAGTACACCCCTGCTGGAACATCCTGGCCGTTTGAGTTGCGCAGATCCCACGAAAGCTGCGTCTCTCCGGACTGCGCCTGGAAGCTGCGAACCTGGCGGCCCGCCGAGTCGAAGATCGTCACGGACTCCGGCGTCGCACCCGAAGCGGGCAGGAGCAGACTCATTTCGGACCGCGCCGGGTTCGGGAACGCCTGAAGCCCTGCAGTCGCGCTTTCGAATGGCAAATCGGTCCCGGCAACGTTCCCGAACCCGATTCCAAACTGGAAGGCGACGGAGGCATCTTCGTTGACCTCTTCGATCACGGTTCCGAATCCGAGGGCGACGAAGCTGAAATCATACGCACCCGGCTGCAGGACGAACTCGTCTTCAATGGTCTCCGTGGCGTCCGTGACAAAGCGGTAGAAGTTGAAGTCATCTCCAATGATGCTGAGGCTGGCCCGGCCATCCCCTTCCGTGATGAAGGTCAACGCTACGCTGACCGGCGTCGACTCATCGACGACAAAGGTTCCGAACATTCGCGACGAGCCGAAGCCTTGGCCGAAGACCTCCGGATCTGTCGAAACGGCCTGGGAGAAAATGAACCCCTCGGCTTGCACTCCGGTTTCGGGATCCACCACCGAAGCCTGATTGGCGACTCCATTGACGAAGGATTCCAAACCGTCGGCCACACTGCTCGACTGCTCGTTGAAGACGCCAAGGTCGAAGTCAAACTGCTGATCCTGTTCGAAGATCGGCTCCTCTCCACCGACCGAGATCTGAGCAAAAGTACTGATGTCTCGTTGAATCGAGGTGAACTCGACCTCCGCGCTCGCCACTACGACGTTTGTCGCGATGAGCCCGATGGCCACAACGGTTCCGATAGTTTGCTTCACTGAAATCCCCCCTTCTTCCCGCCATTCGATGGGCCGTCCAGCGGCCGTTCTTGCGGCACTCAGAAAGGAGGTCGGCCGGTCCACTCCTCTGATACAAGGACGACATCCCAATCGGGCCAATTCAGCCGAAAGAGCCCCAACCTCCTACCCCGAGCGGCCTTGAGCCTGATCCAAAGAGGCTGAACAGGGGCCTTTCCCCCACACCGGAAACGCCGTTCCCGCTTCCGGGTCCATGCGGCAACCACTTAGCGAGGTGGCACGGGGCTTACTTGTAGATGACCGGATCGTTCCGGCCTTTTTGCCGGGGCCGGGTCGGTGTGTTGGTGTGTTGGTGTGTTGGTGTGTTGGTGTGTTGGTGTGTTGGTGTGTTGGTGTGTTGGTGTGTTGGTGTGTTGGTGTCGTGTAGCGCAAGTCGTCCAACGGAGACCATGAAGCCTACTCTCGCGATATACGTTTGGGGCACCATTGCCGCCGCTCTCGGAGGAGTGATCTCCACCTGGGGCCAGGCTGCTGCCCTCCCGAGCGTCGTCACCGGCGGCTTGATCGCGTACTGGCTCTTTCTCAGCTTGGCCGCCGAATGTTTCTGGCTGGAGACCCCGAGCGGAAACGGCATGGTCTCGATGTCTCTCGCCGTGAACCTGGGCTCCCTCTTCGTTCTACCTGCTCCGTGGGCCTTGCTCGTGGCCGGAACCAGTGTTTTCGTGGCGGATCTGGCGCTGCACCGACGCCCCTGGCTGAAAGCCGCCTTCAACGGGGGTCAGACGACCGTCGCCATGACCTTCGCTTCCTGGGTTCTACAGGGTTCTACGGAAGGCGCGGATCCCATCCTCTGGGACGCCCGCGTTCTGCTCGTACCGGCAGTGTTCTTCGTCTTCAACACCGGCCTGGTCAGCGGAGTCATCTCACTCGACAGCGGCGACCGCTTCTTCCGTGTCTGGAAGGAGAACTACGGACACCTCTACCACGCGCTCTCGACCATCGTCCTCTTCGTCATTGGAGTGAGCTTCGTCACGACGTACCACGAATTCGGCTATCTGACGGGGCTCGCCTACCTGTTGGTCTTCCTTTTCATACGCGACGCTTACCATCGTTATGTGGGTGAGCGGCGGGCCCGGCTCGAGAAGGAGAGGACTGAGATCCGCGAAGAAGAAACCAAAAGCGAAGCGGCGTAGCGAGTCTAGCGAAACAGACCGTCCGCGACCTGCACCGCCTCTTCCGCACTCGAGGCGTAGCCATCGACTCCGAGCTTGGACCACAAGTCCGGAGCTGACTGAAACGCGCGTCCTCCAACCATGATGCGCACCTGGTCCGAAGCTCGCCGGATCGCGTCCACCGTCGGGCGCACCGTTCGCAGTTGGGTGACCAGCGTGACGGAGATCAGCGCGAGATCCGCTTCGAGATCAAGAACGGTGGCCGCCATGCTCTCGGGAGGCAGGTTGGCGCCCATGTTGAACGTCTTCCATCCGGAAAACGCAAACAGGTCGAGGACGGACCGAACCCCGAAGTCGTGATTGTTTCCCTGCACCGCCGCACCGACGACCGTGCGTGCGGAAGATTCGGGAGGTTCGACGCGGGAACGCAACAACACCATCACTTCTTCGGTGACCGTCGAAACGAGACGTTCTTCATGAACGCCAACTTCCGCGCGATGCCAAAGTCGACCGATCTCCCGCTGCACCGGGATGAGGACTTCGAGCACGACCTGCGAGAGCGTCATGTCGTTGTCGAGTGCTTGCCAAACCAAGGCCCGAGCTCGATCGGGCTCTCCGGCAAGACAAGCTTCGAGAAAGACCAGCGCGGTCGGGTTCAACTCGTCGTCCTCGGCAGGGACGCCCTCGCGGCGACCATTCTCCGGACCTGCAGCCCCGGCGTTCCCTCGGCTCTCCAATGCCCGATAGGCCGCCTCGAAGTACGGAGCCAGGGCCGTCCGGGTGCTTTCGGTCATTTCGTCTTGGAGCACGCCTTGGAGTGATTGCAGCGCGACTTCCAGGTCACGTGACGAAACTCCCCGCGACCGGAAAGCGTCGCGTGACCAGGACACGGTAGAGACGAAAAGCTGGGGAGACTCGAACTCCACGGCAACCGCCAACTCCGCAAGCTTGGCGGAGAGTTTTGACTTCCAGGCCTCGAAAGGACCTCGGGGATAACAGTCGCGGGCTTCGGGCCGGGCCTCGAACAGTTGTTGGACCGCGTAGGCTGCGTAGCCTGAGGCCCCCTGTTCCAGAAGGGTCGCGACGGGTAGAGATGGACTTGGCATTCAGCACCTCATTGCGGACTTCCATTCGAGGCTCCAATTCTATCCCGCCTCCAGACCATCTCAACGAAGAACTGTGACAACCACCTGCGCCGTCACCTGTGTCGGAGTCGACTGCGTCGAGGCCATTCGGAGCCGCAACCAATATCGACCGGTGGGAAGCCGGAGTCCACCGTCCACCGTCCCTGACCATTCGTGTCTCGTCCACCGCCCCGCCGGTAGGTCGACACTCCCTCCCCAGGGCCGCGCGACCCGGCGTCCCCGAACGTCCAGCAGCTCGGCGGAATACGAACCGGCGAACTCGGACCGGACGAGAATGGAAGCGCGACCGGTCGTCGGATTCGGCCAAACGACCAATGACACCGGATCCGGGTGTTCATTCGGAAAAGGAACGGACGGCCCCGGAAGGCTCGCCTCCCGAAAACGAAAGTCCGCGGAAACCAGCAGGTGATCGGAGAGAAAGGAGTCCGTGGAATCGACCTGCGCCGACTCCCGCTGATCGGAGAACAGCCCGTCCGTCCGGAGTATGAAAGCGAATCCCGGATCGAGAACCGAATCCGTGTAGAAAAAGGCATCGAGCTGGCCGGGCCAGTAGTCGTCATCAGAATCCCGCCAGGTGTAGGCGACTCGCTCCTGCAGGTGCAGCGGGACCCGGGATGCGAGACTCGTTCCGTCCCAATCGGCCGCAGCCTCCCCGTCACCGCCTCCCGACCCGAGCAGGTCCAGAATCCTGTGATCCCCGACCAGATTCATATCTCCGGCCAGAAGCCACGGCGTCCCCCGGGCCAACGCCCCCTCCGCCACTCTCGCTCGCACGAACTCGTGAATGTGGCGAACTTCGAGTTCGCGCCCGGCATCGTTTTCGCAACAGGGCAGGTGGGCATTGACGACCAGGAGCTCCCCCGTTCCCCACGGACCAGAGTCCAGAAGCACGGCAAGGTTGTCATCGATCGCCCACTCCTCCGCGACCGGCCACCGAGACAGAGTGATGCAGTCGTGGTTTCGCCGAGCCTCCCACCTCCGCCCCGGGGACTCCGGAAGGTACGCCCGAACCGTCTCCAGGACTTCGGTCAGGGGCGTGAGGTACACCTCCTGCAAGAGAATGATGTCCGGGTCGACGGCCCGAAGCTGACGGCCGAGCCGATCGGAATCATCTGGCCACGGCGCATCCCGTTTCACGTTGTAGGTGACGATACGGATGAAGCCGTTCTCGGAGGGACGCACGGAATCCTCTTTGGGCAAGGGAGCCGTTCCCAGTCCGACGGTGTAGTCTGCCGCGCCGAAGTCCGGAGCCAGGTCTCCGCCGACCACGTGAAGGGCAACTCGGACGAGACCTTCCGGCCCCAGGCGAAGCCGGGACTTCTGCAGAGCCATCTCAAAGCCGTCGGCCGAAACCGTCGGCGAGGCGATCAACCCGAGTTCTGCGGGCCCCACAGCGCGATGTCCGTCCGAAACGAAGACTGTTCCTCGTCGCGCTCCGAAGTGAAGGTCGATCTCGGCGCCGATTCCCGCAACGGCCAAACCGGTTCGTTCGTCCCCATCCGAGTCGAGATACAAATGGATCTGGTTCCGCTCGTCGAGATGCACCGCCTCTTCCAACTCGAACCGCAGGAAGAGTCGCTGCGCATCGTCCGCCAACCAAACTCGCCCGAAGTCGACCGAACCGAACCCGTCGCCAACCGGGTCCACAACGACCGGCTCCATACCGGCCCAGTCCTCGAAGAGTCCGTCAATGGCAATGGGCACCATCTCGGCCCGAGTTTCGGAACCGACGATGGCCGACGCAAGCAAGACCGCCCAACCGATGACACCGCGCACCTCGGCTCCCTTCGCACGACGGAATTCCGTCGCTGCGAGACTCGAGTTGCGAGATCCGTGCCGTGGAAGCGACTACTGCGACATTGTCTGGTGGCCGTAACCGAGGAATCGGTCCACTAGCCTTGAGTTTGGCTGAGTTCGAAACAGAGCATGGAGATGGATCCGAGATCCACGCCTTCATTGAAGGTTCGAGTCTCGTCCTTGGGCAAACGCATTCCCGCGGAGTAGATCACGGGAAGAAAGTGGTCGATCGTCGGGTGTGCGAGCTGAGCCACACTCCCCAGCGACTGAAAGTCGACAAGGCTGTCGAAGTCACCGGTCTCGAGGTGTCCCCGCATGATCGACTCGAACTCTTCAGCCCAGTCATAGGCCTCGCCGGAGGGAGTCATTCGCCGCAGGTTGTGGACGAGGTTCCCCGACCCCACGATGAGCACTCCCCGCTCCCGAAGGGCACGGAGCTTCTGGGCAAGCTCGTAGTGGTACCGAGGCGGCTTCGCGTAGTCGATGCTGACCTGGAAGACAGGAATCTCGGCCCTCGGATACATCGGCAGGAGAACGGACCACGTCCCGTGGTCGAGTCCCCACTCGTCATCCAACTCTGCGTGAACATCCTTCAGCAGTCGGGTCGTCGCCGCCGCATAGTCCGGAGAGCCGGGCGCCGGGTACTGCTGCGCATAGAGTTCATCGGGGAAGCCCCCGAAGTCGTGAATGGTCCTGGGTGCGGTGTTCCCCAGGACCAACGTCCGGCCGGGAGTCAGCCAGTGGGCGGAGACGACAAGAATGGCCGCGGGCTCCGGAAGTCGGGCCGCCAGCTCTTTCCAGCTGCGGGTATAGGCGTTGTCCTCGATCGCATTCATCGGGCTGCCGTGTCCGATGAAGACAGCGGGCATAGGGTCGGTTTTGGGCAGTTCCTCGAAGAGAGGTGCGAGCGCATCTGCTTTGGCCACGCCCGTTCCAACGACGCCCGCGATCCCGGCTTGAAGAAAATTCCGTCTGCGCATGATTCTCCCGATCCTGTTTCGAAGTGCCGTTCCGTGCCGGGGCTAGTATGCCGAGGCCTGCTGTGCCGCGCACATCTCCTTCGAAGCCTTCCCGCCCGATGCGTTACGCTTGCCCGCGGACCACACTTCCTCCAGGCTACTCTATGTGGTCCGGATGCATCCAGGATCCGTGGACCTTCTACCTGTTCCGACAACGAGGAGACCCGAACTTGAGCCAGCCCGACCTGATCGTCCTCTTCGAACACCCGGAGTGGCAGGAGCCCCTCTTTCGAGCTCTCCGCAACCGGAATCTGAGCTTCGATCAGTTCGACCTGAAACGAAACTCGCTCTGCGAACTGGACTCCGTCCGCGCTCCGCTCTACTTCAACCAGGCCAGTCCGTCTGCGTACACCCGCGGCAACACCCGCGCGGTGCCCTTCGCCCTCGAGGCGATGGAGTTTCTCGAGCGGGAGGGCGCCCGGGTTCTCAACGGTTCGGCGGCTTTCCGCCTCGAGCTGAGCAAGTTTGCTCAATCCCAACTCCTGCGAAAGCTGAAGATCCCGCACCCGGCTTCGATCCTCTTCAACGACGCGTCCGCGCTTCGCGACCACGAGTCGGTCATCGAGTTTCCGGCCATCCTCAAACCGAACCAGGGTGGAAGCGGGGCCCGGATGTTCAAGATCGAGTCGATCGAAGAAGTCGAGTCCCTGCTCGAGTCCCAACCGGATCTTTGGCTTCCGGACAACCTGCTCGTCCTGCAGCAGTACATCGAACACGACACGGAGAATCACGGGATCGTTCGCATGGAGTTCTTGGGAGACGAACTGCTCTATGCGATGCGGGTCGTGACCGGAGGCGCGTTCAATCTCTGCCCGTCCGAGGTTTGCAACCCGGCCGACCCGGAAGGCGAAGGCGGCAGTTGTCAGGTGCCGACCGGACCCAAACCGGAGTTCTATCCGTTTCCCGAGGTGCCCGCCGACATCGTCGAGCAGGGACTTCGCATCATGAAGGAAGGCCGTTTGGACGTTGGCGGAATCGAGTACCTGGAAGGTCCGGACGGGCGTCGCTACATCTACGACATCAACGCGAACTCGAATCTTCGTCCATCGGTCGCGGAGGCGTTTGGATTCGATCCGTTCGAGCGGGTCGCGGACTACCTGGAAGCTCAGGTGGCCAAGCAACGCTGAGGGCGTCAGGGCCCGGGCTACCTTTCCGCTTCGGCCTCTTCAGCCAAAGGAACCCACTCCCCTTCCGCCGTCCAGGCGTCGTGCACCATCTCGATGACGACGCAGACCATCGTGTTTCCGTCACCGGAGACTTCGACGTCGGCCCAGTAGTCGACGTTGCCGCGGGGCAATTCGGCCCAGACCTCCGGCTTGGAGCGACCGTCTGCGGGAACGGCGAGAACTCGGCCGCGGGTCCAGTGCGGCGGATCCCCGCTCGGAACCTCGGTCACGAGGAAGACCGTTTCTCCGTCGTCACTCCACCCAACAGGTGCAGCGTGAACGTCCGCGAGAAGCACCTCCGGCCCTCCGGTCAAGCCGATGCGCCAGGGCCGCACGTGGCGAACCTGGCCACGGTTTCCGGCCACCGCGAGAAACCGACCGTCGGGAGACGCCGCCGACTGGAAGAGACTTCCGCGCTCTTCGGAACCGACCTCCGTGACGATTCCCGACACGGTGTCGAAGATGTGATATCGAGAGTTGCCATCCTCGTTCGTTTGAAAACGTAGCCGCCCGAGTTCATCCGAGTAGAGATAGGACGTGGGACGGAGCTGCGGCGCGTCCACGGGAACACCGTCCTCTGCGCGGACGCACGTCAGCTTCGGGGGTGTCCCTTCCAGAACAAAGATGCGCGAGCCGTCCCCGGACCAAGCCGGCCACTGAAGACGAAACCGGGATCGAAAAAGCAAACGCGGCTCGCCCTGCTCCGGCACGACGAGGAGTTCGTGACCGTCGGGAGTGCTGCGAACGAGTGCAAACCCGCCACCGCCCGGCCGCATTCTCGGATAGGACATTGACGTCTCTGCATCGATCCGACGGTCGAACGACCAGCGCCCCTCTTCGTCGCGTCGTCCGATGAACGCAGCGCTCTTGTGTTGGATCGTGCGAAAGACGAGACGCCTCCCGCTCGGAACGACCGACAGATTCGGCGTGTTCGGGATCTGTCCGAGGCGTTGCAGTTCTCCGTTTCGATCCGCGCTCAGAAACCGCAGTGAAACTTCCGCGTCCAGGCTGGACCGGGTCACAACGTAGGCGGTGTCGTCGAGCGGCCCCCAACCGACAAAGGCCGACTCTTCGGTCCGGAGGATCTCGAACTGCTCATCGCTACGGCGGGCGTATCCCTGATAGGAAGTACCGGAGACGCCTCGGGCGTAGAAGAACCAGGCCCCTCCGTTCGTCGGGTACACGACTTCATCAATCCGGGTATCGGGCCAAGGAGAAGCCATGGCCTGCCAGGTGTCGTTCTCCCGGTTCCAAACTCCGAACTCTCCCCCGATCCCCTGATCGAGTTCCGCAGCGTTGGAGATCGTCCCGCAGACTTCCCCTCCGTCCGGGGCAAAGCCGGACGCATAGAATCGGTCCGGACCCATCACCTGCTGATACTTCAGGGGTTCGGCTTCCAAATCGCTGAGATCAGCAGGAATGGTCAGAAGGACCGCCGACCACTCCACGTCCCGAAGAGCCAAAAGCAGTTCGTCCTCGGCCTCCGTCCAGCCGACGGGCCGGACGCGATCGGCGGGAAAGGCAATGTCGGCGTGGCTTCCGGACTGCAGGTCCCTGATGAGGATGTGTCCTCCCCGTCGGGACACGGCCAACCGCGAACCGGATGGGGAAAGCCGAAGTCCGGTTACATCGCCGGATTCCGTCAGGCCGCGTGGCGAACCGAATCGCAACTCTCCTTCGCCGGGTTGAATCGCATCCGGAGAACAGGAGGTCAAGAGAACAATCTGAAGCGCGACGAGGATGTAGGTCCACATTCTGGACATCGACCGAGCGTAGCACAGAGCCTTTGCACGTGTAGGAGCACTCTGATTGCGCCATCTCACGCGCGCAATTCGTCTCCGGAACCGGCTATCCGGGCTGTCGGGAGCGACGTTCAGCGGATCTCGCTGGAAACGGCGGCGACCCTACGGTCCATCGGACGGCCGAATCCGTCTGGAATGACGTAGCGGCCGGGATCGTACTCGCGAACCTGAGTCGGAACATCGGCCGCAACGGTGTGCAGGAGTTTCTTCAACTGACCTCGCCCGAAGCGAAGTCCCAACGCTTCGGGAATCCACCCTCCCATGATCAACGTGACCTGATACCCGAGCAACGTGTGCTCGTCATCCAAAGCCATCAGCGTCCACGCGCCGGTGTTGGCCGGAAGGTAGACCGCTTTCTCGAAATCATCTTCTTCGTAACCGGGAACGTTTCCGTCTGCCATCGTGGCTCGCCCGAGCTCGCGGCCATCCTCGGTCAGATTCCAGTACGCCATCCAGATCTGTCCAGCGGTTCGATGAGCGGCCATCGTGTCGACGGCCACGTCGATGACCCACTGCCGGTCGGCAATGGGCCACGGCAGCGCGATTCGTCCGAAGAGCCGTCGCTCACCATGGTCTCCTTTGTACAGTTCGACTTCGGTGACGGAACCACCCTCGGACAGGTCCGGCGCCATCGCGGCCAACCAGACGGCGTCGATGGGATGGTCCACGATTCGGTAGGCCATCGACCGATACTTCAGGTCCTCTTCCTCCCGGCCAGGTAGAGGAAGCTTTTTCGTCAGGATGACGACCTTGCGGCGTCCGAGTTCCTGCAGCTGATCCGCATCCAGATGGAGCAGCGGATACTCGGTGTCTTCGTTGTAGAGGCGAAGAACCTTCGGGACCTGATCAAGAAGAACGGCCGTCTCGTCGATCTCTGACGGGGGACCGTCGGCGAAAGCAGTTCCCGAGAAGCCATCGCCGCCGATCGGGCCCGTCACTGCGATAACGAGGAGCAGGGCATACATCGGTTTGAGGACGAGGGTGTGCGGCTTCGTCATCCGAGGCTCCCATTCGAACTATTTGCTTCATCGTCGAGGTGACAAGGATAGACTACCCGCGTTTGAGTTTCGTTGGACTCGTTCCAGAAAATCGGAGGAACCCATGGTCTTGTCGGCGCGCCGCCTTTTGGCTTTCATTCTGCTTGCGACCCTTCCGACGTTGGAAGGGTGCAGCAAGTCGACGACCTCGGGTGGAAACGCCGCGGAGGGTGGCCGCCCGGAGATTCGCTCCGGCGAACTTCGCATCGCCTATCTCTCGGACACGGGCGGAAACTCCGACATCTACACGATGACGCCGCAGGGAACGTCTCCCTTTCGCCTGACCACTCACCCGGCCAACGATTTCGGACCGCGACTGCGGGGATCCCGCGTCATCTTCGGCTCGTTGCGCACGGGTCGGGCCATTCTCTACGAAGTGGAACTGACCGGAAGCGAGCCGGTCGAGGTCTACCGCAACACCGGCGGAGACGAGGTTCCGGACTGGTCTCCCGACGGCACGTTCATGGTCTACTCGTCGGAGCGGAACTTCAACGACGACATCTACGTGGCCCGTCCGGACGGAACGCCGGAACGCCGCCTCACCACCTCGCCCGGGCGCGACACCGCGCCACGCTGGTCCCCGGACGGAAGTCAGATTGCGTTCGTTTCCGAACGGGACGGCAATGCCGAGATCTATATCATCAATGCGGACGGGTCGAACTTGCGCAACCTCACCCAGTCCGCGGAGTCGGAAGGGCATCCGGCGTGGTCGCCCGACGGAAGCCGCCTGCTCTTTCACCGCGTCCTGGCCGACGGAAACCCGGACATCTTCGTTCAGCCTCTGAACGGAGGCGCGGCCTCCAACCTGACCAACCATCCCTCCTGGGAACTGGTTTCTGCCTGGTCTCCGGACGGAGACCGCATCGCCTTCGGGAGCAACCGCGACGGAAACTGGGAGGTCTACACCATGACCCCCAGCGGAGAGGACGTGAAGCGGTTGACGACAAATCCCGGCTTCGACGGCGACCCGATCTGGGTACGTCTCCCCTAACTGCCCGAAAAACGCACGGCTCCTGTCACACCTCTGCCACATCGTGGGCGTTTAGTAGATAACGCCGGGACGGGAGCCCGGCCGGGACGGGTGAACGCTCGAACTCAGCCGGGCTCCCTAAGCACGCTGGCCGGAGGAACCGGCTACGCCACGACGGGAGGAACGACCTTTGAACAGAAGTAAGCATTTCTCGTTTGTCACCGCGGCATCGATCTGTGCCCTGGGCGCGGTCGCCGTGATGGGTACGGGGTGTGGGGACGGAACCTCCGCCTCGGACCTTCTCGGCTCCGAATCCGCTACGGCGGCCTCGGCAGACAGTGATCTGTCCTCGGGAGGCGATGCGGGATTCGGGCCGCGCGGCTCCCACGGTTCGCGCGTCGACCTGCAGGAAGAGTTGGGACTGACCGACGAACAGGCCGAGGCAGTGAAGACCGCCCGCGAGTCCTACCGGGAGGAGTCGAAGAGCGTCCACGAAGCACTGAAGGCGGAAGAGATATCTCTGGAGGAGGCCATTTCGCAGATCACAGAGCTGGCCACGGCTCATGACGCCACGGTGCAGTCTATCCTGACCGCAGATCAATGGAGCCAGTGGCAGGTGCTGAAAGCGGAGCGGCTTCAGGAACGAATCGATCGAATCAACGAGTACTCCGCCGAGATGGTCGAACGACAACTGGAACGTCTGACTGAAGCCCTCGGACTCTCGGACGACCAAATCGCATCCATCCAGACCATCCTGCAAGCCGGCGTGGCCAGCGAGCTGAAGACGCTGCAGCAAGTTCAGTCCGGAGAGATCCATTCCGCCGTCGCGCGTCTCGTTTCGCGGGCGGACCGTGCAGCTTCACGAGAAGCGATCGCCGCAACTCTGACGGCAGAGCAGCAGGAAACCTTCGGGGAACTCGCGGACCGCCGCCGGGGCGGACGCCGCGGAGGTGGACGCGGCGGACATCATGGAGGCGGACGCGGTCCGGCCTAATCGATCAGCGTCTCCAGTTCCACTCCAGCTCTAGTCCCCGCGGCCGGCCGATTCGACCTTCCCCTCTCCTCTCGGATCGGCCGGTCTTCTTCGTCCTCGCCAAGGGGCCCCCGAAAACGTTACCGTTGAACCATGCTGCCGGGGCATTCCTCGAGGGATGTCCATGTTTCCTCCGCTTTCGTTCCGCCGAACGAGTTGGTGCGCTCTCGCCTGGGGTCTCGTGACCAGCTTCGGCGCGGCTTCCGGCTTTGGCGCCACTTCCAGCTATGGTGCCACTTCCGCCTCGCTAGAGCTGCGGCCCGAGCAGGGCCCCGACCGGCGTCTCGACTTCACGACCTGGCCGCGCTTCGAAGTTCTCTCTACCGAAGAGGGACTCTCCAGCCCACGCATCAACGACATCTTCCAGGACAGTCGGGGCTTCCTCTGGATCGCCACCGCAGATGGACTGAATCGTTACGACGGACGTTCCCTCGATGTGTTTCGCCACGACCCGGAAGACCCCGCCTCGATCTCCGCAAACTACATCTCCGAAGTCGCCGAAGACCGCCACGGAAAGCTCTGGCTTCGCTTTGGTGTCGAGGGACTGGACCGATTCGACCCTGAAAGCGGACGCTTCGAACACTTCCGACCCGAGCCCCACCACGCGGTCGGATTTGAACGCGGACCCGAAGACCAACTCCTTCTCGCCACCGCGGACCGCGGATGGATCGAGATCGGGCCGCCGGAAGGCGCGGCCAAGGGCACGGCGGGGCTCTCAGCAGAGTCACCGAGTTTTCGCTACAGGGACGAGGGCACACACCGGGACCGCCGCGTGCGCTGCTGGTGGCGCGAACCTTCCGGGCAACTCTGGTACGGCACAGACTCCGGGCTCTTCGTTTGGCCGGCCGGAGAACCGGCGCGGCAGGTCGACATGGAACCGGTCCTTGCCCTCTGTCGTTCCCGGAACGACCTCTGGGTGTCACGAAGGGGAAGTCGACTCGACCGTCTCGACCGGGAAACGGGTCGCCTGCTTGAGAGATGGAATTTGTCATCAGGCAGGAGCGGACAGAGCGAAAGCAACGACTACGTTCGCTTGCACGTCGACGGACGGGGACAGATTTGGACGGTCGATCCGCAAGGACGGCTCTTCTTGTTCGACACCGGCAGCGGAAGGCTCGTTCCCCACTCGATGCCGGGTCCGGTCATGGATCTCGAGAGCGACGACCGCGGTTTCGTAGCCGCCGCCACGACGCGCGGATTGGCGATCTACGATCCGCGTGAAGACCAGTTTCAGGTCCATCGGGTCGACTCGTCCTCGCCCCGAAGTCTTCGCTCCCATGAACTGCGCGAAGTGTTCATCGACCGTGACGACAACGTCTGGCTGACCACGTTGAACAGTGGCGTGCAGAGGTGGAACCGACGCGCGACCGCGTTTCGACATCGCGCGTTTCAGGACGCGGGCGCGCCCCGCGAAGTCGCTGCCGTCGCGGTCACCGGGGCAAGCTCGTCCGTCGAATCGACATCACAGTTGTGGCTCGGGGTCGGAAACGAGTTGATCCGGATCGACCCGACGACGCTCTCCACACTGGAAGCGCTTCCGCTTCCTGACGGCGCCGTCGTCACGGCTCTGGCAGCGGGTCGCGGGGAAACGGAGACGCTTTGGGTCGGAACGTCCCTGGGTCCGTACCGAATGCAATCGGACGGCCGGCTCGAGCGCTGCCCCGTGCCTTCGGCCTTGCAACTCCCCATCAACACGCTGCTCCTCGATTCGCAGGGGGAACTCTGGCTGGGAACGAGCGGCGGGCTCTGGCGTTGGTCGGCCGACCAACCGACTCCGCGTCCCGTCCCTGCTTTCTCGCCGGGCGCAGCCGCAATCTCCGTGCAGGTCCAGGCCCTTGCCGAAGATGGAAACGGCGACATCTGGATCGGGACCTACGTTGGCGGTCTCAGTCGGATCAACCGAACCACGCAGCAGGTCACGGACTTCGTCCAGAGCGAGGATCCGTCGAGTCTCAACAACCGATCGGTTCAGACACTGTTCGTCGATTCACAGAATCGAGTCTGGGTCGGCACCTACAGCGGAGGGCTCGACCTCTACATTTCGGACGAGGATGGTTTCCGTCACTGGACCGAACGGGACGGCCTCTCCGGCAACCAGGTCAGCCAGATATTCGAGGATGATGCGGGCCGAATCTGGGCGGCGACGAACCAGGGGCTGTCCCGACTGGATCCGGAATCGGGTTCCATCTACAGCTTCAATCGGCGGGACGGTCTCTTCGCACAACCGTTCTCACAGCACGCGGGAACTCGGGGACCGGACGGAACATTTCTTGTCGGTGGACACGCCGGACTCATCGCGTTTGACCCGACGCAGGTCGAGACCCCGATCACCATCCCTCGTCTGGTTTGGAAGGACGTCCGCATCGACGGCGAAGTCATGACCTCGCACGCGTCGGACCGCTTCGACTCCCTCGTCCTGCAGCCGGAGGATCGCTCCGTCTCGTTTCAGTACGTCGGCCTCGACTACTCCAATCCCGACGAGGTTCGATACGCGACTCGCCTTCTCGGATTCGATGACGGCTGGGTGGAATGCGGACGCCGCGACTTCGCCTCGTTCACCAACCTCGATGCAGGTGAGTACCGTTTTCAGGTACGCGCTGCCGGATCGGGCGGAGTCTGGAGCGAACCTGTCGAAGTCGGCTTCACGGTGGTTCCTCCGTTCTACCGTCGCGGCGGCTTCCTCCTCTCCGCACTGGCCGTCGTCGCCCTGGCACTCTGGGTGGCCCACTCGGTTCGGTTGCGACGTCAGATCGCCCGCGCCCGCCTTCACGAGAGAATCCGCTTTGCGGAACGGGAGTACATCCGCGAGCAGGTGGCGCGGGACTATCACGACGAACTTGGGCACAAGTTGACCAAGCTCGGCATCTTCGCTGACCTCCTGCGCCGCGGCATCGACTCCACGAATCGGGACGAGCTCGTCCACTACGCAGACCGCACCGGCGAACTGGTCGAGTCGTTGTCGCGAAAGACCCGCGAGTTCATCTGGAGCATCGATCCGTCGAAAGACTCCGCCTTCGATCTGGCGGAATTGGTCGGAAGGTTCGGACACGATCTCTTTGAGGGAAGCGGAATTCAGTTTCGTCTGACCGGGCTGGAAGACGAACTGAAGTCGGCGCGTCTCGCGCCGGACTGGAAACGGCAGTTGGTCTTGTTGCTGCAGGAGGCGCTTCACAACTCGCTGCGACACTCGAATGCTTCACAGGTGGAGCTGATCATCGGGCGCGTCGGTCCGGGTCTGGAAATCGAGGTACGGGACGACGGCCGCGGCTTTGACATCACCGACCGCTTGGGCCGCGACGGGACCCAAAGCGGGAGCGGGAGTTGGAGCGGAACCGGAAGCGGAAGCGGTCTTCGAAACATGAAGCGACGTGCCCAAGCAATCGGCGCGTCGCTGGAAGTCCGTTCGAACCCGGGCCGAGGGACTTCACTGCGCCTGCGCGCGGAGGCGTCATGACCTTGCTCCGCATTTCTCTCGTTGAGGACGATGAAGAGATCCGGAACGGACTGGAGGCCATTCTTCGACAGGAAGACGGTCTCATCCTCCTGGGAGCGTTCCCGACTGGCGAGGACGCCATCGCTGCCTTCCCGTCGCAGGTTCCTCCGCCGGACTTGTTCCTCATGGACATTACGCTGCCCGGGGCTTCCGGGATCGAGACGACGCGGGAGCTGCGCCGGGTCCATCCGGATCTCGACGTCCTCATGCTCACCGTTCGCGACGACGATCAGGCCGTCTTCGACTCGCTTTGTGCCGGAGCGGTAGGATACCTGCTCAAAACGACCCCGCCGCGACGCCTACTACAGGCCATCCGGGAAGCGAGGGACGGCGGATCCCCGATGAGCCCGAGCATCGCCCGACGGGTCACGGCGTCCTTCCGGGTCGAGCGTGATCACACCTTGACGCCCAGAGAGCAGGAGATTCTCGCCGCCCTCTGCAACGGGAAGAGCTACGCAGAAGCGGCGCGGGATCTCTTCATCTCGGAGTCGACCGTCCACTCTCACATCAAGAACATCTACCGCAAACTGGAAGTCCACTCCAAGAACGAGGCCGTCGCCAAAGCCCTGCGCAATCGCTGGGTCTAGCCTCGGAACCGGCCCCAAATCCCCAGTTCTGGGGATAGTCCTTCCCCCGTCCGCCTCCCTACATTGAATACACCTCCACTGCACCGGGGACCGAACGGACCAAGGAGGCTCAACCATGTTCCATCGTTTCTCTCCTCCCCGAAGCTTTGCCTGGGCTGCGGCGGCCGCGGTTCTCTGCGGATCGATCTCCGCTACGGAATGCCTCGGGATCAGCTTCAGCGAGGTCACCGATCCGGGCAACCCGATCGTTACTGACACGAACCACTCCGGCGGGAAGTACTTCGGCGCAACCTGGATCGACTACGACGGCGACGGCGATCCCGATTTGGCGACCAACCTGGGCCAGCTCTACCGCAACGACGGCGGTGGCGCCTTCACTCGCATCGACGGGAGTGGTTTGGGGGACGACCAGACCGCCGGAGCCGGCTTCAGCATGTCGGGTCTGACCTGGGGCGACTACGACAGCGACGGTGACCCGGACTGCTTCATCGCCGGTGAGACGTCGAATCTCTACCGGAACGAGGGCGACGGGACGTTCACCACCGTAACCGCGGAGGCAATCGGCGATCCCCTGGACAACCGCGGCTGGACCGCCACCTGGGGCGACATCAACAACGACGGGCACCTCGACCTCGTCATCATTCATCCGGCCGGTTTCATTCCCGGCGCTGCGCTCACGAACCAACTCTTCCTGGGCAATGGCGCGCCGGACTTCACCTTCACCGAAGTCCTGACGGGGCCGATCGTGGAGGGACTCGACTCCTACACCGTCGGTTCGTGGTCCGATCACGACCACGATGGCGATCTCGATCTTTTCATCGGCAGCGGCCCCGCCAATGGAACGCTGCAGCCGGACAACGTCTATCGCAATCTCCTCGTGGAAACCGGGACAGCCGACTTCGAGCGCATCGCCGAGGCTCCGCTGGGAACGGAAAGTCAGGACGGCCAACTTTGGAACTGGATCGACTACGACAACGACGGGGACCTTGACGCGTTTCTCACGAACTGGAATGGAGGAGTCGGCGGACTGAACAACCGACTCTACCGGCAGGAAGCGGACGGAAGCTTCACTTCGATCACCGACCAGAGCATTTCCACCGATGGAGGAGTTTCCCTCGGCTCACTGTGGGAAGACTTCGACAACGACGGTGATCTGGACTGCTACGTCGGCAACGACGGCGGCGGCGTGGACTTTCTCTACGAGAACAACGGAGACGGAACCTTCACACCGGTCGCGGGCACACCGGTGACGGCGATCGGACGTCCGAGCCGCGGCGGCGCATGTGCCGACTACGACGACGATGGGGACATGGATCTCTTCGTCAACGGTCCGACAACCTCTCGCGTCCTCTTCGAGAACACCAATGACAACGGCAACGGTTTTCTCCACCTTCGACTCATCGGCACCACGTC
>JAUIHP010000041.1 GCA_030431975.1 bacterium | reverse complement strand
TCGGCATCTCGGTTGCTGTGGCCGTCATCATCTCGACATTCGTCGCTCTGACGTTGACGCCCATGCTTTGTTCTCAGATCCTGCGTCCGCTTCGGGACGGAGGTTCGGGATTCGCCTCACGTAGCTTCGAGGCTTTCTTCCGGGCGTTGGACCGTGTTTATGGAGCCACGCTGGCGCAGGTTCTGAAGCGTCGTGTGCTCATGGTCTTCGTCACGCTCCTGCTCTTCGTCGTGTCGGGTTTCGTCTTCACGCGACTGCCCCGCGAGCTCGTTCCGGTCGAGGATCGCGGTATCGCTTTCGGCATCGTCATCGCTCCGGAGGGCGCGACCCTCGAGTACACCGACTCCTACATGCGTCAGTTGGAGGCCATCCTTCTGCCGGTGGAAGAGCGGGCTGCTTTGTTCACCGCGACCGGACTGGGTTTCGGCGGGCCGGGTCTCGTCACGAACGGATTCGTCTTCTTCAACCTCGTTCCGGCGGAGGAACGGGAGCGTTCTGCCCAGGAGATCGTCGGTGCTCTCTTTCCGCAGACGTTCTCGATTCCGGGCGTCCTGGCTTTCCTGGTTAATCCTCCCTCGTTGGGAGGGGGCTTCTCCTCGTCACCGGTGGAATACGTTCTGCAGGCCGGAACCTACGAGGAGCTTGGCGCTGCCTCCGGTCCCTTCATGGCCAAGGCGTCCGAGCTCGGATACCTGATCAATCTCGACACCGATCTGCGACTGAACAAACCGGAACTGGACATCACGATCGATCGCGAGCGCGCCGCGCAACTCGGAGTCAGTGTCGCCGAGATCGGAAGCGCCCTCGAGAGTCTTCTCGGCGGCCGGGTCGTCTCTGACTTCAAGCGGTCGTCGAAGCAGTACGACGTGATCGTGCAGATGAGGCCCTCGGACCGAGCGACTCCGGAAGTGATCAAGGAACTCTACGTTCGCGGGTCCGGTGGTTTGGTTCGCATGGCCAACCTTGTCGAGGTCAAGGAATCGGTCGCACCGAAAGAACTCAATCACTACAACCGAATCCGCTCCGCGACGATCACGGCGAACCTTCCTCCGGGTATGGCTCTGGGAACGGCGCTGGACGATCTCGACCGAATCGCCGAGGAGACGCTTCCAGCGGGGGTGAGAACGGAGCTTTCTGGTCAGTCGCGGGAGTTCCGGGAGTCGAGTTCAACCCTCGTCTTCATGTTCATCCTGGCGATCATCTTCATTTTCCTGGTGCTGGCGGCGCAGTTTGAAAGCTTCATCCACCCGATGACGATTCTGTTCTCCGTTCCGCTGGCCATCTTTGGTGCTTTGGTTTCGCTGGCTCTGTTCGGACAAAGCATCAACATCTACTCGCAGATCGGGCTCATCATGCTCGTCGGACTGGTTACGAAGAATGCGATCCTCATCGTCGAGTACGCAAACCAAAGGCGGCTTCAGGGTGAGTCCATCCTGGAAGCGGTGGCCAACGCCTCGAAGATTCGTCTTCGCCCGATTCTCATGACCTCCTTCGCGACGATCTTCGGTGTCCTTCCGATTGCGTTGGGGCTGGGAGCCGGAGCCGAGTCACGGCAACCCCTGGGGATCGCTGTCGTCGGCGGGATGCTCTTCTCCACGTTCCTGACCCTCATCATCGTGCCGGTCGTCTACACGCTCTTCGCACCGTTGACGCGCGTCGACCGACGGAACCGACTGGCCGCGGAAGGGGGAGATGAGGACCCACCCGGCCCGAGTTCCTCACCCGCGCCCGTTAGTGCCGACGACGCGCCGACGAGCGGCGGCCTGTCCCCGGTCTCACCCGGTCCGGTGACTTCTTAAGAACAGCGAAGTCGCGCCTCGAGTCTGAAACCGGAGTCGGAGCGTGGAGCCGGGACCCCGGGCCGCTCCGAGCCTGAGCCCCGAGCCTGAGCCCCGAGCCTGAGCCCCGAGCGCGAGCCCCGAACTTGAGCCTCAGTCCTTTCGCCAGCGGTCCGCCTTCGGGTGGTGCTTCATCGTCTTGCGAATCGACTTCCACTTGGCCTTCTCTGCGGCTTTGGCCCGAAGGTTTTGCCGCATGGCAAGCCGGGCCAGCTCGCGTTGCATCTTGCGCCACGACTGCAGACGTCCGGAGTCGAGGGTCCCGTCTTCCAGCGCGGAAAGAATGCTGCACCCCGGCTCCGTCTCATGTCGGCAGTCCGAGAACCGGCAGCTCGCAGCGAGCGCCGTGATCTCGGGGAAGGTTTCTTCGAGCCCGCTCTCGGTCCCCCAAAGCTGCAGCTCCCGCATCCCCGGCGTATCCATGAGTACGGCTCCCGAAGGCAGGCAGACCAACTCGCGGTGGGTCGTCGTGTGCCGTCCTCGGGAGTCCGAGTCCCGAACCGCTCCTGTGTCCTGAACGTTCGCGCCCGCGAGTGCATTCACCATCGTGCTCTTGCCGACGCCGGACGAGCCGAGGAGAGCCACCGTCCTTCCCGGCTGCAACCAATCGGCAAGTTCCGAGAGTCCGTGTTCCTGAAGAGCCGAGACGGCAACCGTCGGGACTCCCATCGCCACGGCCTCGATCTCCGCCTTACGGTCCTCTATCTGGTCACCGGCGAGGTCCGACTTGTTGAGTACGATGACCGGCGAGGCGCCACTTTCCCAGGTGGCCGTCAGGTAGCGCTCAACGCGTCGGGGGTTGAAGTCGCCGTCCATCCCCACGACCAGAAAGACCGTGTCGATGTTGGCGGCCACGACCTGTTCGACGGTCGTCTCGCCGGCCACTTTCCGAACGAAGCTCGAGCGGCGGGGAAGCACCGCGTCGATGACTTCGCCGGTCACGGAAACCCAATCCCCGACCACAGGAAGCGCGCCTCGCGACTCCGCCTCGTTTCGCAGGCGCCCCGCCAAGGTTACCGTTCGCTCTGTCGTCGGAATGTCAGTGTCTCCAGACTGTGTCGGTTCCCCAAGAACCACCCGGAAACGGATCGAATCCTGTCGAACGACCCGCCCGGGAAATCCGGTGGCGGCGACCTGATCCCAGGTCTCTGCCCACTCCGGATTCCAACCCATCTGCTCCAGATTCAAAACCAAACCACCTTTCAAACGTCCACGTGTGTATGACCAGATTTGCGTTCCAAGTCCCCGAAGACCTGCGTGTTTGGCGAGGACTTGAGTGTTCGGCGTCGGGAAGCCCGCATAGGGCCGTCGGGATGGCATCACCGTGCGGCAAGAAAAAAGCCGCCCCATTCCGGGACGGCCTGGACATACAGCCTGTGGCGGAGAGCCTAGGCGGTCGGACGGAAGAGGAGTGACGCAGTTATGACGGGGAAACGGGCTGTCATGATGCTCTCCTCTTTTTTTGCGCTTGCAGATCACCTGCAGAGCGCCCGGAATTCGAGTGATTTCGTCCGTTGGAGAGTTCTCGTCTGGAACCCTCGACGTGAAGAAGCTACCCGGGACAGTCCCCGGGTGTCAACTGACTTGAGCGTGAAAGGGGAAGGTCCGGTCCCTTCCCCTCGCGTCTCGCTGGCCTTACTGGACGGTGATCCGAAACGTTCGCAGCGTCTGTTCGATGGAGTCGCTGAACTCCACGTCGAACTCGTCCGACCCAGTGAAGTCACGGTCGGGCATGTAGCGGATCTTGAATTCCCCGTCCTGTTGCTCGAAGTCTCCGTCCACGACCGAGATGGTTCCGTGATCGGGGAACCGGGAGGACGTCACCGCGTACGGACCGGGTCCGTCCGGGTCCGAGTAGCTGAGGGTCCACTCGGCCTTGCTGTTCCGCGGGATGACCAGGTCCTGCGGCAAGTCGACGTTCGGACGCTGATTGTCAGAGAGCGTGATGACCAGGACGGAGTACATGTTGGATCCGGATTCGCCGCCGTTACCGCCCAGCTCGACCCGGTCGAGTCCGTCAAAGAACTTGCGCCGCACGTCACGGCCGCTCTGCTCTTCCGGCGGGGTGGTCGTGTCGACGAATTCGGTGACGGGCTCCCATCCTCGGAAGGGACGCAGCCACTCTTCATGGAGCGTGGCGTTGATCGGTGAATACATCACGTAGACGTAGCCGGGCTCGTCCAGGGTGAAACTCAGAAAGTCCGAGTCCGAGGCGTCGGAACGTTTGTCGTCGTTGGCACTTTGGACCACGGTTCGTTCCGGGAAGTGGTCGGGCGCTTCGATGTAGGTGTAGGACCGATCCGCGTAGACCTGTCGTCCGATGTCCATGGTGCTCAAACGGTAGGTTTCCCCGCTGGCCACGGTCAGATCGGAGATCGGGAAGTCCGTCGGCTCGTCATCGCCGACCTTGGGCACGGTGGCGAGAAGAAGCCCGGGTCCACCTTCGTCATAGGCTTTGCGGCCGTAGTTACGCCACGTCACGGTGCCATCGCCGTTGTCCACCGCGGTGAGGCAACCGAAGTTCTTGAAGGTGTCGGAGTGGAAGATTCCTTCCTTCTGCCAATTGAAGAGATCGCTCGATCGCGCCGAGCCGAGATGCTCTTTCTCCGTGTTGGTGTAGACCATGACCCAGCCGGTTTGGTCCTTGATGACTTGCGCCTGATGGACGGATCCGTCTTCCCAGCTTTCCGTCGCTTCGAGGATGGCCCGGTTTCCGTTGTATGGCGTTAGCGCCTTTGGGTTGGAGCCCGTGGCGACGCCGATGCTGCGAGCCGAGTCACCTCCACCGTGATAGAACAGATACCAGGTTCCGTCGTTGTCGCGGATCAGGCTCGTCGGCCAGATTTCGCCCCGGTCTCCGGAACCGCGTGGCCCTTCGTCAAGGCCGGTGGATCCGCGATCGGTCCAGTTGATGCCGTCACTGGAGGTCATCCAGTGGATCTCGGAGTTGATGCCGTCGTAGTTGGCGAACAGAAGGATCCATTCTCCGTTGTACTTCGCCAACGAACCATCGGGATTGATGCCGAGCGCAGGGGACATCGCGGCGTAGTCATCGCCCTGACGGTGTCCTTCGAACTCGATGATGGTTTCGTCGAGGTGCTGCGTCCAGTTGGTCAGACCGTCTGGACTGGTTGCGACGCTGAGACGCCGCTGCCCCCCGTCGGAGCTGCTCGTCTGCCCCATCCCTTCGAAGATCGCGTAGTAGAGCCCGTTCTCGAAAACCACCTGTTCCGAGAGGACTCGAACCTGCCAGGGGAGGTCGGGGTCTCCTTCGGGGTGACCCGAGCCCTGTTCATAGGTCCAGTCTGACGTGTTCCGGGTGAAGAATGCCGGAACCGCGGTCGGATCGGATGCCTGGACCGAGGACGCAATCAGGACCGTCGCGAGGGTGCTAAGACAAAGGTTGCCTGTGGTCATCGTTGTGGTGAATCCCTTCTCGAGCAACGGTCCGGAATCCCCCCAGATCCCCCGAAACCCGCGATGCGCCCCGTCCACTTCCACGGAGCCGCCGGACGGCAGTTCACTAAGGGAAGCGATTTAATATTTGGCGGAGTTGACCAGCTTGCAATCCTTCAAACCAGCTTTTTTTCATCTTTGTAGCCTTGATTCCTTCTAATCCCACGCACAACGGATGCTTCAGAATCTCCGAAGGTGTGAGCCGCACGGCAGCGCCGCGGTTATGGGTCTTGAGGCGATGAGGTGTTGGGGCGATGCGGGCGTTGAGAAAAGCAAAGGCGGGTGGAGCTGTAGTCCACCCGCCCGGTCTTTCGTGGCTGTGTCCAGGGCGTATCGAAGCCAAGGGCGGCCGACGGCCCTGAACGCGTGCTACTAGTCGAGAAGCATCATCTTGCGTTCGGACCGGCTTTCTCCGCTCCGCAGCTTGTACAGGTACACACCGGCCGGCATCTGCTGTCCGGAATCGTCCCGTCCATCCCACTCGATCGCGTGGTTCCCGGCATCGGCCGGACCATCGATGAGCTTTCGAACCAGACGGCCGGCCGCATCGTAAACCGCCACTTCGACCGGCCCGGATTGGGCGATCTGGTAGCGCAGGACCGTGCCTTCGCGGAACGGATTCGGCCGATTCGGAAGCAACTGCGTCTTGGCGATCGTCGGAAGCGTTCCGACATCCGCCGGGTCCTGTCCGACACCGGAGATGATGAAGTCGTCGAGGGCTGCTTCGACGAGCGTGTCCGCGCCATCGTCACATGCGATGACCCGGAAGCGGAACGTTGAGGTCAGGTCGACCAGAGCCGAGAGGTCGGCCACGGTCACGTTCTGCCACGAGTTTGCGTTGTCGGTCAGCTGCTCCACGTTGGTCCAGCTACCACCGTTGTTGCTGCTGACCTGAACGGTGAAGCTGGCGTCGGTGGGACCGAACTGAGCGTACCAACGCCAGTAGCTGAGACCGGCCTCGGTCGCGCCGGAGAGATCGACCGCCGGGCTGGTCAAGGTGACGCACCCGCCGTCCACGTCAGAGGCGCCGGCGGACCCGCCGTTGACTCCCTGGCCCGTCACGAAGCAGAGCGTACCGGGATCCGGAGAATGGTCGTCGGCAGGTTCGATCTGGTTTCCGTTCCACGTCGTTCCGTACGGGTCGAAACGAACCCAGCGTCCGGATGCGGTGTCGCCTCCGTTGGAAAGGCTCCAGCCCTCATCGTCTTCGCCGTCATCCGCAAAGAAGGAAGCTGCGGCTACGATCGTGAAGACGTCTGCAGGAGCGTTGGCCGGTTCGACACCGACGTTGCCTGCGACATCCGCTGCCTGGACGTAGAAGTCAATCGTCGTTCCTACGGGCTGCTCCGGGATCGTTGCTTCGTAACGATCCATGGCGACCTCGGACATCGCGATGCTGTCCCACGGTCCGTTGTCGAATCGGAAGAAGAGTTCGCGGGAAGCCATCGTGCTGAAGTCCGTGATCAGCGCGGAAACCGGAGTGCCATCGTCCTGGATCAGGGGATAGACCACGTCGGAGATTTGCGGCGCCACGATGTCGTTCAGTGCGAAGTCGAGAATCTCGATCTCTCCTTCGACCAGTTCGACGTTGAACTCGGTCACTGTTGCGAAGGATGGGTGGGTGCACTCGATCGTCACCGTTCCCTGCTCGCCCAGGCCGGAGTAGTGTCCGGCGGCATCGGTCGTGAAAGAGCGTGAACTCTCGATGATCGTAACCGTCGCGCCCGGGATGGGATCATTCCCGTCGGATGCGTTGGTCACGTCGCCCTCGACCCGGGCCAAGCCCGTGGCCACCGCCAGGACGGCTTCATAGGCATCGACGATGCCGTGACCGTAGGCGTTGTCTTCACCCGCCGCGCCGCCGTCGATGGCAGTGTCGATCAGGATTTGCTTGATGACGTCGACTTCGAGGTTCGGGTCGGCCTCACGCATGAGGGCGACGACTCCCGCGACGTGCGGTCCTGCCATCGAGGTGCCGCTCCAACCGTTCTGCTGGTAGCCACCGCCCGGAACCGTGGAGTAGACATCGACGCCGGGAGCGCTGATCTCCGGCTTGATCGGGTTGCCGGCACATCCGCTCGGGCCGCGGCTGGAGAAGCCCGCGATCGGATAGGGAGCATTGAAGTTGGTCGCATCGATCGCTCCGACGGAAAACGCATTGAGCGGAGTCGTCGCGCGGTCGGCCGGGGAGCCGATGGTCATCGCGCCCGATCCCTCGTTTCCTGCGGAGAAGGTCAGGACGGTTCCTGCGGCCTCGACGTTGTCCATGGCAGCCCACCAACGGGTATCGCAGTCCTGGTAGTTGCCGCCGAACTGCTCGTTGATACGCCAGCTGTTCTGGACGACGTCCGGGACATCGTCGACCGTTCCCGGATTCTCATCCGGATCGGCGAACCACTGGTAACACGTGATGACGTCGTTGTCGAACTCGCTGCCGACACCCTGGCCGATCACGTTCGTGGCGATCCACTCAGAGCCCCAGGCAACACCGACCGTGTCGCCGGGAGCGGATCCGCACTGGGTTCCCATGACGTGGGTGCCGTGGGATCCGGACGCGGTCGGGAAGGTCGTGCCTCCACCAAGGACGTCCAGCCAGCACTCGTCGGCTGGGGCATGCGTACCCCGCCACTTCGAGGCCAGGGCCGGGTGATTTCCGTCGACTCCGGTATCGCAACCTCCTTGAAGGGTGCCTGCGCCTGTAATTCCGAGTTCCGTCCAAACGCGATCGGCGTTGATGGCACGGATGCCCGGCGTGACCCCGATGCCGCCGCGGTGGAACGTGCCGTCGTCGCCGTTCGGATCGATCTCTCCCACGGGATTGATGGTTTCGACCTCGAAGTTGACCTCGGCTACGGCGATATCGTCGCGACCAGCCAGTTCTTCGATGGTCTGCCTCTCTCCCTTCACCACGACGAGGTTGGCGATCCAGTATGCCGTGTAGCCGTCTATTCTTCCCTGGGCTTCGAGCGCATCCAGACGAGCCAGAAGCGGAGCCTGTGATCGAGCCGCTGTCTCCTGCAAAGCCATGACGACTTCGTAGTGGCGCTCTTGGCGCGTGGCCCGTCGGTTGGTCAGGGACGCCGACAATTCCTGAATGGGAGCCTGCTCTTCCAGGAAGAGGATGGCGCTGGCAGATTCCGTCGGGGCCAACCGTGAGAGTTGATCCCGAAGGGCGGGATGAAGGTTGCCGGCGTCAACCGGTGACGCCGCCAACGTGGCCGCGGCGAGCGCAGCGACGCATCCCAAGGGCATGAGACGGCAGTCGGAGAGGGCGTGCATGTTCTGCACCTCCAATCGGTGGTGGTTCTTCGAGTCTTGTTTGTCTCTGAGCCTTACCAGCGCGGCGTAGGCCCCGCGCTTTCCCGAGGAAAATCATATCGAACATCCGGACGCCGGGCTAGTTGCAAGGCTGCGACCCCTCTTCAGATCGACTAGTCTCGCTCTCACGAGGCGGCGGGTTTCGGCCTTTTTGCCCAGCGCCACCGCCAGAAGCCGCAATCGGGCTGGGGACGCTGCCGGCAGCGCAGAGGTGATCGGTATCGGACGCGATCGTCGAAAAGACTCGCAAAGGAACCCGCGAGAAGATTCCCGACAGGATCGAAACCGAGACCCGGGACAGGACCGGAGACGGTCCGGGCGGGAGCGACGACCCCCTCGACGGGATCCTCGGTCCCGCCAACCGGGTGGGAGAACCAGAGGCTCGGCGGTCGTTTCCGAGGACAGTCGCTTTCGACCGTGGATGACCCTTTTACTCCTGGTGTTGGTCGGGCTTGGCGCAGCGCTCTTCGTCATGCGCGCCTCCAACGAAGACCGTAGCGACGGCCGCGACGACGCCGGAAATGAGGCCCGGAACGAAGCCCGGAACGAAGCCCGGAACGAAGCACGGAACGAAGCACGGAACGAAGCTCGGAACGAAGCTCGGAACGAAGCTCGGAACGAAGCTCGGAACGAAGAAGACAATGAAGGATCTTCTGAGGGCCCCGGCAACATTTCTGCGCCAGCCCCCGGCTCGGCTCCCGAGTCGGCTCCGGCAGCCGAAGGGGCGGACTTCCCCGAATCGGTACCTGCAGCTGACGCTGCGCAATCCTTCGAGACCGTTCCCCCATCCGACGCTGCGGAGTCTCCTGAATCGGTTCCGGCATCCGAGACCGCGAGTACTTCCGAGACGGTTCAGGTGTCCGAGAACGGTCATGCTTCCGAGTCTGTTCGGCCGCCAACCTCGCCGACTTCACCGGTCGCAATGGCACAGCAGAATCACGCCACGAGACTTCCGTTCCTTTTCGTCCCAGATCCCAACGCGGACGTCATTGCGGGTTGGAGCCAGGATCCGGATACGGGTGTCTCCGTTTGGTTGCCGTCGTGGTTTCGCGCTGGCACCTACTCGCTGGTCGTGGACGTGCCCTCGCGAAACGGCCGTGCCCACGGAACGGGGCGGATCGTTCTGACCGCGAGCCGGCCCGGCGACTCGAGTCGCACGTTCGAAGGCAAGTTCGTGGACGGTCACTTCTATGGAAACGAAGTCCGGACCGAAAGGCTTCACTTCCTGGAGACGGACTGCTTCCTCTCACCGCTCCCCGATAGTCCGGTCGGGCGCTTTCACGGTGTGCAGTTCTGGCTTCGAACCGAATTCGGGGTCCGCATCGACGCGGATCCTTGCTACGTCCGAACGAATGGGAGACCGGACCTGGTCGCGATCGTTCCGCGGGAGTTCCCCGTGGACGATGAGGGCCTCCTTGCGCAAACGATGAAGGAAGCTTGGCGTCTCTACCAGGAACGATGTCCGGATGGTTACTATGCCGATGTCTTCGTTGTTCCACAGAATGTGAAGTATCAAAGACAGCGGAATGCGCGGATTCCCGAGTATTCCCCCCTGCTGGAAAAGTCCAGCTTCTACGGCCGTGTAGGTGAGGCCCCGTCCATCGGGCCGTGAGAGGAACCGACGAGTATGAGCGTAGCGGACACGATCCGATCGAAACTGCGGGACTCCATGCAACTCTACGACGAACTCGCAGCTTCGCTAACCGAAGCATCCCTCCAGCGAAAGCTTCCGGACATCCGATCCAATCGCGTGGGTCAACAGATCTGGTGCGTGGTGGGGGCGCGCGAAAGCTACGCTCGGGCCGTGGCCGCAGGTGCGTGGGAGGGTTTTCGCTGTTCCATGACAGGGCCCGACTGCGAATCGATCTCGGCGGTTCGCGAGGCTCTGCTTCGTTCCCGCGAAGAAGTCGAGCAATGTCTCGTGGCGCAGACTCCGTGGTCCGATGTGCAGTCCGGCTTCGTTCTGGCGCTTCTCGAACACGAGGCCGCCCACCAAGGTCAGCTCATTCGCTATCTCTACGCACTTGAACTTCCGATTCCGGAGGGATGGAAGTCTCGGTACGCCCTGAGCTGAGGGTTCCCGACCGGTTCACCGGCCGTCCCAGATTTCGAAGAGTTCCTCTTTGCTGTCCCGAACCCCGAGAATCACGGCGCGAAGATCGTTGATTGCGGCAGCCAGATTCACCCCGTCAGCCATGGCCCAGACGGCAGAGACGGTGATCGTTTCTCCCGGGTCGACATCGAAAGGTCCGCTGGAGATCATTCCTCGGCGATCGATGAACGAGTCCTGCACCCAGCCGGAGCCGGTGAAGGGGTTTCCTGAGAAGGCGTAGCGCGTTTCCTTCCCGGTGCTCGGATCGATCATGGGGGTGCCCGAGTTGGTCAGTCCCTGCAACGCCCACAGCATCTGCTCAGGTCGGTTCACGTTTTCTCCGTAGTCGTCGTGAGCATTCTTGTACATCGGACGATGGGCGTAGACACTGCCTCCGATCGGAGTCTCGAGGAAGGCCAATCCGCTCACCCACTGCACGGCGTCCATGGGTTCGTCGGTACGCGTGTAGGAGATCCCTTCCGGTAGATAGCCGGTGGCATTGGCGGATCCGTCCAAGTCGGTGTCGGCGTAGAAACCGCAAAGGGCGTTCTGCCACGGCGTCTCCGATGTGTTCGTGATCTCCCACCGATAGAAAAGCACATCGTCGTAGCTGTTCTCGTCCCAGGCGAAGACGCTCATCGTTCCCTCGAAGCCGGGAAGTGGTGACGAGGTCTCCGGACTCTGCGGACTCGTCGGCTCGTTTCGAAAGCGAGACCAAACCATCGCGTCGCCGTACAGGCCGGGGGTCTTGGAGGGAGTAACGGGGAAGCCGAGATCGACCGGAAACACGTTTCTCTCGTTGGAGAGGTGCTCTGGTGTCACCAGGTACGGACCGCTGTGTTCCTCGCCCAGCGGAGGGGAGACTTGCGTCGTGTAGTTGCTGAAACGGGCTCCGCCGACCCAGACGACATTGACGTGTGCTTCGCCGTCCACCAATCCACCCAGCCAGAGGCCGGAATTGTAGAGCCCACTGACGGGCTCGTTCCTGCGGTAGACATTGCCGGTCTCGCAGGAGCGGAGCACTTCCGCCCGGAGTTCGTTGACCTCGAGAACCGCAATCTCGACCGCTTCGAAAACCGGGGGATCCGGAGGGTCGGGAACCATCGGAGGACCGTCGTCATCGCCACAGGCGGTGACGAGCAGCGTCGGCAAAGTGAAGCAAAGAACGGAGTGTTGAACCCACTTCATGATGCTCTCGATGATTCCCACTCTGGACGAACTTCGAAACCAAACGGACCACGTCCGAGCTTTTTGGAGAGGGAACTTCAGCCTAACACGAGGCTCAGTCGAAGAGAACTTGCGGTCTCGCACGCCTGGGGCGGGGCGAATCGAGCCGGAGTTCGCCCTGATTGGGGCAAGAGTCGTCGAGGGAAACCGGAATGCGCCAGCCGGGTCCGCGCGTAGCCTGAGCGACGCGGGGTACCGCCGGGCACAGCCCAGGTGAGCCCAGCCCTGGTCGGTAGCCCTAGACTAGCCCAGCAGGCCGAACGCAGCCCGGCAGGCTTAACCCGGGTGGCAGGCCTAGCCCGGGTGGCAGGCCTAACCCGGCCGGCGGGCCTCTAACGCAGCCCAAGTGCGCATTGGCGACGGCGGGCACAGTCGTGAATCGCGTGCCCGGCGAGAGTCAAAGGCGGTTTGCAACGCCGTTACTCCAGGGCGTGCCTCCCTGACTACATCTCTGCGTCGTGCTGAGAGCAACCGCACCCGCGGTGCGATTCGCAAACGCCACTACTTCCTGCTACGAGATCTCCAGGGGAGAGGGATGCGTGCGAATTGATGTACAGCGAACAAATGTTTGTTTTATTGTTGACTTCAACATTTGATGGGTCTAGATTCTGTATTACACGTCGTCAAGGAAGACGATGCCCCGACGCTCGACACAGATTCCGAGCAAACAATGCCAACAACCTAGATCCAGAAACCGAGCGGGCCGCACCCACATGCGCGTCGACCATAAAACCATCGCTGTCTATGAGCGTGAGATCCTGGCCCCTGCTTTGGGTTGGTCCAAGGA
>JAUIHP010000025.1 GCA_030431975.1 bacterium | reverse complement strand
AACTGGGTCCGTTGGTCCATGAGTGATGATTCCTTCCACGGCATCGGGCACCTCCGTGCCCAAGCCTGGCAAATCTGTCACCCATGTCTCCGGTCTAAAGTGTTACCCATGTCCCCGGGTCATACCGACTATTCCGCCTGACAAGGGGTTGCAGCTGGCGAACCCTCTTGTCACGCCGCTTGTCCCAAGCGGCGCGCCAAGGCCCCTGCGGGGCCGGGTCGCAGCTGAACCCCAGAGACGTTAGGCGGACGTACACCATATATGTAGGTCACGACGGGACCTCGTTCCCCCAGCTAGGAGTCCCATGACGACAAACAAACTGCCCGCCCAGTCGCCGAAAGAACTTGCCGATGCCTACGGAAAAGTCGTTGCCTCCTTTGGGCTCGGATTGCAAAGGTTCTGGGGTGCCGAGGCGGCCGCCGCGCGACTGATCGTAGCGCTCCTAGAGTTTCGGCAGGCGCCTGGCGAACTTGTAGAAGACCACCCCCACATCGAAGCGCTTCGCAGTCTCGAAAAGGTCGCCTACTCCTCCTACGATGCACTGTCGTATGTGATGGGCATCTCGCACCTCGTCTATGCAACGACGATCCTCGACACTTTCCTCACTGATACGACCCAGTTCCTGTTGCTAATACATCCAAAAGCGATGGGGAGTCAGCGACAAGTCGCGCTCGGGAGCGTTCTTGACGCTGAAACCGTTGAGGACCTCGTAACCGACGCCGCGGTTAAGAGGGCACGTGAAGTTGCATATCTACCTTTCGCGGGTCGACTGGAGTTTCTGACGAAGACCTTCGGGTTGGTGATCGATCTGCCTATTGATGTTGCTCAGGCGATAGAACACTATCCGTCTATTCGCAACACTGCCGTTCACGATCAAGGGATGTTCGACATCAGGCTCGGCCAAGGTGGTAGCATTTCTCTACGCCAGAAGACCAGTGCGCGATACCCGACCCAGGTGACGGGTGACGACGTTCACGGTGCCGCAACTGCGTATTCGGCGGTTGCCAGACTGGTTGCAAGCGCGGTATTTCATCAGACTCTCAAGGTATCTAGTCACCCGTCGTTGGATAGGCTGAATAGCGTAGAGAGTGACACTGACGACTAGCCGGCTATTGCCGAACACTCTCGCGCCAAAGGGCCAGATGCCTCTCGATGCGGTCGGCAGGCAGCATCCTGAGTCACGAGCAACTGGCCTGGAGGTGCTGATCCAATGGGTAGTGCTCTTTGGAGTATTCTTGGGGTTGACCCTTTCCTCCATAACAAGAATGCCGCCTGACAAGGGGTCGCAGCTGAACCCCAGAGACGTTAGCCACGCGGTGCAATGAGCAGACCCATCATCGTCAACTTGCTTGCATGGGCCTACATCGCCGCCGCGATCTACTACCTCGCAGTCTTCGGCTTTCTCTACTTCATTGCTTCCAAGGTCGGAGAGATCGGCGATCCGAGTCAGACTACGGAGCTCGTCGCCGCACCCTTGAAGCCACTTCTCGCCCTTCTTGGCGCCGTCGCACTGCTACGCGGAGAGTCTCAAGGCTGGTGGCTCGCAGCACTCTTTCCCCTCTACCTCTTGGCCCCTCGGCTCGAAACGATGGTTCGGAAGCCATACTTGGCTTCCCTTTATGGGCCTCCCAGGCAGGGCTTTCTCGCCTTCTACGCCCGACAGATCACGTTTTCTCTTCTGTTCGCGTTGCCTTTCCTTGTGCTCCTATCAAGGGGTGCTCGGCAGCATTTCGGTCTCAAAGCGCCCAGAATTCTGCTGGTCGCTCGGCTGATCCTTCTCACGGCGGGCGTCCTGGCGTTTCAACTTGGATTGAGAGTCCTTATGACCACAAGAAGTTGCAGCTGACGAACCCTCTTGTCACGCCACTTGTTCCAAGTGCCGCGCCAACCCCCCTCGGGGTCGGGTCGCAGCTGAACCCCACAGACGTTAGGCTACACTTGAGTCTGCTTCTCCTGGGGCCCAAGCGGTCCGGAGAACGTCGAGATCGTCGAGATCGTCGACTACCATTAGAGAACACGAAGGTGATCAGCATGGTTCGCATTCCAACTCACAGAGCGCCGACCCACCCTGGGCAAAAACTCCTCGACGAGTTTCTAGCTCCTCTGGAGATCTCTCAGCGCGATCTCTCCGATGCCATTCTCGTGCCGTACCAGCGTGTCAACGAACTCGTCAACGCCAAGCGCGGCGTCACACCAAGCACGGCGCTACGGCTGGCTCGGTTCTTTGATACCACTCCCGACTTCTGGATGAATCTACAAATGAGGTGGGATCTGTTTCATGCCCAACGGTCCGAAGGAACCGAGATCCGGAAAATCCGAAAGTCAAAGATGCGTCAGTCAGCCTGACGATGGGTCGCAGCTGAACCCGGACACGTTGGTCAGGCAGAACTCCATGACACCCGTTCCCAAGGTCATTGTTGACGAAATGCTTCGAGTCGCTGAGTCGGCCGCGGCCCTTCGTCTCAAGTCACCAACCGTCATTCAGCAAGGCCGGGCCACCGTGGTCCGAGCCTCCACAAGAGGGTCATCGACCATAGCTGCGGTGATTCTCAAACGCTTTCATCCGCCATACCACGATCACTTTCTCCGGGAGCGTCAGGGGCTACAGCTGCTCGCTAGTATTCCCGAACTCAAGGCGTTCACTCCTCATCTTATCGTTGCCCATGACACAACCCTGATGCTGGTCACCATCTGCCTTGATGAGCGAATTCCCGACCGCGACCTGACCGGCTCCCATGACTCGCCGACCCAAGACGCCATGTTGATGGACACAGCTCATAGGCTCGGTCTCCTGCACGGTCACGCCTGCTCGCGCACCCGCGACTTCCAAGTCGGGACGGCCGAACTGCCCTCGCCTGGTTCACAGCTGCTGTCCGGCATTCCGGCCACCTTGTCGTTCCTGGAGCGAGCCTGGTTCGAGGAGATCCAACCCCGTGATTTCCCGCTCGATGCGGTCGGAGCTGAGCTGACGCGCGTGGCCAGGGAAGTCGATGCTCCCAGCGACCTGCGTACCGTCACTCTCGGGGATATGGCTCCCTCAAACATTCTCGCGGGTCCCGAGGGGCCGGTGTTCATCGACCTCGAGTATTGCGGAGTCCGTCACGCTTTCTACGACGCCATGTACTGGCACTGCATCTGCCCGTTTCCGAGCCACACAGTCGACATGATGGATACCGCCTATCGCGACGGATTGCGCTCGGCAGGCATTGACCTGGACGACGAGTCCTTCCATCGCGACATGGTTTCACATCTCTCGCATCGCCTATTCTGGACCTTGAGCTGGAACATGAACGGCCTCTTTGATGAGGACCGCGACGTTGTCCCCGGGGTCAGCACGCGTCGAGTAGTGCGAGAGTATCTGCGCGGGTACAGCAGACTTGCGGCCCGGTCAGACGACACTCAGCAATCGCCCTTGAGTCGGGTGGTTACCATACTTGAGCGCAGGCTGGCTGAGCTCTGGCCAGATTGATCGAAAGCCTAGTGCACCGGAGGAGTAAGAAGACTTTGAGACCGTTTGTCCCCAAAGACTTCCAAGTGCCCGCCACGCTGGAAACCGCCGAGTTTCGACTCCGCATGCTCACGATCCATGACGTCGTCAAAGACTTCGACGCCGTCATCACAAGCGTCGATCATCTCAAGATCATTTGGCCCGGAGGAAAGTGGCCGGAAGGTCTCACCCTCGAGCAGAACCTGATCGATTTGGGGTGGCACCAAAAGGAGTTTCAGATCCGGCGCTCCTTTGCCTACACCGTCGTTTCGCTCTCGGAAGAGACGGTGAAGGGGTGCGTCTACATCGAACCGACGCGCAAGAGCGGCTACGATGCCGAGGCCTACCTCTGGGCTCGCCAAAGCGAGCTGGCCAACGGCCTGGAAGAGCGTCTCTATAACGCCGTCAGGGAATGGTTGGACGAGCAGTGGCCCTTTGAGAACGTTGCGTTTCCCGGACGGGGTATTCCTTGGGATCGTTGGTCCGAAGTGCCTGAGGATCCATCGTGAGTCCGAACCACCACGCACGAATCACCGCGGCCACGGGCATGTGAACGAACCTTCAAACGCTGCCTCCCATGGCACGTTCCTCGCAACATCCCTCCTGTCACGACGAATCTTCGACCGGACACGGAGGTCCCATGTCTTCAGTCTTACCGACCGCAATGGGCGGTGCTCCGCAAGCGTCTTCAGCCCCACCGCGCAACCACTCACCCGCTACAGAATGTCTCCCAGCCGACACCTTGAGTTCACCCCAAAGTCCGGCGCAGAGTCCCGACCGACGGTCGCGCTCCGTCCGGTACGATCGCCGGCGTTTGCCCGGAGAGGGTAACGACCCGCCGCGCGAACGGATCTTTCGCGACGGCCCGGAGTCGCTGACCGACCGGGAGTTGCTTTCCGCGGTCCTAGGGACCGGGTTCTCCGGAATGAGCGTACGAGAAGTCGCCGGCGCGATTCTGGAAGACGGCCCGCTCGAGCGGCTGGCGAGAATGAAAGCGAGGGATCTGCGTCGATTCCGCGGGCTCGGTGCGGCGCGCGCAGCACAGCTCATGGCCGCGTTGGAGATGGGCCGGCGTGTTCACTGTCGAGTGGACTCCCGACGTCTGGGCCCCATTCGAAGTCCGGATGACGCGCTACCGCTCGTGCAGCACTTCTCGACCGCGCCCAAGGAACACTTCGTTTCGATTCTGCTCAACACACGGCACTTCGCCGTATCCGTCGACGTCGTCTCGGTCGGCTCGCTCTCATCCAGCGTCGTTCATCCGCGCGAGGTTTTTCGTCCCGCCATCGAGGCGGGTGCGGCCGCGATCCTGGTCGCACACAACCATCCGTCCGGGGAAACGGACCCGAGTGAAGATGATCTCGCGATCACACAAAGACTGGCCCAGGTCGGCGAGCTGGTGGGCATCGAACTCCTCGACCATCTCATTCTCGGCCAGGGACGCCCGTTCTCGATGAGAGAGGCGGGACTCCTGCCCTAAGAAAGTGGGGCGGCCGATCGTCCGATCAAAAGAGCGACCCGCGTTACTTCTCGCGCACGCTCTGCTCGAACTCGCCCGGCTTCTCCAGCGTCGGATTCTCGTTGTATGCGGCCGTCTGTCCAGGGGCGATCGAGAGGAACGTCCACTCATCGCCCTTGAGACTCCGGGCCAGGAAGACGATTTGCCCGACGTGGTAGGCAACGTGGGCGAGGGACCGGTGCAGCGCTTCGTGCAGGAGGAGCTCGCGCCCGCGAATGGTGACGGTCGCCGAGAGGTCGGCCTCTTCCAACTCGTCGAGAGTCTCCAACAGAACCGTCCATCCGCGCTCCCAAAGCGCCAGGACTTCGGCCTGCGTCGATTCTTCGGCGAGGAACTCGTTGTCGCGATTCCGCCACGGCTTCTCTCCGTCGGAGGTCAGAAAGTCCGTGAAACGGGAACGTAGATTCCCGGAGATGTGCCGGCAGATGATGGCGACGGAATTTTGGTCGCCGGGACCACGGGTGGTCAGTTGCTCGTCACTGAGTTGACGGAGGGCAGCCTCCGCTACGGCCTTGTAACGGGTGTACTCAGCGCGGACCGAGGACAGGATTCCGCTCATCTCGGGGTCCTCCTTGGGGAAAAACGATGCTTCAGGTGATACTCTCGGATCTGTACGTTCGATTGAATCGAAAACAGACCCGAGGAGGTTTGCGTTGAGCCCGAGGCGTCAGAAAAAGTCGACAGGATCCAACATCCCCTTGGGGGCGCTCTTCCTTCTCGTGGCGGTCGTGGCCTCCGTCATGCTGGCGGTCCATCAGCTGGGTGGCGGTCTTCCCGGCTGCGGCGAGAACAGCGCCTGCGACAGCCTCGCCCGCTCGGTCTGGGGCAAGGTTCCGGGGATCGGGTGGCCGACCTCCTACGTCGGCCTCGCCTACTTCGTCGGAATGCTCGTGGCCTGGTTTGCCTCCGGCGGCCGCCTGAATGGCCTGCTCCGGCCCATTGCCCTGGTCGGTGGCCTCGTATCGGTCGTCCTCATCGGCGTCATGCTTGCCCAGTCCAAAGTCTGCGCCTACTGCCTGGCCGCGCATGCCGGCAACCTCCTCTTCCTCGCCGTGGCCCTCCGCGGAGGCGGGGGAGAAGCCGCTCCTCGTGGAGTCATGGCGTTTGGCGCGCTCTTCGTCGCCGCGACGGCAGTCTTGGCCGGACTCGATTACAACAACCGGTCCCAGCGCGACGCCGAGGCGGAAGAGGCCCGGGCTGAAGCGACTCGCCAGATGACGGAGCAGGCCCAAAACAGCAACGACGACAACGGCGCTTCCTTGTCCGCCGGACTCGAGTCTGATGAACGTTGGGGAGAGGACGGTTTCCGGGGCCGCTATGTCCACGGGCCGGATGAGGCCCCGATTCGGGTCGTCATGCTGACCGACTACCAGTGCCCGGATTGCAAGCGGATCGAGGGAGATCTGCGCAGGATGATGGACACCCGCGACGACCTGCAGGTGACGATCAAGCACTTCCCGATGTGCCGGG
Source organism: bacterium (assembly GCA_030431975.1). GTDB lineage: Bacteria > Eisenbacteria > RBG-16-71-46 > CAIMUX01 > CAIMUX01 > JACKCR01. The sequence continues at coordinate 74,045 of JAUIHP010000025.1, read as the reverse complement.
AAGCGGGCGGCGGCGAGATCTGCAACAAGTATGTGAGTCGTACGCTTCACTCCAATGCCTGTTGGGCGGCGCGTGCGGCCGAGGCGGCCGGACAGGTTGGCGGAGACGAGGCCTTCTTCGACATGCACTTCTGGCTCTTCGAAAAGGAAGGGAAGTTCCAACGCCCGGAGCTGACGAACCAGGTCAACAGCATGGGCCTCGATGTCGACGCGTTCTACGCGGCCATGGAGAGCGGACAGACCCTCGACATCATCCGCGGTGACGTCGACGACGGCTTCGCCCTGGGGCTTCACTTCACTCCCCTGGTCTTCGTCAACGGTGTCGAACTCAAGGGCTGGAACGCGCCCAACGCCATCGGTAAGACGATCGAAGAAGTCGCGGCCGCCAATCCTCCGGCACGGAAAGTGGGGAGCGACCGGCCTCCCTTTGCCGAGGGCAAGTACGTCAACGACTGGAAGCAGTCCCCGCGCCGCCGCATGCCCGCGGACAATCAGCCTCGTTTCTTTGGCGAGGCCGGCAGCTCGCAAGCCCCCGGTTACATTCAGGTCACAGTATGGGGCGACTACCAGGAAGAGAATACGGCCCGCGTCGACAGGCACATTCGCGACTACATGTCCCAGCACGAGAACGTGGAGTACAACTTCCGTCACTATCCGGTCGATCCTGGCTGCAACGGAACCCTACCCCCGAATGTTCCGGCGAGCTCGGTTCACCCGAAAGCGTGCTGGGCGGCAAAAGCTGCGGAAGCTGCGATGGAGGTAGGTGGTGAAGAGGCCTTCTTCAAGGCCCATGCCTGGCTCATCGATAACTGGAGTTCCCTGAACTCGGCCGGGATCGGCGATGTCGCCAAAGCAGCCGATGTCGATGAGGGCAAGCTGCAGCAAGCCATGGAGAGCGAAACTACCCGGTCCGCCATCGATGAGGATGCCAAGGCCGCTGAACAACTGGGTGTCCGATCGATTCCCCTGGTTTTCGTCGAGCGCAAACAACTTCCGCGAACCCGGAGGGAAGGCGCTAACGTCATGGAGTGGATTCTGGACGCCGCTCGGGAACCGAAGTAGCCCGTTCGTAGATCATTCACGAAAGTTTCTGGCGAGAGTGGTGACTTCCGGGCAGTATGTGTGTCTTCAACATCAAATCCAGACACACTTCACAGGAAGGAAGTTGCCATGACTGTAGCCAAAGTGACCGAAATCATCTCCTCGTCCCCGAAGAGCTTCGACGACGCCATCGATGAGGGCGTGTCCCGCGCCTGCAAGACGCTGAAGCAGGTCCGTGGAGCTTGGGTCAAGGATCAGCAGGTTCGGATCAAGGACGACAAGGTGACGGAGTACCGCGTGACTCTAAAGGTGACCTTCGTCCTCGACGACTGATCCGGATCGTAAGGACTTTCGGTACGGCCGTCGGACCTCATCCGGCGGCCGACCGATTCACTACCGGCCCACCAGTCCGACCTACCCGCCCGACTCAGCCGACCCGACCCGACCCGACCTGACAGCGGCAAACCGACCAGCGGCAACAACTCGACAAGCAGCCGACTACCAGTAGCGAATGCCTCGGTGTTCGATCCAGCCTTCTTCGTGGTTTCGCCCGTTGGCTTTGTGGGTCCAGTGAAGCACCCCGCCCCGACCGTTGAACTCGTACTCGCCTTTGACCTGAACGACATCTCCCACCTGAACGGGGACCCGTTGCGCAAGGTCGATGTTGTGGGCGACGAGTAGGGTGTGGCCACCCGAAAGTTCGATGATGAACTTCTGGTGGCGGCTTCCGTCGTTGTCGTCCGCGAGCTTTCGAACGACTTCCGCCTGGACGGTGGTGACGAAGTCGGATTGGCCGCGGGCAAAGGCCTCGAGAATCCGATCCTCGCCTTCACGAAACGCATGCGCCGGTGGGGAGTCTCCGGGGCCCGCGTCCGGTCCGTCGTTTCCGTAGCGCACACCTTCATCGCGCCGGTTCTCGCCTTTCGCGCTCTTTGCGGCGTCCCCGTTCCCGTTCTCACGAACTTCGTCGGACTCCGATCCGGAGACCGATCCGGAGCTTCCGCCTGAGCGCGTGGCCGAGGCGTCGTCGTTGCCGCCGCCGACCTGGTCTTTGGCCAGGTAGCCTCCGGCGGCGATGAGGACGAGCAACACCAGTCGAATCAGGCGCTTCATGGAGTCGTTTCCTTTCAGCTTTGGCTGATGGCGATGAAGACGACGACGATGATTATGAGCAACGTGAGGAAGAAGACCTTCCAGAATGACTTCGGATAGCTTCCTGCGATCCTTCCGGACTGTCCGTTGAGTACGACCTGATGCGGCTTGTTGCGAAAGCGATAGGTCAGCAGCCAAACCGGGACGAGGACATGTTTGAACGTCTCTGCGCCGTATCGGGGACGGATTTGCAGATTGCGGTAGGTATCTCCCGGAACCTGCGCGCCGCAGATGGCCATGAGCTTCGAGTTCATCTGGTCGCGACCCCGTTTCGCCGCTTCGATCAAGACGACCCGGTAGTGCTCGACGATGAACCCGGAAAGGAAGCCGGTGTCATAGGGAACGGAGTCTCCCGTCGGAAACGGCTCGATTTGCCGCAGGCGTCCGACGTCGATCCCCTGCGTTCCCGGAACGGGTTCGTCATCGAAAGCGTGTCGCACGTTACCGCTGGCGGGACGCCATCTCGTCTTTCGAACCTGTCGAGTTTCTTCTTTCCCGTTCGAGAGTCGAACCTTCTGCGACTCGTAATAGTAGGTTCCTGCGTCCGCCGTCCAGTCGCAATCGACCGAGGCGTCGAAGGTCCAGTAGGGAAGGTAGACTCCGCGAAGGGTGTCCAGGAATGCCGACTTCTTGAATGACCCCGGCGCTAGCCACTTCGAACCGAACCAGCGTTTCAGGATGTCCTTGGCCTGGTGTTCTTCGATCTTGAAGGGGACGACACCCTGCGGGCTGAGCGGAGACTTGATCTCGTCGTAGTCGACCAGCTCGGGGGATCCGCAAAACTCGCAGTTCTGGCCGACGCGCCCCGGATCGAAGACGGAAACGGCGTCGCAGGCACGGCAGCGGACCGAACGGCGGTCCGTCTTCCAGCCACGGTACTCCTGCGGCAGATCCCGTAGAGCGGTGACCAGATCGATCTCGTGGACCGTGCCGCTTTGATCGAGCTCGTAGGGCGAAACGGTACCGCAGTACGGACAGACCAAAGCCTGCCGACCGGGGTTCCACTCCGCGCGTGCTCCGCAGGCGGGACAGTCGTGTTTTTCCAGAGCGAGGTGCTCGGCCATCGTTTCTACGATCTAGTCGGCGAGGAACGCATCGAGGGACGACTGCTTGATACGGAACACGCTCCCGATCTTCTTGGCCTTGAGCTCTCCGCTCTCGATGATCGCAAGGACATCGCTTTCGCCGACGCCCAGCGCATCGGCGACCTGGGCCGGAGTGAGGACGTCACTCAGACTCGGAATGCCGGCTCCTGCCGGTCTTGCCGGAGCCGCACCCGCACCCGCAACGCCGGCGCCCGTGCCCGAAACTCCGCCCGCGCCCGCCGGAACCCCTGCGCTCGGAACCGCACCGCCACCCGCGGCCGGAGTCCCCAGGACACCCGCGCCTGCAGCCGGAGCCCCAAGCATCCCGCCCTGCTGCGCCATGATCTGCTGCGCAATGGCCAAACCGACGGCGAGTTCCGTGGCCGTCCCGGCCGCGCCTCCACCGCCCGTTCCACTGCCGCCTCCGTCGAGGCCCTTGCCGAGCTGAAACTTGACGTACTCGTTGAGGTCGCCGACCACCGACATCGAAGACTTGTCGTCGATCGCTTCCTGCACTTCTTCCGGGACGGAAATGTTCTCGACGACAAAGGTCGAGATTTCCATTCCGTACTTGGCCCGCATGACGGGATTGATGAGCGGAAGCAGCGCGTCCCCGAGCTCGGTGTACTTGGTGGCCGCATCGAGCAGGGGCACGTTGGCCGTGGCCAGCGCGTCACTGAACGAGCTGACGATCTTGGACCGCATCGCCGTCTCGAACTCGTCGACGCGGAAGTTGTGGTCGGCGCCGGCGACTTCCTTGATGAAGGTACGCGGCTCGACGACGCGGAAGTCGTAGGTTCCGAAAGCGCGGGCCCGAACGATGCCGAAGTCGTCGTCGCGCATCATGATCGGGTTCGACGTGCCCCACTTGTTCCCGGTGAAGAGGCGGACGTTGACGTAGAAGACGTCGGCCTTGAACGGGGACTCGAGGCCGAACTTCCACGACTTGAGCCGGGTCAGGATCGGGATGTTGTCCGTGTTCAGGGTGTGCTTGCCCGGGCCGAAGGTGTCGCCGAACTCACCGAGGTACATGAACTGAGCGACCTGTGACTCGCGGACGATGAGTTGGGCGCCGTTCTTGATCGCCTTGTCCTCGTCGGGGAAACGCCAGCAGATGATGTCTCGAGCGTCTTCGTTCCACTCGATGATCTCGATCAGTTCGCCTTTGAGGAAATCCCAGATAGCCATAAGAGTCCTATCTTGATGCGGCTCGCCGCTTCCGCGGCCTCGCCTGCTGTTTGGATGCGGCTCGCCGCGTTCGCGGCCTCGCCTCCGGAGCCGCCCTTCGGGCGGGGCCTGCTGTTTTGGGGGCTTGCCTACGCGGGTTGCCGCTGCGCGGCGTTCCCGCGGTGGGGGCCCCCGGAGGTGGTTCTTGTCTTGTCTCTTGGGGTGCCGCTTCGCGGCGTCCCCAGGGGGCTATCCCCCGTGCCTTTTCTTCGATGTCTTTGGCGGGGTGTCGCTTCGCGGCATCCCCTTGGGTTCTGGATTGCCCGTTTGGGGCGGTTTCTGGTTGCGGCTACGGGGATGCTAACGGACGGGGGGCGGGAATGGGAGGGGGGAGGGAGTTGCATTGCGGAAGGGGGGACTCGAACCCCCACGAGCTTGCGCCCACTGGCACCTGAAGCCAGCGCGTCTACCAATTCCGCCACTTCCGCGAGAGGCTTGCACTCAATGCACTCCGGGCTCGAATCGAGCCGGAAGAGGGAGATTAGGTGGGGGGAAGGGAAGTGTCAAGTGGCCTGGAAGGGCGGATCGTGTCGCCGGGTGGGATGAAGTTGGTACGGGTCAGGGAGATAGGTTGCGGGGGGCTGTGGGGCTGAGTAGGCTTTGGTTCTTCGCGTCGGGTACCCCGAACGAGAGTTCTCATGGCCAAGAAGCAAAAGAAAAAGAGTTCCGGATCGGACTCGAATCCGGACCGTCGCGTACTTGTCTCCAATCGGAAGGCACGGCACAACTACGAGATCCTCGACACCGTCGAAACCGGGATCGTTCTCGTGGGTACCGAGGTCAAGAGCATACGGGACGGCAAGGTCAACATGGGTGACGCCTATGCGAGCGTCGAGCGGGGAGAGGTCTGGCTCCACTCGATGCATATCAGCCCGTTTCCGCAGGCTCATCAGTTCAACCACGAACCTATGCGGAAGCGTAAACTTCTCCTCCATCGCCGTCAGATCGACAAGCTGGCGAGTCGGGTGGAGGAAAAAGGCCTGACCTTGATTCCGTTGGCCGTGACTCTCGTCCGGAACAAGGTCAAGATCGACATTGGGGTTTGTCGAGGCAAGAAGCAGTTCGACAAGCGCGAGACGACGAAGCAGAAGGACGCGAAACGAGAGATGGATCGGGCGCGCAGGGAAGCGACGCGGTGAGCTCACTCGGCCGACGTCGGCAATCGACTCCCGTACGTAGACGGGCGGTGGCCTTGGCCTTCCTGGCCGCGCTCGCCGTCCTGGGTTTGCTCACGGATTTCCCTTTCGCACCCGCCGACTTTCCCGCCGCTGCGCAGGATGGGGATACCACACCGGACCCCATGGACATCCCGGAAAGCGTGGCCCGCATTCCGGACACGTTGGAAGTTCGTTTCGGGGACGGGAGGCTTCCGCTCAAGGCTCCGATACGGAAGCGTGCGGACGGCGCGTTTCTTCGGTTGGGCGACGTCGGTCGCATCTGCGGGCAGGGGTTCGTCTGGAATCCGGATACCTACAAAGGTCGTATCGACGTCGACAGTGTCAGTGTTTCCTTTCTCGTCGATTCGCCGTTGGTCTGGACGCGACGTGAAATGTTGCAGCTGCCTTCAAACGTCGTCTACGCCGAGAACCAGATGTGGATTCCGCTGGACTTCATTCCGGATGTTCTTCTTCCGATCGTCGGGGAGAGGATGATCTACGACGACGCCCGCGCGCAGCTTCTGGTGGGGGCGAAACAACCGTGGATTCAGGACCTGGAGTTCGACCGGTCCGGTAAGCGTCTCGAAGTTCGGATTCGTCCGCGGCCGGCTCGGGACTATCAGTTGCTTTGGGATCCGGCGGGCGAGTTGTTGATCGATGTGCACGGACTTCATCTTCCTCCGGGCTACAACGCGCCACGCTTTCGTGACCGCGGTGTTCGCGATGTCAGCGTCGAACCCACGGGCAGCGGTTTCCGCGTTCGTTTGGAACTCGATCCGGTTTGGGTAGGCGCCCGACCGGAGAATCGCGACGAGGATCTCCACATCTCCCTTACGCAGAACATTCAGGACGTGAAGAAGAGCGACTACAGTCTCCTCACTTCCTATCTGCCGCGAAGTCTCCAGACGCATTGGGGTTCGCGCATCGTGCTCGAAGTTGGCGCTCAGGGTTCCGGCAACTCCGACGAGAACCATTATCTGGACCAGTTGTCCTCTGAGTTGGCCAATCAGTTGGAAGATCGTTTCAACCACCAGGTCGTCTTCGTTCCGGATCGACGGATGGAGGGTCGAACTCCCGGTCCGGCCGGAACTCCGGAGATGCCGTCGGTTCCGGACGCCGACATTTGGATCGGACTTCGTCTGGAACGCTATGCGTCGTCCGAGGCGCGTGACTTCCTGCTTGTGACTTCGGGACAGTCGGCGCAGTACGAGCGGTTGGGCGAGACCTTGGTCGGAGTTGGCGCTCCGCTGCCGACCGCCGGGGGCGAGCAGGTTCTGTCGCCTCCGTCCCGAATCCGAAACCTGGAAGGCGCCTACCGAATGGTTCCGTGGGGGCAGGCGCCGCGGCTGGAGCGCAGTGCGAGTCAGGACCTGGCCCGACTGTTGGCGGCGCAACTGAAAGGCGAACTGCGCTTCCGACCTGTGCGCACCGTTCAACGGCCGGCCCGAATCTTCCGGGGTCTTTCGATGCCTGCGGTCCTGATCTACCCGGCGGTTCGCGCCGATGAGAAGGGGCGACGCGCGCTCGCGGACCGCGATCAGGTCGAACTGGTGGCCAAGTCGTTGGCTTTTGGAATCGATGAGTTCCTTCGTCGGCAGGAGTCTCCATAGTGGCCACGATTAGAACTGTGTCACCCGTTCCCGCGGCTCCGGAGGTGCAATCGCATGTCACCTCGTAAGTGGCTTCCCTGGGCCGTGCCTGTTGCCATCGCCGTCATCGGCGGGGGCCTGGCGTTGTGGTTGGGACGAGGACGTGTTCAGGAAACCATCGACGTGGTTCCACGGTCGCAAAGCGCGCTGGAAGTTCCCCGATCCGACCTGGTCACGCTCTACTTCGGCGATCCCAACTCTGTAGCGCTGCAGGCTGAGCAACGAACCATTGCCGGTGGCGAATCCTTACAAGGACGAATGGGAGCCTGTGTCCGTGAACTCGCGGCGGGATCCTACGAAGGTGGCCTGTCTGTCGTACCGCCCAGTACGCGTCTTCGCGGCGTACTGCTCGACAGCTGGGGAGTGGCCTACCTCGACTTCACTCGGGATCTTCTCGGACGTCGTCCGCTCGATGACGGCGAGGAATGGATCGCGGTGGCCGCGATCGTCCGCACGATCTGTGACAACTTCCCGGAAGTGACGGCGGTGCGTCTTCTTCTGGACGGCGAGATGATCGTCAGCCTGGGCGGCTATCTCGATCTCGAGAATCCTCTGGCCGCTCGCGATTTCCCCTTGGACGACGAGTCCTGATGTCCGGTCCCGCGGACGCACCGATCGGAGTTTTCGATTCGGGCATCGGCGGCCTGACCGTCGTTCGGGAGCTGCTGCAGCAGATGCCGGAGGAAGGCATCGTCTACTTCGGCGACACCGCGCGCGTTCCCTACGGAACCAAGTCCGCCGACACCGTGACGCGGTTCTCCCGTGAAAACGCGCTCTTCCTTGAACGCATGCGCGTCAAGTTTCTGATCGTCGCCTGCAACAGCGCCAGTGCGCTTGCCCTTCCCACTCTGCAGCGCGAGTTTCGCATTCCTATGATCGGAGTGATCGAGCCGGGAGCGCGCGCTGCGGCGGCGGCGACGCGGAACGGACGCATCGGAGTCATCGGTACCCAGGCGACCATCGGCTCGCGTGCCTACGACGCGGCGATCCACAAGATCGACGATAAGCTGGAAGTGGTCGGAAAGGCCTGTCCTCTCTTCGTTCCATTGGCCGAGGAGGGCTGGGTCGAGGGAGAAGTCGCCGAGTCGGTGGCCCGCACCTACCTGGCGGAGGTGCTGGATCACGGAATCGACACGCTCATTCTCGGATGCACGCACTATCCGTTGCTCAAGGACACACTCCAGCGGGTCGTCGGTGACGACGTGACCCTTGTCGACACCGCGGTCGAAACGATCACCGAAGTCCAGACTCGTCTCGTCGACTCCGGCCTGCGGCGAGGCGGAACCGGTTCGGGCGAACCAGATCTTGGTGAATCGAATCGGGGCGAGCCCGGTCGTGGTGAGCATGCCTATTATGTCAGCGACGTCCCCGGACAGTTCCGCCAGGTTGGCGAACGGTTCCTGGGACACGGACTCGAGCCGTTGGTTTGGGTCGATCAGAACGACCTGCCCTGGTACGAGCGAGGAGCATCCCGATGAGAATCGACGGTCGCGGCGCGGCCTCTTTGCGCAAAGTTCGAATCTACCGGTCGGTCCTGCGCCATCCGCAAGGCTCCGCCTACATCTCCATGGGTCAGACGCGAGTGCTCTGCGCAGCCTTTGTCGAAGAGCAGGTTCCACCGTGGCTCCGCGGAAGAGGCGAAGGTTGGGTGACGGCCGAGTACGGAATGATGCCGGGCTCTGTTTCTGATCGTGCTGCGCGCGGAAAGGTCAGCGGACGTTCGCAGGAGATCCAGCGCCTGATCGGTCGCTCCCTGCGTTCGATCGTGGACCTGAAGAAGCTGGGAGAGCGTCGTGTCATCGTTGACTGCGATGTCATGGACGCCGATGGCGGAACTCGTACCGCATCGATCACCGCCGCCTATGTAGCGTTGCGCGAAGCGATCGAGAAGCTGCTCCGAAACGGGGATCTGGACGAGAATCCTTTGACTGGCCAGGTTGCTGCGGTTTCGGTCGGTCTGGTCGACGGTGAGCCGCTTCTCGACCTCTGCTACGAGGAAGACTCGCGCGCCGAAGTCGACTTCAACGTTGTCGCGACCGGCGAAGGCGAGTTGATCGAAGTGCAGGGCACGGCGGAGCGAAAGCCGTTCTCTGTCTCGCAAAACCAGGCCCTCGTCAAACTAGCCATGCGCGGGATCGGTCGCTTGCTCAAGGCGCAGGAGCGTTGCTTCGACAAGGATACGAAGCCCAAGACCATCCTCGTTTGAGGTGGAAGGAACTCATGACTGAGATCATTCTGGCCTCGCAGAACAAGGACAAGGCACGCGAACTCGCCCACGCCCTCACGGGGCTCGATGTTCGAGTTCTTTCTTCGGACGACGTCGGCGGCTGGCCCGAAGTCGAGGAAACCGGATCGACGCTGGAAGAGAACGCACTGCTCAAGGCCCGCTTCGTGGCCGGACACTTCGGCAAGATCGCTCTGGCCGACGATACGGGCTTGGAAGTTCACGCCCTGAACGGCGCACCCGGAATCTACAGCGCACGATTCGCGGGAGAAAACGCTTCCTACGCCGACAACGTAGAGAAGCTCCTCCGCGAACTGAAAGGCGTTCCCGAGCCCGAGCGGACGGCGACCTTCCGTTGCTGTATCGCCCTCGTTGGCCTGGGAGAGGACACCACTGTCGAGGGCGCGCTCGACGGCCGCATTACCGAAGAGCCGCGGGGAGACGGCGGATTCGGCTACGACCCGGTCGTCTTCGTCCCCGAGATGGGGCGCACCTTTGCGGAGATGACGATGGAGGAGAAGCGGTCGGTCAGCCACCGCGGCCGCGCGCTCGCCAAGGCCCGAGCTCTCATCGAAGCCCGCCTCGCGGAGCTCTAGAACGTGTCCGAAGACCTCGGGTTCAGCTACCGAATCGCCAAGGACGGGCAGGTCTTCATCTCCCGTGACGGGAGGGTCGTCACGACGCTCCGGGGGGGCGCAGCCGACAAGTTCCGCGCCCGCGTCGGCAAGATGAACCCGGCACAGGCGCAGCAGCTGATGGCCCGGGTCACCGGCAACTACAAGCGTTCCTAAGGCTCAAGACGTTTCCGGTGTGCCTGGCCGCCGGCGAGACGCGAGTCCTCGAAGTCCCCGACGGACGTGAGTCTACAGGTCATGTGGCCTATGGCTGGCCAGAAGCCAGAATCCCCTTCCTCCGTTCCCGACAAAAAAGTTCAAATAGGGTGTATCTCAAGCTCCCTTGCCTGCCCAGACAATCAGCCGGCCTTCGACGACCCAGGTCGCTGGCCGGTACGGATGAACGGTTTGGGATGCGTTGCAACATGTGGGTCTTCCCTCGCGTGGACGGGAGGGGGACTCCCAGGAGGTGGTCATATGCGGTCCAAGACGTTGGGGTTGATGGCGGTAGCGGTTTCGGTGGCGGCGGGGAGCGGACTTCAGGGGTGCTCGCCGGACGACAACCTCATTGGGTCCAAGTCGGACGGGCTGGCCATGGATGCTCCGGCGCTCGCCCACTTCCAGATGGAAAACTTCGTCGAACGGCTGGTGCTTCCGAACGACAACGAAGCGGTCGTGGTCTTCGATTCGAACGGCGATCCCGACGAGATCGCAGCCGCCTACGAGATCGACATCATCGAGATCGTCGAGACTCCGGACGGCCTGCTCGTCCGCTATGACATCCCGACGGGTTTCGACTTCACCGCCCTTCGTCATGAAGAGGGGGTTACCGGCGCGGACCCGAATGCCGAGGTCTTCATCGGCGAGGTCCAAACTCTGCTCGTCGGCTTTCTCGAAGGCGGATTCAACCAGGAGGCGGTGGACGACCAGGAGTGGCTGAACAACCTGAATCTCCGGTCGGCTCATGCGGTGGCGACGGGGGACGACGTTCGCGTGGCCGTCATCGATACGGGCGCATATTCCCGACATCCGCTTCTGCGCGGGCGTACGGTCGAGTTGCCTGACGACTCCGGGTTCGAGTCCGAGGAATACAAGGACCACATCGACCAGGACGAGGACGGCGAGCTGGACGAAGGATTCGGACACGGCACGCACGTCGCCGGTTGTGTCGCGTTGGTCGCGCCCGGCGCACAGCTCGTCCCCATCCGGGCCATCACGGACGACGGAGTCGGGAGTCTGTGGGACATCGTCAAAGCGCTGAAGCTGGCCCTGGCCATGGATGCGGACGTGATCAACCTGAGTATCTCGGTGGCGTCACAGCAAACCGCGCTCGACGCGGTTCTCGAAGAGTGCTGGTTGAAGGGCGTCGCCGTCATCGCCGCAGCCGGCAACTACGGCAACGAGGCCGCGACGTATCCTGCCACCTCGCCGTATACGTTGGGAGTTGCCGCAGTCACGGATGACGACGAACTTCTTTCGTGGTCGGGGTCCGGGAACGGCATTGCTGTGGCCGCTCCGGGCGAACTGATTCTCAGTGGATATCCTCGCGCCGAGGCTGCCTTCGGGACTGGAACCTCCATGGCGACACCGATCGTGAGCGGCTCCGTTGCTTTGGCCATCGAGGCGCACCGCGTCTCCCCGCTGATTGGAGCGCGCTGTGTCACCCTGACGTCGAAGCCCGTCAATCCGACGAATGCCGTCGAGTACGGACGGGTCGATCCGTTGCAGGCCGTGCTCGAGATCGGCGGCGACGGGGACCTTTGAAATGAACTTGCACACTCCCATGTATCCAAACGCGATCTCGGCGCCCGAATTGGGTGAACCGAATCACCCGGTCGTCGGCGGTAGCGCCGGCGGCACCGGGGCCGGCACCGCCTACCCACAAGTTCTGTCGGGTCGGGTCGTGTCGGACTGCGTCATGGGAACGGGAGAGTGCACCGACCGCTCGAACCTGTCACGACGACGTCGGCGGAGGATCGAAAACGATCCGACGTTTCGCGTTTGCCGCGGAGGCTCCGCACCAGCGAGCTCGAACTCGTTCTACGGTGCAGAGGCGGTGACAACCGCGCCTGGTCCGAACTCGTCGAACGATTCCAGGACCTGGTCGTGGCTACGGCTCGACGCGTCGGACTCGAAGAAGACGATGCCGCAGACGTCGCACAGGAAGTCTGGATCGACTTGCATCGCCGCATTCGAACCATCGAGAGTCCGGAGGCCCTTCCCCGGTGGCTCGAAGTGGCGACGCGCCGGCTCTCCTACAAGTACGCTGCCCGCCACCGACGCTTCATCTATGGACAGTTTCGAAACATTCCGGATCCGGGGATACTCCCGGATGAACTTGCTTCCGACGAAGACGCGCGGGTGCGAATCGAACGGGCTCTCGACCGACTGGGAGGCAAGTGCGCGGAGCTTCTGCGAGAACTCTTCTACCGGACGGGTCCGCAGGGATACAAAGAAGTGGCGCGTCGTTCGGGAATGGCCGTCGGATCGATTGGACCGATCCGGGGGCGTTGTCTCGAGCGGCTGCGGCGTGTCCTCAAAGAAAGTGAAGGGATGAGTCGTCCCACGGCCGAGACATCCTCGATTCGTGAGGATCAAAACGGAACCCGAGAAGCTGTAGCCGAACGATGAGCCGTTTCGATGACATTCTGAAGAAGGCTTCGGCAACCGGAGAGTGGAAGAACCCTCCGAATAACCTCGTTGCAGACCTGCTCTCGAAAGAGCCTGACGCGGCGCCGGGTCGCGACGGTGCAGCCGCGGACTCACAGATCAGGAACCTGAAGTGGACAGATGATTCCGCTGCCGATGTTCGCTCAGCGCCGACCGTCGATTTGGGCGTGGGTCCGGTGACTCTGACCGAGACCTTCGACGAAGGGGAACTTGGGCTGGTCGTTGCCGACACCGGCTACGGCGGGCGTTGGTCCATGCGGGGAATCCTCTGGCTCCATGAGGCCGGCGACAAACCGGCCAAGCTGATTTGGCTTCACGAGGAACACGTGATTACCGCCTGTGACGTAGAAAACGGCGTTCCCTTCGAACTCGAAGAGACTGTGGCCGCAGGCTGGACCTTGGAACTTCATCTTCCGAATCGGACCGTGCTCGAGCTGAAGAATCCCGCAACCTGAATCGCAGAACGAAAGGCGCAGGGGCCGCCGCCATGAACGAAATCGCCGACCGTAAGGACGCCGTCCGTGAACGGCTCCGGTCTTTGACGAGTGGACCGTCCCGAATGAAGGCGACGGAGGCGGACGCACTGGCTTCCGACTTTGCTGCCGTTTACGACGACCTTGTTGTCGGTTGCCGAATCGACCCGGCTCTGACCGCTCGCGCCGTGGATCGTCTCCACAAGGCGCTCGCCGGTCGGGGCCTGGATGCGGCAGGGCAGGCCCGGCTCTTGCGATTGCGCGCACATGCTCTCTTTTCCTCGGGTGATGTGTCCGGTTCGTTGCCGGCTTACGAATCGGCGGCGAAGGCGTTTCGCAAGCTCGGCGACCGGATGGAAGAGGGACGCACGGCGATCGGCTGGGTCTTCGCCTTGGGGATGGCGGGCCGGGCTTCCCAGGCGCGCAAAGTGGCCGCGCGTGGAATCCAGCTCCTTCAGGCGCGCGACCGAATCCTGCAGGCCCGTCTCGAAGCCAACCTCGGTAGCGCCTGGATGACCGTCGGCCGTTTGGATCTCGTCGCGGAGCAATCCGAAAAGGCCCTCAAGCTGTTTCGTGCAGCCAAGTCACCCGGGGATGCTGCGGTCACCGCGCACAACCTCGGTGTCGTCTTCCACATGCTGGGTGAGTCGAAGAAAGCGCGAAAAGCCTGTCGGCAGGCGTTGGAGTTCTACTCCGGCGGCGACGACCACATGCCGTCTCTTTACAGTCACACCGTGCTCGCGGCCTTGGACATTGCAGACGGCGATTGGCAGCGCGGACTGAACGAGATCGAACGGATTCGTGAGGTGTTCACCTCCAGAGGAGATCGGCGTGGCGAGGCGTGGCTTCAGCGAGAGCTGGCCTTGCTCTTTTCCTCAGTCGGCGCCAGCGAAGCGGGCGTTCCCGCTGCGGAGTCGGCCCTTCGGCTCTACCGAGAGTTGGGTTTGGAGATGGACGCGGCCCACGCCGAGTGCTTGTTGGGTCGTTTGCTGGCAGGACAGGGCCGCCACAACGAAGCCCTGGTACATTTGGAGCGGGCCTCCCGGCATTGGACCGACGTCGGACACACGTGGTTGAAACATCGTGTCAATGTGGAGATGGCGCCCGTCCTTTTGGCGGAGAACCGGGCTGACGAAGCGCTGGCCCGACTGCGAAAGAGCCAGGGCTACCTCGATCGGAAAAGTCCGCACAGCGATGGTGCCTTGGCTCGGGCGCGGGCTGCTCAGGCGTATCTCGTTCAAGGAAAGAACTCGCGAGCCCACCAGGCGGCAACCCGCGCCTATGCAGATGCAAAGAAGCATCCGGCCAAGTTGGAGCGACCGACGATGGCACTGGTTCGCGCCCAAGCTGCGGCGCGACTGGGTCGCGACGCGGAAGCGGTTCGTTGGGCCAAGCGGGCGGTCGATCTGTTGGAAGAACTACTCCTCAAGTTCGGGACGCGCCAGCTTCGCATTCTGGTCGGCGGATCACGGGCTGCGGTCTACGGCCCAGCCATCGATGTCATCCTGGAGTGCGGCGGCGAGCGGGCCGAGGAGACCGCGGTCGACCTGCTCTCGCGAGCGCGGTCGCCCGTTCTCATCGAGGATCTGTTGCAGGGTCGGTCGAGTGAGATGCTTCCCGACACGCGAGCGGCCATCGTTCGACTGCGTGACCAGCTGCTTTCGTCCAATCCCGATGAAGAGACCGAGGACCTTCGTTCCCGTTCCTTGCAGGGACAGATGGAGCAGCTCGACAAGCGGCTGACCCGGGTGCTCGCCCGCACACCGCAACTCGTGCGGGCCGCCCATCGGGACCGCGGCTTCGACCGTTGGAAAAAGCACCTTCGCGGTCGGGACGTCGTGCTTTACGACTATCACCAGGGTTGGCGCGCCTTCGTCGTGCGCGCCGACGGTACCTCGCGGTTTGTTCCGCTTCCGGGCGGCGAACAAGCTCTGGCCCGCGACTGGTTTGCTTTGCGCCTCACGTTCGAGACCGCGAGCCGGGCTCCCAAGACGCGGCGCACGGAGTTTCTCGACCGGACTCTGGTCGAAAGCACGAAGAGTCTCGAGTCACTGCGCCGGGCGTTCTGGGATCCCCTTCCTTTGAACAGCGATCACGTCGTGGTCATTCCACTTCGCGAACTCCACAGCCTGCCGCTCGAGTCGATGGACCGGAACGGGCGGACCGTCTCCCGGTTGCCCCACCCATCGCTACTGGCGCAGCGCGAACGGAAGCCGTTGCAGAATGCGTTGCTGTTGGCGGGGCCGGATGACTCCATGTCGGAAGAGATCGAGGATGTCGCGGCCCAACTCGGACACTCCGGCTTCCAGGTGGAAACCGGAACCGGACGGGCGGCCCTGGACGAGGTTCGCGGTCCGGTCGGGGCGCTGCATGTCGCAGCTCACGGAACGTTTCACCGCTCCGGTTGGCTCATGTCCGGTCTGGAACTTTCCGACGGATGGGTTGGCTTCGAACACCTGCGGAAAGAGCTTCTGGATGGCGCATTGGTCCAGTTCACCAGCTGCGAATCGGGTGTCGTGGAGCTCATGCCGGGTTCGGACTTTGACGGCTGGATTGCTGCGGCGCTGTCTGCCGGTGCGCGAGAGTTGGTCTTGACGGCGTGGCGCATCGACGCCGATGCCGCGCGCGGTTTCTCGAAACCGTTCTACGAGCGATGGTCCACGGGGGAGACGGCTCCGGCGGCCGCAGCGAAGGCCAGAGCGCGGCTGCGGGATCTTCATCCGCATCCGTTCCATTGGGCGCCGTTCGTCGTCGTGGGCTAGGCTAGCTAGGTGTCCGCTTCGACAAGGTTGCCGAATTCGTCGCGTAGCGTCTCGACGTCCCATCCTTGATCGTGGGGCGTGCCGTCCTCCATTTCCGCCAGCATGATCTTCTCGAGATTCTCGATTCGCTGCTTCGCCAGGTTCATATAGGCCTTTTCATCGCCCCACGTCTTGGCCAGATCGTGCATGGCTTCGAAGTCATGGCGGCGGAACCGCTGAGCCGCGCGGTGAACCTGGTGCCGCTCATAGCCCAATGCATACAGCGCATCCGCACTGGCCCGCAGCGCGGTGTCGGCATTCTGCCGGTAAACGTGTCGGACGCCGGTCTGGATGAGCTCGAACGCTTCGAACCAGGCCTCTGCCCGGGCGTAGATTTCCAGGTGGGGAAAGTGCTTCTTCGCCATGTGAATCACTTCGAGTTGGCGCTCGTGACCCCCGACCGCGACGACCAGGATGCGTGCCTCTTCTGCGCCGGCCGCGTGGAGTAGATCGTGTCGCCGGACATCCCCGTAGAACGCTTTCAACCCCAGGCGGCGTAGAAGTTCGACCCGCTCGGAGTCGTGCTCCAGGACGACGGGCTGAATGCCATTCGCGCGAAGAAAACGGACGGCCGTGCCCCCGAAGTCACCGAAACCTGCGACGATGACGGCGCTCTGCGCATCGATTGCCGCGACCTCCGGAGCCTCGGCGCGTCGGGTTCCGAACCGAGGTTGGAGAACGCGCTCGTTGAAGATCATGAGTAGCGGTGTCAGCGCCATGGTCAGAGCAACGGATGCGATGAGGGGAGCCGTCACCTCCGTCGTCAGTACTCCTGACTGCCTCGCAAAGGAGAAGAGGACAAAGGCGAACTCACCGCCTTGTGCCAAGGCAAACGAGAAGATGAGATTCTGGTCGAACGGAAGCTTGAAAAGCTTTCCCAGAACGAAGAGAACGACCAGCTTGAGGACGATGATTCCGACGACGAGTCCGCTGATCACGCCCGGTTCTGACGCGATGAGAGCGAAGTCGATCGACGAGCCCACGGCGATGAAGAAGACGCCGAGCAGCAGTCCCTTGAACGGTTCGATGTCGCTCTCCAGGGCATGCCGGTACTCACTGTTGGCGAGAACGACTCCGGCGAGGAAGGTTCCGAGCGCAGGGCTCAGCCCGACCTTGGTCATGAGTAGCGCGATGCTGACGACCAGAAGAAGCGCCGCCGCTGTGAATGTTTCGCGAAGCCGGGTTCCCGCGACAAAACGAAGGAAGGGGCGGAAGAGGTAGCGGCCGGCCAGGATGATCGCGAGAACAGCGCCGATGACGACCAATGTCTCTGCCCAACCGGGAAGGTCGAGAGCTTCGAGCCAGGTTTCAGGGGCGCCGTGATCTTCCGCGTGGTTTGGACCATGTCCGTGTCCGAGACCCGGATCTTGCCCGTCGTCGCCCCCAAGGCCCTCCCCGGACCCACCCGTCATCGCCTGAACGGCAAGCATCGGAAACAGAGCCAGCATGGGGATGACGGCGATGTCCTGAAACAGAAGGACGGCGAAACTCGACTGGCCAGCCTCGGTCTTCATGAGCCCTTTTTCGTTCAGGCTCTGCAGCACAATGGCCGTCGACGACAACGCCAGCGTCAGGCCGACGGCCAGTGACGATTGCCACGCCTGACCCACGGCCAGACCGATAGCTGTAATGATGACCGCGGTTATCGCGACCTGCGAACCGCCGAGGCCCAGGATCGGGCCGCGCATCTCCCACAGAAGTTGCGGGCGCAGCTCGAGCCCGACCAGAAAAAGCATCATGACGACACCGAACTCGGCGAAGTGCATGACATCCTGTCCTTCTTCGCCGACCAGTCCGAGTCCGAAAGGGCCGATGGCAATTCCGGCCAACAGATAACCGAGGACGGATCCGAGACCCAGCCGCTTGGCGATGGGGACGGCAATGACGGCGGCCCCGAGGTAGAGCATTGCCTGCAGGAAGAAACTCTCGCCGTACATCGGTCTAGTCCTCCGTCCGAATCAGCCGGTCGAAGCTGGAGTTGAGGAAGCGAAGGTCGCGCGCGGAGGCGGCCTCGATGTCGAGTCGGTCATCGCGCAGTGCCAGAAGAAGGTCACGATATTCGTGTGCGTGCTTCTCGATGTGATCGGACTTCATCGCATGAGTGCCGTGCGCGACGAAAGGGGCGAGGAACGTCATGCCGCAAAGTTTGGCCGTTCCCTCGATCGGTGCCAGAAAGTCCCTGACCGTTCGGGCGTTGTAACCGGTCGGTTCGTAGGCAGCCTGGCCCCCTCCAGCCGTGACCACGCTCAGGAACAGTTTGCCCCGAAGTGCCGTCCCATCCCGACCGTAGGCCCATCCGTGTTCCAGAACCAAGTCCTGCCATTCCTTGAGGATCGCCGGAGTCGAGTACCAGAAAAAGGGATGCTGAAAGACGATGACGTCGTGGGAGTTGAGGAGAGCCTGCTCTTTCTGAACGTCAATGTCGAATTCGGGATAGTGGCCGTAGAGGTCATGGAACGTGACCCCCTCGATCGCCCGAATTCGGGCGGCGAGAACCTTGTTTACGCGGGACTTTTGCGTCGCGGGGTGTGCGTACAGAACCAAAATGCGCCGGTGTCGTGTTTGTAGCTGGATGCGGCTGACGGGGTCAGACATGACTAAACTTCTCACTCGCTTTGTCCGTCAAAGCGTCGTAGGTTCCCGCAGTTCGCTCAGGAGTAAACGGCCTATTCCTACTGCGAACCTCTGGAGGGGAGCCTTTGCGCTCCCCTTCTTTCTTTTCTTCAACATTCGACTTGCACAGAATCCGAACCTCTATCCCGCATCACCGAGCTGCCCGATGAGCAGACAGTAGGCATCGGGGTCGGCCACGCGCAGTTCGCCCTTCGGCATGTGACCCGGCTCGTAGACGTCGAAAACGACCCGCTTTCCGCCATTCGGGCCTGGTTGCCCGACGTACTTCCCACCGTTGTGAAGTCCGTTTTCGATCAGATGGGACCGAAGCCCGCGGACATCCCGTGAGTACATGTAGAGCAGGATCGCCTGCTCCTCCGGGATCACCGGAGCACTGGCCCGGTCAAGGTGGATCTCCGCGAAAGCGCCTCCCGGTTCGATCCGTTTGACGCAGGCCCAGATGGCTTGGCCGTCGGCGTTTCGAACCCATTCGTCCGGTTCGAAACCCAGAAGGCGGTAGAAACTCACGGAGTCCTCGACGTCGGCGACATGGAGGTGAGCCACGACTCGGTACACCGCGGTCTGCGCGTCTGGTTGGGGATTCGTCATCGTTCTAGGGTCCTCCGTTTGGGGCGAAGTGTGTGCTTGGAACCGGTAATGGGCAATCTCATCTCAGTTTAGGCTGAATTCCGAGAGTGGCAAGTCGGGTAGCGGCGTCGGTGGGAGTCGTGGGAGTCGTGACCCTGCCGCCCTCCTTTGGCGCGGATTCGGACCTGCGACGGGGCGCGCGACAGTTTGTTCGTCTGGCAAACGAAGAGGCCGTGTCTTTTGTCCGAGTTCGGGCACTTGCGTTCGGAAATGAACATGAAAGGTCGTTGATGACGATGTTGGAAGGCCATTGTAAAACATCGTAGGCGATCCGCGGGTAAAGGCAGCGAAGTTCAATGATGTCTTTCTATACATTGGAGATGGCGATCCGTAGTTTCCCGATCAGTCGCGACAACGTTAAACAAACGGAGCGCGACGAGTGGGCCAACTGGCCGACAAACAACGAAAGGACCTATCCGATGAAGCGTTTCTTGACTACTTCTCTTGCTGCGGCAGCCTTGATCTCCTTGGTTTCCGCCCCTTCCTTTGCCGTCTGTAGCGCATCGGCTCCGACTGTTTCCTGCAGTTCTTCTCCGTGCCTTCAATTTGGAACGACCGCCTGGCAGATCGACTGGTATGACCAGTCCAGTTGCGGCTGCGACCAGATCACCATCTTTGCAGACCAGGATTGTGACGGCGGCTGGGTTCAGATCGCCACGGTCGGTTGCAACGAGACGTCTTTCACGTACTGCGGAGATGCCTCGAGCGACTACCGCTTCAAGATCGTCTACAGCAACGGCGGCGTACAGACCGTCGACGACATCGTGACCTCGTGTCTCGACTGTCCGTAGAAACGACACAACGAAGACTTGAATTGAAGATCCGATTCACGCCGCCGTCGTCGTTAATGCGGTGACACCGGCGGTCGAGATCCAGGTGAAAAGAGGGCAGGGAGACTCGGAAATCGGGTCTCACTGCCCTTCGTCATGAGCGGTGGAAAACGCTCTGGCGGTCGATGGCCCATTGATACGCGGTCCGTCGACAGTTGGATGGAAGGATGCACCCCCGACAGGATTCGAACCTGTGACCCACGGATTAGAAGTCCGTTGCTCTATCCAGCTGAGCTACGGGGGCTCAAAACCAAGTTTGCAATCTACCACCAACTTCATCCTACCGGAAGCGGTGCTTGAGCTGCCCCCACGACGAGTCGATGGTCGGAACGACTGAGCACGGGTTCGGATCGCACGTCGTCCCTACCCCGAGAAACTGCCCGCCCTGCGTGACGCATTCGGACTCGAAGACGATCTCGCACAGTCCGTCGGGTAGGCAGCACGCTCCTTCCGGATCCGGGCACGGTGCGGAACCCGGTCCAAAGAAGCCGAGAACGCCGTAGCCGGTGATCGGGTCGAGTATCGATGGAATGCTGTCGTCGCCGAAGTACCCGCCCTGGATGGGGTGGGGGATGGCGCTCACCGTAGCGACCTGATCATCGAAAACGTAACCGGCGAACCAGTAGACCTCGACCAGATTCGAAGTCTGGGGTTCGGTCCAGGTCACGGCGGTTCCGGTCTCGGGATCGGGCCACTCAGCCATGTCGACTTCGAAGTCTCCGCAGTGGCCGGCGGCCAGCAGAATGACGCAGTCGGGGTAGTTGATCCCGAAGGTCACCCCTGCGAGTCGCGATTCGGCAGTGGACGGGAAGGCGGAAAGCACGTGGAAGATGACGGGCCCGGACCGATCGACTCGTGGTTGGGCATCGGCGCACGTGAAGAGCTCCGATTCGTTGCAGAAGTCTTCGACGGAAGTGAACTGCAGTGCTTCGTTGTGGTGGATGATAAGGGTTCCGCCGGAGTTGGGGCCGGCCCCGACCCGGTTCCGTTGTGATCTCTTGCTCGGCCGTACCGGCTCGGGTGACGGACAGAGAACGGGGCAGTTCAGGTTCTCGCAGAGTTCTCCTTCGCCGTAGAAGATCCCGCCGGCTTGTTCGCAGTCGAAGTCCGTGAGGGTTTCGCAGGATCCGTCGCCTAGACAACAAGCTCCTGTTGGAGGTTGCGGGCACGGATTGGGATCGCAGCTTGTCTCTGCGCCCTGGTACTCACCGAGCCATTCGTCGCAGTCGATGGGGGTTCCAACCACGCAACTGCCGTCACCCAGACAGCAGGCTCCTTCGAGACAGGGGTTCGGATCACACAACACGGTTTCACCGAGATAGGCGCCGCCCTGGTCCGCGCATTCGAATTCGTCGAGACGGACGCAGTTGTCGTTCGGCAGGCAACAGGCGCCCTCAGGTGGTTGAGGACACGGATTCGGGTCGCAGAGAACACCGTCTCCCAGGTAGTCGCCGTTGCCGTCCGCGCAGTCGAAGCGATCCTGGGTCTGGCAGTTTCCGTTGGGGAAACAGCAGGCGCCGACCGGCGGTTGCGGACACGGGTTGGGACTGCAGCTTTCGTCCGGTCCGAGGAAGTCTCCACCTGCGGCGTCGCAGTCGCGAGCGATCACGAGGCCGCAGCTTCCGTCCTCGAAGCAACAGGCTCCCGGCACGCAAGGGTTGGGGTCACAGGGAATCCCGTCGCCCTGATACTCGCCGTTTTCGATGGCGCACTCGAACATGTCGATGAAAATGCAGGAACCGCTGTTCAGGCAGCATGCTCCATCGGGCGGCTGTGGGCACGGGTTGGGTGTACAGATGATGTCGTCACCCAGATAGGAACCGTCCAGAGCTTCGCAGTCGAACGCGTCCACGAAGACGCAGTTGCCGTTGGGGAAGCAACAGGCACCCTTGGGAGGTTGGGGACACGGATTGGGATCGCAGGGAGTCTCTGCCCCGAAGTAGCTTCCGCCGAGTGTGGCGCAGTCGAACTCATCATGGAGTTCACACGACCCGTCCGGAAAGCAGCAGGCTCCTTCCGGCGGCTGCGGACACGGATTGGGAACACAGTTCGTCTCTGGACCTTGAAGGACTCCGTCGCAATTCTCTTCCGCGCTGAGGACACAGCGACCATCTTCATAGCAGCAGGCGCCGAAGTCTCCGCCAATGAGTTCGGCGCCGATGGCGATAGCCTGCGTCGGACCCCAGGCGACGCTCACGTTTTGCCACCCGGTTGGAAAGCCCAGTCCGGGCGCGATCTTCGTCATCGGAAATCCGCCCGGTCCGTCGAGGTCGGCGCCCACAAAGTAGGCTCCGACCTGTCCCGGCCAACTACCCCAGTAGCCGATCCACCAGGAGCCGTCTGGTGTTGCATCGACGGGAAAGGTGTGTCGGCTGAGTGACGGCCAAAACGCTACGCCACCCGGATCCTGCCCGGGGAGAAGGTAGAGCACGGCGCCCGGCAGCCCGCCGTCGTCGTCCCAAACATAGACGTCCAGAACCTGACTGATTTGATTTCCAACCTGGCTGAGGTCGATATGCGCCGCGCACACGATTCCGGATACGCCATAGCCTTCGGCGAATGCTCCATAGTCCGGAGGTACGATGCCGCTGTACTGCCACGTGTACCCGTTCTCGTAGCTCAGATCGGCATTAAAGAGAATCTGACCGCAGTCTTCCGCTGGCGCTTCTACACGACCGGTCTGTGAACCGCCCAGCTCGGCGATCGGAAGCTCGGCGCCGACCGCGGCGTGGGTGGCGAGGAAGAGCGCGAGAACCCACGACCCAATCGGAGTGGGCCTTTGGCGAAGTCGGAAGGTCGGTCCGCTTTGGCAGCTCGCTGCGTTCATCGAGAAGCTCCTCTGCAGTTTGTTTTGCGGTCGCCGCAGCTGTCCGCTCGGGCTCTACCGATATTGCGCTTTGAGGCGCCCCCATCCGGTCGTCAACGTTGGGGTCGACCCGCACGGAGCGTCTTCGCACCCAATTCCTTCACCCAGGAAATCGCCACCGAATCACTTCCCATGTCCCTGAGAGGGCGGCGCCACCCGACGGGAGTCGTGTGAAACAGGCGCAGCGGGACGAAGCCAGGAATATTCTACGAGATCAAGGTGATTGACCGGTCCTCATTTTTGCATTGGCCTTTCACCCCGCACCCGCTTCCTCGTTCGGACCCGCGAGCCCGGCCTCCATCCGCCACTGATGTAGACCTCCATGAAGAGATCGGGCTAGGATCCTATCCACGTCGGACCGTCCTCGCTCCCGCTCACCGTCGGCCCTCCCCGGTTCTACCGGGAAGAGAAGAAGGACTGGGAAAGAGAAGAAGTCGGTCCGGGTTTCGCGGCTGGTCAACGATCTGCAATTCGAGGCTCGGAATCATGGCGAACGCGGACATCACAGCCATTTTCGCGGCGAGCGAAGACTCTCCCATTTCCGCAGCCGACGCGGAACGTGTCTTTGCCGCGGCCTACGATGAAATCAAGCAGCTCGCCGTCCATCGGATGCGCCACGAACGAGCCGACCACACGCTCCAGCCCACGGCATTGGTCAACGAGGCTTATCTCAAGCTTGTCGACACCAAGGGCGTGCGCGCGGAAAGCCGTTCGCAGTTTGTTGCCATCGCCGCGAACGCGATGCGTCAGGTCCTTATAGATCACTCCCGACGCCGGGACGCCGAGAAGCGAGGCGGGGGTTGGCAGCGCGTCCTTCTGGAAGGGGTCGACTCCGAAGGCGCGTTGATGTCCAAGGACACTGCGATCGATTCCCTCGAACTCGAAGAGGCCCTGAAGCGGCTGGCGGCTCGTCATGCGCGAATGGCCGAAGGTGTCGAGATGCGTGTGTACGGCGGTCTCACCGGGAAGGAAGTCGCGCAGGCCCAGGGAATCTCGCGGAAGACCGCGGTGGACGATTGGCGATTCGCCTGCCTCTGGCTGCGCGCGGTCCTGGCCGGAGAGGATCCTCCGTGAGCCTCGATCTCGATCGTCTCCGTAGTCTCGTCGTCACTGCCCTCGATTTGCCCGCCGAAGTCCGGGAGGAGTATCTGCGGGCGACGTGTCCGGACGATGCCCTCCTCGAAGCGGCCCTCAAGCTGTTGCGCTTCCATCCCTCGGAAGCGGGCGCGGATGTAGACGGGGCGGATGCAGACGGAGCGGAGGCGCAGGAGACTCGAGTCGTTTCGCCGTTCCCTCCGCCGTCCGCTTCGTCGCGGCTCGACCCGGCCGAGAGCCTGACCCAGATCGGTCGCTACGAGATTCATCGACGCATTGGCCAGGGCGGAATGGGTGTTGTCTACCTGGCCAGAGACCCGGATCTGGACCGGGAAGTTGCTATCAAACAACTGCCGGGGCGACTTGCGGAAAGCTCCGAATGGTTGGATCAGTTTCGGGAAGAAGCACGAACCCTGGCGCAGCTCAATCATCCGAACATCGCGACCATCCATAGTCTCGAAACCGATCAGGATCGTCCCTTCCTTACGATGGAGTTCGTTTCCGGAGAGACGCTCGCCGAGCTCCTAAAGAGCGGACCGATGGAGACGGACGAGGTGCTCACGCTCGTTCTCGGCGTGGCCGGCGCGTTGGAGGCCGCGCACGACCGTGGAATCGCACACCTCGATCTCAAACCGGACAACATCATGGTGGGGGATGATCACAGGCCGCGAATTCTCGATTTTGGTTTGGCCCGAAGGTTCGAAACGAAGTCATCAGACGCCGAGGTTCCGTCCGACGACGTTTCTTCCGATTCCGGTTCTCCCGACGCGGACTCTCCCAGGGAGACTCCCCTTGGCGTCGCTGGAACCCCCGGCTACATGAGTCCGGAACGCGTGCGCTCCTCTCCCGCGATGGCTCTGTTCGCAGATGTGTCCGAAGTCACGGATCCAACCGAACTCGGATCGATTCGCAGTGATGCGCGCCCGAGTGCTGCTCCACACCTCGACGCGTTTGCGGCGGATGCTTGGTCCTTCGGCTGTGTCCTCTTCGAGTGTCTTACGGGACTCCGTGCCTTTGGCGGCACGGCCGAAGAACGACTACGGACGACACTTTCCTCTCCCGCACCCCTCGACTTGCTTCCTGCGCAGACACCCGCGCCCCTACGGCACATTGTCGAGCAGTGCCTGACCAAGAACACGGACGAGAGACTGACGAGTTTTCGCACCGTGCGCCGAATCGTCGAGAGTGTCATCGAGCGAAAAGAGCGGGATCGTTTGCAGTCGCTGAACACTCGGGGTGCGGACCGTCCCTCACTGCCCAGGTACCTCACGCGGTTTCACGGACGAGAACAGGAAGTCGAAACGATTGCGGAGCGTCTCGGCACGCATCGACTGGTCACGCTGACGGGTTTTGGGGGAAGTGGCAAGACGCGCCTGGCTGTAGAAGCTCTGTCGGTGCTCGCGGAAGAGTCCGTGTGGGTGGATCTTCTCGCGATCGACCATCCGGATCAGGTGTTGGTTTCTTTCCTCAGCGCGTTCGGAGTCAAGGAGCCGGGGAACGATCCGGTCGGACAAGTCATGCATCTTCTCGGCGATTCCGACACTGTTCTTCTGCTCGACAATTGCGAGCATGTTCTCAGTCGTTGTCGAGAGCTGCTCCAACGGATTCTTCCGCAGTGCCCGCGCGTACGTGTCTTGGCCACCAGCCGTGAGCCGCTTGGCCTCGATGGTGAGATCGTCATCCCGGTTTCGCCGCTCCCCGTTCCAGCGGGCGACGGGGACTCTCCGGAGAATCCAGCGTTGCGGCTCTTTCTCGATCGTGCGGAGTCCTTCGGGGCTGTAATCACCGAGTCCGAGGAAGCGCGACAGCTCGCCATCGAGATTTGTCGTCGTCTCGAAGGCATTCCGCTCGCGCTCGAGATCGCGGCGGGTCAACTTGACGTTCTGGGTTTGGGAGAACTCAACGACCGGCTTGACTCGCGGATCGAACTGCCGAGTGAACCATCCGGGGCTCGCCATCGCAGTTTGCGATCCGTCATCGACTGGAGTTTCGATCGCTTGTCGGCGGCGGAGAAGACAATGCTCTGCCGAATGTCCCTGCTTCCGTCGAGCTGGACTCTCGCGACGGCCGAAGCGGTGGGGCTCGAAGATCCGGGCAGTCCGTGGCGCGCTTTCGAAATCGTCAAGGGCCTGGTTCGTGCCTCGCTTCTTCAGCGTGAGTCGACGAGAGATCCGGATTCTCCTTCACGCTTTCGTATGCTCGAGACGGTCGCGGAGTACGCTCGCGAGCAGCTCCGCGAGAATGAAATCGTGGGCGACGAAGCGAGCGCACGCCTTGCCTTCGTCCGCTACTACCACCAACTTCTGGACCGTGAGTCGTATCCGATCTCTGAGTTCCATCGTCTTTCACAGGTGTTTCGTCTCGAAGACGACAACGTGAGCGGCGCGCTGGATCAGCTTCGTGATATGCAGGCCTCACGCGGGGTGGACGTCGACAAACCGGAAGCGAAGGACCTCGCGGTCGCCTGCGCCGAACTCACGTTGGATGCCAGCCGGTTTTGGAACCTGTTCGGCAGGTACGACGAATGGATCCGGCGGACGGAAACGGCGTCAGAAGGTGTGGAACGTTTTGCTGCAGAGGAGAGGGTCCTCCGTTGCGGCGTCCATCTGAACCGCGCCGAGGCCCGGCTTCGGGAGGGACGCGCGGCGGAGGTGGAGGAGATCGCTTCGACCGCTCTCGACCAAGCCGTCGAGCTCGGGCACGTCCGCTATCAAGTCCGCGGGCTTACCTTGCTGGGGGGCGCTGCGCGCGGACTCGGCGCGTTGCCAAAGGCACTCGAGTTGTTGGATCAGGCTTTGGATCTGATCGCCGCTTCGGAAAAGGATGCGCTTCCCGCTGGAACCGCGGTCAAAGAGGCGGAGCTGGCGACGATTCTCCACAATCGCGCGGTCGTCCTTCTTCATGTCGGTCAGCCGGATGAGGCGGACAAGGTACTCCGAAAGAGTTTGAAGATGCAGGAGGCCCTGGGAAACGAATTGGGAACCGCCTCGTGCGTCAATGCGATCGGTGCGGTGGCGTCGCTTCGGGGCCAGTACTCGGAGGCTCTTTCCTGTTACGAACGGAGCCTGGCCATTCGTCGCCGGCATGATGATGTGGCTGGAATGATGATGTCTCTTGGAAATTTAGGTCGAGTGGCGGCGAACGTCGCACTCACGGACAGTGACCCGGCCACGCGCTGGGAGCAGGCGACAGACTGGTCGAAGGAAGGGATCGAGTTGGCCAAGCGGGCTGGGGACCATGTCCAGTTGGCCACGCTCTACCTCACTCTGTCCCTGATCCAGTCTCAGCAGGGGAATCTGCGGGCGGCCATCGAGGTTGCAAAGGAAGCGCTGGAGAGCGCAAGAGTCGCGAAGAGTCCCAACACGGAAGCCACGGCTCTGGACGTTCTATCCGGGTACGCGATCAAGCTTCCGGACTTCGAGGAAGCGCAATCGCTCGGACTGAAGTCCTTCCGCATTCGACTGGCGAGTTCTTCGGTCGTCGCCTACCAGCCTCTTCGTCATTTGGCACTCGCCCGCGGCGGGCTCGGGGACCTGAAGAGCGCAGCCATTCTGCTGGCCTGTGCCAGAGCTGAAGTGGAGCGCTACGGGGCACGCCTCGTGGCGACCCAGGCGAGGGACGACGAAAGACTGTGGAGCCAGATTGAGTCCGAACTGGGTATCGAGACCGCCGAGGAGCTGGCTCATCGCGGGAAGACGACCGCACCCGACGAAATCCTGTCCGTCGTCGAGTTCGGTCCGTCTTCGCAATGACGGCGGGAAGAAAATGGGGAGGATGACGGGGCTTGAACCCGCGACCGCCGGCACCACAAGCCGGAGCTCTACCAGCTGAGCTACATCCTCCACAAGCCGTTGCGCCGCTTCAAAATGGTCGGGGTGAGAGGATTTGAACCTCCGACACCCTGCTCCCAAAGCAGGTGCGCTACCAGACTGCGCCACACCCCGAAGCTGGTGCAGAGGGGAATCCTAGGTCAGCGGAACAAAAGGTGTCAATATGAGGGTCATCTTATGATAGTTCAGGAGATGAAACGGTAATCCACGAGCTGGAACGGTATTCGCATCCTTGGATAGCGAACGTCGATCTTCCGGCGGGGACGGTACCCGTCCGGGGATGCCGACAGGCCCGGCCCGACGCTTCGTCGGGATCCGGCGCGAACCGAGGGCCACACAGAGGGCCAAAACGTGGATCCACAGAGGATGTGGTGAGGAAAGGGAGCCAGAAGCATGCGCAGTCTGAACAAAGCGACGATCATCGGCCACTTGGGGACGGACCCGGAGATGAGGCACACGCCGAGCGGCCAGACGGTCGTCAACTTCAGTGTAGCCACCAACGAATCCTGGGGCGGCCGTGACGGTCAGGAACGCCAGGAAAAGACGGAGTGGCACCGGATCGTCGCCTGGGGCCGTCTTGCCGAGATCTGCAACGAGTACCTCCGCAAGGGACGGCAGGTCTACATCGAGGGCCGTCTCCAGACTCGTTCCTGGGATGATCAGCAGGGCCAGAAGCGGTACATGACCGAGATCATCGCCTCGAACATGATGATGCTGGGCGGTCGGGGTGGCGAAGGTGAGTACGGCGGTGGTGGGGGAGGCGGCATGTCCCGTCAGTCCGCTCCGCCGCAGACGGTGGCTTCTCCGCCCGCCGACGCGCCGTCGGATTCGTCATCGTCCGCGGATTACTTCGGGAGTGACGACGACCTGCCGTTCTAGACCGGTTCTCCCTGCGGTGGTCGACGAGATCGTTGGCCGCCGCAATTGTCCGTCGCCGGTCGTGTCGCGTCCCTCCAAGAAAGTGAAGTTTGGGTGTATCCAAACGCCGCTTCGCGGCCCGTACGTGGCAGGTCGGGGCCAGTGGGGCCAGTGGAGCCAGTCGCAAGGTGGGTGAGGGAGAGGTCAGATGGTGAGTTTGAGCCGAACGGGGAATCGGGGCAGCCTTTTTGATCGAGGACGCCTATTCCGTGAGTTCGGCCCCGACATGGGTGCTGTCGTCGGTGTCGGCCTCATCCTTTCGTTGGGCTCCGTCTTGTTCGGCTCGGTCGGCTGTGCTGAAGAGCCGACTCTGTCCCCGCCGTCCAGTTCCGCCCATCCCACCACAGAATGGGAACCGACCGGGGGCGGTGAGATGCCTCCCTATATGGAGTTCGATCTCGTGCTCGTCCCCGCGAGCGAGCTCGAGGTGGTCGTCCGGATTCCGGGTCCCATCAGTCCCGACTACCTGGAGGAACGCTACGGTCTCACCGTCGTCGAGGCCGTGACAACGGGTGGAGAGACGCTTCTTCGGATGGAGATTCCCGAGGACTTCGATCTCACACGCCTCCGCCAGGATCCCTATGTCCGCTCTGCGGACCTGAACTCCGAGGTCAATCTGATCGAGGTGGCGACGCTGCTCGTCGGTTTCCTCGAGGGGGATTGGCAGCCCGGGGTCGTCGAGGAACAGAAGTGGCTCGAGACCATGCGACTGGCAGATGCCCACCAGTTTGCCACCGGGGAAGGGGTGACGATCGCCGTTCTCGATACCGGCGTCGACATCGAGCACCCGATGTTGGCCGGTCGCCTGCAGCTTCTGCCGGAAGGCCTCGGGCTCAGTTCGGCGGAAACGACGGACGGCATCGACAATGACGAGGACGGTCTCGTCGATGAAGCCTATGGCCACGGAACCCACGTGGCGGGTTGCGCCGTTCAGGTTGCACCCGGCGCCGAGATCCTTCCCATTCGCGTGATCAACGACGACGGGGTCGGCAGTCTTTGGGACATTCTGCACGGGCTCAGCCTGGCCATCGATTTCGGAGCCGACGTCATCAACCTCAGCTTCTCGATGAGCGACGAATCCGAGTCCATGGAAGTGGCTCTGATCGATGCCTCCGCCGCCCGGATCGCCGTCCTGGCCGCTGCGGGCAACTATGGAAATGACGACGCGCGCTATCCCGCGACGTCGGCCCATGCCGTCGGGGTCGGGAGCGTTTCGCATCACGGCAAGGTCTCTGCGTGGTCCGGGGCCGGGAGCGTGGTTTCCCTGGCCGCTCCAGGGGAGACCATTCTCAGCGCCTATCCCGGCGGAGAGCTTTGGTACGCGTCGGGAACCTCCATGGCGACTCCGATCGCGGCCGGATGTGTCGCTCTCCTCATCGACGGCTGGCTCGTCGACGGTCGCGTTGCGGTGAAGCAGCTGAAAGCCGGCGCGACCGGGACGAAGCCGCCGTGGGCGTTCGGGAGCGGGTGGGTCGATCCGTTGACCGCACTCGTTTCGGCCCAGCCCTAGCCCAGCCCGGAGACCGTTGTCACGTAATGCGATGCTTGACGAGAGCCGTTCCGGGAGCCTATCTTCCCCCTCTGCGGCGACTTCGCCCAGTTGTCGCCCCGTTAGCTCAACTGGCAGAGCAACTGACTCTTAATCAGTAGGTTCGGGGTTCGATTCCCTGACGGGGCACCAGTTTGAAGAACCTCCTTGGGACATGTCCCGGGGAGGTTCTTCGTTTCTGTCCTCATGGCGTGGAGGGATAGGAGGCGCTCGCTCTGTCCCCTTTCTAGCGGCGCACGCCCGGCGGGACCAAAAGGCCCGCAATCGATGCGTGGGTACTCGCATCCAAGCGGATAGAAGAGCGGACGTACGTGGCCCCGATCGCGTATGATCCCTGAAACCGCAACGACCGAGAATGGGGGCGAACTGGATTCGACGGGGTAAGTGAAGCAGAGACTGCGTGTCGAGGTGTCGGTACCCTCGTTAAACCACTGACAAACAATCAATTGCCAACACTGAAATGGCACTCGCTGCTTAAATAGCTGCGACGTCTCCCGTTCCTTGGCCCGTAGGGGGGCGACGAGACGCAATCACTTCGGGCTAGCCAGGCGGAGCGCCCCGCGAAGCCGGCGAAACACCAGGGGCTGGTGCCTAGTCCATCCCGACGGTCGGAGGTTCTAGGGACGAGAACAAAAGACCGAATACGCACGTAGACGTCGCTGGGGATCTTTCTTCGGACGCGGGTTCGATACCCGCCGCCTCCACCATTTCCCTTTCCGGCCATGTCGTTGGGGTCGCTTGCGTTGACTGAGTCGCCTTCCGCTCCGGCGACTCGCTGTGGCACGCATTCGGCACGATCCGGATCTCCTAACACCGCCTCACCCACTTTCTCTGTGACATCCGCTAGTCGCTCCGGTCGAGTCCGCGCATACGTATTGGCGGTGATCGTCGGTGTGGAGTGTCGGGCAAGGCTCTGCGCTTCCTTGAGGGAAGCCCCTGATTCGAACAGAAACGTGATGAACGCCGTTCGAGCTGCGTGGAAGTCGATCTTTCCATGAGGATTCCATTTCTGGATGCCCGCGGCCTCCATGTCCCGATCCATGTCTCTGGCGGGGTGCGACGGAACGTAGAGGAGTGGGTCTTCTGGAACAGCGGCCCCGGGTCCTCTGTTGAGTTTGGCGTATACACGCTCGGCGCCTCGATCATGCGCAAACAACGCCAACTTCTCGATCAGCCATTGAGGTAACGGCTGAAAGCCCGGACGCCGGTCTTTGGTCCACTCTGCTTCGAGCTGCAACCCGGATCGAGCAACGTCCAAGTGTCTCCTTTCCAAAGACCGGAGTTCTCCGGCCCGAAGGCCGGAGCTGAAAGCCACCTCGTAGAGCAACCGTCGCTGAGGCGGGGCCGCCTCGAGTAGTCGGATCACCTCATCACGGCTCATCGCCCGCCTACGGGTCCGTGGTGTCGTATCGAGTTTCTGGAGTCGCTCCAATGGAGATCGGTCGAGGTAGTCGCGGTCCACGCACCACCTACAGAACGCCTTCAGAGCGTCACCATGGTCCCATACGGTCTTGGGCGCCAATCCCTGCGAGAGAAGGTCGCGTAAGCTCGCCTCTACGGATTCGAGAATGCCTTGCAGGTCGCCCAAGGTTCTGAGCTTGAGGCGGTCCGTCCAGTAACCGAGGGATCGTTTGCGCATCCGGGCGTGCGTGGTACTCCATGGGCGTCCACCGCGGCCCCCTTGCGCTGTTCCCCATTCGAGGTACAGGTCTCGTACCTCGATGAACGGCCTGGCCGCAGCCCGATCGGCAGAAGACATCGCCGGTCTGTAGCCGAGGGCGACCTGACGGTGTTCGTCCTCCAGCGACTCTGCCATGCGACGGGTCTCCTTGCGGTTGTACGTACCCCAGAAGAATCTTCGCTTGCCTGCGCTGTCTTTGAACCAGCCCTGGAACTTCCCGTTGCTGCCGGGCTTCTTGCGAACACCAGGCATCAAGTCTCCTCTCGCCACGGAGCCATGATGAGACTTGCCAATGAGATGCCTCGCTCCTTTGCGAGTGAACTCAGTCGCCTTTTTTCGACCTCAGTCATGTAGACCATCACGCGCTCGCTCTTCCGGTGGGAGGGAGGCTTAGGCGGGCGTCCAGTCCGATAGCGGTCCGCGTTTGTTTGTGCCTTCGTTCGTTTCGCCACACTCGGAGCCTACTTACGCACTGTTCAAAAGTCAAGGTCGGAGCCCTTTGAGACGAGAGAGAGTTCGCGCGTGCTCCTTCGCCGCGTCGGCTAGACGCCCTTCCATGTGGCGCCTGAGGACACCAGCTGTCCATGTTGGCTTGCCCATGACTCGAACGGGTGGCGGCAGCTCACCTCGCTCGACGGCTCGCTTCACCGATGCGGTGTGGCATTGCAGGAGGTCGGCCAACCCCTTTTCCGTGATCCAAGCCCCTTCTCCGAGCTCTCCCAGTTCTGCAATGACTCGACGCTCCCGCGGGGTGGGATCCGACGTTGTCGAGGGCTCCCTGTGTCTGTCTGTTCCGTCCATAGTGCCCTTTCGGTTCATTGATAATGGCGACTGGGCGACAGGCGACAGAACCCAACATGTGTCGCCATTGTCGCCGCGAGTTGAGCAATCTGGTGTAGCTCAGACATCCGACTGTTGTTGATCGAAGAGGCGGAAGGCCTTAACTGGCCGACCGCCGGTTTCCTTCCTTTCCCACCTGCCTAGCCCCTCCGATACGAGACGCTCGAGGGCTTGGTAGGCCCGAACCGAACTCGTACGACAGTGCCTTGGACCCGAACGCTGCAAGTCCCGTGGGGTGGCTTCTCCGCCGCGCTTCTGGATCCAGCCTGTTAGGGCCGCTTGCTCTCGCTTCTCATTCGAGGCTCCGAGTTCGTCGTAGACACGGCGTATCTCTCTTCGAAACCACCAAGCCAAAGCCGCGCCCGCCTCTACATCGCGGCTGCTCACTGACTGGGTTTCAGGATCGCGGGCCAACGCCAGCACCAATGCGAATCGAGCCGCATATGCTTCGAGCTTGTTCGCAGCAGCAGCGTCAGACTCGTCAGTTTCTGGTTCTGCGTTCCAACGGTCATAGAACTGCTGCCACGCACTCCTTCCGTGGGGGGATAGTGGCAGGACCACGGGTGTCACGGTCCCGGTCCCGGTCCCATCCACTTCAGGTTCCAAAGCACGGAGCCTTGAGAACAGGTCATCCACATCTGCATCCGCAGACTCATCGCCCTCGTCCTCGGACCACCGTTTCTTGGGCATGGGAGGCATGACCAGCAGCAGGCGAGCAGCCAACCCGGACTCGAAGCGAGACTTGCCCAGCATACGGGCCAGAACTTGCGGCTGGATGGTGCCCGTCACGCTGACGGCAAGATGTGGAATGAAGATGGACTCGCTGTTGCCTTTTCGATCGACGGTATGGGCACTTGCTCGATGGGCTTGAAGCCAGAAAGCTTCATCGGATCCTCGGGCGGCCTTGTATTCGTCGAACGAACCGAGCCAACCTCTCAACTCGTCGCGTTCCAGCAGCACGCCTCGTGGGTTCCTTTCCATGATTACTGACAAGGCTTCAGTCGTCGTGTCGGACACGATCAGGCGCGTTGCGATGGGTTGCTCAGGCTTCTGTCCTACCGGTCTCCCAGCCGCTTCCCACGCGAACATTGCGCTCTTGTGCTGCTGCAAATCGGTTCGGTGCTGAGCCTGCTCACGAGCCTCGATCCTTCGAAGCGGGGCGATGGCCACGTCGCGCGCTGGGCTCTTGAGTGTGCCGGAGAGCCCGACAATCGCAGTCCAGACAACTGAGGGCTCCGTCCAGGTCCGTTTCAGCTGCACCCGGCGAGCGTTGCCGACTACACCTGCGAGCGCTGCGAGGAGCGGAACGGCTACAGACTGCGGAGGGACTCCTAAGGCGTCGGCGTGACTTCTGACGTAGCCCTGGAGAACCTCTGGGAGTACGTCGAGTGGAAACGGATCCAGCTCCACTGCGGGGTCCGTGGCCCGCTGGTCGACTGTGGTCCTGGGCGCCGAGTACCTTGGGCCCTCGACTGTCCTGTCTGAATCTGTACTCATGGTGAACTCACCTTCTTGGGTCGGACTCACCAGCGTTGTAGCTCGCCTTCTTGCGTCTGATTCGCCTGCGGAACCCGCGATTGGGACTACAAGTCATTATTCCCCAGTCGCTTGTGACTGGGATCCTGCGTCATGGGGCTTCCTGGATCGCGACAGCGACGGCGGCCAGCCCCTTCGTCGATGACCGCAGACTAGCGCCTGGCGGTATGGGGAGTCGTCCAGCGCGCGGTCGAAAAAAGGTCGAAAAAAGGTCGAAAACGATGGCGCGAGTCGAAGTCTGGGATCTCGGAGCCTCGCGAAGTGCCGATAAGGCAGGTAGGCCGCCTTTGCAAAGTCGAGTTCTACCCACGGCTGCGGGGAACGAAATGGGTTCGGAATCCCTAGGCACAAACATCCGTCAATTCGCCCGAGCACTCCGTCAAATCGAGGCGTATCTGACGAGAGAGAGGTGGACTCCGGATCTGGGGGCGGGGTGGAGCGACGAGTCCTGGTTCTCCGACGATCCAGATGCAGAGTCTGACCTCCGAGAAGCGAGGTCGGCCGCTCGGGAAATCCTCCGTTTGCTCGCTCGCGGTGAGGCCGTCCCAGATGGGGTGGACCCCACGAAGCTTCGAGATGCTTGCCTATCGGTGAGGCAAGACCCGGACTTCGATGTTCCCCAAGTGCGGAAGATCCTCGACCAAGCCGCCTTGCTCGCTACAGATCAGGGGGGTTACTCGACGGAGGCGATTCTTCGGTTCGAGCCGAGGACCCAACAGGTGCTCTACCGAGGTCATGAGATTCGACTCAGGAAGACGCCCTATCGAATGTTCTTGGCACTGGCACGAAAGGCCGGGGAGTTTGTGGATGGAGACCGCTTGATGGTGGCCGTCCGGGGTAGCGAGGATCGTTCCGTTGGCAGCCCTGTTCGTTGGATGAAGGATCACAAGCTCTCGATCATGCGAGAGCTTAGGAAGTTGGTCGGAGAAGCCGGGGTGACGGAAGAGGACATCGAAGGGCTCATCGAATCTCGATCAGGCTGCCTGCGGCTGTGCGTTCGAAAGGAAGAAGTGCGCATCGCTGAACCCAACCTCGATGTGGGATGAGTCGGAGTGGCACGAAGGCCAGTTGCGCGACGAGCAGGTCGCTTGGCTCCCGAGCCGTCCCTGGGTACAGCTAAGCCTCTAGTTCAGGCTTGTAGATCACGACACCCCTTGGCCTGCCACACTCGCGACAGTGGCTTTCCATCTCCTCCGGTAGAGGCTCCGATCCTTCCCGGGCGGGCATGTAGATCACTCCGGTGGGCCCCGCTCCGATTCCGTAGCAGAGTGGACACGGCTGGTTTCTTGCGCGGTTCTCCAATTGTGACAGCCGTTGCTTGAGTGAACCCGATCTTCTCGCTGTCACTTTTGACCTCCCACACCGGTCCGGCAGTCGACAACCTGGTCTTCTAGTCTGCCCACGCGCTCTTCCAGCTCTAGGAGTTCCTTGGCGCGAAACGCGGTGGAGAGAATGCATTGTGCGGCTCGGGTCTCTATTGATGGGTTCCCGCAACTCAGGTTCCTTCTCAGTGTACGCACAGCGTCGACCGTCGCCTGGCTGATTGAAGTGATGGCGTCATCCAATATCTTGCTTCGAGCCTGTTTGAACGCTGCCTCGAATGCCGGAAGGCGTTGCCAGCGTCTCAGCGTTTCAGAGGTGACTCCAGCCCTCCCCGCAGCCCGCTCCTGAGAAGGCTCGGAGAGCAGCGCAGCGATTGCCAGTTCCTGCTTTCGTGTCAGTTTCTGTCCGTGTCCGCGCATCTGCCCACATCTGGTTCGAGGTTGTTGTGTCCTCTACAGGCTGCCACCCCTATAGGATGACGTCCAGCGGATCATCTTGTGAGTAGCTTCCGTCGCCTGTCGCCGGCGTCGCCATTCTCAACGGTGAGTTGGCTGTCGCTGGGCCTTCTTCGTACGGGACAAGTCGGGGTGTCGCGTTTCTCAGTCAAGCCATTTCCAATGAACTCTGGTTGTTTGGCGCAGGCTACGAGAAGTCACTCCGGTTGGAGCAGGCCGTCTCTCGGCGAAATGCGGCGGGGTCATGCAGAGACCCCTTTTGCTCATTTCTCAGCCACGAGCGGACTCCTACAGCGACTAGCCCTCACAGCCCATAGGCGGGTCCGTCATGAGTCAATGCTGCGTCCATTCTGGTTCGGCGTGGTCATCGTGGCCACGTCCGTGATTCATGAAGAGATGGATGAACGGACAGGCGAGGAGAATGACCCAGGGAAGGGCGCCGAGAAGATGTGTGCGGTGCTCGGCCAAGAGAAAGAACGCGGTAACGAATACGAAGCCGGCAAGCGCCAAGACTGACCGCAGAGTCCGTTTCCTGGGAGGGCGGTGGTTGTGGTCCTACATCTCGTTCTCCTAGTTCGTTTCAAGGTCGCCAAGACATCAGCAGGGCCGCGCTAGCGTCCGGGGTTACGTCCGTGAGTCCCTTGGATAGGAGCACGCTCAGACCGGTTCGCCTTGTGGGCGCAAGCCCCACCCCAGCGGAGATCTCCGCATAGGCGGCGTCGCCCTCTCGCGAGGACGAAGAGGCAAGCGCAGACGCCAGTGGATAGAGCGGGAAGTCTCGTATCCGGTAACTCACCGAGAGGGAGGTTGATGCGAGCTTCCGGTAGGTAAAGCCAGCGGGGTTCCCGAGGTCGAGATACCCCGCTTCCGCGAGGACGAGGAGTCTCTTCCAGCGAGTGCTTGTGAAGAGACTCGCCCCCCAGT
Organism: bacterium; assembly: GCA_030431975.1. Taxonomy (GTDB): domain Bacteria; phylum Eisenbacteria; class RBG-16-71-46; order CAIMUX01; family CAIMUX01; genus JACKCR01. Next base: position 36,845 of record JAUIHP010000025.1, on the reverse strand, counting down.
CGACTTGGCCGGACCCGAGGGGAGAGGGATTGCCCTCGAGTGGGAGTTTCGTTCGGAGGCGGAGCCAGCCGGTTGATGTTACGGCGTAGGACAGGCTCCTCGAGTTCCAAAGCCTGTGGCCAGCTACGACGTAGAAGGCACCGAGCCCGGACCGATCCGCGGCAGGAGCCGTGGGAGAGTCTGCACTCCAGGATAGCCAGCTCAGGCTCCCTCGGAGTGACCAGCGTTCGGAGCGGAATGAAAGACTCGTGTAGCTGATCCAGTACGTTCCCGCGTTGGCGGAATCCGCAGGCTGAAGCCACCTGACGGTCTGGGTGAGCGAGGCAGGCCCCGCCGCCACTGGCGGGGGGGGCGCAGCCCCTAAAAGCAGAAGAAGGGAGAGACCTATCTGCTTCCAGGGGTGGGCAGGGCGACGGGACCTAGGAAAGCTAAAGCGGGGCATCTCGAGCCCTAGTGGTTGTGGGTTGAGTGGCCAGCTTCGGATGGCCGACCGGACTGGTCCCCAGACATCCCGTGAATCGTGGCCATGACGTCTCGGCCTGCCTGGAGCATCGTGTCCATGTGCTTCACTAGGGCCTCCATCGCCTCGCCCATGTGCCCATCGTGGGGCTCTTCCATGAATGAGCGCATGTGCTTGACCATCCCGTCCATGTACGGGAGCATCTCCTCCATACCCTGAGCCATGGCGTGCATCGCGGCGTCGTGATGGTTACCGTCGGCGCCGGCCATGTGTTCCATGGACCCGAGCTGTTCGTGGTATTCGTGCATGTCCCCGACCATCTCGGACATGTGGTCCATCATCGTGCTCATCTGTTCCATCATCTCGTCTGAATGCATGTCGCCCATGTGCTCGCCCATGCCCTCGTGTTGACCCTGCTGATGGTCGTCGCCTCCCCCTCCCATGTGATCGCCGTGTTGGGCGAGCGAGGGGGCAGCGGCAACGGCCGTACTTAAGAGGCCAAGGGCGAGAAGTGCGAGCGATCTTCGCGTGAACATCGTGGAGTTCCTCCTACGGGTCTTGCGCGCCCCATGGGGCGCGGTCTTGGTGAACAGCTGCGCGTCGGTCACATCGTTGTCTCGTCTCCCGTCTCAGGAGGCGAGGTTTCGAATCCGTTGTAGAGAGCGGCGCCCATCCAAACAGAGAGTCCAGCGAGAGCCTCCCTGAGGACGGTTCCAACGAGGTGGCTTCGTTCGTCCATGCGCCAGGTCATGGCGCCCAGGGAGCCGTGAAACATGTCTTCTGTGAGCTGAAGGCTGAGTTCTGGCGCGAGCGCCATGAAGTGCCAACAGAGCATGTAGAGGATGATCGCCGTAGTGGCGGCAGCGAGGGCGAGCCTCTTCGGTTGGAGCGCCATGTGTGCCCTACCTCCTGTCTCCGAGGTCCGCGTGACGCAAACGAAGTGAATTGGCGATCACCGATACGGAGCTGAAGCTCATCGCCGCGGCCGCGATGATGGGACTTAGAAGAATCCCAAAGAAGGGATAGAGAACTCCCGCTGCGATCGGTACGCCGAGGGCGTTGTAGATGAAGGCAAAGAAGAGATTCTGCTTGATGTTGTTCATGGTCCGTTGACTGAGCCGCCGGGCGCGAACGATCCCGCGGAGGTCACCTTTGACGAGCGTCACACCGGCGCTCTCAATGGCGACGTCGGTGCCCGTTCCCATGGCGACTCCGACATCGGCTTGGGCCAGCGCGGGTGCATCATTGATGCCGTCTCCAGCCATAGCGACGACGTGTCCATCGTGCTGGAGGCTCCGGATGGCCTCGGCCTTGTGTTCGGGAAGGACTTCTGCGAAGACCGATTGGATGGAGAGTCGTTCGGCAACGGCACGGGCCGTGGTTCGATTGTCACCTGTGAGCATGACAATGCGGAGGCCGAGCGACTGGAGAGCTTCGATGGCTTCCGGAGTGGTGGACTTGATGGGGTCTGCAACGCCGAGTGCGCCGGAAAGCTCACCGTCAACGGCGAGGAACATCACGGTCTCGCCATCTTGGCGCCGAGCCTCGGCGTGGCCCGCAAGCGGAGTCGTGTCGACACCGAGGTCCTTCATGAGCGCACCATTTCCCAGCGCGACGGTGCGTCCATCGACCTGTCCGCGGACACCCTTGCCCGTGATGGACTGAAAGCCCTCGATGGGTGCGGGGACTACATTGCGCTCAACGGCGCCGCGCAAGATTGCTTCAGCGAGTGGATGTTCGCTCGAGCGCTCGAGCCCAGCGGCAAGCCGGAGGAGTTCATCCTCCGAGGTGGGGACGACTGGCGCAAGCGTGACGAGCTCGGGTCGGCCTTCGGTGAGAGTACCGGTCTTGTCCAGGACGAGAACGCCGACCTTTCGAAGTGTCTCGATGGCCTCGGCGTTCTTGAAGAGAACTCCGAGGGTTGCTCCCTTTCCGGTGGCTACCATGATGGACATCGGTGTGGCGAGCCCAAGGGCACAGGGGCAAGCGATGATGAGCACCGCGACGGCGTTGATGAGAGCGTGGGCCATCCGGGGCTCGGGCCCGACAGTGCCCCAGATGGTCAGAGTTAGAGCGGCGATGACGACGACCACTGGAACGAAGTATCCCGCGACGACGTCAGCGAGCTTCTGGATGGGTGCGCGGCTTCGTTGGGCGTCTGCGACCATGGAGACGATTCGTGAAAGAAGTGTTTCGGAGCCGACCCGCTCGGCGCGCATGAGAAGTGCCCCGGTCGTGTTGATGGTGGCGCCGATGACCTGATCGCCGCGTCGCTTCTCAACGGGGATGGGCTCTCCGGTGACCATGGACTCATCCACGGTGCTTCGGCCTTCGACGACGGCACCGTCAACGGGGACCTTCTCGCCTGGGCGGATGCGAAGTAGGTCGCCCACATGGACAGCGTCGAGGGGAACGTCGTGCTCATTGCCCTCTTCGTCGACTCGTCGTGCGGTCTTTGCTGCGAGACCCAAGAGCGCTTTGATGGCGGCTCCCGTCTGGGATCTGGCGCGGAGTTCGAAGACCTGGCCGAGGAGAATGAGAGTGACGATGACGCCGGCGGCCTCAAAGTAGACGGCAACCTGGCCAGCCGCGCCGCGGAAGGAGGCGGGGAAGAGGTCCGGGACAAGGGCGGCGATGAGGCTGTAGACGTAGGCGACACTCACTCCAAGGCCGATCAAGGTGAACATGTTGAGACTGCGGTTCCGGACGGACTGGACGGCTCGGACGTAGAACGGCCATGCGGACCAGAGGCAAACGGGTGTTGCGAGCGCTAGTTCGAGCAGGATCCGTGAACGGTGCGACAGGAAGCGGGAAACGGGCGCTCCGGGGAGTAGGTCGCCCATGGCGACAACGACTAGGGGAAGGGTGAGGAGCGCGGCGAACCAGAACCGACGAGTCATATCGCGAAGTTCGGCGTTGTCCTCGGGTTCCGCGCTAACCGTCCGAGCTTCGAGCGCCATTCCGCAGACAGGGCAGCTCCCGGGCTCGCTCCGAACGATCTCCGGGTGCATGGGACAGGTCCACTCGGTCTGGGTGGCCTCGGCGGGTAGGCCCGCCCGTTCGAGCGCCATGCCACACTTGGGACAGGAGCCCGGTTCTGCCGCCTGCAGCTCCGGGTGCATAGGGCACGTGTAGGACCGGCCTCCGGCGGGCGGATCAGAGGTCGCAGTGTGTTCGCCATGACGGGAGCGTTGTTCGGTTTTCATCACGATTCTCCTACGACTCCTGGGGTGCGAGGTCCAAGGAAGGGCCTTCCTGGCGGCTGAGAGCGAGTTTCCACTCGGCTACGGCGGCGTAGAGGACTGGAACGGTGAATGTCGTGAGCACCACGAAGGCCATCCCACCAATCGAAGGGATTGCCATCGGGACCATGATGTCTGAGCCACGACCGGTGGACGTGAGTACCGGGATGAGGGCAAGGATGGTAGTGGCAACCGTCATGAGGCATGGCCGAATGCGCCGGCGTCCCGCCTCGAGAGTGGCCGCGCGGATGGCCTCCACTGTTGTTGGTGTGTTCTTGCGGAAGGTCTGGTCGAGATAGGTGCCCATGATGACGCCGTCATCGGTGGCAATTCCGAACAGGGCAAGGAAGCCTACCCAGACCGCCACACTGAGATTGAGTGGGTGCACCTGGAAGAGCTGCTGCATCGAGGTACCGAAGACGCTGAAGTCAAGAAACCACGGCTGACCATAGAGCCAGATCATGACGAAACCGCCTCCCCAGGCGACAGCGATGCCAGAGAAGATTAGGGCCGTGGTGACGACGGAGTTGAACTGGAAGTAGAGGATGAGAAAGATGACCGCAAGAGCGAGCGGGAGGATCACCGAGAGCTTCTTTTGGGCTCGAATCTGGTTCTCATAGCTTCCCGCGAAGGAGTAGCTCACTCCAGCCGGCACGACGAGCTCCCCAGAGGCAATCCTTTGGTTCAAGTACTCACTTGCCTGTTCGACGACATCGACCTCGGCGGATCCGGGCTTCTTGTCGAAGATGACGTAGCCAAGGAGGAACGTATCTTCGCTCTTTATGACTTGGGGGCCGCGGACATAGCGAATCTCTGCTAGCTGGGCGAGCGGCACTTGCGTGCCGTCGGGTGCCGCCACCAAGATGCGCTTTAGCGCGCCCATGTTGTCTCGAAGTTCGCGCATGTAGCGAACTCGTACGGGGTAGCGCTCGCGGCCTTCGACGGTGCGCGTGATGGGACGGCCACCAATCGCGACTTCGATCACGTTTTGGACGGTGCCAAGGTGGATGCCGTAACGCCCGATGGCCTCCCGGTTGATGTGGATCTCGAGATACGGCTTTCCAACGATGCGATCAGCGATGACCGTATTGGCCTGAACCGCTGGGATGTTCTTCAGTTCGCGTTCGAGCTCAAGGCCGAATGCTTCGATGGTGTCGAGGTCGGGGCCTTTTACTTTGATGCCCATTGGGGCGCGCATTCCGCTTTGGAGCATGACGATGCGTGCGGCGATGGGCTGAAGCCTTGGGGCGCCCGTAGTGCCGGGGATGGCGGTCACGTCGATGATGGCATCCCAGATATCGTCAGGTGTCTGGATGCCGACCCACTCCGCACGGCCGTCGTTCAAGTCCGGGTCAAGGGCGGGGCGCCAGAGTCGAAACGGCTTGCCCCGGGGGTCGGGAATGAGGGCACCGCTTTCGTCTCGTTCGAAAGTGCCTCGAACGACATACGGTTCCCCGTCGGGAGCCGGGACGGGAGTTCCGGCCAAGTCCTGGAAGAGCTCGTTCTCTTCTGGGTCGTACTTGAAGCGGAGGCGGTGCCCAGCTTCGTCGACGAGATACTCGGGCTTGTAGTTGATGACCGTCTCGATCATCGAGATCGGAGCCGGGTCGAGGGGCGATTCGACACGTCCGATCTTGCCGACGGCAGTATCGACCTCGGGAATGCCTTGCATGGCCATGTCTTGTTTCTGGAGGACGTTATACGCCTCTCCAATGGACGCGTGCGGCATCGTCGTTGGCATGAAGAGGTAAGAGCCCTCGTCGAGCGGGGGCATAAATTCTCGGCCTAGTCCTGGGAATGCGTGCGCGACAGTTGAGACTGGACCAAAGGTCCGAACCGGTTGCGGCAACCACCCGAAGAATGCGTCGAACCCGAGCCAGACCATCCCACCCATGACGGCGATAAGGGCCGGCCCAGAGAGGGCAAGGAGCTTGTGCCGGAGTGCCCACGCGAGAATTCGGCCGTAGGCGCGAAGGAAGAGGAGCAGGGCTCCGAGGAGCCCACCGATGAGCGCAGTGACGAAGATGGTGTTGCGAACGAAGCCTTTTTCGGGCCCGAGGGGAAGCCAGTGCGATGCCAGGTAGAGAAGGACCGCAACGATAGCGACCCAGTTAACAGATCGGCCGAGGTGACGTCTGTGGCGCTCAGGGACGCGTCTTTCGAGGAGGTGGTAGCCACCGATCAGCGCGATGATGCCGCCTGCCCACCAGCTCACGCTGAGCGCCGTGACGAGACCCACGAGTACCAGCGCCGAGTAGAGGCCGATACGCAGAATTCGGGCTCGAATCTGACCTGTGAAGAGCACCTGAGCCATGGGAGGAATGACGAGTATGGCTACCAGGACAGCGGCAACGAGAGCATAGGTCTTCGTAAAGGCCAGGGGCCGAAACAGCTTTCCCTCGGGCCCAGTCATTGTGAAGACGGGCAAGAAGCTAACGACGGTGGTGGCAACGGCCGTAAGAACGGCGCTTCCGACTTCACTGGACGCACGGAAGATCACGCGTATCGGAGACTCATCGGGGTCAGCTTTGTCGAGGTGTTTGAGGATGTTCTCGATGATGATGATGCCCATGTCGACCATGGTGCCGATGGCGATGGCGATTCCGGACAGGGCGACGATGTTGGCGTCGATGCGAAACACGCGCATCGCGATGAAACACAAGAGGACGGCCAGCGGCAGAAGGCCAGCGATGAGTATGGAACTTCGAAGATGCATCACCATGACGAGCACCACGATGATGGTCACGAGGATCTCTTCAGTGAGGGCGGTGTTTAGTGTCCCCAAAGTCTCCTGTATGAGCTCAGTGCGGTCATAGAAGGGGACGACAGTGACTTGGCTGACAGTGCCGTCAGGCAGGGTCTTCGTGGGAAGTCCCGGGGCGATCTCGGCGATCTTGTCCTTCACTGCCTTGATGGTTGCCAAGGGGTTCTCGCCGTACCGGACGACGACGACTCCACCGACCGCCTCGGCACCCGCCTTATCAAGAGCTCCACGCCGCAGCGCTGGACCGAGCGACACGCGGGCGACGTTTCGAACAAATACGGGAGCATTGTCGTAGGCCTTGATGACCGAGCTCTCGATGTCCTCGATACTCTTCACAAAACCAACGCCGCGAATGACGTACTCTGCACTATTGAGCTCGATGGTCCGTGCGCCGACGTCGATGTTGGACATTCGGACAGCTGCGAAGACCTCTTCGAGGGTCACGTCGTAGGCACGCATGGCGTCCGGGTCGACGTCGACCTGGTACTCCTGAACGAAGCCACCGACGGAGGCGACTTCGCTGACGCCCTCTGCCGACATGAGGGCGTAGCGGACGTACCAGTCCTGGGCGCTTCGGAGCTCATGGAGGTCCCAACCACCTGTGGGGTTCCCTTCCGGGTCTCGACCCTCGAGGGTGTACCAGAAGATCTGGCCAAGCGCGGTGGCGTCCGGACCGAGCGCGGGCTGTACGTCCGAGGGAAGAGTGCTCGCAGGGAGGCTGTTGAGTTTCTCCAGGATGCGAGACCGTGACCAATAGAACTCCACGTCCTCTTCGAAGATTACGTAGATGCTCGAGAAGCCGAACATCGAAAAGCTCCGAACGGTCTTGATGCCAGGGATCCCGAGGAGCGCGACGGTTAGCGGATAGGAAATCTGGTCCTCGACGTCTTGCGGCGACCGTCCCTCCCAGCGGGTGAAGACGATCTGCTGGTTCTCGCCAATGTCGGGAATGGCATCCACGGGCACCGGATCACGGGGAACGTCTCCGAGGTTCCAGTCGAATGGGGCGACCATGAGGCCCCAGCCAATCGTAAGGAGGACGAGAATCACAACGACGATCTTCCGGTGTAGGCAGAAGTGGATGAGGCGATCGAGGATGTTTGTCGGTTGGTCCATGATTGCGGCTCCCTAGTTATGGTCGTGGGCTGGGCTTGGCGCAGCGTCGGAGCCCGCGATGAGCGTTTCTGTCTGAGAGCCGCACTTGAACATCTTCGAGCCGTAGTAGGGGTTCTCCGTGCCAGCGGCGGGTTGGAGCCAGTCTGCCCCGGCTCCACCCATGGCCATCGGGCAGTGGTAGACGAGCACCGGTGTCTTGCCAGAGCTTCGGAAGGCACGGACGGTGTCGATCATCTCCACCGACAGGTCATAGAAGACCTTTCGTGCCGTCTCGATGTCGGAGGCGGTGGCGATCGCCTTCGACGCCAGCGCAAGCTGTTCATGAGCCTTGCCCCATGGGAGATGTCCAACGTTGGGTAAAAGAGTGTGGTCCACTGCCTGAAGCGCCCCGGGGAGACCGGCGGCAGCCGTCTTCGCTGCCTCGAAGTCGTCGTGGCTGAGTGCGCTGCTCAGGGCGAAGTAGCGCCCGAGGACTTGGTCGAGCTGAACGCGAAACTCCTGAGGAACGTCCGCTATCTCCTCGACTTCCCGACGGACCTCGGTTGGGGCTCCCGGTGAACCCTCTCCATGCTGGTGTCCTGGGGCGGGGGCGCCTCCTTCTGGGCTCATCATGCTTTGCTTGGCGAGAATCTGGAGGGCGCTATCGATCTTGAAGCTCCCGTTGGAGACGACCAGTTCTCCTTCCTCGAGGCCTTCGAGAACCACGAAGAAGTCCCCCGCCTCGGGTCCCAGGACAACTTCACGTCCATGGAACTTGCCCGGTTGGTTCGGGTCATCGACGTAGACAACAGCCCGAGTGCCGGTGACAAGTGGTGCGGAGGCCGGAATCACGAGCGGGGCTGTGTCGTCCTCGCCCTGGATTGCCGCGCTAACGATCGCCCGGGCGAACATGCCGGGCTTGAGTCGTCCGTTCGGGTTCCTGACGTTGATTCGGACCTTGACGCTACGCGATCGCTCATCGAGCACAGGATCGATAAAGGCGACGGTGCCCTCGAACTTCTGGCCGGGATAGGTCTCGGTCTCGAACGTGACCGCTTGGCCGAGCGCCATCCAGGCGAGGTCCGATTCGTAGACATCAAGCTTCAGCCATAGGACCGAAAGGTCAGCGATGGCAAAGACGTGTGTGCCGGTTTGAACGTAGGAGCCTTCGACGGCATCTTTGTGGAGCACGATGCCGCTCATGGGTGCAACGATGGTGACGTGGTCGGAAGGCTCCCCTCGCTTCTCGATCTCCTCAATCTGAGCCGCTGTCAGACCCCAGAGTTCAAGCCGTTTCCGGGAAGCGTCAATGGTTCTGTTGGCAGAGCGCCTTGTGCTTTCGAGGCCACTCCTCGTTAGCGCCTCCGAGGCTTTGATCGCTTGAAGGAGTTCTTCCTGGGCGGAGTAGAGCTCCGGGCTGTAGAGGTCGAAGAGCCTCTGACCGGATCGAACGGGGACCCCTGTGTAGTCGATGTAGAGACGGTCGATACGGCCGGGCACCCAAGCTGAGATCTCCCGAATACGAGTCTCGTCGGCTTCGAGTTTGCCGACCATCCTGAGAGTCGTTTCGACCGCTTGGCGGGTGACTGCGGTGGTCTGGATCTCGGCAATCTTCTGGGCACCTGGGGAAAGCGTGAGCGAGCGCGGCCCATCGGCCCCGCCGCTGTCGGTAGCAAGCGGGATGAGGTCCATGCCACAGATCGGGCACAGACCGGGAGTCGGCATCTGGATCTGGGGGTGCATGGAGCAAGTCCAGACGGAGGCTTCTATCTCCTCGGAAGCGTGGCTCGAGTGGTCGCCCTCCGACGGGCCGCTCCGGCGGGAAAGGCCGAGGAAAAACGTGGCAAATAGGGCCACGGCGAGGCCACCCATCCGGACCCATCGGTTCTGTGTGATCTTCATCGCTCAATCCCTCCGCTCACCTACTGATTCCCGATGTCAATGCCAGTGATCTGCTCGAGCTTGGCGCGCTTCGTTGCGCGATCAGCCAAAGCCCGCTCGTATGCCAGCTCGAACTCGAGAAGCGTTCTCTGGGCATCAACGAGATCAAGAAAGCCGGTCTCACCCGTCGTAAAGGAGTCCTCTGTCACCTCCAGCGACTGTCTGGCCTTGGGCAGCAGAGTGAAGGCGTAGAGGTCCACTCGTCGCTCCGCGTCGCGGTACTTGAAGTGAGCCCGTTCGAGGTCGGCGAGGAGTCGATTCTGAAGTTGAGTCTTCGTGTTCTCCGCGGCGGAGTGGCGCGCTTTTGCTTGGTTCTTCTCTGCGCGATAGCGACCGAGCCAAAGCGGGATGTTGAAAGTGGCCTTGGCGATTGCGGCGTCTTTTCCGCTATCTAGAACATCGGGGAAACGGGCGTCGTCCGTGGCGATGTACTCAGCTCCGATGGTGAGGTCCGGAATCGGGCTCTTGCCCGCGAGCCTTGAGGCAGCTGAGGCCTTCTCTGTCATGAACGATAGGGCTGAGAGTTGGGGATTCTCCCTTAGGAGTGCGTTTCGGAGCTCGTCTTGGGAAAGTGCTACTGGGAGTGTGGCAATGGAGTCCGGCCACGCAATGCGCGCGTCCTGAGCTCGCCCGAGTTCCGCGTTTAGAGCGGCCAGAACCGGCGCTCGCTCATCGCGAAGAGTCCGCAGGCGGTCTTCCAAGCGCCCGAGCTCCACCTGGGCTCGGATGACAGCGGAATGCGACGTTTTGCCCGCGGTGTATTGAGTGAGAGCTACGTTCTCCAGATACGTGAGAAGACGGACGTTCTCGTCCGTGACGGAGATGGCGCGGCTCAGGTAGTAGTGATCATTCCAGAGCTCCGTCAGGCGAAAACGGAGGTCGCGGCGAGCAGCCTCGAAGTGGGCGCCGGCCGCATTGGCGGCGCTCACCGCGACTTCACCCCGCAGACTGAGCTTTCCGAAGAGCGGGATGGTCTGTGAGACCCCAAACTTCTGTCGCTGGGGGCCAACTCGTGTCTCAACGGACTCTATGAAGTAGGCATAGGAGAGTCTTGGGTCTGGAAGAGACTTTGCTTGAGGCACTTGCTCAAGTGCGGCCGTCCAAGAGTCAAACGACGAACGGAGCCCCGGATTCGTCGACTCAGCAAGTCGGAGGAGCTCCTCGAGACTCGTGATCTCATGAGTGTCGTCGCCAATCACCTCCGCTTGCGAGCTCTCACTCTGGTAGCGGTGGTGTTGGACATCGGCCCAGCGCGTTCGCGCCGCGTTCTCGCTGCTGGCAGCGCATCCGGTGAGCCCGAAGAGGATGCCAGCCGTGGCTATGGCCACAGTGAATGTTGGCGGTTGCCTTACCATGTGAAGTGCTCCGTGCCATGAATCAGCGTGCCCCCGAAATGGCCAGTGATGCCGACGAGAATCGCCGTGAGAGTTAACGCCAGGAGGTAAGGGAGGTGCCGACGAGCGGCTTCGTGCCTCCAGTAGCGCTCTGAGGCGACGAGAGTCACGAGCGCCAGGACCACCGTGGCGGTTCCGAGCCAGCGGTGGGTTGTGAGGACTTGGGCGAGTTCGTCGGGGTAGCGGGCATTGAGCCCCGCGGCCCAGCCGAGAGTTGCGGCAAGCGCCGCCGCCGGTGCTCCCAACAGGACAAAGACTCGCGAAGCGTCACGGAACCGACGAACCCGCGTGGTTGCTGATAGGAGCTCGGCGAGAAGGGCGGAGATCAGAAGAGCGATCGGGAAGTGGACCGTAAGCGGGTGGAACTTGCCTGCGAAGCGCACAGCACGCTCCCCAAAGGAGATCTCTGCTACGAGCCCGTGATCCCGCTCATGGTCATGCGGCTCTACCTGCCCAACGCCTGCAAACTGCGGGAGGTTGGAAGTATAGGCTCCGGGGTTCTCGATGAACTGCTTCCGGCAGCGCTTGCAGCAGAAGAAAACGCGCTCGCCCTCGTACTCAGTGAACACTCCCGGGTCCACGAGTTCATCGCTCGAAACAGGACAGAGGGAGTTCGTGACCTGTTCCCTCTCGGTGAGTGTTGGGTCTTCGTGGCTTCCATGGCCTTCGCGGTCCGCCGATGCAGGGACCGCAAGGAGCACGAAGAGAAGGGCTGCAAGTAAGAGCGAGCGGGTCATCGGTTGGAGTCTCCTAGTGCTCGTGCCCGCTGTGGTCGTGTTCGTGCGCGGCTCCAGGACTCTTGCCCCCGTGGACGCTGGCCATGGCGGCTTGCGGATTCTCGTTGAACTGGCCAATGCAGCCGGCGCAACAGAATCGAACGAGGCGCCCTGCGAAGACGTAGTTGTAGGGGTCCCCCATGCTTCCGAGCTTCTGGCCGGAGATGGGGCAAACGTCGGCCGGGTAGTCCTTGAGCTGCGCTGCGACCACTGCTGCGTCAAGTGTCTGGAGAAACTTGGCGGGGTCGGCAGCAAGGTCCTTCTTGCAGGAGTTGCAGCAGAGCTGGACGAGACGGTTTCCCTCGACCGAGTTGACGACGTCGCCCATGTCGCCGCCGAGGACCTCGCCGCTGACGACGCAGGTCTCGAGGGGGTAGGCCGGAAGCTGCGCTTCGATGATGGCGTGGTCGAGCTTCTGAAGGTAGGCAGCTTGGTCTTTCTCGAAGTCCTTGACGCACATCTTGCAGCAGAATCGAACCTCTCTGCCGGCGTACTCCTTTATGACGACGTCACCATGCTCGCCGAGGGCCTCTCCAGACACGATGCACGTGTCAATGGGGTAGGTCGCCGGGTTCGAGGTTGGTGCGGCGATGGCTGCGCCCAGGGGAAAGAGGAACAGGGCCAGGGCCGATGCGCTGAGGGTCTTGGTTGGAAGATGCAGTTTCATAGGGTTCGGTTCCTTCTTGGAGTACGAGTTCATCTAGGTCGAGTTGGAGGTGACATGCTTCTACGCGACTGAGTGGGGAAAAGGTGTGGAGAGGGGAGCCTCAGATCAGAAGCGAGCAGAAGAGCAGATAGGTCGGCAGGGGAGGACCGTGGTCAATGGACCCAGGGGTGGCGAGGACTCGCAGGCTCGAACGACGCAGCCGCGAGACATCGTCGGGGCCTTGAAGCGCAGGCGATAGGGTGTGAGGCCTAGAGTCGTTGACGGTACTAGCGGCCAGCGCCTCCGGAACTGCCTTGCCAGAAGGGGCGAGTTGTCCACAGCAGGTTGCGGCTGCGGTGGGGCCTCCCAGTCCGGCGCAGCATTGGGAGGGCGGTGTCTCAGCCGAGTCCACTCGGCAGCACGCGAAACTAGCTTCGAAGCAAGAGCAGAACGGTCCCAGGGTCGCGCGTGGAACGACGAGGAGCAGTATGGAGAGACTCAGGGCGATCGATTTCGTAAGAAACGCGCTCTTCATGATCCGTCCCTTGGAAGCTCCATCCACTGTTCGTGCCATTTCGTCATCGTGTCGTGTCCTGCTAGTTCGCCAACAAACTGGCACGTTGCATGCATCGTGCCAACTGAGCTACTCCAGCGAGGGGGTTGCGGAGAGACACTTTAGTGTGTTGTATTGTGGGTAGTTACGGCTTCTCGAAAAGAGAATGGATGTGGGAGAGATCGCGTGACGTCTCTCAGCACTGGAGAATAGTCTCCAAGCTGATGACTGGAGCTGTGGGATATTCTCCACTAGGAATGGCCCTCTGCCTGCAGAACTGGGAAGGACAAAACGGGTGAAGTGGCAACGCTCGCACATGTATCTCGTCGGCGTGTACTTGGCGATTGGCATCGTTTCCGTGCTTCACTACTCCACGGGAACGCACGCCCACCAGCTTCATGACATCTATCGGCGCCTTTACTACCTACCGATCATCCTCGCTGCGTTCCTGCATGGACTCCCAGGGGGGCTTCTGGCTGCTGGGGTTGTCTGTCTCGCGTACTTCCCCCATGCCTTTGGGCACATCACGAGCGACCCGGCGAGCAACACGGAGAAGCTGCTGGAGATGTTCCTCTACCTGGCCGTCGGGCTGGTTACGGGATACCTCGTATCCCGTCTCAAGAGAGCACAGGAGGAGCTTCAAACGAGTCTCGAACAGCTTCGAAGTACCGAGAGCCAGTTGCTCACGACAGCGAAGCTCGCGGCAGTCGGGCGCCTCTCGGCCGGACTCGCTCACGAGATCCGGAATCCCCTCGCATCCATAAAGGGTTCTGCGGAGATCCTTGCGGACGACTTTCCGCCCGACCATAGAAAACACCTGATGCTTCGAGTTCTACTCGAAGAGTCGGAACGCCTGAACAACGTCCTCGCTCGATTCTTGGCCTTTGCCAGGCCTCGGCGGCTTGAGCAGAGGGACTTCGCCATCTCCTCCGAAATCGAAGATGTCATCACACTTCTCGAAGGTCAGAAACACGGGCAGGCAGCGCAGGTGCACTACGACTCGATCGGCAAGGACCGGCCCCAAATCCGTGGCGATCGCGAGCAGCTTCGTCAGGTGGTGTTGAACGTGCTTCTGAATGCCTGTCAAGCGGCAGGACCGGGTGGAAGCGTGTGGGTGGTTTGCGAGGCCCGGGATGGACTCTTTCGACTTCGAGTACGGGACTCGGGTCCCGGCTTCAGCCACGACGCGCTTGAGAACGTCTTCACGCCATTCTTCACGACGAAAGAGGAGGGGTCGGGGCTTGGCCTGGCGATATCACATCGAATCGTCGAACTGCACGGTGGCAGGATTCAAATCTCGAATGATGCCGGTGGGGGCGGGGTGGTAGAGGTGGAAGTGCCCCTTCGAGGTGCAAATGGCTAGGGTCCTGCTCATAGACGACGACGCGGGGCTGCGAGAGGTGCTGACGTTTGCCCTCGAGGAATTCGGGCACGAGGTTGAGTCGCACGAGAACGGCGAGCGTGGTCTCTCGGCCCTTGAGGCCTTCAGGCCGGAGGTTGTGGTTACGGATCTCAAGATGCCGGGGATTGACGGGGTGGAAGTGGTTCGGAGGGTGAAGGAAACGGACCCCGGTGTTCCAGTCATCGTCCTTACGGCTTTCGGGACCATTGCGGATGCCGTTGAAGTCATGAAGCTCGGAGCCTACGACTACCTGACCAAACCCTACAACCGAGACGAACTGAAACTGACGATTGACCAGGCGCTTGAGCGCCGGCAGCTACTCTCTGAGAATCGTACGCTTCGGGCTCGGCTGCGAGAGAAGACGCTGAAAACCGACCTCGTCTACGTCTCCACCGCAATGGAGGGCATAGTCGAGAAGGTACGACGCGTGGCCCCGACTGATGCTACGGTCCTAATCACGGGCGAGAGCGGCGTAGGCAAGGAAGTTGTAGCTCAGGCGCTCCACGCCTACTCAGATCGTTGGGAGCAGGCCTTTGTCGCCATTAACTGTGCCGCCATCCCGCGAGATCTAATGGAGGCTGAGCTCTTCGGGCACGTTCGCGGAGCGTTCACGGGGGCCGTCAGAGACAAGCCGGGCAAGTTTCTGCAGGCGGCTGGCGGAACGCTGCTGCTCGACGAGGTCGGAGACTTGGCGGCAGACCTACAAGCGAAGCTTCTGCGCGTGATCGAGACCGGGGAAATCGATGTGGTTGGCGGACAGGAGCCCAGAGAGGTGGACGTGCGGTTGGTTGCGGCCACGAACGCGAAACTCGAGGATCGAGTGCGCGACGGGCACTTCCGGGAGGATTTGTTCTACCGGCTAAACGTCATACCGGTCCACATTCCCCCGCTTCGCGAGCGACAGGAAGACATCCCAGCGCTCTGGGATCACTTCGTTCGCAAGTACTCCCAGGGGGCATCGGTGCGATCGAGCCCGGGGTTGATCCGAGCGTTGATGCAGCGGGCTTGGCCGGGGAACGTGCGCCAACTGGCAAATGTCTGTCAGCGCATGGTGCTGCTTCGGGAATCCGATGTGCTAGGCGAAGGTGGCCTCCGAGCGCAGTCTGAAGCGCCAAAGGAAGCGAAGGCCCAGGGAGGGCCTGCTGGTCTTCTTGGAACGCTTCCAGACGATGGCCTCTCCCTACCAGATCTTGAGCGTGAGGTGATTGTTCGCGCTTTGGCAAAACACGGCGGAAACCGTACCCGAACCGCGAGCTATCTTGGCATTCCGCGCCATGTGCTCAGTTACCGCCTGGAGAAGTACGAGATCTCTTGAGAAGACCAGGGAGGCCGAACCTTGAAGGCAGCGAGACAGTTGAATCAGTGCCCGGGAGCAATCTGGTTTTTGGTGATCTGCTCCTCTCTCGTTTTTGAGATGGGGTGCGGAGAGCAGGATCGTGGACAGCAGAGTGCCCAAAGGGAGCAAGGAAGCATGGAGAATCAGCGACCGAGGGAGATTCGTCAGGTGGTTGAGGCAGCGTGTGGTCAATGCCAGTTTGGCCTCTCTGGGGACGGTTGTGATCTCGCGGTTCGCATCGACGGCAAAGCCTATTACGTTGACGGCACTAGCATCGACGATCATGGCGATGCCCATGCAGAGGATGGTTTCTGCAACGCTATCCGGAAGGCCGAAGTCGAAGGGAGGATCGAGAACGAGCGCTTCGTGGTGAGCTCTCTGAAGCTGATCCTGTAGGCGCTCCGGCCTCGATAGCAGCTCTCGGACACTGCTCCTGCTTGGGACAGCGTGCATTGTTCGGCAGGTACAAAGCCATGGTCCCTGTCCTCTGTCGTCGATCACCTGGGTGTGCGATAACAGCTTGATCCATGGTCGGCCCTCGATATCCGGCTAGTCACTCGGTGGTAGGCCAGGTGTCGCCTTGGAAGTCGCTGGCCAGGACGGGGGCATCTGCCTTCACCGGGCGTGGCACGGTGGCACGGTTGGAAACTTGTCTCGGAGCTCTCCCACGACAACGAGAACCGGGTTCGCCGGCCACCCTAGCGCGTCGCCCTGAGAGGAACCGAAATCATCTCCGGCGGGCTGGAACGGACGCCCCGCAACCTCAGAACGCTGTCACCGGTCGGTTCATAACCGGCCATTGGCGGTCGGTTCATAACCGCCCACTCCGTGTTTAGATTTCTACCTCACGAAGCGCTCTTCGCGCCAGTCTTGTTCCGCAGTCGATAGCTTCTCCCGGTGACCGGACTATCGTCCTCTGTGCTAAACCTTGGCTCTGTCCCGTTCAGGCTGACACGTCACATGCTGACATCGGCGGAAACTCAGGCGCGGCACATTTAGGGTTCGATCTTCCTTCGGAACACGCTCGGCGGGACTCTGCCGAGAGCATCGTGGGGCCGCGTTTCGTTGTAGATCCGGAGCCACTCCCCGGTGATCTCGCGGACCTCGGCCAGGCTTCGGAACAGGTAGCTTTTCTCTGATGGCTTCAGAGCTTTCGGTGGATGAGGTCTTTCAGGGCGTTGTTCTCGGGGGAGAGCTCGGCATACATCTGCTTGAGCTTGGCGTTCTCCCGCTCCAGATCATCCAGCCGCTTCACGTCCGAGGCGTCCATCCCACCGTACTTCGACTTCCACTGGTAGTACATCGCGGGACTGATCCCGTGGCGCCGGCACAGGTCCTTGATCGTGCCTCCGGCATCGCCCTCCTTCAGGATCGCGACGATCTGCTCTTCCGTGAATCGGGAACGCTTCATGAGAACCTCCTGGGCATTCTGCCAGAAAGTCTACTTCGGCGTGTCCGAGGTCAGGGGGAGCTTGCGCGGCCCGTCCAGCGGCGGAGGATTGGACCCCCGCCGCCTCAGTGAAGCAGAGTGACCTTCCGGGTGAGCGAGTTGGATCCGGAAGAAAACCGCACGTAGTAGATCCCATCGGCGGCCCGCTCCCCGGCTGCATCACGGCCGTCCCACACGAATTCACCGGATCCGGCAGCCGGAACCAGGGTGGACTGCGTCAATAGGCGCCCCCTCACGTCGAGTACCTGAACGAGGAGGGGTGCTTCGTCGGCGCGGGTCAGCTCGAATCGGACGCTCTCCCGGAAGGGACTGGGAGCCGGAGCCGAAGCCCAGAGCGCAGCCGTCGCGTCGGGAGTGTCGACTCCAGTCGTTTCGGTCACGTTTACCGGGATGTCGGCCGTCCCGAGAACCTGCCCGTCGTAGAGATCCAAGTACTCGAGGTGAATGTTTTGAACGCCAGCCGGGCCGCCGCTCACGAGAACGTCGAACCGTTCGCCCGGAGTGACGAGGAGCCCCTCGCCCGGGAAGGACTGCGGGAGGGTGCGTCCGTCGCTCTGGACGACCTCGGTCACGAGCCCATCGAACCCATAGCGGACCGGGAGGTAGCCCATGTTACCGATCCGGACCAGCGCTACGTCGCTTCCATCGAGATCGAATGTGGTATAGGAGTCACCTGCGACATCCGGACCGTCCTTGCCATTGACGAGGAAGTAGTCGGGTTCGTAGATGGTGAGGTCGTTGTTGCCCGGCGAGGTGTTCCAGGCCAGATCAATCTCGGCGGTGATCCAGGTGCGTTCGAAGTCGAATGCGGGCCCACCATCGTAGACATGGTTCGAGCCATCCGGGGGCAGGATGTTGATCGCGCCGTACATGCCCATTTGGAGATGGACGATGGTCTCCACGTGGCAATGGTAGTTGTAGGACCCGGCGTGAGGTGCGACGAACTCGTAGGTGTACCTGCCCATCATGGGCACGGCGAAGGAGGTCTGTGGTACGCCGTCGTTTTCTTGGTCCACATCGAGGCCATGGGGATGGATGGTGTGGTCTTCCGGCGACATGTTAAAGAAATGGAGGAAGACTCGGTCCCCCTCGTTGGCATAAAGGACCGGGCCCGGAACTTCGGGGCCACCCATGCCCTGCCTGCCCAACCGGAATCCCCAGGTGTTGATCGAGGTTCCGTCGCTCAGGGTCGCCTGGCCGTTCATCCTCGAAGTGAGGTCATAGTGGACGTCGGCTGCATCGGCGCCTCCGGCGAGTAGGCCGAGGAGAACCAGGCCGGACGTCAGGATGGCTGGGCTCCCCGGAAAGGGGAAAGAGATCTCAAGCTGCTTCATCATGACTTACTCCTGAATGTCGGTGAAGACGATCATACCCAGGGGATAGACGCCATTCGCGGCCACGGAGAGGACGACGTGATCGTGGATTGGAAAGATGCCGCCCTGGTGGGGCGTAAGCATGAGCTCGGCCGTTTCGCCCGAGGGGATGGGGACGGTGTCCTTGGAGATGGGGTCGGCCAACTCAGCGCCGTTGCGGCTCATGACATCGACGTGGTACCCGTGAAAGTGAAGGGTGTGGATTCGGAGACCCCCATTGGCGACGCGAATGAGCAGCTGATCGCCCACCCGGCCGGTGATATGGGCGCGAGGATCGCCACTCGTATCGGCCCCGGAGAGACCATTCACGGTGAAGTAGTTCGGGATATAGACAGCAGTATCGATCGAGAGACCGGACTCCACCCCATTCATCCATTCCTCAGAGTGATCCATGAGCAGCCAAGTGAAGTCCGCGTCATGGGTGGCTCCGGGATCCGCGATCTCGACTATTCCGGCCAGCCCCACCCCCTGATTCACCGGGTAGGCCACCGGATCGCGGTAGAGAAAAGTGCCCGATGAGGGGAAGTCGAAGACAAAGAGTTCGGACGACCCAGGTGCGACCGAAGAAGAGCTACCGCCGATACCGACGACCTCGATTCCGTGGGCGGTATCATCTTGGTTGTGGAGAGTGACCTCCCAAGTATCTCCGGCTTCCAAACGAAATGCAGGCGGGGGAAGCTCGGCGTCCCCGGTTTCTTGCTCCGCGTAGCAGAGGGTGGGGAGCACGGTGCCGTCCACTGTGGCGAGGGTTCCCGGGCGTACGTAGAGATCGACCGCGAGCCGTTCGGCAAGGGCATTTCCAGCGAGTAGGCTGGCGGCGGTGGCTCCGATGAGGATTGGGACAAGCCCGAAGCCTTCCGGAATTCCGATCCGATGGAGCATAGCGTGGCCTCCTGATGCGTTAGTAACAGATGGTGATGAAGAAGCCTCCCCTTCACCTGCCGAACCAAAAAAGAATGTTAAAACAAGAATCGCACAGGGACAGGACGAGCCGGTACTCAGGGAATTCCCATACGGGCAGGCACAGCTGGCCACAGGCTTTGGAACTCCAGGAGTCCGTCCTACGCCGTATCATCAAACGGCTGGTTCCGCCTCCGAACGAAGCTCCCTCTCGAGGGCACCCCTCTCCTCTCGGGTCCGGCCAAGTTGACTGGGGGCGAGACTCTTCACGAGCACTCGCTGGAAGAGAGTCGTCGTCCTCGCGGAAGCAGGTGACCCCGGACGCTAGCGCGGCCTGCTGGTCTCTTGGCGACCCTGAAACGAACAAGAGAACGAGATGAAGGACTACAACGACCGACCCTCGAAGAAACGGGCTCTGCGGACAGTCTTGGCGCTTGCCGTTTTCGTGGTCATTGCCGCGTTCCTTCTCTTCGCCGAGCACCCGCACATCTTTTCGGCGCCCTTCCCTGGCTTGTCCTCCTTGCGTGCCCGTTCGTGCATCTCTTCATGCATCGCGGACATGGCCACAGCGACCTACTTGGTACCGTTCAAAGCGCCCTGTCGAGCGATGGACGCACCCTTCCCGGTCCTTCGATGAGGAAGGACTCGTGGTGACCCCTGGCGAGCGGTTTGACGTGCTAGTCAGGGGTGCCCAAGCGGGGACCCACATGGTTCATCTCGACTAACGTTGACCTCTCCGAACAACGGGTTCTCGGCACGGCGGATGTTCCCGTGGGCGTTACCGGGACGAGCGGTGTGGATGCTTCCAGCGGCCCCTTTTGGGTCTCTGTCCCGGCACCGAGTCCCTTCAGACAGAGCGTCCGATTCCAGATGACCTGTCAAGGACGATAGACCAGTAGTTGCCCAAGTGCTCGACGGTCGGGGACGACAGGTGCAAAAAGCTTCCCTGGCGAAAGCGGATGGGGCAGGGGAGTTCGTGTGGGATGGTCGTGAGGCATCTGGAGCCGAGGTGGCAGAAGGCGTCTACTACGTTCGGTTCTCAAGCGGCGTAGGGCGCATGACTCGAAAGGTCATGTTCCTACACTAGTTGCTCCCGGCCGGCTGCCGGACTCGGTAGCAGACGGTACTACCTGGAGCCCGTTTCTGGGTTCACTGAGGGCATCTCGAGAGTGCTGATACCGACGCTCTACACGCGGTTCGCACCGGGAGTGGCAGTGGACGAGCCGGCATGGAAAGGACCGTACTCTGATGCAGGGAGGGGCCTCCCGGAGCGAGTGAGACGTTCTTACCCTCCAGAATCATCGCTCCACGAGTCCTTCGGTCTGAATGCCCACGCGACAGCGGCCGTCCTCTCGAAGCGCCATTCGCCCTTCGAAGCGGCTCTGGTCGAGTGAAAACACCTCGTCGCCGGAGACTGATGCGACGAGGTCGTGAAGCAACGTTGCCGTGGTGTCATCTCCCTGGACCAGCGAGTAGTACACCCAGCGACCATCTTTCTGCCCCTCAACTAGTCCCGCTTGCTCAAGGAGCCGAAGCCCCCTGGAGACGGTGTATTGCCGCTCTTCGAGGCAGTCGACAAACTCACAAACGCATAACTGGGAACGATTTGCAGCGAGAAGCCGGACCATTCGGAGGCGGGTCGGGTCAGAGAGCGCCTTGAAGGCGCCGCTGAGCCATTTGCCGTTGACGACCGAGCCCTTTGTGTCGATACTTGTAGAGTTGTGCATATATCCGAGTATACTATGCTCACAAGGGTCGGCGCAAGAACGGGGTTCTCTCGTCCATCCCCGGCCCGCAACCCGAAAGGAGGGTTTATGCCCAACTTCTCCAGCGTTCGCAGATTCGGGGCTCTCCTCGCCTGTACGCTGCTACTCGCTACTGCATCGGGCTGTGGAGGCGATGGCTCTCCTCCTAGTGAGAAAGGGGTGGGTGGCGAAGGTAGCCAGGTGACCGCAGTCCACAGTCACTCGGAGGCCGGTGACACGTGCTTCATCTGCGACGCCAGCAAACGCGAGCCAGGGCGCCTCTGGTGCTCCGAGCACGCTCGCTACGAAGACCGGTGTTGGATTTGCCAGCCACAGCTCGAGGACAAGGTTCGCCTTTACTGCGCGGAGCACTTTCTCTACGAAGACGAGTGTTTCCTCTGCCACCCGGAGCTCAAGGAAGCGGACAGCGAGGCACCCGTCAAGGAGAACAGCTCCTCGGTCCTGTCTCCCTCGAACGACCGTGCTTCCGCCGAGCTCTTCTGCAACGAACACCAGGTCCCAGAGCTCGAGTGCGGCATTTGTCAGCCGCAAAGAACTGCGGAGCTTGAGCCCGGCCAAGAGCTGAAGGTGCGCTTCGAGTCTGCGGAAGCAGCCACCAAAGCTGGACTGCGCACGTCTTCTCCAGAAGCGAGCGAGGTGCAAGCGAGCGTCTCGGCCGTGTGCGAGGTCCAGTACAACGAGAACGCCGTAGCCCGAATCACGCCCTTCGCCCCGGGCATCGTGCGGCGGGTTCTTGCCGACGTCGGCTCCGAGGTCGAGGCTGGCGAAGTTCTCGTGGAGCTTCACTCTGCCGATATTGCTGACGCCAGGACCGCGCTTGTCTCCGCTGCAGTCGATGCGGAGCTTAAGAGGGTCTCATTCGACAGAGAGCAAGGTCTCGCGGCAAAGAAGATCTCGTCAGAAAAGGACCTGCAGGAGGCGGCTGCGGCGCACAGAAACGCTGAGCTTGCCCTCAGCACCGCGCGGCAGCGTCTAGTGAACTACGGGCTCTCCGCGCGAGAGATTGAGCGTGTCGAAGGGACCGGCGATGCCTCTGCGACTCTTCTCGTTCGCGCCCCGTACGCGGGCACTCTGGTTGAGAGGGACGCAGTTGTTGGCGAGGCCGTTGAGCCAGGGACGGCGCTGTTCACTCTGGCGGACCTCGCAACGATGTGGCTCTCACTGTCAGTTCCCGCCGCCGGCGCCCAGCTCCTCGAGGACGGTCTCGCGGTCGAGGCCACCATGAGCGGCGTGCCTGGCCTCAGCACTCGCGGAGAACTCACGTGGATTAACACCTCTATCGACGAAAAAAGCCGAATGGTGCGCGCCCGGGCGGTCGTTCCCAACGAGGACCAACGCCTGAAGGCGGGAATGTTCGGCGAGGCCCAGGTACTTCTATCGTCAAGCGGCCCCGTTCTCAATGTGCCGGTCGACGCCGTGCAGCACTTCGAGAACCAACCCTACGTGTTCGTTAAGCACGCAGAGGATCTCTTCGGATTGCGGCGGGTTGTCGTTGCCCGTTCCGTGGACGACGTCTTTGCCGTGACCGCCGGACTCCTTCCGAACGAGTCTGTAGTCGTCGAGGGGGCCTTCACAGCGATGTCGGAGTTCCTCAAGTCGCGGCTCGGCGCAGGGTGTGTTGATGACTAGGACCACAGAGATCCCCAATGCTTGAGCGCGTCGTTCAACTCTCCCTGCAGAACAGACTCCTCGTCCTCCTCCTTGCGGCCCTGCTTGTCGGCGGCGGAGCCTTCACTCTGCTTAGAACGCCCGTCGACGCGTTTCCGGACACCACTCCCGTCCAGGTTCAAATCAACACCGTGGCGCCGGCGCTTAACCCCGAAGAGGTTGAGCAGCAGATTACGCTCCCCGTCGAGCTCTCCATCGGCGGGCTGCCCGGTCTCTCCAACGTGCGCTCGATATCGAAGTTTGGACTATCACAGGTCGTAGCGACCTTCGACGACGACACCAGCATCACCGACGCCCGCCAGTATGTCACCGAGCGCCTCTCCTCCGTGTCTCTCGCCGCAGGCATCGAGCGCCCACAGCTTGGCCCAATCGCGACGGGACTCGGGGAGGTCTTCCACTACGTCCTCCGCTCAGAAAGCCCCAACCGGACGCTCGAGGAACTTCGGACGCTTCATGATTGGGTCGTGAAGCCCGAGCTACGGAAGGTCCCTGGAGTTGCGGAAGTGAACTCCTGGGGGGGGCACGAGAAGCAGTACCACGTCATCATGTCACCCGCGGCGCTTCTCAAGTACAACCTTACTCTAGGCGACGTATTCGCGGCCCTTGAGCGGAACAACCAGAACGTAGGCGGCGGGGTTCTCACCTCGGGCGGCCAGTCGAAGCTCGTGCACGGCCTCGGACGTGTATCCACGTTGGAGCAGATCGAGAACATCGTCATGTCGTCATTTGATGGCGTTCCTATTCGCATCCGCGACGTCGCTGAAGATGTCCGAATCGACCACGAGATTCGGCGCGGCGCGGTATCTGCCGGCGGGCAGGGGGAAGTCGTTCTCGGACTGGCGTTCATGCTCATGGGCGAGAACGGGAAGGTTGTCACGGAGCGGCTTAAAGACCGCCTGGCGAGCGTTCAGAAGTCACTGCCCGAGGATGTCATCGTTGACGTTGTCTACGACCGGACAGAGCTTACGAGCAAAGTCATCGGGACCGTCGAACACAACCTGGTCGCGGGGGCGCTTCTCGTAGTCGTCGTGCTCCTCGTCCTGCTTGGCAATCTCCGCGCCGGGCTGCTCGTTGCCATCGTTATTCCGCTCGCGATGCTCTTTGCGGTCATTGGTATGTATCGTTTCGCTATCGCCGCAAGCCTTCTTAGCCTCGGTGCCATTGACTTCGGCATTCTCGTCGACGGCTCGGTCGTGATGACCGAATCCAACATGAGGCGCCTCGCTGAACGCACACGGAAGCTCGGCCGCCGACTCTCCCCACGCGAGCGACTCGACATCGTTCTTGCGTCCGCGCGCCAGGTGGCCCGACCAATCGCCTTCGGAATGGCCATCATTGCTGTTGTGTTCGTGCCCGTCCTCACGCTCGAGGGGATGGAAGGCAAGATGTTCCGGCCCATGGCCTGGACATTCATATTTGCCCTTGTCGGCGCTCTCATTCTCGCGCTGACGCTCTCGCCGGTGCTTGGCTACTACTTCCTGCCACGAAACCCAACCGAGAAGGAGGGTCGATTCGCGACCTGGCTCGTCGCAACCTACTCCAAGTTACTTGATGGCGCTCTACGGTTTCGGTGGATGACCCTGAGCGTCGCTCTCGTCGGCGTCCTGAGTGCAGCAGGCCTTGCGACCCGCATCGGCGGCGAATTCATTCCGCGTCTGAGCGAAGGGGGCATCGTGTTGAACACGATTCGCCTCGCTGGCGTATCGCTTGACGAGTCCGTTCGATACAACACCGAGATTGAGAAGCTCCTGCTCGAAGAGTTTCCAGATGAGATACGCCATGTCTGGAGCCGCATCGGAACCGCCGAGGTGGCCACCGACCCTATGGGCCTGGAGCTTACTGACATCTTTATTTCCCTGCATCCGCGCAAGCAGTGGACAAAGGCCAGCACGCAGGCCGAACTCGTGGCTGCGATGCAGGAGGAAGTCGACGACTTGCCCGGGCTCAACATCGTCGCAACGCAGCCCATTGAGATGCGGCTGAACGAAATGGTTTCAGGGATTCGCTCTGACCTCGGAATCAAAATCTATGGCGACGACTTTGACGAACTCGTGCGCGTCGCTGACGACGTGCAGCGCATCCTCCTTGACATCCCAGGACAATCGGATATTGCCGTTGACCAGATCACCGGCCAACCAACGCTGCGTATTCGCGTCGACCCTGACGCGGTCGCACGCCACGGAGTGTCTGGCGCAGACGTGCTCGACTTCGTAGAGGTTGTGGGCGGCCGGCGCGTCGGAGACGTCTTTGAGGAGCAGAAGCAGTTCCCACTAGCCGCGCGGCTGCCCGACAGTCACCGGCGGGACGTTTTGGCCCTGCAGAACACGCTTATCCCGACAGCCAGCGGCCTTCGTCTGCCGCTCGGGGAGCTTGCACACGTGGCAGAGGAAGAGGGAATCTCCACGATCAATCGGGAGTGGGGGCGGAGACTCATTCGCGTGCAATGCAACGTCCGTGGCCGCGATGTTTCGTCCTTCGTAGAGGAGGCCCAGCGACGAATCGACCAAGAACTCACGTTGCCGGCAGGGTACGTCATCGACTGGGGCGGCCAATTCGAGAACCTGGCTCGGGCCAAGTTGCGGTTTTTGATTGTCGTGCCCATGACCCTCGTATTCGTCTTTCTGCTCCTGTACTTCAGTCTGAAGAACTTTCGAGAGGTACTCCTCATCTACACGGGCATTCCGTTCGCGGCGGTGGGCGGTGTGTTCGCGCTCTGGCTCCGCGGGATTCCGTTTAGCGTGAGCGCCGCTATCGGATTCATCGCCCTCATCGGCATCGCCGTGCTGAACGGACAGATTCTCGTGGCCGCGATTCGGTCGTTTCTGGAACAGGGACGGCCGCTTGTCGAGGCCGTCACAGCGGCTGCAAAGCAGCGCCTGCGCCCCGTGCTCGCCACTGCCATCACCGACGCCGCCGGATTCATTCCGATGGCGATATCCACTGGCGTCGGCGCTGAGGTGCAACGGCCGCTGGCAACGGTGGTCGTCGCCGGCGTGCTCACATCGACAATCCTCACGCTCTTTGTGCTCCCGCTCCTTTATATGCTGACAGCTCCGAAACGTGAGCTAGTGACCGAGGTGTCCGATGCGCCATCATAGACCGGTGTTCGCCCTCCTCTCGACCGCGCTCTTGGTCGTCACTGGGTGCGCCTCGGTCCGCCCCACGGCCGACTACGACCGCGCAAGCGACCACGCCGCCAAGGCAGCCGCCACCGACGGCAGGCTCATTGTTGTGCCGCCCGAGGAACCGCACGCACAGGAACAGATTGCGAGCCGCTTGGCTGGCGGGGTGAGCGCAGACGAAGCGGTCGAGATTGCGCTTCTGAACAACAGGGACCTTCAGGCGGCCTTCTTTGGAATCGGCATCTCTCGTGCTGAGGTCGTCCAGTCCGGTCTCCTTTCGAATCCCTCGATCGGGGCAGCCCTCCGGTTCCCGAATGGTGACGGCGATACGACCCTTGAAGCTCGGCTGGCCTGGAACCTCATCGACCTGTGGCACCGCCCTGCGAGGAAGCGCGTTCAGGAGCAGCGCCTCGAGCGCACCGTTCTAGAGGTAGCTCACCGTTCTGCACAACTCGTTGCCAGCACGAAGGCAGCGTACGTCGCAGCCGTAGCGGCCACGGGTGCTCGACTGGTTGAAGAAGAGAATCTCGTATCTACCGGTGAGTTCCTCGAGCTCACCTTGGCTCGGCAAGAAGCGGGAGCGGCGACAGAGGCCGAGGCGAACGCTGCGCGGGCCGAGCACGTCGAGCAAGAGGTACGACTGCGGTCTGCAAGCCTGCACGAGTTCGAGAAGAAGCTCCGGCTCGCAACGCTTCTCGGCCTAGAAGTCGGACCCGAGGCGCTCTCGCTCACGACCCCACTCGCGCCGCCGCCTGACACGGGCGTTGACCTTGAAGTGTTGATAGCAAGCGCCACCCGGCACAGGCTCGACCTTCGGGCCGCAAGAGAGAACATGCAAGCCATTGAGTCGGAGATCTCTCTCGAGAAGCGACTGTTCCTTCGCGAACTGCGAGGCGGGGTCGAGCTCGAGTCGCGAGGCGGCGAGCACGAGATAGGGCCGGGGCTCGACATGGAGCTTCCTCTCTTCGATCGAAACGGCGCCCAAGTCGCCAGGGCCGAGCTCCGACACCAACAAGCCCAGACAACTCTCGATGCGCTCACCGTTGAGACACACCAGCAGGTGCGCGCTGCTCATCAACGGCTTATCTCCACTCTGGAAACGGCGCGCGCATACCGAGACAACATCACTCCGCTTCGAGAATCGAGCTTGGAGCTTGCGCGGGAAGCATTCCGCGCCGGCAAGACGGGGTTTCTCTCGGTCCTTGAAGCCCAGAAACGACTGCTTGCAGCAAGGCGAGACGCGAACGAATGGGCCGAAGCGTCGGCGCTCATGCTGATAGAACTCGAGGCTGCCTGCGGTCGCCCGCTCCGCGAGCTCGTTGAAGAGACCGGGCCTCGGTAGGCAGTCGAATGTGCGTGTCAATCGACAAGCAACGCGAGGGCGACTCCGAGGAGGGCTTCGGAGAGCTAGCTCCTCAAGTTCACGCTGGCTGGATACGTCGGCGGGCTTCTTCTCGGCAGCGCGCTCGACAGCCGAGGCCTCCAGAAGAGCGGTGTTGGGCAATGATGGCCGTTGCCGAATAGGGTCCAGACCGAGAATCTGGTGGACTGATGAGCCTGGAGGATCCTCGGTTGCTATCCGCTCTGTCGAAACACGAACAATCCTGCGAACATTTGGAGTCAACCTCTGGGCCTTAACTGCCGAACCCTCAATAGGAAACCGAGCCGCAAGGCTGAACCGGAAGGCTATTCCTGGCGCCGCGACCCATGTTTGTCGCCCTTGACGGAACCTCGTACTTACTGGCAATGTAAACCTATGACTATGCAGATCCTCTTGAGAGTCGTCCTAGTGGCTGCCGTAATGGCCGGTTCCCTGCCCAATCTTGGATGGGGTCCGGGCCATGAGACGCCGTGCGACGATGCCGAGGTTTGCGCGGACTTGGATCCTTGTGTAGAGGCGGATGCCTGCAACGAGATTGTCGCCCGGGGATCTCATGCTGTCTTCGTCTCCGCACCGGCAGAGTGTGCTTGCGAGTTCGGTGAAGCGACCGCTTGTTCCCACAAAGAGGTTTCTGAGTGCCCGCCCGGTCCCCATGAGCACCAGCAAAGTCACCACCACCATCAGTGCATCTGCTCCGGCGCCGCCGTTGGACTCTTCGTCAACGCGGACGAGTGGATCCAACCACTGTGTGGTGGAGAAACGTGGCGGGAATCCCTCTGGTCCGCTCCGCTTGAGCCTCTGGTCTTTCTATTGGATCGCCCCCCCATCGCCTAGCGGACCTAGGTTTCGCTCGGCGTAGAGCGCCCTTCCGCCTGTCAGCATCGGCAGATGCATTCTCGGCCGGTCGGACGGCTGCGGTTCTACCCCCATCACATCCGGAAAAAAGTGCCGAAAAACAGGCTCGAACGCCCGTGCTCTTGTATGTGGGGAGGTCGGTAAGTCCGCGTCATGATCCAAAGAACTATCGTTGCCTTGTGCGTCTCGACAGTCACATGCCTTTTGGGCTTGGGGACGGAGGCGCGCGGAACGGAACCGAAGGGGCAGAACCCCTCGGCCGAAGATCCGTCCGGTTTCGTTATCACGTTCGAGAGCATTCCGGAACGTATTCGCAGGAACAACCCAGACCTTGCCGCAGTGCGTCTGAAGGTCAAGGAAGCCAACGGTTGGAAGGTCCAGGCAGGACGCTGGTCCAACCCGGCGATCGAGCTTGGCCTGAGCGGAAGCGGCGGTTTTCGCGAGCGAACGACGGAGGTCGGTATCGTCCAAAGCGTTCCGCTTACGGGTCGGCTGGGCCTCGAGACTGAGATTTCCAACCTCAGAACCGAGGTAGCCTCAGCGGAGATCGCGGACCTAGAGCGCCACTTTGTCGCGGAAGCTCAGGCTGCGCTAGTGGATGTCCTGGCAATTCGTCAACAGCGTGAACTGCGACGCCAACAGGCGGAGCTGTCCAACCAGTTTGCCGACTTCGTCGGCAAGGTGGCGGCGCGCGGTGAGTTGTCGCCGATCGATGCCGGCCAGGCTCGCCTGGAGGCTATCCGACTGGCCAGTGAAGTCCGCCAACTTCGGGCCGATGAGATCGCTGCTACCGGAAGACTGAAGCCACTTCTTGGCATGGACCCGTTTGAATCCGTGAACATTCTGGGCGAACTCCTGCCTGCCGAGCTTCCATCTCACTTGATCGAACCGGAGAGGCGATCTGGGTACCAGGCCGCGGCTTTGGAAGCCGAGTCCGCGTCGATCGGAGTTCGATTGGAACGGGCACGCCGGTTCGACGACATCGAAGCTGGAATCGCGGTCGCCCTCGACCGGGCGGAGGACGCTCCCGAGGGGCTGGAAAGCGAAGTGAGCCTGGGGTTCCGCGTCTCTCTGCCACTGCCCTTTTGGAACAGGAATCAAGGCGGGATCCAGGTCGCGGAAGCACGAGCCGAACGGAAACGGCGGGAACTCGAAGCTCTTGCCCACAACATTCGCCACGAAGCCGAGACGGCGCGACGAGAGATGGTCGAGTGGAACGAGCTACTCCTCAATATCTCCTCAGAGCTACTCCCTCTTGCCGACAAGCAGGCGGCGGACGCGGAGCGAGCCTACCGCGAAGGATTGGGAGACCTCCAGGCCGTTCTCCGCGCCCGTGAGCAACAGCTTCAACTCGGGGCCTCTCGTATCGATGCTCTTCGTAACTTTCATCACGCCCGCGTGCGCTTCGTCGCCGCTGTGGCCAAACCGTGAGCGGGGTCTCATGAAGAACTTCACGATCTTGTTTGTAGTTGCGCTGATCAGCTTGGTTCTGGTCGGCCCGGCAATGAGCCAAGAGCCTCCGATCGAAGGCGCCGAGGATACGATCGTCCTGAGTGACATCGCGGTGAAGAACCTTGGCCTGGAGATGGCGGAAGCGGTCGAGATCGGCTTCGAGGAGGTGGTCTTCTCCATCGGGCGGATCGATTACCTTCCGACCCATCACGCCGTCGTCAGTAGCCGTATCTCAGGGCGTGCGGTCGAGGTCAACGTCATTCCGGGTGACCGGGTGCGACAAGGGGATGTTCTTGTGCGAGTCGAGAGTCGGCTTCCCGGCGATCCGCCGCCGATCATCCCGCTGTCCGCACCGATCTCCGGCACGGTCATTCAACGTCACGTTCGCCAAGGTGAGCCGGTCGAGCCGGAGAATGAACTCCTCGACATCACGGATCTTACAGAGGTCTGGGCGATCGCTCGCGTGCCCGAGCAGGAGGCCGGGCGGGTCAAGGTTGGCTCGAAGGCACGCATCCGCGTGGCGGCTCTCCCCGACGAACTCTTCGAGGGAGAACTCATCCGATTCGGGACGCAGGCCGACGCGTCGACGGGGACGCTGGACGCCATCTTCCTACTCGAGAATCCGGAGCTTCACCTCCGGCCGGGCATGCGGGCCGAGTTTTCCATCATCACCCGAAGTCGCTCCGATGTCCTCGCCGTGCCACGGGAAGCCGTGCAAGGTGATCCAGCCCATCGTGTCGTCTACGTCGAGCATTTCGACTTACCTCACGCCTTCATCAAGTCGCCTGTCCAGACCGGGGCCCAGAATGACCAGTACGTCGAGATCGTAGGCGGACTCTTTCCGGCAGATCGGGTAGTCACAACCGGATCCTACTTCCTCGGATCTGCGAGCAGCGGAAGTGTGTCTTTGAGAGAGGCTCTTGATGCTGCCCACGGGCATGAACACAACGAAGACGGTTCGGAGATGACGGCAAACCAGAACGCAACCCAAGAGGCCGCGCTTGGGGCGTCTTCAGGGAGCGCCAAAGGAGGGCCAGTAACACTCTTTCTGGGATTTGCTGCTGTCATTCTTGCTGCCCTCCTTGTCCTGAGTGGGCTGAAGCATGCCCGCGATACCCGGCTCATCACGCGGCTGATCAGTTTGGCGGAAGAGGATGGAACTGCAGCCACTTCGGAACGACCTGATTCCGGCGCTACCGAGCTGCCACAGAGGAGGCCGGTCAAAGATGCTTAACCGACTGATCCGATTCTCCCTTCGGCAGCGGACAGTGGTCTTGCTGTTGGCTGCGGGAGTGCTGTTTTATGGAGTGCGAAGCGCGATGGAGCTGCCCGTTGACGTACTCCCGGACCTGACGAAACCGACAGTGACCTTGTTGACCGAGGCGACGGGCTACGCACCGGAAGAGGTGGAGACACTCGTCACCATCCCTCTCGAGAACGCACTCATGGGCGTCAACGGGGTGAGTCGCCTCCGAACGACTACCGATGTCGGACTCTCCCTCATCTTCGTCGAGTTCGACTGGAACACGGACATCTACCAGGCCCGCCAGTTCGTCCAGGAACGTCTCTCGGGGGCTGTGGAAGAACTTCCGGACGGTGTGACGCCTTACATGACCCCGGTGAGTTCGCTCATGGGTGACATCATGCTTGTCGGGGTAACTGATCCGACAGGAAAGATCGATCCGCGCGACCTCCGGACCTACGCCGATTGGACGCTAGCCCGCCGGCTCCAGAGCATCTCTGGGATCGCTGAGGTACTCGCCATGGGAGGTGGCGTCAAGCAGGTGCAGGTGCAGCCCGATCCACAGCGCATGCTCGCACTCGGGATCACGTTCGAGGAAGTCCGAGAGGCCACCGGAAAGTCGGTGAGCAACACAACCGGGGGGTTCCTGACGAAACGGGCGCAGGAAACGATGGTGCGCAATCTCGCCATGACAACCGATCTCGATGAGATCGGGAACACCGTGGTCCGACATGAGAACGACCGTGCCGTCCGCATCCAGGATGTTGCTGACGTGATCTGGGACATCGAACCGATGCGAGGAGACGCCGCCGTCGATGGCCAGTTCGGTGTCATTCTCAGCGTCAAGAAGTCACCCGGCTTCGATACCATCGACCTCACGCAACGCGTAGAACAGGCTCTGCTCGAGCTGCAGGAGGCGGCCCCGGAGGGAATCACGATCACGCAGATCTACCGCCAAGCGGACTTCGTCGATGTTTCGATCTCCAATCTCGAGGAAGCGATCCGCGACGGGGCGATCATGGTGGCCATCGTCCTGTTCCTCTTTCTTCTCAACGTCCGGATGACACTCATTACCCTCACTGCCATCCCGCTCTCGTTGGCGACTTCCTTCGGGGTCTTCAATCTCTTCGGCCTGGGCGTCAACTCGATGACGTTGGGCGGGCTGGCTGTCGCCATTGGAATGGTCGTCGACGATGCAATCGTCGATGTGGAAAACGTCTTTCGACGCCTGAAAGAGAACGCCCGAGAGGCCAATCCACGTTCGAAACTGAAAGTAATCGCGGAGGCCTCCGCGGAAGTGCGCGGTTCGATTCTCTATGCCACAGTTCTGATCATCCTCGTATTCCTCCCCCTGCTCGGACTGAGTGGAATGGAGGGGAAGCTCTTTGCGCCGATCGCCATCGCGACGATAGTGAGTATGGCCGCCTCGTTTTTGGTTTCGCTCACGGTCATTCCCGTCCTCGCGTCCCTCCTTCTCCGTCCACGGTCGAACCAGGAACACCGAGACGGGGTTCTCGTCAGGGGCCTCAAACACGTACTGAATCGAACCTGGCTCCGTTTGGCGCTGGATCAACCATTCATTGCCATGGGCATCGCGGGTCTGCTCCTCGCGCTGGCACTGACGCTCTACTCGCAGATGGGGAACAACTTCCTTCCTCCATTCCGCGAGCCAACGGCCCTCGTGGCCATGACTGCGTCGCCAGGGACCTCCCTCCAACAGACCAATGAGATATCGGCCGCGGCAGACAAGCTACTGCTTTCCATCCCAGAGGTCGAAAGAGTGGGACGACGCCTTGGTCGAGCCGAGCGAGGCGACCATGTCGTGCCCGTTTCCACAGTCGAGTTCGATGTCGAGTTCGCTAGCCATGGGCGTCCGCGCGTCGAGATTCTGCAAGACATCACAGACAAGATGCGAAGTCTGCCCGGGACATTCAGTGCGCTCAGCGGACCTCTGGCGGATCGAATCGGCCACATGCTAAGCGGGGTCTCCGCTCCCGTGGCTGTGAAGGTCTTTGGTCCCGACCTCGACGAGAACCGGCGGATCGGAACCGAGATCCGAGACCTGGCTCGGGAGATTCCCGGATTCGAACAGGCGACCGGAGAACAACAGGCGCCCATTCCGCAACTTCGAATTGAAGTCAATCGACAGCGCGCGCTTGCGTACGGCGTTACGCCCGGCGATTTGAACGAGGAACTGGCAGCTTTCGTCGGAGGCGAGGTCGTGACCGAGGTCTACGAAGGTCAGAAGATCTTCGATCTCGTTGTGCGCCTTCCGGAGTCCTGGCGTGAATCCCCGCAACGACTTGCGGATATGTACATCGACACCAAAAGCGGACAGCTCATTCCGCTCAAATTCGTCGCCGACATTCGCAACGCAACCGGGCCAAACAACATCCTTCGCGAGAATACGCGACGCCGCTTCGTCGTCAGCATCAAGCCAACTACGCAGGACCTTGTCGGAGCGATTGAGCAATTGCAGAAGAAGGTCGAAGATACTGTGCACATTCCGGAGGGCTATTCCGTCAGCTACGAAGGCGAATACCAAGCGCAAAGAGACGCCAGCCAAAGAATCGCTTTACTTTCGCTCGCCGTGCTTCTCGTCATAGCATTTCTGCTCTACAACTTCTTCCGGACTCCTGTCTTCATGGCACAGGTGATCTGCGACATTCCACTCGCTCTCATCGGGGGCATTGTCCTGACCTATCTCACGCTGAACAACATCAGCATTGCGACCCTGGTCGGGTTCATAGCGGTCGCTGGGGTCGCCGCGCGGAACAGCATCATGATGATATCTCACTACTTGCACCTGATGCGGCACGAGGGATACGGATTCACGCGAGAGATGATACAACGTGGGACCGAGGAACGACTCGTCCCGGTACTCATGACTGCGCTGGCAGCGGGAATCGCTTTGCTCCCACTGGTGTTCAACATGGGTTTCGTTCCAGGTCTTCATGACAGCGATCCCACGACCGCGCCGGGCAAGGAGATTCTCAATCCTGTTGCCATAGTGATCGTCGGCGGACTCGTGACCTCGACCATTCTGGGGCTTGGGGTCACGCCCGCCGTCTTCTGGACTTTCGGGCGTCAGGCCGCCGAGAAAGCGGTGCGCGAAAAGGCGCCCGCGACCCATTGAAACAACTACATCTTGGAAAGAAGGAGCCAATCATGAGATACAGAGTGTTTGTCGTTTTCGTCATTGCTCTCGTCGCTTCGTCCGTGAGGAGCTACGGTGAAGATGCCCCCAAGAACCCACAGGTGGAAGCTGTCTCCGATACCGAGATGATGCGGGAAGACCAGCCGGCTGTCGGTCCGAACGACGGGAGACTCCTGGAGGAGATCGTTCCCCATGCCGAGCTCTTCGTTCGCGAGGATCGGAAGATTCAGATCACATTCCTCGGCGAGGACGGGTCGATTCTGGAGCCAGGTGCCCAATCCATCAGCGCGTATTGCGGAAAGCGAACGGCGCCGACGAAGATGGTCTTCGAGAAGAAGGAGCAGTTCTTTCTGTCCGATCAGCCGCTTCCGGAGGGGGTCAACATCCCGACCGTCATCCAGATTCGGATGACCCCCGAAGCCGAGAAGACAACTCTTCGTCTCAATCTCAATCTCGCGGAGTGCCCTGGCTGCGACCACCTTGAGTATGCTTGTGTTTGTGGTCACGGAGATGACCACGGTGACGATCACGATCACGATCACGATCACGATCACGATGCCGACGATGATCACAGCGGTCATGATCACTGAGACGCGGATCGGGATGTCCTTGCTGAGTGGCTGAGGGGGCGCGCGTGCTGTGCCAAAACTTGGCGACGGTGTAGTAGGCCGCGTTGGGCGTGCTGGAGCTGTAGAGCTAAAGCTCGAGTCTTGCGCGGAGCAAGTAGAGCATTTCGACTGGTCTCGACGTGGACGGACAGTTCGAGTGCCTGTCTCTCAGGAGTCCGCCTCCGTCTACTTGTGGGCAGACCCTTCCGTCGCCTGTCGCCCAGGTCTCAGCTGTCTTGACTCAGTCCATGGCGCTCTTCAGGAGCGCCTCAACAGCCGTCCGGACATGGGCAGGGAGCTTGTGCCAATCCCGGAGACCGGAAATCACGACCGCTGGCAGGCCCTCCGGCAGAGGATTCCCTGGCACACATATGGCACGCTCTTGGTGTCCGGCGGAGTGTTGACTCCGTTCGGGTTCAGTCGCTGATTCGATGGGGGTGATCGCCGACAACCGAGTGCTGTTGGGTCGATTAGTGAGGTTCTGCTCAGGAGGAGCACCAGTTTTGGAGCTCTTTTGTGACCAGGTGCCGTTCCCTGGGTCTCCGATTCAATTCCCGCCGCCTCCACCATTTACTGCCAAGTGCGCTTTCGGTCGCCGATCCCGGTTTGGGCTCCGCCTTTCAGCCGGCGAATGGCTTCCGATGCCACCCGGCCACCCGCCAGCACAACACCGCCACAACACCAGCGCACACTCCCAAGTGACCTTCCGGATCCTCTTATGGGACGCATCTTCCGGCGCGACAGATTTCGTCCAATCCGTCACCACTGCAGCTTTCTGAATCCTCGTCTCCGTCGATAGGGTGACAACCGGAGTCAACAGTCTCCCACAAGTCGGAGGTCCCATGAGTCCCAGCCCGCTGCCCGCCGCCTTCAGGAAGCCAATCTTTGGTGTCGCGTTTCTCCTCTTCTGTGTCGCTTTTGCTCCTCCGGCAACCGCTGAAGAGGAGGACCTGAATGGGTGTCTGTTTCGGACTCGTGTGTGGGTGCGAGCAGACGGTCCCGAGATCGGCTCAAGTGACCGGCAAACCCGCTCGACCCCAGCTTTCGATCAGCCTCGACCTACCATTGACCCAAGCTCTCTTCCAAAGGACCCAAGGTTCGTCCGCAAGTCAGCGCACGACTTTCCGGGTCTGAAGATCGTGGGATCGGTCGTTGGTCGGGATCAGGGTCACTGGCTTGTCGTCGACGAGGCGACCGAGATCGTTCACCGTATCCCTGAAGATCGGATCGCGCGGTTGGATGTCGCAACGCGGAAGAACCACGTCGTCCCGGGATTGGTTATCGGGGGACTCGTCGGTGCGGTCGCCGGATGGCACCTTGCCAAAGTCGAACCTTCCAGTGATGGCAGCGACTTCCTTGTCGCAGCTGTCTCTCCAGCAGTGCAAGTGACCGGCGGCTTTGTCGGCCTGCTCTTTGGAACCGCGGTCGGAGGGGTCACGGGCTTTCTGATCGAAACGGACGGTTGGCAAGAGATGCAGGTGAGTCGCAATGCCTCCCTACTCACGTCCGTCTCCGGCACGAATGGAAACGAAGCCGCCGTTGCCTTGCAGTTCAAGCTTCGTTAACCGGAAACGATGCGCGCCCCGCTTCCGGGCGCATAGAGAAGATGCGCCGGTCGCCGAGTTGACGGCTCAGGCTTGTGAGAGCTGCCGTCGGCGCCGCAAGTTGGTTCCAGTTGCATGACGCCGGACGTTCCGAATTCCGGCCGATTGGCTCCAGACGCCGCTTCGCGAATCTGCGTGAACGCTTCGGTCTGCGACGTTCAAGCGGGGCCTAGGCCGGGCTTCTAGTTTGTAGGCTGAGTGTGCTCACGAGAAATGAACGCCTCGCCGTCGAAGGTCTCGACTAGGTACGAAGCGGCTTTCTCTTCGATGACCCTCAGGACAATTCCATCTGGGATCTCGTCGACCGGCTCTCCGAGAAGTTCTGCGTTGTCGAACACAGGCACCCGACTTGTGCCGTCCTCAGCTCGGACTTCAATGTTCGCTGTCGTCACGACGCCCGTTAGTAATCGCATTCCGCATACAGGCGGTGGCAGGCAGTAGATGTATATGAGATTTGACTGTTCTTTCGGTGACTGGGTACTGGGCGGGTGAATATCGGAATTCGCAGGCGAAGACTAGCCTTGATTCGTCAATTTTTCTCGAGCTGAAACGCGTCAGAGTGTGTCATCCGGGGCCGCACGCAGCCTGAGCCATGTGGAGCATAGTCATAGCTATGTGACGATTGGCGGAGGCGACTACGGATGCGAACGGCACGCC